>NZ_LJHQ01000009.1 GCF_001295925.1 Allobosea sp. AAP35 | reverse complement strand
AGGCGGCGCGCGGCTCCATGCCGCGCGCGACCTTGGGGTCGAGCGTCGTCAGTGAAATCGCGACCTTGGCCAGCCCCTTGGCCGCCATCGGGGCGAGAATGTCGATGTCGCGCTGCACCAGCGCCGATTTGGTGACGATGCCGACAGGATGGCTGAAGCGCTCCAGCACCTCGAGGATGCCGCGCATGATCCGCAGCTTCTTCTCGATCGGCTGATAGGCGTCGGTGTTGGTGCCGATCGCAATGGTGCGAGGCTGGTAGGAGGATGCCGACAGCTCCTTCTCCAGCAACAGCGCCGCGTCGGGCTTGGCCGTCAGCTTGCTCTCGAAATCGAGCCCCGGCGACAGGCCGAGATAGGCGTGGCTCGGCCGCGCGAAGCAGTAGACGCAGCCATGCTCGCAGCCGCGATAGGGGTTGATCGAACGGTCGAAGGAAATATCCGGGGAATCATTCTTCGTAATGATTGTACGGGCCTTCTCGACCGCGATCTCGGTCTTGAAGGGCGCGAGTTCGCCCAGCGACCCCCAGCCGTCATCCTCGCTGATGCGCTGTTCGGTCTCGAAGCGGCCGCCGGGATTGATCGTCGCCCCGCGCCCGCGCCGCCGCTCGGGGTCGATGCGGTGGCCGGCATAGGCCACGGGATCGACCGCCGACACCCGGGCGCTCAGCGGCAATGGCGCCGAAACCGACATGGGAACACTCTCCTGCCGCTTCAGCATCTGGGGCAAAATCGGGGGTGAAGCGGGTCTGCTCTGACGCATGGCGCTGAAACCGTCCCTGGAAATCGCCGAGAATCGGCGCTTTTCATGGGTGTCTATGTGAACATAACAGGAACGAAAAGCAAGCGACTGGATTGCGACATGCTGCATTGCGCCATAAGGAAGAGCCATGCTTACAGCGGTCATCCGCGTCGGCGGCTCGGTCGAGGCGCTTGCCGCAACCTTTTCCGTCCTCATCCCGGCCGTTGCGGACGGATTTTTGGGCCATGCCGTCGTCGTCGATGGGATCGGCAAGCCCGATGTCGAGCGCCTGGCGGATGCGACCGGCGCGAGCTATCTGCGTGCCGGCGGTGCGGAAGGCTGGCACTGCGGGGCTGCGGAGGCGCGCGGCGACTGGCTCTTCCTGCTCGAGGCAGGCGATGTGCCGCAGGCGCATTGGGCTCAGGCCGTCGAGCGCCATCTGATTCTGGCGCCCGACACACCGGCGCTGATCCCGCTGCGCGGCGTTGCCGGCTCATTGCGGGAACGCGCGGCCATGTCGTTCGGCCCGCGCCGGCTGCGGCCGGGTTTGATCGTTCCCAAGGGACATGCGCTGGTCGGCCGCCTGGGCTCGATGCCAAGGCGGCTTTCGGTCAAGCGCGAGCGCGCCGAAATCTGAAAAAGTGCCAGGGCGATGTGCCGCCCGAACGGATCTGACCACGGCTGCAGGCGAGACAGTGTGGAAACGGGGCGCCATGCCCGGCGCCCCGCCTCCCTGGGTGAGAGCCTGTCGGCTTTCAGGCTCAGACGAAGTGGAAATCGTTCTGCGCGAGGCTGGCGAGCGCGATGCTCTTCAGCGTCAGGGTCGTGTCGGCATCGATCGTGAACACCGTGTCGCTGCCGACCTGTGTGGCGGCAGCCATCGCGTCGTCGAAATCGGCAAAGATGTCGGTGGCGAATTCCAGCACGTCGGCGCTCGTGCCGGTGGTGCGGAAATCGGTGACCGTGTCCTTGCCGAAGCCCGCGGCGAAGACGAAGACGTCCAGCCCGGAACCGCCGGTGAGAACGTCATTGCCAGCGCCGCCTTCGATGCGGTCGTTGCCCGAGCCGCCGTCGAGGCTGTCATTGCCGGCGCCACCACGCACGATGTCGTCGCCGGAACCGGCATCGACCACATCGTCGCCTTCGCCGGCTTCGACCAGATCGACGCCGGAGCCGGCCTTGATCACGTCGTTGCCGATGCCGCCGAAGACCTCATCATCGCCCGAACCACCGTCGAGCGTGTCATTGCCGGCACCGCCCCACAGGCTGTCGTCGCCGGCGCCGCCCTTGAGCGTGTCGTTGCCGGCGCCGCCATCGAGCGCCTCGTTGCCGTTGCCGCCCGTGATGGTCTCGTCGCCGGCGCCGAAGACCAGCTTCTCGATGTTGGAGAAGCTGTCGGTGCCGATGCCGGCGGCGCTGGCCGTGCCCGCCGTGAAGTTGACGCTGATCGCGCCGGTCGCGGCCGAAAGGTCGAGCGTGTCGAAGCCGGCGCCGCCGTCGATGACGTCATTGCCGGCGCCACCGATGATGACATCGTCGCCGGCGCCGCCGTTGATCGTGTCGTTTCCGGCGCTGCCGTCGAGGATGTTGGCGCCGTCATCGCCGATCAGCGTGTCGTCGCCGAGGCCGCCGATGACGTTCTCGATGCCGATGAGCGTGTCGGAGCCGGCCTCGTCGCCATCGGCGGTGCCGTCGGCGAGGTTGACCGTGACACCGGCGGTGTCACTGAGCCCGACCAGGTAGGAGACGGTGTCGATGCCTTCGCCGCCGTCGATTTCGTCGTCGCCGACGCCGCCGACCAGGACATCGTTGCCTTCGCCGCCCATCAGCGCGTCGTCGCCGGCGCCGCCATAGAGCGTGTCGTTACCGGAGCCGCCGTCGATGACGTCGTCGCCGCCGTCGCCATAGACCTCGTCGTCGCCTTCGCCGGCGTCGATCGTGTCGTCGCCCGCCATCGCATAGATCAGGTCGGCGCCGGCGGTGCCGGTCATCTCGTCGTCACCTTCCGTGCCGTAGCCGACCTTGACGCCGTTCAGGTTGGCGAGAGCGGTGCGGGCCGTGTTGGTCTCGTCGACGAAGACGCCGTCGACGCCCATGTCGATCAGCCGTTTGATCTGGGCCTCGGTTCCGATGACGGTCCAGCCGACGACTTTCAGCCCCAGCGCATGGGCGGCTTCGACACCGGCTGCCGTGATGACGCTCTGATGGGGGGCGATGATGTCGGCGTAGGTCGCGACCTGGGCCAGGTTCGCCATGCTGTAGCCCAGGAAGGCGAGCGGCAGGTCGACGCCGTATTGCGGCATGATCGTGTTGTGCAGCATCTGTAGGTTTGCAGAGGCGAAGCTCTGGATCACAACCCGGGTCGGGTCGAGGAAGTCATGCGCGATCAGCTCCTTGATGACGGCTTCGCTGGTCGCGTAATTGGTGTTCTTGGTCTCGGGAATGATGCTGAGCTGGCGACCGGTCTCGATCGACATCGCCTTCACCAGCTCGATGACCTCGCCGAAGGTCTGCAGCGCGGGCTCGATGGCCTTGGCTTCGGCATAGGTGAGGTTGGAATAGTTGTGGTTGTCATGGCTGACGACGAGCACGCCGTCCTTGGTGAGCCAAAGATCCGGCTCGATGGAATCGGCGCCCCAGTTGGCGGCCCAGAGATGAGCTTCACGGGTGTGATCGGGGTACGGATTGGTGCCGCGATGGCCATAGATCGTGATGTCAGACATGAGATGGTCCTTTAGGCATAGGGCTACGACGCGGCGTCGCAACAATGGGCAACGGAGCTGATGGGATCGGCCGATCCGGCCCCAGACACGGCTCGGCGACGCGCTTGGCTAGGCGCCGCAGGTGACGGATTGTTAACGATTTATTGAAGCAATCGAATATGCTTTTTCGAGCCGGCTCATGGCCGCTCGGGCCGCCGCGGCGGCCGGGGGCATAGCCTCTGTTTCAGCCGCCCAGAGCGGGAAACTGCCGACGGTTCAAGTCCTGCCGAACACCAAAAACTAGCGAGATTCGGCGTGAGACACACAGGGTCGTCAGCCGCCGCTGATCGCGATCACGCCAAAGCAATCCGATGATGTCGAACGGGAGCCAGCAGCGGACCAGCGGCCATGCGCCAGGCGCAGGCGTTCAGCGGGGTAGCACGGCCGGCTGCTTGCCATCGGTGGCGCCTGCAGGCCATGCCGTCTTGATCGCGAGTGGGAAGCCGCCTGACCTTCCGATCAGACCTGCGCCGGTTTGAAGGTATCGCAGCTCTGCATCGAGCCGGTCTTGAGGCCGGTGGTGAACCAGCGCTGGCGCTGGGCGGCCGAGCCATGGGTGAAGGAATCCGGCACGACCTGACCGCGCGAGGCCTTCTGCAGCATGTCGTCGCCGATGGCTGCGGCCGTGCGCAGCGCCTCCTCGATATCGCCCTGGTCGATGCGGCCCATCGCCTGGATGTTGTGCGCCCAGACGCCGGCGAAGCAGTCGGCCTGTAATTCGACACGAACCGAGATCGCATTGGCCTCCCGCTCGGAGGAGCGCTGCTTCAGCTGATTGGCCTTGGGCAGGATGCCGAGCAAGTTCTGGATATGGTGGCCGACCTCGTGGCCGATGACATAGGCATAGGCGAAATCGCCGCCGCCGCCGAGCTTGCGCTGCATCTCCTGGAAGAAGGAGAGGTCGAGATAGACGCGCTTGTCGGGCGGGCAGTAGAACGGCCCCATCGCCGACTGCGCCGTGCCGCAGGCCGAGCTCGAGACTCGGTCGAAGATCACCAGACGCGGCGGCTCGTAGCGGCGGTTGGCTTGCTGCGGCAGAAGCTTGGTCCAGACGTCCTCGTTCTGCGCCAGCACGGCCGAGACAAAGCGCCCCATCTCGTCCTGCGGAGGCCCAGACGAGCGCCGCGTCTCCTGCGTCGGCGCCTGGCGCCCGCCGATGCCGCCGATCAGTTCCGCCCCGCCGATCAGCAGGCGCGGATCGATGCCCAGCGCCCAGCCCACCAGCCCGAGCACGACCATGGTGCCGATGCCCAGCCCGCCGCGCCCACCGGGCAGACCGGCGAAATCGCCGCCGCCGCCGCGCCGATCCTCGACATTGTCGGACTGGCGGTAATCTTCCCACTGCATGGCATCGTCCCCGTAACCCTGCCGGCAATCTCTAAGCAGAGCGGGCCGGAACTCAAGCCGTCAGTCAACCCGCGCCGTCGGCGCCGGTTCCGGCGCGCCCAGAGCATCGAGCGCAGCCTTCAGCGTCCGCATGTCGCGCCAGGCCAGCCGCTTCTGCAAAGGCTGCCGCAGCAGATAGGCCGGGTGCAGCGTCGCCAGCGCCCGGATGCGCCGCGTGCCGGTGTCGTATTCGGACCATTTGCCGCGCGACGCGAGGATGCCGGTGAGCCCCAGCAGGCCCTGTGCCGCCGGGCCGCCGACGCAGACCAGAATGTCGGGGTTGGCGAGCGCGATCTGGCGCTGGATGAAGGGCAGGCAGATCGCGACCTCCTGTGGCGTCGGCGTGCGGTTGCCCGGCGGCCGCCAGGGCAGCAGATTGGCGATGTAGACATCGGTTTTGCGGTCGAGCCCGATCGCGCCCAGCATCCGGTCGAGCAACTGCCCCGAGCGCCCGACGAAGGGCAGGCCGACGCGGTCTTCGTCACCACCGGGCGCCTCGCCGACGATCATCACGCGGGCCTGCGGGTTGCCATCCGCGAAAACGAGGTTCTTTGCGGTCGCCTTCAGCGCGCAGCCCTCGAATCGCGCCAGCGCCTCTTTCAGCGCCTCCAGCGTCGCAGCCTCCCGGGCCAGCACCCGCGCGCTAAGGGCTGCATCCTCGGGCGCCGTCGCGGCGGCGGCGTTGGGGCGAGCCTCGGCTGCGGGTCCCTGGCCGGCGCGCGGCGGCAGCGTCGGGCGCGGACGCGAAGGTTCGCTCGCGGGCTCCGGGGCCGCGAAATGGTCATGCGTCGTCTCGTCCAGGGCCTCGGTGATGCCCATGTCGGCATACCAGGCGACGAGTTCGGCGGGGGAGGGCACAAGGGTGAGGGACATCGTCGGCGTGTCTATCACGGGAGCCGGTGACTTCGCGAGCCGCTGTCGAAGCCATCGCTCACGCCATTTCGTGCAGTCGGCGCCGATTCCCTCCCCCCGCTTGCGGTGGGGAGGGTTAGGGTGGGG
>NZ_LJHQ01000083.1 GCF_001295925.1 Allobosea sp. AAP35 | reverse complement strand
CCGCTTGCGGTGGGGAGGGTTAGGGTGGGGGGCCGGAAAGTCGGAGCACGGTCCTGAATCGTCTCACCCGGCGGCACTGCCCCCCACCCCGGCCCTCCCACCGCAAGCGGGGGGAGGTAGAAGCGAGGCGCCGGCCTGTGTCCTGGAGCGCCGCACGGTCGCTGCCCGGTTGCAAATTGAACCCCACGCTTGGATAGAGGGTTTCCAGAGTGTCCACCCCGCCGCCTTGAAGCGGCAAGTGGGATTGTTTACATATAAACTAATTGGTTCGAGGCCGAAGGCGGGTCTCGAGAGCAGGCTTTCGGAGGGCAGGATGGATCTCGAACAGGCACGGGCCGAACCGCGCGAAAGCATGGATTACGACGTCGTCATCGTCGGCGCCGGCCCCGCCGGGCTGGCGGCCGCGATCCGTCTCAAGCAGCTCGACGAGACCGTTTCCGTCGTCGTGGTCGAGAAGGGCGCCGAGGTCGGCGCGCACATTCTTTCGGGCGCGGTGATCGACCCAACGGGCCTCGACGCGCTCCTGCCCGACTGGCGCCAGGACGACGCTCGCCCCCTGAACACGGAGGTCAGCGAGGATATCTTCTACTTCCTGACGGAGCCCAACGGCATCCGCCTGCCCAATTTCGGCATGCCGAAGCTGATGAACAACCACGGCAATTTCGTCGGCTCGCTCGGCCTCGTGACGAAGTATCTTGCGGCGCGTGCCGAGGCGCTCGGCGTCGAGATCTATCCGGGTTTCGCCGCCGCCGAACTGCTCTTCAACGAAGAGGGCGCGGTCGTCGGCATCGCCACCGGCGACATGGGCGTCGCCAAGGACGGCACGGTCTCGGAGCGCTATACGCGCGGCATGGAATTGCGCGGCCGCTATACGCTGCTGGGCGAGGGCGTGCGCGGCTCGCTCGCCAAGATCGCGATCCGCAAATACGGCCTCGATGAAGGCCGCGAGCCCCAGAAATACGGCATCGGCCTCAAGGAGATCTGGCAGGTCGCGCCGGAGAGGTTCGTCAAGGGCCGGGTCCAGCACTCCTTCGGCTGGCCGCTCGACGGCACCACAGGCGGCGGCTCCTTCATCTATCACTTCGACGACAACCTGGTCTCGGTGGGGTTCGTCATCCATCTCAACTACACCAACCCGACGCTCTCGCCCTTCGATGAGTTCCAGCGCTTCAAGACCCATCCGCTGATCAAGGACCTGTTCGACGGGGCTAAGCGCCTCTCCTACGGCTCGCGCGCCATCACCGAGGGCGGCTGGCAGTCGGTTCCGAAGCTGACCTTCCCGGGCGGCGCGCTGATCGGCTGCGCGGCGGGCTTCGTCAACGTGCCGCGCATCAAGGGCAGCCACAACGCCGTCGTCTCCGGCATGCTCGCGGCCGAAAAGCTCGTGCCCGCGCTGGCGGCCGGCCGCTCGCATGACGAGGTCGTCGAGATCGAGACGAGCTGGCGCGAGAGCGCCATCGGCGCTGATCTCAAGCCCGTGCGCAACGTCAAGCCGCTCTGGTCGAAATACGGCACGCTGCTTGGCATCGGCCTTGGCGGCATCGACATGTGGCTGAACCAACTCTTCGGCTGGTCGCCCTTCGGCACGATGAAGCACGGCAAGCCCGACCATGCGACGCTGAAGCTGCTGAGCGAGGTCAAGCCGATCGTCTACCCGAAGCCCGACGGCAAGATCACCTTCGACAAGCTGTCCTCGGTCTTCCTCTCCTCGACCAATCACGAGGAGGACCAGCCGGCCCATCTGAAGCTGACCGACCCGTCGATCCCGATCGACAAGAACCTGCCGCTCTATGGCGAGCCCGCGCGGCTCTACTGCCCGGCCGGCGTCTACGAGGTCGTCTACAAGGATGCGGATGCAAAGACCGATCCGCGTTTCGTGATCAACGCGCAGAACTGCGTCCACTGCAAGACCTGCGACATCAAGGACCCGGCCCAGAACATCACCTGGACGGTGCCCGAGGGCGGCGGCGGTCCCGGCTACGCGAATATGTGATCGGCGCCATCGCGCCTGCGATGAAACGATAAAAAAGGGGCCTGCCGATCGTGGCAGGCCCCCTTTTTTTGGCGTTAAGGACCGGCAGGGAGGCCGGATCAGCCCTTGCGGGTGACGGCCGGGGTCGGCTTCTGCGGCTGGGCGCAACCGGCGGCGAACCCGGCGAGCAGAGCAACGGCTGCGAGGCTGAGAACGAGCTTCTTCATGAGGGATATCCTGTTCGAATCACAATGTCGGGCGTGGACCCAAGCAACGTAACGTCATCCATCCTGTCATAACGATAAGAAAATCGAGTTTACGCTACGGCGCCCTGCGGTTTCGCGCCACTGTGGCATGCCGGCTACGAAGCCCGGGCATCGGCCGGCGAAGGCTTGCCGGGCTGCCTGGAAACGGCCATCTTGGGAGCTTACGCGAAGCGGTCACGGTCGCGCTGAATGACCACGCCTCCCGCGGCGATCGTGGCGGCGGACGCAGGGAGAATGGCAGTCGTGGTATTTCGAATGAACAGCCGTGGCGCGCTCACGGCGGCCGCCTTGGCATTGCTGCTGGCCCAGCCGGCCGCGGCCCTCGCTCAGGGCGCGACCCCTCGTAGCACTGAGCAGCTCGATCCCGCCGAGAGCCTCGAGGGCAATTACCTCGCCGCGATCGTCGCAGGGGCCGGGCGCGATCTCGGCGCGGCGTCTGTCTTCCTGCGCGAGGCGATCAAGGGCGATCCGCAAAACAATGATCTGCTGGAGCGGGCTTTTGTCGCGTTTCTGGCCGATGGCGCCATGTCGGACGCGTTTCGCGCCGCCGACCGCCTGATCCAGCGCGACCCCAGCAACGGCCTGGCGCAGCTGGCCGCGGGCATCCGCTCGCTGAAGCAGAAGAACTACCAGACCGCGCGCAACCATCTCCAGCGTGGCGGGCGCGGCCGCGCGGCCGACATCACCGCGACGCTGCTCTCGGCCTGGGCCTATCTCGGTTCGGGCCAGACCACCCGCGCCATCGAGACGCTCGAGCGGTTGAAGGGCGAGGCTTCCTACAACCTCTTCCGCGACTATCACGCCGGCCTGATTCTCGATGCCGCCGGCCGCAAGGCCGACGCCGAGAAGCGCCTCAAGAGCGCCTATGATTCGGAAAAGACCACGCTGCGCCTGGTCGATCTCTGGGCTCGCATGCAGGCGCGCAATGGCGATTTCGAAGCCGCCGCCACGACCTATGGCGAGTTCGACCGGCTGTTGCCCAATCACCCCATCGTTCGCGACGGGCTGGCCAAGGTCGCCGCGAAGCAGGCCCCGCCGCGCCAGGTCGGCAACGCCCAGCAGGGCGCGGCCGAGGTGCTCTACGGGCTTGCCAGCGCCGGCAACCGCCAGGGCGACGAAGCCGCGGCGCTCCTCTATCTGCGGCTGGCGATCTATCTCGACCCCAATCACGACCTGGCCATCCTCACGCTGGGCGACATCCTGGAGCGCGCCCGCCAGCCCGAGGATGCGGTCGCGGTCTATGAAAAGATGCCGGCGACCTCGCCGCTGCGTCCCAATGCCGAAATCCAGGCCGGGCTCGCGCTCGAAAATCTCGGCAAATCCGAAGAGGCGGTGAAGCACCTCACCAGCCTGATCGCGGAGCGCCCTAACGATGTCGATGCGCTCTCGGCGCTCGGCAACATCTATCGCTCGCGCAAGATGTTCCAGGAGGCCGCCGACACCTATGACAAGGCGATCGCCAAGATCGCCTCGCCCGGCCGCGCCAATTGGGATCTGTTCTATTTCCGCGGCATCGCCCGTGAGCGCATCAAGCGCTGGCCCGAGGCCGAGGCCGATCTGCGCAAGGCGCTCGAACTCCTGCCCGAGCCGCTTGGCCGCGAGCGCGCGCTGGTCCTGAACTATCTCGGCTATTCGCTGGTCGATCAGCATCTCAAGCTCGACGAGGCGCTCGACATGCTGCGCCGCGCCGTCGAACTGCGCCCGCGCGATGGCTACATCACCGATTCGCTCGGCTGGGCCTATTACCGCCTGGGCCGCTACACCGAGGCGACGCGCGAACTCGAACGCGCCATGGAACTGCGCCCCTCCGATCCGGTCATCAACGACCATCTCGGCGACGTCTACTGGAAGACGGGCCGCAAGCTCGAGGCCGGTTTCCAGTGGAACCACGCCCGCGACCTCAATCCCGAGCCCGAGGATCTGGTCAAGATCAAGCGCAAGATCGAGCGCGGCATGGAAGATGGCCCCAACGCCAACGCGATCGAGCCGAAAGACCCGGCCGAACCGAAGAAGGATGGCGGCTGAGCTAGCTGTCGTTGCGAAGACCCTCTCCGTCATTCCGGACAAGCCGCGAAAGCGGCGCCGCTCCGGAATCCATCATAGGACTCGACGGCGCTCGATGATGGATTCCGGGTCTCCGCTGCGCTTCGCCCGGAATCACGGTGCTGGTGATGGCAATCCGGATCGCCCGTCTTCCGCTGTGATCTTTGCCGTTGGGGATGGCTGTCGTGTTGCCGCCTGAAGCCCCCCTCACCACCCGCGCCCGCGCCAAGGTCAACCTGACATTGCGCGTGCTGGGCTGCCGCGCCGACGGCTATCACGAGCTCGAAAGCCTCGTCGCCTTCGCCGGCGCGGGCGACACGCTCTCGCTTGAACCCAGCCCTGAACTTGCCCTGACGATCGACGGTCCGCGCGGGCAGGGGCTGTCCGCCGACGACACCAATCTGATCCTGCGCGCGGCGCGTGCACTTGAAGCCAAGACCGGCCCGCTCCGCACCGGCCGCTTTCACCTGGTCAAGCGCCTGCCGGTCGCCTCGGGGATCGGCGGCGGCTCGGCCGATGCTGCCGCCGCGCTTCGCCTGCTGGCGCGGCTCAACGGGCTTGCCGCCGACGATTCCGCACTCCTGCGCGCCGCCGCCACGGTCGGCGCCGATGTGCCGGTCTGTCTGGCCTCCCGCGCGCGCATTATGTCCGGTATCGGCGAGCGCCTCGGCCGGCCTTTGACCCTGCCGCCACTGTTCGCGCTGCTGGTCAATCCGGGCGTCCCCGTCGAGACGGCGGCGGTGTTCAAGGCGCTGGCCGCTCCCTCCCTGTTGCCCGCCATGACG
>NZ_LJHQ01000082.1 GCF_001295925.1 Allobosea sp. AAP35 | reverse complement strand
TGGACAGTTCGAAGAACGTCATTTTCCGTGGGGGCTTGGCATTCCCGGCGTAGCACAGAGGTCTGTGGCCGGAGGTCGGCTCGGCGTTGAAGCGTGCAGTGCGCGTGTCGCGGGCGTCGGTTGGCGCTGACGTCGGTTATGCCACTGCTGTTCTGTTGAGCCAGACGAGCCGGCGGATGTTGTAGGCGAGATTGGCGATGCCGATTTTGGTTTTGGCCCTGGCAATACCGATGGTTCGCACGAAGAGACCCATTCTCGCCTTCTGCTGCGCGAAGACATGCTCGACGCGAGAGCGGACCTTCGACTTCGCGTTGTTGGCGCGCCGCGTCGCCTCCGGCATGGGTCTGCCCTTGGGCTTCTTGCGATGGATCTTGCTGACGAAGCCGTGCTTTTCGAGGAAGTCCTCGTTGGCTGCGGAGCGATAGGCGCTATCGGCCCAGACAGCCTTGGACGTGTTGGTGGGATCGAGCAGGCCCTCGCGCAGCCGCGCACCCTCATAGGCGGCCGCATCCGTCACCAGCCAGCGACGGATCAGGCCATGCTCGCGGTCGATTGCGATATGGTTTTGATAGCCGAAGGCGGGAACGGCGATGTCGACCGGCGGCATTGTGCCGTCCGCCTGCGGCCTGGCCTTGGTGAACTTGACTGTCCAGCGCGCGTCACGGTCCTTCTGCCTGAGCCTGGCTGGACGTTCCGTCCAGGCCTGGGGAATGCGCCCAGCCTTGATCTCGTCCTTCTCCTCTTTGGTGTTGCGCTGCCTTGGTGCCGCAACCAGGCTGGAATCAACAATCTGTCCGGCCATGGCGATGTAGCCGGCCTCGCGCAGCATCGTCTCGAAGCGGGCAAAAAGCGGCTCGATCGCACCCGCCTTCGTCAGGCGCTCCCGGAACAGCCAGATCGTCCGCGCGTCCGGGACACGATCGGACAGGCCAAGTCCGAGGAACCTCATGAAGGAGAGCCGGTCGCTGATCAGGAACTCGGCCCGCTCGTCCGATAAGCCGTTGGCGGCCTGGATGACCAGGATCTTCAGCATCAACACCGGATCATAGGGCGGGCGGCCGCCCTTGGCGCCGGTCGCATACGCCAGCGCCTTCTCCAACTCCGACCGAAAGGCTTCAAAATCGACGGCCTGGGCGTAGGCCTCAAGCTGATCGCCAAGTTCGCTCAGCCGCTTCAGCCGCTCGTCGACATCGAAAAAGCCCGGCATCCCCGCCATCGCGCTCTCCCCCTGCTTCGAGCAGCCAGAGAATCACGAAACCCCGATGGATGCGAGGTTCTTCGAACCGTCCAG
>NZ_LJHQ01000081.1 GCF_001295925.1 Allobosea sp. AAP35 | reverse complement strand
GCGACGACGCTGGTCGCGCAACTGGCCAAGGCCCATGACGAAGGGCGGCTTGAGGAGAAGCTGACCCACTACGCCAAGCGGAAGCTGCTGATCGTCGATGAACTCGGCCATCTGCTGTTCGAGCCCTACGCCACGCATCTGTTCTTCCAGCTCATCAGCCGCCGCTATGAGCGCGGAGCCATGCTCTGACATCAAACCGCACCGTCGGAGAATGGGGCTCGGTCTTCTGCGATCCTGTCGTGGCCACGGCGATCCTCGATCGGCTGCTCCACCACAGCCTCGTCATCACCATCCGCGGAGACAGTTATCGGCTCCGCAAAAAGGCTCGCAGCGGCCTTTTGCAAAAGGCCGCTGCGACGCGTCAACCCGCAACCGTCTGAAGGGCAATCGGCATGGGGGTCAGGTCTTCGTGACGAAAA
Organism: Allobosea sp. AAP35; assembly: GCF_001295925.1. Lineage (GTDB taxonomy): Bacteria > Pseudomonadota > Alphaproteobacteria > Rhizobiales > Beijerinckiaceae > Allobosea. The sequence goes on along the minus strand of NZ_LJHQ01000081.1, from coordinate 3,656 downwards.
GGGGTCAGTTCCGAATGTCGCTCGACAGCTGCCTATGTTGACGTTCGTGGGGCTTTGGTTTCTGTACGTGGCCGGCGTTCGCATCGCTGACCGTCTGCGATCTTTCCCCTGACCGAGACCGTTCCAACATGTCGACCGAGGTGTCTTGCATTACAAACGATCTGCTGATCGCTTTGTTGAGAGATGTTGTCGCTGAGAACCGGGCGCGGAACCGCGAAGCCATTTTGCAAGACGTTTGGAGCCCTCTGACGACATTGGAGGAAATCGGTTTCGACTCGCTCGACCTCGTCGAGTTGGTCTTCATGATCGAAGATCGCTTCAGCGTCGACATCGGCTTCAATGCGAACACCAACATCAACGACGTCAAGACCATCGACGATCTGCGTCGCGCGATTGACAACCTGCTGGCGGATAGTCGCGCGGCATGACGCGCGTCGTCGTTTCGGGCCTTGGTATCGTCTCTCCCGTCGGATGCAATGTCGACACCTTCTGGCGATCGTTGCTGGCCGGCTCGGCAGCCTTTGCGGAGGCATCGGCGCTGCCGGGACGGGGACTGTGCGTGGCTGAAGTTCGTGACAGCGATTTCATGGCCGGCCTGACGGTCTCGGCTTCGATGTGTGACCGCAACGCCCTGTTTGCCATCGCGGCAGCCCGGCAGGCGCTCGTTGCGGCAGGCCTTGGCGAGGGTTTTCCGCGCCCCGACCGCGTTGGGGTTATTTTGGGGAACGCCGCCGGGGGGCAGTGTACGGTTGACGAACAATACTCTCGGTTGCACCTGCTGAAAAAACGACCACCGCCGATGACGGTGCCCAAGGTCATGGTCAGCTCTTCAGCCAGCTGGGTCTCTATGACCACGGGTGCAGCCGGGCCTAGTTTCGTGACCTCCAGCGCCTGCGCATCGGCAAACCACGCCATCGGCGTTGCGATTCAGATGCTGCGAGCGGGGGCTGCCGATATCATCATCGCCGGTGGAACCGAGGCGCCTCTATCGGCAGGGACCCTACTAGCCTGGGACGCCATGAAGATCATGTCGCGGACGGCCTGCCGTCCCTTTGCCGCGGGACGCAATGGGCTGATGCTGTCAGAAGGTGCCGGCATCGTCGTGCTCGAGACACAAGAGCACGCGCGAAAGCGCGGTGTTCACGCCTCCGTGGAGGCGGCAGGGTTCGGCTTCAGCGCCGATGCCGGCGACCTGGTGTCTCCCGATGCGGGAGGCATGGAGCGGGCCATGGCTTTGTGCCTCGCCGATGCGGGTCTCGGGCCCGGGGATCTCGCCTATGTCAACGCGCATGGAACGGGAACGCGTGCCAATGACAGGACGGAAGTGTTGGCATTGAACCACCTGTTCGCAGGTACACCTCTGCCGCCCTTGTCCTCGACCAAGGCCGTGACGGGTCATTCGCTGGGAGCCGCCGGGGCATTCGAGGCTGTTGCGACCGTACTCGCGATGCAGCGCTCGATGGCTCCTCCGACGGCCAATTTCGATGCGATCGACCCCGAATGCGACATCGACTGCATTGCCAATGTCGGCCGGTCCATGCCGATTGCCGTCGCCATGTCGAATTCCTTTGCTTTCGGCGGATTGAACGCCGCTCTCATCTTCAAGTCACTCCGGTGAAAAGGGGGCGATCAGATCTCGGATCATGGCGCTGTCGACGGAGCTGATGCCAAGTCGACGAGCTGATGCCTCGACCGCACCGGTCAACATGTCCGACGCCGGCCTGCTTCAGCAGATCGTGGGTCGTTCTTGAGCGGTCTGGCCTTTGGCTGGTCAGGGGGTTGGGAGCGAGGCGCAATCTGATCGGCTTGAGCGGTCTCGATCCGCGCCAATGACCTGATCGAGCCTTTTCGACAAGGTGACCGATGTGACCGATGTGACGGGTGTGACCACGAGGACGGGCGAACCTGTGCTCCTCAGCAGGCTTGCCCGATCATGGTGGATTAAGGCCTTCCGCTTCGAGCCGAGGCGCTGGGTCGCGCGCCACGTCAGTGGCAATCTGGTCCGTCATGAGCGGCTTGGAGCTCGCGTTGTGGTGCTGGCTCCTCGCAGCGCGCCGCAACGTCCAAAATGATCTGGTTAGGGTCGAGAATGCGGTCTGGGCGATCCTGTGCGAGGCCGCACGTGAGTTCGGCTCAGCCGATCAGGGGGCCTTCGCCGACCGCGTGCGCAAAAATGGCTGGGGATGATACCCTCTTTGCGCCTCGTATCGAGCCGTCGCTCGCGCTCCTGGCTTGGGGTGGGCACGATCGAACTTGGAAGATTCAACCCGCTCCCATGCGGGGACCGTACCTAAACCTAGCGACGAACAGGAAGCTGCCGGGTCATGGGAGGACGTCGCTGCACGCTTCGATACCAAAAGTTGACGGTCGGATGATAAGAGCGAACCCGACGAGGAGGCCGCGATGGCAGTGCAGGGTTTTCAGTTTGCGGTGACGTCTCGGGGGCAGGGAGGCATCCAGGTCTTTGTTGTCGCGGCCTCGACCCCAGCGCTTGCTGAGCGGATCCTTCAGCGGGACCAGTTTGTTCCGGCCGGATCGACGATCGAACTCCAGCGACAGCTGACAGCCGACGCTCTGGCCAGATACGGGCTCGCCTCCGGTGGCGTGATCAAGATCCGTTAGGATCGGTCCGGCCGGCCGCGTGTGGTTCGCAGCTGATCTTCGCATCAACACATCGCGCAGGACGGGCTCAGAAGGCTACTCTTGCCCGCGATCCGACGCTGGCCAAAGCGCAGCATGCAACGCTTTGCTTAGGGTCATCCCGGGAGGACGCCGCCGGCGGCAGGTCCAGGAATGCCGTCGTGTGGCTCCTCAGCAGAGGTCTTTGATGGTTGTGTCCGCCTCAGAGCTGCTGCTGGCCAATGGACACACGGCCATCACATAAAGCGAAGAATCCCCGTCACGATCAAGGCGAACGCCGCGATCGGAGCGCCGACGGCCACGCGGTGCCGAATGCGATCGATCACTTGTGGGATGGTGTAGGATATGTCGTCCATCTGCTGATACCTGGCGCTGCGCTAAGAACTTACGCCCGAACGACACAACCGACCGACTCTCCCCGCCCTATAATGATCCGCTATAAATTAACTTTTCGTAAGCTATCGCCGGTCGGCCGCTTTACGACCCCGGCAAATTGTCTGTGGCGCGCAGGCGCACGATTCGGCGCGGCTCCGCGATGGCTCTTCGACGGATGCGTTGGGACCGCGACCGCTTCCAGGTCGGGCTCGGAGGTTCAGCCCTAGCTCAGCCCATGCATGCCGGTCTCCGTGCAGGCGGCTGCGAACGCGATCACTCCGACTAGCGCGGAGATCTCACCATGATCCAGACCCTGCTGCGCGACAGCGGTGGCGGCTTCCGTCGCGGTGCCTTTCCCGCAGCTGCTGGACGCCCTCTGTGAGACAGGATGGTGCCTGGCTTCCTGGTACTCCTGTAAGCCGGGCGGCTCGCCGACACACTCGCGGCCGGCGACAGAGCCGGATTGGAGCGACCCTGTGTTTTTTCTGCTAAGTCAAGGAAGCCAGCTCCATGATGCCGTGCCTTCCTCCCGGATCGACCGCAGTACAGCGAGGGCCCTCTGACAACTGGAGTGCGCCCCTTGAGGCGGATAGTGTGACGACAGGGAATTGACCGGGGAGCCGGGCTTTCGAAGGATGAAA
>NZ_LJHQ01000080.1 GCF_001295925.1 Allobosea sp. AAP35 | reverse complement strand
ACCAGCGCGGCCAGGCCCTCCGCTCCCTTGCGGAAGTCGACCGGCTTCGTTGCGATCATGACGCGGACCGCGCCGGTCGGGCCGATCACGAGCCACCCTTCAACGCGCCGATCACCGCGGCAATCGTCTTGGGGCTCGCACCGGTTCCGACACGCACCACGACGCCGTCAATCTCGATCTCGATCCGGCCGCTCGGCCTGCTTGCGGCGGCGGCTCACGCGGCACCGCCTTCGAAAATCACCACCCGCCAGAGTTCGGCGCGGATGGCGCATTCGACCGCGCGCGCCTCGTCGATGATCACCGGCTCGGGAATCCCGCGCCGGCGCATCGTCTCCATCTGCTGATTGAGAAGGCGCTGCAGGTGCGCCTCGCCCTTATCCTGGCGCATCTCGCACATCCGGCGAGCATGGCGCCGGATGAACTCGCGGTTACGGACCCTGGGGAAGGGAACGATGCGTGCGCTCATAGCTTCACCTCCCTGACGTGTCGGCGCTCTGCGGCAATGACGACGGCCTGGACCAGACTGTCGTCTCGGGTCCGATCGGTCGCGGCCGCGATGATGTTTAGCGGCGTCGGCAAGATGCCGGCGCGGCGCAGATCGGCGAGAACCTCGTCGAGCATGACGGTCGCCTCTCGCCTGTCGAGGCGGAGACTGGCGGCCATTACGCAGCCCAAATCGCAGGCAGTTCCGAGCCGACCCGGGCCTCGGCATCATTGAGGCAGGCCCAAAGGCCCTCGATCACCACCGACATCGCATCGGCATCTTTGCGATCGTCCAGGCTGTCGGCCAGTCGCTCCAGTACGTGAGCGAAGCACTTGGCCCGCCCGATCTCGCACTTCGCCAGCAACAGCGCCTCTGACACAGGGCGCTGCACGGGCCGCATGGTGGCGGCAGCCGCCTTGGTTTTCTTGTTCATGGCGCCCTCCCCTATGCCGCTTCCTGGCGCTCGATCCATTTCAGGATCGAAGAGCGACGAGCGCAGATGGTCGAGCCCATCCGGAAGGTCGGGAGGCCGAGCTTGTCGACCGCATGGTAGATGCGGCGCGTGCTCGTCTCGTAGGCGGAGCCGTAAATGAAGAGCGAGATCGCCTTCGCCCCGTGCAGCAGGTCATCGGACAGTGAAGGCAAGGCTTCGCCGCTCGCGCCCGACGGGCGCGTTGCAGTGGTCGTTATGATGGTAGTCTCCTAGCTAGATCGCCAGGACTTTGCCCACGGCGATCAAGGTTCTATGGGATATGGAAACTTCGTCCACACGATCGGATAAAGGTTGAGATGCCGGACCGCTGATAAAGAAACCGCCTTGCTCTATTTCTTCATGGATCGGCTTTTCATCTTCGTTGTCTGGATAGTCTATGCACGTAACGCTGAAGCTGACACTTGGATAAGGTCGCCGCCATTCAATCGTCATCCGCATGCGATCATCGAGGAAGAATTCTTCTAAGATCGACTTCGGCTGAAAAATCGGCGTTGCGAGCAATATCAGATCCTCGAGAACCCTCGCTAACTCTGCCCCTTCAGCAAAAATTGATTTGAACGGGTCATCCCGAGCATCCTCTAATTCGTCGTCGACAAGCCACTTTTGCCGCTTCCAGCGTAGCCCGCAGTAGTCTTTCAAAGTTCTCGCGACGTCTTTAGCCAATGCACTTGCATTGACCGCGATTAGGAGGTGTGCGGCGTCGCGCGGTGTCATCCTCGCAGCGCCAGGGCCGTACGAGCCTTGCGAGATGTACCCAGCTTCCCTGGCATACCGAGCGATCAGTTTAACCGCCCCCTCGTCTAGCCCTTCAATCTCGGCAATCGCGCTGACCAGTTTTCCGATCGAGGCCATGAAATCTCCGCGACAACGTGCGTATAACGCACGTTTGTTTGTGCTGCAACAAAAAAATGAACGAACCGTGTGGAAAAAACACGATGAGTGTGAGATGACGTAATCAGTACCTTCAAGCGGAATCAAAAACAGATGGCCTCGATCCGCAAGCGTACCCTACCTAGTGGCCGCGTCGCTTGGCTCGTCGACTATCTCGACGCCGCCGGGAAGCGTTGGGCAAAGCAGTTCGGGACGAAGCGCGAAGCCGACGCTTGGTCGGTGCAAGCCCGGTCTGAGGTGGCGGCAGGCACCCACACCCATGACCGGGACTCTATCACCGTTGAGAAAGCCGGCGACCTGTGGATAACCCGCTGCGAGGCCGAGGGCCTGGAGCGCACCACGATCCGCGGCTACCGCCAGCATCTCGATCTCCACATCGTGCCGCGCATCGGCGCGACGAAGCTCTCCCGCTTGACCGCGCCGGCCGTCGCCGCCTTCCGTGATTAACTCACCGCGGACGGCCGCTCGGCTGCAATGGTCAAGCGCGTGCTCGGCTCGCTCTCATCTCTGGTCGCAGAGGCGCAGCGGAAGGGGCTCGTCGCGGCGAACCATGTGAAGGCCGGCGGCCGGACAAAGCGCGGCAAGCGCGATCAGTCCCATATCGAGATGCCGACGCGCGACGAGTTGAAAGCGATGCTCGCCGCCACCACCGACAAGACGCGCCCTCTGATCATGGTCGCGCTGCTCTGCGGCCTTCGCGGCTCTGAGCTTCGCGGGCTGCTCTGGTCTCTCGAACCAGCCGTCACCCGCGCTGGCAAGCCCTGTAGTCCCAAGCTGAGGCCTGCTGTTGCCCATGCGGGGCTCCTTCAAACGGAACCCTGTCTCGGGCGTCTCGCGCTCGTCATCGCAGGCCTTCTCGTCTGGAGGCGGCCTTACGGCATGACGGTCTTGTCCGACAATTGAATGGTCTTGTCTCTCACGGTGTCGTGGACCAGCGGCACATCCGCGTCACCCTGGTGCGCCAAGCTGTCCGATCGCGACGGCACAGGCTTTGACAGGCTGCGGCTTTTGCGTCCCGATGGCAGCGGAAGGCGACGCAGGACTTACGCCAGCATCACCAGCATCGTCGAGGAGAAAGCCCCTCATGAAGATCCGCGCCGCCGTCCTCAATGCCAGTCCGGTCCAGGCTCCGTTCGCACAGAGCCGCCCGCTGTCGATCGAGGAGGTCGATCTCGCGCCGCCCGGTCCCGGCGAGGTTCTGGTCAGGGTCAGGGCTGCGGGGCTGTGCCATTCCGATCTGTCGGTGATCGACGGCAACCGGCTGCGGCCAGTGCCGATGGTGCTCGGCCACGAGGCGGCGGGCGAGGTCATCGAGACGGGCGCGGGCGTCGATGACCTGAGGCCGGGCGACCGTGTGGTCATGGTGTTCGTGCCGTCCTGCGGCCATTGCGCGCCCTGCAGCGAAGGCCGCCCCGCGCTCTGCGAACCGGGCAATGCGGCCAATGGCGCCGGCGAACTGCTCGGCGGCGGGCGGCGGCTGTCTGTCGATGGCAAAGCGGTGCATCACCATATCGGCGTCTCCGCCTTTGCCGAATATGCCGTCATCTCGCGGCGCTCCCTCGTGAAGCTCGAGGCGGACATTCACCATGAGATCGCGGCCCTGTTCGGCTGCGCCGTGCTGACCGGCGTCGGCGCCGCCGTCAACACGGCCAAAATCCGCGCCGGCGAGACGGTGGCTGTGGTGGGGCTTGGTGGGGTGGGCCTGAGCGCGCTGCTGGGGGCGGCGGCCTGCGGCGCCTCGCGCATCATCGCGGTCGATCTCTCGGACGAGAAACTCGCCATCGCCCGCGACCTCGGCGCGACCGACTGCTTCAATGCCGGTGCGCCCGATGTCGTCGAGGCGATCCGCGCCGCGACCAAAGGCGGCGTCGATCACGGTCTCGAAATGGCCGGCTCGGTCAAGGCGCTCGACCTCGCCTATCAGATCACGCGGCGCGGCGGCACCACCACCACGGCGGGCCTCGCCAACGCCTCCCATACGCTGTCGCTCTCGCCGACGCGCCTGGTCGCCGAGGAGCGCACGCTCAAGGGGTCCTATGTCGGCTCCTGCATCCCGATGCGCGACATCCCCCGCTTCGTCGATCTCTATCTGCGCGGCAAGCTGGCGGTGGACAAGCTGATGACCAGCCAAAGCGGGCTCGACGGCATCAATGAAGGCTTCGACGCGCTCAATGAAGGCCGTACCATCCGCCACATCATCATGATGTGAGGCAAGGCCGTCATCGCGACCCGTCACGGCGCGGCTGCGGGCGCGCCTCGACCTGACGCGGGCGCGGCATGCCGCAACAGCCCTCCCCCACAGCGCAGGAACCGGCGATGATGAAACCCGCCCCCCTCCCTGGAAGCCATCGCTCATGAACGCCGCCGCCGCCCAAACCTCGCGCGCCACACCCTTCACCTGCGAGAAGAGGCCGGCGACCGGTACGCGCGGCATGGTCGTGACCAACCATCCGCTCGCCTCGGCCGCAGGCTCCCAGATGCTGCTGGCGGGCGGCAATGCGGTCGATGCGGCGGTGGCGGCGCTGTTTGCGCTGACCGTCGTCGAGCCGATGATGGTCGGCATTCTCGGCGGCGGGCTCGCCCATATCCGCATGGCCGATGGCCGCCATGTCGTGCTCGACAATCTCTCGACCGCGCCCTCGCGCGCCACGCCTGACATGTATAACTGCCTCTCCGACGAAATCGGCCGGCAGCGCGACGTGCGTGACCGGGAGAATGTCGTCGGCGCCAGGGCCGTCGCGGTGCCCGGCGCGCTGGCCGGCTGGTGCCAGGCGCTTGCCCGCTTCGGCACGCTGCCGCTGGCCGAGGTGTTGCAGCCGGCCATAGGGCTCGCCGAGCGCGGCTTCACGGTGACGCCCTATCTCTCCAACTGCATCGCCGACAACGTCGCCGATCTTTCGCGCGATGCAGGCCTCTCGGCGCTGTTTTTGCGCGGTGGCCAGGCGCTGCCATCGGGCACGCGGCTCACCCAAAGCGATTATGCCAGAAGCCTGCGCCTGATCGCCGAGACGGGCCCCGCCGCGCTGTATGACGGGCCGCTCGGCCAAGCTCTAACGGCGTTCATGGCCACCCATGGCGGCTTGATCGGCCAGGATGACCTCGCCGCCTACAGGGTCGAGACGCGCGAGCCCATTCGCGGGCAGTATCGCGGCCACGAAATCCTCGGACCGCCGCCGCCAGCCTCCTCGGGCGTCCACATCGCGCAGATGCTCAACATCCTCGAAGGCTACGACATTGGCGCACTCGGCTTCGGCTCGCCCGACGGCCTTCATCTCCTGGCCGAGGCGCTCAAGATCGCCTTCGCCGACCGCGCGGTCGCAACCGCCGACCCCGCCTTCGTCGCGGTCCCCGTCGCCCGGCTGATAGACAAGGCCTATGCGGACGAGCGTCGTGCCCTGATCGACATGGCGAAGGCGCAAAGCTGGACGACGGGGCTCGGCGGCGGCGAATCGGCCGACACCACCCATGTCACGGTGGCCGATACCGATGGCAATGTCGTCACCGCGACGCAGACCATCAACGGCCTGTTCGGCGCCTGCACCCAGATCCCCGGCACGGGGATGCTGACCAACAACTACATGTTCAACTTCGATCCACATCCCGGCCGCGCGCTTTCGATCGCGCCCGGCAAGCGCGTCTTCACCTCGATGGCGCCGATGATCGTGCTCAAGGACGGCCAGCTTGCCTTCGCCCTCGGCCTGCCCGGCGCGCTGCGCATCTTCCCCTCGGCGCTGCAGGCGATCGTCAACCTGATCGACCACGGCATGAGCCTGCAGGAGGCCGTGGAGGCGCCGCGGATCTGGACGGAGGGCGGCGTGCTCGAACTGGAGGAGGCCTTTCCCGAGACCGTCGCCGAGGCGCTGCGCGCGCGCGGCCACCGCATCGTCCGGATGCCGCGGATCGCCGGCGGCATGAACGCGATCCGCTTCAACGCGGACGGCACGCTGACCGGCGCCGCCTGCTGGCGCGCCGACGGCACACCCGTCGCGATCTCGGGCGGTCTCGCCCGCGCGGGCGCCCGCTTCACGATCTGACAACGGACAGCCCGATGACCGAAACCATCGTCCTCCTCGACATGATCACCCCCGAACGCGCCGCCAAGCTTCGTGCTCTGCTGCCGCCGGGCTTCGCGCTGACCCATGGCGCCGCGCGCGGCGACGCGCATATGAAAGAGATCATCGCCGAGGCGGACTATGCCATCGCCGGCCAGGTCGCGGTGCCGGGCGAACTGCTGCGGGCGGCAAGGAAGCTGAAACTGCTGCACAAATGGGGCGTCGGCTACGACAACATCGATATCCAAACCGCGCGAGAGCTCGGCATCAAGGTGGCCCGGACCACCGGCAGCAATGCGCTTCCCGTCGCCGAATTCACGCTGGGGCTGATGCTGTCGGCGTTGCGCTTCATCGCCTTCAGCCATGCCGCGCTGAAGCAGGGCCATTGGAGCACGGGACATCTGCCGGGCGACACCTTCATGCTGTCTGGCAAGACGGTCGGGCTCGTCGGCTTCGGCGCAATCGGCCAGAATGTCGCGAAACTGCTCAAGGGCTTCGGCTGCACGATCCTCTACACCAAGCGCCAGCCGCTCGCCGCCGCCGAGGAGGCCGCGCTTGGCGTGTCTTACGCCACCATGGACGCGATCCTGGCCCGTTCCGACATCGTCTCCCTGCATTGCCCGCTGACGCCGGAAACCACGGGCCTGATCGATGCCCGTGCTCTGTCTGCGATGAAGCAGACCGCGATCCTGGTCAATGTCGCGCGCGGCGGCGTCGTCAATGAGGCCGATCTCGTCACGGCCCTGCGCAGCCGCGTCATCGCCGGCGCGGCGATGGACGTCTTCGCCACCGAACCCCTGCCCGCCGACAGCGCGCTGCTGAGCCTCGACAATCTCGTCGTCACGCCCCATCTCGCGGCGATGGCAGCCGACAACTTTGCCCCGACCGTGGCGCGGATGTTTGCCAATATCGAGCATGTCTCGCGCGGCGAGCCTTTGCCGGCCCGTGACGTCGTCGTCTGAGGCTGCGACACCCCGTACCCGGCCCACCTTGATATTGATCAAAGCTGGCAGTCCCCGGCCCCTCTAAGCCTCGCTCCAGATAGCGTGCGCGAACAGCGCCGCAAGGTGAGCAGGGGCTGGGCATGGCGACGACGGGCAATCCGATCAGACAGGCGACGACGGGCGAGATTGCGGGCATCGTGCTCGCGGCGATCGCCTTCCTGGGGCTGCTGCTGATCGCGGCCAAGACCGATCACGGCGCCTATGCCTTCCATGCCATGGTCGGCATGGCCGCGGCGCTGGGCACGGTCTTCCTGATCGGCAACCGCTGCTTCAAGGCCGGGACGGGCCCCGCGCCGCAGGAGATCGACGGCCGGCCCAATTACAACATGGACCCGGTCAAGTTCGGCACCATCGCCTCGCTGTTCTGGGGCATCGCCGGTTTCACGGTCGGCCTGATCATCGCGCTGCAGCTCGCCTATCCGGCCCTGAATCTCGATCTGCCCTGGACCAATTTCGGGCGCCTGCGCGCCTTGCACACCTCGGCGGTGATCTTCGCCTTCGGCGGCAACGTCCTGATCGCGACCTCCTTTTACGTCGTCCAGCGCACCTCGCGCGCCCGTCTTGCGGGCGATCTTTCGCCCTGGTTCGTGGTACTCGGCTACAACCTCTTCATCGTCATCGCCGGCACGGGCTACCTGCTCGGCGTCAGCCAGGCCAAGGAATACGCCGAGCCGGAATGGTATGCCGATCTTTGGCTGACCATCGTCTGGGTGGTCTATCTGCTGGTCTTCCTGATGACGCTGGCGAAGCGCAAGGAACCTCACATCTATGTGGCGAACTGGTTCTATCTCGCCTTCATCGTCACCATCGCCGTCCTGCACATCGGCAACAACCTCGCCATCCCGGTCTCGATCCTCTCGCCGAAATCCTACATCGTCTGGTCGGGCGTTCAGGATGCGATGTTCCAGTGGTGGTACGGCCATAACGCGGTCGGCTTCTTCCTCACCGCCGGCTTCCTCGCGATCATGTATTACTTCGTGCCCAAGCGCGCGAACCGGCCGGTCTACAGCTACCGGCTCTCGATCATCCATTTCTGGGCGCTGATCTTCATCTATATCTGGGCGGGCCCCCACCACCTGCACTACACCGCTTTGCCCGATTGGGCGCAGACGCTGGGCATGACCTTCTCGATCATGCTCTGGATGCCCTCCTGGGGCGGCATGATCAACGGAATCATGACCCTCTCGGGCGCCTGGGACAAGCTGCGCACCGACCCCGTGCTGCGCCTGATGGTCGTCTCGCTCGCCTTCTACGGCATGTCGACCTTTGAGGGCCCGCTGATGTCGATCAAGGCGGTCAACTCGCTGTCTCACTACACCGACTGGACCATCGGCCACGTCCATTCCGGCGCGCTCGGCTGGGTCGCCTACATCTCCTTCGGCGCGATCTACTGCCTGGTCCCCTGGCTCTGGAACCGCAAGGAGCTGTATTCGCTCAAGCTGGTGAACTGGCACTTCTGGATCTCGACGCTCGGCATCGTGCTCTACATCTCGGCGATGTGGGTCTCGGGCATCCTCCAGGGTCTGATGTGGCGGGCCTACACCTCGCTCGGCTTCCTCGAATACTCCTTCATCGAGACGGTCGCCGCGATGCACCCGTTCTATGTCATCCGCGCGCTCGGCGGCGCGCTCTTCCTGGCCGGCGCGCTGATCATGGTCTTCAACGTCTGGATGACCATCCGCAGCGGCGAGCCCGAGAGCGCCCAGGACCGTACCCCCCTGCAGCCCAGCCTCGTGCCGGCCGAGTAAGGATTGCCACTCATGACGAGCATCGAACACAAGGCCCCGCGCAAGTCGCTCTGGGCCAAGCACAAGATCTTCGAGACCAACTCCATCGTCCTGCTCATCGGCGTGCTGCTGGTGATCTCGGTCGGTGGGCTGGTCGAGATCGCGCCGCTCTTCTACCTGAAGAACACGATCGAGAAGGTCGAGGGAATGCGCCCCTATTCCCCGCTCGAACTCGCTGGCCGCGGCATCTATGTCCGCGAGGGCTGCTACAACTGCCACAGCCAGATGATCCGGCCGCTGCGCGACGAGATCGAGCGCTACGGCCACTACTCGCTCGCCGCCGAGAGCATGTATGACAAGCCCTTCCAATGGGGCTCCAAGCGCACGGGGCCGGACCTCGCCCGCGTCGGCGGCAAGTATTCCGACGAGTGGCAGCGCGCCCATCTCGCCGATCCGCGCTCGCTGGTGCCGCAGTCGATCATGCCGGGCTATCCTTTCCTGGCCAGGACCGAACTGAAGTTCAACGACATCGCCGACGAGCTGCGCGCCAATCGTGGCGGCGGCGTGCCCTACACCGACGAGATGATCGCCCAGGCGGCGACCGACCTGCGCGCCCAGGCGACGCCCGAGCACCCCAAGGCCGGCGAGCTCGAGGCCCGCTATCCCAAGGCCCAGGCCCGCGATTTCGACGGCGACCCGGCCCGCATCACCGAAGCCGACGCGCTCATCGCCTATCTTCAGGTGCTGGGCACGCTCGTCGACTTCAAGCTCTACGACGACAAAGCCAACATCCGCTGAGCGAGGTCATCATGGACACCACATACCAATGGCTGGCGCGCTTCGCGCAGTCGGCCGGCCTCCTCTACTTCGTCGGCATCTTTCTCGCCGTCTGCGTCTACGCCTTCTGGCCGTCGAACAAGGCCCGGTTCGAAGAGGCTGCTCGCACCCCGCTGCAGGACGACTGAACATGGCTGAGCATCAGGACAACCACGAGGTGGACGCCCATACCGGCGTGTCCACGACCGGCCATGAATGGGACGGCATTCGCGAACTCAACACGCCGCTGCCGCGCTGGTGGCTCGGCATCTTCTACGCGACCATCGTCTGGTCGGTGGGCTACTGGGTGGTCTACCCGGCCTGGCCCATGATCACCGGCGCCACACAGGGCGTGATCGGCTATGCCTCGCGCATCGAGATCGCCAAGGATCTCGCTCTGCTCCAGCAGCACCGCGCCACCCAGTCGAGCGGTCTCGCGGAAGCCTCGCTCGAGCAGATCAAGGCCGATCCCTCGCTCTTCCGCATCGCGATGGCGCAGGGCAAGGCCGCCTTCGGCGACAATTGCGCCGCCTGCCACGGCGTCGGCGGCGCCGGCTCCAAGGGCTATCCGAACCTGAACGACGACGATTGGCTCTGGGGCGGCACGCTCGACCAGATCCATCTGACGCTCCAGCACGGCATCCGCGTCGCCGGCAACAACGACACCCGCCTCAGCCAGATGCCGGCCTTCGGCAAGGACGGCCTGCTCAAGCCGGCCGAAATCCGCGCCGTGGCCAACCATGTCCGGGAGATCGCCGGCCTGCCGACCGAACCCAAGGCCGACCTTGCCAGCGGGCGCGAACTCTTCGCAACCAACTGCGCCGCCTGCCATGGCGACGCCGGCAAGGGCAATCTCGAGCTCGGCGCCCCCAACCTGTCGGACGCGATCTCGCTCTACGGCATGGATCTGGCCTCACTGACCGAGACCATCACCAACAGCCGCGCCGGCGTGATGCCGGCCTGGGGCCCGCGCCTCGACCCGACAACCGTGAAGGCGCTGACGGTCTACGTCCATTCGCTCGGAGGGGGCCAGTAACATGGCCTCCCAGGAGACCGACCTTGGCGACCTGCCGCTCTTCGCGGCGACGAAGAAGGTCTATCCGCAAAGCGTGTCGGGCCCCTACCGGCGCGCCAAATGGATCATCCTCGCGCTTTGCCTCGGCGTCTACTATCTGCTGCCCTTCCTGCGTTGGGACCGCGGGCCCAACCTGCCCGACCAGGCGGTCCTGCTCGATCTCGCCAATGCGCGCTTCTACTTCTTCTTCATCGAGATCTGGCCGCAGGAGGTTTACTACTTCACCGGCCTGCTGATCATCGCGGCCTTCGTGCTGTTCATGATGAACGCGGTGGCCGGCCGGGTCTGGTGCGGCTATCTCTGTCCGCAGACGGTCTGGACCGATCTGTTCCTGGTGGTCGAACGTTTCTTTGAAGGCGACCGGCGCGAGCGCATCAAGCTAGACGAAGGCCCATGGACCGCCAACAAGGTCTGGCGCAAGAGCGCCAAGCACTTCGTCTGGCTGATGATCGCCTGGTGGACTGGCGGTGCCTGGGTGCTCTACTTCGCCGACGCGCCGACGCTGGTGCGCGACCTGGCGACGCTGCAGGCGCCGTTCACAGCCTATGCCTTCATCGCGATCCTGACCTTCACGACCTATGCGCTCGCCGGCATCATGCGCGAGCAGGTCTGCAACTATATGTGCCCCTGGCCGCGCATCCAGGCCGCGCTCACCGACGACGACGCTCTCAACGTAACCTATCGCTACGACCGCGGCGATCCGCGTGTCTCGCTGCGGCAGGCCGAGCGGCTGCGCGCCCAGGGCGAACCCGCGGGCGACTGCATCGACTGCCGCCAATGTGTCGCCGTCTGCCCGACCGGCATCGACATCCGCGACGGCGCCCAGCTCGACTGCATCCAGTGCGGCCTGTGCATCGACGCCTGCGACAACGTCATGGAAAAGATCAGCCGCCCCAAGGGGCTGATCGCCTACGACACCGACGACAACGTCAAGCGGCGCATCGCCGGCGAGAAGCCGATCTACAATCCGCTGCGCCTGCGCACGATGATCTATGCCGCGCTGATCCTCGTGGTCGGCGGCGCCATGGTCTACCAGCTGGCGACGCGCCGGACCGTCGAGATGTCGGTCCTGCATGACCGCGCACCGCTCTTCGTCCTGCTCAGCGACGGCTCGATCCGCAACGCCTACACCATCCGCATCCTGAACAAGCGGCCCGACGAGCGCCCCGTCGCGCTCACGGTCCATGGCTTGCCGGGCCTGCGCCTCGAGGCCGTCGGCGTGACGGCCACCGCCGATCTGCGGCCGATCGTGTCCGTCCCGCCCGATACCTCGCGCGAGGTCCGGGTCTTGGTCACGCTTCCGGCCGGCAGCCATCCCGAGAAGACCCAGACGATCACCTTCACCGCCTCCGATCTCTTCGCCGGCGAGACCGTGACCGCGACCGACCATTTCATCGCACCCTGAGGGGGCAACCCATGTCCTGCTGTGGAGCCTTCATCATGCCCATCGATCTGACAGCGCCCGCGCCGCGCCAAGCCAAGCCCTTCCGCCTCACCGGCCGCATGGTGCTCGCCGGCATGATCGGGTTTTTCCTGGTCGTCGCGGGCGTCAACGCCGTGATGATGACCATCGCGATCCGCACCATGCCGGGCGTCGACGTGAAGAGCGCCTATGAGACGAGCCAGCGCTTCAACGGCGAGATCGCCCGCATGCATGCGCAGGTGCAGCGCGGCTGGCAGGCGAGCGCCCAACTTCGCCGCTCCGGGACGGACGCCGTGGTGAGCCTGTCGCTGCGCGACAGCGCGGGTGCGCCCGTGGCTGGCCTTCTCGTCGAGGCGCGGCTGGAACACCCCGCCGCCCGACGCGAGGATCATGCGGCGTCGCTCAGCGAAGGCGCGGCCGGCGACTACGCCGCCACCATCCCGGCGGTTCACAGCGGCGGCTGGACGCTGGTCGTTCAGGCCATGCAGGGCACGGAGACGGTCTTCGTCTCGCGCAGCCGCGTCGTGCTGAAGGACTAAAAGAGCATGGCCACGCAGCAGGATCTATCCGTCTTCGTCCGCCATGGCGAGGGCGGTGTCGCGGGGATGGAGCTGGCGGTCGAGGGCATCCGCTGCGCCGGTTGCATGCATGCGATCGAGAACGGCCTTGCCAAGGACGCCGCAATCCTGAAGGCGCGCGTCAACCTCGCTCTGAAGCGGGTCACGGTGGAATGGACCGAGGGCGCGCTGCGGCCCGAGGGCGTGATCGAGAAGCTCGCCGCGCTGGGCTTCAAGGCCTATCCCTTCCTGCCCTCGGCAGAGCGCGACAGCGTCACGCTGGAGGAGCGGCGCCTGCTGCGCTACCTCGCCGTCGCCGGTTTCGCGGCTATGAACATCATGCTGCTCTCGGTCTCGGTCTGGTCGGGCAAGGGTGGCGACATCAGCCCGGTCACCCGCGATTTCTTCCACTGGCTCTCGGCCCTGATCGCGCTGCCCACAGCCGCCTATGCCGGCCGCCCCTTCTTCGAGAGCGCGCTGCGGGCCCTGCGCGCGGGCGCGGTCAACATGGATGTGCCGATCACGCTCGGCATCGTGCTGGCGCTCGGTATGTCGGTCGTCGAAACGGCCAACCACTCCGAGCACGCCTATTTCGACGGCGCCACCATGCTGATCTTCTTCCTGCTGATCGGCCGCTATCTCGACCAGATGATGCGCCGGCGCACCCGCGATCTCGCCGGCAACCTCGCCGCGCTCAAGGCCGAGTCGGCGACGCGGCTGATGCCCGACGGCACGACGACGACCCTGCCGATCGCCGCGATCGCGCCGGGGGATCTGGTGCTGGTCCAGCCGGGCGAGCGCGTCTGCGTCGACGGCATCGTCGAGAGCGGCCATTCCGAGATCGACCGCAGCCTCGTCACCGGCGAGACCGACCCGACCCCGATCGCGCCGGGCGTGCAAGTCTATGCCGGCACCATGAACCTGACAGGGGCGCTGAGCGTGCGCGTCGAGGCGGCCGGCACCGGCACCCTGCTCGACGAGATCGACAAGCTGATGGCCCAGGCGGTCGAGAGCCGCTCGCGCTATGTTCGCCTCTCGGACCGGGCCGCGCGGCTCTATGCGCCGCTGGTCCATGCCACCGCGCTGGCCACGCTGGTCGGCTGGATTGCCTTCGGCCTGGCCTGGCAGCAAGCGCTGATTATCGCGATCACCGTCTTGATCATCACCTGCCCCTGCGCTCTGGGGCTTGCCATCCCCGCCGTGCAGGTGGTCGCGGCGTCGGCGCTGTTTCGCCGCCAGATCATGCTGAAGGAGGGCGATGCGCTGGAGCGGCTGGCCGAGGCCGACATGGTCGTCTTCGACAAGACCGGCACCCTGACACTGCCCGAGCCGGATCTGCTCAACGCAGGCGAGATCAGCACCGACGCGCTGCAGGCCGCGGCAGCCTTGGCTGCCGCCAGCCGGCACCCTCTCGCCCAGGCAATCAGCCGGGCGGCGGGCAGCCCAGCGCCCCCGAGCGGCACTCAGGAACATCGGGGCCTGGGTCTGTCGGTGATGGTCGACGGCGTCGAAATGCGCCTTGGCAGCGCCAGCTTCTGCGACCTCGACGCTCTGGCGCAAGACGTCGGCGCCGATTTCCCGACCGCGTCCCTGATTGCCTGGCGACATGGCGAGAGAGGGGCCGTGTTCGCCGTCGGCCAGCGATTGAGGCCGGATGCGCGCGCCTGTGTCGAGGCGCTCAAACGGCTGGGGCTCGGCGTGATCATCCTCTCGGGCGACCGCGAAAGTGCTGTGGCGGCCGTGGCGCGCGAGCTTGATATAGCGACCTGGAGGTCCGGCCTGCGCCCCGACGAAAAGCTGCATGTGCTGGACGATCTGGCGGCGCGCGGTCACAAGGTCTTGATGGTCGGCGATGGCCTGAACGACGCGCCGGCTCTGGCCAAGGCGCATGTTTCGATTTCGCCGATCAGCGCGACCCATCTCGCCCAGGCCGCCGCCGACATCGTCTTCCTCGGCGACAGCCTCTCTCCTGTCGCCGCCAGCATCGGCATCGCTCGCAAGGCGCGGGCTTTGATGGTCGAGAACCTCTGGTTCGCAGTCCTCTACAACGCCATCGCAGTGCCGATCGCGATCGCCGGCCTGGCGACGCCGCTCGTCGCAGCCGCTGCCATGTCCGGATCCTCGCTGGTGGTGACGCTCAACGCCCTGCGCGCGGCCAGGCGCGCACCGCCCCTTTCCCCAAAGGCCGCATCATGAACATTCTCGTCATCCTGTTTCCGCTCGCGCTCGGGCTGGGCCTTGCAGGGCTCGGGGCGTTCTTCTGGTGCATGCGCAACGGCCAATATGCCGACCTTGAAGGGGCCGGCTGGCGCGTCCTGCAGGACGACGATCTCGGGCGCGATCCCACGGTTCTGGATGAAGCCTCGAACGATGGAGCCGCCCCGGCCTCGACTGAGCGCTCCCAACCCGCTTCATTGACACGCGCTGCGATCTGAAACATTGGATTTGGCCCTGCGGGAGTTCGTTTTCGGCACTCTCGCGCCCTCTTTCCCCTGACAGGGCGCATGGGCCTCATGACCAGCGTTTCACCGCAACGCGTCCTACTGACCGGAGCGGCCGGCTTCGTCGGCTTCCATGTGACGGAGGCGCTGCTGGCGCGGGGCTGCGCGGTGCTCGGCATCGACAACCTGACGCCCTATTACGACCCGGCCCTGAAGCAGGCCCGCCTCGAACGGCTGCTTCCGCGCAACGGCTTCAGCTTCCAGCCCATCGACATCGCCGACTATGAGGCGCTGCAGGCCGCCTTCGCTGCCTTCAAGCCCGATGTCGTCATCCATCTCGCGGCGCAGGCCGGCGTGCGCTACTCGCTCGACCATCCGCGCGCCTACGCTCACTCCAATCTCGACGGCTTTCTCTCGGTGCTGGAGGCCTGCCGGCACCACCCGGTCGCGCATCTGGTCTACGCCTCGTCGAGCTCGGTCTATGGCGCCAACGCCAAGGTGCCCTTCAGCGAACATGACGGCGCCGACCACCCGGTCTCGCTCTATGCCGCGACCAAGCGTGCCAACGAGTTGATGGCGCACAGCTACGCGCATCTCTACGGCATTCCGGCGACCGGCCTGCGCTTCTTCACCGTCTATGGGCCATGGGGCCGGCCGGACATGGCCTATTTCAAGTTCACCAAGGCGATCCTCGAAGGCAAGCCGATCGACGTCTACGCCGAAGGCGAGATGAGCCGCGATTTCACCTATATCGACGATATCAGCGAGGCGATCGTCAGGCTGGCAGCTTTGCCGCCGGAGCCGGATGCCAACGGTGGTGATCGCGGCCCTGCCACTGCGGCCGCGCCCTGGCGGGTCTACAATATCGGCAACCACACGCCGGTGCAGCTCGACCACTTCATCGCGGTCATCGAGGCCACCTGCGGCAAGGCCGCGATCAAGCGCCATTTGCCGATGCAGCCAGGCGATGTCCGCGCGACCTATGCCGACGTCTCCGGCCTGATGGCACGCGTCGATTTCAGGCCGGATACGCCCATCGAGACCGGCATTGCGCGCTTCGTTGCCTGGTATCGCGAATTCTACGGTAACGGGACGCCCCGCTGATCAGCCCCTGACCACATCGCGGGAAAAGCGGGCGACGGACTCGTCGAGACGGGTTGCCGAAACATCGACGCCCGCAGCCGCCTCGGACACCTGCCGGCCATGCTCCATCGTGCGTGCCGCATCCGCGACGACCAGATCGATCGCGCCGGCAGCCTGCTCCGTCTTTTGCACCGAGCGCGCGAGCACATCCACCATGCTGCGGATCGCGTCCGCCTGCTGATCGACCGCCACGACGATGCCGCCCGTCGCGCCCACGATCGCCTCGGTTGAGACACTGATATTCATGACAGCGGCAAGCGACCGTTCCGTGGCGGCCCGAACCTCCTCGATCCGCTGTGAAATTTCTTGCGTTGCCGCCTCGGTGCGAGCGGCCAGCCCCTTGACCTCCGTCGCCACCACGGCGAAGCCGCGCCCAGCAAGGCCCGCGCGGGCCGCCTCGATGGTCGCGTTGAGGGCCAGCAGATTGGTCTGGGCGGCAATCTCGCGGATCAGGGCTGAAACATCGCCGATGTCGCGCACAGCCTGCGTCAACTGCGTTTTAATGGCGATGGAGGCCGTGACGTCCGATGCTGCCGTCCGCACAAGTTGGGTCGTCCTGTCAGCTTCATTGCGGATCAGGGCAATGGTCTCGGTGAGGCGATGAGAGCAGAACTCGACCGAAGCGATATCCGCCTTCGCCTCGCCGACCTTGGTCAGCACGCTGGCAAGCTTGTCCTGTGACCGCTGCGAGATCGCGACCAGGTGCTCGGCCGCGCCATTCATATGACCAACGGACTGAAACACGGGCTGAAGGATGGTGCCGATCTCGTGCCGGAACGCCTCGGCCTGCCGCTCGACATCCTCGCGCTGCGCCTCTTCGATCCGCGCATGCATCTGGGCGTCGAGGCCGAGTTGCTGCGCGCTGCCGATCGCACGGACACGATCGATAAACAGTCGCGCCATGCTGCGCAGCGACACCAGCATGACCGAGCCATAGATCGCCTGGAAGACCAAGTTCTCCAGCATGTGATCGACCGGCGACAACGCGATGTGGATGATGCGTCCCGTCAGGATCATGCCTGCGAAAAGCAAAGCCGCCGAGGGCATGCTCGCCATTGTGAAGGTGCCGGCACAGACCAGCCCCGCCAGCAATGTCGCGGTCAGCACCTCCATCTCCGGAACGGCGGTGGGATTGATCACGACGGCCATCACCACCCAGGGCGCGGCCATGATCGCAGTATCGATCAGGATACGATCATTGAATTTCGCAGAAGGCGCATCCTGGCGTTCACGTTGCTTGATCCGCGAAATCCGCAGGATGCCGAGCACCCCGATGACGACAACCGCGGCGCTCCAAAGCAGCGGAAACCAAAGCCAGCCATGAAACATCGCGGTGATGGCGACGAGGACCGCAGAGAGCAGATTGGACATCAGGATGGCAGGAAGAACGCGCGCGAACTGCTCGCCTTGCGCCAGGCGGAGAGCGGCTGCGTCGGCCTCATTCAGCCGGGCCATGCCGAACTGGCGATTGAACCAGGCATCGTAGCGCATCGGCCAGGTCGCGCGCTGAGTCATCGTCGATGGATTCGCTCTGTCAGGCCGCGCTCAACTCCAGCGCGTAAGGTGGAGCCATGACCCTTGCAGAGAGGTCTCAAGCGGCGGTTAACGGCGACGATCCGCCTTTCGAGGCCATTCGCCGTTCATCCGGCCCCGCACGCTCAGGCCCAGCCGGGCCGCCATGCCGCGAATTCGGCCTTGGTCTGCGCATTGGCCGGATACAGACCGAACAGCCCCTGCCCGCCGCGCACGCGCTCGGCGACGAAATCCTCATAAGCGGTCTGCTCATAGACCTCCGGCGCGATCTCGTTGGCGAGATGGGCGGGAACCACGCAGACGCCCTCGCCATCGCCGACGATGATGTCGCCGGGATAGACCGCGACATCGCCGCAGGCGATCGGCGCGTTGATGTCGAGTGCATGGTGGCGGATCAGGTTGGTCGGCGCGCTCGGGCGGTTGTGATAGGCCGGGATCGCCATACCGGCGATCTCGGGTGAGTCGCGAAAGCCGCCATCGGTGACGATGCCGGCGACGCCCCGCTGCATCAGCCGCGACACCAGGATGCCGCCGGCCGAGGCCGCGCGCGGGTCCTTGCGCGAGTCGATCACCATGACATGGCCGGCCGGGCAATCCTCGATCGCGCGCCGCTGCGGATGCTGCGTCCCCTCGAAGGTGCCGAGATGATCGAGATCCTCCCGCGCCGGGATGTAGCGCAGCGTGAACGCCTCGCCGACCATGCTCTCGGATTTCTGGCTCAGCGGCCGCACATCCTGGATGAAGACGTTGCGGAAGCCGCGCTTGAACAGGGCGGTCGTCAGGGTCGCGGTCGAGACGCGCTTGAGTTTGGCGCGGTTTTCGTCGGAGAGGGTGGTCATGGCATGTCCAAACATCTGCTTAGGGTGAAGGCTTGACGTCCACCGTCATTGCGAGCGGAGCGAAGCAATCCAGCGTCTCGCTCTACGCCCTCCTGGATTGCTTCGTCGCTTTGCTCCTCGCAATGACGGCAAATGCGGCTGCGGTTAAGTCCAGACGCTGGCCGTGTCGATCACTCTATCCTCACGCTTGCCTTCTGCGCGACATCGGCCCAGCGCTTGGTCTCGGCGGCGATTTGGGCAGCGAATTGCTCCTGGCTGGAGCCGACCGGATCGACGCCGAGCTTCCTCATCTGCTCGATCACGGCGGGCTCGCGCATGATCGCCTGAACCTCGGTCGAGAGCTTGGCGACGATCTCCTTGGGCACGCCCGACGGCGCGAAGAAGCCATGCCATGACGC
This sequence comes from Allobosea sp. AAP35, assembly GCF_001295925.1. GTDB lineage: Bacteria > Pseudomonadota > Alphaproteobacteria > Rhizobiales > Beijerinckiaceae > Allobosea. Next base: position 14,414 of record NZ_LJHQ01000080.1, on the reverse strand, counting down.
GGCTGCATAACCCGGGATGAACTCGGCCAGAGCCGGCATGTCCTTGGCGACGGCGAGCCGCTCGGGCGTGGCGGTCGCGAGCGCCCGGATCTTGCCGGCCTCGACATGGGGCCAGGCGATGGTGATGTTGTCGAAGGTGACCTGGATCTGCCCCGACAGCAGATCCTGCGTCACCTGCCCGCTCGAGCGGTAGGGCACATGGACCATGTCGGTGCCGGTCGAGACCTTGAACAATTCGGCCGCCATATGGGTCGAGGTGCCCGCCCCCGACGAGCCGAACGAGTATTTGCCGGGGTTCTTCTTGAGCAGCTCGATCAGTTCGGGGACGGTCTTCGCCGGCAGGTCGATGTTGACCATCAGCAGGTTCGGCACGCTCGCCACCTGCGAGATCGGCGCGAAATCCTTGATGTGGTCGAAGGGCATTTTGGCATAGACGCCGGGATTGATCGCATGGGTCGAGACCGTCCCCATCGCCAGGGTATAGCCATCCGGCGTCGCACGGGCCGCAGCCGCAACGCCGGTGTTCCCGCCCGCGCCGGGGCGGTTTTCAACGATGAACTTGCCGTTGAGCCGCGCGCCCAGGCGGTCGGCCAGGATGCGGCCGAGCAGATCGGTCGTTCCGCCGGCGGCGAAGGGCACGATGATCGTCACCACCTTGCTGCCCGGGTAATCGGCCTGGGCCAGCGCGGCCGGCGCGCTCATCAGGCATGCGGCCGCGATCATCGCCCTGCGTGTCATCGTCATCTGTCTTCCTCCGGTTTGCGTATCCTCGTGCCGGCGCATTGGCGGCCGGCATGGCCCGTTCGCGGACCCTTGTCGCCGACATAGCACAGGATTTCAGATTTGAAATCTGAAATTTCAGCCTTGCCGCAGCTTGCCCTTTGTGGTGAGTGATGCGGTGATGGCGTCAGGGCTGTCTGGCCCTTCAGCGAGGATTCGCGGGCAGCACCGGCGCCGCTGTGGAACCATGATGTCAGAGATGCTCCCGATCGAACCCGTCGCCCCGTATCTCCTGCGTTCGCTTCGCGAACACGTGCATGAGCGGCTGCGCCGTGCGATCGTCGCTGGCCGCTTCCGCAATGGCGAGAGGCTCAACGAGCGCCATCTCGCCGAGATGCTCGGCGTCAGCACGACCCCGGTGAAGGACGCGATCCGCCGGCTCGAAAGCGAGGGGCTTGTCCGGACGGAGGCCCGCCGCGGCGTCTTTGTCGAGTTCTCGGCGCGTCAGGCGCTGGAAATGGCGCTGGGCCGTGCCGCACTTGAAAGCGTCATGACCCATATTGCCGCCAACCGGGTGGGCGACGCCGACATCGTCGAGATCGCCAGGCTGATCGAGGAGATGGCCCATGCCACGCAGCACAGTGCGCTCGAGGACCTCGTCACCCTGAACGAGGCCTACCATGGCACGCTTCACCGGATTTCCGGCTGCGGCTATCTCGAGCGACGGCTCGACGGGCAGCGCATGTATGACCACGCCCAGCGCATCGCGCTGTTGTCGGAACCTTCGGAGCGCGGCCAGGGCTTCGAGGAACACCGCGCGATTTTCGACGCGCTGAAGGCACGCGAGCCCAAGCTCGCAGAACAAAGGATGCGCGCCCACATCGTCCGCTCGGCGAAAGCCCATGTGCGGCAGGTGTTCGGCGCCGATGCGGAAGGGTTGGACTATGACACATGATCACGACAATCAGGATCGGGTGAGGAGCGCGCTGCGCGGCATCTCCGGCGTGCATGCCACAGCATGGCGCGCCGATGGCGAAGCCGATTGGGAGGTGACGGCCAAGATCGTCGCAAACATCGCCAAGGCTGGCATCCACAACATCGTCTCGGCTGGCAACACCGGCGAATTCTACCCGATGACGACCGACGAGGTCGTGCGCAGCCATGCGGTCGCAGCTGAAGCCGCCGCCGGCCGGGCGCTCGTCACCGCCGGCATCGGGCGTTCGCTGAAGGAGGCGGTCGCGACCGGCAAGCTCGCCGCCACCGCCGGCTGCAACGCGGTGATGGTGCATCACCCGCTCGACCCCTTCGCCGCGCCGCAATCCCAGGCCGACTACATCGTCGCCATCGCCGAGGCGCTGACGCTGCCGGTCGTGGCCTATATCCGCTCCGACGCCATCGGCGTGAAGGATCTGGTGCGCGTCGCGACGCATGCCAACGTCGCCGGCGTCAAATTCGCCTCCAGCAACATGATGCTGCTGGCCGAATGCGTCCGCGCCACGTCGGGGACCTCCGCCAACTGGATCTGCGGGCTGGCCGAAGGCTGGGCGGCGCCCTTCTACGCGCTGGGCGCCCGCGGCTTCACCTCCGGTCTGATCAATGTCGCTCCCGAACGCTCGCTCGCGGTCTGGACGGCGCTGGAGAAAGGCGATTACGCCGCCGCGCGCGCGCAGGTCGACGCCATCGCCGGCTTCGAGACGCTGCGGACGAAATACGGCAACGGCGCCAATGTCACGGTGGTCAAGGAGGCGCTGGGCCTGCTCGGCACCGATGTCGGCCCCGTGCGCCTGCCGGGCCTGCCGGAGCTCAACGCGGATGAAAAGGCAGAATTGCGCGCCATCATCGCCGGCTGGAGCGCGGTGAGAGCCGCGGCGGCGGAGTAAGAGCCCCGTGTCATTCCGGGGCATCGCGCAGCGATGAACCCGGAACCCACGACCGGGTGAGACCTACAGATCCGGTCACGACGTCTCGCCCGGTCGTGGCTTCCGGCTTCGCAGCTTCGCTGCGCCCCGGAAAGACCGACGGTGCGCACAACAAAAAACCACCCGAGGACACGCCATGACGACCCATCCCCGCAAGACGCCCGACAGCTTGCGCTCGAAGCGCTGGTTCGGCGCCAGCGATCTGCGCTCCTTCGGCCATCGCTCGCGGGCGCTGCAGATGGGGTTCGCGCATGACGAGTTCATGGGCAAGCCGGTCATCGGCATCATCAACACCTGGTCCGAGATCAACCCCTGCCATACCCATCTGCGCGACCGCGCCGACGCGGTGAAGCGTGCCGTCTGGGCAGCGGGCGGCTTTCCGGTCGAGATCCCCGTGATGTCGGTCTCGGAGCAGTACCAGAAGCCCACCACCATGCTCTATCGCAACTTCCTGGCGATGGAGACCGAGGAATCGATCCGCTCCCATCCGCTCGACGGCGCCGTGCTGCTGGGTGGCTGCGACAAGTCTACCCCTGCTTTGATCATGGGTGCCTGCAGCGCCGGCCTGCCCTTCATCTTCGTGCCGGCAGGCCCGATGCTGCGCGGCAACTGGGCCGGCAAGGTGCTGGGTTCGGGCGCCGATGTCTGGAAGTACTGGGCCGAGAAGGAAGCAGGCCTCATCACCGACGACCAGTGGAAGGACATGGAGAGCGGCATCGCCCGCTCGCACGGCACCTGCATGGTGATGGGCACCGCCGCCACCATGATGAGCCATGCCGAAGTGCTGGGCCTGACCCTGCCGGGCGCATCCGCCATCCCCGCCGCCGATGCCGCCCACCGTCGCATGGCCGCTGCGTCGGGCAAGCGCATCGTCGAGATGGTCTGGGAGGATCTGACGCCCGACCGCATCCTGACCCGCAAGAGCTTCGAGAACGCGCTGACGGTGCATATGGCGGTTGCCGGCTCGACCAACGCTATCATCCATCTGATCGCCATGGCCGGCCGCGCCGGCGTTTCGCTGACGCCCGATGATTTCGACGCCTTCTCGCGGACCGTCCCGGTGATCGCCAATCTTCGGCCGTCGGGCGAATTCCTGATGGAGGATTTCTTCTATGCCGGAGGGCTTCCGGCGCTGCTGAAACAGCTGGCGAGCAAGCTCCACACCGACGCGATGACGGTGACCGGCAAGCCGATCGCCGAGACGATCGCGCTCGCGACCGTCTATGACGACAACGTCATCCGCCCGCTCGACAATGCGGTGACGACCGCCAACGGGCTCGCCGTCCTCAAGGGCAACATCGCGCCCGATGGCTGCGTCATCAAGCCCTCCGCTGCCGAGCCGCGCCTGCTGAAGCATTCAGGACCGGCGCTGGTCTTCGAGGACTACGATGCGATGATGCGCGCCGTGAACGACGAGAGCCTCGACGTCACGGCCGATCACATCATGGTCTTGAAGAACTGCGGCCCCGTGGGCGGGCCGGGCATGCCGGAATGGGGCATGATGCCGATCCCGCGCAAGCTGCTGAAGCAGGGCGTGCGCGACATGCTGCGCATCTCGGATGCCCGCATGTCCGGCACGAGCTATGGCGCCTGCGTGCTCCATGTCGCGCCGGAAGCCTATATCAGGGGGCCGCTCGCGGCCGTCCTCACCGGCGACATCATCAGCGTCGATGTCGAGGCCCGCACCATCTCTGTCGACCTGACGGATGCGCAGATCGCCGCCCGTCTCGCCGCCTGGACCCCGCCGGATCGCGACTATCCTCGCGGCTGGGGCAAGATGTCGGCCGCCCATATCCGCCAGGCCGACAAGGGCTGCGATTTCGACTATCTCGAAGGGACGGCGAAGATCCCGGAGCCGGAGATTCATTGACGCAGAGGCCATCGCGGATGGCGGTTCCTGCCTTATCGCAGCGAGTGCACCGTAACCTGACCGCCTTGATCATCCCTGCGAGGCCTGATCACGATTTCCACATCCTGATCCAGCCTGGTCAGGAAGCTCATCAGCCGCTCTACGGAGAAGCCGTCGAGACGATAATTGACCAGCGCCGATACTTTGGGTTGAGGAATGCCGAGCAAGCGCGCGGTATCGATCTGGCGAAGCTTGCGGTTTGCCACCAGGTCGTTGACGGCCAGAGCCAGGCGGGTCTTGGTCTGACGATCGTTGGAGTCGGGCAGACCGAGATCGGCAAAGACATTGCCGGTTCCATGTTCGATATCCATCGCTTCACTCATCGCTTTGTCCTGGCGTCTTCCTGCGCGCGGCGCAGACGTTCCCCGATCAACTCCACATCGAGAGAAGCTGTCCGCTTGCCCGTCGGGCTTTTCTTCTGGAAGCAGTGGAGCACGTAAATCGCCTCCTCGAATCGCACGGTATAGACCGCGCGGAACGTGTCGCCATCGAAGCTCTCGACCACCTCGAGAACGCCAGGGCCCTCTCCCTTCCACGGCTTGGCATGCGGGTGCTTGCCGCCAAGTTGCGCCACGCCCAACGCGTAGCCCATGTCGCAGACCACCTCGGCCGGAAAAGCCAGGAGGTCTCGTTTCGACGAGCCGACCCAATGCAGCGGCTTCTCGCGCAACGGTGGAGGCTGCCTTGTCATCGAAGGATGTATACCCGAACGAGAATATTCAGCAAGCCTGCAACGCGGGTTGCGTCTTTTGTCGCTCGATCATGCAAGCTGTGTCAGGATCGCACTGACGATGACCACAAAGGGGCATGAGACCGCTTGAAGACGCCGCCGACAGCCTCCCCCGCCCTACCCTGGCACCACGCCTTCGAGACACCGACGAACTCGCAGATCGAGCAGGAGCGCTGGGTTCTGGCCATGTGCCTAAACAGGCGCGACGGCCGCTTCGCCGAAATCGGCGCTTTTGACGGGGTCTTGCACAGCAATACTTGCTTCCTTGAAGCCGACCATGGCTGGAGCGGCGTGCTGGTCGAGCCCAATCCGCTTCTCTTCGCCAGGCTCGCCGCGAGCCGCAAGGCCGCCTGCCTCGAGCGAGCCGTCCACCGCGAGGGGGGCCAGCTCCTGTCCTTCGTCCCCTCGCAGGAGATCGGCACGCTCGCCGAATACGCCGAATCCGACGGCTATGCCGAGCACCGTCGCCAGGCGATCAGCGAGAACGGCCTGATCACCGTCGAGACCGTGACCTTCGACCAGATGGACGAAGCCGACGGACGTGCGGGCGCGGGTTTCGACTATGTCTCGCTCGACACCGAAGGCTCGGAACTCGACATCCTCCGAACCATCGACCTCTCCCGCCACGCTATCGCGCTCTTCACCATCGAGCACAATTTCGTCGAGCCGCGCCGAGAGACGATGCGGGTCCTGCTGGCGGAAGCCGGCTATGATCGGCTGAATGTCGGCTTCGACGACTGGTACTGGCACGAGGGCCATCTGCGCGCGCGCAATGGCGGGATTCTGCCGGACATCGCCGCCATCAATGCGCATGTGAAGAGCATCTATCTCGACTGACCGGCGGCCCGTTCACAGCTCGCGTTGAAGGCGATGCTGCCGAACGAGGCCTACACCCGGCCGGAGGCCGAGGCCGTCGCCGAGATGCACGCCTCGCGCCGGGAGAGCGGCACGACGTCCGCCAGGCCCGAAGCCGCCCCAGCGTCGAGGCGCTGGAGCCGTGGCTGCACGCCAAGCTTCTCCTCGTCAGTCAGAAGAGCAAGCTCGCCGAGGCCATCCGCTACGCCCTCTCGCGATCGGCGGGCCCCTCGACGACGGCCGCATCGAGATCGACTCCAATGTGGTCGAGCGCGCCATCCGGCCAATCGCCCTCAACCGCAAAAATGCACTCTTCGCCGGACCAGATGGCGGCGCAGGCATTGGGCCGTCGTCGCCTCGCTCGTGGAGACCTGCAAACTCAACAGCGTCGATCCGCAAGCCTACCTCGTCGACGTCATCACCCGCATCGTCGCCGGCCATCCCCAGGGCCAGATCGACGATCTGCTGCCATGGGCTTACGCCATACCGCCGCTCAAGGCCGTGGCCTGAGAACAGCGCATACCCCGTGTCGTGCTCTCGCGGGCCGGAATGCGCGAAGAAGAGGAAGGGACTGCTGGACCAGACGCTCGTCGCAGTGCGTCTAAACAGTGACATCGAGCGGCGGGGACAGCGGCCAAGAGCGCATGGCAAGTGGATGCATATCGCCCTGCGGATCGCGAACTACGACAACTGGAATAGCCGTATAGGGCACCCATGTCCGTCCAGTCAGATCGGGCGTGGCCGGCGCGACCGCCGCTTGAGCATCGTAACGCGGTTGTCCGTATGCGATGAGGTTGCCTTTCGCCTGTTGGTCTTCCAATGCTCGCTGGTCGAGGCGGGCTTCGATGAGGGCGGCCCCGAGAATGGAGACCAGCGCGTCAGGACACCGGATCGGGTGTCAGCAGCCAAGAACTCCAAACGGTTGACGACATCATCGGTCCGGCTTGGCGGGTTGAGCGGCACGACCGAGATCGTCTTGGTCATTGCGTCGCTGATCAGGATGCTGGATCAATGCCAGCATGCGAGTGCGGTGGCGATCATGCGTCAGTTCTTTTCCGTCGGTCGGTGATCGCTGCGACAACAGCACAGCTCATCAAAGCCATATTCCCTCGGCAGCGGCTTCGGCCGAGGCCAAGGCTGACGCTGATCTGCACCGGCAAGCCGGCTCTCATCAACGAGCGGTCGCACCATCAAATCAACCCGACACAGAGTACCGGTCTGATGGCCATAACGATGAAACACGGCTCGAGCCGGCAAGGACGGGCCGTGGCCGCGTCAATCTCCAAACCAAATGTCGGTCAGGCGCCGCGCGTAGACAGCACCATTCAGGCAAAACACGAGCGATTGGATGAAACATCGATTCACGCCGGAACGGAACGGCCGACTCAGACCACCGTACAATTCATTTAGTGATAAACGTGCTATATCCGCATTATGAATGTATGAAATTTTATAAATGATGATTTGTTCATAAAATATAACAATAATAAATCAACAATAATCATTCATGGTCAACGACATTAATAGATCATACAATTCATCTTAGTCTTATTTCTGATATACCTATTATACAATACAAAGAAACGATATTGGCTGAAACGACAAATTAATCCCTGCAGATCGATGTTTTTTAAATTGACTCTCAGGGCGGATCAGATAATCTTTTGATCAGGCATAGACATCCAGGCCGGCTTCCTTGGCATGACGCACCACGGATCCGGCAGCCGCACGCGGCAATGGCTGTCGAGGCACCCCTTCGCTGAGCGGACATCATCGTCTCACTCCGCGGCGCGAGGGTCCTCGTGGGCAACATAGCCGCGCCCACGTTGAACGGCTCCCTGCCCGGGAAGCTCGGGTGTCCCATCCAGAGAGCGCTCGAGGAGCCGCCAATGCCTGAAACACCACCGCAGTTTGCCGCCCCGATCACGACTGTCGCGGACGAGAGCGCCCGATCATCCCATGCTCTTCGACGGCTGCGCAGTCGACGACCGCGCGATGCGGGAGCGGCCTATGGCTGCTCACTCCAACGAACCGCAGCGATCCCTTTGCCGACGACCGGGTTGGTTGATCCGTGTGGAGGCAAAGTATGACCATGCCGGCTTCGCTGCACGCAGACGCTCTCAGCCACGGCGTATCCAAGAGCACCGGGACGCGCAGCCGAGAGATACCCAACTCCGGCTTGCGCGGTCCTTCAACTGGGGCGCGGGACGTTCATACCGTCAGCGCCCAGAGGCTGAGGTCCAAGAGTTTTGAACCCCTCGACTTCCTGCTCGACGGGATCATCCCCACTGGATTGACCCTCCTCGCGGGGTTGCCCAAGGTCGGGAAGTCGTGGTTCGCGCTGGAGCTCGCGCTCTCGGTCGCTCGTGGTGATCCCTGCTTGGGTCGGCAGCCGCAGACCACCGGCGACGTTTTGTACCTCGCGCTCGAAGACAATGAGCGTCGAATCCAACGTCGCCTGACGCGCCTTCTGACGAAGGCCCTGCCTTGGCCACGCAACCTCCTCTTCTGCACCGAGCATCCCCCAGCAGACGAGGGCGGGCTGGACCTGCTTCGCGACTGGATCCGCGAAACGGTCAATCCGCGCTTGATCGTCATCGATGTCTTCGAGCGCTTTCGGTCCCGGTCTGCCACGCATGGCAGTGCCTACCAGCAGGACTATCGTCACATCGAGGCGCTCCAGAAGCTCGCTGCGCGCGAGCGGGTCGGCATCGTCGTCGTCCATCATCTGCGCAAGACGTCCGGCAAAGGTGATCCTCTCGAGCAGATTTCGGGATCGACCGGCTTGACGGCGGCGGCCGATACGATCGTCAAGCTCGACACAGACAGCGCTGGAACGAAGCTCTATGCGCGCGGCAAGGACATCGAGGAAATCAACGAACGGCTCGCATTCGACACGAACGCCATGCGCTGGACGATCGCCCCGCGACTGGAGGATGGAAGCCGGTTCCCCGAGCGCGACAAGATACTCGATCTGCTGCGGGTGCAAGGTCCGATAGGTCCCAACGAGATCGCCCGAGTCCTGGGACAGACGTCCGGCTCCATCCGCGCGATGCTGAGCCGGATGCATCGTCGGTCCGAGGTCATCAAACATCAGCGTGGCCTGTATGGAGTTCCGGCGTGGCACCCGACACCGCCGCCGGTTCAGCCCTGAGGCGCATGACGGCTGGGGGGCTCGGTGGCCAACCATGCCGGCTCGCTTGCGGTCACTCCGCGGCCTTCATAACGGGGAAGGCGTCAACACGCTTCACAACGGCCGCTCCCAAACCGGCCCCTCGGAAGCAGGACGACACATTGGAACCGCAGTGGCGGACGCCCACCGTTTCCCTGCTGTTCGATGAACCATCACTGAATGCGATCGCCAGTGGCCAGGCCGCCCAAGACGACAACCCGCAACGCCCGTCACATCTGTTGCATTGTGACCGATGTGACGCATTCGAGAACCAACGGCACCGGGCCTGATCGCATTCAGAAGGCTCGCGGCCTCAAACCTGCATGGAACCACGTGATCATCGAATAGACGTCATGGACCGGCCGCCCCGTCGCCGCCTGCACGGCCGCCGCATAGGGCGGCATGTTGGTGCATTCGAGCACGATCGCACCCACGTCGGGATGTCGCGCCACGAGATCAAGCGCCGCGTCGACGACGTCCTGCCGGGCGAGATCGACATCCATGTCCTCCTTCTCTGCCTTGATCAGCACGCGGAAGAATTCGCGGCCGCCTTCCGTCCCCGTTACCGGAGTGTCGAGTGGCACCCCCACTTTCTCCAGATGCGCCGGCGTCAAACTTCTGGCAGAGACCGTGACGACGCCGACCCGTTGGCCGGGCGGCAGCGTCGCCTGCACCCAGGGCACCTGCATGAGCGAGGAGGTCGCGACCGGCACGCCGACGGCGGCTGAGAGCTCGCGCTGAAACAGCGAGAGGAAGCCGCAGTTGGTGGTGATCGCCTCGGCCCCCAGCCGCACCAGATCCTGCGCCGCGGCGATGAAGTCCGGCAACAAGCCGTCGGCGCCTTGCAGCACCACCTTGTCCGGGCTCGCCCCGCCGACCACGCGGTAGAGCACAGGGAAGGGCCAGGTGCCGCCATTGCCCATGTCGCCGAGGATGCGCGGGAAGCGCGCCTCCAGCATCAGGATGCCGAGCGGCGCGCCATAGATGGCCTTGCCGCCACGCACGATGCGGGGCCCCTGCGATGGTTCCGAAGCGATCGTCATGGCAGGTCCCCGCATCATGGTGGCGACGCAGACCTAGCCCTGCCGAACGCCCGCGCCAAGGCGGCAGCGGGCCGCTCGCCATGTCGGCCCGGCATGGCGTAAGAGGGTGACGCTGCGGTGCAACAGGCATATGAATGAGCTCGGGCGCCGGCAACGAGCGCGCCCGTGAGGGCTCAACGTGCATCATCGGCTGGCACAGGGGTGCGGCGTCCCTCTCGGCCGGGATTGCCTGGGCTGCGAGACGCGTCCCCACAGCATCTGTGCCGCCCTGCCCGAGGGCGACCTCCTCGATCTGCAGGTCCTCTCGACCTCGGTCCGGTTCGGCACGCGCGAGATGCTCATGGTCCAGGGGCAGCCCGCGACGAGCCTCTACACCATCACCTGCGGCTGCGCCCGCCTCTACACCCTGCTCTCGGACGGACGCCGCCAGATCGTCGGCTTTGCGCTGCCGGGGGACTTCATCGGACTGTCGCTGGCGCAGACCGCCGGTGTTTCCGCCGACGCGATCGGGCCGGTCATGGCCTGCGCCTTTCCTCGCGCCGGATTTTCGCGGTTCGTCGATGCCAGACCCACGCTGCTGCGGCGCCTGCATGAGCAGGCGAGCCATGAACTGTCCCTGGCGCAGGAACAGCTCATGCTGCTCGGCCGCCGCAATGCGCAGGAGCGGATCGTCTGCTTCCTGCTCGGGCTGCAGCAACGCTTCGCCCGCATCGGCCGCGCCTCCGTCACCGTGCCGCTGCCGATGGGACGGCAGGACATCGCCGATTGTCTCGGCCTGACGATCGAGACGGTGAGTCGGACGCTGACCCGGCTGTCGCGCGAGCGCATGATCCTGCTCGTTCCGGACGGTGTGCGGCTCCTGAATGCCGAGCGCCTCGCCGCCATCGCGGCCGGCTGAGCGGCGCGCACAGCGCCACGACCGCTGTTCCAGAACGGATCAGGCCGACACGCGTCCGTCGTGCAAGACGTCCCAATTCACCAAAAATCCAGCGATTATCCGCGCTTCGGCCGACGGAACAGCCCATTTTGGCGCGTTCCCCTGCGGTATACCGCTTGCGCTGCCACCGCCGAGACCAGCCCGAGAGCGAGGATCTGTGCCGCTGCCGCACAGCTCCCCCGGGCTTCGGCGGAGGCGACGAACCAGATGAGCGTCAACGACATCGGACTGGCCACCTATGCGGGCCGCGAGCGCCGCGCCCGCGCCTGGCGCCACTGGCTCTGGCTGGTCACCGCCGCGACCGACGCGGCGACCGTGGCCCTGATGGTGGGGATTGTGTCGCTGGCCTACCACCTGCCGGTCTATGGCGATCCGCGGGCCGACAAGGTGACCCTCGAACTCGCCCTGATGCTGGCCGCGATCTTCGTCTTCGTGAACGCGACGCGCGGCCGCTATCAGTTCTCCAATTATCTCTCGACCAAGGGGCAGATCGCCTCGGCGTTCGCGGTCTGGAACCTGACCATGGTGGCCTTCGTCGCCATCCTGTTCCTCGCCAAGATCGCCGACCACTATTCGCGCGGCGTCGTCCTCGCCAGCTACCTCGCCGGCATCCCCGTCATCGCGCTCGCCCGCTCGGCGATGGTGCGGACGATCTCGATCGGCAGCAAGACCGGCCGCATCACCACCGAGCGCGTCTTCCTGATCGGCCGCGAGCCCGACGTGATGTCCTTCGTCTCGCGGCACCAGCCCTGGAATGTCGGCTTAGCCATCGTCGACGTCGCCTTCCTGCGCAGCAACGATGCCCGCCGGATCAACGACCCCGCCGCCGCGCTGGCCGCGGATCTCGCGAGCGCGGTGGCGAACTGCCGGGCCAAGCAGCCGGACTCCGTCTTCATCGCCCTGCCCTGGTCGGATCAGGAGACCATCGACGCCTGCATCGACGCCTTCATGAACCTGCCGGTGGCGATCCATCTGACGCCCGAGCGGATCATGGACCGCTTCGACCGACCGCTCATCATGCGCACCGGCAGCCTGACCAGCCTGCGGCTCAACCGGCCGCCGCTCTCGGCGCTGCAGATCGCCCTAAAGCGGGGCTTCGATCTCGTCGCCGCCGCGCTCATGCTGGTGCTGTGCGCACCGCTGCTTCTGGTCGTGGCCGCCCTGATCCGGTTGGACTCGCCAGGCCCGGTGCTGTTCCGCCAGCGACGCTACGGCTTCAACCAGCAGGCCTTCCGGATCTTCAAGTTCCGGACCATGACGACAAACGATGACGGCGCCGTCATCGCCCAGGCCCGGCGAAACGACCCGCGCGTGACGCGGATCGGCCGCATCCTGCGCCGCTACAATCTCGACGAGCTACCGCAGCTCCTCAATGTGCTGGCGGGGCAGATGTCGCTGGTCGGGCCCCGCCCGCATGCGCTCGCACATGACCGCGACTTCGAACGCAAGATCGCGCTCTATGCCCGGCGCCACAACGTCAAGCCGGGCATCACCGGCTGGGCGCAGGTCCATGGGCTGCGCGGCGAGACCGACACCGATGAAAAGATGGCCAGGCGCGTCGCTTATGACCACTGGTACATCGACAACTGGTCGATCTGGCTCGACGTCGCGATCCTGATCCGGACCCTGTGCAGCCCGAAGGCCTTCCAGAACGCGCACTGACCTTCGGGAGCAAAGCTGCGAAGGCTCCAAGTCAGGGCCAACACCGCACCAGCGCCGAAGTCCTGGACCCTGGAGACAATCGCGCACGACGGGTGCTTTGTGCGACAGGACGCACGGGGCGCACGAGAAGGAGCTGACCGGCATCGGCGCGCTTCTTGGCCGGAAGCAGAATCGCCCGCATGTCATCGATCAAGGGTTTCGTGATGCCGGTCAGCTGCTTGAGTTCGTGCACCGAATACAGCCCCTTGCTGCCATAACGGCCAGCCGAGCCTGTAGCGTCACGTGACCCAGGACGCGGTCGCGTGTGCGTTGCGCCAAATGGAACTCATCAAACCATTGGACCATCAGGTTGGGGATCAGCCATGGTGTCGACCGCCCCCATCCGTAAGCAGGTCAGCAACAGCCCCGAAGAGGACCCACCAGAGCCAAACGACCCCAAGGAACCATGGGATGGAGATCAGCACGATGAGCAATACAATTGCCGCCGTCCTCGCCATCGGGCTGTAGCGCGGTTCCCGATCGCCGTAGATCCAAGGCGGGTCCTTCAAATGATGAACCGGGTCCAATGCCGCCCCCTCTTGATGCAAAGCATCAAAAGCGGAATTTTCGATACAAGTATATGGTCTCGTTTAGATCTGGTTAACCAGTCAAGGCATTGTCCAAAATCATCGGCCTCTTGCTTGAGCAACTGTAACGTCCGTCTCAAGACCTTCTCGATGAAGGGGAACGAGCGGCGCGAGGCGGCCAGCAGCGGGCCCGCTCCGTCACCGTCCTGCACGCTGGCAGGATGAGCGAAGAGAACTAGGCCGCGACCATCGGTGTCGACAAGGCCGGCCGCCGCGAACTCACGATCCGGGAGGCGCTGACGCTGTTTTGCGAGCGCGAGGTCGCACGCCGCGACCAGCGCCGGATCGACATGTCCTTCGGCCTCGCCCGCTTCCCCTTCGCGCGATACATCAGCGGCTTCGGTTTCGGGGCTCAGCCTTCCCTTGACAAGGCACAGATCCGCGAGATCGCGACGGGGCGCTTCATCGCCAATGGCGAGGCGGTTCTGCTCCTGGTCCAGCCGGGCGTGGGCAAGACACATCTGGCGGTCGCGCTCGGGTGCGAAGTCATCGTCACCGGCTACTCGGTCCTGTTGACGCCGGCGACGACGCTGGTCGCGCAACTGGCCAAGGCCCATGACGAAGGGCGGCTCGAGGAGAAGCTCCCTCACTACGCCAAGCCGAAGCTGCTGATCGTCGACGAGCTCGGCTATCTGCCGTTCGAGCCCGACGCCGCGCAACTGTTCTTCCAGCTCGTCAGCCGCCGCTATGAGCGCGGCGCCATGCTCGTGACCTCCAACCGGGCCGTCGGAGAATGGGGCTCGGTCTTCGGCGATCCTGTCGTCGCGACCGCCATCCTCGATCGGCTGCTTCACCACAGCCACGTCATCACCATCCGCGGAGACAGCTATCGGCTCCGCGA
>NZ_LJHQ01000008.1 GCF_001295925.1 Allobosea sp. AAP35 | reverse complement strand
CTGTTCACGACAATCATGCCGCGTTCAGGCCGAAAATCCACCTACGCCCGCTGTTCAGATTTCCCGAGCCAGCTCTCCCGGCCATATCACAAGGCGCCGTTATGTTCGGTACAGCCTTGTGCGAACGACTTGTTTTGAGCGATATCGATATGGCGTGACGCAGCAGGCCGATTGATTGATGGTTTCCGTACAACTCAAGACTATTTCGAAGACTTGGGGCGGCGCTGCTGCGGTCGACCAGGTCAGCTTCACCGTCGAGGCCGGCAAGCTCGTCGCGCTTTTGGGGCCGTCGGGCTGCGGCAAGTCGACGACGCTGCGGCTGATCGCGGGGCTGGAGGAGACCAGCAGCGGCGCGATCCTGATCGGTGGTCGCGATGTCACCCAGGCCCCGCCATCGCGGCGCGGCATCGCCATGGTTTTCCAGAACTACGCGCTGTTCCCGCATCTCTCGGTGGCGGAAAACATCGCCTTCGGGCTGCAGGTGCGCAAGGTCCCGCGCGCCGAGCGCGATGCCCGGCTGGCGCGCGCCGCCGACATCCTGGGGCTGGGCGGGCTGCTCGACCGCAAACCCTCGCAACTGTCGGGCGGGCAGCAGCAGCGCGTCGCGCTGGGGCGCGCCATCGTCGCGGAAGCGCCGGTCTGCCTGATGGACGAGCCGCTGTCGAACCTCGATGCGCAGCTTCGCGTCGAGATGCGCCGCGAAATCCGCGAACTCCAGCAGCGGCTGGGTATCACCATGGTCTATGTCACGCATGACCAGGTCGAGGCGATGACGATGGCCGATCAGGTCGTGCTGATGCGCCATGGCCGCATCGAGCAGGATGCGCCGCCCGACGCGATCTACGAGAACCCGGCTAGCATCTTCGTGGCGCGTTTCGTCGGCACGCCGCCGATGAATGTCCTGCCGCTGCAGGCGATCCTGGCGGCGGGCGGCGCGGGGCAGCTGACGCCGCCGCCGGGGCGCGATCCGGCGACGCTGGCCGTCGGCATTCGCCCGGAAATGACCGAGCTCGGCGATGCCGGCATCGCAGCCGAGGTCGTGGCGGTGGAATATCTGGGGGCCGATACGCTGGTCGAAACCCGCATCGGCGGCCATGGCTTCATCGTCCGGCGCGCCGGAAAGGTCCGTTCGAAGCCGGGCGAAACCGTCTACATCACACTGTCACAATCGGCATTGCACTGGTTCGATCAGGCGTCCGAGCGAGCATTGGCGACGGGTTGAGACCCGTCGCGAAGCGGCGCGGGCGCGTGATCCACCACAGCAGGAGAAGACAAGATGGACAGGCGTGACGTATTGAGCGGCGCTGCGGCGCTCGCGGGCACACTGGCCCTGCCGGGCCTTGCCCGTGCGCAGGCGGCGACCGAGGTTTCGTTCTTTTATCCGGTCGCCGTGGGCGGGCCGATCACCAAGCTGATCGACAGCTACGCCGCCGATTTCGAGAAAGAGAACCCGACGATCAAGCTGAAGCCGATCTATTCCGGCACCTATCAGGAAACGATCGTCAAGGCGCTGACCGCGCATAAGAGCGGCACGCCGCCGGTGACCTCGGTGCTGCTCTCCACCGACATGTTCACGCTGATCGACGAGGACGCCATCGTTCCCTTCGACAGCTTCGTGAAGACCGAGGACGACAAGAAGTGGCTCGCCGGCTTCTTTCCCGCCTTCATGGAAAACAGCCAGACCGGCGGCAAGACCTGGGGCATCCCCTTCCAGCGCTCGACCGTGGTGCTCTATTGGAACAAAGAGCTGTTCAAGGAAGCCGGCCTCGATCCGGAGAAGGCGCCGGCGAGCTGGGCCGAGCTGCTCGACTTCGCTCAGAAGTTGACCAAGAAGGACGCGGCGGGCAACGTCACCCAGTGGGGCGTGCAGATCCCGTCCTCGGGCTTCCCCTATTGGCTGTTCCAGTGCCTGTCGACCCAGGCCGGCGCGATCCTCGCCAATGCCGCCGGCAATACCACCAACTATGCCGATCCGGCCGTGGTCGAGGCGCTGCAATACTGGGTCGACCTGTCGCAGAAGCACAAGGTCCATCCCCCCGGCATCGTCGAATGGGGCACCACGCCGAAGGACTTCTTCGAGCGCAAGGTCGCGATGATCTGGACCACGACGGGCAACCTGACCAATGTCCGCAGCAACGCGAAATTCCCCTTCGGCGTCGCCATGCTGCCGGCTGGCAAGCGTCGTGGCAGCCCCACCGGCGGTGGCAATTTCTACCTGTCGAAGAAGGCGACGCCGGCCCAGCAGGAAGCCGCGTTCAAGTTCATCCGCTGGATCACCACGCCCGAGCGCGCCGCGCGATGGGGCATCGACACCGGCTATGTCGCGGTCTCGCCTGCGGCCTATGAGACGCCGGCGATGAAGGCCTATGCGGCCGATTTCCCGCCGGCCCTGGTGGCGCGCGACCAGCTCCCGCATGCGGTCGCCGAACTCTCGACGCATGAGAACCAGCGCGTGACCAAGGCGCTGAACGACGGGCTTCAGGCCGCGCTGACGGGGACCAAGACCCCCCAGAAGGCGCTGGAGGATGCGCAGGCGGAAGCCGAGCGCATCCTGAAGCCGTATCGCTGAGAGATGACGAACCGCGCGACCGCGACGGTCCATGGCTGGCTGCTGTTGCTGCCGGCCATGGCCTGTCTGGCCCTGTTCACCCATTGGCCGGCGGTCGCGAGCCTCGTCGAGAGCTTCCATTCGACACCGCGCGGGCGCAGGCCCGCGCGCTTCGTCGGGGCCGAGAACTACCAGCAGATGCTGGCGGACCCGATCTTCTGGAAGGCGATGTCGAACAATCTCTGGTTCGCGCTCGGCACCATCCCGACCTCGATCGCGCTCGCGCTGCTGATGGCGGTCTGGGTCAACGACAAGATCGCAGGCCGGACCTGGGTGCGGATGGCGTTCTTCACGCCGACGATCCTGCCGATGATCGCGGTGGCCAATATCTGGCTGTTCTTCTTCACGCCGCAATACGGGCTGCTCGAGCAGATCATCCACGCGTTCGGCGGCCGCAACACCAACTGGCTGGGCTCGCAGGATACGGCGCTCTATGCCGTGACCGTCGTCGCGATCTGGAAGGAAGCCGGTTTCTTCATGATCTTCTATCTGGCGGCGCTGCAGGCGATCCCGCTCAATCTCGGCGAGGCGGCGGCGATCGAGGGTGCCTCGCGCTGGACCTATTTCCGACGGGTGCAGTTCCCGCTGCTGATGCCGACGACGCTGTTCGTACTGATCAATGCCGTGATCAACGCCTTCCGCATGGTCGACCATATCTTCGTGATGACGCGCGGCGGGCCCGACAACGCCACGACGCTGCTGCTGTTCTACATCTACCAGGTCGGGTTCAGCTTCTGGGACACGGCCTATGCGGCGACGCTGACCTGCGTGCTGCTGGCGCTGCTCGCGATCGTCGCCTTCGTCCAGTACGGTTTCCTCGAGCGCAGGACGCATTATCGATGAGCGCCGCGCCACGGCCGGTCGCGGCCGCGACGGGGTCCGACCCTTACGCCCCCAAAGGATGGTCCTTGACCTTGGAATCGACGGGAGCGATCCTGCTGGCACTGATCTGGGTGCTGCCGCTCGCCTATGCGGTGTGGGCGGCGATCCATCCGGCCGAGTACACCACGCGCTTCGAGCTGACCGCGCCGCTGACGCTGGACAATTTCGCCCGGGCCTGGGCGGCGGCGCCCTTCGCGCGCTATTTCCTGAACACCTTCATCCTGGTCACGATGATCCTCGCCTGCCAGCTCGTGCTCGGGACCCTGGCGGCCTATGCGCTGGCGCGGCAGGATTTCTGGGGCCGCGACGTCGCCTTCGCTCTGATCCTGGCGCAATTGATGATCATGCCCGATGCGCTGATCGTCGAGAACTACCGCACGCTGTCACGCTTTGGCCTGATCGACACGATCCCGGCGATCGCGCTGCCCTATATCGCCTCGGCCTTCGGCATCTTCCTGCTGCGGCAGACCTTCAAGACCGTGCCCAAGGAACTCGACGACGCCGCCCGCGTCGAGGGCGCGAGGCCGCTTCAGGTTCTGATGAAGGTCTATGTCCCGCTCGCGAAGCCGACCTATATCGCCTATGGGCTGGTCTCGGTGAGCTATCACTGGAACAACTTCCTCTGGCCGCTGCTGGTGACCAACTCCGTCGAATCGCGGCCGCTGACGGTCGGCCTGCAGGTGTTCTCGTCGAGCGACCAGGGCATCGACTGGGCGGTGATCTGCGCGGCGACGCTGATGACCTCGGCGCCGCTGCTCATCGGCTTCCTGCTCTTCCAGCGCCAGTTCGTGCAGAGTTTCATGCGCGCGGGCATCAAGTAAAGATACCGGTTGCAGATGAAGCTGATCACCTGGAACATCCAGTGGTCGCGGGGTACCGACGGGATCGTCGATCCGCGCCGGATCATCGACCACGCCCGGGCGATGGCGGATTTCGATGTGCTCTGCCTGCAGGAGGTTGCGGCCAATTTCGCCGATCTCGACGGCAACGACGCCACCGACCAGTTCGCGCTGTTTGCGCAGATGCTGCCGGGCTTCACCGCGATCGAGGGCATCGGCGTCGATGTCGATGACGGCCGGGGCGGGCGCAAGCGGTTCGGCAACCTGATCCTGACCCGCTACCGCGTCGCGCAGGCCCTGCGCCATCTCCTGCCCTGGGAGGCGGCGGCGACGCGCAACATGCCGCGCGTGCTGATCGAGGCGGTGGCGCAGACCCCGCTGGGGCCGGTGCGGCTGATGACGACGCATCTGGAATACTCGTCGCCGGTGCTGCGCGCCGCCCAGGTCGAGGGCATCCGGGCGGCGCATCGCATGGCCGCGTCCCGCGCCCGCACGCCGCGCGAAGCAGGCCCGCACACCTATGCGCCGACGCCGAACACGGCGAGCGCGATCCTCACCGGCGATTTCAACATGCTGCCGGACGATCCCTCGCTGGCGCGGCTGCAGGCGCCCTTCGACGACGGGGCGCCGCCGCTGGTCGATCTCTGGCCCGCCGTGATGGGCGATACGCCACCGCCGCCGACCGCCTTTATCGTCGATCAGACCTATGGCCCACCCGGCTGCCTCGACTATGTGCTGGCGACGCCCGATCTCGCGGCCTGCGCCCGCCGCATCGTCTGCGATGTCGAGACGCGCGCCTCCGACCACCAACCGATCCTGGTCGAATTCGATGTCGGCTGAGCCGGGGCGAAGGGCCGGGACATGATCTTCATGAGGGCGGATCATGAGCGGCTGACCGGCATTCTCGTCGAGGCGGCGCGACGCGAGGTGATGCCGCGCTTCCGCAAGCTGGCGGCGGGAGAGATCCGCGAGAAAGCGACACCGGGCGATCTGGTCACGGAAGCCGACGAGGCCGCCGAACGCTTCATCGGTGCGGAACTGGCGCGCGCCTTTCCCGGTGCGGTCCTCGTCGGCGAGGAGGCGACGACGCGCGATCCGACGCTGCTCGACAGGCTCGGCGAGGCCGAACTCGCCTTCGTCATCGACCCCATCGACGGCACTTTGAACTACGCGGCCGACCTGCCCCTGTTTGCGGTGATGGCGGCCGCCATCGTCAAGGGCGAGACCGTGGCGGCCGTGATCCATGATCCGGTGCTCGACGACAGCGCGCTTGCCCTGCGCGGAGAGGGCGCCTGGCTGCAGGGCGATGCCGGCACGCGTGACCTGCGCGTTGGCCGGGCTCCATCTCCCGATTCGATTAGCGGCATGGTGGGCTGGGCCTATTTTCCCGAGCCGCTGCGCAGCACTATACCGGCGCGCTTCGCGAAATTTGGGCAGGTCTCGTCGCTACGCTGCTGCGGCCAGGAATATCGGCTCGCAGCCCGTGGCAACTGCGACTTCCTTCTCTACGGCGCCCTGAATCCGTGGGACCATGCCCCGGGCGTTCTGCTTTACAACGAGGCCGGTGGGCATGCGCGGATGCTCGACGGAAGCGACTATCGTCCAAGGTTGGCTTCGACGGGGCTGCTGTGCGCTCCTGAAAGCGAGAGCTGGCGAAACATCATAAGCATCGTGACGATTTGAGGCGGAATTGACCCTACCGGTGGGCTTGAGTGGTGCGCGCCCAACAGCAGACGCTTGCAGTGACACCTATGAGCCACCTCCGGCAGCGAGACCGCCACACCCATCTGGTTGCCCGGAAGCAGACCTGCCAGAGGTCGGCGGGGGGCCAACTTGGGCACTTGTCTTGCCGAAGCACCAACAACCGCCTCGGCTAGCACCACCAAAAGAGGTTCGGTCTTGAGGCATAAGAGCCCCTCCGACCTCGATTGCCTTGTTCAGGCGGAGCCACGCCGAGTCGCGCCGGAGCAGGGCACTTATCAATCGAAGGTCCAAAGCCGAATCGCAGCAGCCAGGTCGTTGATGCAACTCACAACCGTGGCAGCACGAAGTGACCGATCATAATGAGATTGGACGCCCGGCTAGAACCGGGCGTCCGTCGATCGATTGCGGAACTCGACCGACAATCGCGGCAACACTATGCCTCTCTGCACATCTCGAAATCTATCGGATCAAGAACACCCCGTCGTGCTGCCACACGTATTGCACTTCAAACACGTGCCATTCCGCACCAGCGTGAAGTTGCCGCATTCGCCGCAGGAATCCCCGACATAGCCCTTCATGATCGCCTCGGCCCGGCGCTCTGACGCCGAGGGCTGTGCGGCGGGTGCCGCGAAGCCGAGCTTGGCCATGTCGGCCTCGCCGAAGCTCTCCGGCTCCTCCTTGAGCGCGGTTGGGCTGGTGGTGATCAGCGCGGTTACCGTGGCGCCGCCGCGGGCCACCGTCTCGGTGCCCACCGCGAAACCGCCGCCGCCCTGGATGGCGTGGAAGTTCATCGGCTTGCCGCGGCGAAAGCCCGTCGAGGCCAGCGGGCTCGTGGTGATCGGCGTGGTCGTCTCGGGCGCCTTGTCCTGGCTGATGCCGCCGCCGATCACGTCATGGCCGATTTCGCTAGGATCGACATGGGCGAGATCGTGCCGGCCGAGATAGGAGATCGCCAGTTCGCGGAAGACATAGTCGAGGATCGAGGTGGCGTTCTTGATCGACTGGTTGCCCTGCACGAAGCCCGAGGGCTCGAAGCGCGTGAAGGTGAAGGCCTCGACATACTCCTCCAGCGGCACGCCATATTGCAGGCCGAGCGACACCGCGATGGCGAAGTTGTTCATCATCGCGCGGAAGGCGGCGCCCTCCTTGTGCATGTCGATGAAGATCTCGCCGAGGCGTCCGTCGGCATATTCGCCGGTATGGACATAGACCTTGTGGCCGCCGACGACCGCCTTCTGGATGTAGCCGGTGCGGCGGGCGGGCATCTTCTCGCGCTCGCGCACGACCTTCTCGACGATGCGCTCGACGATCTTCTCGGTGAGCTGCGTCGTGCGGGCGGCCATGGGCTGCTGGTAATGCGCCTCGACCGCATCCTCCTCGTCGTCCTCGTCGCTGATCAGGGCCGAGTTCAGCGGCTGCGAGAGCTTCGAGCCGTCGCGGTAGAGCGCGTTGGCCTTCAGCGCCAGCTTCCAGGAGAGCATATAGGCGCTCTTGCAATCCTCGACGGTGGCGTCGTTGGGCATGTTGATGGTCTTGGAGATGGCGCCCGAGATGAAGGGCTGGGCGGCCGCCATCATCCGGATATGGCTCTCGACCGAGAGATAGCGCTTGCCGATGCGCCCGCAGGGGTTGGCGCAGTCGAAGACCTTGTAATGTTCGGTCTTGAGATGCGGGGCGCCTTCCAGCGTCATCGCGCCGCAGACATGGACATTGGCGGCCTCGATCTCGGCCTTGGAGAAGCCGAGGAAGGGCAGGACTTCGAAGCTCGGATCGTTGAGCTTCTCGGCCGGCACCTTCAGCGTGTTGACGAGGAAATCCTCGCCCAGCGTCCATTTGTTGAAGACGAACTTGATGTCGAAGGCGGCCTTGAGGTCCTTCTCGACCGCGTCGATCTTGTCCTGCGGGAAGCCCTTGGCCCGCAGCGAGCCGTGGTTGACGCCGGGCGCCTGCGCCATCGAGCCATGGCCGACCGCATAGGCCTCGATCTCGGCGATCTCGTGCTCGCGGTAGCCCAGCGCACGCAGCGCGTCGGGCACGGCGCGGTTGATGATCTTCCAGTAGCCGCCGCCGGCGAGCTTCTTGAACTTCACCAGGGCGAAATCGGGCTCGATTCCGGTGGTGTCGCAATCCATGACGAGGCCGATCGTGCCGGTCGGCGCGATCACGGTCGCCTGGGCGTTGCGGTAGCCATGCTTCTCGCCGAGCGCCAGCGCGTTGTCCCAGGCGATGCGGGCGCGCTCCGACATCAGCGAGGAGGTGCCGCCGAGACGGGCCAGCGTGCTATGGTCGAGCGGCACGGGGGTGACCTCGAGGCCCTCATAGCCGGTGGCCATGCCATGGGCCGCAACGCGGTGGTTGCGGATGACGCGCAGCATGTGGGCTGCGTTCTTCTTGTAACCGGGGAAGGGGCCGAGCTCGCCCGCCATCTCGGCCGAGGTCGCATAGGAGACGCCGGTCATGATCGCGGTCAGGGCGCCAGCCAGTGCGCGGCCCTCATCGGAATCATAGCCCAGGCCCATGCTCATCAGCAGGCCGCCGATATTGGCGTAGCCGAGGCCCAGCGTCCGGTACTCATAGGAGAGTTCGGCGATTTCCTTGGAGGGGAACTGCGCCATCGTCACCGAGATTTCGAGCACGACGGTCCAGAGCCGGCAGAGATGCTCGTAAGCGGCGACGTCGAAGGCCTTGGTCTCGTTGTCGTAGAACTGCAGCAGGTTGGCCGAGGCCAGGTTGCAGGCGGTGTCGTCGAGGAACATGTATTCCGAGCAGGGATTGGACGCGCGGATGCGGCCAGACGCCTTGCAGGTGTGCCAGTCGTTCATCGTCGTGTTGAAGTGCAGGCCGGGATCGGCCGAGGCCCAGGCGGCGAAGCCGATCTTCTCCCAGAGGTCGCGGGCTTTCAGCGTCTTCATCACCTTGCCGGTGGTGCGGCCGGTGAGGTTCCAGTCGCCGTCGGTCTCCACGGCGCGCAGGAAGTCGTCGGTCAGCGAGACCGAATTGTTCGAGTTCTGGCCGGAGACGGTGAGATAGGCCTCCGAATCCCAGTCGGTGTCATAGATGTCGAACTTGATGTCGGTGTAGCCCTGCTTGGCGAACTGCATCACGCGCTTGATGTAGTTGTCGGGCACCATCGCCTTGCGGGCGAGCTTCACCTCGCGCTTCAGCGCCGGGTTCTTCTCGGGGTCGAAGCAGCTGTCGCCTTCGCCCTCGCAGTTCACGCAGGCCTTGAGCACGGCCTTCATGTGCTTCTGCACGGTCTTGGAGCCGGTGACGAGGGCCGCGACCTTCTGCTCCTCCTTCACCTTCCAGTCGATATAGGTCTCGATATCGGGGTGGTCGACATCGACCACGACCATCTTGGCGGCGCGACGCGTCGTGCCGCCCGACTTGATCGCGCCCGCCGCCCGGTCGCCGATCTTGAGGAAGGACATCAGGCCCGACGAGCGGCCGCCGCCGGCGAGCTTCTCGCCCTCGCCGCGCAGCATCGAGAAGTTCGAGCCGGTGCCCGAGCCGTATTTGAACAGCCGCGCCTCGCGGACCCAGAGGTCCATGATGCCGCCCTCGTTGACGAGGTCGTCCTGCACGCCCTGGATGAAGCAGGCATGGGGCTGGGGATGCTCGTAGCTCGACTTCGACTTGGTCAGCTTGCCGGTCTTGTAGTCGACATAGAAATGGCCCTGGCTGGGACCATCGATGCCATAGGCCCAGTGCAGGCCGGTGTTGAACCATTGCGGCGAGTTCGGCGCGACGCGCTGGGTCGCGAGCATAAAGCGCAGCTCGTCATGGAAGGCGGCGGCGTCCTCTTCCGAGGTGAAATAGCCGCCCTTCCAGCCCCAATAGGTCCAGCAGCCGGCGAGCCGGTCGAAGACCTGCTTGGAGGAAATCTCCGAGCCATAACGCTCGCTCTCGGGAAGCTTGGCCAGCGCCGCCTCGTCGGGCACGCAGCGCCAGAGGAAGGAGGGGACGTCGTTCTCCTCGACCTTCTTCAAGGCGGCGGGCACGCCGGCCTTGCGGAAGTATTTCTGCGCGAGCACGTCGCTGGCGACCTGCGACCAGGATTCGGGCACCTCGATGCCCTCCAGCCGGAACACGATCGACCCATCGGGATTGCGGATCTCGCTGACCGCGGATCGGAAGGGAATCGCGGCGTAGGGCGACTGGCCGGCTGAGGTATAGCGGCGCTCGATGCGCATGATCCGTCATCCTAATGCTTGCCGCGGGCGGATGCCTCGCGCGGCCGGTTGATCACCGGCTCCTGATGTCAGTCCAAACTCGGTTTGATTGCCCCGTGGACGTCGCGGCGTTGTGTCCCGCCTCGCTCGTCCGGTTGCGGCCGCAAAGGCCGCGCGCATCGACCCGGCGCACCCTTGCCGGTGTGCCGCGTGAGACCGCCTCGACCCCTTTGGAAACTCATTCGCAGGTGTCGATTGGCGTTTCCGCCGGCCGTCATGCGACTGTCAAAACCTAGTCCCGGATGGGGCGTTCCGTCAAGGATTAGTGCGCCGCCTTACCGCCAGGCACGACATCTAGTGGGCGGCTGTGAACTCAGGGGATAAGTGTCAGACCGCTCCACAAGCCTCGGAAATTCCTCGCAGAATCGCAAGAGCTGATGGCCCGGCGCCCTCAAGCGGCGCCGGGCGGATCGCTCAACTGCGACCGAACATCGTCAGCTGTTGCTTTCCTGCCATGGCTGGCAGGCCCCCTTCGCAGAAAGGCTCTGCGAGCGGGCTAAACCACCCGCCCCGAAAGGGCTTTTGACCGACGCAGCCATGCGAATCGCGCCATACGAGGGCAGGTTATCTTCGGCCATCGCCGTCGAGCGAATCGTGCTGTGATGCGGCGCTCGCGGCGCCGCACCTCAATCTTGTGGACACTGGACAGGGCATTCGACGACCGCCATAAGTCGCGCCGACGACAGACCGCGCGACGCGCGGCAACCCCTTTTGCGGGACGAGCGCGATGAAACCCTGGCTGCTGCAGATCTTCACCTGGTGGAACGGCCAGACCTTGGGCACGCGCCTCCACACCTGGCGCTTCGGCGAGCGGGTCGGCGAGGATGAGTTCGGCAATGTCTACTACCGCACCAAGGGTGGGGTGAAGGACAAGGCGCTCGGCTTCCAGCGCCGCTGGGTCGTCTACAATGGCGACATCGAGGCCTCGCGAATCCCGCCCGGCTGGAATGGCTGGCTGCATCACACCGTCGACGTCGCGCCCTCCGAAGAGCGCTACGAGGCGCGCGAGTGGCAGCAGCCGCATCAGCAGAACTGGACCGGCACGCCGCAGGCTTACCGTCCCCAGGGCTCGACCCTGGCCGTGGGCGAGCGCCCTGCGGCGACCGGCGATTACCAGCCCTGGACACCGGGGCGCTAGAGCCGCTCGGGTGGCGCCCGGTTGCTTGATGCCGCGCCCTTTTTCCGCTGCGATTGACGTGTTACTGCGCTGGCGTCGCGGGCAGACCGCGCTGCCGCTAGAGATTCGCAAAGCCGTCATGCCGTCGCTCCCTCGCATTCCGGTCCTGGCCGGCCTGGCTTCGGCCCTGTTTCTGTCTCTGGCTCTGACCGGCCCGGCTGCGGCCGACCGCATCCGCAATCCGACCGCCGTCTTCGCCGGGCTCGACAAGATCACCGGCCGGATCATTTCGTTCGAGGTCGCCGTCGATGAGACCGTGCAGTTCGGCGCGCTGCAGCTCACGCCGCGCGTCTGCTGGACGCGGCCGCCAACCGAGGCGCCGCAGACCACGACCTTCACCGAGGTCGACGAGGTCACCTTCAGCAACGAGTACCGGCGCATCTTCACGGGCTGGATGTATGCGTCGAGTCCGGGCCTGCACGGCGTCGAGCATGCGATCTACGACGTCTGGCTGACCGACTGCAAAGGCGGCACCGAACTCGTGGTCGATCCCAAGGAGCCCGAGGCGCCGATCGCCGAGGAGCCGCGCCGGCCGCGGACGGCGCCGGCGCGCGACGTCATCGAGCAGCCCGGCCGCGCGCCGCCGCCGGCTTCCGGCCAGCGTATCGACGTGCTGCCGCCGCGCGGCGTGCCGGTGGCGCCGCAGCAGGCGCCGCGACAGCGCTTTTTCCCGACGAATCCCGGTCGCGATCCCGCCGGCAGCAACTGATGTTCCGGCGCTTCAGCGGGGCGGCAGCGCAGCGACGGCCTGCGCGCCGCTGAGGGGCCGGTCGGGGCCCCAGATCGCCCAGTCGCCGGGTTTGGCCAGCGCCCGCTCGAGCAGACCGCGATAGGCCGCACGCGGCACCTCCTGCGTCCCGAACTGGGCGAGATGCGCCGTCTGGAACTGCGCGTCGAGCAGGCTGTAGCCGCCCAGGCGCAGCCGGGCGACGAGGTGGACCAGCGCCACCTTGGAGGCGTCGGTCTCCCGATGAAACATGCTCTCTCCGAAGAAGGCCCCGCCCAGCGCCAGCCCGTACAGCCCGCCGACCAGCGCGCCGTCGCGCCAGCATTCGACCGTATGCACGTGGCCGATGCGAAACAGCGCGCCGAAGATCTCGCGGATGCGGTGGTTGATCCAGGTCTCGGGTCGGTCGGGCCGAGGTTCGGCGCAGGCCGCGATGACCGCGTCGAAGTCGCCATCGACCCGGACCTCGAACCGGTCGGCGCGAACCGTGCGGGCCAGCCGCGTCGAGAGATGGAAGCGGTCGAGCGGAATGACGCCGCGCAGCTCCGGCTCGACCCAGAACAGGTTCGGGTCGTCGGCCGTCTCCGCCATCGGGAAGATGCCGGCGGCATAGGCGCGCAGCATGATCTCGGGCGTGATCGCGGGCGAGCGGACGGGGATGGAGCGGGCCTTCATTGATGTAGGGGAGCGCGGGACCGCGAGGGAGTCAAACCACGATGCGATGACCCTGAGCCCTCATAGTGAGAAGCCGCGAAGCGGCGTCTCGAAGGATGCTCCAGCCAATCCATGAGCCATCTCGAGTGTCCTTCGAGATGCAACTGCGGCTCTCTTCAAGATGAGGGCTGAGACAGGACGCAGGCTTAAGCCTCGCTTGGCTCATCCATCCCGCCGGCGGCCAGGAATTTCTCCAGCCAGTGGATGTTGTAGTCGCCGTTCAGGATGTCGGGGTTGCGCACCAGCGTGCGGAACAGAGGCAGGGTCGTGTCGACGCCATCGACGACGAACTCGTCGAGCGAGCGGCGCAGCCGCATCAGGCATTCGGCCCGGTTGCGGCCATGCACGATCAGCTTGCCGACGAGCGAATCGTAATGCGGCGGGATCGTGTAGCCCTGATAGGCGGCCGAATCGACGCGCACGCCAAGACCGCCGGGGGTATGGAAGGAGACGATCTTGCCCGGCGAGGGCCGGAAGGTCGCATGATGCTCGGCATTGACGCGGCATTCGATGGCGTGGCCCTCGATGACGACGTCCTTCTGCTGGATCGAGAGCGGCATGCCGGCCGCGATCCGGATCTGCTCATTGACCAGGTCGATGCCGGTGATCATCTCCGTCACCGGATGCTCAACCTGGATGCGGGTGTTCATCTCGATGAAATAGAACTCGCCATCCTCGTAGAGGAACTCGATCGTGCCCGCACCGCGATACTGGAGCTTGGACATCGCCTCGGCGCAGATCTTGCCGATCCGGTCGCGTTCGCCGGCGTTCAGCGCGGGTGAGGGGCCTTCCTCCCAGACCTTCTGGTGGCGGCGCTGCAGAGAGCAGTCGCGCTCGCCGAGATGGATGGCGTGGCCCCGGCCGTCGCCCAGGATCTGAATCTCGATATGGCGCGGCTTCTCGAGGTATTTCTCGATATAGACCGCATCGTCGCCGAAATTGGCCTTGGCTTCGGTGCGGGCGGTCGAGAGCGCGACGGACATCTCGTCCTCGCTGCGCACGACTTTCATGCCCTTGCCGCCACCGCCGGACGCCGCCTTGATGATCACGGGGAAGCCGATCTCGGCGGCGATCTTCAGCGCCTCGCCATCATCGGTGACGCCGCCCTCGGAGCCGGGCACGCAGGGGATGCCGAGCGCCTTGGCGGTGCGCTTGGCCTCGATCTTGTCGCCCATCGAGCGGATATGCTCGGCCTTGGGGCCGATGAAAGTGATGTTGTGGCGGTCGAGGATCTCGGCGAAGCGGGCGTTCTCTGAGAGAAACCCATAGCCGGGATGAACCGCGTCCGCGCCGGTGATCTCGCAGGCGGCGATCAGGGCGGGGATGTTGAGATAGCTCTCGCGTGCGCTCGGCGGGCCGATGCAGACGCTCTCGTCGGCCAGGCGCACATGCATGGCGTTGGCGTCGGCGGTGGAATGCACCGCGACCGTCGCGATGCCGAGTTCCTTGGCTGCGCGCAACACGCGCAGCGCGATCTCTCCACGATTGGCAATCAGGATCTTGTCGAACATCTTGGGCTCGCCGTTGGCCTTGAGCGTCACTCGATCACCAGGAGCGGCTCGCCATATTCGACCGGCTGCCCATCCTCGACCATGATCGCGATGACGGTGCCGGCGCGTGGGGCGACGATGTCGTTGAAGGTCTTCATCGCCTCGACCAGCAGGACGCGCTCGCCCGCCTTCACCACCGAGCCGATCTCGACGAAGGGCTTGGAATCGGGCGAGGGCCGGCGATAGGCGGTTCCGACCATCGGCGAGGGCACCGCGCCGGGATGGGCGGCCGCCGGCTTGCCGTCGGATGGCGCGGCAGCGACAGCTGCGGGCGCTGCGGCATAGGCCGGCGCTGCCGGGACCTGCACGGTGGCGGTGATGGTGCGGGCCACGCGCACGCGCAGATCGCCTTTTTCGACCTCGATCTCGGTGAGATCGGTCTCGTTCAGGAGTTGCGCGAGTTCGCGCACCAGTTCGGGGTCGATGGGGCTTTTGGTCGCCATGGCGGGTTCACCGTCTTCGTGGTCTTGAAAGGGCGCCGAGCGCCCGCAGGGATCGAAAAAAAGCCGGTCAGGCCGAAGGCTTCGCTGCGCGCTTCTGCAGAAGCGGCACGATCGCGTCGAAAGC
This sequence comes from Allobosea sp. AAP35, assembly GCF_001295925.1. Lineage (GTDB taxonomy): Bacteria > Pseudomonadota > Alphaproteobacteria > Rhizobiales > Beijerinckiaceae > Allobosea. Next base: position 64,508 of record NZ_LJHQ01000008.1, on the reverse strand, counting down.
AAGGTCGTAGCTCGCGACGCCGAAGCCGCAGATCACGCCCACGCAGACCGGGGCCATGTAGGAGTGGTGCCGGAAGTCCTCGCGCGCATGGACATTGGAGACATGCACCTCGATGGCCAGCGCATCCGTCCCCTTGATCGCATCGCGCAGCGCGACCGAGGTGTGGGTGTAGGCGCCGGCATTGATGATGACGCCCGCTCCCGAAAGCCCGGCCTCCTGGATGAAGCTGACGAGTTCGCCTTCATAATTGGTCTGCTTGAAGGCGAGTTCGACCCCGGCAGCGGCGGCCTTCTCCTTCAACCGCGCCTCGACTCCCGCCAGCGTCACCGCGCCATAGGTGGCGGGTTCGCGGGTGCCGAGAAGATTGAGATTGGGACCGTTGAGGACGTGGACGGCAACCATGGCGCGGGGCTTTTCCGGCGCCGCCTGAAGGCGGCAGACGCCGCCCTCATAGACGTTGACGACCCGCAGGGGAAGTCTGAGCGAGCTTGGCCGTCATGCTCGGGCACAATCCGGGGGTTTTCTGCTGGAGATTCCCGGGTCTTGCACATCGATTCGCCCGAGAATGACGCAAGAGCCTCAGCCGTTGCAGGTCGCCTTGCCGCATTTGCGGACCGATTCGATCTTCTGCTTCAGCACCGCCGTGCCGACCGCGCCGAAGACCACCTCGTCGCCGAGGATGAAGGCGGGCGTGCCGGTCAGCCCCAGCCGATCGCCGAGTGCGACCGTGCTCTCGATCACGGCGCGGGTCTGGGCCGAGTCCATGTCCTTCTTCAGACGTTCCACATCGGCGCCGGCTTCCTTGGCGACCTCGAGCGCCTTGGCGCCATTGATCCGGCCCTTGGTCGCCATCAGCTTGTTGTGGAACTCGAAGTACCTGGCCCCCGTGAGCTGCGTCATCGCCGCGACCGCGACGCGGCTGGCCTCGACCGAATCGGGCCCCAGGATCGGGAAGTCCTTGATCACGATCTTGAGCTTGGGGTCTTCCTTGGCCAGAACGCGGACGTCCTCGACAGCCCTTTTGCAGAAGCCGCAATTGTAATCCATGAATTCGACGATGGTGACGTCGCCCTGCGGGTTGCCGACGATCGCCGAGGTCGCCGGATCGATCAGTCGCGACATTTCGGCCGTGACCGCGCTGCGCTGCGCCTCGGCCTGGGCGACCGTGTTGCGGCGCTCCAGCTCGACCAGCGCCTCCTGGATCAGCTCGGGGTTTTGCAGCAGCGTCTCGCGGATCAGCCCGAGGACCGCCTTGCGCTGCTCGGCGGTGAGGCCGGCGGTTGGGGTCTGTGTCTGGGCGAGTGCGGGCATCGCGGCCGTGGCCAGGCCGGCTCCGAGCGTCAAGGCCGTCAGGAGGCGGGTCAACCGCCGGGGCAGGGTGGGGAGGGCCATGTCGTCTTCCTTCTCGGTTTTGGCCTCGACGGCAGGGCTCGCTGGCACCGCGCTGGCTGGTTCAGCTTCTCTTCCGTCGCGGCATGGCCGTCAATTCACAGCTTTGCCACTTGTTGCGGGGCGCTGGCGGGTCGGTTACGCCCTGCGGCGGAGGAACCGCCGTGGACGACACGATGCCAGAGAATCATCCGACCTTGCAGGCGGCGCAGCGCGCCACCCGCGTCCAGCCCTTCATCGTCATGGATGTGATGAACCAGGCGGCCGCGATTGAGCGCGCCGGCGGCTCCGTCGTGCATATGGAGGTCGGCCAGCCATCGGCGCCGACACCGGCCTCGATCCGGGCGGCGGCGGCCCGCGCGCTCGAGCATGGCCGCATCGGGTACACGCAGGCGCTGGGCACGGATTCACTGCGGGAGCGCATCGCGCGACATTATGGCGAGGCCTATGGCGTCGATGTGGCGGCCGAACGCGTCGTCGTCACCACCGGCTCATCGGGTGGGTTCATCCTGGCTTTTCTTGCCTGTTTCCAGCCGGGAGCCCGCGTCGCGATCACGGCGCCGGGCTATCCGGCCTATCGCAACATCCTGATCGCGCTCGGGCTCGAGCCGGTGGCGATCGCGGTCGGGCCCGAGACCCGCTTTGCCCTGACGCCCGAGCTGATCGCGCGGGCGCATGCCGATAAGCCGCTGGCGGGCGTGCTGACGATGAGCCCGGCCAATCCGACCGGCGTGGTGATGGCGCCGGACGCGATCGCGGCGGTGGCGGCGGAATGCCGGCGGCTCGGGCTCTGGTACATTTCAGACGAGATCTATCATGGGCTGACCTATGACCAGCCGGCGACGACGGCGCTCTTAGCCGATCCCGATGCGATCATCGTCAACTCCTTCTCGAAATATTACTGCATGACCGGCTGGCGCGTCGGCTGGCTCGTCGTGCCGCAGCGGCTGGTGCGGACGATCGAGCGGCTGCAGCAGAACCTCTCGATCTCGGTGCCTTTTCTGAGCCAGGTCGCGGGCGAGGCGGCGTTCGAGGCCACCGCCGAATGCGAGGCGATCAAGGCCGGCTATGCGCAAAACCGCGCCTATCTCCTGAACGCGCTGCCGCGGATCGGGCTCGGCGACTTCCTGCCCGTCGACGGGGCCTTCTACATCTATTGCGACATCGGGCGCTATTCCAACGATTCCATGGCCTTCTGCCGCGATGTTCTCAATGGGGCCGGCGTCGCGATCACGCCGGGCCTGGATTTCGACGAGGGGCGGGGTGCGCGCACGGTGCGGCTCTCCTTCGCCGGCTCGCTGGCCGAATGCGAGGAGGCGGTATCGCGCCTCGATGGCTGGCTGAAGCGACGCTGAGCAAGGCGGCTTGCCAAAACCGGCAGGGCGGCACCAGTCTGCGCTGACGCTGGGGGAGACGGAATGAGGGCTCGACGGATTCGATCGTGGTCGATTGCGGCCGGCGCCGCGCTGCATCTTCTCGTCGCGGGTGCGCCCCAGGCCGTGGCGCAGGCCCCGGCGCCGGCTCCGGCACTGCCACCCGTGGTGCTGTCTCTGAAAGGCGACGAAACCGCCGAGACGATCCGCCGGATGGTGGATGCGCTCGCAGCCGGTGGCCGGCCGGTCGAGATCCGGATCGGCTCGCCCTCCACGACCGAGCCAGGCGTCCCCGGGGCGGCTCCCGCTGCTGCCCCTGGCGCCACCCTCGCGCCGACGGGGATGCCCCCCTCACATGCCGGCACCGAGGCGACGGTCGCCACCCAGGCGGATGCTTTCGTCGACCATTTCGTCGCCGGCGTCGAATATGGCGGGGCCGCCATTCCGCACATCGCCGATCTGCCGACGCAGTGGGAGCGGGTCTGGCAGGCCAACCGCAACGGCGTGACCGGGCTGTCGGCCGGCGCGCGGATCGGCCTGATCGTGCTGCTGGCGCTGGCGGCGGCATGGGCCTTCCGCCTGGCCAGCGCCCGCTGGTTCGCCCTCAGGCTGCGCCCGGGCGGGCCGGAATTCACGCCGCGGCTGATCGCGGCCGCCTTCGGATTGCTGCAGGATCTCGCCACCATCCTGCTGGCGCTCGCCGTGGCGCGCTTCAGCCGCAACGCCTGGCTGTCGGAACCAGACCTCGCCTTGGCGACGCTGACCACCGCCGTCAATGGCGCCGCGATCGGCGCCATCTATGTCGCGGTCGGGCGTTTCCTGCTGGCGCCGGGTGCCCCCGAGCGGCGCATCATGCCGCTGCCGCGTGCCGAACGGCATTTCAAGCTGCTCGTGGTCTATGCCGTCATGACCCCGATCATCATCGTCAGCCTGCTCCTGGCGGGCCGGGTGTCCTCGGGCCCGCTGCCGGTTGCCGGCCTGCTCGCGCTGTCGAGCGCGCTAGCCTTGGTGTTCAAGCTCTGGTGGTTTCACGACATGCGCCGCGATCTCGCCGCGCTGATCCTCGCCGGCTCGGCGCAGCCCAGCGCCTGGCGGCGCCTGATCGCGCTGGCCGCGTCCTGGTTCTACATCGCCAGCGCGGTGCTGCTCTGGGTCGTCGCCAACGCTGCGGCGATGATGGCCAATGGCGGGCGCTGGGCGGAGGCCGCGGCCCTGACCCAGACGGCGATCGTCATCATTCCCATCCTGGCGGTCGGCATCGGCGCCTGGCTCGACTGCCGCGCGGCGCGGCGCGAGGGTCAGGCCGGCGCAACGCCGCTCACCCATGCCACGAGCGCGGCGCTGCGGGCCGGCGCGGTGGGCGCTTTATGGGCCGCCGGCTTCTTCGTGCTCGCGCGACTCTGGGCCGGTCTGCTGATCGGCATGAGCACGGGGCAGTTCACCGCCTTTTCGCGCCAGGCCGCAGGCGTGGCGGTCTTCGCCTTCGCCGGCTGGGTGGCGCTGGTCTTCCTGCGCGCCTTCTTCGATGCCTGCACGCCCAAGCACAAAGGCAGCGGCCCTGTGGACGAGGATGCCGCGATTGAGGAGAGCGTGCCCTCGCGGCTCGCCACCGTGCTGCCGGTGCTGCGCGGCGTCGTGCTGGGCGCCGTGCTGGGCCTGACCATCCTCGTCGTGTTGTCGCGCATGGGGGTCGATATCGGCCCGCTGCTCGCCGGCTTCGGCATTCTCGGTCTCGCGATTTCCTTCGGCTCCCAGGCGCTGGTGCGTGACATCGTCTCGGGCGTGTTCTTCATGCTGGAGGACGCCTTCCGCGTCGGCGAATATGTCGATACCGGGCGGCTGAAAGGCACGGTTGAGAAGATCTCGTTGCGCTCGATCCAGCTGCGCCATCAGAGCGGGCAGATCCACACCATACCCTTTGGCCAGATTCAGCAGCTGACGAATGCCAGCCGCGACTGGGCGACGATCAAGTTCAACGTCCGGCTCGACCATTCGGCCGATATCGAACAGGCCCGGAAGACCATCAAGAAGATCGGGCTGGCGCTGCTGGAAGACCCTGAATTCGGGCCGCATTTCATCGCCCAGCTCAAGATGCAGGGCGTCGCCGACATCACAGACAGCGCCGTCGTCATCCGGCTGAAATTCACCGCCAAGCCCGCCCACGCCTCGACCCTGCAGCGCGAGGCGCTGAAGCGGGTCTATCGCGGTTTGAACGAGGCGCATGTGCCCTTCGCCTCAAATGCGGTGACGGTGCGTGGCGGAGAGGGGGGCAGCGCCTCCTCGGGCGCGGCGGCTGCGATCACGGCGCTGCCGCCGCCAAGTCCGCTTGCGCCGGCGGCGGGCTGAACCTGATCTCAGCGCCTCTTGGCGGCCTCGTAAACGTCGGAGTGATCGCGCCGGCCCACAGCGACGACGAGGACCGTCAGGACGTCGTCGTCGACCCGATAGACCAATCGATACCCGGCCTGCCGCAGCTTGACTTTGTAGTGCTGGGGCATTCCGTGAAGGGCGTCGGCGGCGATGCGCGGATGAAGCAAGCGCTCGGCCAGCTTTTTCTTGAATTGATCGCGCACCGTGTCGCCGAGCTTGCGCCATTCCTTTTGCGCTGAGGGCAGGAAGGCGAGCCTATAGCTCATCAAGCGTGACCGACACGCCGATCTCGTCGGCGCGAGACTTGACGATCTCGATCAGCGCCAAGTCGTCGAGCCGCTCCAGCATCGCCTCATAGGTGTCGGCCGGGACCATGTAAGCCATGACGCGGTTGTGGTTCAGAACCGCGACAGGCATCCCCTTCGCGTCATCGATCACTGCCGAGGGACTTTTTTTCAGCGTCGAGACGCTAACGGCATATTCCGCTTCAACTCGCTGCAGTGCCGGCTTCATGTCGCGTCTCCACCAAACAACTCCCGTCGACATGATACCATGTTTGGTACGAAATTGAATACGAAATAAGCTTTGCGGCGCTGCACACCGTGAAAAAAGCCGCTGCGGTGTCCCGCAGCGGCCTTTATTGTCGTCAACCTCGGCCGGCCAGCTTGTTCCACCAGCCGCCGCGCTTGGGGCGGTCCGGATCGGGCGGGGTCAGCACGACCGCGACCGGCTCCTGAACGGCAACCGGCTCGGGTTCCGCAGCAGGCTCGGCATGGGTTACCGGCGCAGCGGCCTCGACCGGCGCCGGAGCGGGAGCCTCGGGCTCGGCCACAGCAGCGGCGGTTTCGGCGACCTCGCCGCCTTCGGTGATCGGGACCACCTTCTTGCGTGCGCGGCTGCGTTTGGGCTTCTCGGCTGCGACGGGCGCGGTTTCGAGCTCGGCCCCGGGAACCTCGGCGGTGACGGTCTCGGCGGCCACGTCCAGCGGCTGGGCATCGTCGCCCTTGGGCTTGCGGCTGCGGCGGGCCCGCTTGGGCTTGTCCGCGACCGCGACGTCGGGCGCTGCGTCCTGCGTTCCGGCCACCGGCGTCTCATCGACCGGCGCAGGCTCGGCAGCGTTCATGCCGCCATCGGTCGCGTTGCCACCGGTCATGCCGCCGTCAGTCGTGCCGCCTTCAGCCACGCCGCCATCGCTCGCGAGGTCGCCCGACTGCTCGTCGCCCTCTTCGTCGCCGTCCTCGTCGCCTTCACCATCGGCGTCGTCGCTGCCGCCGTCGAGACGTACGCCATTGGCGTCACGCTCGCCGCCACGCCGCCGCCGACGACGACGACGACGCTTGCGGCCACCTTCGCCGCGGGCTTCGCCTTCGGCCTTGTCCTCGCGCGGACCGGCCTCGGTCGCCACAGCCTCGGCCTCGATCGGCCCGTTCTCGGCATCGAGCGCCTCGGCCTCGGCCGCCGCGTCGAGCGCATCGTGGTCGACATCGGAGATGACGGCCTCGGCCTTGATCGCGGAGGGGATGATGCGGCCCTCATTGCCGACGAACTCGCCGCGCTCGACCTCGAAATAGCGCGTGCCGAGCAGGGTGGCGTCCACCGTGATGCTGATCGCGATGGCGAAGCGCGCCTCGAGTTCGGCGAGATGGGCGCGCTTCTGGTTGAGCACGTAAAGCGCGACCTCCGGGCGGGTCCGGACGGTCAGGTTGTGCGAGGCGCTCTTAATCAGCGTCTCTTCCAGCGCGCGCAGAATCTGCAGCGAGACCGAGGAGACCGAACGCATCATGCCGGCGCCGGCGCAATGCGGGCAGGGCACCGAGGAGCTTTCGAGAACGCCGGTGCGGATGCGCTGGCGCGACATCTCGAGCAGGCCGAAGGCCGAGATCCGGCCGACCTGGATGCGGGCGCGGTCGTCCTTGAGGCAATCCTTCAGCTTCTTCTCGACGGCGCGGTTGTTGCGGTTCTCCTCCATGTCGATGAAATCGATCACGATGAGGCCGGCCAAGTCGCGCAGGCGCAGCTGGCGGGAGATTTCCTCCGCCGCTTCGAGATTGGTCTTGAGGGCGGTGTCCTCGATATTGTGCTCGCGGGTCGAGCGCCCGGAGTTGATGTCGATGGCGACCAGCGCCTCGGTCTGGTTGATGACGATGTAGCCGCCCGACTTCAGCGTCACCGTGCTGGAGAACATCGCGTCGAGCTGGCTCTCGATGCCGAAGGAGGCAAAGAGCGGCGTCTGCTCGCGATAGGCCTTCACGCTCTTGGCATGGCTCGGCATGAGCATGCGCATGAAGTCCTTGGCCTCGCGATAGGCCTCGTCGCCCGCGACGTGAACCTCGTCGATATCCTTGTTGTAGAGATCGCGGATCGAGCGCTTGACGAGGTTGCCCTCCTCATAGACCAGCGCCGGCGAGATCGAGGCCAGCGTCAGCTCGCGCACGCTCTCCCACATCCGCATCAGATATTCGTAGTCGCGCTTGATCTCGACCTTGGTGCGCGAGGCGCCCGCCGTGCGCAGGATCAGCCCCATCCCCTCGGGAACCTCGAGCTCCTGGGCGATCTCCTTCAGGCGCTTGCGGTCGTCGGTGTTGGTGATCTTGCGCGAGATGCCGCCGCCCTTGCCGGTGTTGGGCATCAACACCGAATAGCGGCCGGCGAGCGAGAGATAGGTGGTGAGGGCCGCGCCCTTGTTGCCGCGCTCCTCCTTGACGACCTGGACCAGGATGATCTGGCGGCGCTTGATCACCTCCTGGATCTTGTATTGGCGGCGCGAGCTGCGCTGCGGGCGCTCCGACATCTCGTCGAGGGCATCGCCGCCACCGAGCTGCTCGGGCTCTTCATGGTCGCCATCATCGGTGGCGCCATCCTCATCGTCGTCAGCCGGCCTGCGGGCCTGCGCGTCCTCGGCTTCGCTCTCTTGGGCTTCGCTCTCTTGGGAAGAGACATCCTCGGAAGCGACATCATCGGAACCGGCGGCCTCGGACCCGGAGTCGCCGGCCTCCTGTGTCACGGTCTCGGCACTGTGCGTTTCGAAGGTCAGCGGCGCGGCATTCTCGATCGCATCCTCGCCCGTCGAATCGGTAATCGCGGGCGCGAACTGCTCGCCGAAGGCGGGAGCGCCTTCATTGACCATCGCTGCTTCCTTGCCGTCGGTCTCGACGCCGTCGGTCACCTCGGCGCTGACGGTGTCGTCGCCTGCGGCCTTCTTGGCGCGGCCGTCACGGTCGCCCCGGCGGCCGCGGTCGCGGCGGCCGCGCTTCTCGCGCTTTTCCTCGTCGCGCTCGTCCTCGCGGTCGGCGCGCGCCTCATCGGCCAGCAGGGCCTGCCGGTCGGCGACGGGGATCTGGTAGTAGTCGGGATGGATTTCGGAGAAGGCGAGGAAGCCGTGGCGATTTCCGCCATATTCGATGAAGGCGGCCTGGAGCGAGGGCTCCACGCGCGTCACCTTGGCGAGGTAGATATTGCCGCGCAGCGGTTTGCGGCTGGCAGCCTCGAAATCAAATTCCTCGATCCGCGATCCGCGGACCACCACGACCCGGGTCTCCTCCGGGTGGGTGGCGTCGATGAGCATCTTGTTGGCCATAGGTCTGTTCCATCGGCGCGACGGCCAGCAACACCCGCCGGGCTGCGGACAACAGTCCGCTGCCGCGGGCAGGGGCGCCGCGCATGAGCCGGCGCGTGCCGGCAAGTTGCAGGAGCATAAGCCGGCGCGAGCCGGCGTCTGGGACGGAGAAGTGATCGATCGAGACAGGAAGGCGGCTCGGGAAACCCGACCGGGCGCAAAGCCCGGCACGGTCCCGCAGGTATTGACGATTCACCGATAAACGCTGCGGCGTCGTATGCCCCGACATCTGCCCTGACCTGCAGCACGCCTGTCTCGTGAGAGACGAAGCCCACCGCGATTGCACGCTCGCGAGACGTCGGCCTGAAGCTCCGAAATACGGGCACCTGGCGCCGGCCGCCTGCGGACGATCCGTTGTGGTTGGCCTTTTGCAGCCGAACCCCGGACGCCGACGGATCCTCGGATCCGGATGCGCACCATGGGCGGCCTTGCAAAGCAACCATCCCCATTACAGACAGGTGACCGCGATTTGCAAGTCACATCGGATTTTCAGATCATCCTGGCTTGGCCGTCGATACCGGTTGCCTCCGATCACGTTTCGCCGCCGCTTCACGGCTCACCGCCGCCGCTTCACCCCCGTGCCAAGCCATGGTAACCGGCTGTTAGGATGTCGCGTCGCTATGGTTAAGCCTTGGTGACGACAGTTCGGGATGAATGACCTGACGCCTCCCCCCAGATTTCTCGATACAGGCTTGCTGAGGCTGCGGACGCGGTTCGTGGCCTGGGTTGCGCTGTGCGCCATGCTGGGTGTTGTCGGCATCGCGTCGGCTAGTGCGAATGGGCGCTCGCACAATGAATTTCCGGTCGCGACCGATGCGAAGCTGGAGCAGGCCGGCGATACCGTACGGCTGACGATGGCGCTGTCGCGGCCGGTCGAGGTCGCCGCATCGGTCCTCGCCGGGCCCGACCGCGTCGTCATCGATCTGCCGTCGATCAATTTCCAGGTCCAGCCGGCCGCCGCGCGCCGCAGCGGTGGCGTCGTCGGCGCCTTCCGTTTCGGCCTGTTCACCGCCGACAAGGCGCGAATCATCATCGATCTGACACAGCCGGCAATCGTGGTGCGGGCCGAATCGCGGCCGCTGCGCGGCGGCTTCGGCGAACTCGTCATCGAACTGCGCAAGGCCACTCGTGCCGAGTTCCAAGCCGCTGTCGCCAAAACATCTTCACGCGGGACAGAAGGGGATTCAGCGATCTCCGGGCCGAACCCGTCGCCTGGCCCGGTCGCTGCCGCGCAGGCTGCCAGCGGCGATCGGCGCCAGACCATCGTCATCGACCCGGGTCATGGCGGGATCGACCCCGGCGCAGTCGTGGCCTCCATCGCCGAAAAGTCCGTGGTTCTTGCTTTCGGGACGAAGCTGAAAGAGCAACTGGAAGCCGGCGGGCGCCACCGCGTGCTGATGACCCGCGAGGACGACCGCTTCGTGCCCCTGGCGGAGCGTGTCGCCATCGCGCGGGCGGCCGGGGCCGATCTGTTCATCTCGATCCATGCCGATTCGCTGGCGCAGGCGCAGGACGTGCGCGGCGCAACGGTCTACACGGCCTCCGAGCGCGCCACCGACGCGGAAGCGGCACGGCTTGCCGCCAAGGAAAACCAGGCCGACAGTGTCGCGGGGCTCGATACCAGCGAGGACACGCAGGATGTCGCGGGCATCCTGATGGATCTCGCCAAACGCGAGACCCGAACGTTCTCTGCGGTTTTCGCGCGCAATCTCGTCGAAAAGCTCGGCGGTTCGGTGAAGATGCACAAGGTGCCGCTGCGCTCGGCCGGCTTCCGCGTCCTGAGCGCGCCAGACGTGCCGTCTGTGCTGATCGAACTGGGCTATATGTCGAGCCCCAAGGACGCCGAACTGCTGAATTCGGCGCAATGGCGGGCCCAGGCGGTGGAGGCCGTGGCGGCAGCCGTCGAGGGCTATTTCGTCAGCGCTCGCGCGCCCGCCGGCAAGGCGGCCGAAAACCGCCGCTGAGGCCGCAGCGGCGGCGGCGTTCGGCGGCTGCGAGATGTGGTGCGCAGGCCACGGTTCCGCCACGTGCGTGGTGCTATAGAGATGTTTTGCAAACCGCTGCTTCGGGGGTGCCGGAGCGGTAGCGGCAAGAGCCAGGGCCAAAGATGCGCTTTATCCTGCGACTGTTCGGTTGGATGTTTGCTGCCGGCACGATCGTTTTCGTGATCGGGGCTGTCGTCGCGGGCGGATTCCTTTGGCACTACTCCAAGGACCTGCCTGATTCGGCGCAGCTGCGGAATTACGAGCCGCCGGTGATGACGCGCGTCCATGCCGGCGACGGCTCGCTGATCGCCGAATTCGCGCGTGAACGTCGGCTCTATCTGCCGATTCAGGCCGTGCCGAAGCTGATCATCGAGGCTTATCTCTCGGCCGAAGACAAGAATTTCTACAAGCATGTTGGCGTCGATCCCGAGGGCCTCGTGCGCGCCGCCATCACCAATTTTCGCAATCGCTCGGCTGGCAGGCGTCCGCAGGGCGCCTCGACCATCACCCAGCAGGTGGCCAAGAACTTCCTCGTCGGATCCGAGCAGAATTACGAACGCAAGATCCGCGAGGCGCTGGTCGCGCTGCGAATCGAGTCGACCTATTCCAAGGACAAGATCCTCGAACTCTATCTGAACGAGATCTATCTCGGCGCTCCGGCGCCGGGGCAGGGCAGCTATGGCATCGCCGCCGCCGCGCTGAACTATTTCGGCAAGTCGGTGCATGAGCTCAATCTGCAGGAGGCAGCCTATCTGGCCGCGCTGCCCAAGGCGCCGACCGATCTGCATCCGCTGCGCAACCGCGAGCGCGCCATCGAGCGCCGCAACTATGTGATCGACCGCATGGTCGAGAACGGGTTTGTCGCGCGCCCCGTCGGCGAGGCCGCCAAGAACCAGCCGCTGGGCGTCAATGCGCGGACCGTCTCGCCCAACAACATCGCCGCCGGCTATTTCGCCGAGGAAATCAGGCGCGAGCTGCAGGACCGCTATGGCGAAAAGAAGCTGCTCGAGGGCGGGCTTTCGGTGCGGGCGACAGTCGATCCCAAGATGCAGCTGATGGCGCGCAAGGCGCTGGTCGATGGCCTGGTTCGGTTTGACGAGGCCCGTGGCTGGCGCGGCGCGATCCAGAAGCTCGAGCTACAGGCCCGCGACTGGGGTCTGGCGATCGGCGAACTGCCGGTGCTGGGCGATGTGGCGCCCTGGCGCCTGGCCGTCGTGCTCGATGTCGCCGGCGATAGTGCACGCCTCGGCCTCCATCCCCTGCGCGAGAATTCCGGCGTGCTGAGAGGCGATCGCGAGACGGTGACCCTCGGTGCCGAGGGCATCAAATGGACGCGGCGCGCCCGCGTGGCGCAGGCCGTTTCCGTCGGCGACGTGGTCTATGTCGAACCGATGGACAACCGCCCTGGCCAGGTCCGTCTGCGGCAGCTGCCGGAGGTCAACGGCGCGATCACCGTCATGGATCCGTTTTCGGGCCGTGTGCTCGCGATGGTCGGCGGCTTCAGCCACGACCAGTCCGAGTTCAACCGCGCGACGCAGGCGCTGCGTCAGCCGGGTTCGTCCTTCAAGCCGTTCGTCTACGCCACCGCGCTCGACAACGGCTACACGCCGTCCTCGATCGTGCTCGATGCGCCCATCGAGATCGACCAGGGCGGCGGGCTTGGGCTCTGGCAGCCGAGCAATTACGACGGCAAGTTCACCGGCCCGCGGACGCTGCGCTACGGCATCCAGTTCTCGAAGAACCTGATGACGGTGCGGCTGGCCAAGGATGTCGGCATGCCGCTGATTGCGGAGTATGCACGCCGCTTCGGCGTCTATGACGACATGCTGCCGGTGCTGTCGATGTCGCTGGGCGCGGGCGAAACCACCGTCATGCGGATGACGGCGGCCTATGCGATGCTGGTCAATGGTGGGCGGAAGATCCGGCCGACGCTGATCGACCGCATCCAGGATCGCTGGGGCGCGACCATCTTCCGGCACGACCAGCGCGTTTGCGAAGGCTGCGACGCGACGGCCTGGGCCGACCAGCGCGAGCCGCGTCTGATCGACAACCGCGACCAGGTTCTCGACCCGCTGACGGCCTATCAGATGGTCTCGATCATGGAAGGCGTGGTCAATGCCGGCACCGCGACCGTGGTCAAATCGGTCGGCAAGCCGCTCGCCGGCAAGACCGGCACGACCAACGATGCCAAGGACGTCTGGTTCGTCGGCTTCTCGCCCGATCTCGCGGTCGGCGTTTATATGGGCTTCGACAAGCCGAAGTCGCTTGGTACCTCGGCCACCGCCGGCCAGTATGCGGCGCCGATTTTCCGCGACTTCATGATGGCGGCGCTCAAGGACAAGCCCGCGACGCCGTTTCGCGTGCCGGCCGGCATCAAGCTGATCCGCGTCGATCCCAAGTCGGGCATGCGCTCGGGCGGCGAGGGTGGCATCCTGGAAGCCTTCAAGCCCGGCACGGCCCCGCCCGACAGCTATTCGGTCATCGGCACCGCCGGTGATGGCGGCGCTCCGTTCAGTGTCTCGCCGGGCGGCGGTCGCGGCGTCGGCTCCGGCACGGGCGGCCTGTACTGATATCCAGCGTCAATCTCGGGTGAAGCGAAGCGCAGGCCCGAGAATCGTCTGCAGGAAATGGTCGGCTCAGGGCCGACCATGACGCGTTTGGGCCGTTTACAGCGACGTCTTTCGGCCCTATCCCAACCGCTCGTGCTTCATCCAAGGCCCTGATCCGCATGCGTCCAGAAATCCAGACCCAGCTCGACAACGCCAAGCAGTCGATTGGACTGCTGAGGAGGCATCTTTGACTGGGATGTCGCGCAACGCCGCCTGGCGGAACTGAACGCCCTTTCCGAGGGCCCCGATTTCTGGAACGACGCCGACGCCGCGCAGAAGCTGATGCGCGAGCGCACCTCGCTCGAGGACCAGATCAACGGCATCGCGAAGCTCGAGGGTGATCTCGACGACGCGCTGACCTACATCGAACTCGGCGAGATGGAGGAGGATGCCGCCTCGATCGCCGAGGGCGAGGCCGGGATCAAGGCCGTCGAGGTCGAGGCCGCGCGCCGGCAGGTCGAGACCCTGCTGTCGGGCGAGGCCGACATGCTCGACACCTATGTCGAGATCCATCCCGGCGCCGGCGGCACCGAAAGCCAGGACTGGGCCGAGATGCTGCTGCGCATGTACCGGCGCTGGGGCGAGCGGCGGAAGTTCAAGGTCGAGACGCTGGAATACCAGGACGGCGATACGGCCGGCATCAAGTCCGCGACGCTGCAGTTCAAGGGCCACAACGCCTATGGCTGGCTGAAGACCGAGAGCGGCGTGCACCGGCTGGTGCGCATCTCGCCCTTCGATTCGAACGCCAGGCGGCAGACCTCCTTCGCCTCGGTCTGGGTCTATCCGGTCGTCGACGACCGTATCGTCATCGAGATCAACGAATCGGATTGCCGGATCGACACCTATCGCGCGCAGGGCGCGGGCGGGCAGCACATCAATACCACCGATTCCGCCGTGCGCATCACGCATATCCCGTCGGGGATCGCGGTGTCGTGCCAGCAGGAGCGTTCGCAGCACAAGAACAAGGCCAAGGCCTGGGACATGCTGCGTGCGCGGCTCTACGAGGTCGAGCTGAAGAAGCGCGAGGACAAGGCCAATGCCGAGCAGGCCTCCAAGACCGATATCGGCTGGGGCCATCAGATCCGCTCCTATGTGCTGCAGCCCTATCAGCTCGTGAAGGATCTGCGCACCGGCGTCAGCTCGACGGCGCCGTCAGAAGTGCTGGACGGCGCGCTCGACCCCTTCATGGAGGCCTCGCTGGCCCAGCGGGTCTACGGCACGGAAGTCGAGGTCGAGGACATCGACTGAGCCTTGCGGTCGGCCAGAACCGTCATTGCGAGCGAAGCGAAGCCATCCAGGAGCGCCGGGGCTCGACGTCACCTGGATTGCTTCGTCGCTGCGCTCCTCGCAATGACAGTTCCGGCTCTGCCCGGACATCCGTTTCCGCTTCGTGCAGCGATCGGCTAGCCTGGTCCACCGCCGCCAGCGAGCCCTCCGCATGACGCTGCCCAACCTGATCACCATCGGCCGGCTGTTCCTCGTGCCGCTCGTGGTCGCGATGATCCTCGAAGGGCGCTGGCAGGCGGCCTTCGTCGTTTTCGTCGTGGCTGGGGTGTCGGACGCGGTCGATGGCATTCTTGCCCGGCGGTTCGGCATGGCCAGCGAACTCGGGGCCTATCTCGACCCGATCGCCGACAAGGCGCTGATCGTCTCGATCTACATCACGTTGGCGTTCGTCGGGGCGGTTCCAGCCTGGCTGGTCGTTCTGGTGGTCTCGCGCGATTTGATGATTGTGGCAGCCGTGATGCTGGCCTGGTTCATCGACAAGCCGTTGGTGATGGCGCCCTTTGCCGTCAGCAAGCTCAATACCGTCGCTCAGATCGTCTTTGCTGCTTTGCTGCTGGGGGTGCGCGCCTTCGGTGTCGATCCCGGGCTTACGGTCGAAGTCGGACAGCTTGTCGTGGCGCTGTTGACGCTCGGTTCGATGACGGCCTATCTGGCCCTCTGGCTGCGCCACATGGCGGCGTGAGGCTCAGCGGGCGCCCCGGTCGCATCGCTGAGAAAAACCGAGACGACGTCTCAAAGAGCCCTTGGAACCTTCGTCGTTCCGATCCATTTGAAGACCGCCGCCGGATCAGCGAAAGGCCCGAGCATGACCTTGCAACGCCAAATCGGCTTCTGGCTGATCTCGCTCGTCGTCTTCGTGCTGGTGCTTGTGGTGCTGCGCGATGTGCTGCTGCCCTTCATCGCGGCGCTGGCGCTGGCCTACCTGCTCGATCCGTTGGCCGATCGCCTGGAGCGCGCCGGGATGAGCCGACTCTGGGCGACCATCGCGATCCTGTCGGTGTTCCTGCTCATCTTCGTGCTGGCCCTGGTGCTATTGGCGCCCCTGCTCGGCCAGCAGGTCGCCGGGCTTGTCGCCCGCCTGCCGGCGGACGCAGCCAAGCTGCAGGCGCTGGTGCTGGAGCAGGGCGGCCCCTGGCTCGAACGCTTCGGTGGGACCAAACTCACCGAGGAGGCCCAGAGCTCGCTCGGCAACATCGTCGGCGAAGCGACCAAGTGGGTTGGCAGCGTGCTGCAGTCGCTCTGGACCGGCGGCACCGCCATCATCGGCGTCTTCTCGCTGCTCGTGCTGACGCCCGTCATCGCCTTCTATCTGCTGATCGACTGGGACCGCATGTGCGCCACCGTCGACAGCTGGCTGCCGCTCGACCATCGCGAGACCATCCGCGGGCTCTTGCACGAGATGGATGTCTCGATCGCGGGTTTTCTGCGCGGGCAGGCGCTGGTCTGCCTGCTGCTGGGTATCTTCTATGCGGTCGGCCTGACGATGCTCGGCGTCAATTTCGGCGCGCTGATTGGCATCATCTCGGGCTTCCTGTCCTTCATACCCTATGTTGGATCGCTGACCGGGCTGGTGCTTTCGGTCGGCGTGGCGATCGTCCAGTTCTGGCCGGACTGGACCTGGCCGCTGGCGACGCTGGCCTTCTTCGCCGCCGGGCAATTTCTCGAGGGCAACATCTTCCAGCCCAAGTTCGTCGGCGATTCGATCGGCGTTCACCCGGTCTGGCTGATGTTTGCGCTTCTGGCGTTCGGCACGCTGTTTGGCTTCGTCGGGCTGCTTCTGGCCGTGCCGCTGGCGGCGGTGATCGGCGTGCTGTGCCGCTTCCTGCTCCGCCAATACCTCGCCAGCAACATCTATCACGGGGGCGACGCGACGCGTGCCGCCGAGGTCCAGGCGCGGCTCGAAACCGATGCCTGAGATTCCGGGCCGGCCGCGCCAGCTGGCCTTTGACCTGCCCGTCGACAGCCGGCACGGGATTGAGGACTTTCTGATCGGGCCTTCGAACGAAGCGGCCTACAACCTCGTCGAGGCCTGGCCGGCATGGCCCGACGCGTGGCTGCGCCTGCTCGGGCCAGAAGGCGCCGGCAAGACCCATCTCGCGGCGATCTGGGCGCGGGCCGCCCATGCCTGGACGGTGTCGGCCGCCGAGGTCGTCGCGAGCCAGGTCCCGCATCTGGTTTCGGGCGGCGCGCTCGTGGTCGAGGATTGCGACCGAAGCCTGACGGACGAGGCGGCGCTGTTCCACCTGATGAATGCGATCAAGGCGCGCGGCGGCCATCTCCTGCTCACGGCGCGAACATCGCCGGATCAATGGGGCCTGCGCATTCCCGACCTCTTGTCGCGGCTGCGGCTCGCCCCGCATGCCACGATCGAGCCGCCCGACGACGCGCTGCTGCGGGCGGTGCTGGTGAAGCTCTTCATCGACCGGCAGCTCGTCGTCGATACCGGCATCATCGAGATGCTGGCGCTGCGCATGGAACGCTCGTTTGCCGCCGCGCGCGCGCTCGTCGATGCGCTCGACCGGCTCTCGCTCGAACGCGGGCGGCGCGTCACGCGGGCCCTGGCGAGCGAGGCCCTTGCCTCACTCGTTCAAGCGGACGATGCCGCGCCTTGGGATGATACCTTGGCGGCGGATTAGGCCGCACTCAGCGACCGCGTTGCGGGCCCGGCTCGACCGGCTGGGCAACCAGGCGGGCATGCATCGCCTCGACGAGAAGTTCGTGGGCCCGTGCCGTGATCGCGTCGAGCGAGGGCGTCTTGACGAACATCGCCGCGGCCTTCTCACGCAGCTGCTCGCGGCTTGGCGGTACCGGCAGATGCCAGCTCGTCGCATCCCACTGCGCCCAGGCCTCCTGTGCCTGATGCTGGATGCCGGCGAAGCGATCACCGGCCCGGTCCTGCAGGGCAATGAGCGCGGCCTTGAGCTCGGCCAGGGTCAGGCTCGGCCAATGCAGGTCGGGCAGCGAGGGCGTCTGGGCATAGGTCGCGCGGAAGGCGCTCACGACCGGGTCGAGCGGCACGGTCGCCGCCAGCCGCTCGGCCGAGCGCTCGATGACGCGCGGCGGCAGGGCCTGCGAGCGCTCGATCACAGCCTGGGGGGGCTGCTTCAGGTCCCAGACGAGGCCCAGTTTCTCAAGCCCGAGGATGACGTAATAGGTCGGGTCGATCTGCCACCAGTGGAATCCCTGGCGGACGCTGTACTGATAGGCGTGGTGGTTGTTGTGCCAGCCTTCGCCCAGGGTGATGATTGCCAGCCACCAGTTGTTGCGGCTCTCGTCGCCGGTCACATAATCCTTGTCGCCATGCACATGGGCGAGCGAGTTGATGCAGAAGGTGGCGTGGTAGACCGCCACCGTCGACCAGAAGAAGCCGACGAAGAGCCCGGCCCAGCCATCGATGGCGAAGCAGAGCAGGGCCAGCACCAGGGCCGGTGTCAGTTCATAGCGATGCAGCCAGCGCAGTTCCGGGAATTTGGTCAGGTCGGAAATCGTCGAATCGTCGAAGGTCTCGTGGTCGCGGCTGAAAATCCAGCCGACATGGGAATAGGCAAACGAGGTCAGCACCGGCGAATGGACGTCGTGCTCGGTGTCGGCATGGCGGTGATGGTGCCGATGCTTGGAGGCCCACCAGAACACGCTTTTCTGGGCCGTCGACTGCGCCAGCAGCGCCAGCACGAACTGAAAGAACCGGCTCGTCTTGTAGGTGCGATGCGAGAAATAGCGGTGATAGCCGCCCGTCACGGCAAACATCCGCAAGCCGTATAGGCCGATGGCGAGCCAAAGCGAGGTCGCGGTCACGCCGCTCCAGATCGCGCCAAGACAGGCCAGATGAGCGAGGACGAAGGGAATGGCGGACGGATAGACGATGTCGCCATCGTCATGGTGGGGCGTGGTGTTCAAGTGGGCCTCTGTATGGATGGGCGGATCTGGTCTCGGCCGCCGGGGATGGCTATCCCGTTCGACGGCACGAAACAGGAGCGCGGCCAACCATGCAAGGGGGCCACTCGACGCAGACCCGTCGATGATGCTGCGATGCGTCGAAATTTCATGTTCGCCAACAGACCGTCACGCTAGAGTGATTCGAAACGGGCAAGGAGACCACAGTGGCCAGGCCAGCGACCGCAACGAGAACCAAGCGCATGAACACCCAACCGAGCGTCGCGGCCGTTCCCGATCAGCCCGTCTCCGAAGAGGCTCTCGCCTTGCGGACGTCGCCGTCGCGCTTCATGAATCGCGAGCTGTCCTGGCTGCAGTTCAACCGGCGCGTCATGGAGGAGGCCTCCAACCGCAATCATCCCTTGCTGGAGCAGCTGCGCTTTCTCTCGATCTCGGCGGCCAATCTCGACGAATTCTTCATGGTCCGGGTGTCGGGCCTGCGCGAGCAGCACAAATCCGGCGTGGTGACGCGCAGCCAGGACGGGCTCACCCCGGCCGAACAGCTCGGCGAACTCGGCAAGGCGGTCGCGGCGCTGACCGACGACCAGCAGGCGCGCTGGGTCGAGCTGAAGCGCAACCTGCATGACGAGGGTATCCATCTGCTGGCGCCGGGCGATATCGGCCCGCCGGATCGCGCCTGGCTGGAGGATTACTTCCTCAACTACGTCTTTCCGGTTCTGACGCCGCTGGCGATCGACCCCGCGCATCCGTTCCCCTTCATCCCCAATCTCGGCTTCACGCTGGCGCTGGCCTTGGAGCGCATCAGCGATGGCCGCCAGCTCAATGCGCTGATCCGCGTGCCGATCAAGATGGACCGCTTCATCGAGCTGCCGGATCTGGCGCGCGAGGGTCTGCGCCGGTTCATCACGCTGGAGGACGCTGTCTCGCTGTTCATCAGCAAGCTGTTCCCGGGCTATGACGTGAAGGGCACCGGCTCCTTCCGCGTGATCCGCGACACCGATCTCGACATCGAGGAGGAGGCGGAAGACCTCGTTCGCCTGTTCGAGACGATGATCAAGCTGCGTCGGCTTGGCGTCGTCATCCGCCTGGAGATCAGCGACGGCATGCCGGCCCATCTGCGCAAGATGATCGTGCGCGAATTGAAGGTCGACGAGGACGAGGTCGTCGCGATCGAGGGCATGATCGGCCTGAGCGAGCTCGCCCAGCTGGTCAGCGTCGAGCGGCCGGACCTAAAGTTCAAGCCCTATAATGCCCGCTTTCCGGAGCGGATACGCGAGCATGGCGGCGACTGCTTTGCCGCGATCCGACAGAAGGACCTGCTGGTCCATCATCCCTATGAGAGCTTCGACGTCGTCGTGCAGTTCCTGGAGCAGGCGGCACGCGACCCCAATGTGGTGGCGATCAAGCAGACGCTCTACCGCACATCGTCGAACTCCCCGATCGTCAAGGCGCTGACGGAGGCCGCCGAGGCCGGCAAGTCGGTCACCGCCCTGGTGGAG
Source organism: Allobosea sp. AAP35 (assembly GCF_001295925.1). Lineage (GTDB taxonomy): Bacteria > Pseudomonadota > Alphaproteobacteria > Rhizobiales > Beijerinckiaceae > Allobosea. The sequence goes on along the minus strand of NZ_LJHQ01000008.1, from coordinate 44,486 downwards.
CTCAAGGCGCGCTTCGACGAAGAGGCGAACATTCGCTGGGCCAAGGAGATGGAGCGGGCCGGCGTCCAGGTCGTCTATGGCTTCATCGAGCTCAAGACCCATGCCAAGCTTTCGCTCGTGGTCCGGCGCGAGGCCGGGCAACTGGTGACCTATTGCCATATTGCGACTGGCAACTACCACCCGATCACGGCGCGCATCTACACCGACGTGTCGTTCTTCACCGCCGATCCGGTGATGTCGCAGGATGTCGCGCGCGTCTTCAACTTCATCACCGGCTACGCCGAGCCGGCGGAGCTGGAGAGGATGTCGGTCTCGCCGTCGGGGCTGAAGCAACGCCTGCTCGACGACATCGCCGAGGAAATCGCGCATGTGAAAGCCGGCCGCAAGGGCGCGATCTGGGGCAAGTGCAACTCGCTGGTCGATCCCGTCATCATCGACGCGCTCTATGATGCCAGCCAGGCCGGCGTCGAGATCGATTTCGTCGTGCGCGGCATCTGCTGCCTGCGGCCGGGGGTTCCGGGGCTGTCGGACAACATCCGGGTCAAGTCGATCGTCGGCCGCTTCCTCGAGCATACCCGGGTCTACGCCTTCGGCGCCGGGCATGGCATGCCGTCGCCCAGGGCCAAGCTTTACATCTCCTCGGCAGACCTGATGCCACGCAATCTCGACCGCCGCGTCGAGGCGCTGACGCCGATCTTGAACCCAACGGTGCATCAGCAGTTGCTCGAGCAGATCATGCTGGCGAATTTTCTCGACAACGAACAGAGCTGGACGATCTTGCCCGATGGCGGCTCCCGACGCATTGTCCCGGCGCCGAGCGACGAGTCGTTCAACGCCCATAAGTACTTCATGACGAACCCGAGTCTGTCTGGACGTGGAAAATCACTTTCGAACTCAAGTCCTCGCTCCCTTTCGCGGCGAGGGGGGCGCAAGGGCTGACGTACTGAGCGCGCCCGGCCGCCTCGGCCTGGGCGCCGGCACGCTGGCCATCGTCGATATCGGCTCCAATTCGGTCCGCCTCGTCGTTTACGAAAGCGTCGCGCGCGCGCCCGCCCAGGTCTTCAACGAAAAGGAGATGGCCGGTCTCGGCCGGCAGGTTGCCACCACCGGGCGGCTCGCCAGCGACGCGATCGAGAGGGCCATCGCGGCGCTGGTGCGCTTCCGCATCCTCTGCGAGGCGATGCAGGTCGGCAAGGTCCATGTGATTGCGACCGCGGCGGCGCGCTATGCCAGCAACGGGCCGGAATTCATCGCGCGTGCCGAGGAGGCGATCGGCCATCCCATCGAACTGATCTCGGGAGATCGCGAGGCGGTGCTGTCGGGTCTCGGCGTCATTTCGGGCTTCGACAATCCCGACGGCGTGGTCGGCGATCTTGGTGGCGGCAGCCTCGAACTGATCGCCATTTCGAAGGACGGTGTCGGGGAGGGGGCCAGCGTGCCCCTGGGCGGTCTCGCTCTGCTCGACCGCTCGAAAAATTCGCTCAAGCTGGCTGAAAAGATCGTCAAGGACGAGCTCGACAAGCTGCCCCAGATCGCCGCCATGAAGGGCCGCGATTTCTATGCGGTCGGGGGCACCTGGCGGGCGCTGGCGACATTGCACCAGCATCAGGCGAACTACCCGCTCAACGTCATGCATGGCTATACGCTGCCGGCCCGGGACGTCGCGGAGTTCGTCAAGCTTGTCGAGCGGGCCGATCTGGCGGGGCTCGAGGCGATCGAATCCGTGTCCTCGGCGCGGCGTCCGCTGCTGGCCTATGGCGCGCTCGTGCTCGACGAGTTGATCAAGCGCGGCAAGCCGCGCTCGGTCATCATTTCCGCGCAGGGTGTGCGCGAGGGACTGCTGCATGAGCAGCTCCCGGCCAAGGAGCGCCTTGCCGACCCGCTGCTGCGCGCGGCTCGGGACTACAACCATCTGCGGGCACGCGATCCGCGTCACGCCGCCGAACTGATCTCGTGGTGTCGCACCATCCTGGAATCGGCGGGCCTGTCCGAGGACGAGCCATCGTCGCGCATGATCGAATCGGTCTGCCTGCTCTCCGATATCGGCTGGCGCGCTCATCCCGATTATCGCGGCGAGCAAAGCATGAACGTGATCGCGCATGCCTATTTCACCGGTATCGACCATGCCGGGCGGGCCTTCTTGGCGCTGGCGATTTTCCACCGCTATGCCGGGCTCAAATCCTCTTCGCCTGCCGCGGCCGCGCTGCGGGCCTTGCTGGCGCCGCCGATCCTCGACCGGGCGATCCTGATGGCGGCGATCTTCCGCGTCGCCTACCTGCTATCGGCCGGGATGAGCGGGCTGTTGCCGCGCATGCCGGCGACCTGTGTCGATGGCCGTCTGATTCTTCGGTTCCCCGACGATCTGCGTCCCCTGGCCAGCGATCGGGTGGTTGGTCGCCTGAAGCAATTGGCCAAGCTCCTGGGTCGCGAGGTCGAGATCGCCTCGATCTGATCAGGGCCCGCGCGAACCGTCGCTGAGGGCTTGTGGCGTCGGGCCGACGCTGCGCCACTCGCCAGCCAGCGCCAGAAGCGCTTGCTCGACCAAGCCTGCGCGCACCAGGATCTCGGCCATGTCCGCCCCGGCCGAAAGAGCCGCGGCGATTGCGTCCCGCGACAGAGGGCCGACATCGACCGTCACCGGCAGCTCACCCAGATCGCTGTCAGGATCGAGCTCGCGGGCAGCGCAACGCTTGATCGCGGGGTCTCTGACGTTGGTCGCGTTTGCGATGATCGTGGCCGCCGCATCGGCCTCGGCGGCACTGCGCGCCAGCACTGTCACCGCGTCCGCGATGCCGCGCGAGAAGGATCGGCCGCGCCAGCCGCTGGTCGCGATGCCGCAAAAATGCTGCGCAGCATTGTGCGCAGCATGAATGCGAATGAAGCCCTCCGGTCGCGCGCGGGCGAGCGAGGGTACGACGCCGATGTCGAGCGAATGATCGAGGGTGACGAGCACGGCGATGTCGCCGCCATTGTTGACATAGGCGCGTTCAAGCCCGGGTGATGCTGCGGCCATCTTTGCCAGCACCGTGTCTGCGACCGCACCCGCGACCGCCGCCATGGGCGTGATGTAGTGCTCGCGAAAGGGCCAGCAGGCGCGCGCCATGCGCTGTGCCGTGGCGCACTCCAGAGCAGGTGGCCGGGCCGCCAGCGGCTGTCGCAATGTCGGCAATTCTCCGGCGAGTTGGCCGAGCAGACCGTCGAATGCCTCCTCTGCGGCGGCATAGGCGCGCTCGATCTGGGAGGGGTCGCCAAAGGCTGCGATCACGAGGTCGCTGGGACCTTCCTGAAGATGCAGTCGGTTGCCGGGGAGGAGGGCGACGCGGTGGGTCTTCATCGCTCTCTCGTGAACCACGCCGTCATTCTGGACAAGCCGCGCAGCGGCGCCGATCCGGAATCGATCATCGAGCACTTTCGTGCCTTACGAGGGATTCCGGGTCTGCGCTTCGCTTGCCCGGAATGACGGTGGAACTGGCCTTATGGCCATCAGAGCTCCCGCCGCAGCGGCCAGGGATTCTCCAGCGCCCCGCTTTCGATGCGAGCCTGCCCGCCATGGGCGCGCAGGACCTCCTCGACCGGGACGATCTCGCCGGCATGGCCGCCGGAGGCCAGGTAGAGGTCCCGCGACAGCGTGAACTCGATCGGCGCGACGATCGCCGGCGTCGGCACGGAGCCGAAGGCGTTTTTCGGCATGCGCAGCACATCGACCATCACGGTGATGCCGCCACCCGGCCAGACATAGACCGGCGCGCCGCCCATGGTGACCCGCGTCGTCCCCGACTGCACCGAGCGCGTCAGCAGCACCGGGTTTTCGGTTACGCCGGCGCGAAGCGAGCCGCCAGCGCCGGCCATGAAGGTCACGGTGCAGAGCGAGGGTTCGCAATTCTCGCCGATGCGCTCGACCACCTGCCGGACTGCCGCCGGCATCTCCGCCTCGACCGGAACCAAGTTCTCGTCCAGCACGCAGTAGAGCGAATCCTCGCCGGTGGTCGAGGTCATCAACAGGCGCATGCCGGGCCAGGCGACGCCTGGATCGATCTTCTGGATGATCTGGAGAGGTTCGGTGATGTCGGTGCCGCCCCAGCCGAGGCCGGGCTGGGCGACCTGGAAATAGCGCCCGGGCGTCGATTTGCGGCCGCGGACGCGAATCCCGGCGGGGCGCATGTCTAGCACGCGGCCGGCCTGATGCTCGGTCAGCACACCGGTGATGTGGTCATCGACGACGATGACCTCGTCGACATGGCCCTGCCACTGCTTGGCGAAGATGCCGACGGTGGCCGAGCCACAGCCGACGCGCATGCGCGTCTCGGGCTTGCCATCGACGATCGGCGCCTGGCCAGCCTGCACAACGACGCCATGGCCGCCATCGATGGTGAGTTCGACCGCCTCGCCATTGCCGAGCTTCAGCATGGTCTCGCAGGTGGTGTTGCCCTCCTTCTTGGAACCGCCGGTGAGATGGCGTACGCCGCCGATCGAGAGCATCTGAGAGCCGTATTCCGCCGTGGTGACATGGCCGACCTGCTCGCCATTGACCCGGATCGCCGCGGTCTCCGGGCCGAGATGCCGGTCGGTGTCGATCTTCACCTTCACGCCGCAATAGGAGAAGATGCCCTCGGTCACCACGGTCACCGTATCGACTCCCTCATGCTGCGACGAGACGATGAAGGGCGCGGGCTTGTAGTCGGGATAGGTCGTGCCCGAGCCGATGCCGGTGACGAAGACCCTGTTGGCCGGGAGGACACTGCCGTCCCAATCCTGCGCGTTCTCGGCGAAGGGAACAACAGGCTGGCCGTCGGTCACGGCCTCCGCCAGCAGCACGACCGGGTCGGTGCGGATCAGCAGGCCGTTTTCGTTGGCATAGCGCGAGCAGGCGCCCGCGCGGCCGGGCCTGATCCGGCACAGGACCGGGCAGGCATCGCAACGCACGATGCCGTCCTGCCCCTCGGACACGCCGAATTTGCGTGATCGCTCGGCGAGGGCGCTGTCCTGCGTCGGAGTGGGGATGAGCTCGTTCATGAGCGGCCCTCCTTCTCCCGCAGCAGCTCCCAGAGCCGATGCGGCAACACGGGCACTTGGCGCGGCGTGACACCCGTGGCGTGCCTGATCGCGCCGAGAATCGCCGGCGCGGTTGGAACCAAAGCCGGCTCACCGATGCCCTTGGCGCCGGAGGGGCCGAGCGGCTCGGGATCCTCGATCAGGATGATGTCGATGGGCGGGACGTCGCCAGCGGTCGGGATCAGATAGTCGTGCAGGTTCTCGGTGCGGCCGGGCAGATACTCCTCCATCAGCGCCAGCCCGATGCCCTGGGCGATGCCGCCATGGATCTGGCCTTCGACCAGCATCGGGTTGATGGCGCGGCCGACGTCATGGGCGGCGACGATGCGGTTCAGCTTGATCGTGCCGAGATCGAGATCGACGTCGAGCGAGGCGATCTGCGCGGCGAAGCCATAGGTGGCGTAGGGTACGCCCTGACCCATCTCGTCGAGCGGGACGGTCGGCGGATCGAAGGAGCCGATGCCTTCCAGCACCGTGCCGTCGGGTTTGGAGGGGAGGGCGGCGAGATCGATGCGCGCGACGACGCCGTTCTCTTCGACCGAGACCGTCGCGCCGTCGAGCGAGAGCCGCGCAGAGGGCCCGGCATTGGTGAGCCGAAGGATCTCGGTCCGGAGCGCGGCGGCCGCAGCCTCCGAGGCGCGGCCCGAAACGAATGTCTGGCGCGAGGCCGAGGTCTTGCCGGCATCGAAGGTCAGGGCCGTGTCGCCGAGCACGAGGTCAAAATGCTCGACGGCCAGGCCCAGCGCATCCGCCGCGATCTGGGTCAGGACCGTGGTCGAGCCCTGGCCGATATCGACGGCGCCGTTCCAGAAGGTGAGCCGGCCATCCTGTGACAGCGTCACCCGCATGGTCGAGGGGTTGGACATGCCAGTATTGCCGATGCCGTACCACATGCAGCCGATGCCGACGCCGCGGCGCGTGCGGCTCTCGCTCGCATTGAAGGCGGCCGCATCGGCCAGCAGTCGCTGCCAGTGCGGCTTCAGCGCCTCCAGGCATTCGGCCAGCCCGGCGCTGGCTTCGAGCGTCTGGCCACAGGGCGTCGTGTCGCCGGCGCGGATCGCGTTGATCAGCCGGAACTCCAGACGGTCGATCCCCGCCGCCGCCGCGAGATCGTCGAACAGGCTCTCCTGCGCGAGCGCCGCCTGCGGCACACCGAAGCCGCGAAAGGCGCCGGAGGGCGGGCCGTTGGTGTAGATGGCGCGGGAGAGATTGCGAACATTTGGCACCTTGTAGGGCCCCGTCGCATGCACGGGCACACGGCCCGCCACTGTCGGCCCCCAGGAGGAATAGGCGCCGGTGTCGAAATCGCCCTCCATCGCATAAGCGACGAGCTTCCCTTCCGTATCGCAGGCGGCCCGGGCCTCGATCGAGGAGGGATGGCGTTTGGTCGAGGAGATCATCGATTCGATGCGGGAGAAGACGCAGCGCACCGGCCGGTCGAGAACCCAGGCGGCGACCGCCAGCATGGGCTGCAGTGAGACGTCGAGCTTGCCGCCGAAGCCGCCGCCGCAAGCGGAGGGAATGATCCGCACGCTCTCCAGGGGTAGACCGATGACGCGGGCGACCTCGTCGCGGTCCATATAGGGCGCCTGGGTGCAGGCGAAGATTTGAATCGTCTCGCTGACTCGTTTTGCATAGCCGGCTTCGGGTTCGATATAGGCATGTTCGACGAAGCCGGTCTCGAAGGCGCCGCTGGCGACATGGGCGGCGTCGGCGAAGCCCGCCTCGACATCGCCGCGCTCGACGCGGCCGCGCGTCAGCACATTGTCGGGCACGAAATCATGGAGGCTGAAAGCGGTCTCGGCCAGTGCCGCTGCACTGCCGATCATTGCGGGCAGGGGTTCCCAGGTGATCGGGAATTCGTCGACGCGCACGGCCTCGACGGCCTCCTTTTCACCGACGACCGCCAGCACGCATTCGCCGCGATAGCGTGTCTCACCGGTGGAGAAGACCGGCTGGTCCTTGAGATGGGGATAGATGCCGAAGGAGTTCTCGCCGGGCACGTCCTTGGCCGTGAAGACGCGCACCAGCTCGGGCCTCGCCGCCACGAAGGCGTCGAGATCGCCGAGCGTGAAGCGCGCGCGCGGATGCGGGCTGCGGATCGCACGCAGCCAGAGCGCGTCGTCGGGGGCGGTATCGGCGCCGTAAACATCGGTGCCGCCGACCTTGGGCAGCCCGTCGAGACGGGCAAGGCGCGTGCCGATCGCTGGGCCGTCTGCATCGACGGCGCTCCTCTCGCTGCCGAGAAAGCGATGCGCGTCGCGCACGGCCTCGACGATCTTGAGATAGCCGGTGCAGCGGCAGAGCACGCCGCCAAGCGCATCGAGGGTCTCGCGCTCGCTTGGCTGAGGATTGCGACGGAGAAGATCATAGCCCGCCATCAACATGCCCGGCGTACAGATGCCGCATTGGGCCGCACCATGGGCGTGGAAGGCCTTCTGCAGGGCCGCTCCGAGCGCGTGATCCCCAAGACCCTCGACCGTCAGGATCTCGCAGCCCGCCATCTGGCCGACCGGCACGAGGCAGGCGCAGGCCTGGGCGCCGTCGACCAGCACCGTGCAGGCGCCGCAATCGCCGGCATCGCAGCCGATCTTGGTGCCGGTTGCACCAAGCCCGGCTCGCAGCGCCTCGCTCAGGCGGGTCTCGGGCGCATCATGCAACACGACATCGCGGCCATTCAGGTTGAAGCCGACGGCGTCGCTGGTGGGGGATGGGGCGAGGGCGGAGCGGTCATGGACGTTCATGCGGCGACCTCCAGCGGCGACGAGAGCAGCCCAGCGAGCGCCCGGCGCACCAGCACGAGCGCGGCATCGCGGCGATAGACGGCGCTGGCGCGGACATCGTCGATCGGCGCGAGGCCGGCGAGGTCGTCCGCCGTCACGGCGTCGGCGAGCGCGGGCGTCGCGGCCATGCCGACAAGCCGCGCCTCCAGCGCCGGGAGCCGTTGCGGCGCCGCCGAGCAGGCGCCGACCGCGATTCGCACGGACGTGATCGCGCCGGCCGCATCGGTTGCGATGTTTACCGCAACAGAGGCGATCGAGATCACCAGATAGGCCCGGGCGCCGAGCTTGAGGAAGGTCGAGCGGGCGCCCTGGGGCTGGTTCGGGACATGGATCGCGACCAGGATTTCGTCTGGCGCCAGCGCGGTGCGGCGGTTGCCCAGAACGAAGGCGGAGAGCGGCAGGCGGCGGCGGCCGCGCAGGCTCGCCAGTTCCACTTCCGCGTCGAGCGCCAGCAGCGGCGGCACGCCATCGGCCGCAGGCGAGGCGTTGCAGAGATTGCCGCCGATCGTGCCGCGATTCTGGATCTGGACGCCGCCGACCTGCCGGCTGGCCTGTTTCAGGGCGTCGAAAGCGGGCGGGAGCGTGGCATCGATCACCGCGCTCCAGGTCGCGGTGGCGCCGATGCGGGTGCCGTCGGGGCCGCGAGTGATGCCGCCCAACTCGGAGACCGCGCCGAGATCGAGGATGTCGCGGTCGTCGGGCTCGAACCAGGCGAGCTTATGCGTGCGCACTGGGTAGACGTCGGTGCCACCGGCGAGCAGCATCTGTGATCCGGCGGCGGCTTCAGCGCGCAGGGCCAGCGCCTGATCCAGAGTCTGGGGTCGAAGATAGCGCGCCATGGCCAACTCCCATCCGGTGTGACGGCTCAGAAACCTTCCTGATTATTGTTAGTATACAAACAAGGTGGCGCAAGCGGATTTTGCAGGCAGGATTTGCTCTGCAGGCAGCAATGGCTCAATCGAGACGCGCCAGCAGGCTGAGCAGACGTTCCGCCTCTTCACGCGACAGGGGCGAAAGCGTCGCCGCCGTGATGGCGCGGGCCTTCTCGACCAGGGCCGGCATCGCATCTAACCCCTTGGGCGTCAGGCGCACGCGGACACGGCGGTGGTCGTCGGGATCGGGCCGGCGCTCGACCAGGCCGCGCTCTTCCAGCCGGGCGATGACGCCCTTGATCGTGGCCGGGTCCATCGCGGTCATGCGGCCGAGCTGGTTCTGCGAGATATCCTCACCGCCGCTGAGTTTGGCCATCGCGGCGAACTGCGTCGGGGTCGGGCCGTCATCACCCATGATGCGCTGGAAGATCGCGATATGGCGCTGCTGAGCGCGGCGCATCAGGAAGCCGACCTGTTCGTCGAGGACATAGCCGGTCGCTGCGGCCGCAGGCACAGCGGCGACCTTGCGCAAGCGTGTCGCGGCCTCGGTGGACGGCTCGCTCAGGACTTCGGCGGCGCCGGTCTCGCTGCTCGACATCGTTTGCCCCATCTCCTCGACAGCGTCTCAAGAGCGAATGGGCGCCTCGTACTGCCTCTTGCCAGCCGCCGCGACGCTGTCCATGATTGTTATTACACATCCAATCGCCGTTTGTCCCATCGCGGGGATCGGCGGCTGTCCCGATACGGAGAACCAGATGGCTCACGACGTCGCTGTGGGAGGCGCCAAGGGCAAGCTGGTGGTCCGCAATATCGGGCTGCTGCTTTCTGGCGATCTGGCGCAGCCGATCCTCGATGCCGATACGATCATCGCCGTCGATGGTCGTATCACGGCAATCGGCAAGGCCGCCGACCTCGATCTCTCCGAAGCCGACCAGACCATCGATGCGAACGGTTCTCCGGTATCGCCGGGCCTGATCGATTCCCATTGTCATCCGGTCTTCGGCGACTGGACGCCGCGCCAGAACCAACTCGGCTGGATCGAGATGGGGGTGAATGGCGGCGTCACCACGCTGGTTTCGGCCGGCGAGGTGCATCTGCCGGGCCGGCCCAAGGACGCCATCGGCGTCAAGGCGCTGGCGGTGACCGCACAGCGGTGCTTCCAGAACTTCCGGCCCGCCGGCGCCAAGGTGATCGCCGGTGCGCCCGTCGCAGAGCTCGATTTCGGGCGCGAGGTCTTCGAGGAGCTGAAGGCGCTCGGCATCCGGCATATCGGAGAGATCGGGCTCGGCACCGTCGCAAAGGGTCCCGATGCGAAGCGGGTCGCCGACTGGTGCCGCGAGATCGGGCTCGAATCGATCATGCATACCGGCGGCCCGTCGATCGCCGGCTCGCATTTCGTCAACAAGGACGATGTGCTGGAAGCCCAGCCCGACGTCGTCAGCCATATCAATGGCGGGCCGACCTCGATCGCCCAGGCCGACATCCGCATCCTCTGCGAGAAGGCGAAGGGCGCGCTCGAGGTCGTCCATAACGGCAATGAGAAGTCGGCGCTGGTGGCGCTGGAGGCCGCGCTTGAAGCTGGTCGTCTGGCCGATGTGCTGATCGGCACGGATGCCCCCGCCGGCTCCGGCGTGCAGCCCAACGGAATCCTGCGGATGATCACGCTGCTGGCGAGCCTGGGCAACCTGCCGGCCGAGCAGGCCTTCTGCCTCGCCACCGGCAATGTCGCCCGCAAGCGCTCGCTCGATGCGGGCTTGATCGCTGAAGGCTATCCGGCCGATTTCGTCTTCCTCGACAAGCCGCAGCATTCCTCGGGCAAGAACCTGCTGGAGGCGGTCTCGCTCGGCGACATCCCCGGCATCGGCATGGTCGTGATCGACGGGCTGGTGCGGACGGGGCGTTCGCGCTCGACGCCGCCCTCCCACACCGCGCCTGCGGTCGTTTGAGGGGAAGGGCATGACCGACCTCATTGAGATCCGCCGCATCCAGACCTCCGTCGAGGAAATCTTCCACGAGTTCGGCCCCTTGCCCGGCCGGATCGAACGCATTGCTAGCGTCTGCGCCGTGCTGACCAACCCCTATGCCGGTGGCTACGAGCCCGACATCCTGCCGATGATGGAGGCGCTCAAACCCGCGGGGCTGGAGATGGCGACGCGCTGCCTGAACGCGCTCGGCGGCGACCCCAACACGATCGAAGGCTATGGCAAGGGCGCGATCATCGGCTCGGCCGGAGAACTGGAGCATGGCGCTCTCTGGCATGTGCCGGGCGGCTACGCGATGCGCGAGATACTCGGCAACGCCAAGGCGATCGTGCCCTCGACCAAGAAGGTCGCGGGGCCGGGTGCCCGCATCGACATTCCCGTCACCCATATCAACGCCTGTTATGTGCGCAGCCATTTTGGCGCGGTGGAGGTCGGCGTGCCGGGCTCGCCTCAGGCCGACGAGATGGTGCTGATCCTCGTCATGACCACGGGCGCCCGCATCCATGAGCGCGTCGGCGGCCTGCGCGCCGACCAGATCAGCGTCTGGGACGGGCAGCGGTGATGACCGCGATTACCCTCTTAGGACCAAGCGCAAGGAACCCTCTTCCAGAGGGAGAGGGCTGGGTGAGGGGAAGGCCGTTTCTGCCATGGCCGTGACCTTACCGCTGCACCGTTCAAATTGGCGCTCAACTGGTTCTGCGGCCTTCACCTCACCCCTGCCCCTCTCCTTACAGGAGAGGGGTTCCCAGCGCTCGTCTGACTGACGCCGGAGCCTCACAGTGACCGCCAACATCCGCAAGATTCTCACCCAGGTCGACGAAACCTTGATCGAATCCGGCAAATCCATCGCGCCGCCGACGCGCCGCGCCGTCTCTGTCGCCGTGATCGCCAACCCGTTCGTTGGGCGCTATCAGGAGGATCTGTCGGAGCTGACCGAGATCGGCGTCGAGCTCGGCGATCTCCTGACCAAGCGCTGCCTGGCGGCGCTGGGCATCGAGCCCGGCCAGGCCGAGAGCTTCGGCAAGGCGGCGATCGTCGGCGAGGGCGGCGAGCTTGAGCACGCCGCCGCGATCCTGCATCCGAAGATGGGCACGCCGGTGCGCGCCGCGCTCGGCAAGGGCCCGGCGCTGATCCCTTCCGCCAAGAAGCGCGGCGGGCTTGGCACGCCGATCGACGTGCCGCTCGGCCACAAGGATGCGGCTTATGTCCGCTCGCATTTCGACGCGGTCGAGGTCCGGGTGACGGACGCGCCGCGCGCCGGCGAAATCCTGGTCGCGATCGCGGTCACCGATTCCGGCCGGCCCTTGCCGCGCATCGGCGGGCTGACCAAGGACCAGATCAAGGGCGAGGACGGGCTGCGGTAAACGGCCCTTCGCCACAACCTCCCCGTCATCCTGGGCGGCCGAAGGCCGTCCGGGATCCATCGTAGGGCAACGGCGGTGCCTTACGATGGATCCCGGCCTGCGCCGCTACGCGGCTGGTCCAGGATGACGGAGCCTCCTTGGCGAGGGTGGTTTCGTCACCCGCCCAGAGACATGGTCAGCGGCGGCTTGACCTCGGGCGGCAAGGGCGAGGTGTAGCCCTCCGTGCCGAGGCGCTTCTTGTGGTCGGCCTTGGCGGCGGCCATCAGCGCGGGATCGAGCAGGACGGCGGCGCCGGTTGCCGCCATCGCCTTGGCGACATGGACCATCGCCTTGTGGGCAGCCGGGCTCTTGCCCTGGGCGACGACCTGCCAGGTGTGGAAGGGCGTGCCGATCGCGACCGTCGGCGCATGGGCCTGCACGGTCGGAACGGCCCAGCTGACATCGCCGATATCGGTCGAGCCGATCGCAGGATTCCGCTTGGCGTCCATTGGCACAAGGAAATCGGCCAGCGGCGCGCCTGAATCCTCCATGCCGATCGTGCGCCAGATCGAGGCGATCTCCTGCGGCTGCAGCGTCTTGCGGATGTTTTCAGCGAAGGCGCGGTCGGCGTCGTCGAAATGCGGCGGGCCGAGTTCTTCCATGACGCCATGCATCGCCTGTTCGAGCGGGGTGTTGCCGAGCAGGTCGGAGACGGCGCTGACGATGCGCATCTCCATTTTGGTTTCTGTCATCAGCGCGGCGCCTTCGGCGATCTTCTTCACGCGCTGGACGAGTTCGAGCATGCCCCGGAGATCGCGGGCCCGAATGGAGTACCGGACGCGCGCGTGGGCCTGGACGACATTGGGCGCAATGCCGCCGGTGTCGAGCACGGCGTAATGCACGCGGGCGTCGCTGGGCATGTGCTCGCGCATGTAGTTGACGCCGACATTCATCAATTCGACGGCGTCGAGCGCGCTGCGGCCGAGATGGGGTGCGGCTGCGGCATGGGCGGTGCGGCCGGTGAAAACGAAGTCGGCGCGGGTGTTGGCGAGCGCCAGCGGAGGGGCCACTTCCCACCAGCTCGACGGATGCCAGGAGATCGCGACATCGGCGTCGTCGAACGCGCCGGCCCGGACCATGAAGGCCTTCGCCGCGCCGCCTTCCTCCGCCGGGCAGCCATAATAGCGCACGCGGCCGGGCAGCTTGTTCTCGGCGAGCCAGTTCTTCATCGCGACCGCCGCCAGCAGCGCGGCCGAGCCCAGCAGGTTGTGGCCGCAGCCATGGCCGTGGCCACCGGTCTCGACCGGAGAGTGGCTGGCGATTCCGGCCTCCTGCGACAGGCCGGGCAGGGCGTCGTATTCGCCCATGAAGGCGATGACGGGTCCACCTTCGCCGGCTTCGCCGATCACTGAGGTCGGGATGTCGGCGATGCCCTTGGTGACGCGGAAGCCCTGATGGGCGAGTTCGGCCTCATGCTCCGCGCAGGAGCGAATCTCGGTGTAGCAGACCTCGGGCATGCCCCAGACCCGTTCGCTCAGCGCGATCAGGCGCTCCTTGTTCGCATCGACGTGGCGCCAGAGATCGTTTCGGTTGTCCATGAGGGTCCTGCCTTGGTCAGGCCGGCATATGAACAATCGCGCCGGCTTCCGTCCAGCCGTCAGACGCATGGCCGGGCCGTTTTTTCAGTCGTTTCATGCGCTGGCGTCGATGCTTGCTCAGCAGCAGGCCTCGCGCGGCGCTGCGGCGAGGTCGCTCAGGATTGGGCAGTCGGGCCGGCCGTCGCCATGGCAGTGCTGCGCGAGATGGCGCAGCGTGTCGGCCATGCCCTGCAATTCGGCTGCTTTCGCCTCGAGATCGCGGACATGGCTCATGGCGAGTTGCTTTACATCGGCGCTGGCGCGGCTCTTGTCGCGCCAGAGCGCCAGCAGCGCGCGGCTTTCCTCGAGCGAAAAGCCGAGATTTCGAGCGCGTCGGATGAAGCGCAGCGTGTGGAGATCGTCATCCGCATAGACACGGTATTGCGCCTGCGTCCGCTGCGGGGCCGCGATCAGGCCGATGCTCTCGTAATAGCGGATCATCTTGGCGCTGACGCCGGAGCGCTTCGCCGCTTCGCCGATGTTCATGGGTCACCCTCGTCTTTGACCGTGCCGGAAGCATCGGCCGCCTGCGCCGAGGTGGAGCGCGGCGCCATCTCGATCAGGCCACGCAGCGCCTCGATCGGCGCCGCCCCGGCCTCCAGGATCGCCTGCTCGATGGCGCGGTAATGCGCCACCACCTCCAGGCCGAGCGCCGTCAGCCTCGCACCGCCGCCCTTCGCGCCACCGGGCTGGGCCTCGACCAGGGGCTGCCTGAACATGCGGTTGAGATCATCGACCAGCAGCCAGGCGCGGCGATAGGACATTGTCATGGCCCGCCCCGCGGCGGAAATCGAGCCGGTTCGGCCGATCGCCTCGAGTAGGTCAGCCTTGCCTGGGCCAAGCCGCCCGCCCGGTGTGAAATCCAGCCGCAGACCGAGCTTCAGGGCAGGGCGCGTCGGTTGCGTTTGGGGCGTGGCTGAATCCTCGGGCATGTCGGGATGGTAGAGCATCGCGGCGCGAATACCCAAGACCTCGCATGGTCACCGATATCGGGTTCGCCCACAGCCGTTCCAGAGCTGAGGATTGTTGTGGTCGTCGCAGGCCATTTCGTTATAGTCTACGGGATATAGCGATTGGGAGGGGGCCGTGCCGTCAGGACATATGCGCGCATTTCACGTGCTCCTGCGCATCGCCGTCTGCGCGGCGCTGATGGCCTGCGGGGCCAACGCGCCCGCAACCGCGCAGGCCAATGCCCCACGGATTGCCGCCGCGTCGGATTTGAAGTTCGCCCTCGATGAGGTGATCGCGGCGTTCGCGAAGGACACCGGGCGCGGCGTCGTGCCGACCTATGGTTCGTCCGGCAATTTCAAGACCCAGATCATCCAGGGGGCACCGTTCCAGATCTTCATGTCCGCTGACGAAAGCTTCGTTTTCGAACTGGCGGAGAAGGGTCTGACCCTGGACCGCGGCGAGCTCTACGCGATCGGGCGCATCGTGCTGTTTGCCCCCGCTGGAGCCAGATGGACGCCCGATGCGGAGCTTTCCGATCTCAAAGCTGCGGTGAGCGACGGCCGTGTCAACCAGTTCGCGATCGCCAATCCAGACCATGCGCCTTACGGACGTGCGGCCGAGGAAACACTCCGCGCCGTCGGCCTCTGGGATGGCCTTCGGTCGAGGCTGGTCCTGGGCGAGAATGTCAGCCAGGCGGCGCAATTCGCGACCTCGGGTTCAACGCAAGGCGGCATCTTCGCCCTCTCGCTCGCTTTGGCGCCGCAGATCGAAAAGCTGGGGTCCTATGCGCTGATCCCGGCGGATCTGCACAAGCCCTTGCGGCAGCGGATGGTGAGGATGAAGAATGCCGACGCCGATGCGAGAGCGTTTTACGACTATGTGCAGTCACCACCGGCGCGCTCTGTCCTGAAGCGCTACGGTTTTCTGCTGCCCGGCGAATAGGGGCGACCGCGTTGGATTGGGTTGCGCTGTCTCTGTCGATCAAGCTGGGTCTCGTCACGGTTGCCCTGCTGCTGCCGGTCGGCCTCGTGGCGGGACGCTGGCTCGCTTATACCGCCTTCGCCGGCAAGGGCTGGGTGGAAGCGGCCTTGGCGTTGCCGCTGGTGCTGCCCCCGACGGTCGTGGGATATTACCTGCTCGTCGGCGTCGGCGGCGCGACGCCGATTGGCCAATTCTGGAAAGCCGCCTTCGGCCACAACCTCGTCTTCTCGTTCGAAGGCCTGGTGGTGGCTTCCGTGATCGTGAACCTGCCTTTCGCGATTCAGCCGATGCAGCGGGCTTTCGAGGCGATCGCGCCCGAGATTCGCGAGGCTGCGGCGGTCTCGGGACTGTCGCCCTTGCAGGTGCTGCTGCGGATCGACATTCCGCTGGCCTGGCAGGGTATCCTGATGGGGCTCGTCCTGACCTTCGCTCACACCCTGGGCGAATTCGGCGTCGTGCTGATGGTCGGCGGGTCGATCTCGGGAGAAACCAAGACCATCTCGATCGCGATTTACGACCGCGTCCAGGCGTTCGACACCCAAAGCGCGGGCATCATGGCGGCTGCGCTGCTGGCGATGTCGCTGGTGACGCTTGGGCTGATCTATCGCCTCTCGAGCCATGTCGGCCGCCGGCATGGCTGATGACACTCTGATGATCGCGCTGAAGCAGAGATGGCCGATCCCGCTGGATCTGTCGCTGTCCTGCGCGGCCGGAGAGGTTCTGGCGCTGGTGGGCCCCTCCGGCAGCGGCAAATCGACGATCCTGCGCAGCATCGCCGGGCTTTATCGTCCGGCCGCCGGCCAGGTGACGGTTGGCGGAGCGACCTGGCTGGATACCGCGCGCCGGATCGATCTGCCGCCCCATCGGCGCCGTGTCGGCCTGGTCTTCCAGAACTACGCGCTGTTTCCCCATATGACCGCGCTGGCGAATGTGGCCGCCGCGCTTGGCCATCTGCCCGGCCCGGAACGCGGCCGCCGCGCCGGAGAGCTGCTCGAACGTGTCAACCTGACCGACCTCCACAACCGCAAACCGGCCGAACTCTCAGGGGGGCAGCAACAGCGGGTCGCCGTCGCCCGCGCCCTGGCTCGCGACCCCGATGTGCTCCTGCTCGACGAGCCCTTCTCCGCCGTCGACCGGGTGACGCGCCAGCGGCTTTACGGTGAACTGCGCGAGCTGAGCCGCGCTTTTCCGATCCCGATCCTCTTCGTCACCCATGATTTCGACGAGGCGGCGCGCGTAGCCAGCCGGATGTGCCTGCTCGACCGTGGATCGATCCTCCAGATCGGCACGCCGCGCGACGTGCTGGCCAGACCCGCATCGGTGCAGGCGGCGCGGCTGGTCGACCTCAAGAACATCTTTTCGGCCCGCATCGTCGCCCATGACGGTCCGCGCAGCTGGCTCGACTGGAACGGCCGCAGGCTTGAGACGCCGCGCACTGAATCTCATCCGGTCGGGTCGGAGATCGCCTGGGCCATCGCCGGCACGCAGGTCCTGTTGAGCCGCACCGATCTCGACCAGGCCGACCGTTTGCCCAATCGCTTCTCGGGGACGATCCGCGACCTCGTCCATCTCAGCGAGAGCCTGGCGGTCACCGTCAGTCTCGACGGACGCGATGCACCCTTGCTGTCGATGACCTTGCCCGCTCATTACGCCCGCCGGACGGGGCTCGGACCCGGCTCGGCCGTCACAGTTGCCCTGATGCCGGAAGGCATCCACATCATGGCCGGCGAGAGCGAAGGCCGAGCCGATCTCCCCTGACCGGCCCGCTCTGGCCGGCCGGCTCAGCCCGGCGGCTGCTTGTGGATCGGATCGACCCAATAGACCGATTCCGGCGCCTCGACCGGGTCGACATCGGTGATGTTGACGACCACCGCCTCGTTGTCGGAGCGGACCAGGACGCATTCGAGCGGGTTGTCGGGGTCGGCATTGATCTCCTGATGCGGCACGAAGGGCGGCACATAGATGAAGTCGCCCGGGCCGGCCTCGGCGACGAATTCGAGCCGCTCGCCCCAGCGCATGCGGGCCTTGCCGCGCACGACATAGATCACGCTCTCGAGCTCGCCATGGTGGTGCACGCCGGTCCTGGCATTGGGCTGGATCGAAACCGTGCCGGCCCAGATCTTCTGGGCCCCGACGCGGGCATGGTCGATCGCCGCCTGCCGGAACATGCCGGGCGTCTGGGCGGTGTTGGAATCGAGCTTGTCGCCGGTGACGACCCGCACGCCGTCATGCTTCCAGCGCGGTTCGCCCTCGGGGGCATGGCTGTGATCGTGGGAATGGTCGTGCGTGTGATCGTTATCATGGTCGGACATGCGTGCGCTCCTGTCCGCGCAGGTTAGGACAGCGCCGCGCCGGGCGAAACCGGCTTTGTCACCGCCTGGCGCGAGGCCGCCGGCGGGACGGTACGCAGCAGCACCAGCGCGACCAGCGCGGTGGTGAACAGCCCGAGCGTCGCGACCAGGGCCGAAAGCTGCATCCCTGAGACGAAAGCCGCCCGCGCCACCGCAAGCAGGCTAGCGGCCAGATCGACCGGCAACTGCGCGGCTTCCGCGACGGCGCCGCCGAGCGTGGCCGCCGCGACGCGCGCGGCCTCGCCAGGCAAGGCCGACGGCATGCCGGCGACGATCTCGCTGCGATAGACGGCGGTGATGATGCTGCCGAGGATGGCGATCCCGACCGCTCCGCCGAATTCCAGACTGGTCTCCGAGAGCGCCGCCGCAGAGCCGGCGCGCTCGGGCGGCGCGCTGCCGACGATCAGCTCCGTCGTCAGGGCGACGACGGGCGTGAAGCCCAGCGAGAAGATCACCGAGGCGACGACGACCTGCGCGAGGCTGCCGCCGATCTCGATCTGGGACAACAGCGCAAAGCCGCAGGCCGCCATCGTCAGCCCGGTGCCCATGATCAGCGCCGGCCGGAAGCGATGCGCCAGCACCGGCACGATCGGCGCGCCCAGGATGAAGGCGAGCGCCGAGGGCAGGCTCCACAGGCCTGCCTCCAGCGGCGAAAATCCGCGCACCAGCTGCAGATACTGTCCGATGAACAGGAAGCTGCCGAACAGGAACAGAAACCCCAGCACATTGATCGCGAGCGCGGCGCTGAGGACCGGATTGCGCAGCAGGCGCAGATCGATCAGCGGGTCGGCCAGATGGCGCTGCCGGCGCAGGAAGACGGTGCCAAGACCAAGACCGATCGCGATCGGCGCGAGCGCGCGCCAGGTCAGGCCATGCTCGGCCATGTGCTTGATGCCGTAGATCGTCGCCAGCACCGCCGCCAGCGACAGGGCGGCGCTGAACAGGTCGATGCGCCCGGCCTGCGGGTCCTTGAACTCCGGCAGCAGGATCGGTCCGAGGATCAGGAGCAGAACCATCACCGGCACGCCGATCAGGAAGACCGAACCCCACCAGTAATGCTCGAGCAGCAGGCCGCCGACCAGCGGCCCGATCGCGCCGCCGGCCGAGAAGCTCGAGATCCAGACGCCGATAGCAAAGGTACGCTCGCGGGAATCGCGGAAGATGTTGTGGATCAACGACAGGGTCGAGGGCGCCAGCGTCGCCCCCGCGATGCCGAGCAAGGCGCGCGTGGCGATCAGCATCTCGGCGCTGGTCGACATCGCCGCCAGGATCGAGGCGCAGCCGAAGGCTGCCGCGCCGATCAGCAGGAGCTTGCGCCGGCCGATCCGGTCGCCGAGCGTGCCCATGGTGATGAGCGAGCCGGCGACCATGAAGCCGTAGATATCGACGATCCACAGCAACTGCGCCGCGCTGGGCTTGAGATCGGCCGTTAGCTGCGGCACGGCCAGATTCAGGACCGTGAGATCCATCGAGTAGAACAGGCAAGGCAAAGCGAGTACGGCAAGGCCGATCCAGTCGCGGCGCGTCGCCTTGGTTGGAAGGTCGGTCGGCGTCATCGGTAAAATCGCGGCTTTCGGTGTCGGCGACCCGTCGAGCGGGCCGCTGCAGCGCAGCCGGCACGGGACCATGCGCGGTTTGCGCGACAGGGCGGACGACAGATCTGTCTTGAGGTCAAGGAGCGGAAGGCGGACGTCGCCGCGCCAGGGGCCTGGGCTCGCGCCGGATTCAGCCCTTACGGGCGGGGCCCGTCGCGAGCGGCCGGTCGCTGGCGCCCCATTGCGCCCAGGAGCCGTCATAGATCGCGCGTGCCGGTTTGCCGATGGTTTCCAGCGCCGTCGAGAGGATCGCCGCCGAAACGCCCGAACCGCAGCTTGTGATCAGCGGCTTGTCGGGGTCGATACCGGCCTCGGTGAAGGCGGCCATGATCGCATCCGGCGATTTCAGCTGCCCGTCCTGCACGATTGCGGAGAAGGGCAGGTTGAGCGAACCCGGCATATGGCCGGACCGGACACCGGCGCGCGGCTCGGGCGCCTCGCCGCGAAAACGATCGCCGGGCCGGGCATCGACCACCTGCGCCGTGCCTTGCGCCAGCGCCCGCGCGACATCGTCGGCATCGGCGACGGCAGAATGGTCGAGCCTAGCGGTGAAGCTGCGGGCCGCGCGGCTGCGCGGCGGCCCATGCTCGATCGGGCGGTTTTCCGCCTGCCATTTCGGGAAGCCGCCGTCGAGGATGACAACATCGGTCGCGCCGAAGGTCCGAAACGTCCAGCGCACGCGCGGGGCGGCGAACAGCCCGAGCCCGTCATAGATGACGATGCGCATGCCGTCGCCGATGCCCATGGCGCCGACGGCGGCGGCGAAAGCCTCCGGCCGCGGCAGCATGTGCGGCAGGTCCGAGGTGGTGTCCTTGACTGTGTCGATGTCGAAGCGCAGCGCGCCGGGAATGCGCCGGTCGGCATATTCGGCATGCGGGTCGCGGCCATGCACCGGCAGGTACCAGGAGCCGTCGACGACCACGATGTCGGGTGCGTTCAGGCGCTCGGCGAGCCAGTCGGTCGAAACGAAAACAGTGTCGCGTGCCATGTCGGGTGTTTCCTCGTGGTCTTTTTTCATAGCCCGTACCGGGAGGCTCATCAGGCGAGCGCGATCCGCACGCGGCGGTTCTGCTTGCCCTTTTTCTCGATATCCGTGACCGCGACAAGGCCGATCTCGGCGGTGTTGCGGACATGGGTTCCGCCGCAGGGCTGCAGGTCGATATCGCCGATCGCCACCAGCCGGACCCGGCCCGAGCCGCGCGGCGGCTTCACCGACATCGTCTTGACCAGGCCCGGATTGGCGTCGAGTTCCGCATCGGTAATCCAGCTTTCGCCGACAGCGGCATTGCGGGCAATCAGGGCGTTGAGCTTGTCTGCGATCTCGGCCTTGTCGAGCCCGCCCTCGGGAATGTCGAAATCGAGTCGGCCGTCGCCATCGCCGATCGCCCCGCCCGTCACCGGATAGGACAGGACGACGCTGAGCAGATGCAGCGCGGTGTGAATCCGCATGCGCTGCATCCGCCGCTCGCCGTCGAGAACCGCCGTCACGCGCTCGCCGAGCGCAGGCACGGGCTGGCCCTCGAGCGGGACATGCAGGACCCGGCTTTTGTCCCCGGGGTCGTAGATCGCGGTGCCGATCGCGATCGTTGAGCCATCAGGGCGCGTGATGATCCCGGCATCGCCGGGCTGGCCGCCGCCGGTCGCATAGAACACCGTGCGGTCGAGCACGATGCCGCCGCGCTCGTTGACGGCAAGCACGGTGGCGGATGTCTCGAAGAGATAAGCGTCTTCTCGGAAAAGAAGTTCGGTCGGCATGGCTGCGGGCTCGTTGTCGTCGCGCCGACGCGGCGGCGCCAGGCGCGGTAGGGAGGGAAACGCAGATTGCACGGATCCGCCGGGAAGCGCCACCGCGCCTTCAGCGGTGATCCTACGAGGGGGCCGCCCTGGCCCTTCCGTCGGCGGGACGCAGATCGTAGAGATGGCCTCAGCCGTCGGTCCAGCCCCGCTCGGTTCAGCCTGTGAGGTCCCATGTCACTGCCGCGCATGCAGCCCAGCGACGGAGTCGCGTGGATTACTGGGGCGAGTTCCGGAATCGGTGAAGCCGTGGCGCTCGAACTGGCACGGCGCGGCTGGACGGTGGCGATCACCGCGCGCCGGCTCGACCTGCTCGAGAACGTCGCGCGTCGGGCCGAGGGCCTGCCAGGGCGGATTGTCGCCCATGCCGGGGACGTCACCGACAGTGCCGCGATGAAGGAGGTGGTCGACGGAATCGAAAGCGTCCAGGGACCGATCGCGCTGGCCTTTCTGAACGCCGGCATCGCGCCAGCCTCGCGCGGTCTGCTCGACATGGAGGCTTTTGAGCGGATCATCGCCGTCAATCTCGTCGGAGCGGCGCGCGCGCTTTCGGCGGTGATGGACCCGATGGCCCTGCGCGGACGCGGCCAGATCGCGCTGAATGCCTCGGTCGCGGGCTATGGCGGGCTGCCGGGCGCATCCGCCTACGGGGTTTCGAAAGCGGCCGCGATCCATCTCTGCGAAAGCCTGAAGTTCACCGCCGATCAGCGCGGCATCAGGCTCCAGCTCGTGAATCCCGGCTGGGTCACGACGCCGCTGACCGATGCCAAGGACGTACCGATGCCATTCGCTATCACACCGGAACAGGCCGCTCTGCGAATCGTCGATGGATTGGAGAAGTCCGGATTCGAGATCAGCTTTCCTCGCCGCCTGTCCTGGGCGATGAAAGCCCTCAACCTCCTGCCTTATCCGGTTTATTTCTGGTTGGTGTCTCGGGGCGCCCGTTGGAGCGGGGCACGATCGCTCTGAATCGCATGCGTCGGGCTCAGTCCCCCCGGGTCGAGGCCAAGGCCTCCAGCGCACGCTTGCGGCCGACATCGAGATCGACGATCGGTCGGGGATAGGTGTCTCCCAAAACAACGCCCGCCCGGCGCAGGGACGAGGCATCAGCCTTCCAGGGTTCGTGGATGACGCTGTCGTCGAGGCCGGCGATCTCGGGAATCCAGCGCCGGACGTAACCGCCCTTGGGATCGAACTTCAGCCCCTGGGTCACCGGATTGAAGATCCGGTAATAGGGGGCCGCATCCGCGCCCGAGCCCGCGACCCATTGCCAGCTGGCGGTGTTGTTGGCGGGATCGGCATCGACGAGCGTGTCCCAGAACCAGGCTTCGCCCTGTCGCCAGTCGATCAGCAGATGCTTGATGAGAAAGGACGCAACGATCATCCGCACGCGATTGTGCATCCAGCCCATCGTCCAGAGCTCGCGCAGGCCCGCATCGACGATTGGATAGCCGGTGCGCCCGCGCTGCCAGGCCGACAGCGCGACATCATCCTGCCGCCAGGGGAAGACGTCGAAGCGGCGGTTGTAGTTCTTCGTCGCCAGATCAGGGTTGTAGAACAGCAGGTGATAGGAGAATTCGCGCCAGCCGATTTCCGAGAGGAATTTCTCTGCATCGCCTGCGCCGGCCTGAGCCTTACCGCTTTCGATGGCGCTGCGTGTCGCATGCCAGATCTGGCGCGGGCCGATCTCGCCGAAGCGCAGGGAGGGCGAGAGCCGCGAGGTGGAGACATAGTCGGGTCGGTTGCGGCCTTCGCCATAGCCGTCGAGCTGCCCTGTCAGGAAGTCGTGCAGACGGGCAGCCGCGCCGTCCTCACCGGGCGTCCAGGCATCGCGCAGCCCGCCGGCCCAGTCGGGCTCAGAAGGCTCCAGCGCCAGGTCGCCGAGAGACATCGTCATGGCCTGGACGGCAGCCGGCAGCTTCAGGGCCTCGATCCGTACCGGTGCGGGCAGGGGGGCGGGCGGGTCGCCCCGTTCGCGGGCCGCGCGCCAATAGGGCGTGAACACCTTCATCGGGTCGCCGGTCTTTGTGGTGACCTGCCAGGGCTCGTTCAGAAGCGAGGCATTGAAGCTTTCGACCTTTGTCGCGGCTGCGACGAGCTTTGTTTTGATCGCGCTGTCGAGTGCGATCGAGCCCGCGTCGTAGCGTCGGCTCCACGTCACCAGCGCGATGTCGGCTGCTTCGGCCACGCGCGGCAGAATGTCGGCGGGATCGCCGCGCATGATGACAAGTTCACCGCCCCTTGCCTGGATAGAGGCCGCCAGCGACTTGAGCGAGCGCGCAAGCCACCAGCGGCTGGCCCCCCCGAGCTGGCGGCGGGAGCTGCCCTCATCGAAAACGTAGAGGCACAGCACCGCGCCATGGGCGACGGCGGCAGCCAGAGCGGGATTGTCGGCAAGACGAAGGTCGTCGCGGAACCAGTGGAGCGATCGGGCGGTCATGATCGAGGTGCTGCGCTCCGCTCGCGATTGCGCCGACCGGCTGTCAGCGTCACGCGGACCTTACGCCAAAAATGGCGGATCGGATTTCGCCCTGGCCGGAATTCGGCCGCCGGGCGAACCGGCGGCCGATCGTCACCTCACCAGCGGCGGTCCCACTGGCGGTCGTTGTAGCGCCGGCCATAGGCGCGGGCATGCGGCGGCGGACCATAGGAGCGGCGGTAGCCGGGGCCGCGATGCCGGTAGCGTGGCCGGCTCTCATAGATACGGACGCCACCATTGCCACGGTACTGGACGAGCAGCGTGTCGGTTGTTGCTGCCGCTGCCGTCTGTCCGGCGAAGGCCGGCGCGGCCGATGCCGCACCTGGGATCGCTCCGAGCCCTAGTGCCAGTGTTGCTGCAAGAATCAGTCTGCGCATATCGCTCTCCTTGATTGACGGTCCGCGAGACAATGCGCCGTGGCAGGACAACCGCGTGTGAAGCAGAAAGTTCGCTCCCGTTCATGCGGCAGCGAGATTGCACGGTCGTCGGCCGATGGAGGCGGCGCCTACATCCGTTCCCAATAGGTGGCATCGCGGGCCGATTGCCGTTTCAGCCAGGCATAGCGGGTGTCCGCGCGGCGCCGGATGTCAGCGGTCAGGTTGTCGAGCACCAAATCACCGCGATTCGTCCGGACCAGGAGAACGAGATGCCCTTCGCCCGCAGGCGTCTTCACCACCGCTATCAGGAGCGCCGAGGCAGGCAGCCCCGATGCCATCAGCTCATGGCGTTTGGTGACGACGTAATCGTTACAATTGCCCGACGCGGGATCGATCCGCCAGTCGCCGATCTGCTTGCTCGGCCTGATGCGCGCATTGACGCCCTGGTTGATCCGCTCGATCTCGGCTTCGACATCCGGTGTCAGGGCGATCAGGGCGTCGGGTACACCAAGCTCGCATTCGCCGGCATGGCGCAGGCAAAACCGGGTGTAGTCGATAGGCGCCAGTTCCAACCGCGACGAATCGATACCCGCTCGCTGCGTGGGCTGCGGGGTACGGCCGACGTCGCCAACCGGACGCGAGGCGCAGGCGCCCAGCAGGGTGGCGACACCTAGAAGAAGCCCAGGGACGTAGCGACGAGTGTCGTTCATGGCTCGATCATGGGGTGAAGCCGGTAAACAATTCGGCTGCCGATCCTGACTGATGAGGCCGGCGTCGCCCAGTTGAGTCGGCTGACCGAGGCCTGCGCCGCGAAGTGTCGATCGGAGGCCGTTCATGCAACGCGGTGCGCCCGAACCACACCGGTCGCGCCTGTCCTGCACGCCACGGCTCAGCCAGTCGCGAACCTGCCAATAGAAAAAGGTCCGAGCATCGCTGCTCGGACCTTCAAAAAACTGGCTCCCGGAGCAGGATTCGAACCTGCGACCAATCGATTAACAGTCGATTGCTCTACCGCTGAGCTATCCGGGATCGGTGGCCGCGTATAGCGACGCCTTTACGGGGACGCAACCCCTTTCCGCCGATCCACCGT
Organism: Allobosea sp. AAP35; assembly: GCF_001295925.1. GTDB lineage: Bacteria > Pseudomonadota > Alphaproteobacteria > Rhizobiales > Beijerinckiaceae > Allobosea. The sequence goes on along the minus strand of NZ_LJHQ01000008.1, from coordinate 19,199 downwards.
GAAAGCGTCTCATCCGCGACGAGGGGAAGCTTGGCAGTTGCGGCGAGCCCCGGCATATGGTTATAGCGAGCCACTGGGCACGCAACGCGATGCGTCCCGACGGAAGGCCTCGTGGCGGAGTGGTTACGCAGAGGACTGCAAATCCTTGCACCCCGGTTCGATTCCGGGCGAGGCCTCCAAAAACTCAAATGTAAGCCCCTGAAATTGTTACCTTTTCGTGATAAGCCCCTGGAAACAGGGGCTTTTCTCGTTTGGTTGTTTTGGCTGTTTTTGTTGCTTAGTTTGGTGTTTTGGCCGGTTTTGCAAAGCGAGAGAGGCTTGCGCCGGGTATGGGGCCGGGTATGGGTAGGGCCTCAACCGGGTATGATGGGACTCCCGATGGCGCTAACCGATACGCAAATTCGCGCTGCACAGCCGCAGGCCAAGGCTTACAAGCTCGCCGACGAGAGTGGGCTGTATGTCCATTGCATGCCGTCTGGCGCGCGAATCTTCCGCGTCCGATGGCAGAAAGACGGGCGCGAGACGGTCGAGACGCTTGGCCATTATGGCGATGTGACGCTCGGCGAGGCGCGCCGCAGGGCGAAGGCGATCAAGGCCGATCTTCGTCAAGGGGTTACGCCAGACGAAGGCCGAAAGGCGCGGCAGGCTCAGCGCGAGCGTGAGGCTCAATCGACGTTCCGCTCTGTCGCTGATGAATGGCTAAAGGGAAGGGCCTCGCACTGGTCGGCGGTTCATCTGGACAACGTCAAGGCGTCGCTCGACCGCTCAGTGATGCCGACACTTGGTAATCTGCCCGTGGCGCAGGTCACGGCGCGCGACGTCATGAAGCTGTTGCGCGATATCGAAGCGCGTTCGCCTGATCTGGCGCACCGCGTCCAGCGACGCATTGCCGGCATTTTAGATACGGCCGAAAGCCTTGAACTGATCGATCGCAACCCGGCGGCGAAGCTGGGAAAACAGCTTGGGGCGGTCATGCACGGTCGGAATCCCGCAGTCACGGACATCGGCAGGCTGCGGGAGATCATGCAGGCCATGGACGACGCAGACGGCCACGGCATCGTGAAGCTGGCACTACGATTATGTTGGCTAACGGCGGTCCGGATTGGCACGGTTAATTTCCTGCCCTGGTCGGAAATTCCCGCTGATCTGGACGGTCCTAATCCACAGTGGGTGATTCCTGCGTCGCGGATGAAGCTGACGAAGACGCGCAAGGCGAGCGCGACCTACGATCATGTCGTGCCCTTGTCGCCGGAAGCCGTGACCATCTTGAAGGTCATGCGGGCGCATACAGGGCAGGGCGCTTTAGTGTTTCCCTCGCCTTTCCGCGACGGCAGCAAGGGACTCTCCGAGAACGCGGTCGCACAGGCGCTGCGACGGGTCGGTTTTTCTGGCGAACAGAACTGCCATGGGGGGCGGGCAAGCTTTAGCTCGATCATGAATGAGCGCCGGCCGAGAGATTCGGTGGTGATCGACCTCTGTCTCGGCCATGTGCGCGGGGATGTTGAGGGCAGATATAACCGCTCGACCCTGCTCGAAATTCGCCGCGACGTGCTGAACGAATGGGCTGGGCTGCTGTGCGAGGACGCGCGTCCGCCGGCCGACGTGATGGCGCAGCGGGCACGCGCCGGGATCGGCGAAGATGGGCAACTGCGGCAAGGCCGGAGGCGACGCATCCTGGCGGCAAGCGATCCCGCCCCCGTCGGGCAGGCGCAGCCGGCAGGTGGGCGCGGCCGGGCGGCGAAGGGGTAGAGGCCGGCGGTAGTCTGCTGGCCGGTGTTGCCGTTGGATAGGCTCAGGTTCCATAGAATGGTCATCAGACACAAGCTCGGCGAGTCCCAGAGGCACGTCGGAGATCATGTCGGCGTCTTTCGGCAGGTTTAGCCGGGCCAGACTGGTAGTCCTGGCCTGCCGCCTATATGGCACGGGTCGCGATATCAGTATCCGCCCGATTTGGTCCTCACGGCTCGGTGAAAGCGGCGCAGCCCTGCCAGTCTGCAGACGTTCGGAATGTCTCTACGGGGGCCATAAACCGTACGAGCCGACCAGTTTACCCCGCTTGGTTTAACACCTCACCGTTATAAGTAGTTGATCCGAGCTACGGCTGCTACACGGTCTGGTCTTGCCACCGCCCAGAGAGCCCAATGACGACAACCGACCCTTCGACCTGGAACGCCGACATCCTACGACGCGCCATGGGTGCCGCCGCAGTTTCCTTATGGTCCTGGGACGTCGCGACCAACAGCTTGTCGATGGATGAGCGTGGTTTTGAGTTGTGGTCGGTGGCTCCGAAGCAGCGTCTTCAGTTTGAAGACCTGTCGGAGCGTATTCATCCCGTCGACAGGGATCGGGTCCGAGCAGCCTTCATCGCGACCAGAGCCATCGCGGGCACGTACGAAATCGACTTCCGAATTTTGATTGGCGAGGAAATACGATGGATCTCGGCGCGCGGGATCGGCGACGTCGGCTTACATAAGGGTCTTGCCTACGGCGTCTTTCTGGATGTCACCGGTCGAAAACAAGCCGAGGAGGGCCATGAGCTTTTAGCCGGGGAAATGAGCCACCGGGTCAAAAATCTGCTGGCGATCGCCACGGGTCTAACACAGATGTCGTCTCGTTCGAGCAAGTCCGTGTTGGACATGGCAAACGAACTCACAGGGCGGCTGACGGCCCTGGGCAGGGCGCATGACCTGGTGCGGCCACTTCCAGGCCACCAAGGAACGGCTGCATTGCTTGGAGACCTCCTTTCCATCCTGCTGTCACCCTATGAAGACATGGGCGCATTTTCCGGGCGTATCCGCGTGGCGGTCCCTCGAATGGGTGTTGGCGAAGCATCGGCGACGTCGATCGCTTTGGTGATCCACGAATTGGCGACCAACTCGGTGAAATACGGCTCGCTATCAGTGCCGGAAGGAACGCTGGACATATCCGGCAACCAATCCGGCGAGACCGTCGCGATCACGTGGAAAGAACGTGGAGGACCCAAGGTCGAAGAGCCTGAGGGTACGGGTGGCTTCGGTAGCCGTCTCGTCGTCCGCAGCATTACCGGCCAGCTCGGCGGGTCGATCCACCGCGAATGGGCACGAGAGGGCGTCATCGTGACATTGACGATGCAAATGGCAAAGCTTGCCAGTTAAAACGCTGGGCTAGGTGTCGCAGGAAGGTGCCGCACGAGCGTAGCGATTATCTTTTCCAGCGCGGCGCGTAAGGAAATGGTCGTAAACTGGCGGTTAGCTCAAAATTCTAGACGCTGGCCAACCGCTCCCACCCAACCCATTCGAAAGCCGAAAATGGTTATTCTCTACGTGGCGGCCTGAAACAAAATCGATCAAACTGAGTTACCAACAGAGCTGTCGTGAGTGCCCAGAATGACCAAGATCGTTGTCCTCGTCGTTGAGGACGAGCCTATCATACGTTTAGACGCAGTTTCTCTTATCGAAGATGCCGGATATGAAGTCCTTGAGGCATCAAATGCCGATGAGGCCATTCAATTTCTGGAGACGCGACCTGACATTCGCGTCGTCTTCTCGGATATCGAAATGCCGGGTTCTATGGACGGCTTAAAGCTGACACACGCGATCCGGCAGCGGTGGCCTCCCGTTATCCTGATACTGGCTTCTGGACGTGTAGCGCCAGGGGTGGACGATATGCCCAGCGAGACGGTATTCTTACGAAAGCCATACTCGCCGGCGGCCTTGCTACAGGCGATCGCTGCTGCTGCGCCGTAGTTGGGGTTAGGTCGCTGCCGGTTAGGCTGCAAGGCGTTCAGGATCGACATGCAGCGTCACTACAACGCCTTCCTCCGCCCAATCATAGTCGATGGAACCTCTCAGTTGTCCCGTCACACTGCGCTGGATTAGCTTGCTTCCATAGCCGCCAATTCCCGTGGGCGGCGAGACCTTCGCGCCACCACTTTCAGTCCATACGATCGTCACAGCCTCATCACGCGCCGAGCAAGAGACGTCCAGCAGCCCCGTATCCACCGACAGGGCACCATACTTCAGGGAATTGGTCGCCAGTTCATGTACGACGAGCGCTAGAACAGTCGTTGCGGCTTCGCCGACCCTGATCCGCGGTACAGACACCCGAATGCGTCCGCTAAACGCCCCGAGATCGTCATATGGGGCGAGCAGGACTGTTAAAAGGTCGCCGAGCAGGGCCGACGCCGCTTCGGTTTGTCCCGGGACGGGGCGGACCAGGTCATGGGCTCTTCCCAAGGCGGTCAGCCTCAGCGTGAGCTCGCGAGCCATGTCGTTGGTCGTCGACGTGGACCGCGACGTGATGGCTGTGAGCCCGGAAGCGATAGCCAGGAGGTTCTTAACGCGATGGCTCATTTCGCCCGCGAGAAGTTCACGGCCCTCCTCAGCCTGTTTACGGCCGGTCACGTCAATGAAAATTCCGAACATGATGCGCTTGACCATGCCGGAATCGTTGCCCTGTCCACGAGCGGATATCCATCTCAGCTCATCCCCGATCAGGATTCGGAAATCGATCTCGTAGGGTCCCACAATGGCCCTCGTCGCAGTAAAAGCTGCGCGCACCCGGTCACGATCAGCGGGATGGATATGCGCCGATAAGTCCTCGAAGTTGACATCGATGCCGCGCGGTATGCCCCACAGATCATAGGCGAAGTCGTCCATCGCCAACGCGTCGGTGTCGACGTTCCACGACCATAAAGTGACACCTGCCGCTTCGATCGCCCTTACAAGATTGTTAGGTTCCCAGAGGAGGGGCTTGAGCTCGTCGGGTGTGGTCGCCATCAGCTATCCAGATCGAAATTAGGCTACGCAAATTGCGAGTAGCGCGAACAAGTGTGGTCCGCCCGCTGTCGCTATGCCGTAGCCGCGAGCGCAGTTCAATCGTTTGGGCGAAATTTCGAGATGCACGCCAACGCCCGTAGGCGCCCTGATTTACCGATCATTTAGGTTCCAGCGATGAACTGAACCCAAGAAACTACACCAGGGATGGACGCTATGTCGGATTCTGCGGCGGCGCTTGAACAGGCTCGCCTCGACGAACTCGATCGTTACGACGTCCTTGACACGCCGACCGAGGAGCCCTTCGATCGCGTAACCCGCTTGGTGTGCCGCATCCTGAAGGTCCAAATGTCGACCGTGACATTTCTGGACGGCCATCGGCAATGGTTTAAGTCCCGGCAGGGACTCGTCGAATGCGAGACCGACCGTAGCGTTGCTTTCTGCGACTATACGATCAGGCAGAACGAACCCTTGATCGTTCCTGACACCCACACAGACAGCCGATTTATCGATAATCCGCTGGTGACTGGCCCACCTCACTTGCGCTTCTATGCCGGCATCCCACTTCGAAGTTCCCGCGGCCAGAACATCGGTACGCTTTGCGCATTGGACGCGCAGCCGCGCGTGATCGGCGCCGATCAGATCGCCATCCTGTCGGACTTGGCGGGCGTGGTCACCGACGCGCTGGCGCTGCGCGTCTTGGCCACCACCGACGGACTGACCGGAGCGCTCTCGCGTCGTGCGTTTCGGGAAGAGGGCTCGCGTCTTCTGGCGCTCACCCAGCGCCACGGCCATAAAGTCAGTTGCATCGCGCTGGATCTCGATCATTTCAAGCGTATCAACGACTGCCATGGACATGCTGCAGGAGATGCTGTGCTGGCTGGCAGCGTGGCGACGTGCCAATCGCTGTTGAGAAAGACCGACTTGTTCGGGCGGCTCGGCGGCGAAGAGTTTGCCGTGCTGCTGCCGCACACCAATCAGCAGGAGGCCATCAAAGTCGCCGAGAAGCTACGCAGTGGCATCGCTTCACAGGTCGTCGGGGCCGACGATGGCCCTCTTACGGTGACCGCAAGCATTGGTGTTGCGACCTCCGGCTCGGCAGCAGCCGACCTCGATACGCTCTTAGGCATGGCGGACGCCGCGCTGTATCGCGCGAAGGCGGAAGGGCGAAACCGGTGTATCGCTGCTCCCGCGCCAGCCGGGTCGTCGCATGGCTTAGGCCGGCGCGTGCTCAAGGCCGGACAGATCATTTTCAACGGCGGCCGTTCTGCAATCCACTGCACGGTCAAACGCCTATCCGAACAGGGCGCCAACCTCGCGGTGATCAGTACAGAGGACGTGCCGCAGCGCTTCAAGCTCGCGATCCAGGCTGATAATTTCTCGACGATGTGCGAAGTCGCCCGCAAGGCCAGCGGGGAGATTGATGTCCGCTTTGCTTGAGACGGAAAACCGCAACGTCGACTGCGAATATTGTCGTATTTAAAAATATTCGTCGCTATGATTGCGCGATCAGAATAAAATTAAATATTAATCTTGATGTTTATCAGCAAATTATTTCATAATTTTATGCAATAACTCGATATTTATTATAGAACGAAACATCCTTGAGACAGCTAGGTAGCGACAGATTCTGAATTCTATACCACTAACTTTGTACACCGCGACCAGTCTGCAGATCTGTAAAATGAACCCCGGCCACATTGAGCTTGATCAGGCTCGACAGTGGTTCTGGCCGATGCAAAGCGTAGCCTTGCAAATAATCTATTCCTAATGTCTCAAGCTGTGGGATGACTTCTCGACACTCTACAGATTCGGCGACCGTGCGCAGATTCATGATGCGCGCGATCTTCGCCACAGCATCCACAATGATCGCTTTCGCGGGGTGAGCGGCCATGCCCTTGATGATATCGCCATCGATTTTGACGTACTGGACCGGCAGCCGATCGAGATACGCAAACGAAGCCATCCCGCTGCCAAAATCGTCCAGCGCGAAGCTGAAACCCTTTTTGATCAAGCGGTGCATGCACTCGCTCGTCCGGTTGATGTTGGAAACGGCCGCAGTCTCGGTGACCTCGAAGCATACCTGTGAGGCCAGTGCTGAAGGATGATCGGTGAGGACGGTCTCGATGAAATCGGAAAATCCCGGAGCGCTCAGGGTAATTCCCGAGAGATTGACGAAGTAGCAGATTTCACCGAGGTGGTCGGAGGGGCGGGCCTCAATGAATGCAAACACCGTCCGGATGATGTGGCGGTCTAGCTCCTCAATCAGGCCAAAGCGCTCGGCAGCTGGAATAAAAGCGTTCGGAGAGATGATCGTCCCATCAGGGTCTCTTAGCCGCACAAGGACTTCGCAGAAGGTCCGTTGGTGCTTCACGTCCGCCTGAAGCCCTACGATCCTCTGGCCGTAAAGGACGACGCGGTCCTCTCGCATCGCCTCCTTGAGAAGCGTAACACCGTCCATGTCCTGTTGTTGCTGTCTGATCTCCTGATCGTCTCGCAGACTCAATTGGACCCTGTTGCGGCCCTTCTCCTTGGCCAGGAAGCACGCAGAGTCCGCAAGACACAGCATGGAATCGAAGAATTCGCTTTCGGCCTCTGTAAAGCCGGCCAGGCCGATGCTCAACGTGATGCCGTAGCGCGTCCCGTTCCAGATGAAATCGATCTCTCTGACCGCCCGGCGCAACTGTTCGGCCAGCTTGGCGGCAGCCTCCATAGTGCAATTTCGCCGGACCAGCGCAAATTCGTCGCCGCCAATGCGGGCGAGAAGATCCTGGTCCGTCGAGCACAGCGGCTTGAGAGCCTCGGCAACCTGAATGAGCAAGGCGTCCCCTGCTCCATGCCCACAGCGATCGTTCACGATCTTAAAATGGTCGATGTCCATATAGAACAACGCATGCGGCCCAGGGCCCTCCGTCCTCCGCGTCAGTTTGGTGAACTCTCGTCGGCTGACGAGGTCCGTGAGCGGATCATGCGCAGCCTGGTAGGCGATCTCCTGCGCGAGCGCGTAAGCTTCGGTCACGTCGTGCCCTTGGACAAATATGCCGGTCACGACCCTGTTCGCGTCGAACATGGGCTCGTAGATCATATCGATGTAGCGCTGCTCCATCGGTGCCCCAACGGTCCGCTGTAGCAGGATCGGTACTGCACGACCTGTAAAGCGCTCCCCGGTTGTGTAGACTCGATCAAGTTTCTCAATGAAGCCTTGGGGGATGATTTCCGGGAGGACATCGACAACCTCCTGGCCGATAATTTCTCGATGCCCGACCAGCTGATAATAGGCATCGTTGGCAAGCTCGAAAGTATGCTTCGAGCCTTGCAGTACGCAGAAGAAGCCTGGCGCTTGCTGAAAAAGCTGCTGAAGACGTTTATGCTCGCTGCTGAGGCTATTTTCGACATTCCGAGCCCAAGCTACGATGCCGGTCTCCGCAACGCACTCGGCCTGTGGCGAGTGCCGCAATTGCACCAGATCCGTAATCTCTGCCGTGCAATGCAGAACGTGGCAAACGGCGCCATCGGGTCCAAACAGCGGACTGTTGGAGGTTGTCCACGAACGTTCGCCACCTTCCGCAGACGCCGTCGTATACTGAACGTGTGCCATGTGATGCGGCTTGCCGGTTCTGAACACGCGATTAAAGGAGTTCTTTAACACCTGTCCCTCGCGCTTATTGGCAGGCGGAAACAACTCAAAAAACGGACGGCCAATCATCGTGGATTGATCAATTCCGACCAGTCGTTCAAAGGCAGAGTTGCTCGCGGCTATGACCAGTGCCCGATCGACAAGAAACGCTGGCATGGGCATCGCTGCGAATGCAGTTTCGAAGTCAATGGATGTGACGGACATAGTCATCTCCACTGCCGCGGGTTTTTGGCGCTTCGCCATCGGAACGCAGCCTCAATGCCTGTTATTGCGTCAGAAAATCCCGAAATTATTGCCAGTGAGTTAAATTTTGCAACGCGTCAGCGGTCTCGCGCATGCGAGTGCCACTACATCAGGCCGACGAAGGTTGCGGCGACCCATGGGCGGGATGCCCATCCCGCTGTCGGCCCTGCTAGGTCGTTCGGCTGGGCCGGGTGCCAGCCGGCGAGCAAGCCGCCAGCAAGCCCAAGGGCGGGCACGGACGGGGTGGCCGGGCGAACGAAGGGGAGTACGCCGGCCGGGGTCTTGGCGGGCTCCTGGGGTGCTCCTACACGCTCGACCTTCGGCAGCTTGCCCGCGAGCTTGCCACGGCCGGAGAATAGACCTTCGAGATGCGGCACTGGATGCGGATAGCGGGCGCTATCGATAGCCACGACGAACGCGCTCGATGACGCCGGCCGCGTAATGCGGAACAGAACCACGTTCGGGTCTGCGGCAGCAAGAGCTGCGGGGTCGAGCAAGCCGCCCGGCGATCTTGAGGCGTTGCGCTTATCCCCCCAGGTCATCGGGTCGATGATGACGCAAGCAGCGGCGCTGTCTGTCGCGATGCCATGCTCCTGCCACGACGCAAGAGCGCGCGATCCGGCCACACCCTCGACATGGGCGGTCAGAGCACCAAGGGAGCGGACGAAGCGTTGAGCATTCTCGGCCGTGGTGCCTGGGGGGCATTCGATATGCCAGTCCCCAGTGTTCGCCTCGGTGACGCGGTAGAGTACCGCTCCAACAGGGGGCGCTAGCTCGCGTAGAGATATAAGAACCCCATCTTTAATCTCTACGCGAGCTAGCGCCCCCTGTTGTGACATTGCCGGCCAGCCGCGATTTGCGGGATACCAGGTCAATGTCTCCTTCAGCTCGGTTGCTACCGGCAGGGCCGGAAGAAGCCCGCGACGGCCATAGATCATCCATCCACCCGATGCTTCGCGAACGACATCAGCGATACCGGCGGCGGTCGCTCCCCAACGTGGCGCGTCGTCGATCACGACACGAGGATGCAGACGCCCCGTCGCATAGACGGTGGTCAACGGCTTGTCCTCGGAACGGTTGACTGCACGGCCGCGCTCGGCAGCTTGTAGCTGTTCGCCATCCGTCGAAGCGCGCAAAAGCGCGTCCACGACGGGATCACCATGAGAGTCGATCTGCATCGATAGGGTGCTGCCATTGCGGAGGCGGATCGGCCGCGATGTCTTGCTGTAGCGGGACGAGTTATCGTCGAGGTCATCGAGCTTCAGCGCAATAGCCATCGGCACCAAGTCGTACGCGGGAGGAATTTCTCGCGAGTGAAGGCTGATCCAGCGGACATGCTCAAATGCGTTCGATCCGGCGAGGCCATTGAAGTGGCCAATTCCGAGTCCGCGATAGTCGAGGAAGCCTTGCCCCTTCGACGCCTTCGCCTCGCGGATCGCTTTCGGCATGACCACAAGGGCGTTGTCGCCCAGGTTGCGCTTCAAGGCGCTGATGATGCGGTTGTGGCCCGCCGCGACGCCTGTCTTGCGGTCTAGCATCTCCGCCTTTCCGACCGGAGCATCCGAAACATAAAGGTTCTCGACGCCGGCCGGATCGTCCGGCCAGGCGTCAACGATGTTCTCAGGAGCGATGGTGCGGCGGAGCGCCAACTCGATCAACTCGATCTCGCCGGTCCCGTCCATCGCCAGGACCGGAACGGTGCGGAGGTGCTCCGGCAACCGGCGACGGGCCACGACGCGGACGCGGCGTTCTGACAACTCGTTCTCGATCAGGACCGGAACGCGCTCGTGTAAGCTATCCTCCCATTCCACAATGGCGGTCAGCATCGCGGCCGTCTCGTGCCAGCGCGCGGCGTACACGTGTTCGGTGTCGAGGTTGACGCGCCCACATTCATGTTCGGGGCGGCAGGCTTCCGACATCATCGACGCCCAATGGGCAAGATGGCGGACGGCTGCGAAGTCCAACCCAGCTTCAGCGAGGCGCTCGGCAGTGATGATCCGGTTCGGCTCGATCTGACGCAGGGTGATCGCCAAATCATCGGCTGCGGCGAACGCCTCAACCTTCGGCATCAGGCCGGATCCAGCGACGGAGCGGCAAGACCGGGCTTTGGCTCGCGTTTCTTCGGCGGTCGCCCGCAACGCGGAAATGGTTGAGACGCCGATGTCAGCAACCTGCGTCGTCATCGAACCGATGATGCTCTCGTCAAGAACGAGAAGAGCGACATGCAGCGGGATGACCGCACCAGGGCTCGTGAGAAACTGGCTAGACACTATGACGAGATGCGGCTTGCGGTGCTTCGTCTCAGATGCCTTCGCCTGCGCTAGATAGCGGCACGAGGCAGCGAGCGGACACCCGCCGTTTTCAGTGGGCGCCGTGCAGATGGTTTTGATGATCGAGACGCCGGGCATGTGCCGTGCGAAGCGGTTCACGTCCTCGACACGTCCACAGAGCGGCTCGCCGTCTATGACGGTCCCGCGCCCGCCGATGCGGGAAACAGAACCGGCAGGGGCCGTCGCCACAAGCTTGTCGTAGGTTTCTCGCGCCAGTGCGTCCGTGGGGGCGGCATAAACCACGCAGCCATCAGTATCCTCGCCAGACCAAAGCCAAGTCAGGACGCGGGTGATGAACGCCGTCGTTTTGCCGACTCCGAGCCGAGCACGAAGCACCCGTGTGACGGCGGTTTCATTCGTGCGGGGCTTGGCCGCATGAGCAAACGCAGAATCCACGCAGGCAGACGCGATCTCTCGCGCTTGCTCAATCGACACTGGCGCAGCCGTAGAGGCTTCACTGGCGGCGTCCGCAACCGCCAGGGCGTCATCCTCGACAATTGGCTCGTCATCGACGTGCGGGGCGTCGTCAGGCTTGACCAAGACGCCTGCCAACATTGTGTTGAAGTCGCGTACGAGCCGAGCCTTCTCACGGATGGCGGCCAGGTCTATGTCTTTCTCGCCCGCGAACCAGACACGTCGGGACTCGTCGTACTCCGCCACAAGGCAGAGGCGTTCACACAACCAGCGCAGGGCGCGGACCTTGGAGAAGCCCTCTGATGCCATGACGAGGTCGATGGCGCTGAATTTCGTGCCGGCGACCTGGTCCTTGATGCCGGCCTGCGTCGTGCCGGGCGGGCCGAACGTCAGCGACCGGCCATCGCGTGCGCGATCCTTCGAGCTGCGGCCTGTGTCCCGGAACATCGGCACGGCATCGAAGCCGTTGCGGCGGGGTTTGATCTCGGCGACGCCGGCCAGGCCGTAAATCCAGTGCGTCAGATTCCGCAGCGCCATGTCGTTCGCGAGCGAGAAGATGCTCATACCGGACGAGTGGGCGCTACGAACAAGTCCTGAAACCTCAGCTGTGGCGAGAGTGCTGGCGGTTGCCTCCTGCACGCCATTGACAGCGGTTAGGACGATGCTCTGCGCCATCTCTTCGGCGTCAGCGATGCGGCCAAGGCGCCCATAGGCGCGAAACGTGACGGCTGCGAGCTGATCTACGTCGATAACAGGCAGGTCCATATGACGGACGGTCGCCGGGCTGCCATTGGTCCATTCATAGGCGGAGCCCGAAACGTGATAGCCGAATGCGGCGAATTGCTTTCCGTGTCCAAGCAGCTCCGCGCCGTGCATCTTGGCTGAAGGAACGCGATCAATGCCAGACATGGCGATGCGGATCGGCACTAAAACACGGGGTGAGCCCGCGCGACCGCGCTGCATGAGGGCATCAGGATCGAGGTTTAGCTCGCGCGCCAATTCCTCGCGCCATATGGCGACGGTCGCGGCGTCGTCCGCGTCGATGTCGAGAGCGATTAGACCGAACGCTGCGCCAGACTGCAGTGGACCGCATGCCAGGCCGATAGATGCTTTAGCACGGTTGGTGGTCCAATAGTCGAGGATCGACTGCTGCCACGGACGCGAGCATGCGTCAGTCCATGCAGGCCGAGCCGGATCGTCGAACGCGAAATGCGCGCCTGGTGCAATGTAGTCGCGCGGCGGAGCCGGCATCTTGCCGAAGACCGGCAGGCAGTTGAAGCCGTTGGCGGTCACCGCGGCGAGGTGCGAGCCAAGGGGGCGCTCGGCCTGCTGGCGCACCCACGCATAATATGGAGCGACTTGGTCTCCGATGATGCGTGCCACGCCATTACGGTCGCGGAGCTGTTGCAGATATTCCGCGCGGGCGGGCTCGTGGCTGAGGATGGTCGAACGGGACCAGTCGAGCAGGCGCAGCGCGGCAGGGCGCTTGGGGGCCTTACCGGATGCCACAGCGTCCTGGTAGCGGGACTCGCTGGTTTCATGCGCTCGCACCCGCTCTTCATCATATGATGCAGCGTCATCAAGCAGAGCGACGAGGGGATCGTGGTTTAGAGAGGCCGGCCCGTCCGCATCATTCGCGGGGCGCAAGCTCTTGATAGGGAGCGGCTCAATGGCCAAATCTTCTGACATCGGGCAAGTCGCTTTGTTCGATCAAGCCGCCTGCGCCGGCAAGCGCGAGGATGGCTGCAGTTCCTGCCCAGACGATGCCCCGGCCGAAAGGTCGGGGTTTTCGTTATGGAAGACGCCCATCCGCTAATTCGGAAGAGCAACCGCTGACCTGGATATTGTTGCGACAGGCCATTTCGCCAAGTCAGCAATTTTTTAAGTATCTGATATTATGATATTATTTCGTTTTTGATTAGCGCCAGGTCAGCCGTTCAACTCTCGGAGCGGTCGGCTTTAAGGATGCGATGCACGCTTGCCTTGCCGATACCAAGGCGCCGCGCGATCTCTGACAAACTAGTGCCTTCAGCCGACATCTTAGTGACCTGGGCCTGCTTGGCTTTGGCCGTGGGGGCTCGGCCCTTGTACTTGCCTGCGGCCTTGGCCTTGGCGATGCCTTCGCGCTGCCGCTCCAGCATGATCTCCCGTTCGAACTGCGCCACGCTCCCCAGCATGTTGAGCATGAGCCGTCCCGTGGGAGTGCCCGTGTCGAGGTTCATCGCGAGGATGCGGAGAGATGCGCCCTTTCCGTCGATGATCTTCAGGAGGTCCATTAGGTGAGCCATGGATCGGGCAAGGCGGTCGAGCTTCGTTACCACCATGACGTCGCCAGCTCTGAGCATGTCGAGAACGCGGGCTAGCTCCAGGCGCTCGCCTACGTCCACCGACGACACCTGTTCGACCAGGACCTTCTCACACCCCGCCGCCGCAAGGTCGCGCTGTTGCGCCTCTAGTCCGGCCGTCTGGTCGAGGGTCGAGGTGCGCGCGTATCCGATGAGCATGGGGGCCGTCTCCTATAGGCTATCGTTCCAATAGCATCTTAGGTGTGGCCATCAATGTCAATGGACCATTCTTATGGACCGATAATCGCTAGTTTTGGAACGATCCGTTAGGGCAAGCTCTTATGGAACGACGCCCGTCTTCAGCCGGTCTACTCGCGGGCCGCCTAGGAATTTTGCGGGTCCTCCGCTCCCAAAATTGTCCTGCGGGCCTCGCTGCTCCCGGAGATAGGCCAAGTGCGGTGCAATTCTTTGAGTTACCCCGCTGTTTGCGGTCAAGACGTAATCCTCCGACCCATGCCGTGGTGCTCAATGTCGATGAGAAGGCGCAGTTTCAGGCCCTGGATCGCACCCAGCCGGGCTTGCCCATGAAGAACGACGGCGCCGAACCCCACTCTGTGGAAAACCGCCAAGCCGACATCTGGAACGTCTGCTTCCGGGCAGCTTTTGGACTAGGCGTCGGGCTCCTGGAGTTGGCTCATCCCGACCTTGGGGAAGTCCGACGTTGGGCATCCCGAATGTGCCAAACGATGTATGGACGTGACTCCATTTTCCTACGCAGCCCCCTCGGTGTGCCCGTCAGGCGTCCGACGAAGAAGGTCGCGCGACCGCCCTTTCCGCTGTTCGCGATGACGCCGACAATCACTGTGCCCAGGTCGTGAGTATGATGTGGGCGGAGGCACTACGGGTGAAGCGAGTACGACGACGGGGCACCGGAACGCCGAATGCTGTGTCGCATTAACGCATCATGTCCGAGGCTTTATGGCTACCCGTCGATCCGTCCGCAAAGCTTTATTGCCTTTGAACAACCGCTAATCCTATTGGCTGACTATACGTCATCTGACTCTTCCCGTAGGCCGCGCAAAAGGAGGTGCCTATGCAGAAGCCAGTTAAGAGCTTTACGGTCAAAATGGATATCGAGCGGTCGATTACGGTCGTAGTAGAAGCCGGTGACGAAGACGAAGCGCGCGGCAAGGCCAACGACTTGAATTACAAGGTTGAGGTGTCGGGCGAGATTACGCGCTGGGTCGTACGGGATATTGCTGAAATGCCGGAAGGCGCCACGCCGTGATCAGGGCGGTTGCCATGACGTTCACGGCTTTAATGGCGATCGGTTCGGGGGCTGCATACCTCGTCACGTCGCGCGTGCCGACCTTCAACGACGTCGTGCACCCTTGCGTCGAGGCCGAATTGCAGCAACCACCCCTTCAGCGGATGCAAACCTGCCTGTGTTTGGCTGAAGAAGTTGCGACGCCATTTTGGACCGCGCGTGACCTGGTTCTGCCAGCGGTCAACGCGACTGCGCTGAGGGACGCGATGTTGAAGACATGCCGCGCCCGCGCGTTCGAGCGGCGGGGCAGCGACCGCGGACCCATGCGGATGTCGCCCATGCCGAGATTGACAAACTGAGCACCTTTTTCGGGTCTCAGCGCGAATTCATGCGTCAGGTCGGGGTGCCATGTCGTCGATGGTGCAGCGAAGGACCGTTTCGCGCACCGGCGGGTGATGCCGGTCTACTCCTGCCAGCGCCAACTTTAATGCGCGGTCCGCCTCAGAAGCGCATCAGGCACTCGCGGAGCGATGTGGGAAAATCCGAGCACCTTTCGCCCCGTCCGGAATGAGTCTTCGGTCCCATAGCTGCCGCTGCCCGCACATCACGCGGGTTCAAGCCAAACTCTTGTTTGAAGGCCCGGCTGAAGCTGGAGGCATCGTCGAAGCACAGGGCATCGGCGATGGCATTGATGCTTCCGTTATTAGCCGTGTCGGCCAGGTCGGCATAGGCGCGCAGCAGCCGGCGATGACGGATATAGCGCGACACTCCTCCATCGTCCTGGAAGAGCCGGTAGAGCTGCGTGCGTGACATCCCGATCGCGCGGCACAACAAAGCGGCGTCGAGAGACGGGTCGCGCAGATTCCGGTCAATGAACTGCCGGACCTTCTCGCGACGCGTCAGGTTGATCTGGCTCGCGGCCAGGTCGAGACGATCCGCTGAGGGGCCTGCGCAAGCCATCACCATGGCCCTGACTGCATGCGTGAGCCGCGGCATGTCTGCCGCCTCGAATTCGACGAGGTGGCGCTGCAGGAGGCTGATATAGTCGCCCAGCAACCGGCCGAGCGGCGTATCGAGGGCCTGGGCTTGTGCCGCATCGAGCGGTGGAGCTAGATCGCGGAAGGTGTCGCGCGGGAGATAAAGATGCAGCCGCTCGTCGCCCGGCCGCTGGCTGATCAATTCCCGCCCGAGCGAGGCAACAAAAGGGACCGCGGCCGGCACGTTGAGTTCGAGGCCAGCACCATATGATCCGACCGTTTGGCGCTGCCCTATCGTGATAACCCAGTGATCGACAGGGTTTGAACGCAAAAGCGCGGTGTCCCGAGCGGCCGTCAAGGCCGGCGCTCTGACGTGGCCCAGTGCGAATCCGTCTAGTGCCCAGACCGTGCTGCTCGCTTCGAAGCCGGTGTTTCCATCAGCAGTCGCGACGTTGAAGACGCCGCCAAACCAGCTCTGCCACGCATCGAATTGTTCTCTGGCAGGAAGATCGGTCGTAGTGAAACGGACTGCGATCATAATGCCCCCCGGCGAACGATGTGCCGTAGGGTAACACGCCGAGCGGGCTTCGTGATCCGGTCAGGGAAACCAAGACCGCGCCAATCGTCGCACCAGTAACGCGAACATCGCCTTCCAGGACCAACAAGCTCGTCCTGGTGCGGCCGTCGAGGCGGAGACGCCGGCGGCTCTTAACGATGTGTTGACCTTACGAAAGCATGCTTGGCTCAGCGCTCCTCGGAGCGTGCGACGCCGGGTCGACCTGTTGCCCCCCAGCCGCGCGGCCCGGCGTTGCTTGCCTCCACCTACATGGGTCCTTTCGGACCCTTGGTCATTCTAGCTCAGATATCCACACGACGGCGGATGGCGCCGCAGCACCCTGCCGGGAGAGCGGATTAGTCCTGTGGCGCATCTCGCCTGGACCTCTGTCCGGCGCTTCTCGCCCCTAGCCGACACCGACAGCGTCCGCATTTTGGCGGTCCAGCTGGCAGTTTGGCGGCAACTGACAACGGTCGCCGTGGGCCGACGTCTGGACTGTTCGCCTCTCGCGTCCAATCCGCAGAAGTTCAATTCGTTAAGGTGGCAATGCGAGGCTCCACTGGGAGGAAATCAGCCATGAAGGCGGTCCGTATCGCTCATCGAACGTTCGCCCTGCCACGTCTGCCATTCTGGGCCGCGATTTTTATAACGGCCGTCTGTTTCGTCATTCTCGCCCTGAGCGGATGGCGCGAATGGACCTCGCGCGACGTCGACCTGAAGAATGCCGAAGTCGACATGGCGAATCTCGCGCGCTCGCTGACGCAGCACGCGGAGGACACGATCGATCTCGCTGACGCCACGCTTATCGGTCTGGCCAGCAGACTTGAGACAAACGGGACGGAGCCTGCAGCGATTGCGCGGATCCAGGTTTTCCTAGCGCAGCGCAAGATGACGCTAGGCCGCATTCGCGGCCTATTCGTCTATGACGAAACGGGACGCTGGCTGGCTACGACGGAAGGCGTCAGCCTCACCGGCTTGAACAACAGCGACCGTGCCTATTTCCAGCATCATCGCGCGGTAGACGACCGTCAGGCCTTTCTTGGCCGACCGATCAAGAGCCGTTCCGGGAGCCAATGGATCATCACGGTATCCCGCCGCTTCAACCATCCAGATGGGACTTTCGCGGGCGTGGTCCTTGCGACGATCGACACGGCCTATTTTACCCAGTTCTATCGCCAGTTCGACATCGGGCCCAACGGCACCGTCACATTGCTCAGTGCCGACGGCATCCTGCTGGCGCGCAGTCTCGACGACGGCACCCTTGTCGGGAGAGACATGTCGGCGACGTCGCTCATCAGGGACCGATCGTCCCGCGCCCCCGCTAGCGCCTATTACTTCAAGTCGCCCTTGGACGGTGTTCAGCGATTGAGTTCGTTCAGGTTTAGCGAAAAATATCCACTCGTGCTGCTCGCAACGGAAGCACAGGATGAAGTCCTGGCGCGCTGGCGCCAGGGTGCGGTCGTTCGGACCGCCTTCGTCCTCGCCTTGACGTTGTTCATCGGCATCATCGGTATTTACCTCGTGCGCCAGCTCTTCGAACGTCAGCGCACGGCAGGGGCACTGGCTGCCAAGGAGGCGGACTTCCGCTTGCTCGCGGAAGAATCCAGCGACATGGTCACCCGTGTCGACCTCAACGAGCGCATTCTTTACGCCTCACCGTCTTGCGCGCGCGTTCTGGGCTGGGATCCCGCACAGCTTGTGGGAACGCCGGCTCTGGCTGGCGTCAACCCGGAGGATCTACCCCGCGTCGCACAGGCCGTAGCTGCGCTGAAGCGCGGGGACGTCGAGGAAGCCAAGATCCTTTATCGCACTCGACATCGAGAGAAGGCGGAAATCTGGATCGAGACGTCGCTACGCGTTACGAAAAAGACGGATACCGGCATGGTCGACGGGGTCGTGGCAATTTCGCGCGACATGACCGAACACAAGGATCTCCAGGACAAACTGGCGGCACTGGCAACCTCCGATGGCCTGACCGGGCTTGCCAACCGCCGATGCTTCGACGAGCGGCTACACCAAGAATGGGCAAGAGCGGCGCGAGAGGGGGCCCCTGTCTCCGTGCTGATGATCGATATTGACCATTTCAAGGAATTTAACGATCGCTACGGCCATCAGGCCGGTGATGAGTGCCTTCGTGCTGTGGGAAGTATCCTATCAACACAAGCTCGGCGACCGGCCGATCTGGCTGCGAGATATGGAGGCGAAGAGTTCGTCTTCCTGTTGCCAAATACCGACGCCGAGGGCTGCGAGCAGGTCGGACTCAGGGTTGGCGAGGCCATTCGTGGACTTGTGATCCCGCACCCTATGAAGCTCCCTTCCAAGGTCGTCACGGCGAGCCTCGGCGGAGCGACCGCCTGGCCAACTGACGCCTCCGCGTTAGATGGCGCCTCGCTGGTTGGAGCAGCTGATCGGGCCCTTTATGTCGCCAAAGGCGCCGGGCGCGATCGCCTGGTTATGTCAGGACAGGTCGCGATCTGGCCGCAGGCGAAAAGTGCGTGAAGAGCGCCGTTCTTCCTTGACGCGCCGGCGGCCGCCCAAGAATCGACGCGGACACGGCCGTGGCACGGGTTTTTCTGCGCGGGGTTTTCTTGTAAATGGCTAGGGTGCACACGACGACGCTGAGAAAGATCAGTGAAGGTCCAGCGGTCGAAAGCTCCGAACTCGCAATTGTAAACGGGGACTGTCGGGATTTCCGTGTGCGGGCGGCCATAATGGATCCGATGGAGGTTCCCGATG
>NZ_LJHQ01000079.1 GCF_001295925.1 Allobosea sp. AAP35 | reverse complement strand
CAGATAGCGGCACAGCCGCCAGACCAGATAGCGGCACAGCCGCCAGACCATAAGGCGTAGCGTCCTTCGCCCCGCGCCACCAGCCGGCAAACCGCATGTGGGCTTATGCTATCGCACGCTTGCGCCCCGGCCGACTCGCGCCTAAACACCCCTCTTCAAATGACATCGCCAGCCCCGCTCTATCCGCACCGGCATCTCCTCGGCATCGAGGGGCTCTCCCATTTGGACATCGAAGCGCTGCTGGACCGCGCCGACGACTACGTCGCGCTCTCCCGCCAGGTCGAGAAGAAGACGGCGACGCTGCGCGGCCGCACCCAGATCAACCTGTTCTTCGAACCCTCGACGCGCACGCAGGCCTCCTTCGAACTGGCTGGCAAGCGGCTGGGCGCCGACGTCATGAACATGTCCGTTGCCTCGTCGTCCGTGAAGAAGGGCGAGACGCTGATCGACACCGCTGCCACACTGAACGCGATGCGGCCCGACATCATCGTCGTGCGCCATCATGCGGCGGGCGCGGTCAATCTGCTCGCCCGCAAGGTCGGCTGTTCGGTGGTGAATGCCGGCGACGGCGCCCATGAGCACCCGACCCAGGCCCTGCTGGACGCGCTGACCATCCGCCGCAACAAGGGGCGGATCATGGGGCTGACGGTGGCGATCTGCGGCGACATCCTGCATTCGCGCGTGGCCCGCTCCAACATCATCCTGCTGAACGCGCTCGGCGCGAAGGTCCGGCTGATCGCACCCTCGACGCTGCTGCCCGCCGGCATCGAGCGCATGGGTGTCGAGATCTTCACCGACATGAACAAGGGGCTGGAAGGCGCTGACATCGTGATGATGCTGCGCCTTCAGCTCGAGCGCATGCATGGCGCCTTCGTGCCCTCCTCGAAAGAGTATTTCCGCTATTTTGGCCTCGATCGCGAGAAGCTGCAGCGGGCGCAGGCCGACGCCCTGGTGATGCATCCCGGGCCGATGAACCGCGGCGTCGAGATCTCCTCCGAGGTCGCCGACGGCGCCCAGTCGCTGATCCGCGAGCAGGTCGAGATGGGCGTGGCGGTGCGCATGGCGGTGCTCGACGCGCTGGCGCAGCATCTGCCCAATGTCTGAGCGAATGGAGCCGGGCATGGCCGAGCTGCAGGACGTCGCGATCCTCGATGCGCGCCTCGTCGATCCCGCCACGGGCCGCGAAGGGCGCGGCTCGCTGCTGCTGCGCGGCGGCGTCATCGCCTCGGTCGAGTGGGGCGCCGCGCCCGAGACCGGCGAGGACGTTCGGCGCATCGATGCGCGCGGGCTCGTCGTCGCACCCGGCCTCGTCGATCTGCGCGCCTTCCTCGGCGAGCCCGGCGCCGAATTCCGCGAGACCCTGGGGACAGGCTCGCAAGCCGCCGCAGCGGGCGGCGTCACCACCATCGTCTGCCGGCCGGATACCGATCCGCCGATCGACGACCCCGCGATCATCGACTTCATCAAGCGACGCGCCCGCGACAAAGCGATCGTCAACGTGCTGCCCTGCGCCGCCTTGACGAAGGGGCTCCAAGGCAAGGAGATCACCGAGTTCGGCCTGCTGCTGGAAGCCGGCGCGGTCGCCTTCGGCGATGGCGCCAAGGCGCTGCGCAACCCGCAGATCATGCGCCGTGCGATGATCTATGCCCGCGACTTCGACGCTCTGATCATGAACCATGTCGAGGACCCGGATCTGCGCGGTTCCGGCGTGATGAACGAAGGCGAATTCGCCAGCCGCAGGGGCCTGCCGGGCATTCCGCGCGAGGCCGAAACGGTCATGCTGGAGCGCGATATCCGCCTCGCAAGGGCAACCGGCGGCCGCTACCACGCCGCGATGATCTCGTGTTCCGACTCGATCGAGCTCGTGCGTCGGGCCAAGGCCGAAGGGTTGCGCGTCACCTGCGGCGCCTCGATCAACAATCTGACGCTGAACGAGAACGACGTCGGCGACTACCGCACCTTCTGCAAGGTCTCGCCGCCGCTGCGCGACGAACAGGAGCGCCTGGCCCTGGTCGCGGCGCTGGCCGAGGGCGTCATCGACGTCGTCGTCTCCGATCACGACCCGCAAGATGTCGAGACCAAGCGCCAGCCCTTCGCGGAGGCCGCCGATGGCGCGCTCGGCATCGAGACCTTGCTCTCGGCCTCGCTGCGCCTGGTCCAGGCCGGCCAGATCGCCCTGCCGGACCTGCTGGCGGCGCTCTCGACGCGGCCCGCCAATCTGCTCGGCCTCGGCTGCGGGAGGTTGGCCCCCGGCGCCCCGGCTGATCTGATGCTGCTCGACATCGACGCACCCTATGTCGTCGACAAACGCAAGCTGAAGTCGCGCGCCAAGAACTCGCCCTTTGACGAGGCGCGGCTGGAAGGCATCGTGCAGATCACCTTCGTCGGTGGTCGCGGGGTCTATGAGGCTTCTGCGGCTTAGGCTACGCTGCGCGAGCGCGACGAGAGGGCTGCATGTCGGATCTTATGAGTTGGGGCCTGTCCTGGCCCGCTTTTGCCGCGGCGCTCGTCATTGGCTATTTGCTCGGCTCGATTCCCTTCGGCATCGTCCTGACGAAGCTGAGCGGCGGGCCTGATCCGCGCAGCATCGGCTCGGGCAATATCGGCGCCACCAACGTCCTGCGTTCCGGAAACAAGAAGCTTGCGGCCCTGACATTGCTGGGCGACATGCTGAAGGGCACGGTCGCCGTGCTGGTCGGCTATTTCGCGCTCGGGGGGCCCCAGGCCGCGCTTGTCGCTGGGCTCGGCGCCTTTCTCGGCCATCTCTTCCCGGTCTGGATCGGCTTCAAGGGTGGCAAGGGCGTCGCGACCTATCTCGGCGTCCTGATCGGGCTGGCCTGGCCCGTCGCACTGGCCTTCGCGGCTATCTGGCTGTCTGTCGCGAAAGTCTCGAAATACTCCTCGCTGGCGGCCCTTGTGGCGAGCGTCGCGACGCCGGTGATGCTCTGGTTCGCTGCAGGCAACCGGCAGGCGGCGCTGCTGATGGCGGCGTTGGCCTGCCTGCTCTGGTTCATGCATCGAGGCAACATCGCCCGGCTGCTCTCCGGCAGCGAGGGCAAGATCGGGCAGAAGGGCTGAAACGCCATGGCTGGCATCGTCCTCACCGATCGCCAGCGCCTCGATTGGCTCCGCCTGATCCGCAGCGAAAGCGTCGGCCCGCGCACCTTCCGCTCGCTGATGAACCGCTTTGGTGGCGCCGCTGCCGCGCTCGACGCATTGCCGGATCTCGGCCGGCAGGCCGGCCGCGCGATCCGCATCTGCACGATGGCCGAAGCCGAGCGCGAGATGGAAACGCTGCGTCGGCTCGGCGGGCGGATGATCGCGCTCGGCGAGGCGCAATACCCGCGGCCCCTCCAGGCAATCGACTCCGCGCCGCCGCTGCTGGCGCTGCTGGGGCAGGCGCCGGTGTTGCTGCGCCCCTGCGTTGCGCTGGTGGGTTCGCGCAACGCCTCCGCCGCCGGCATGAAATTCACCGCCCGCCTTGCCCGCGATCTCGGTGAAGCCGGCTTCGCCATCGTCTCGGGCCTGGCGCGCGGTATCGACACCGCGGCCCATGAGGCCAGCCTTGCGACCGGGACCATCGCGGTCCTCGCCGGCGGGCTCGACGAGGTCTACCCGCCGCAGAACCTTCCGCTTCTGCATCGCCTGCTGGAGCAGGGCGCTGCGATCAGCGAGATGCCGCTGGGGCTCGCGCCGCGCGGTCGTGATTTTCCCCGCCGGAACCGCCTGGTCTCGGGGCTTTCGCTGGGAACGGTGGTGGTCGAGGCCGCGCGCAAATCCGGCTCTCTGATCACGGCCCGCTTTGCCAACGAGCAGGGTCGGCTCGTTTTCGCGGTGCCGGGCTCGCCGCTGGACCCGCGCGCCGAGGGCGGCAACCATCTGATCCGGGAGGGCGCGACGCTCTGTGCCGATGCCTCCCACGTGATCGAAGCGCTGACACCGCTGCTCGATGGGGACGAAGGCTTCCTCTCGCCGCCACCGAGCATGCGTGACAGTGGCGCCGATCCGATGACCGAGGCGCTGTGGGACGAGCTCGATCTGCCTGGAATCGAAGCCGCCCCCTCGGCGGCGATTCCCGAGCCGGACCACAGCGGGGGCGTGATCGCGGGGGCTGCCGAGGTGGTCGATGACCGCCGGCTGATCCTCCAGCTTCTCGGAGGCGCACCGATCTCGGTGGATGACCTCGTCCGCGCGAGCGGGCGATCGGCGCGGGAGATCAGCCAGACCCTGCTCGACCTCGAGCTTGACCAACTGATCCGGCGTCACCCCGGAGGGACGCTGTCAAGGACCGAAGCCTGAGGCGTCGCGCGACGGCAATCCTTGCCGGCAACGACTTTCGATGGCGTCGCTGGCTTCGTCGATGCTTGGCTAACGCGTTTGTGCGGAACCGTTTTCCTGCCCCGGATGACCGGGACGTTCTCGCTGGATCGACGCTTCCAGCCGTGCCATTTCGAGAAAATAGGCGAGGCTGTCGAGTTTCGCCGCCTGCGCCATCCCTCGCAGGGATGCAGTGAGACCCTCGATATATCCGGCGACTTCGCGCGGTGTGGCCTCCCATGAGGCTGTCTCGCGGCGACCAGGGTACCTCGCGCCGGTGACCAACTCGGTATCGAGGCCGCTCGATGATGGATGGTCATGCGAAGCCAGCTGATTGCGTCCTTTAGGCGTCATCACCGAGCGTCCCTTGAAAGTCATGGGCAAGGCCGAAGGGCCAGGACGCGTCATCGACCATCGAAGGCGTGTCAGGGCGATGCAATCATAACGTGTATCACCCTTCGATCTCAAGCATCGGGATCGGTTCAACCCAGGAAAAGCACCGCCATCGGCAGGGTCGCGAGGGCGAGCAAAGTCTGCAGCGTGGTGATTTCCGCCATCAGCGGGGCATCTCCGCCCAGATCGCGTGCGAGAAAATAGGCTGCAGTGGCTGTCGGCACCGAGGCGGCGACGACTGTCATGGTCAGGGCGGGCCCCGACAGTCCCAGATAGCGCGCGATCGTCCAGGCCAGCAGCGGCATCACCACGAGCTTGACGCCGATTGCGATGCAATGCGCGAGGCGAGGCCGCGCCAGGCTGCGCAGGTCGAGCCCAGCGCCCACCGCGAGCAGCCCGACGCCGAGCGCGGCCCGTCCCATCACGTCGAGATAGGTGACGATCGCCACCGGCAGCATCCATTGCATCTGGTTGAGGGCCAGCCCGACGGCGGACGACCAGATGAAGGGATTGAACAGGATCGACCGGATCGTCGCCGAGGGGCTCATCGGCTTGCCATGGGCGAAGCGTGCCAGCACCAGCACGCAGAGCACGTTGAGCAAGGGAATCATCGCCGCGACCGCGATCGCCATCAGAGTGGTGCCGTCGCGTCCCTGCAGCCCTGCCGCCAGCGCCAGCGCGATGAAGGTGTTCCAGCGAATCGAGCCCTGGAAGATCGAGGTGAAGGCCGGCCCTTCGATGCCCGCGCGCGCCAGCAGCGGCCGCGATGCCAGGAGCAGACCGGCCACAGTCACGATCGCCAGCACGAGGCTCATGCCCATCGCCAGCACCGGCAGCGCGCCGAGATCGGCCACCGCCAGCGTGTGGATCACGACCGCAGGGAACAGCACCTGATAGGTCAGCCGCTCGACACCCAGCCAATGCGCCGGCGAGACCGTTCCCCGCGCTTTCAGAGCCCAACCCGTGGCGATGACGAGGAAGACGGCGATCAGACTGGACAGCATGAGGGGGACAGCAGCGAGGTGGGACAGGGCGCCGCGTTGAAAAGCCCTGAGGGCTCGCGGGCGGTGGGAACTGGACACGCGCCTTGGCGTTCTAACCGGCAGGCAAAGCATCTTCACGAGGTCGTGCTGCCACTCCTTTCACGGCAGTCTGTGACCGGCAAGGGGCGCATCACCGGGGGGCCCTGCGCCTGCCGCATTCCCGCCGCGATCGGTTCACGCGGCATTCAAGCGCCTGGAACGATCCTGGCGGCCAAGTCGGGATCATCCCGGCGACAGGAGATCCATCATGATGTCGCTCAGGAAGACCGCCATTGTCGCGCTCGCCTCGGTGAGCGTCGCCTCCGCTGCTCTCGTGGCACCCGCGTTTGCGTCGGGCGCACCCAAGAGCTTCGATGCCGCCAGGCTCGATCAGGCGAACGCCGAATTCACCCAGTATCATGGATACCGTGGCGGCTATCGCGGCGGCTGGCATCGCGGCAATCGCGGCGCGGGCATCGCAGCCGGCGTCGGCCTCGGCATTCTCGGCGCGGCGGTCATTGCCTCGCAGCGCAGGGCCTATGCCGACCCCTACTACGACAATGGCTACTACGCGCCGGCTCCGGTCTATGCCCCGGGGCCAGTCTACTACGCGCCCGCTCCGGTCTATGCCCCGGCGCCGGTCTATCGGCGATACTACGGCCGCCCGGCCTACGACTTCCGCGACCATCGTTGAGGTCGACTGTTCAAACACGACGCCCGCGCGCCTCTGGCGCGCGGGTTTTTTCATGCCGCCATGGTAAGGCGGCTACCTGAATCAGGCCGCGTCGTCGGGGCTCGCCGGCATCCGCATCAGCCGGTCGAGCGCGCCCTGCAGGATGTAGGCGGCCGCCATCTTGTCGACAACGGCGGCGCGTTTGGCGCGCGAGGCGTCGGCGTCGAGCAGGGTCCGAGTCACGGCCATGGTCGAGAGGCGCTCGTCCCAGAAGGCGATCGGCAGGCTTGTCAGGGGCACGAGATTGCGCACGAAGGCGCGCGTCGATTGCACGCGCGGGCCCTCGGTCCCGTCCATGTTCAGCGGCAGGCCAATGATCAGACCGGCCACGGCGTGTTTGTCGGCGATTTTCAGAAGCGCAACGGCATCGAGGCTGAACTTGACCCGGCGGATCGTCTCGAGCGGTGTCGCGATCTGGCGCTCGACGTCAGACAGCGCGAGCCCGATCGTCTTGGTGCCAAGATCGAGGCCCAGCAGCCTGGCGTGGTCTGGCAAGCCTATGAAGGTTTCGAGCGGAACGACATTGCTGGACATGGGCAGGCCGGTAGCATGCGCCGCCGCGCGAGGCGAGCGGCGCATGCCATGGTCGAAGCAACACAGACCAGGCGTCAGCCCTGCGGCTTGACGCCGGCGGCTGCCAGCGAAGCCGCCCATTTGTCGACCTCGGCGGCAAACAGCTTGGCATGCGCCTCGCGGGTCAGTTCGCCTTCGGGAAACGTGCTGGTTCCGAAAGCCTTGAACTTCTCGACGACGGCAGGGTCCTTCAGCGCACCGCGCAGCGCCGCGTTCAGCTTGTCGAGCACCGGTGTCGGCGTGCCCTTGGGGGCGTAGAGCCCGTGCCAGATCGTCATGTCGAGCTTGGCGCCGGCTTCGGCCATCGTCGGCGTCTCGGGCAGCACGTCGAGCCGCTGGGCAGAGGTCACGGCATAGGCGCGGATGCTCTTGCCCTGGATCTGCGGGATCGCCGAGGTCGACTGGTCGCAGAGGATGTCGATCTGGCCGCCGACCAGGTCGTTCATCGCCGGCCCCGTCCCGCGATAGGCGACCTGGTTGAACTTGGCGCCGAGCTGCTGCGACATCAAAACCGCGCAGAGATGCGAGTTCGAGCCGACGCCTGCATGGGCGATCGTCAGCTTCTGCGCATTCTCCTTGATATAGGGGAAGAACGCCTTGGCGTCGGTCGGCGGCAAGGCGAGCTTGCTGGCGATCACCATCGGCCCGGTATTGACCAGCCCGATCGGGGCGAAGGCCGTCTTCGTATCATAGCCGAGATTGTTGTAGAGCGACGGCGCGGCCGCCAGCGCGAGATGGTGGATCAGGATGGTGTGGCCATCCGGCTCGGCTGCCGCCAGTCGCTTGGCGCCTGCCGTTCCGCCGGCTCCGGCGACATTCTCGATCATCACGGTCTGGCCAAGCGTCTTGCTCATCTGCTCGCCGAGCAGGCGGGCGATAACGTCGCTGGGCCCGCCCGCGGCGTAGGAGACGATCACCGTGATCGGCTTGGTCGGGTAAGCCTGCGCCAGTGCTGGCGCAGACAGGGTCAAGGTCAGCAGCCCGGCAAGGGCTGCCCGTTTGGTCATGCTCATGCGTATCCTCCTTGGGTCGTGTTGAACGGCCGATCTGTGTCGGCTTGGGTGGGTAAGTTCGTAGACCTCGAACGCGTCAGCGCAGATCGGACTGGTAGTGAGCCTCCTCGGTCAAACACAGGCTGAGACGTCGCTCGACGGCTGAACCGTCGAGCGAAAGCGCGATACGGTCGATCGCGAGAGCCGGTGTGCCCGTCGCGACGCCCAGAAGCTGGGCCTCGTCGCCCTTCAGCGCCACGGCCTTGAGACGCTCGCAGGCGTTGGCGATGGTGATGCCATAGCGCGTCGCAAACAAGCTGTAGAGATTATTGGGCACCGGCCCGTCCGCGAGACCCGGAAACACCAGGGCGGGCAGGCTGATCGTCTCGAGGATCAGCGGCTTGCCGCCGAGCGAGCGGATCCGGCGGATGCGGATGACCTCGGCCTCGGCGGCGAGATTGAGCGCGGTGCGCTCGGTGGCGTCCACGGTGGCCTTCACCATGTCCAGCACCTGGCTGTCGGGAAAGCGAGCGACGCCGTCATCCGAGACCAGCTTGAAGAACTGGAACAGGATGCGCTGCTCATCATGCTCGGCGACGAAGGTCCCGCGGCCCTGGCGGCGCACCAGCAGGTTCTCGGCGGCGAGCTCATCGAGCGCCTTGCGGACCGTGCCCTGGCTCACGCCGATCTCCCCGGCAAGCTGACCTTCGCTGGGAATCGCCATTCCCGGCAGCCATCGGCCGTCCATGAGTCGGCGCACAAACTGGTCCTTCACCTGCCGGTAGAGCGGTCGAAATCCAAGGATTTCGGCTCCGGCGGGCGTTTCGGGACCCGTTGCATTTTCGAGCTTGTGCTCAGTCATGTGTCTTATATAAGACTTGTTGCAAGGCCGGTCGAGTCCTGAATTGCGGATGGGAACCGGATAAGAATCGACTGTGAGGAGACACCCATGAGCATGCCCCACCTCCTGGTTCACGAGGCAAAGGACACCGTCGGCGTCGTCGTCGTCGAAGGTCTGAAGGCTGGCACCGAGATGCTGTGCGTCGTGACCCACGACAATTCCGATTTCAAGCTGACCGCCAAGATGGACATCCCGATCGGCCACAAGGTCGCGCTGAAGGATATCGCCAAGGGCGAGACGATCTGGAAATACGGCCAGGACATCGGCCAGGCCAAGGATGATGTGAAGCAGGGCGAGCACCTGCATGTCCACAACGCCAAGACCAAGCGCTGGTGAGCACGGCTCTGTCGATTTCCAGCTGATCCCAACCAGAACGGGCTCCCGGCAAGGTCGAGCCCGCCAGGCACAAGAGGAAACACCCCATGTCCATCGTTGCCAATTTCGACCTCGTCAAAGGGACGCTCGAAGATTTCAAGGGCAGGCAGATCGAGGCCCCGGCCTTCAAGGCGCCGATGGTCAAGCGCCCGACCGGCCCAAGCCTCGATTCCTTCAACGGCTGGCGCCGTGAAAACGGCCGCGTCGGCGTGCGCAACCATGTGTTGCTGCTGCCGCTCGACGATCTCTCCAATGCCGCCTGCGAGGCCGTGGCCAACAACGTCAAGGGCACGCTGGCGATCCCGCACGCCTATGGCCGCCTGCAGTTCGGCGAGGATCTGGAAATCCATTTCCGCACCCTGATCGGCACGGGTTCCAACCCCAACGTCGCCGCCGTCGTAGTCATCGGCATCGAGGATGGCTGGACCAAGCGCGTCGTCGACGGCATCGCCAAGACCGGCAAGCCGGTCGTCGGCTTCGGCATCGAGGGCCATGGCGACATCGCCACGATCGCCAAGGCCTCCTATGTCGCCAAGGAGTTCGTGCAGTGGGCGACCGAGCTGCAGCGCGAAACCTGCGGCATCGAGGAGCTCTGGGTGTCCACGAAATGCGGTGAATCCGACACCACCACCGGCCTGTCCTCCTGCCCGACCGTCGGCAACATGTATGACAAATGGATCCCGCGCGGCGTCTACGGCGTCTTCGGCGAGACCTCCGAGATCACCGGCGCCGAGCATCTCTGCAAGGCGCGCGCCGCGACTCCCGAAGTCGGCGAGCGCTGGTACAAGATGTGGAAGGCCTATCAGGATGATGTCATTGAGGCCCACAAGACCGACGATCTCTCGGATTCGCAGCCGACCAAGGGCAACATCGCCGGCGGCCTGACAACGATCGAGGAAAAGGCTCTCGGCAACCTGGAAAAGATCGGCCGGGAGTGCAAATTCATCGACATCCTGCAGCCGGCGGAAGCGCCGACCAAGGGTCCTGGCCTCTACTACATGGACACCTCCTCGGCGGCGGCTGAATGCGTGACCCTGATGGCGGCGGGCGGCTATGTCGTCCACACCTTCCCGACCGGTCAGGGCAACGTCATCGGCAACCCGATCGTGCCCGTGATCAAGATCACCGGCAACCCCAAGACGATGCGCACCATGCCGGAGCACATCGACGTCGACGTCTCGGGCATCCTGCGCCGCGACATGACGATCCCGCAGGCGGGCGACGCCCTGATCGAGAACATCGTGCGCACCGCCAATGGCCGCCTGACTGCGGCGGAAGCATTGGGCCACCGCGAATTCTCGATGACCAAGCTCTACCGCAGCGCTTGAGCCGCTAACAGCCGGGGCGGCCTGTCCGCCGCCCCGGCTGCGTCTTTTCGCTCCGGCCGAAACCTCGGGAGCTTCCAGTCTTGTCCATCGCGACGACCGCCCGCGTCAGTGCCTGGCGTCCGCTCCTCGACGGCATCGCGCTCTCGGCTGCGGTCGCAGTGGCCGCCTATCTCGCCGAGCCGTTGGTGAAATCCGCCGCCGGCGGTCGTTTCGGCATCCCCGCCGTCGTGATCGCGCTGATCATCGGCATGCTTTTGCATCCCTTTGCCAATGCGCCGCGCTTCCAGCCCGGCATGACCTTCTGCGTCAAGAAGATGCTGCGCTGGGCGATCGCGCTGCTGGGCCTTCGCGTCGCGCTCGGCGACATCATCGCGCTGGGCCTGACAACGGCGCTGCTGGTGATCTTCGCGATGGCGGCGACCATTGCCTCGGGATTTTTGTTGGCACGCTGGCTCGGCCGCGAGACCGGCATGGGCGCGCTCGGTGGTGTCGCGACCGCCGTCTGCGGCGCATCGGCCGCGCTCGCCACCGCCACCGTCGTGCCCGATTACAAGACCAAGGCCGCGGACGTCGCCTTCACCGTCATCGCCATGAACGCGCTCTCGACACTGGCGATGCTGGCCTATCCGCTGATCTGCGTCTGGCTCGGCTTCACGCCGGCACAGACCGGAATCATGCTCGGCGCCACCATCCATGACGTGGCCCAGGTCGTCGGTGCGGGGCAGGCGGTGTCGGTCGAGGCGGCAAATGCCGCGATCATCGTCAAGCTGTTCCGGGTGTTCCTGCTGCTGCCCGCCGTGCTGATCGTCGGCTGGTGGCTGCTGCGCGACGAAGCCCGGCTCGCCGGCAATGTCGCGGAGAAGGCCAAGGTCCCGGTCCCGGTTTTCGCCATCATGTTCCTGGTGCTGTGCCTGGTGAACAGCGTGCTGGCCATTCAGCCGGCCCTGGCCGATCTCTACCAGCCGATCCGCACGGTACTGCTGGCGATCTCGGGCTGGGGCCTGCTCATCGCCATCGCGGCGCTTGGGCTGGGCACCTCGCTGGGCGCCATGGCCAGGCTCGGCTGGCGCCATATGGTGCTGGTCACCGGGACCAGCCTCGTCATCCTCGTAATCGTCACCGGCGGCCTGATCGTACTGGGCTGACCGTCATATTGTCTGAAAGGCTGCATCCATGACCGATATCGTCATCACGGAATTCATGGACGAGGCGGCCGTCGCCATGCTCAGCGCCCGCTACAGCGTCCATCACGACGCCGAGCTTTTCGGCAAGCCGGACGAACTGGCGAGGCTGATCGCCGAGGTCCCCGCCCTGATCGTGCGCAACCAGACTCAGGTGAGGGGGGACGTGCTGGCCGCGGCAACGAAGCTCAAGGTCGTCGGCCGTCTCGGCGTCGGGCTCGACAACATCGACATGGATGCCTGCGGCGCGCGCGACATCAAGGTCTTCCCGGCGACGGGAGCAAATAGCCTCTCCGTGGTGGAGTATGTCATCGGCAGCGCCATGATGCTGCTGCGCGGCGCCTATTTCGCCAATGCCGCCATGGTGGCGGGCGAATTCCCCAAGACCAAGCTGATTGGCCGCGAGATCGCCGGCAAGCGGCTCGGCCTCGTCGGCTTCGGCGCCATCGCCCGCGACACCGCGGCCCATGGCCGCCTGCTCGGCATGACGGTCGCGGCCTATGACCCTTACGTTCCTGCCGACGACAAGGCCTGGGCGGGCACCGAGCGGCTCGATCTCGACGCCGTGCTCGCGACCTCCGACGTTATCAGCGTCCATCTGCCGCTGACGCCCGAGACCAAGGGCCTGATCGGCAAGGACGCGCTGGCGCGGATGAAGCCCGACGCCATCCTGATCAATGCGGCGCGCGGCGGCATCATGGACGAGGCGGCGCTGGTCTCGGCGCTGAAGGCCGGCAAGCTCGGCGGCGCGGCGATCGACGTCTTCGCCGAGGAGCCCTTGCGCGGCGCCGGCAAGCTGTTCGCGGATGTGCCGAACCTGATCCTGACGCCCCACATCGCCGGCAACACGGTCGAATCCAACGGGCGCGTCTCCGGGCTGGTGGCCGAACGCGTCATCGCGGCGCTGGAGGGACGGCTGTGACCCGCGTCTCCTTCGAGCGGGCCGAAGCCCGCCTGACCGATATCTTCGCCGCCGCCGGCGCATCCCCCGCCAATGCGGCCTCCGTCGCCTGGGCACTGGTGATGGCGGAAGCCGACGGGCTGAAGGGGCACGGCCTGTCGCGGGTGCCGACCTACCTCGCCATGCTGAAATCCGGGAAGATCAACGGCCTGGTGGTGCCCAAGGCAAGCCGGCCGAAGCCCGGTGTGCTGGCGATCGACGCCGGGCACGGCTTCGCCTATCCGGCGATCGACCTCGCCATCGCCGAGATCCCGGGGCTGGCGCGCGAACAGGGCATCGTTGCGGTGCCGATCCGCCGCTCCAACCATTGCGGTGCCGCGGGCCTGCATGTCGAGCGCCTCGCCGATCAGGGGCTCGTCGCGATGCTGTTTGCCAATACGCCGGGCGCCATCGCGCCCTGGGGCGGCTCGAAGCCGGTCTTCGGCACCAACCCGATCGCGTTTGCCGCGCGGCTCGCCGGGCGCGAGCCGGTCGTCATCGACATGGCGCTGTCAAAGGTTGCGCGCGGCCCCATCGTCGCCGCCAAGCAGAAGGGGCAGGCGATCCCCGAGGGCTGGGCGCTCGACGTCCACGGCAAGCCGACGACGGACGCAGCCGCAGCGCTCGCCGGCACCATGGTTCCGCTGGGCGACGCCAAGGGCGCGACGCTGGCGATGATGGTCGAGATCCTGGCGGCGGCGCTGGTCGGCGCGCATTTCGGCTTCCAGGCTTCGTCCTTCC
Source organism: Allobosea sp. AAP35 (assembly GCF_001295925.1). Lineage (GTDB taxonomy): Bacteria > Pseudomonadota > Alphaproteobacteria > Rhizobiales > Beijerinckiaceae > Allobosea. The sequence continues at coordinate 27,146 of NZ_LJHQ01000079.1, read as the reverse complement.
TCGACGCCGAAGGCGGCCCGCCCGACACCGGCCAGCTCATTCTCGCCATCGACCCGCATGCCATGGGCGGCAACTGGTTCGACGAGCGCATGCGCGTCCTCGCCCACGCCATCGAGGAGCAGGAGGGCACGCGGCTGCCGGGCGTCAGGCGCCTGACTCTGCGTGCCAAGGCGCGGGCCGAAGGGATTGATATGCCTGAGGAAATGCTGGGCGGAGGTTAGCCGTCCGGCGGCTCGTCTTCTCGTTGGCGAAACGCACGCTCCAGATCGCGCCCGCCATAAAGGACCCGTTCAATAATCACCGCAGTGTCGTCGATCCGAAACGCGATCGTAACGCGTGCTTCCAGTCCGATGATGCGCAAGCCCGGTGCCAAATCGTTTCTGGCCGTCCCGCGCGCGGGAAAGTCTTGCAGCAATGCAATTCGTCGCTCGATCCGATCGACGAACCCACGGGCTCCGAATGCCGGATTAGTCTGCGATCCAGTCGATGATCGCTTCTAAATCCGCCTCGGCCAGCGGCGAGAAGGTGATCCTATACCGTTTCACCCTCGCGGGCCTCGCGATCGTCGAGGCGGGCTCTCAATCGTGCGAAAACCTGATCGGCCGGAATCGAGGGCCGCGGATCGGCCAGCGCCTCCTCAACCTTGCGCTTCAACTCGGCCTCGAACGCCCGTTCCTCGCGGGCGAGCGCCTCCAACCCGGCACGCACCACGTCGCTCGGCGAGGCAGACTCGCCTGAGCGGACCCGCTCTTCGACCTTCTCGGCGAGGTCCCCGAGTGTCGCGGTCAGCGTCGTGTTCGGATCGTCCATCGCGAACCTCCCATCCGGACTCCGGCATTTTATCACGCGTCTGGCCGCGGGCCCAGAACCCTGAACTCGCCGCTAAACGAAGTCGAACGCGTTGACATCGACCAGCCCCTTGTCGGTGATCTTGAGATGCGGGATCACCGGAAGGGTCAAAAACGCGACCTGCAGGAAGGGCTCGGCCAGCACGACGCCGAGCGCTTTTGCCGCTGCCCTCAAGTCCTCCAGCCCGTGCCGCACGGTCTCGAAAGGCTGGTCGCTCATCAGCCCCGCCACCGGCAGTGCGAGTTCCGCCGTCACCACACCGCCATCTGCCACCGCAAAGCCGCCGCCGATCTCGATCAGCCGGTTGGCGGCCGCCGCCATCGAGGCCTCATCGACACCGACGACACAGAGATTATGGCTGTCATGGCCGACCGAGGAGGCGATCGCGCCCTGCTTCATCCCGAAGCCATGCACGAAGCCGGTGGCGATGCCGCCTGTCTTGCCGTGCCGCTCGATCACGCTGACCTTGACCGCGTCCTGATCGAGATCAGGCAGGGCCTGCCCGTCGCGGGCGGGCAGTAGCATCGCCAGCCGCTCGGTGATGATGCGGCCGGGCACGACACCGATCACGGGCGTCTCGCCATCGCGCGCCAACGCCTTGAAATCCTCCGCAAGCAGCGTCCGGCTCTTGACGCTTCCAAGCCCAACCGGTGCGATCGTGGCCCGGTCCGAGAAGAGCTCTGACCCCACCAGCCTGCCGCCAGCAAATACCTGCTTAACGGAACAGGCCGCCAGATCTTCCACCAGCACGATGTCGGCGCGCTTGCCCGGCCCGATGAAGCCGCGATCGAACAGGCCAAACAGCCGCGCGGCCGAGAGCGAGGCGATGCGATAGGTCGCCAGAACATCCGCGCCGCGGGCGATGGCAGTGCGGATCATGAAGTCCAGATGGCCTTCCTCGGCGATGTCGAGCGGGTTGCGGTCGTCGGTGCAGAAGGCGAGGAAGGGCGAGGCGTCACGCGAGATCAGCGGAATCAGTTGCAGCAGATCCTTCGAGACCGAGCCCTCGCGGATCAGGATGGCCATGCCCTTGGCGAGTTTCTCGCGCGCCTCGTCGGCCGTCGTCGTCTCGTGGTCGGTGCGGATGCCCGCGCTCAGATAGGCGTTGAGGTCCATGCCGCGAACCAGCGGCGCGTGCCCGTCGATATGCCGGTCGGAGAAGGCGGAAAGCTTCGCGAGACAGCCGGGATCTCGATGGATCACGCCCGGGAAATTCATGAATTCGGCGAGCCCGATCACCTTGGGATGGAACATCATCGGCGTCAGGTCGTCCGCATCGAGCCGTGCGCCTGCCGTCTCCAGATGCGTCGCCGGCACGCAGCTCGACAGGTTGATACGCAGATCCATCCGCATCGCCTCGGCGCAGCGCAGGAAATAGCCGATGCCCTCACCGCCGAGCACATTGGCGATCTCATGAGGATCGCAGATCGCGGTGGTGACGCCGTGCGGCAGCACGCAACGCTCGAACTCGAGCGGCGTCACCAGCGAGGATTCGACATGGAGATGCGTGTCGATGAAGCCCGGCACCGCGATCAGCCCGGTGGCGTCGAACTCGGCCTTGCCCTGATAGGCGCCATGCGTGCCGACGATCGTATCGCCGCAGAGCGCGATGTCGCTCTCAACCAGATCGCCGGTGACGAGATCCAGCAACCGCGCCCCGCGGATGACGAGATCGGCGGGCTCATCCCCGCGCCCCTGGGCGATCCGGCGGGCGAGGGTGGCGGCATCGGTCATTGGGCGAACTTTCCGGTTGTGTCGATTTGCATGGGAATCGCTGGCTGCACCACACATGTATCCAGCCTGACGTGGTCGTCCCGGGCAAGCGGCGCAAGCCGCGCCGACCCGGGACCCATTCCGGAACGATTCCCTGTGGGTTCCGGTCGCCCTGTTCGCCCTTTTTCGGCGACTGTTCCGGAATGGGTCCCGGGTCTACGCTGCGCTTCGCCCGGGACGACCGCGCGGGGATGCTGGGATGTGGGTGTATCTGCTTGCGAGCAAGAAGGGCGGCACCCTCTATGTCGGCGTCACGCGTTCGCTGTCTCGCCGCGTGTCGGACCATCGAGAGGGTCGGGGTTCGGAGTTTGCCGCTCGCCATGGCGCGTTGCGCCTCGTTTACGCTGAATATTACAGCAATCCCGAAGAAGCTATCGCGCATGAGAAGCGCATCAAGCACTGGCACCGGGCCTGGAAGATTGCGCTGATCGAGCGCTCCAATCCCGACTGGAATGATCTATACCCCACTGCGCATCTCGACTGAGCGACCCATCGGAGCCTCCCCATGAAACTGACCTGGTACGGCCATTCCGCCTTCCGCGCCGAGATTGACGGCGCTGTCATCCTGATCGACCCGTTTTTCACCGGAAACCCGGTCTTCGAGGGCGATATCGCGGCGATCTCGAAAGGCGTGACCCATATCGTCGTCACCCATGGCCATGGCGACCATGTCGGCGACGCGCTCGCCATCGCCGAGACCACCGGCGCCACCGTCATCACCAATTACGATCTCGCCATGCATCTGGCCTCCAAAGGCCTGAAGGCTTTCCAGCCCGTGAACACCGGCGGCACCATCGATCTCGGTCCGTTCAGCGTCACCTGGGTCCGCGCCGACCATTCGGCCGGCATGGGCGAAGCAGGCGTGAGCGTACCCGTCGGCAGCGCCAATGGCGCGATCATCAAGGCGAAGGGTGAGAAGACGCTCTGGCACATGGGCGATACCGACATCTTCTCCGACATGGCACTGCTCAGCGAGATCCACGGCGTAGAGGCCTGCATCTGCCCGGTCGGCGACCGCTTCACCATGGGCGGCAAAGTCGCGGCTCTGGCCATGACGCGCTTCGTCAAGCCAAAGGTCGCGATTCCCTGCCATTACGGCACCTTCCCGCTGATCGACGCCAATGCCGACGCCTTCGTCGCCGGGCTGCAGGGCAGCGACATCCAGGCGCTGGTGCCGAAGAAGGGCGAGGCGTTCGCGATCTAGGGCGCCCCTCGGCAATGGCGAGCGATCCTTGCGAGCGATCGATCCTCACCTTATAGCCCTGACAACCCTTTGGCGCACCGCGCCACCCCGATCCAGGAGCCCGCCATGTCGGTCGATCTCGCCACCGTCAAACGCGTCGCGCATCTGGCGCGCATCGCCGTGCCGGAGGCTGATCTGCCAAAGCTGCAAGGCGAGCTCAACGCCATCCTCGGCTTCGTCGAGCAGCTCAACGAGGTCGATGTCACGGGCGTCGAGCCGCTGACCTCGGTGACGCCGATGGCGATGAAGCAGCGTGAGGACGTCGTCACCGACGGCGAGATCGCCGACATCATCGTCGCCAACGCACCGGCTTCCGACGACAATTATTTCATGGTGCCTAAAGTCATCGAGTAGCGCGGGCCACCGCCCCCGTCATTGCGAGCCCTCGGGTCTTGCCATAGGCAAGCCCAAGGACAGGCTCCGCGAAGCAATCCAGGGGACCCACTCGCGCCGCACTCCTGGATTGCTTCGTCGCTGCGCTTCTCGCAATGACGTTTTCACCGACAGACTTCATTCGGATATCGCCCGTGACCGATCTCACCCGCCTGACCCTGACCGAGGCCCGCGATGGGCTGAAGGCCAAGACCTTCTCCGCCACCGAGCTGACCACGGCCCATATCGCGGCGATCGAGAAGGCCCGCGCGCTGAACGCCTATGTGCTGGAAACGCCCGAGCAGGCGCTGGCCCAGGCAGCCGCCTCCGATGCGAAGCTCGCGAAGGGCGAGGGTGGTCCGCTGGAGGGCCTGCCGCTTGGCATCAAGGACCTGTTCGCCACCAAGGGCGTGCGCACCACCGCCTGCTCGAAGATCCTCGGCAATTTCGTGCCGCCCTATGAATCGACCGTGTCGGGCCAGCTCTGGCGCGACGGCGCCGTCATGCTCGGCAAGCTCAACAATGACGAGTTCGCCATGGGTTCGTCGAACGAGACCTCGACCTTCGGCTCCGTCGTCAACCCCTGGCGCCGGAAGGGCTCCAATGTCTCGGCGGGGCAGGGTGGCGCCATCGAAGGGGCCCATCTCGTACCCGGGGGCTCGTCTGGCGGGTCGGCTTCGGCTGTGGCGGCCGATCTATGCCTCGCGGCAACCGCCACCGACACCGGCGGCTCGATCCGCCAGCCGGCCGCCTTCACCGGCACGGTCGGCATCAAGCCGACCTATGGCCGCTGCTCGCGCTGGGGCATCGTCGCTTTCGCCTCGTCGCTCGACCAGGCCGGCCCGATCGGCAAGACGGTCCGCGACTGCGCCGTCATGCTGGGCTCGATGGCCGGCCACGACCCGAAGGACACGACCTCGGTCGATATGGCCGTGCCCGATTACGAGAAGGCGGTCGGCCGCTCGATCAAGGGCATGAAGATCGGCATCCCTAAGGAATATCGCCTCGACGGGCTCAATGCCGAGATCGAGGCGCTCTGGCAGCAGGGCATCGACTGGCTCAAAAGCGCCGGCGCCGAGATCGTCGAAATTTCCCTTCCCCACACCAAATACGCCCTGCCGGCCTATTACATCGTCGCCCCGGCGGAAGCCTCGTCGAACCTCGCCCGCTATGACGGCGTGCGCTACGGCCTGCGCGAGCCCGGCCGCGACATCGCCGACATGTATGAGAAGACCCGCGCCGAGGGCTTCGGCGCCGAGGTCAAGCGCCGGATCATGATCGGCACCTATGTCCTCTCGGCCGGCTATTACGACGCTTATTATGTCCGTGCCCAGAAGGTCCGCACCCTGATCAAGCGCGATTTCGACGAGGCCTATGCCGCCGGCATCGACGCGGTCCTGACCCCGGCGACGCCGTCCGCTGCTTTTGGCATTGGCGAGAAGGGTTCGTCCGATCCCGTCGAGATGTATCTCAACGACATCTTCACGGTGACGGTGAACATGGCCGGCCTGCCGGGTCTCGCCGTTCCCGCCGGTCTCGACCGCCAGGGCCTGCCGCTCGGCCTCCAGCTCATCGGCCGCCCCTTCGACGAGGAGACGCTGTTCTCGCTCGGCCAGGTGATCGAGGACGCGGCGGGCCGTTTCCCGGTCAGCGAGCGCTGGTGGGGCTGAGCCCACGGTTGCTGGGTGAATTGACACCCTGCCGCGAAAAAGGTCAGATCGGCTGACGCTTGGGCAACGGGCGCTCGCGGAATCCCGCGGGTCACCCACGGACCCGGCCTGCTGGCCGTGCCGAATGAAGTCGCCCGAGCAGATGGAACCGGGGGGCTTCCTGTGGCGCTACCAATTCATCCGGCGGCGACGCCGCATGTGCCGGCCTTCATTACCCCTCCGGGCGCGACGGATGTTCTGCTGGTCGTGGCGATCGTCACTGTCGTCGGCGCGGTCCTGGCGGTCGGGCTGATCTTCCTGCGGCTGCACACGCTGCCGGAACGGATGGCGCACAAGGCGCACAAGCTTCAGTTCGAGATCGTCGCGGTGCTCGGGCTGCTCGCGCTCTTCACCCATATCCACCTGTTCTGGGTGGCTGGTCTTCTGCTGGCGCTGATCGAGATTCCCGACGTCTGGAACCCGCTGCGCCGGATGGCCGGATCATTGGAAAAGATCGCCGGCCAGGCGCCGGGCGAAGGAGCCCAGGGAGACATAGAGGCGGTCGAGCGGACGCCGACCGAACCTGCGACGGCAGCGATCTCACCCGATCCCGCGCCCGTCCGGACGGAAGCCCAGCCGGCCTCAGCCGGAGGGCCGGCTCATGCTTGAGATCCTGCTGTGCTCGCTGCTGACGATCCTGCCCGACTACCTCTATCGTCGCTATGGACAGGGCAAGCGGATCGGCCACGAGATCACGCTTTACTCGGTCTGGTTCGAGCTGCGCTGGGGCATCATCACCTGCCTGATGCTGGCGGTCGGGCTGATCACGGTGATCTTCTACAACCACCCCTCGACCACCAATGCGACCCTGTTTTTCCGCACGGTGCCGATCGTTCCGGAAACAAATGGGCGGGTCGCCGAGATCCATGCCCGGCAGGGCGAAAAGATCGCCCAGGGCGCTCCCATCTTCAGGCTCGACAGCGTCAAGCAGGAGGCCGCGGTTGAAACCGCTCGCCGCAAGATCGCCGAGGTCGATGCCGCCCTCATCGTCGCGAGGGTCGATATCCAGACCAACGAGGCGAAGATCCAGGAGGCCCGGAGCGCGCTCGAGCAGGCCCTGGACGAACTGCGCACCAAGCAGGAACTGAAGGCCCGCAACTCCGGCACCGTGACCGACCGCGAGATCGAGCGCCTTGAGAATCTCGTCGCGGGGCGCCAGGCGGCCGTGGCCGCTACGGTTGCGGCCCGTGAATCGGCCCAGACGCGGATCTCGGCGCTGCTGCCGGCCGAAAAGGCCAGTGCCGAGGCGGCACTGGCTCAGGCCGAGATCGAGGTGGCCAAGACGGTGATCCGCGCCGGCGTCGCCGGCCACATAGAGCAGTTCGCCCTGAGGGTCGGCGACGTGGTCAACCCGTTCATGCGTCCTGCCGGAATACTCATTCCGGAAGATGCCGGCAGAAAGGCGCTCCAGGCAGGCTTCAATCAGGTCGAGGCGCAGGTTCTCAAGGTGGGCATGATCGCGGAGGTCACCTGTCTCTCAAAGCCCTGGACGATCATCCCGATGGTGGTGACCGATGTGCAGGACTTCATCGCGGCAGGTCAGTTCCGCGGCGGCGAGCAACTCATCGACGCCCAGCAGGTGAGGGCACCCGGCACGATCCTCGCCTTCCTCGAACCGCTCTACGAAGGCGGTCTCGAGGGCGTGGTCCCCGGTAGCAGTTGCATCGCCAATGCCTATACCAGCAATCACGACCGCATCGCTTCCGGCAAGCTGGGTGCGGCGCACAGCGTCGCCTTGCATGCCGTCGATGCGGTCGGGCTGGTTCATGCGCTTCTGCTGCGCATCCAGGCGACGGTGCTGCCGATCAAGCTGCTGGTCTTCAGCGGGCACTAACTCAGTCGCTCGGACGGCGGCCGCAAAAGAGGGCGCGTGCCGCCCTCTCCAGGTTTTTGGCGGCAAGCGCCGCCCTCATCCATCACTGCAGCAACGTGCCGCCCCTCCTCCACCGCGCGGACAAGGGCAACAGCTAATCCCCGCCACCTCCGCCGCACCCACCATCGCCGCCGCCATCACCTGAGCCGCCGTCCGAACTGCTGCTGTCCGAGCGGCCGCTGTCACCCATCCCATCCGTTCCGCCATCATATGACGAGCTCGAGAAATCCCCGCCGCATTGCGAGCCGGCATCGCCATGGCGGCGTAGCTCCGCGCAATCGGGGTGGTAGCGGTAGCCGCCGGGGATGTTCAGCTTGACGTCGAGCGCGAAGAGCAGCGGCAGCCGTGTCGGATTGACCGGGTTGATGCCGTCCAGCCGGCAGCAATGCAGCCAGACGCGGCGCAGGCCAGCATTGTCCTTTTTGCGGCCCCGGGCGAGGGCGACCGCCGGCGTGTGGTGCAGGAAGCCGCCGAAAGCCTGCTGGCAGAATGCCTGATAGGCCCGGGTGTAGAGGATGAACTCGTGCCAGAGGTCGTCCGCCACCTGCGAGGGCATCGCGACATAGGCGCGGCCGCTGTTGAGATAGGCCAGGAAGAACTGCCGCAGGCCCTGCGCAACCAGCGCGCTCTCCTTGCGGGTGAAGCCGCGGTGATGCGCGGCGAGCTTGTCGAGCAGCCCCGGCGGCCATTCATAGGTCCGGATGAACTCGGCCCGCTTCAACCGGCGATAGGTCGGCAGGAACAGCACAGCCGCGATCAGGAGCGTCGCCAGCGGCACGACGATGAGCCCGACTATCCATGGAAACATCGATCGCCCCCGCCGCGTCGAATCCGAGACGGGGGCGATCCAATCACGGGTGAGCGGCGGATGCATCCCCATGCGGCGGCTCTGCGCGCTTCTTCTTGCCAAGGTCGGCCAGCCAGCGCACCACCACATAGAAGACCGGGGTGAAGATCAGGCCGAAGAAGGTCACGCCGAGCATGCCGGAGAACACCGCGATGCCCATCGCCTGCCGCATCTCGGCGCCGGCGCCGACCGAGACGGTCAGTGGCAGCACGCCCAGGATGAAGGCAAGCGACGTCATCAGGATCGGCCGGAGCCGCGTGCGCGCCGCTGCGATGGCGGCATCGCGCCGGTTCATGCCGTCATCTTCAGCCTGCTTGGCGAACTCGACGATCAAAATCGCGTTCTTCGCCGCGAGGCCGACGAGTACGACAAGGCCGATATCGACCAGGATGTTGCGGTCGAGACCGGCATAATTCACCCCGAACATCGCCGCCAGGATACACATCGGCACGATCAGGATGACCGCGAGCGGCAAGAGCCAGCTCTCATAGAGCGCCGCCAGCAGCAGGAAGACGAAGACGACGCCGAGCCCAAAGGCAATGACCGCGGTGTTGCCCGCGAGCTTCTCCTGGAGCGCGATCTCGGTCCATTCGAAGCCGAAGCCGGCGGGAAGGCGCTCGGCCGCGATCTTCTCCACCGCCGCGATGCCCTGGCCGGTCGAATAGCCATGCGCCATCGAGAGCTGAACCTCGGCCGCCGGATAGAGATTGTAGCGCGGCACGCGATAGGCGCCGGTGGTGTTCTGGAAGGAGGCGACCGCGCCGATTGGCACCATCTCGCCATCCGCGTTGCGGGTCTTGAGATTGGCGACGTCTCGATTCGTCTCGCGGAACTGATTGTCGGCCTGCGCGGTGACGCGATAGGTGCGGCCGAGCAGGTTGAAGTCGTTGATATAGGCCGAGCCCATATAGACCGACAGCGTCTCGAAGATGCGCGTCACCGGCACACCGAGCATTTCCGCCTTGGTGCGGTCGATGTCGGCATAGATCTGCGGCGTCTTGGTCGAGAACAGCGTGAAGGGTTGCTGGATGCCCGGAACCTGGCCGGCGGAGCCGGCGACGATCCAGGCGGCGCCTTCGAGCGCAGCCAGGCCGCGCCCGCTGCGATCCTGCACATAGCCCTTCAATCCGCCGCCTGTGCCGATGCCGGGGATGGCGGGCGGCTCGATGACGAGTGTGAAGGCTTCTGAGATGCTGAACATCTGCTGGCGCAGATCGTTCAGGATGCCGGCCGTCGTCAGCCCCGCCTTCTGGCGATCGGGGAATGGGGCGAGCGTCACGAAGGCGACACCGGCATTGGGCGCAATCGTGAAGGTCGCGCCGTCGAGCCCGGCAAAGGCGACGGTATGGGCGACGCCCGGCCGCGACTGCAGCAGCTCATTGGCCCGGCGCAGCACGTCATCGGTGCGCTGAAGCGAGGCACCGGGCGGCAACTGCATGGCGACGATGAAGTAACCGCGATCGAGCTGCGGCACGAGACCGGTCGGCGTCGCGGTCAAACGCTGGGCGGTGAGCGCGATCAGACCCGCATAGACGATGAGCAGGATCACGGCCATGCGAATGAGGCGCGAGGTCAGGCTGCCATAGCCGCGCGACAGCCAGTCGAAGCCCGCGTTGAAGTAATGAAAGAAGCCGCGGACCGGCGCGCCGAGCTTGTAAAAGAAGCCGCGCTTCTGCTGCTCATGCTCGTCATGCTTCTTGTGCGGCTTGAGAAGCACCGCCGACATGGCGGGCGAGAGCGTCAGCGAGACGAAGCATGAGATCGCCGTCGAGGCCGCGATCGTGACCGCGAACTGCTGGTAGAAGGTTCCCTGCAGACCGCTGATGAAGGCCGTGGGGATGAACACCGCGCAGAGCACGAGCGAGATGGCCAGAAGCGCGCCGCCGACCTCGTCCATGGTCTTGTGAGCCGCCTCCTTGGGCGACAGACCCTCGGCCAGATAGCGCTCGACGTTCTCGACCACGACGATGGCGTCATCGACGACGATGCCGATCGCCAGCACGAGAGCGAGCAGCGAGATCGTGTTGAACGAGATGCCCACAGCCGCCATCACCAGGAAGGTTCCGACGAGCGAAACCGGGATGGCGACGATGGGGATGATCGCGGCACGCCAGGTCTGGAGGAACAGGATCACCACCAGAACGACGAGTGCCACGGCCTCGAGCAGGGTGGTGATGACGGCGCGCACCGACTCCCCGATGAATTCGGTCGGGTTGTAGATGATGCGGTGTTCGAGCCCGGCGGGGTACCGCTCGGCCATGGTGTTCATCGTCGCGATGATCGCATCCGACGTCGCCAGGGCGTTCGAACCGGGCCGCTGGAAGACACCGATGGCGACCGTGTCCCGGTTATCGAGATAGGCGTTGGTGGTGTAGTCCTGCGAGCCGAGTTCGACGCGCGCGATATCGCGAATGCGGATGGTGCCGCCATCGGCATCCGAGCGCACGATGATGTTTTCGAACTCCGCGACGTCGGTCAGGCGGCCAAGCGTGTTGACCGAGAGCTGGAACGCCTCGTCCGACCGCGCGGGGGGCTGGTTCAGCGCGCCGGCAGCGACCTGGACGTTGGCCGCCCTGAGCGCGGCGACGACATCGCCGGCGGTCAGGTTGCGGGAGGCCACCTTGGCGGGATCGAGCCAAATCCGCATCGAGAAGTCGCGCGCGCCGAAGATCTGCACGTCGCCGACGCCATCGACGCGGGTGAGCACGTCCTTGACGTAGAGCGAGGCGTAATTGGAAATGTACTGCGGATCGCGCGAGCCGTCCGGCGAGATCATGTTGATGACCATCAGGAAGTCGGGCGAGGCCTTGCGCACGGTCAAGCCGAGCTGACGCACCGCTTCCGGCAAACGCGCCTCGGCCTGCGAAACGCGGTTCTGGACGAGAACCTGAGCCTGGTCGACATCGACGCCGGCCTTGAACACGACGTTGATCGTCACCACGCCGTCGCCTGTCGACTGCGAGGTGATGTAGAGCATGTCGTCGACGCCGTTCACCTCCTGCTCGATCGGCGTCGCCACCGTCGCCGCGACGACTTCGGCGGAGGCGCCCGGATAGACAGCGCGGATCGACACGGTCGGCGGCGCGATCTCCGGATATTCAGAGATCGGCAATGTGCGCAGCGTGATGGCGCCGGCGATCGTGAGAAGGACCGAGAGCACGGTCGCGAAGATCGGTCGGTCAATGAAGAAATGGGCGAAACGGAACATTTTGGTCAGTCCTGGCCTTGACGTCGGGGCGATCGGCCGGCAGCCGTCCGAAGCGTAATGTCGAAGGCGATCGTCACTTCGACGCGGCGAGCTTGATTTCGCCGGGCTGCGGCGTCACCGTCGCTCCAGGGCGCACCATCGGATTGGCAAAGCCGCCGATGATGACCTGATCCTGGGGGGCGAGACCGCTGCGGATCACGCGCAAGCCCCCGGCGATCTGGCCCAGTACGACCGTTTTGGGCACGACCTTGTTCTCGGGCCCGATCGTCAGCACGATCTTGTTGGCCTGGTCTGAGACGATGACGCTGTCGGGAACCAGCAGCGCATCGGCCTCGCCGGAGAACACCCGCAGCCGCCCGAAGGTGCCCGGTGTCAGGAACTGGTCCGTGTTGGGAAACACGACGCGGCCGCGGATCGTGCCCGAGCGGGCGTTCAGCGCGTTGTCGATGAAGTCGATTCGGCCGCGACGCGTCCATTCCTGCTCGTCGGCCAGCCGTACCTCGGCCAGCGTCCCGGACTCCCGCGAGGCGCTGGAGCGCAAATCTTTCGACTGGCGCTGGTACCGCAGATAATCGGCCTCGGAGGCGTCGAAGGTGAAGTAGATCGGATCGACCGCGACGATCGTGGTCAGCAGCGTCGCGCCCGACTGGCCGCCTGCGATGAGGTTACCGGGGTCGACGCGGCGGTTCGATATGCGGCCCGACAAGGGGGCGCGCACCTCGGTCCATTCCAGATTGAGTTCGGCGGTCTTCAGATTGGCCTCGGCGCCCTGCTGGCTGCCGATCGCGCTGTTGAGATTGGCGCGGCGCTGATCGACATCGCGCGCGGTGATGGTGCGGTTCTGGGTCAGGCCCTCGGCGCGCTCGACCTCGTTCTGCGCCAGTTCGACCTGCGCCTTGGCGCGCGCGACCTCGGCCCGGGCGGCATCGACCGCCAGCCGGTAGGGGCGGGGATCGATGGTGAAGAGCAGATCGCCCGTCTTGACCAGGTCGCCATCCTTGAAGTGCAGTGAATCGAGGAAACCCGACACGCGCGCCCGTACCTCGACCTGCTCGCTCGCCTCGAAGCGGCCGGTGAACTCGTCCCAGTTCGTGACACGCTGCGCCAGCGGCGCCGAAACCTGGACCGGCGGTGCCGGGGGGGCGCCCTGAGCAAGCGCGCCCTGGGGGAAAAGAAGGGGAAAAGCGAAGAGCAACGCTGCCGACCGGGCAGCGAGCATCAGACCTGGGCGGCGGTTCGACATGATGTCACTCCGGAGGGCGGGAGCCGGCGCAAACCTGACGGATTGCGGGCGTTGGCGCTAAAAGGGGATGACGCTGACGATTGTCAAGATCCATCACCCCTCACAATCTTCCTCCCAGCCATATTTCGACACAATCGCGACAGGAGGTGTCGGCAGCGCAACAGACGCTTGCCGCCCGCGCGCCGAGGTCGTAACCGTCAGGCACCTTTTCGAGCCGGAAGTCCGACGATGAACGCGCATGCCCGCCCCGCCGACCCCAAGAAGCTGATCAAGGGCGCGACCGGCGACTGGGAGATCGTGATTGGCATGGAGATCCATGCGCAGGTCACCTCCAACGCCAAATTGTTTTCAGGCTCATCGACAGCCTTCGGAGCCGAGCCGAACGCCCATGTCAGCCTCGTCGATGCCGCCATGCCCGGCATGCTGCCCGTCATCAACGCCGAATGTGTCCGCCAGGCGGTTCGCACCGGTCTGGGCCTCAACGCGCAGGTCAACAAGCGTTCGGTCTTCGACCGCAAGAACTACTTCTATCCCGATCTGCCGCAGGGCTACCAGATCAGCCAGTACAAGAGCCCGATCATCGGCGAAGGCGAGATCGTCGTCGATCTCTCGCCGACCGAGCAGATCACCGTCGGGATCGAGCGGCTGCATCTCGAGCAGGATGCCGGCAAGTCGATCCACGACCAGCATCCGACGATGAGCTTCGTCGATCTCAACCGCTCGGGCGTCGCCCTGATGGAGATCGTCTCGCGGCCGGATCTGCGCTCGGCCGACGAGGCGCGCGCCTTCGTGACCAAGCTGCGCACCATCCTGCGCTATCTCGGCACCTGCGACGGCGACATGGAGAAGGGTAATTTGCGCGCCGACGTCAATGTCTCGGTGCGCAAGCCAGGCAGCCCGCTCGGAACGCGCTGCGAGATCAAGAACGTCAACTCGATCCGCTTCATCGGCCAGGCCGTCGATGTCGAAGCCCGCCGCCAGATCGGCATCATCGAGGATGGCGGCACGATCGACCAGGAAACCCGCCTCTACGATCCCGCCAAGAGCGAGACCCGCTCGATGCGCTCCAAGGAAGAGGCGCATGATTACCGCTATTTCCCCGACCCCGATCTGCTGCCGCTGGAATTCGACGACGCCTTCGTCGCCGAGCTGAAGGCGCATCTGCCTGAACTGCCTGACGCCAAGAAGGCCCGCTTCATCGCCGATTACGGCCTCTCGCCCTATGACGCCTCGGTGCTGGTCGCCGAGCGCGAGCAGGCCGACTACTTTGAGGCGGTGGCGACCGGGCGCGATGGCAAGGCCGCCGCCAACTGGGTGATCAACGAGCTCTTCGGCCGCCTCAACAAGGAGGGCCAGGATGTCACGACGTCGCCGGTCTCGGCAGCCCAGCTCGGCGGGCTGGTCGATCTGATCGGCGAGGGCGTGATCTCGGGCCGCATCGCCAAAGACCTGTTCGAGATCCTGTGGTCGGAAGGCGGCGACCCGCGCGAGATCGTCGAGAGCCGCGGCATGAAGCAGGTCACCGACACCGGCGCGATCGAGAAGGCGGTGGACGAGCTGATCGCCGCCAATCCCGACAAGGTCGAGCAGGTCAAGGCGAAGCCCACCATGCTCGGCTGGTTCGTCGGCCAGGCGATGAAGGCCTCGGGCGGCAAGGCCAATCCGCAGGCGCTGAACGAGATTTTGAAAGCGAAGCTGGGGATCGATTAAGCCACCTCGTCATTCCGGACGCAGCGAAGCGGAGCTCCGGAAGCCATCATAGAGCGCAGTGCCCGACGATGGATTCCGGATCGGCGTCGCTGCGCGACTTGTCCGGAATGACGCTCGGCATCATTTGCAGGAATGGTTCATGACCCCAGACGGTCTCATCATCCGCGATGCGCAGACCGCCGACCTGCTGGCCGTGCGTGCGCTCCTGGTCGAGACCTGGCATGCCACCTATGATGGCCTCTACGGCTGGCAGCGCGTCGCCGAAATCACCAATGCCTGGCATTCGCTGGAAAACCTGACGGCCCAGCTTGGCCGTGACGGCGGCACCTTCCTCGTCGCCCTGGTCGAGGACGAGATCATCGCCACGGCTTCGGCGCGGGTCGAGCCAGACGGCGCGGCGCTGGTGACGCGGCTTTATGTGCTGCCGCCCTGGCAAGGCGTCGGCATCGGCCGCACGCTGCTGCAGGTGACACTGGCCTGTTTCCCGCAGGCGCCGGTCGCCAGGCTCGAGGTCGAAAGCCAGAACGAGCCGGCCATCGCCTTCTACGAGCGAATGGGCTTTTTCCTGCAGCGCCAGGCCCGCTTCGACGGGCGCGACGACACCCCAAACACCCTGCTCATGGCCAAGCGTCTGTTCGCAGCCTGAACCAGGACCTGCCACCACCGACCGGGACTGCCTTTCGATGATCACCGCCCCCGCCAAGACCCTCGCCGACGTCGCCAGCGCCGGCATCATCATCCGCCGGGCCCGCCGCGAGGATGTGCCGCGCATCGCCGCGCTGATCATGCTGGGCGCCGCCACCCAGACGATGACGCAAGACGAGATTGCCGTGGAGGCCACCCATCCGGACTACTTCGCCGCCTTTGCCGAAATCGAAGCCTCGCCGCACAACGCCCTCTTCGTGGCGGAGGCCGACGGCGCCGTGGTCGGCACCTTTCAGGTCACGCTGATTCCCGGGCTGGTGGCGCGCGGCCGCATGCGGGCCAAATTCGAGAGCGTCCATGTCGCGCCCGAAAGCCGTGGGCTCGGCATCGGCAGGATCATGATCGCCCACGCCATCGCCTTCGCGCGCGAGCAGGGGGCGGGGATGGCGGAGCTCTCCTCCAACAAGTCGCGCCTCGACGCGCACCGATTCTATGTCAATCTCGGCTTCGCGCAGAGCCATGAGGGCTTCAAGATCGAGCTCTAGTCCGACCCGTGGAGTGGCACGCGCGCTCAGCACCTGCGGATATCGCGCTGGTGCTTCGAGCCCCGACCGAGACAGTTTACGCGGCCGCGATCGCGGGCGGGATCATTGCGCGAGTTCGCCAGCGAAGACCTCGCAGCCATCCTCGCGCGCGACCGAAACCAGGATCAGTCCCGCGGCTCGGGCGCGTGTGACTGCCAGTGAGGTCGGTGCCGAGACGGAGACCAGGGCGGCCGCACCCAGGGTCGCGGTTTTTTCGACCATCTCGTAGGACGCCCGGCTGGTAACGACCACGAAGCCCTCGGCGACGTCGCGCCCCGAACGCAGAACCGCGCCGATGAGCTTGTCGAGCGCATTGTGGCGCCCGACATCCTCCCGCGCCTCCAAGATCACCCCGTCGAGATCGCACCAGACCGCGCCATGGACCGATCGTGTGCGGGCATGAAGCGGTTGGTGCGCGCGCAGATGGGCAACTGCGGCGGCGACGGCGCCGGCGCTGACCGGCTTGCGCGGTGGACGCGCGGGCGTTTTCGAGCGGGGCAGGTCGGCCGCATCCTCGATACCGCAGACACCGCAGGAGGTCCGCCCGCTCAGCCGGCGGATTCGACCCAGATGCTTGCGAAAGCGATCGGGCGTCAGGTCGATGTCGACGGTGACGGCCTCGGGCTCGGCCAGGATGCGGATGCCGCGAATTTCGCCGGTCCCGGCGATGATCCCCTCGGTCAGGCTGAAGCCCGTGACGAAATCCTCCAGGTCGAGCGGGGTCGCCATCATCACCGCATAGGGCACCGAGCCGTATCGGATGTTGACAGGCCATTCGACCGCAATCTCGGTGTCCCGCGCGAGGTTCGATGGGTCGCTGTAGCGCCACCGCGTCGCCGGAACGGGCAGGAAAGCCGGCTCGAGCCCGGGAATTGACATCATTCCGCCGCGACCCGGATAGGGATCGATTTGGCCGCCGGCGTCATGCTCTCCTGCGCGTAGTGCCAGAGCGGCAGCAGGGCGTTGCATTCGGGGAAATAGGCGGCGCAGGTGCCGGCGGGAATGTCGTAATCGATGACCTCGAACCCGCCCATGCTGCGCAGGATTCCGTCATCGACCGCTGTGGTCAGGCGCGCGGTGCCGTGTTTGGCGATGCCGAAGCGGATCCGGTCGTCGGCATTCATCATCACGATCATGCGCGAGCTATGGATGCCGCGCAGCCGATCCGAACAGCCATAGACCGTGGTGTTGAACTGGTCGTTCGAACGCAGCGTGATCAGGCGCAGGATGCTGGAATCAAGCCCGTCGTCGAAGCTGGCCGACAGCTTTGTCGGCACCGCGAAATTCGCCTTGCCGGTCTCTGTCTCCCACTGGCGCTCGCGGGCCCCGATCGGCCGGGCAAAGCCGCCGGGCATATCGAGCCGCTGGTTGAAGGCGCTGAAATCCTTGGGATAGGTCTGTTCGATCGCGTTCCGGACCTTGCCGTAATCGCCCACCCACTCATCCCAGGGAACGTTCGGATTGGGTGCGAGCGTCGCCTTCGCCAATTCGGCCACGATCCGCGGTTCGGACAGCAGGGTCTCCGCCGCCGGCTTCCACTTGCCGCGGGAGGAGTGAATGCGTGTGGTCGAATCCTCGACCGTCACGATCTGGGGACCGCTGGCCTGCTCGTCGATCTCGGAGCGGACCATCGTCGGCAGCAGATAAGTCGTCTTGCCAGGTATGAGATGGCAGCGATTGAGCTTGGTCGCGATCTGCACCGAGAGATCAATGCCGCTCCATTTCGCTTCCATCAACTCGCGCTCGGGAATGGCACGCACGAAATTGCCGCCGAGCCCGATAAAGGCGCGCACGCCGCCGGCGACGATCGCCTCGCAGCTCTCGACGGTCGCCAAACCGTCCTCGCGTGGCGGCTCGAACCCGTACTGCTGCGCCAGGCGATCGAGCGGGACGAGAGCGACCTTCTCCGAGATTCCGACCGTGCGCTGTCCCTGGACGTTCGAATGTCCCCGGATCGGGCAGATGCCTGAGCCCGGCTTACCGATATGCCCGCCCATCAGCAGCAGGTTGACCAATGTCCGGATGCTGTCGACCCCGAGCTTGTGCTGGGTCAGCCCCATGCCGTAGATCGCAATCACCGCCTTGGCCTTGGCAAAGGTCGCTGCGGCGGCCTCGATCGAGGCCCGCGGCAAGCCGGAAGCCTCGATGATCTCGGCCCAGCCCGTCTCTCGCAGTTTTGCCTCGAAGGCCGGAAAGCCGTCGGTGTGATGTGCGATGAAAGCCTCGTCGAGCACCAGCGGGCGGCCTGAGGCCCGTGCCTCGTCGTTCCAGGCGAGCAGCATCTTGCCGATACCCAGCATGGCCGCGATGTCGCCGGCGGCACGGACCTGATAATACTGGGTTGCGATTTGCGTCGGCGTGTTGGCGATCATCTGACCTGGCCGCTGCGGACTGACGAAGGCCTCCCAGCCGCGCTCGCGCAGCGGGTTGAAGACGACGATGGGGACGTCGCGTTCGCGGGCCTCCTGCAGATCATGCAGCAGGCGGGGCGAGTTGGTCCCGACATTCTGACCGAACGAGAAGATGCAGTCCGTCTTCTTGAAATCCTCAAGCAGAACGGTGCCGACCGAGGTGCCGATGCTCAGCGGCAGCGCGACCGAGGTCGTCTCGTGGCACATGTTCGACGAGTCGGGCAGGTTGTTGTGCCCATAAAGCCGCGCAAAGAGCTGATACATGTAGGAGGTCTCGAGCGACGCACGGCCCGATGCATAGAACACCGTCGCCTTCGGATCGTAACCTTTGAGCTTCGCCCCGATATCGGCGAAGGCCTCGTCCCAGGTAACCGGCAGATAGCGGTCACTCGCGGGGTCGTGCCGCATGGGGTGCGTCAGGCGGCCCTCATTCTCGAGGTCGAAGTCGGACCAGTTGCGCAATTCGCTGAGGGTGTGTCGCGCGAAGAAATCCGGCGTCGTGCGCTTTTTGGTCAAATCCCAGAAGGTCGCCTTGGCGCCGTTCTCGCAGAACTCGGCGAGATGCGGCTTGCCGGGCTTGGTCCAGGCGCAGCTCGTGCAGGCATAACCTCCAGGCTTGTTATGGTCGCGCAGGAGAAGTGCTGCGGTCCCGACCGCCTGTTGCCGGATGGCGTGCTGACCGAGCGAAAAAACCGAGCCCCAGCCCCCCGTGGGCTGCTGGTAAGGCTTGTAGCGTGCGCGGCGGGCCATGGTTTGCTCCTGCAAGGGTCCTGCCGACCCAATGGGCCGGCGCCGCGATGGTTCCTTCACGATGTGAGCGGTGCGGATTGTCCCGCCGGCTGTTCAGGCGGACTGCGGCCGTTCCGGCCCACCTTGGCAAACCGACACCCTGACGGTGGCGCGACGGGCGATATCCGAGCTAGAACGAATCCTGAAAAATGAATAGCGTGATTGTGTCGGTCTGCTGCTCCTGTATGGGCGGAGGTCGGACTATCGCTTTCTCATGCCGTTGTGATTTTACAATCGACTATCGACGAGGCCGTTATTTTATGAACCTGTGGCTGATCCCGCTGATACCGTTCTTCGCGGCCGCATTGCCTCCCTTGACGATCCGCTCGGGGCGGAATGTCTGCGCCGCGGTGACGGGAACGGCGACGTTGCTGGCGATGGCGCTGCTGCTCTCGCATGCGCCGGCCGTCTATCGCGGCGAGATCGTGCAGGCGCGGCTGGACTGGCTGCCCCAGATCGGCCTGTCGTTTTCCTTCTTCATCGACGGGCTGGGCCTGTTCTTCGCCGCGATGATCCTCGGCATCGGCCTGCTAGTGATCGTCTACGCGCGCTATTACCTCAGCTCCAGCGACCCGATGGGGCGCTTCTATGCCTATCTGCTGCTGTTCCAGGGCGCGATGGTGGGTGTCGTCCTGTCCGACAACATCCTGCTCCTGCTGGTGTTCTGGGAACTGACCAGCCTGACCTCCTTTCTGCTGATCGGCTACTGGCGCCATCTGCCCGAGGCCCGGCAGGGCGCGCGGATGGCGCTGGTCGTCACCGGGGGCGGTGGGCTGGCCCTGATCGCCGGCATGCTGATGCTGGGCAACATCGCCGGGTCCTATGACCTCTCGGTGATCCTGCAGCGCGGCGACCTGATCAAGGCCTCGCCGCTCTATCTGCCGATGCTGCTGCTCGTGCTGGGCGGCGCCTTCACCAAGTCGGCGCAGTTTCCGTTCCATTTCTGGCTGCCGCACGCCATGGCCGCGCCGACGCCGGTTTCGGCCTATCTCCACTCCGCCACCATGGTGAAGGCCGGGATCTTCCTGCTGGCGCGGCTGTGGCCGGTGCTCGCCGGCACCGAGGCCTGGTTTCTGATCGTGGCGCCGGTGGGGCTCGTCACCATGCTGGTCGCGGCCTGGATCGCGATCTTTAAGGACGATCTGAAAGGGCTTCTGGCCTTTTCGACCGTCAGCCATCTCGGCCTGATGACGATGCTACTCGGCTTCGGCACGCCGATGGCGGCGGTCGCCGCCGTGTTCCACATCCTCAACCACGCCACCTTCAAGGCGGCGCTCTTCATGGGGGCCGGCATTATCGATCACGAGGCCGGAACGCGCGATATCCGCCGGCTCGGCGGGCTCATGATGCTGATGCCGATCACCGCGACGCTGGTCCTGATCGCCTCCGCCTCGATGGCGGGCATCCCGCTGTTCAACGGCTTTCTGTCCAAGGAACTGATGCTGGAGGAGGCGTTGAAGACCTCCTATGCCGGCATGCCCTGGCTGGTGCCGGTGATGGCCGGACTGGCGACTTTGTTTTCGGTCGCCTATTCGGCAAGGCTGGCCGTGCGCGTGTTCTTCGGTCCGAAGCGGCACGACTACCCGTCCCACCCGCATGACCCGCCTGTCGGGATGTGGGGCCCGGTCGCGTTCCTCGTCGTGCTGGTCGTGGCGATCGGGCTCCTGCCGGCGCTGATCGCGGGGCCGATCGTCGAACGCACGGCGCTGGCGGTCATCGGCGGGCCGTTGCCGTCCTATTATCTGGCGATCTGGCATGGCGTCACGCCGGCTCTGCTCGTCAGCATGGGCGCGCTCGCCGGTGGCGCGGCCCTGTTCCTGGCGTATCGGCAGATCAACGAGATCCGGCTGAGCCTGCCGCGCCCCGACGCCAAGACGCTGTTCGACCGCGCCATTGAGTGGTTGGTGGCGGGCGCGAACTGGAGCATCGCACGCTCCCATACCGGCTCGCTGCAGCTCTATTTCGTCATCATCGTCGCCGCCGTTGTGGTGCTGGCGGCCGGCGGTTTCTGGACCGCTTCGCATGGCCTCGGCACGCGCCCGGTGCTGCCGATGTCGCTGCCGGCCGTGGTCGCCTGGCTCGCGCTTGTCGTGGCCAGCCTGGCGGCAGTTCTGCGCCATCATGACCGTGTCTTCGCACTGGTGCTGACAAGCGTCGTCGGCCTGGTGGTATCGCTCGTTTTCCTGCAGTTCTCGGCGCCCGATCTCGCCTTGACGCAGATCTCCGTCGATGTCGTGACCACCGTCCTTCTGCTGCTCTCGCTCAATCTGCTGCCGAAGACGACGCCCAGGGAGGGCACGCCGCTGTTGCGCTGGCGTGATGCTGGAATCGCGACGGTCGCCGGCCTCGGGGTCGCCGGGCTGGTCTATGCGGTGATGACTCGGGGCTTCGAGACCATCTCGGCCTATCATCTGGAGCAGTCGAAGCCCGGGGGCGGCGGCACCAATGTCGTCAACGTCATCCTCGTCGACTTCCGCGGCTTCGATACGTTTGGCGAGATCATCGTGCTCGGCATCGCCGCACTGGCGATCTTCGCGCTGCTGGATCATCCCTTCGGCCGGGCCTCGGCGCGCCGGCTGGCGAGCATCCGCTTCGCTGAGGAGGCGCGCGACGCCCACCCCCTCATGCTCGTCGTCGCAACCCGGGCACTGCTGCCGCTGGCGCTGACGGTCGGCGTCTACATCTTCTTGCGCGGCCATAATCTGCCTGGCGGCGGCTTCATCGCCGGCCTCGTCGTGGCGATGGCGCTGATCATGCAGTACATGGCCAGCGGCTATGTCTGGGCCAATGCCCGCGCCCGGATCGACTCGACGGCCATGATCGGGGCCGGGATCGTCATCGCCGGCCTCACCGGCATCGGATCCTGGGTGTTCGGCCGGCCCTTCCTGACCAGCTCCTTCGATTATTTCTCGCTGCCGCTGGTCGGGCAGTTCGAACTGGCGACGGCGATGGCCTTCGATCTCGGCGTCTTCCTCGCCGTCGTCGGTGCCGTGTTGTTGTCGCTGTCGCAGATTTCGCGCGTCCAGCAGCGAGCCGAGCGCTCGCCCGTGACCGATCATCCGATGGACATCGTGCTCGACACTGATCCCGCCGTCGTGAAGGAGGCTTGAGGTGGAGTTGCTTGTCGCCAGCGCAACGGGCGTGATGACGGCGGTGGGAATCTATCTCCTGCTGCGCGCACGGACGTTCCCGGTCATTCTCGGTCTCACCTTTCTGACCTATGCGGTGAACCTCTTCCTGTTCGCGATGGGCCGTCTGACGATCAACCAGCCGCCTGTCATCAGCGCGCTGGCCGCAGGCTATGCCGATCCGCTGCCGCAGGCGCTTGTCCTGACGGCGATCGTGATCTCCTTCGGCATGACCGCGCTGATCGTGGTGCTGGCGCTGCGTGGCTTCCTGGAATCGGGCACAGACGCGGTCGATCTCGATCTTCCCGACGACGGCGACCCAGGGAAGTCCGTCGCCAGTGGCGACAAGGCACGGCTGCCATCATGAACCACTGGATTGTCCTGCCCACGGTTCTGCCGGCGATGACGGCGGCGCTGCTCATCCTGGCACTGCCGCATAACCTCACAAACCAGCGCATCGTCTCGGTCGGCGCGACACTGCTGATGCTGGTGCTTGCCATCGGCCTCGTTGTGCTGTCGAGCGACGGCACGCCACGAGCCTATTTCCTCGGCAACTGGCCGGCCCCGTTCGGCATCGTGCTGGTGCTGGACCGGCTGTCGGCGATCATGTTGCTGCTCAGCGCGGCGCTGGCACTGGCGGTCACGATCTATGCCTGCGCCGGCTGGGACACGCGGGGGCGGCATTTCCATGCGCTGATGCAGTTCCAGCTTCTCGGCGTCAATGGTGCCTTCCTGACCGGGGATCTGTTCAACCTGTTCGTCTTCTTCGAGGTCATGCTGATCGCCTCCTATGGGCTGATGCTGCATGGCGGCGGTGCGGTGCGCCTGAAGGCGGGGTTCCACTATGTCGCGATCAACCTGATCGCCTCGACGCTGTTCCTGTTCGGCGTCGGCCTGATCTATGCGATCACCGGCACGCTCAACATGGCCGATCTCGCCGGCAAGGTCGCGGCCGTCTCCGCCGACAACCAGGCGCTTTTGAAAACCGGGGCGATGCTGCTGTTTGCAGTGTTCGCCACCAAGGCGGCGCTGGTGCCGCTGCACTGGTGGCTGCCGAGTGCCTATGCGGCGACCTCGGCACCGGCCGCCGCGATGTTCATGATCATGACCAAGGTCGGCGCCTATGCGATCATCCGCGTCTATGGGCTGATCTTCGGGGCGGATGCGGGGCCGCTTGGTGCCATCGTCGCGCCCCTCGTCATCCCGGCAGCCCTTGTCACCCTCGCCGTCGGCGCTGTGGGCGTCTTGGCCAGCCGGCAGCTGCGCGATCTCGTCTGCTTCTCGGTCATCGCCTCGATGGGCAATCTCCTGATCGCGGTGGGCCTGTTCGACGGTCCCGGCACCACAGCCGCGCTCTACTATCTGATCCACAGCACGCTGGCGGGCGCCGCCCTGTTCCTGCTGGTCGATGTGATCGCAAAGCGACGTGGCAAGGATCTCGACCGGCTGGTGCCCGCGCCGGCGATTGCCCATGAGACGCTTCTGGGCGCGATGTTCTTTCTGGCCGCCATCGCCATGGTCGGCATGCCGCCTCTGTCGGGCTTCCTCGGCAAGCTCCTGATCCTCGACGCGACGCGTAACGCGGCCCACGCACCGCTGATCTGGACTGTGGTTCTCGGCGCGAGCTTGCTGATGATCATCGGCTACGCGCGGGCCGGCTCGGTGATCTTCTGGAACAATCCAAAGCCGACACCAGATTCGGCCGCACCGCCGGTTCGGAGCGGTTCCAACAGGTTGGCCGCAACCGCGCTCGTGCCCATCATCGTCATCGGCCTGCTGCTGGCGGGGACGGCTGCGCTGTCGCTGGGCGCGGGTCCGCTCACGGCCGCTTTCGAGGCGACGTCGGTGCAACTGCTCGACAGGGCCGGCTATATCCGCGCGGTTCTGACACCCGGCGCGGGGGAGAACTAGGCCATGGCCATGCGCTTCTTCCCACATCCCCTGCTGACCGTCTGGATCGTCGCGGTCTGGGTCCTGCTCGCCAACGAGGTCACCTTCGGCCATCTGGTGCTGGGGCTGATCCTGGGCATCCTGATTCCGCTGGCGACCAGCGCCTACTGGCCCGGCCGCCCCCGTGTCGGTGCCCCTATGATGATGATCGAGTTCATGCTGGTCGTGCTCTGGGACATCGTCGTATCGAATATCCAGGTCGCGTTCCTGATCCTGTTTCGCCGGGGCGACAGCCTGCAGTCGCGCTTCATCACCGTGCCGCTTGATCTCAAATCGCCCGAGGCCATCACCGTGCTTGCCGGGACGATCACGATGACGCCCGGCACCGTCTCGAGCGATGTCAGCGCCGATGGACGCGCCTTGCTGGTGCACTGCCTCGAAACCGATGGGGCCGACGAGACGATCGCCCAGATCAAGCATCGCTACGAACGCCGCTTGAAGAGGATCTTCGAATGATCGCAATCGCCTGTCAGATCGCGATGGCCGTCGCCAGCCTCGCCATCCTGCTCAATCTCTACCGCATGGCGATCGGTCCCGACGTCACCGATCGCGTCCTGGCTTTGGACACGATGGTCATCAACGCGATCGGGCTGATCGTGCTGCTGGGCATCTACTACGGCACGACTTTGTATTTCGAAGCAGCGATGCTGATCGCCATGGTCGGCTTCGTGACGACCGTGGCGTTCTGCAAATACCTGCTCCGCGGCAATGTGATCGAGTAAGGACCCCGAGCATGCAATGGATTGGCGAATTGGCCGTCTCGGCCTTGATCCTCATCGGGGCCTTCTTCCTGCTCGTCGGCTCGTTTGGCCTGGCCAAGCTGCCCGACATGATGCGCAGACTGCACGGTCCTTCCAAATCGACGACGCTCGGCATCGGCTCGCTGCTGATCGCCTCGATGCTGCATTTCGCGATGGCGAGCGGCCATGTCTCGTTCCACGAATTGCTGATCACCATCTTCCTGTTCCTGACCGCGCCGGTAACCGCGCATATGCTGGCCAAGGCCCATATCCTGCGCTCCCAGGCCGACCGGAACAGCCTGCCATCGACGGGTCGACCCGACGGCTGGGCTACCCTCGACGTTCCCAAGCGCGCCGCGGAGAAGTGACCCGTGTCGCCGCCCGGACCAGGTGATGCGGACGAAGATCGAACGATCCGAGGCTTCGCCTTCATTGCCTCTTAACGCTGTGACGATAGGCGTTGCTCTTGGTTGAGTTCGTCAGAGTCCGCGGTATCCCATGCGTCAGTCCGGCCTTCACACATCCGCGCAAGTTGTTGCCGGTGAACGCTTTTCTCCTCTTGCCGACACGGCATCTGGCCCCGGTGCGCAGGGCGTCCCAACCCCGCGACCCGATGCTGACGCGCCGCAGGTGCGGTTCTGGCGCACGCCCGACCGCCTGATCGATCGGGTGTGGGCGAGGCCGTCAGACGCTGCCATGCCTCCGCAGATGGACCCTTCCGACGGCTTGACGATCGAGGGTGAGGCCTTGGCTGTGGTCGAGGACGCATACGCCGTGGTCGAGGAGCCGCAGACAGCTATCGAGCCACCGGTCGCGACGACGCCGCTTTCGCTGATTTCCGACCACGCTTTCTGGGAGGTCGTCTCGGGCGATCGGTCCGACGAGGCGCAGACGGCGCTCACCGAGGCTGGCGCGCATCCCCGCGAAGCTGAGATGCCCGTCGCCGAGCCGGCCACGCGCACCGTCTCGCAGGCTCCGCCCGCGCCGTTTCGCCCGGCGGTGACGCCGACGGTGCATCGGCGTACAGCGCCGTCGCCACAGGCTTCTGGCCGCGTCACGTTCCGTCCAGCGGCCAGGGCGCTACAGCCTGCTCTCGCGATCTCCAGGGTGGCCGAGCCGGTCGAGGTGCCCGTGCCGGGCCGTGGGGTCGTCGTCAACCGCAGGGCCCGGGCCGAGATCTCGGCGCAGTCGCCTGAACCGGCCGAGGACGAGGCGGGTCAGGTCCCGCGGATCGCGCCGCCGGCCCCTTTCGAGCTGCCGTCCATCACAATTCTGGCCGAGCCCCCGGTGATCGAGACCGCGATCCCCACGGAAGTGCTGCAGCAGAATGCCGGCTATCTCGAAGGCGTGCTGGAAGACTTCAATGTCAGGGGTGAAATCGTCCAGGCCTGCCCCGGCCCTGTCGTCACGCTCTACGAGCTCGAACCCGCGCCGGGCACCAAATCCTCCCGCGTGATTTCGCTGGCCGACGACATCGCCCGTTCGATGAGCGCGATTTCGGCGCGCGTGGCGGTGATTCCCGGCAAGAACGCGATCGGCATCGAACTGCCCAATGCGCGCCGTGAGACCGTTTTCCTGCGCGAGCTGCTCGCCAGCCAGGATTTCGAGAGCTCCAAGCACAAGCTCGCTCTGGGTCTTGGCAAGACCATCGGCGGCGAGCCAGTGATCGTCGATCTCGCCAAGATGCCGCATCTGCTGGTCGCCGGCACGACCGGCTCGGGCAAGTCGGTGGCGATCAACACCATGATCCTGTCGCTGCTCTACCGGCTCACCCCGCAGCAGTGCCGGCTGATCATGGTCGATCCCAAGATGCTGGAATTGTCGGTTTATGACGGCATTCCCCATCTGCTCACGCCTGTCGTCACCGACCCGAAGAAGGCGGTCGTCGCCCTGAAATGGGCGGTGCGCGAGATGGAGGAGCGCTACAAGAAGATGTCGAAGCTCTCGGTGCGCAACATCGACGGCTTCAACGCCCGCGTCGTCGAGGCTGCCGCCGCGGGCGAGGTCATCACCCGCACTGTGCAGACCGGCTTCGACCGCCATTCCGGCGAGGCGATCTACGAGGACGAGGT
>NZ_LJHQ01000078.1 GCF_001295925.1 Allobosea sp. AAP35 | reverse complement strand
GGCGTGAACAGGACCGAGTAGCCGGTGACGATGGCTTCGCGCCCGAGCGCAACCGCCAGATGGGTCTTGCCCACACCCGGCGGGCCCAGGAGCGAATCGCTTCGCCATTGGCGATGAAGCGACCCGTCGCGATCTCGCGGATCTGCGCCTTGTCGAGGGACAGCTGGGCCCCGAAGTCGAAGCCGGTGAGGTCGCGCACGAAGGGCAAGCGCGCCAGGCGCATTTGCCCTAGCCCCTAAAGCACCGCCGTGCATACATCAGTCAGGTACAGGCTGGTGACTGCGGAGAAGGGGCGGTGCGGGGGATACTGCTTTGCCCGGGCAATAACGGCTTTTACCGTGACATTGCCGGGCATCAGAGGCGCGGCGATGAGAAATGGCAGGAGATGCCCATCGGACCCTGTAATCGTCGCGGCCGCCGTTCTGCTCAGCAGCTTGCCGGCGTATTGATTGGCTCCCGGGTATTGGAAGTTCGCAGGCATTCTGACTTCTTCAGCGCTCAGATAGCGGGCGAAATAGGCTCCATAATAGTCCAGCGCTGACGTAATACGTGCCTGAGCTTCGGCTATCGCGGCGACATTCCGCAGGTTCGATCGACTTAGGACCTTTAGCGTCAGCAGCAGGTACGTGAGCGAGAACATCGGATATCCGAAAGTCTGCTCTTGTCGAGCGCGGTATCGATCGACGATCTCACCCGCTTGCGGTGTGACAGTTTGCGTGAATTCCCAACTCTCTCCGGGCTTGTAACAATTCAGGATAGTTTGCCCCGGTCCATAAATCGCTTTCGCCACCTGCTGCGACCAGGAAATTGCAATCGCGCCTCCTTGCCCGAGCGCGATTTCGGCCAGACCTTGTCGGTCGTGACGCAGGCGCGCAATGGATGCGAGCGCTGCGAGGTGGATGCTGACATGATTGCTAAAACGGTTGCAATCAAGATTGGAGCGTTGCGCACGAAAATTGGACGAGTGTGTAATTAGCGACGCGATTTCGGAGAGGAACCGGTCGACATTGTCAGCCTCCTCGCTCGTAAAAACCGAGAGCGCCAAAAGTAAATCCACTGCATTGACAAGAGCGGGAGTGCCGCGACCGAAGGTCAGGCCGATTGCAAATCTCGTATCCAGCGAGCTGGTACCCTTTTCATCGCAATATTGGCTAAGAGCTCCGCGGAAGCGAGCACCGTCCCGGATACCCGAGCGGGCCCAAGACAATAGAATCTCACGAGCGCCTTGGAGTGCTTGGCTGGCGAGCTTCTCTTGGCCGAACCCGCTCCGACCGATCTCGCTGAGATAGGCGTAGGTCGCGAATGTCGACAGTACCTCGGTCGCTCCTCGATGCTCGTTGGTAAAATCTTGGTAATAGGTTGAGAGGTTGCAACCCGTGAACGGCTGGCTATATTTCGCGACTTCCCTAAGGTAACTTACGCAACGCTGCTCCAACATCCGCAGGGCGGCTTTGGTCGAAGGGCTATCGCACCCTATGAAATGGCTGAGCGAGTCGCGATCAGTGAAAACGAATGGGTGAGCTTCGGATCCGGCCGCCGGCGTTTTGGCAATGGCCTGCCAGGGCGCGACCGCCATCGTTGCCAGGGCAAAAACGCCATGCAACGTCTCACGACGATGGAGAGTTGTTTTCGTTAGCATTATCCCTCCGGCGGCTTCCCATAGATTAGCATCCAGCCGTCGCTCACAGCAAGTCAACGTCACCAAGGATGCCAGAGCCGTGTCGCATAGTCGAATGGCGATGGACGGACAACGTAGTACTTGTTGCCAACAACCCGCGCGAGATTCTCTCTGACCGCAACAACGCCCCAGGCGAACGGAGAACGGCAGACCAGTTTTAGCTGGGGGCAAGTACGGCCAAATCTCGGATGACGATACGGGCGGGGCGATCGGTGGGATCGAACCGAATGAAATTTATCGGCGCTTCAGCGCTGAGGAGCAGATGCAGTCGGTTCACGCCTGGTTCCAGTTTACGGTAGAGAGCAAAATTAGGATTGATAGCCTCCTCTCTAACGCTGCGGAAGTAAACCTGCGCCACGCATGTTTCCTCGACGACTAATACGGCTCTCACTATTAGCCATTGAGACAACGTTTTGGCTAGAGGCAGTTCAAGCCTCGGGTCCTCGTCATGGGCGGTAACGACGAGATCGTTCTGCACGCGTTCGAGCCCAGTTCTAGGCCCGGGCTTCGGGAGCGATGTGACCATGGAGAAAACCTCACGCAGGACCGGTCCTTCCAGTTCTCCGGCACGCGCCAGCGCTTGCCTTACTTCGTCATCTGCACTATATTTCTTGGCGGTATCCGCCTCGAAGAAAATGCTTCCAGCGATCGCAGGCAATGCGTTATCGCTCGCAACGCTGACAACGAAGCGCGGCTTGCTTAGAACCTTATCCTGGACGATATTTTCAGACGAACGAAAAAATATATCAGGGGAACAAGAGTATTGTGAAATAGGAGCCATAATCGAAACTGACCCAGAATTTTGCCCAAGAAATAAAGAGTGAGAGAAATTCTTTTTAATAACACTCGCGAATTCATGACGAGTCAGTTCTCGTTTATGAAATGGGTTATCATAACCAGTTTCTTGCGAATACACAATCTTATCAGGTGTGGATATAATCAAAATTCCATCCCGACGCATCACGCGTTTAAATTCAGAAAATAACAATTCGTGCTCTTCGATATGTTCGATAGTCTCAAAGCTTATAACAACATCGACGGAATTTGAAGCAATTGGCAGAGATAGACAGGTACCTCGACAAAAACTTAGATTCGATGATGCGTAAGCCTTCTGAGCATGAGCAACAGCCTCCTGAGACAGGTCAACCCCGACTACTTTTCGGGCAACCTGTGCTAGCAAAGCCGCGCCATACCCCTCCCCCGATGCGACATCCAGCACCACGCAATCTCCGCAGAAACTTCGCGCAAATAGATAGCGCAGTAAGTGCTCGTGCTCGATGCGGCCAGTCACGGCGGTGGTGTAGCGTTCGCCGTCGAATGGAAGCGCGCTCCTCGGTCGCGCCAAGGGGATAAAGGACCTCTGCTCATCATCTTCGCTTCTGGCGCAAAAACTTGGGGCAGTCATTGTCGGATCCACATGCAGTGAAACGCCTTAGGCAAAAACGTAGAATATGATATCGCTTCTCACAAGGCTGGTCGCAAGGTACTGATATTCATCATAGAGGTTTGAGTCGCGCAATAGGTCGTGTGGACAAACGGGATTTCCAAATCGGCTGATGTCTGATTCAACGCTGCTTTTTGGGGAGGGCAGCGGTGCTGCGCGGGCTTATGAGCGACGCGGAATGGGCGTTCTTCGCGCCTTTCCTGATTGAGAACCGGACGCAGGGCGGGCGGCGGCCGATGGACCATCGGCGGGTGCTCGACGGCGTGCTGTATGTGACGCGCACGGATGTGCCATGGCGTGACTTGCCGCCCGAGTTCGGCAACTGGAACTCGGTCCACCGGCAGTATCGACGCTGGACCGAGGCTGGCGTCTGGGACGTGATGCTGGCGGCGCTATCCGACAGCCCAGCCTCTGACAACACGCTGCAAATGTTCGATTCCACCATTGTCCGGGTGCATCAGCACGGCGCCGGCGGAAGGGGGGGATTCAGAGAAACTGTATTGGCCGTTCGCGCGCTGGGCTCACGACCAAGGTTCATACCAGAGCGAATGCGGAAGGGTTGGCGGTCGGCTTCCACGTGACGCCCGGCCAGGCCTCCGACATGACGGCCTACGACGATCTCATGGCGGAGGACGCGCCACTGCCAGAGGCGATGCTCGGCGACAAGGGTCATGACAGCGACGCCATCAGATCCGATCTCGAACGGCGCGGCATCGACCCGGTGATCCCGACCAGGTCGAACCGAAGGGCGCAGCGGACGATCGACAAGGCGGCCTACGCCATGCGCAATCGCATCGAGCGCTTCTTCAACAAGATCAAGCACTCACGCCGCGTGGCGACCCGCTACTACAAGCTCGCGTCCAGCTTCCTCGGGTTCGTGCAGCTCGCAGTACGCCTCCGGCGAGGGCCGCCTTGTTTGGTGCTGAGGAAGGGCTGAAGTCCTAGGTGTTTAGTCCCGGCATCTGGTGGAGCGGGTTTAGCCTGAAGCGATGAGGCTCAGCAGCCCAGCGCTTGCAGATGAACTCATAAGGCGTGAGGCCTTTCAG
>NZ_LJHQ01000077.1 GCF_001295925.1 Allobosea sp. AAP35 | reverse complement strand
GGGCAGCGTCTATTATCTGCCCCGCGCGGTTCCTGCCGCCGATCTGGCGCCGATCTGGCGCTAATGCGGGCGATCGACGCGCTGCATCTGGAATACCCCTTCGCCGGCAGCCACATGTTGCAGGGGCTTCTCGGTGCCGATGGCCATAAGGCTGGGCGTCTTCACATCGGCACGCTGATGAAGCGCATGGGAAACGAGGCGCTCTATCGCCGACCGAACACCTCGAAGCCGGCGCCAGGGCACAAGATCTTCCCCTATCTGCTGCGCAAGCTGCCGGTGACGCGACCCAATCAGGTCTGGGCGATGGACATCACCTACATCCCGATGGCGCGGGGCTTCGTCTATCTAACGGCGGTCGTAGACTGGCTCAGCCGCAAGGTCCTGGCCTGGCGGCTCTCGATCACCATGGACGTCGCCTTCTGCATCGAGGCCGTCGAGGAGGCCATGGCCCGCTTCGGCAAGCTGGAGATCTTCAATACGGATCAGGGCTCGCAGTTCACCAGCCGCGAGTTCACCGCCCTGCTGATCGGCGCGGGCATCAGGATCAGCATGGATGGCAAGGGCGCCTGGCGCGACAACGTCTTCGTCGAGCGCATCTGGAAATCGGTGAAATACGAGGAGGTTTACCTGCGCGCCTACGCCAGTGTGTCCGACGCGCGCGCCTCGATCGGCCGATATCTCGCCTTCTACAACGGCCGGAGACCTCACCAAAGCCTGGGGCGGCAGACGCCCGATCAGGCCTACTTCAACGCGCTGCAGCCAATCCCGGTTGCGGCATAACCAGGGCCGAAAACCCACTTAGCGACAGCCCCAAAACTGTTCAGACAAACCGAGCCAGCTCTCCTGCCGCTGGAATTTCAGCCCGTCGAGGCGGTTCGCGCGCAGAGGTTCCAGAGGATATCCTCGGGGGTGGTGGATTGGCGGCGGAGTTTTCGGGCGAAGGTTTGTCGCTCGGTTGCCATGGTGCCTCGCTGGGGAGGCGTCCGTCACCTCTCCCCTGCCCCTCTCACTGATCTCGGGCCTGCCCGAGATCAGCACTCAGAGTGTCGAAGTCGGCAACAGCCGACTTCGCTGCAGGAGAGGGGTTCCTCGCGCTTTTATCGTCGAGGGAAGGGATTCAAAACAATCCCCGCCCCACCACACCTCCCCTATCCTGCCACCACCTCATCCCCGAGGGGCAGCCATCCGGAGGTGTGCCGTTGGTGG
>NZ_LJHQ01000076.1 GCF_001295925.1 Allobosea sp. AAP35 | reverse complement strand
GAAAAGCCCGGCTCGGCCAGACAGCCAGCACGAAGAGGACGTGAGGGGGCCACGGCCCGGACAAAACGACAGGAGACCACCCCGACGCCAGCCGGCAGCTTCAACAACGACGAAAACGGCCGCCCCAACCGGAGCAGCCGTCCATGACTCCGAACCTCTGCGTCCGCCTATTCTGCTGCTGCGGCGAACGCGACAGGATCCTGCTCGTCCTCGACCTCGCCGGAAGAAGTCCGCAAGCAGGCCGGCAGCCAAGCCGTCTCGACCAAAAGCCGCTCGGCCTCTCTTGCCATCTCGGCCTTGGTCAGGCTGCCCAGCCGCTGCGCCGCCTCATCCGAGACGCCCTCGCTGACCGCCTGCATGATCGCCGCCTTGGTGACGCGACCGAGATAGGCTGGCACGGTCGGGCTCCAATAGTCCCGCATGGCCAGGCTGGTCGCTTGGGCCAGTCGATCCGCGTCTCGGATCGCCTGCGTCCTGCGCTCATGCGGCAGGATCACCGCGTTGACGCTCTGCGCCACGACATGAGCCAGAAGCACATCGCGGCTGTCTCGGTCGAGCGCGGCAAGCCAATCCCAGAGCTCTCCTGCCTCCTGCGGCATGAGCCTGGCCCACTCTTCGTGCCGCTCGGCGATGGCGCGAGCGGCCGGGCCGTCATCGATCCCTTCGGCATGATGCGCCAGCGCGGCTGAATCGATCCGGATGCTGAGGCAGGACGGCGCGTCATGGCGAATGCCATAGAACCCCTGCAGGATCAGGGAGTGCGCCAGCGCCAGAAGCGCGATCTCCGGCTGCCGCGCCAGCGCGTCGCGAAGTGAGATGGTCCGCTGCGCCGACAGATCGGCGATCAGTCGATCCGAGAGGGCGACACCGCCGATCTCCAGATCAGCCACTGGCACTTCGGCGCTGACCCGCTCGCTGGTGGCCGAATGCGCCGCCTTCTCGCCCGTCTCTTCTTGCGGCTCGGCAACCTCGTCGTGAGGTCGAACGAAGCCGCGCTCTATCCGGGCCTGTCCGTCATGGCCGAGCACGACGAACGCTCCGGCGCGTGCGATGACGTTGGGATCGTAGGCATAAGCCTGCTCGGACAACCTCGCGATCTCTTCCTCCAGCTGCGCCATCTCGGCTGCGACGTCCTCGCTGACCTCGTCATGGGGATGCTGCTGATAGAGCGTCTCCAAGGCCATGCTGGCGGCAAGCCGCTGCGCAACCGCCTCGTCGTCCTGATCGACGGCGTGAGGATAGAGGCGTCGGCAGCCATGGCCATGCGGAAACTCCATCGCGACTTCCGTCCAGAGCCAACCCTCCTGCCGGACCTTGTCCGCGATCTCGCCGAGCTTGCCGAGGCAAAGCCGGTCGAGCAGCGCGACATCGGTCAGCCAGACCTCGTCGGTGGTCGAGAACAGATCGCGCAGCACGCTGCCGCCCGCGATCTCATAGGCGTCGAGCCCGAGGAACTGCACGCGCCGGTCCCGCCCAGACACATCGGCCTGCGTCAGCGCCGCCTTGATCCGCCACGCCTCCCGAAACGATCCGAGCCCCTGATAGACCTCGTCCTGCCGCACCGGATCGTCGGTGACGGTGAAGGCTTCAAGCTGGGCGAGCGTCAACTCGCCCTCGCGATAGGCCTGCATCAGATGGGGCGACACCGCCCCAAGCGCGAGGCGCTGCCGGACGATCCGGAGCGAGACGCCGAAACGCGCCGCGATCTCGGCTGCACCGAGCCCCGATAGCTCCAACCTGCGGAACGCCTCAAACTGGTCGGCCGGGTGCAGCGGCATGCGCACGACGTTCTCGGCCAAGCTCTCTTCCTCGCCAGCCTCCATCACCATCACGGGAACGGTGAAGCCGCGCGGCAGCGCTTCGCGCTTTGAGAGCAGCCTCAACGCCATCAACCGGCGTGAGCCGGCAATGACGCCATAGCGTCCGTCCTCGCGGGCTGTAACAAGCAGCGGCTGCAACAGCCCGTGGGCAAGGATGCTAGCGGCCAACTCCTCGACGCCATCGGCTGCGCCGGTGCGCCGGACATTGCGGTCGCTCACGAC
>NZ_LJHQ01000075.1 GCF_001295925.1 Allobosea sp. AAP35 | reverse complement strand
TGGGCGGTTTATAGGTCCCACCACCCAGACATGTCAACACGGTTTTTGAAGAAAATATCGACGGCCCATCCCCCGGCACCCGGGCAAAGCCGGCTTACCGCTTAAACCGCTGCTGTTTGGGCCCGTTTCGAGCCCCTTTGCAGCGATTTGGTTTCGAAATCGCCATGGTCGCGAATCGAAAATTCCTTGGTTCGTATTGATAGCCGGTGCCGGCCAACATTTTTGTGACGTCAACCGAGCCGGTTGAGCCTGCCGCCGGTCAACGGCGCAGGCACGCCGGTTGTTCCCGGCAGGCTGAGCGGCAGCCCCTTCACCGATCGGATCGCGAGATAGGCGAAGAGCTGCGCCTCGAGCGCATCGCCATCCCAGCCGGCAGCCTCGACCGGCTCGACGGGAACGCCCAGCCGCTGGCTCAGCCGCGTCATGAGGTGGTGGTTGAGCCGCCCGCCGCCACCGACGAGCCAGCGCCGGGGCGGGCGCGGGACATGGCGCAGCGCCGCGACCAGGCTCTCGACGGTGAAGGCCGCCAAGGTCGCCGCGCCATCGGCATCCGAGAGCGGCTCCACGATGGCCGCGCGGCGGTGAAAATCGTTGCGGTCGAGCGATTTCGGCGCCGGCCTGTCAAAGAAGGGATTGTCCATGAAGGCCGCGACGAGATCGTCATGAACCGTCCCGCTGTCGGCCAACGCGCCCTCGGCGTCATAGGGGCGGCCGAGGCGGCGCAGGACGAAGTCGTCGAGCAGGGCGCTGGCGGGGCCGGTGTCGAAGGCAATGACCGCGTCGCCATCGATATAGGTGACATTGCCGACCCCGCCGAGATTCAGCACCATCACCGGCTGCGCCATCCCCTGCGCCAGCGCGCGGTGGTAGAGCGGGGCAAAGGGGGCCCCCTCCCCGCCCGCGGCGACATCGGCCTGGCGGAAACGGTCGATGGTCGGGATCCCCAGAGCCGCCGCCACGGCGGGACCGTCAATCAACTGGCGGGTGAAGCGCTGCTGCGGACGGTGATAGACCGTCTGGCCATGCAGGCCGACAAGATCGATGCCGGCGGGGTCGATCCCATGATCCGCGATGAAACGCTGGATCGCCGCGAGGTGGTCAGCCGTAACCTCGGCCTCCAGTTCGACCAGCGGTTCGGTCAGCGCGCGCTCTGCTTGCGCGATCAGCGCCTGGAGCGCCGCGCGCGTGCTCTCGCGATAGGGGTAGGAAGCGCCGGGCCCGAAGGCGACAGCATCACGCCCGTCGCTGGTGACGACCGAGACGTCGATGCCGTCCATCGAGGTGCCGCTGATGACGCCCAGGGCGGTGAGGCTGTCCTGCTGAAGTCGGTTCATCCGAACGCACCAAGCCCCACTCACGCTGCCGTCCCGGACGGTTCTATTCGCCCGGCTGGGCGCCGTCATAGCCGCCGATGATGACCAGATCGACCTGGCCGACCTGAGCCAGGTGCTTCACCGCCTCCTGATATTCAGGAGAAGCGTAGCAGGCGCGCGCCGTCTGTTCGTCCTTGAATTCGAGCACGACGTTGTGCTTGCGCCCCTCGCCGCGGGCGAGCTTGTACTCGCCGCCGCGGACCAGGAACTTCGCGCCGTATTTCGCGAAGGCGACCGCGTTCAGCGCGCGATAGCGTGCGTATTCTTCCTCGTTCTCGACGTCGAGGCGCGCGATCCAATAGCCCTTGGCCATGTCAGACTCCCTCGACCACGACGATGTCGATCTCGCCGGCGCCTTCGCGCAGCTTGCGCGCCTCGGAATACTCCTGCGACATCGCATAGGCCTTGGCCGCCTCGAAGCTCTCGAATTCGAGGACGACGTTGCGGGCCCTGCCCTCGCCTTCCGCGACGGTCATCAGGCCGCCCCGCACCAGCGGCGTTCCGCCATATTGCTTGATCGCCTCGGAGGCTTTGGCCGCATAGGCCGCCCATTGCGTCGCGTTGGTGACCTTGGCGCGCGCCACGACATATCCCTTAGGCATGATCCGAATCCTCTGAGAGGGTGATTGGGGCGCAAGCTTAGGAGGCGGCCGCGATCTCGTCCATGATCGCGGCCGCCGCCCCACGCGGGTCGGCTGCGCGGATGATGGGACGCCCGATGACGAGATGATCGACGCCGGCGCGGATCGCCTCGCCCGGGGTCAAAGTGCGCTTCTGGTCACCGGCCGCGCTGCCGGCGGGGCGGATGCCGGGCGTGACGATCAGCATATCGGCGCCGACCACCTCGCGGACGATCTCGGTCTCGGCGGCCGAGCAGACGATCCCGTCGATGCCCGCCGTGCGGGCCTGTTCGGCGCGGCGCCGCACGAGCGTCTCGACATTCATGCTGTAACCCGCTTCCTGGAGATCGGCCTGATCGTAGGAGGTCAGCGCCGTCACGGCGAGCAGCTTGAGGTCCGCACCATCGCGTCCCGCAACGGCGCCGCGCATGGTCTGCGGGTAGGCGTGAACGGTCAGCAGGTCGACGCCGAGATGACTGAGAGAGGCGACGCCCTCCGTCACGGTGTTGCCGATGTCGTGCAGCTTGAGATCGAGGAAGACCTTCTTGCCCTCGGCAACCAGCTGCTGGGTCAGTTGCAAGCCCCCGGCGAAGGCCAGCGCATAACCGATCTTGTAGAAGCTCGCCGTGTCGCCGAGTTGCGAGACGATGCGGTACGCGTCCCAGATCGTCGGCACGTCAAGCGCGACGATCATGCGGTCACGCAGGTCGTTGATGGTCTGGCTCATGGGCCCGCTCCCGCTGTTTTGCGGGGATGGGGCATGATTCGAGCCTCGGCGCAAGGCCGCGACCTCGTCGAGCCGTCGCTGCTCAGGCCGCGTCGTCGAGCACCTGCTTGAACACCTGCGCCCAGACATCGCCGGTCTGCGCGCCGGAGACCGCGAGCTTGCCGTCGATGATGAAGAAGGGCACGCCGGTGACGCCGACCTGGCGGGCATGGTCCTCGAGCCCGATCACGGTCTCGCGCAATTCGCCATTGGCGAGTTCGTCGCGGGCCGCCTGCTCGTCGAATCCCTGCTCGACGGCGATCGCGACCAGGGTCTCGATATCGCCGATGTCGCGGCCATCCTGCCAATAGGCCTTGAACAGAGCCGCCTTCATATCCCCGCCGCGCTGGACGGTCGAGGCGGCCGCGACCAGCATATGCGCCATGCGGGTGTTCACGCTCTTGGTCACGCCCGCCCAGTTGAAGGTGATGCCGCTTTCGAGCGCGGCCTCGGAAAGCCGGATCTCGATTTCCTTGCGCTTGCCGGCGCCGAACTTGGCGTCGAGATAGGCAGTGCGGTCCATGCCCTCGGTCGGCATGTCGGGGTTCAGCTCATAGGGCAGCCAGGTGATGGCCACGCGTTCGGTCAGGCCATGGCTCTCCAGCGCCCGCTCAAGCCGCGCCTTGCCGATGAAGCACCAGGGGCAGGCGAGATCGGAGACGATCGCGATCGGCAGTTTTTCTTGCATGGGCATGTCTTTCGTAGGGGCAAGTCGGCGACGCGGGTCACAGACTCGGCATGGCTGATCAAATCTTGCGGATAGGCCCTGGATAGCGGGCCAACACGGCATCAGAGGTCAATAGCGTCATCCCCTCAGCCATAGCTTGCGCCACCAGAAGGCGATCGAAAGGATCCTTGTGGATGGCTGGCAAATCACTCAGCGCCAACACATGCTCGCTTTCGGCCTTCAGTTCCAGATAGTTGCTGTCGATCAGATTGCGGCGCAGCCGACGCA
The DNA here is from genome assembly GCF_001295925.1 of Allobosea sp. AAP35. GTDB lineage: Bacteria > Pseudomonadota > Alphaproteobacteria > Rhizobiales > Beijerinckiaceae > Allobosea. The sequence goes on along the minus strand of NZ_LJHQ01000075.1, from coordinate 40,951 downwards.
GATTGACCGCAAAATCTGAGCGCCTTGACGCGTTCTTGATCGCAATCTCCCAAAGACTCGCGACGCTGAAGTAAATGCCGTTCTCCGGCGTTTCAATCAGGGCAACGGCCTCCGACGAGAGCTTATGGGGTTCGCTCGCAAGCCACAGAATTACATGCGTATCGAGCAGTAGCTTAACGGCTTACCCGAGAAGAGCTCCTCGATCTCGGCAGCAGCCATGCTGTCGAAATCATCGGGCGTCGTGAACTCGCCCACCATAAAACCGATCCTGCGATGCGACTGTTTTTCAGAAGCGTCCAACGGGACGACCTTGGCCATAGGCTTGCCTGCCTCGGCGATGATGAAACTCTCGCCCCGCGCCACTTTTTCCAGTAGCCGCGAAAGATGCGTTTTTGAGTCGTGGATGTTCACCGTATCCATCGGCCGCCCCCAAGTTAGTCCATCTGAGTTATTCTACTGCAAACGGTACTAGTTTCAATCCGGCGGATAGTTGTGGTGCGAACCGAAACGGTCTTCCACCACGGCCTCGGCGCCGGGCACTTCGCAGCTTGAGAGGAAGGCGGGGCCGACCGGTACCTTCCCCGCTCCGCCGGGGATGTCGAGGATATAGGTCGGCTGACACAGACCCGAAAGATGGCCGCGCAGGCTTTTGACCAGGGCCTGCCCCTCCTCCAGCGAGAGCCGGAAGGACGCCGTGCCGGGCGCGAAGTCGGGATGGTGCAGGTAATAGGGCTTGACCCGGTTCTCGACGAAGGCGCGCATCAGCGCCGACAGCGTCGCGACATCGGCGTTGACGCCCCTGAGCAGCACGCTTTGGCTGATCAGGACATGGCCGGCATCCGCCAGGCGCGCCAGCGCGGCGCAGGCGTCCGCTGTGAATTCGCGCGGATGATTGGCGTGGATGGCGATATAGCTCGCCTTACCCGGCACGCGCAGCGCCTGCGCGTAATCGACGGTGATCCGGTCGGGGTCGACGATCGGCACGCGGGTATGCCAGCGCGCGACCTTGATATGGGGGATCGCGGCGAGACGACGGGCGACCTCGCGCACACGCCGCGCGGAGAGGATCAGCGGGTCGCCGCCGGTCATGATCACCTCCCAGATCTCGGGGTGACCCGCGAGATAGGCCAGCGCCGCATCGAGCTTCTCACCGGTCAGCGCATCGCCGCCGGGCCCGACCATCTCGCGCCGGAAGCAGAAGCGGCAATAGACCGGGCAGGCATGGACGAGCTTGAGGAGAGCCCGGTCGCGATAGCGGTGGACCACGCCCTCGACCGGGGAATGGGCCTCGTCGCCGATCGGATCGGCGCGTTCCTGGGGCAGCGTGACGAGTTCGGCGGGGTCGGGGATGAACTGGCGTGCAATCGGGTCGGCCGGGTCGGTCGCGTCGATCAGCGCCGCCATGGCCGGCGTGACCGACACGGCATAGCGATCGGCCACCGCCTGCAGCGCCTCGCGCCGCACGGGGGCGACGAGTCCGGCCTCGACGAGCGCGTCGACGCTGCGCAGCGGCTGGCCGCCGGGAGGCTGGTGCAGGGTCATGCCGCTCCCCTGCCCGGTTCGGACACCGGCGTCCAGAGTACATCCTCGATCCGGCGCGCGCCGGTGCAGAGCATCACCAGCCGGTCGAAGCCCAGCGCGATGCCGCTTGCGGCCGGCATCTGCGCGAGCGCGGCGAGGAAATCCTCGTCGACGGGATAGCGCTCGCCATAGATGCGCGCCTTCTCGTCCATGTCGGCCTCGAAGCGCCGGCGCTGCTCGGCCGGATCGGTGAGTTCGCCAAAGCCATTCGCCAGTTCGACGCCGCAGGCATAGAGCTCGAAGCGCTCGGCAACGCGCGGATCGCCCGGTTTTGGGCGGGCCAGCGCGGCCTCCGAGATCGGGTATTCGCACAGAATGGTGGCCCGGCCCTGCCCCAGATGCGGCTCGATCCTCTCCGACAGCACGCGGCTGAAGATATCCGACCAGCTGTCGTCATCGGCGACGCGCATGCCGGCCTCGACCGCATCGGCGGCGAGCCCGCCGCGATCGACATCGTTGTCGGCGGTGACGGTGCGCAGCAGGTCGATGCCGGCGTGACGGCGGAAGGCCTCCTGCAGCGTCAGACGTTCCGGCTCGGCAAAGGGATCGGCCTCGACGCCGCGCCAGCGCAGCATCGTCGTGCCTGCAGCCTCCGCGGCTTCGGCCATGAGGGCAGCGCTGTCGCGCATCAGCATCTCGTAGCCTTCGCCGGCGCGATACCATTCCAGCATCGTGAATTCGGGGTGATGCAGGGCGGTGCGCTCGCGGTTGCGGAAGACGCGGGCGAAATCGAAGATGCGCGGCTCGCCGGCAGCCAGCAGCTTCTTGGCGGCGAATTCGGGCGAGGTGTGCAGATAGTAAGGATGATAGGCGCCGGCATCGTCGATCAGCGTGGTCGAAAAGCCGTGCAGATGCGTCTCGTTGCCGGGCGACAGCTGCAGGATCGCAGCCTCGACCTCGACGAAGTCGCGCGCTTCGAACCAACGCCGCAGCGCCGTCTTGATGCGACCGCGCGCGAGCAGCGCGGGGCGACGGTCGGCATGCACGTCGGGCCGCCAGAAGGGCGAAGACTGGTTTTTCATCGTCTCAGGTTCGGAACGTCGGCAAGCTTCCGTTTCGCCTGCAAATGCGGTAGTTGCGCGGCAACGAATTTCGATCGGGCGCCCCGGGGCGCCGTGCTAGCTCAAGGACAAGCCACGTGGTCAAGGTCATCGCATCCTCCGTTCGCAAGGGCAATGTGCTCGAACTCGATGGGCATCTCTGCTCGGTGCTCTCGGCCGAGAGCTTCTTCCCCGGCAAGGGCACACCGACGACGCAGATCGACATGCGCCGCATCCATGACGGCACCAAGATGACGCAGCGCTACAAGACGACCGAGCAGGTCGAGCGCGCCTATGTCGAGGATCGCGACTTCACCTATCTCTACCAGGACGGCGAGCAGTACGTTTTCATGAACCCCGAGACCTTCGACCAGATCAATGTCGATGGCGACGTGGTTGGGACCATGGCGCCCTATCTCCAGGAGGGCATGAAGGTCTCGCTGTCGGTGTTCGAGGAGAAGGCCGTCTCGATCGAGCTGCCGCAGCGCGTCACCTGCGAGGTCGCAGAGACCGAGCCGGTCACCAAGGGCCAGACGGCCTCGTCTTCCTACAAGCCGGCGATGTTGACAAACGGCGTGCGCACCGCGGTGCCTCCCCATATCGGGCCCGGCGTTCGCATCGTCGTGTTGACGGAAGACGGCTCCTATGTGGAGCGCGCCAAGGACTGATGACACGCACCGGTGCATTCCCCGGCGATGTGATTATATCGGCGATGCGACGGGCCCTTTCCGGGCCCGTTTTCTTTTGAGGATCGTCTCATGCCCATCACCGCCCGCTCCGCCGCGCTCACCGGCTTCGTCCAGACCCTGAAGGCGCTCGACGCCATCCTCGACAAGACGGTCGAGCAGGCGGCGACCCGCAAGATCACGCCCGAGGTGCTTCTCGGCGCGCGACTGGCGCCCGACATGCTGCCCTTCTCCCGCCAGATCCAACTCGCCTGCGACTTCGCCAAGAACGCCGCGGCCCGCCTCGCCGGCGGCGACAATCCCAAGCACCCCGACGACGAGAAGAGCTTCGACGAGTTGAAGGCGCGCATCGCCAAGGTGCTGGCTTTCGTTGAGGGAATCGACGACGCCGCCTTCGAGGCCGGCCTGGCGAGCGACGTCACCTTCCCGCGCGGGCCGAGCGCGACCATGACGATGCGCGGCGAGGCCTATCTCACCCGCTTCGCCGTGCCCAACTTCTATTTCCACGCCACGACCTCCTATGCCATCCTGCGCCAGAATGGAATCCAGATCGGCAAGCAGGACTTCCTGCTCGGCGTGCTCGACGCCTAGCAGGGGTCATACGAGCTCCCAAGGGTATGGTTCGAAGCGGCCTTGAATTCGACACAGGCCGCCTCCATATGACTGTTACGGCGATGTCGAGGGCGTTCCACAGTCCTCCAACGCCGCAGAAGACGGCCATGAGCCGAACGTTTGACGCCGGATGTACGCGCACCCGTTCAGGACATGGCCGTTGGTTCTTCCAAGGCCCGTAGCGGATTTCCGCTGCGGGTCTTTTCGTTTCAGCCCGTCAGGAACTGATTGTTCAACCGCTCCTCGCCGAGCGTGCTGGCGGGCCCGTGGCCGGGCAGGAACTGGACATCGTCGCCAAGCGGCAAAAGCTTGGCCTTGATGCCGCCGATCAGCGTCTCGTGGCTGCCATAGGGAAAATCGGTGCGGCCGACGGAGCCGGCAAAAACGGTATCGCCCGCCAGCAGGAAGCGCAGATCCTTCTGGAAGAAGGTGATGTGGCCGGGCGTATGGCCCGGCACATGCTGGACGCTAAAAGCCACCTCGCCGACCGAGACCTCGTCGCCCTCGACAAGCCAGCGCGTTGGCGTGACCGCACGCATGTCGCGGATGTCGAACAGCAGGCCTGAGGTCGGCAGATCGTCGAGCAGGAACTTGTCCGCCTCATGCGGGCCGATGACCGGGATCGACAGCGTCTCCGCCAGTTCCGTCGCGCCGCCTGCATGATCGAGATGGCCATGAGTCAGCCAGATCGCGGCAGGTGTGACGCCGATCTCCTTCAGTGCGCCGAGAATGAGCGGGACGTCGCCGCCGGGATCGACGATCGCGGCCTGCATCGTCCTCGTGCACCAGAGGATCGAGCAATTTTGCTGGAAGGCCGTCACGGGGACGACCGCGATCTGGAGCGGTGGCGGGGTGTCGGTCATCGGACGCGCTTTCTTGTAGGAGGCCGGCCACGGTCATTGCGAGCGCAGCGAAGCAATCCAGAACCGTCGAGCCATCTGGATCGCTTCGCTGCGCTTGCGATGACGGTATCCGTTCATCGCCTGCCGCCGCAACGACCCGCGATCAAGGCGCGGTAGTCGGCCAGGTCGGAATCCATCATGGCGACGTTCTGCTCGCGCTGCGAGCCGCTCTGACAGGTCGCGAAGACTGAACGCGAACTCTGCAGGAAACCGACATGCTCGCGCCAGGTCCGGCACTGCGCGGCCTGATCGGCATTGGCCACGGCACTCAGCCGCGTCTGCTGCCGGCGCAGTGCGCCTTCGTTCTGGAACAGATCGCGCGAACAGTCCGCCGGCCGGCCCTGGGCCGGGGCGGGCAGCGGCATCTGAGCCAGCGCCAGGACGAGACCGGCAAGAGCGAGTGTTCTCATCCGAGGTTCAGCTCCTTGAAGAAGTCGTTGCCCTTGTCGTCGATGACGATGAAGGCGGGAAAATCCTCGACCTCGATGCGCCAGACGGCCTCCATGCCGAGTTCGGGATATTCCAGCACCTCGACCTTGCGGATGCAGTCCTGCGCCAACCGCGCCGCCGGGCCGCCGATCGAGCCGAGATAGAAGCCTCCATGGCGCTTGCAGGCTTCCCGCACGGCTGCCGAGCGGTTGCCCTTGGCGAGCATCACCATCGAACCGCCGAAGGACTGGAACTGGTCGACGAAGGAATCCATGCGGCCGGCGGTGGTCGGCCCGAAGGAGCCCGAGGCCATGCCGTCGGGCGTCTTGGCCGGACCGGCATAATAGACCGGGTGGTTCTTGAGATAGTCGGGCATGCCCTGCTGGCTTTCGAGCCGCTCGCGAATCTTGGCATGGGCCGAGTCGCGGGCGACGATGATCGTCCCGGTGAGGGAGAGCCGCGCCTTGACGGGGTACAGCGTCAGCGTCGCCAGAATCTCGCTCATCGGCCGGTTGAGATCGATCTTGACGACGTCACCGCCGAGCGAGGCGTCTTCGACCTCGGGCAGGTATCGCGACGGGTCGGTCTCCAGGGCTTCGAGGAAGATGCCGTCCCTGGTGATCTTGCCCTTGGCCTGGCGGTCGGCCGAGCAGGAGACGCCGAGCCCGATCGGCAGCGAGGCGCCATGGCGCGGCAGGCGGATGACGCGCACGTCATGGCAGAAATACTTGCCGCCGAACTGGGCGCCGACGCCGAGCGCCTGGGTCAGCTTGTGGACCTCCTCCTCCATTTCGAGGTCGCGGAAGGCGTGGCCCGAGGGCGATCCGGAGGTCGGCAGCGCGTCGAGATACTTAGTCGAGGCGAGCTTCACCGTCTTCAGGTTCTGCTCGGCCGAGGTGCCGCCGATGACGATGGCGAGGTGATAGGGCGGGCAGGCGGCGGTGCCCAGCGTCAGGATCTTCTCCTTCAGGAAGGCCATCATCCGGTCCCTGGTCAGGAGGGACGGCGTCGCCTGGAACAGGAAGGTCTTGTTGGCCGACCCGCCGCCCTTGGCGACGAAGAGGAACTTGTAGGCGGACTCGTTTGGACCTTGGCCTTCCGCATAGATGTCGATCTGGGCCGGGAGGTTGGTGGCGGTGTTCTTCTCCTCGAACATCGACAGCGGAGCGACCTGGGAATAGCGCAGATTGCGCTTGAAATAGGCGTCGGCGACGCCCTCGCCCAGGGCCTGCTCGTCTTCCCCTTCCGTCCAGACCAGACGCCCCTTCTTGCCCATGATGATCGCCGTGCCGGTGTCCTGGCACATCGGCAGGACGCCCCCTGCAGAAATGTTGGCGTTCTTGAGCAGGTCGTAGGCGACGAACTTGTCGTTCGAGGTCGCCTCGGGATCGTCGAGGATTTTCGCGAGCTGGGCGAGATGGCCGGGGCGCAGCAGATGGTTGATGTCGATGAAGGCCTGCTCGCTGAGGCGGCGGATCGCCTCGCGCGAGACGCTCAGCACCTCCTGATCGCCGAGCCTCGCCACCGTGACGCCTTCGCTGCCAAGCGAGCGATAGGGCGTGCTGTCCTCACCGAGCGGGAAGAGATCGACATGGGTAAAGGCCATCAGTGGGCTCTCCGGCATTGAACGGTGCCCATCGCTGGTGAGCAAGGCACGCTGCCGGATCGAATAGACGATGTTGCGATCTGGTCAAATCCCAGAGCGTTCGATCGCGATCGACGGCACCTTAGGCCGCCTGGGCAGCCGTCTCGGCCAGAACGGCATAGATCGCCGCCGGGTCACGGGTGCTGCGGACCTGCTCCAGCACCGATTGATTGCGCAGGACACGGGCAACCCGGGCCAGCGCCTTGAGATGATCGGCACCGGCGCCTTCCGGCGCGATCAGGACGAAGATGATGTCGACCGGCTGACCGTCCAGCGCGTCGAATTCGATCGGCTTGTCGGCGCGGGCAAACAGCCCCACCAGTCGATCGATGCCCGGCATCCGGCCGTGAGGGATCGCGATGCCGTCGCCGATGCCGGTGGAACCCAGTCGCTCGCGCTGCTGCAGCGATTCGAACAGTTCGCGTTCGGGCAGACCGGTCAGCTGCGCGGCGTGCTGGGCGAGTTCCAGCAGCGCCTGCTTCTTGCCATTGGCCCGCAGCGGCGAAATCACCGCCGCGGGTGTCAGGAGATCCATCAGCGTCATGCGCCAGCCTATGCATGTCCCATGCCGCACAGATGGCGGCTCGCGACGGGTTCCGGCCTACGGGACCCCGACAGACCTAAGACAGCGAAGCCGGCGGATCGATCCAGCCGATGTTGCCGTCGCGACGGCGGTATACGACGTTCATCCGGCCATGGCCAGCATGGCGGAAGATCACGACCGGAGCGCCGGTCAGATCGAGCTCCGCCACGGCATCGCCGACAGTGAGAACATGCAGGGATTTGGTCGATTCCGCGACGATCACCGGATTATCGCCGGCTCCCTCGAGTTCGATCTCCTCGATTTCCTCGTCGGGAGCCGCGATCACATAGCTGGGGATTTCGACGCCGGGCTCACGGCCATTGGCCGAGGCGGAGCGGTCCTTGAGCCGCCGCTTGTAGCGACGCAGTCGCTTCTCGATGCGCTCCGCCATCTTGTCGAGGCTGGCATAGGCATCATGGGCCGTGCCGGAGGCCTCGAGCGTGATTCCAGACGACAGATGCAGCACACCGTCGGTCTTGAAGGCGGTGCCGTCCTTTCCGACGGTGACGTGACCCTGATAGCCACCCTCGTAGTATTTGCTGAGAGCGGCGGCCACGCGGGCCTCGGCCTGGCCGCGCAGGGCCTCGCCGACATCGAGGTTCTTGCCGGAGATTCGCAAGCTCATGGAGTGCTTCCCCTTGTTAGCCATGGCCGGGAGATCGGCCATCTTAGCGAGCTAAGAACTGGCTACCGGGTATGTCAATGATATGGCCGCAAGCGACAGGGAGTTGCGCCTCAGCGACTGCCCATGGCCATGGCGACCTTCTCGCGTCGCCTTTCCATCGAGGAGGGGATACGCAGCGACTCCCGGTATTTCGCAACCGTGCGGCGGGCGATGTCGATGCCACCCTCCTTCAATCGCGCCACGATCGCATCATCGGACAGGACAGCGGCCGGCGCCTCGTCATCGATCATCTGGCGGATCCGGAAGCGCACGGCTTCCGCCGAATGGGCCTCGCCATAGCCTGTGGCGGCAATCGCGGCCGAAAAGAAATATTTCATCTCGAAGACGCCGCGCGAGCAGATCAGGTATTTGTTCGAGGTGACGCGCGAGACCGTCGATTCATGCATGCCGATCGCGTCGGCCACCGTCTTGAGATTCAACGGGCGCAGATGCTCGACGCCATGGGCGAAGAAGCCGTCCTGCTGGCGGACGATTTCGCTGGCGACCTTCAGGATGGTGCGGGCGCGCTGCTCCAGCGAGCGTGTCAGCCAGTTCGCGGTCTGCAGGCATTCGGCAATAAAGGCCCTGTCCTCATCCTTGCGGGCGGCCTTCGAGACCTTGGCATGATAGGTCTGGTTGATCAGGACGCGCGGGAGCGTGTCAGGGTTGAGATCGACCAGCCATGAGCCGTCGGGCGCGGCGCGGATGAAGACATCGGGCACCACCGTCTCGGCGGTCGAGCCGCCGAAACCGCGCCCCGGCTTGGGATCGAGCCGCCGGATCTCGGCGACCATGTCGGCGATGTCCTCGTCGTCCACACCGCAGATGCGCTTGAGCGCGGCGAAGTCGCGCTTGGCGACGAGGTGAAGATTGGCGACGAGTGCCTGCATGGCGGGGTCGAAGCGGTCGCGATCGCGCAACTGGATCGAGAGGCATTCGCAGACGTCGCGCGCCGCGACCCCCGACGGATCGAAGCTCTGGACGATCCGCAGGATGCCCTCGACACGGGCGACCGACACGCCCAGTCGCTCGGCAATATCGGGAAGCGGCTCGCCGAGATAGCCGGCATCATCCACCGCATCGATGAGATGGCGGCCGATCAGGCGGTCGGCCGGCTCATGGACCGCCAGATCGAGCTGCGTGCTGAGATGGTCGTGCAGCGAGGCCTCGACCGTCAGGCTGCTCTCGAATCCCTCGGGCCCGTCCTCGAAGGAGCCGCCCGAGCCGCCATAGGCCCCGCCGATGATCGGCAGGCTGTCGGCGCCGCGCGTATCAAGCCTAGCCATGCTTGGCTGCTCGCCCTGAAAAACATTGTCGAGCCCGGTTCCCAGCCGGTTTTCCATTCCCTCCTGGCTGTTCAGGCTCTCGGCGCGATCAAAGCTGTCGGCGTCGGCGGCATGGATGTTATCGCCGCCATTGACCTGCAGCGGGCCCTCGGAGGTGTCGTCGCGCTCGAGCAGTGGATTGCGCTCCAACTCGCCTTCAACGAAGGTCTGCAATTCGAGATGCGACAGCTGCAGAAGCTTGATCGCCTGCAGCAGCTGCGGCGTCATCACCAGGGACTGGCCCTGGCGCAGCTCCATACGCGGCATCATCGCCATTGCGGCTTCGACCCTTCCCTGTCAGCGCGCCAATTCGGCACACTTCTTGCTTGGAAGATCAGCCTAGCGCCGTCCGGACAGCGCGTCAAAGCCTTGCCTGCTCATCAGGCAGGAAAAATCATGCACCGCAACATGCCACCGAATCAGGCATCCGTCATCCGGTCAGGGTATGCAGTGGCAGGCAGCCGCATCGCCGCAGACAAGTATGCGCTGTATCGGCTGTGAACTTCCAAGCCGAAAGGGGCGGACGGCTTCGCTAGAGCCGGAAATCCTCACCGAGATAGACGCGGCGGACATCGGGATTGGCGATGATCTCAGCGGGCGAGCCTTCAGTGAGCACCCGGCCGCTATGGATGATATAGGCACGGTCCACGAGGCCCAGCGTCTCGCGGACGTTGTGGTCGGTGATCAGGACGCCGATGCCGCGATCCGTCAATTGCCGCACCAGCGCCTGGATGTCGCCGACCGCGATCGGGTCGATGCCGGCGAAGGGCTCGTCAAGCAGGATGAAAGAGGGCTTGCCGGCGAGCGCGCGGGCGATCTCGCAGCGGCGCCGCTCGCCGCCGGAGAGCGCGATCGAAGGAGCCTTCCGCAGGCGCGCGATGTTGAATTCTTCGAGCAGCGTGTCGAGCTGGTGCTCGCGAGCCTTGCGGTTGGGCTCGACGACTTCGAGCACGGCGCGGATATTATCCTCCACGCTGAGGCCGCGAAAGATCGAGGCCTCCTGCGGCAGATAGCCGATGCCCAGCCGCGCGCGCTGATACATCGGCAATTGCGTGATATCGTTGCCTTCGAGCGAGATCGTGCCAAGATCGGCCGCGACCAGCCCCGTGATCATGTAGAAGATCGTGGTCTTGCCGGCGCCGTTGGGGCCGAGCAGGCCGACGGCCTCGCCTTGGCGCAGATGCAAGCTGGCGTCGATGACGACGGTGCGACCGCCATAGCTCTTGCGCAGACCGCTGACCGCGAGGATGCCCGGCCCCCCCAATGCGGAGCCGGCCGAGACACCGGCCTCGGCCGCGCTTTGTCGGCTCTCGCCGGAGCGCCCGAACAGGCGGCCCAACAGGCCGCGGCGCTGATGGGTTGGCGGAGCTGCGCTTTGGAGCGAGTGATCGGATTGCGGGATGTCGGACATCGTCACGGCGAAAGCTGTGCCTGGGCTTGAGAGTTCGGCGAGGTTCGATCGCGTATCGGGACGACGCGCGCGCCTGGTTCAGTTGGTGGGCGCGGCAGGTTTGGCACCCGGCGCGGGCTTGGCCCCCGGCGCCGGCTTTGCCGTCTCGGCGGCGTTGGGCACGAAGAAGCCCTGGACACGACCGCCCTTGGTGGTCTCGACATTGGCGATGCCGGTAGCGGTGTTGTAGGTCAGTTTCTCGCCGCGGGTGATGTTGGGGCCATCGTTCAGCGCGACATTGCCGGTCATCACGACCTGATTGTTGGCGCGGTCAAAAACCGCATGATCAGACGTGGCGGCCTGCGTCTTCGAGACGACCGTGACGGGCCCCTTGCATTCAATGCGCTTGATCGAGCTGTCGCCTGATTGCCCGGGCGCGGCCGGAGTCGCCGGGGCTGCCGCCGGCACCGGTTTAGCACCGGGGGCACCCTGGCCGCCACGGCCCTCGTAGAACACGGTCATGGTCGAGCAGCGCACCGTCGTCTCGCCCTGGACGGCCACGACATTGCCGCTGAACACGGCGCGATTGTCCTTGTCGAGCACGTCGAGCTTGTCGGCGTCGATCTTGATCGGCTCCTTGCTGTCGCCGCCGAGCCCGCCCAGGGGCGAACCCGAGGCACCGCCTCGGCCGCGTGCCTGAGCTAGCGCATCCTGCGGAGCGGCTGCGACCATCGCCAAAGCCAGCACAAAACCTGCCGCGGCGAGACGGGGCGCGAGGCCCATGCGTGAGGGGCGGAAGGCTGGCTTCATCGTCATTGTCCCGTCCCGTTGGGCTGGTTGCCTGTCGCTGGTGTCTCGCCGGCGGAAGGCGGAGGCCCCGACTGGAGCAGTTCCAGCGCGGGCGTGCTGCCCTCCCGCTCGGGGCCGGCGATCGTGCCGGCCGGCGCATTCGGAATATAGGCACGTACGCGCCCCTGGAAAACGATCAGCGCGCCATTGTCCTTCACGTCGAGCGTGTCCGCGTCGACGGTGGTGGTGCCCAGACTGACCTTGACGGGCTCCTTCGAGACCACCGTGCCGCCTTTGAAATCGACATCCGCGGTTTTCATGCGGATTTCATAGCCGCCCTCGGTTTTCACCTGAACATCATCGACCAATCGCAGCTTTTCCTTCTGCGTATCGAAAAGGCCTGTCTTCGCATTGACCGTGACCCAGCCCTCGCGTTCCATCTGGAGCCGCGCCGTGAGCTTCTGCAGTTCGACCTGCGTCGGATTACGAATGTCCTGAAGCGCCGCTTCGGCCGTCACTTCATAAGGACGGTTGTCCTGACGGTGGCCCGAGAGGCGCGGCGTATCCATCTTCACCTTGCCGCCAGATATGCCGACCGCGCCGAGCGATACGCTGGCAAGCCCCCGCAAGGGGTTCAGAAACGGCGCCACGATCAGGGCCAAAACCGCGACCACAGCCCCAACGGGAATGGCAAGGCGCAGGAACCGCACCAGAAGCGTGTGCCGGCGTGCCGAGCCAAAGGCTGCCTGCCGACGCGCCACGGTCCTGGCCTCGCGCCCCCCGTTGAGGCGTGCAGCCCCGTGATCGGATGTCATTGCCAAAGTCATGCCCCGCGCAATGGCAGTCGCTAACGGCTTTTTCGTGTCGCCGCTGCGCGCCCTCGCAGCGGCTGCTCACAACGGACTGACGCAAGAAGGCTCGGATTTTGTCAAGTATGGGCGAAAATATCCGTCTCCGGCCAGCCGGCCAGATCGAGCTGCGCCCGGAACGGCAGGAATTCAAAACAGGCTTTCGCCAAGTCATGACGGCCTTCGCGCGCGAGCATCATGTCCAGCCGCGCGTGCAGCGCGTGCAGATGCAGCACATCGGAGGCGGCATAGGCGAGCTGCGCGTCGCTGAGCGTATCTGCGCCCCAATCCGACGATTGCTGTTGCTTGGACAGCTCGATGCCGAGCAATTCACGCACGAGGTCCTTCAACCCGTGCCGGTCGGTGTAGGTGCGGGTCAGCTTGGAGGCGATCTTGGTGCAGTAGACCGGGCCGGTGACCACACCGAAGGCGTGGCGCAGCACGGCAATGTCGAAACGTGCAAAATGGAACAGCTTGAGAACCGCAGGGTCTTCAAGAAGCGCGATCAGGTTAACCGGCCGCGCGCCGCCCTTCGGGATCTGGACGACATCGGCTGAACCGTCGCCGCGCGAGAGTTGCACCACGCACAGACGATCACGGTGAGGATTGAGGCCGAGGGTCTCGGTGTCGATCGCCACGCTGGCGCCAGCGTCGAAGCCGTCAGGCAGGTCAGCGCGATGGAAACGGATGGTCATGTCGCAAAACCTCGCTCGAGCGCCACTGCGCTCTTTGAAAACCGGATGCCGCCCCGACAGCGCCACGCCCGGTCCCGTCCTGCGGAATACCAACATCCATCGTCGCAGCTAGCCGCGCGGGCCCCGGCAGACAAGGCTTTTTTAGCAACGGGCCCGGCGCGGCGACATTAACCATTTATTTACCATATCCCTTTCGAGCGATCCCGAGGCGTGCCAGAAAGGCGACATCGGAGCTGATCGATGTCCCTCTTCCGCCTGTTGACCGACTTTGATGGCCGTATCGGGCTGCGCCGCTTCTGGCTGGGGAGCGCGCTGGTGGCCCTCGGCTTGTTCGGAATCCAGAAGTTCGCCTTCACGTTCTTTTACTTCGAGGCCGAGAAGATCGTCGCCTTTGCCCAGGCCTTCGCGCTGTTTCCCTGGGCCGCACTGGCCGCCAAGCGAGCCACTGATCGCGGCAGCAGCGGCCTCTACGGCATCATTTTGATCTGCGTGATCGTGCTTCCGGCGCATCTCAAGCCTTGGCTGCCTTATGCCTGGACGCCCTCGCTCGACACGGTGGCGCTGATCGCCTGGCTGTTTGCGCTGGTGGATCTCGGGCTGATGCCATCCGCACGGGGGGGCGAGCGGCTTGCGGCGGACGGCGCCGGTGGTAAAGCGGGCCCATGGACACAAGCCCGATCCCAGACCTCGCCTTCGATCCCCTCGACCCTGTCGCGCTGACCCAGGCGCTGGTTCGCTGCCCTTCGATCACGCCGCAAGAGGGTGGCGCACTCGCGTTGCTCGACGCAGTGCTGTCGTCACGGGGCTATGACGCCCAGCGGCCCCGCTTCAGCGCGACGGACACGCCCGAAATCGAAAACCTCTACGCCCGGAGCGGGACGCAAGGCCCGGTGCTCGTCATCGCCGGCCATACGGATGTCGTGCCCGTAGGTGACGCGGCTGCCTGGACGCGTGATCCGTTTGGTGGCGCGATCGAAGACGGCGTGCTGCATGGACGCGGCGCCTGCGACATGAAGGGCGGGCTCGCCGCGATGATGGCGGCCGCGCTGCGATTCCAGCGGGACTGCCCCGATGCGCCGGGCTCGATCGCCTTTCTGATCACCGGCGACGAGGAAGGGCCGGCCATCAACGGCACCGTCAAGCTGCTGGAATGGGCTCATGCGCGCGGCGAGCGCTTCGACCATTGCCTGCTTGGCGAGCCGACCAATCCGGCCACCATGAGCGACATGATCAAGATCGGCCGTCGCGGTTCACTCACCGGGCGGCTCACCGTCCATGGCAAGCAGGGCCATGTCGGCTATCCCCATCTTGCCGACAATCCGATCCGCGGCATGGTCAGGCTGCTGGCGGCGCTGGACGCTGCACCCCTGGACCACGGCACGGAGCATTTCGATCCGAGCAATCTCGAGGTTACGACGCTTGATGTCGGCAATCCCGCGAGCAATGTCGTGCCGGCCCAGGCCCGGGCGGTGTTCAACATCCGCTTCAACGACGTCTGGACGCCGGAGGCCCTGGCCGCCGAGATCGAGCGACGCCTGCGCGAGGCGGCCGGCAACACCGTGCGCTACGAGATCGCCTTCGACCCGACCAATGCGGTCGCTTTCCTGACGCAGCCCGGCCCCTTCGTGGCGATGGTGGCGGATGCCGTCGAGGCGCAGACCGGCAAGCGCCCGGCGCTCTCGACCACTGGCGGCACCTCGGATGCGCGTTTCATCAAAAGCTACTGCCCCGTCGTGGAATACGGCGTCGTCGGGCAGACCATGCATCAGGTGAACGAGTGCGTCGCGGTCGCGGATCTGCTGGCGCTGGAGGCGATCACCTATCGACTTCTCAGCGCCTATTTCCAGGCACCGGACGGCACTGGGGCTCAGTAATCCACGCCCGCCAGGTAAAGCCCGCAAGGGGGTGCGAGCGCGGCGCATTGCGAGCGGTCGCATGCGGCCAGGACCTTGCCGAGCTTGTTCTCCGGCCAGCGCCCCGCGCCGACCATCTTCAGGCAGCCGACGATCGAGCGAACCTGATGATGCAGGAATGAGCGCGCATGGGCGTAGACCACGATCTCGTCGCCCTCGCGGCGGACGTCGAGACGGTCGAGCGTGCGCATCGGGCTGTTGGCCTGGCATTCCGCGGCGCGGAAGGTGGTGAAGTCGTGATGGCCGAGCAGCGCCTTGGCGGCGCGGTCCATCGCCTCATGGTCGAGCCTGACCGGCACATGCCAGAGCCGGTCGCGATCGAGCGCGGGCTGCGCGCGCCGGTCGATGATGCGGTATATGTAATAGCGCCGCTTGGCCGAAATGCGCGCATCGAATTCGTCGGTCACGGCGTGCGCGCTCACCACCGCGACGGGAAGATGCTTGAGGCGGGCATTGCTGGCGTCGCGCACCACGTCGGTGCGCCAGTCCTTGTCGAGATCGACATGGGCAACCTGGTGCGTGGCGTGGACGCCGGCATCCGTGCGCCCGGCGCAATGCAGCCTGACGGCATGGCCGCAGAAGGCCTCGATCGCTTCTTCCACGCTCTGCTGCACGGAGGGACCGTTGGTCTGGCGCTGCCAGCCCGAGAACGGTGTGCCGTCATATTCGATGACGAGCTTGTAGCGCGGCATCAGAGCATGATGCCCGCGCCGAGGCGCGCGCCGCGCAGGAACTCCGCCCCGCTGACGGGCCGCCCGCCCGCCCGCTGAACCTGGAGCAGTTTCACTGCCCCCTCCGCGCAGGCGACCGTGCCCTCGTCGTCGAGCAACGTGCCGGGCTCGGCCGCACCGCCGGCCAGCGCCGAACGCAGGACCTTGAGACGCTCAGGACCCCTGCCGAGATCGATCTGCGCGAACGCGCCGGGAAAAGGCGCAAGACCGCGGACAAGATCATGGACCTGCTTGGCGGGGCGGGCCCAGTTCAGCTTGGCCTCGGCGTTGCCGATCTTGGCGGCGTAGGTCAGGCCTTCGTCCGGTTGGGGCGTGAAGCCCAAGGCGCCGCGTCCCAGCGCCGCCAGCGCGCGCACCATCAAATCCGCGCCGAGCGGCGCCAGGGCATCGTGCAACTCGCCCGACGTCATGTCGGGGCCGATCTCCAGCCGCTCGACCATGCCGACGGGGCCGGTATCGAGACCCGCCTCCATCTTCATGACGCAGACGCCGCTCTCGGCATCGCCTGCCATGACCGCACGCTGGATCGGCGCCGCACCGCGCCAGCGCGGCAGCAGCGATGCGTGCAGGTTGAGGCAGCCCAGTTCCGGCAGATCGAGGATCGCTTGCGGCAGAATCATGCCGTAGGCGACGACGACGGCGACGTCAGCTTCATGGGAGGCGATCTGATCGGCGACCTCCGAAGTCTTCAGGGTCGAGGGCGTGAAGACGGGAATGCCGAATCGCTCGGCCGCCTTCTGCACCGGCGAGGGCTTGAGCTCGAGCCCGCGCCCGGCCTGCGCCGGGGCGCGGGTGTAGCAGCTCACGACCTCGTGGCCCTGGCCGATGATCTCGGTCAGGGTCGGCACCGCGAAATCGGGCGTGCCCATGAAGATGACGCGCAAACTCATACGCTGGATATTACCTTGGTTGGGCCAGCAGGGCCGGGCCCCGCGCCGTCATTCCGGGCGAGCGAAGCGAAGACCCGGAATCCATCATAGAACACGGCGCCCTCCGATAGATTCCGGAGCAGCGCCGCTTCGCGGCTTGTCCGGAATGACGGCAATTTCGTTGCTGACGCGTCACGCCTCGCGCCGCGCCTGCTTGGCGAAGCGCTTGGTGACGCGCTCGCGCTTGAGGCGCGAGAGATGGTCGATGAAGAGCACGCCGTTGAGATGGTCGATTTCGTGCTGGATGCACGTCGCCAGCAAACCTTCCGCCTCGATTTCCTGCCGCTTGCCGTCGAGATCGGTGTAGCTGACCGTCACGGACGCCGGACGCTCGACCTCTTCGTAATATTCCGGGATCGAGAGACAGCCTTCCTCATAGACGCTGCGCTCCTCGGACGACCAAGTGATTTCAGGATTGATGAAAGCAATCGGGTTGCGCGGCTGGGCGTCGCGTTTTTCCTGGGCGCCTTCCGCTTCGAGGCCCTCCGCGTCCGCCTGTTCGTTGGCCGCGCGCTTGGCGACGTCGAGCGTCACCACGCGCCAGGGCACCCCGATCTGGATGGCGGCCAGCCCGATGCCGGGCGCATCATACATCGTCTCGAACATGTCGGCGACGAGTGCGCGGATCTCGGGCGTGATCTCCTCGACCGGGGTCGAGACCAGCCGAAGCTGGGCGTCGGGCAGGATGACGAGCGGGCGGATGGCCATGGGGAGCGTTCTGCGCGATTTTTTGATGACGAGACGGCGACATAAGCGCTTGTGTCCCGCCGGTCAAACTGTTCCGCTTTCGTTCGAATTCGTTCATCCGAATCGGTTATCGTTCCGGCATGAAAGAGATTGCCTTCATTCTGCTCGACCGCCCGGTGACCTGGGCCGAGGCCACGTTGGGCGTCGCGTCCATCAGCGTCGCCCTGCTGATGCTCATGCTGCTGTCGTCCTGGCGCGGCGGCCGGGGCCGCGCGCTGGAGGCGGCGATCGCCGCGGAGCGCGCGCGTGAGATGGATGACAAGGTCGCGGAGATGAACCGGCTCCAGTCCGAGATGACCGGGCGGATGCAGTCCATGGCCGAGATCCTCTCGACCCGGCAGGGCGATCTGGCGCGGCTGGTCGCCGACCGCATGGACGGCTTGAGTCACAAGGTCGGCCAGGGGCTGGATCAGAATGTCCGCCAGACCAGCGAAAGCCTCGGCAAGCTGCAGGAGCGGCTGGCCGTGATCGATTCCGCGCAGAAGAACCTGACCGACCTGACTTCCGAGGTCGTGACGCTCAAGGACGTGCTCTCCAATAAGCAAGCGCGCGGCGCCTATGGCCAGGGCCGGATGGAAGCGATCATCCGCGACGGCCTGCCCAGCGCCTTCTTCGCGTTCCAGCCGCAGCTGTCGAACGGCAAGCGGCCCGATTGTCTCGTCACTCTGCCCGGCGATGGGCGCGGGTTGGTGATCGACGCGAAGTTTCCGTTGGAGAGCTTCACGCTGCTGCGCGGAGCGCGCGGAGAGGAGGCGCGCAAATCGGCTGCCGCCCGCGTCCGCGCCGATGTCGGCGTGCACGTGAAGGACATCGCCGAGCGCTATTTCCTGCCTGGCGAGACCCAGGACTTGGCACTTCTGTTCGTGCCGTCGGAATCGATCCATGCCGACCTGCACGAGCATTTCGACGACGTGATCCAGAAGGCGCACCGGGCGCGGATCATGATCGTCTCGCCCTCGCTGCTGGCGCTGGCGATCCAGCTCATGCAGTCGCTGGTGCGCGACGCCCGCATGCGCGAGGAGGCGCAGGTGATCCAGAGCGAGGTCGGCAAGCTGCTCGTCGATGTCCGACGCCTTGGGGAGCGGGCGGAGAAACTCGACCAGCATTTTCGCCAGACGCAGGACGACGTCGCGGGATTGCGCACCTCGGCGGGCAAGATCACCAGCCGGGGCGAGCGGATCGTGGCGCTGGAGTTCGACGACGCGAAGGCCGAGCCGACACTGCCGTTTGCCGAGGGGTTGGCGCTGAAAAGGGCGGCGGAGTGACAGAACGCTGAGTGAGATTGATCGGCTGCAACCTTCGCATTATATGTATAATGCGAATTGTTCGGAGACGAGCCATGCGGGTCACGACGGCAGACTTCATCAAGAATTACGGCACGCTCGCCGACAAGGCATTGGCCGAGCCGGTGACGATCACCAAGAACGGTCGCGATCGGCTCGTCGTGATGTCGGCCAGCGAGTATGAGCGGCTTTTGCGTCGCGACCGCCGGGTCGTTCTGGCGGAAGAACTCAGCGGTGAGGAGTTGGCGCTGATTGCCCAGGCGGAGGTTCCGCCCGGTTACGAACATCTCGACGCCGAACTTGCGGATTGGAAGTTTTGAGCTGGCCCAAGCCCGTTCCGGGGCTTGTGATCCGCTACGCCTATCTCTGGAAGCGCCAAGCCGCTGATGGCCAAGAGGAATCGGTTAAGGACAGGCCAGCAGCAGTTGTCCTCGCAATCGCAGATGCGTCCGGGCGGTCGCGCGTCTACGCTTTGCCAATCACCCATTCACCTCCGCTCGACGTCAACGATGCCGTCGAGATTCCGCCTGTCACGAAGCGCCGTCTCGGTCTGGACGGCGAGCGGTCCTGGATCATGTTGACAGAGGCCAACGTCTTTCTGTGGCCGGGGCCGGACCTGCGCGTTGTCCCAGGCTCCGAGCCGTCCAGCCCAACCTATGGAATGCTGCCGCCAGCCATGCTTCGCGAGACCACGAAGCGCTTCCTCGAACGTGCGCGGCGCAACCGATTGCGGCTTGTCCCGCGAACCGACTGATCACCCCACCTTCAGCGTCGCACTCAACTCCGGCTTGACGTTCAGCGTCTGAAACACGACGCAATAACGCTCGGTGAGCTTCAGCAGGGTGTCGAGCTTCTCCTGCGAGGCGTCGGTTTCGACCTCAAAGGAGAGGCGAATCGCCTTGAAGCCGACGGCGGCATCCCTGGCGACGCCGAGCGTGCCGCGGAAGTCGAGATCGCCCTCGGCATGGACGATGCCCTTCTTGAGCTCGATCTCGAGCGCGGTCGCGACTGCCTTCAGCGTGACTCCGGCGCAGGCAACGAGCGCTTCAAGCAGCATGTCGCCGGAGCAGAGTTCGGCGCCCGAACCGCCGGTCGCCGGGTGCAGACCGGCGAGTGCGATGGCGCGACCCGTCTCGACCTTGCAGGCAATGTGCTGGTCGTCGAGCTCGCCGCGCGCCTTCAGCGTCACGACGCCAGCCTGCGGATCGGTGCGATAGGCGTCCTTGAGAGGGGCCTGGAGGGCGCGGAGAGCGGTGACGTCCATGGTCTGCACTTTCGGTCTGTCTGGGAGGATGGCGATAGCCGATAGGGGCAATCCCGCACAAGGCCAACGTCGCTTGTCGGGATCTACATAATCATGTAGATTTGAATGATGGGTTCAGATGAGCGCTGTTCCTGGGATGACGGCAAGCGGCGGCTCAACCTTGAAGCCCATGCCTATGATTTCGCCGACATCGGCGTGGTCTTCGATGGGCGCTTCGTGGTGACCCGGCAGGACCGCCGCTTCAATTATGGCGAGGATCGCTTCAACATGCTGGTCGAATTCGAGGGCCGTGTGATCAACGTGACCTTCACGCCGCGCGGCCAGCGCATGCATCTGATTTCCGTGCGCCCCGCGAGCCGGGAGGAAAGGAGCGTCTATCATGACCGACGACACGCCCCGTAAAACCCAGGCCGGCGGCAGCGACTGGAGCCGGATCGAACGCCTCTCCGAGGACGAAATCGAGGCGATGGCGCGCACGGACGGCGAGAACCCGGCAACGACATCGGCAGATTGGGCCGAAGCCTTCATCGGCCTGCCGCCGCAGAAGACGCCGGTCAACGCGAAGTTCGACGAAGATGTCGTGACCTGGTTCAAGGCGCAGGGCCGGGGCTATCAGGCGCGAATGAACGCGGTGCTGCGGCGCTATATGGAAACGCATCGCAAGGCGGGCTGAAGGCCGTCACCACCACATCCCCGCCGTCTCGGCGGCCTTCTGCTGGTAGGGAGCCTCGTCGCGCAACGAACGGTCGAGGCTGCGCAGGATCTCGCGCTTGGCGGCCTCGAAGGCCGGGGAGAGCCGGTCGCGCGGGCGGGCGAGCGGATTGTCGAACGCGTCGAAGATGCGGCCCGGCTTGGGTTGCATCACCACGATGCGGTCGGCCAGCGTCACCGCCTCCTCGACGTCATGGGTGACCATGACGACCGTCGGCCGGCTCTCGCCCCAGAGCGCCAGCAGATGGCCGTGCAGGCTGGCGCGCGTCGTGGCGTCGAGCGCCGAGAAGGGCTCGTCCATCAGGAGCAGCTTCGGCCGTGTCACCAAAGCGCGCGCGATGGCGACACGCTGCTGCTGGCCACCGGAGAGTTCGCGCGGCCATCGGCCGTCATGGCCGGCGAGACCGACGCGGACGAGTGCGTTGGCGACCAGCCCCTCGCGCTCGAAAGACGAAAGATGCGACAGGCCGAAGCCGATATTCTCGGCGACCGAGAGCCAGGGGAACAGGCGCGGCTCCTGAAAGATCACGCCGACATCGGCGCGCGGCTCGACGATGGCCTCGCCGTTCAGCAGGATGCGCCCGGCGCTTGGGCGGTCCAGCCCAGCGATCAGCCGCAGCAGCGTGGTCTTGCCGCAGCCGGAGCCACCGACTAGCGCCAGGATTTCGCCGGGCGCGACGTCGATGGTGACAGCCGACAAGGCCTGCGTGCCGTCGGCATAGGTTTTCGACAGGGTCTCGAAGCTCAGCATCGAGGAAGGCTTTCTCAAGGGAGAGGGCTTGCTAGAGGAGGACTTGCTAGAGAACGACTTGCTAGAGTTTGTCGCGGGCCGTATCCTGCCAGGCGAGAACCGGCCGCGTCACGGCGACGAGCAGGCCGTCGGCCAGCTTGCCGAGCACGGCGAAGCTGATGATGGCGGCGATGATGGTATCGGGCCGGCCGAGTTGCTGGCCGTCGACCAGGAGGTAACCGAGGCCTTCGCTGGCGCCCATGATTTCGGCCGCAACCACGAACATGAAGCCTAAGCCCAGCCCCGAGCGCAGCGCCGTGATCCAGGCCGGCAGGATTGCCGGCAGCAGTACCCTTCGCGCCATCGCCAGCCGGCCGAGCCGAAAAACGCGGCCGACCTCGACGATCTTGCGGTCGATACCCTGGATCGCGGCGGCGACGCCGAGATAGACCGGGAAGAACACGCCGACCGCGATCAGCGCGACCTTCGAGGCCTCGAAGATGCCGAGCCAGAGGATGAAGAGCGGCACCCAGGCGATCGAGGGAATGGCGCGCAGCGCCTGCAGCGTCGGGTCGAGGATGCCCCGCGCCACCGGCAGGGCGCCGGTGATGGCGCCGAGCAGCGTGCCGGCGGCCGCGCCGAGCCCGAAGCCCGCCGCGACCCGCCAGAGCGTGGCCGTGGCGTGGGTCAGCAGTTCACCCGAGGAGGCAAGCCCCCAGAGGGTTGCGCCGACGACGCTCGGCGGCGGCATCAGCCGACCATTGGCGAGGCCCGTGTCGACCGCAACCTCCCAGAGAATGGCAAGCAGCACCGGCAGCGCGAACCCTGCCAGCGCCACGCCTGGCCGGCGTGGTCGCGAACGAGCGGGACCGCCCTCCTCGTTCGCAGCCGTCTCGAGGCCGAGCGCGCTCATCAAGGCCGACGCGGCGTTAGTTGGTGACGGCGAAGCTGCGGTCGAGAAGGTCGTCGACCACGGCCTTCACATCGCTCTTGGCGGGCACCACGCCGGCCTCCTGGAGTGCGAGGCCTGCCGCAATGATCGTGTCGGCCTGGGCCTGGCCGATCGTCGAGTGGGTCAGTTCGGTGCGGGTGAGTTGGCGCTCGATGACGGCATCCGACAGCTTGGTGTATGTGATCAGCGTCTTCTTCAACGCGGCCGGGTTGGCCAGCGAATAAGCGCGGGCCTGCTCATAGGCCGTCAGCACCTTGCGGACGAGGGCCGGATTGTCCTTGGCGAAAGCCTCGCGGACGTTGAGCACGCCCCAGGTGTTGTCGGCCGCCTTGCGGTGAAACAGTCTGGCGCCGCTCTCGATTTCGGCTGCGGCCATCAACGGATCGAGCCCGGCCCAGGCATCGACATCGCCACGCTCCAGCGCCAGGCGCCCATCGGCATGCTGCAGCAGGACGAGCTTGACATCCTTCTCGGTCAGCTTGGCCTCGGCCAGCGCGCGCACCAGGAAGATATGGGGGTCGGTGCCGCGGGTGACGGCGACGCGCTTGCCCTTGAGATCGGAAACCTTGGTGATCTCGCTCTTGGCGCCGGTGACGAGCGCGGTCCATTCGGGGCGCGAATAGACATAGATCGACTTGATCGGGTTGCCATTGATCTTGCCGATCAGGGCTGCGGCGCCGGCCGTCGATCCGAAATCGAGCGAGCCCGCATTGAGGAACTCCAGCGCCTTGTTGGAGCCGGCCGACTGGACCCAGCGCACCGTGATGCCGTCAGCAGCCAGGGCCTTTTCGAGGATGCCGCTGTCCTTCAGGACGAGGCTGACGGGGTTATAGGTCGCGTAATCGACCCGGATTTCCTTCGGTACCTGAGCGACGGCCTGTCCGGCAGCGAAAGCCAGTGAGGTCGCGGCAAGGCCGGCGATGGCGATACGGCGCGTGATGATCATGAGAGGTCCCTTTCGATGCGCGAAGGGACCGAGCGACAGGTTGGCGCCCATGCCCCACGCTTTAGCTGCACTTGTTTCGCGCCCGCAAGCGGGTGGCTCAAATCGGCGCGTATCCGCCTTTTAGGTCCATTCGTTCTGTATGTCAAACAGTACAGGTGCAGATGTTGAATGCTTATTTACACGTCTTAATTCGTGAAATTAAAGCGCTTTGCGAATCCGCTTCACATGCTAACCAGCGACAGGGGCTGCATGCCCGAGACGACAGCCATCGAGGGTCAAGGCCGGGTGTCATCCATCGCCGATCAGCCGGTGCTCGACTTCAATGCCGTTTTGGCGAGCCCCCGGCGTGCCATGGCCGAGCTGCTCGCCGGCACCCGTTCGCACTCCGCCGCCGATGCACGCGGCGCGCTGGTCGCGGCCTTGCGTGAGGTTCTCGATCAGGGCCATGCCTCAGCCCGTGAACTGCTCAAGCGTCCGCGCCACGGCCTCATCTGCGCCCAGCATCTCTCGGCGGTGATGGATGGCGTCGTCGGCTGCCTGCATGTCGCGGCGACGGAGCATCTCTATCCGGTTGTGAACCCGTCCGAGTCCGAGCGGATCGCAGTCGTGGCCGTCGGCGGCTATGGCCGGGGTACGCTGGCGCCGGGATCGGATGTCGATCTCCTGTTTCTGTTTCCGCACAAGCAGACGGCCTGGGGCGAGAGCGTCGTCGAGGCGATGCTCTATCCGCTCTGGGATCTGAAGCTGAAGGTCGGGCATTCGGTGCGCTCGCTCGACGATTGCGTGCGCGAGGCGCGCGCCGACATGACGGTGCGCACCGCGCTGCTCGAGGCGCGTTTCGTTGCAGGCGACGTGCTGTTGTTCCATGACATGGTGCGCCGCTTCGGCGCCGAGGTTGTCGAGGGCACGGCGCCGGCCTTCACCGAGGCCAAGCTGCAGGAGCGCGAGACGCGTGTGCGGCGAGCCGGCACGTCACGCTATCTCGTCGAGCCCCACGTCAAGGACGGCAAGGGCGGCCTGCGCGATCTGAACACGCTGTTCTGGATCGCCAAATACGCCTATCGCGTCAATGATGTGCGCGAACTCGTGGCCGCCGGGCTGTTCGACCGCAAGGAACTGCTGATGTTCCAGCGTTCGGAGGAGTTTCTCTGGCGCGTGCGCTGCTGGCTGCATTTTGTCACTGGGCGGGCAGAGGAGCGGCTGTCCTTCGACCTGCAACGGCAGGTCGCTTCTTCGATCGGCTATGCCGGGCGCAGCGGCCAGGCCCCGGTCGAGCGCTTCATGAAGGCCTATTTCCTGGTCGCCAAGGATGTCGGCGATCTGACCGCGATCGTCTGCGCGGCGCTGGAGGCGCGCCAGCAGAAGCCGCGCGCCTCGCTCTCGCGCCTGCTCGGCTCCTTCGCCAAGCGCAAACGGGTGCGGGCGCTGGGACACCCCGATTTCACGCTGAAGAGCCAGCGGCTGAACGTCGTCGACCCCGACGCCTTCCGGCGCGACCCGGTCAACCTGCTGCGGCTCTACGAAATCGCCAGCCGCGACGACATCGCGATCCATCCCGATGCCAGCCGCCTGGTGACGCAATCGCTGCGCCTGGTGACGCCGCAGCTGCGCAACGACCCCGACGCAAACCGGATCTTCCTTGAGATCCTGACGGCGCGCCGATCGCCGGAGGCCGTGCTGCGGCGGATGAACGAATCCGGGCTTCTGGGCAAGTTCGTGCCGGATTTCGGCCGCGTCGTCGCGATGATGCAGTTCAACATGTATCACCACTACACGGTCGATGAGCATTTGATCCGGACCATCGGCGTGCTGGCGGAGATCGATGCCGGCGTCCTGCAGTCGGAGCATCCGCTCGCCAACGAGATCATGCCGACGATCACCAATCGTCGCGCGCTCTACGTCGCGCTGTTCCTGCACGACATCGCCAAGGGGCGGATCGAGGATCATTCGATTGCCGGTTCGAAGATCGCCCGCAAGCTCGGGCCGAGGCTCGGCCTGACCGAGGGACAAACCGAGACGGCCGCCTGGCTGGTCGAACACCATCTCGACATGTCGACCGTCGCGCAAAGCCGCGATCTGGGCGACCCCAAGACGATCGAGAGCTTCGCCGCGACCGTGCAGACGCTGGAGCGGCTCAAGCTGATGCTGGTCCTGACTGTCGCCGACATCAAGGCGGTCGGCCCCGGTGTCTGGAACGGCTGGAAGGGTCAGTTGCTGCGCACGCTCTATTACGAGACCGAGATCGTGCTCGCCGGCGGCCATTCGGTGATCGAGCGCAAGGCGCGGGTCGAGAAGAAGCAGGATGCGCTGAAGGAGCGACTCGCCGATTGGGACGAGGCGGCGCGCGAGGCCCATCTCGCCCGGCACTACCCGGCCTACTGGATCAAGGTCGATGTCGCCCAGCAGGAGAAGCATGCCCGCTTCATGCGACGGGCGGAGACGGAAGGCCGTACAACCACGACGCTGGTTGAGACCGACCAGTTCCGCGGCGTGACCGAACTCACCGTGCTCGCGCCCGACCATCCGCGGCTGCTCGCGATCGTCACCGGCGCTTGTGCGGCTGCCGGCGGCAACATCGTCGACGCGCAGATCTTCACCACGACGGACGGGCTGGTGCTCGACACGATCTCGCTCTCGCGCGCCTTCGATCTGGATGACGACGAGTTGCGCCGGGCCGAGCGGATCGCGGCTGCGATCGAGCGGGCGCTGAAGGGCGAGATCAAGATCGCCGATCTCGTGGCGCAGCGCCGCGCCCCGCCGCCACGCGGCCAGACCTTCCAGGTCGCGCCGGAGGTGATCATCGACAATGTGCTGTCGGCCCGCCACACGGTGCTGGAGATCGCCGGGCTCGATCGGCCCGGCCTGCTCTACGATCTGACCACCGCGATCGGCAAGCTCAACCTCAACATCGCCTCGGCCCATATCGCGACCTTCGGCGAAAAGGCGGTCGACGTGTTCTACGTCACCGATTTGACCAATGCGAAGATCGTCTCGACCGCGCGACAGCTGACGATCCGGCGCGCCCTGCTCGACGTGTTCAGCTTCTGGCACGACAAGGCCGGCCCGACCAAGGCGAAGGTGCCCGCGCGCGCTTGATTAAAGCCGACATAAGCCCGATATCGGCCACGAACGCCGCCAGCTTACGCCCTATGCCGGAGGCCAGACCATGTCAGAATCGGAAGACGCCATGACGCAGAATTCCTCGCCGGATCACCCCAACGCCGAGCCCGTCATCGACGAAACCACGCTGCAGTCGCCCGAGGAGATCATCCAGGAGAATTTCGCCAGGATCGAAGCCGAGCGCGACGACCTGAAGGACAAGCTGCTGCGCACGCTGGCCGATATGGAGAACCTGCGCCGCCGCACCGAGCGCGAGATCGGCGACGCCAAGGCCTATGCCGTGACGAGCTTCGCCCGCGACCTGCTGGGCTCGGCCGACAATCTGCGCCGCGCGATCGAGAGCCTGCCCGAGACGGCCCGCGCCACCGAGGAGCCGGCACTCAAGGCGCTGATCGAAGGCGTGGATCTCACCGAACGCGACCTGATCAAGACGCTGGAACGTCATGGCGTGCGCAAGATCGAACCGCTGGGCGAGAAGTTCGACCCCAACATGCATCAGGCGATGTTCGAGGCGCCCGATGCCGAGGTCGCCAAGGGGCTCGTCTCCAAGGTCGTGCAGTCGGGCTACAAGATCGGCGAGCGCGTGCTGCGGCCGGCGCTGGTCGGGATTTCGGCCGGCGCGCCCAAGCCCCCCGCCACCGAAGGCGTCGATACGGCCCAGACCGGCCACTGAGCGATGCTGGAAGCCGCTGGCGTCGCCGTCTTTGCGCTGACCGGCGCGCTGGTGGCCGCCCGCAAGGGCATGGACCCGTTCGGCTTCATCCTGCTCGCCACGGTGACGGGCGCGGGCGGCGGCACCTTGCGAGACCTGCTGCTGGCCCGCACGGTTTGGTGGGTGGAAGCGCCGCTCGGCGTGATCATCTGCGCCGGCGTGGCGCTCGTCGCCTGGACCATCGCCTATCTGCGCCCCGGCCGTCTCGACGGCTGGAGCGCCAAGCGGCTGCTGCTCTGGGCCGATGCGGCGGGGCTGGCACTGTTTGCTGTCGCCGGCACGCAAAAGGCGCTCGCCGCTGGGGTGCCAGTGCTGTCGGCGATCGCACTGGGCGCGGTCACGGCCTCCTTCGGCGGCATCCTGCGCGACATCCTGGCCGGCGACCGCGCGATGGTTTTGTGGAGCCGGGACTTCTACGTCACGGCCGCGGCTGCCGGCGCCACCGCGACGGCGCTGCTCACCGCGCTTGGCGTGAGTGCCGCCCTCATTATGCTGGGCGGCCTCGCGGCAGGCTTTGGCCTGCGCGCCGGCTCGATCCTGCTGGGCTGGTCGTTTCCGCGTCTGCCGGGGTCCGACGAGCCGCGTTGACGCTTCCGCGTCATTGCGGGCGCAGCGAAGCATCGAAGGCCATGCATGCAGAGCTGGATTGCTTCGCTGTTCTCGCAATGACGCGGAAGAGCGGGCTTAAGGCTTGGTCACGCGCCGCAACGTCAGGTTGATGCGTCCGCCCTGCGGCAGCAGGGCCGAGGAGCCGGCGAGGATGCGGTCGATGCCGTGATAGGCCAGCCGGGCCTCGCCACCAAAGAGCAGCGCGTCCCCCGAGGCCAGCTTCAGCGACATGGTCTTGGCCCCGCGCTGCGTCCCGCCGATCCGGAAGACTGCCGTATCGCCGAGCGAAAGCGAGACGACCGGCGCGTCGAAATCCTGCTCGTCGCGGTCCTGATGCAGGCCCATCTTTGCGCTGGCCTCGTAGAAATTGACCAGACAGGCCTGGGGCGGGTGCGGGTAGGCCGCAAGGTCCTTCCAGGCGCGCGCGAGAACGGCCGGCATCGGGGGCCAGGGCGCGCCGGATGCCGGATGGAGCGGCTGGTAGCGATAGCCGGCCTCGTCCGACACCCATCCCAGCGCACCGCAATTGGTCATGCGGACCGAGAAGGGCGTGCCGGTCTTGGGCATGCGCGGCTGAAAAAAGGGGGCGAGGCGCGCCACCTCGCGCAGATCGGCCACCAGCGCCGCCTGTTCGTCAGGAGCGAGATAGCCCGGCCAGTGCACGATTCCGGGCGCGACGACGAGCCGGGTCATCATGCGGGGCTACAGGGAATCGAGGCCGAGCACATCGGCCATCGCATACAAGCCCGGCTTGCGCCCCCTGCCCCAGAGCGCGGCCTTGACCGCGCCTTGCGCGAACAACCCGCGATCCTCGGCGATATGGCTCAGTTCGAGCCGCTCGCCCGCGCCGGCGAAGATGACCTTGTGATCGCCGACGACGGTGCCGCCGCGCAGCGTTGCAAAGCCGATCGTACCGGGCTCGCGCGCACCGGTATGGCCGTCGCGCACGGCGACGCGCTGCTGCGCCAGATCGACCGCGCGTCCCTGCGCCGCTGCTTCGCCAAGGAGAACGGCCGTCCCCGAGGGCGCATCGACCTTCATGCGGTGATGCATCTCTGCGATCTCGATGTCCCAATCGGTGCCCAGCGTGGCGGCGACCTTGCGCACGAGCGCCGCCAGCAGATTGACGCCGAGGCTCATATTGCCGGAGCGAATGACGGCGGTCTGCCGCGCCGCCTCCGCCAGTTCCGCCAGATGCTGCGGCTCGAGCCCGGTGGTGCCGACGATATGGGCGATGCGCGCCTGAGCGGCCAGCGCGGCAAACGCCACCGTCGCGTCTGGGGTGGTGAAGTCGAGCACGCCTTCGGCGGCTGCGAAAGCCGGTTCGGCAGCATCCGTCACCGGGACGCCACTGGCCGGAAGGCCCGCGAGCAATCCGGAATCCTGGCCGAGATGCGGTGAACCCCGGCGTTCGACCGCCGCTGCGAGGGTGCAGCCCGGCGCCTCATGGATCGCCTTGATCAGCATCCGGCCCATGCGGCCTGCGGCACCGACGACGACGAGACGCATATCGGACATGGGCAGGGTCTCCAAAGGCAGACAGGCCGGGAAAGAAGCACTCCGTCATCCCGGACAAGCGCGGAGCCGCGCGATCCGGGACCGATCATCGAGCAATGTCGTGCCTTATGATGGATCCTGGAGCTCCGCTTCGCTCCGTCCGGGATGACGTCGCATGTAAGCAAGCAACGGACTTGCCCTATAGGACGGATCGCGCCCATGCGACACCCGAAAGCGCGCAACGAAAAACGGCCGGGTTGCCCCGGCCGTTTCCCCAATTCGTCAGTCGAGGTGGGCTCAGGCCGCCGGCTGGATGCCCGAGAGCTTCCAGGCGCCGCCGCGCGGGCGCACGAAGGTCCAGTGCTCCGTGACCTCCTGCGGCACGGTGGCGTCACCTTCGACGACCTTGCCGCTGGCGCGCTCATAGAGCGCGTTGATCAGGCTGAAGCGCATCGCGACGGTGGCGTAGTCGAGATTGCCCTCGCGCCAGGCTTCCGCGAGGTCGCCCTGCAGCAGCTTGACGTCCGAAACACGGTCGACCAGGCCCTTCTGGGCATTGCCAGACAGGTCCTCATCGAAGAAGCCGAACATCTCGGGCGTGACGCGCTCGCGCAAGCCCTTCTCGTCCTCGTTCGAATAGGCGGTGTTGACCTCGGACAGAAGCCGCTCGAAATGGCCAAAATCCTCACCCGACAGTTCGATCGGCGTGGTCTGGGGTGCAGCGGTCGCGCCTCCCATACCGGCCATCGCGCCCATGCGGCCCATCGTGTTCATGCCGGCCGGCTGCGGCCGGTCCATCTCACGCGGCATCGGCGCACCGGCACCCGCAAGCTGAGGCTCGGAGCGGCGGCGGAAGAAGCGCATGGCCAGCCAGATGGCGCCGCCGATCAGGGCGATCTGCAGCAGGAAGCCGAACATACCCGCCAGCGATGCAAGCCCGCTGAAGAAGCCGGCGCCCGACAGCATGCCGAACAGACCGGCGCCGAGCAGGCCAGCGCCAACGCCCATCATCAAGTTGCGGGCCATGGATGGACGGGCCGCCTGGCTTGCGGCGGCGGCAGCACCGGCCGCAGGCGCTGCCTGCGACGGCGTCGCGCTGCGCTGGAAAGGCTGCGCGCCATTGGGCGCGGTATTGGTCGGGGCAGGAGCCGATTGGGTCCGCGAACCGCGGCTGCCGAAACCGCCCTTGCCGCCGGGCCGCGCTTCGGCGAGCACGGGGACGAGCAGCAGGGCACCAGCGAGCACGGCGACGACACGACCGCGACGGGCGAGCGAGATCAGAGACATGGTTCCTCCCGGAGCCCCCCTTGGGCTCTCTTGACGACAATATGGTCCATGCCGGCGCACTTCGCAAGATCAGGGGAATAACGCTCTGGCAGATAACAATAAATTGAAACTATAGCGACGCTGGGCGGATCGGCGTTCCGGTGCTAATCTGTCGCTCCGGTCGTCGCCAACCCCTGATCGTCATGCGGGAGGCCCACCATGATCGCCGTTCCAACGGCGCGTGTCGGCGTAATGCGCAAGCCGAACGGACATGCCCAAACGTTGCCTATGGGGCTGGCGATGCTGGTATTGGCCTTCGGATCCCAGACCCTGCGCGCTCAAACCGTCGCGCCGGCCACCGCGATCGACCCGCCAAGGCTGGCGCAGGCGCCCGAACCGCTGTGCTTCTGCTGGAACGAGGGACGCAAGATCACGGAAGGCGCCACGGCCTGCATCCGCACCAGCCAGGGACGCAGGTTGGGCCGATGCGGCCGCGTCATCAACATGATGTCCTGGGAGATCAGCGAGACGCCCTGCCCTGAAAGCTGAAAGCGTCGATGCCGAGCGCTCTCGTGCGGGTCTTTCCCGACCATGGCCTTTCATGCGAACGCCGCCGGGACGATGTCCCGGCGGCGCGGCATTAAGGCTCTTGCGGTCTCAGCGACTCGAGACTGACGTCCGTCAGAACGCACCCAAAACGATCAGCATCATGAAAACGAAGGCCGCCCCCATGACCAACCGGTCGAGACGTAGCGTGAGGCTCATCACATCCTCCTGTGTCATTGACCTGACATCAGGCTAGCAGAACTGGCGGCGGCCGCAAGGGGGCAGAAGCGTGGCGCGAACACGGCAAAGCCAAGAGTATGCTTAAGCAGCGGTTAAAGCATTGAAGAGTTTTGGGGATAACCTGCGCTAGACCCCTGCCGAAACATGGCTTTCCAGCGCCTTCGCCACAGCGATGACATGCTCGTCGCGACCAAACCCCGCCATGATCTGCACGGTCGCCGGCAGTCCGCGCGGGCCACGCATGAGCGGCACGGTCAGGCAGGGCACGCCGAGCAGCGTCCAGAGGCGGTTGAAGCGGGAATCGCCGGTCGAGTTCATCGTATCGGGCGCCTCACCGGGGGCTGCGTAGGTGACGACAACATCGACCTCGGCAAAGAAGCTGCGGGCTGCGTCGCGGCCCCGGCGCGAAAGGCGTCGGGCCTCGTCATACTGGGCCGGCGTGGTCGCGCGCGCGGCATCAAGATAGGCGCGCAGCTTGGGAGGCAGCGCCTCGCGGCGATGGGCGTATTCCCAGGCGAGCGCCTGCGTCGCCTCCCAATCCTGGAGCGGGCCATGGGCCTGATAGGCCTCGGCCAGCGCAACGGACCCGGCATGCGGGACGAGCGCGGCGCCGGCCTGCGCCGCCAGTTCCTCAAAGCGCTGCAGCGCTGCTGCCGAGGCTGGCTCGGGCGCGCCGGCGTAAGGCTGATGGTGGATGCCGATCCGCAGCCCGGCGAGGCTGGCGGCCGGCGCGTCGAGAGCGGCGCGGCCGGTGATGGCCGCCAGCGCCAGCCCGAGATCGTCGGCGCGCGCCGCCATCAGCCCGAGCGTGTCGAGCGACCAGGAGAAGGGCTTCACGCCGATGGTCGGCAGCAGGGCATAGGACGGCTTGATCGCTGCGACGCCGCAATAGGCGGCGGGGCGGATCACCGAGCCGCCGGTCTGCGTGCCGATGGCGAGCGGAATCATGCCCGCGGCCACGGCCGCCGCCGAGCCGGCCGAGGAGCCCCCCGGGCTCGCCGTCGGATCATGGGGATTATGCGTCGGTGCGGGATCGAGGAAGGCGAAGGCGGTGGTGTGAGTCTTGCCGGCGACGGTCGCGCCGGCGCCCTTCAGCGCCATGACGATCGGCGCGTCGGCGCGCGGGCGCCAGCCTTCATAGATCGACGAGCCCATCCCTGTCGGCAAATCGGCCGTGTCGATGATGTCCTTGACGCCGCAGGCGATGCCGGCGAGCGGACCTTGACCTGGCACCAGGGTCTCCGGCTGGCTGGCAAAGGCCTGGATCGCCGGCTCCCGCTGCGCGATGCGTGCCGCGCTGAAGGCCAGCGCCTGCTCCGGGGAGGTCTCGCCGGTCGCAATGCGGTTCAGGATGTCGCGCAGGCTTTGCATGTCATTCTCCGATGACGCGGATGATCAGCCCCGTGGCGCGGCGCGCGACCGGGATGGCGATGAAGGCGGTCGCGGCGGCACAGGGCCAGGCGATGGCGAAGGCCGCCAGCCAGTGCCTGACGAAATCGGGCGGGAGGCCGAGATTGAGCCAGGTGACCAGCGCCGTCATCAGGAAAGCCATGATGCCGGCCATCAGGACGGGGAAGATGAAGCGTGCCTTGCCCGTCATGCGTTCGTTCACTCCCCAGCGTAGCCTTGCGCCTCTCTGGCATGGCGTTTCGATCGCGCAAAGCCGGCCGGGCGGTTAACGGCTCTGCATCCGCGGTAAGGCGCGATTAACCTCGGCGCCAAAGTTAATCCGGCTGTGTCGTGCCGGGCGCACCCGGTTGAGAAACCGTTCACGAAGCGGGTCGCATTTGAACGGTCATGCGACGCGTCCACCTTGCCCTTATCGGTCTTGGTCTGCTCGGCTCCGGCCTGGCGGGCTGCGGCAATTTCCAGAAGGCTCAGCGCGCCGCCTGGCGCGACCAGGCGGAAGCCGCCTGTATGGCCTCGCGCCAGGTCCAGCTCTCCGCCTATGTCAGTCTGCGCGGCAAGCCGATCGACGGCCCCGGCACCTGCGGCATGGAAAAGCCACTGAAGGTCTCGGCCTTCGCCAATGGCGGCATCGGCCTGACCAGCAGCGCGACTCTGTCCTGCCCCGTCGTCGCGACCACCGACAAATGGCTCGCCGAGGTGGTTCAGCCGGCCGCGATGAACGTCCTCGGTGCGCAGGTCATCGAGATGCGGGCAGGATCCTACTCCTGCCGTGCCATGAACAACGGCACCGGCACGAGGCGGACCTCCGAGCATGCCTTCGGCAATGCCGTCGATGTGTTCTCCTTCCGCCTGAATGACGGGCGCAACATCACCGTCAAGGATGGCTGGCGCGGCTCGCCCGAGGAGCAGAATTTCCTGCGCGAGGTCTTCGTCGGGGCCTGCGAGCATTTCTCGACGGTGCTCGGCCCCGGCGCCGACATGTTCCACTACGACCATTTCCACATCGACCTGGCCCGGCATTCCAAGGGCCGGCGCATCTGCAAGCCGGTGATCAAATACACGCCGAACCACAATCTGCCGCCGCCCGATCCGGCGCGGCCCTATTCGATGGCGCAGCCGAGCCTGCGCGACAGCGCACCGGCCATGGTCGCCGGCGGCGGCCTGCTGCGCCAGCCGAGCGCGGGAGGGATGCGGCCGCCGGGTGCGGTCTCAGGGGCGTATCCCGTGGCGACCACGGGCAGGCAAGCGCCTGGAGTACAGGGGCTGGAGAGCCAGCGCCGCTTCCTCGAAGAATATGACAACAAGCCGCTGAACCAGCCCCGCTACAACCAGCCCGGGCAGGCGCGGTACCAGCCTCTGCCGAGCGAGCAGCGCGGGCCGCTGATGTTGCCGGGCGCGGTGCCACCGACGGAAGAAATGATCGTCGGCGACGACGAGGGTACCGGCGTTCTCGACCAGGAGGGCTACGACCAGGCCCAGCCCGCGATCACGCCGCAGCGAGACCCGTTCGCGTATAGTTCGGGGCGGACGACCGGCACGCGACGCTGAAGGCGACCTTCAGCGCGAGACCAGGACCTGCCGACACTCGGCCGGCAACGCTTCGAGCGACATGGGCGGCTTGGGCTTCGGCGCCGGTCCGGTGCGGGGCGGCCTCGGCGGGGCGAAGATCGCAGCGCGCTGGCGTTCGATCCAGCCCGTCAGCTCCTCGCCGCAGCCATCACCGAAATTCGGCGGTTCCTGCCCGCTGCAACTCGCCATACCGGCCGGGCAGCTCATGCGGATGTGGAAATGATAGTTGTGACCCCAGATCGGGCGGACCTTGTTCAGCCATGAGCGGTCGGCGCCGGGATCGCGGCAGAGCGCGACCTTGAGGGCCGGATTGACGAAGATGCGCTCGACGCGCGGCTCACTGGCGGCGGCCTTGATCAGGCGGGTATGGGCCGGCGTCCAATGCTTCGGATCGACGTCGCGCCAGTCGGCCCGGGCCATGTTGACGGCGGGCATGTTCTCGCGCGCCTCGCGGTCAAGCCGGGCTCGCGGCATCGGTGTCAGCCAAATGTCGGCGTCGAGGCCGATCTGGTGCGAGGCATGCCCGGTCAGCATCGGTCCGCCGCGCGGCTGCGAGATGTCCCCGACGAGCAGGCCGGGCCAGCCGGTGATCCTGGGTACGTCGCGGGCGAGGTCCTCGAGATAGTCGATCAGGACCGGGTGACCCCAGTTGCGGTTGCGGTTGAGCCGCATCACCTGCCAGCTTGGGCCATCGACCGGCAGTGCGGTGGCACCAGCGAGGCAGCCCCGCGCATAGGAGCCGATGGCACGCGCCTGCATGCTGGCCGGCGCCGTCTTCTGACCAAACAGCGATCGCGCAGCCTCGGGGAAAGCGGCGATGTTGGCGGCCCGACGCCTCGCCTCTTCGTCGGCGGTGGATTGCGCCTGCCCCGCCCAGGGCAGGAACGCCCCGATCAGGAGCGCAGAGATGGCGGCGAAGGTGCGATTCAGTGTCGACATGGCCAGAGACTCGGCCGGGCATGCGACAAAGGTCAAGCACGCGGATGCGTTTTTGGCGATGGACAAGCGGCCGGCGCGAAGGCAGCTTCGGGCTGGCGCGCCAGCTGGACGGTCAAGATCCGGAACCCGCCGCGCCTTCGGGAGGACGACGAGCATGACAGATTTCACAATCGACCGCCGCGCGCTGCTCGCCGGCTTTGGGGCCACGGTCGCCGCACCGATGGCAGGCTTCGCCCAAACCGCCTGGCCGCAGGGGCGCACCGTCAAGCTGGTCGTCCCATTCCCGCCGGCGGGAGCGACCGACGTGCTCGGCCGGCTTGTCGCCGACAAGCTCGGCCAGACCTGGGGCATCAATCTGGTTGTCGAGAACCGGGCCGGTGCGGGTGGCAATATCGGCACCGACGCTGTCGCCAAGTCCGAGCCGAACGGCGACACGCTGCTGATCGTCTCGGTGGGCATGGCGACGAACCAGTATCTCTACGCCAGGCTCAATTATGATCCGGTCAAGGATCTCGCGCCCGTCAGCATGGTCGCGATGGTGCCGAACCTCTTGGTCGTGAACAAGGATCTGCCGGTCCAGTCGGTCGCGGAGCTTGTCGCCTATGCCAAGGCCCACCCCGGCAAGCTGACCTATGGCTCGTCTGGCATCGGCACCTCCGTGCATCTCTCGGGCGAGTATTTTCAGAAGCTGACCGGGACCAAGATGGTGCATGTGCCCTATCGCGGCACGGCGCAGGCGACGCAGGACCTGATCGGCGGGCGCATCGACCTGATCTTCGACAACATCACCCAGGCGTTGCCGCATGTCCGGGCGGGCTCGATCCGGGGCCTGGGCATCACCACCGCCAAGCGCTCGCCGGCCGCGCCCGAATTCGCGCCGATCGCCGACACCGTGCCGGGCTTCGATGTTTCGTCCTGGTTTGCCCTGTTTGCGCCCGCCAAAACGCCTCAGGCGATCATCGACAAGATCCAGGTCGCGACCAAGGCCGGTCTGGCGGACCCGGTTCTGCGGGCGCGGATGGACCTGCTCGCCGCCGAGCCGGTCGGCGGAACGCCCACCGAACTCGCCGCCTTCCTTCAGACCGAGATGAAGAAATGGGGCGATCTGATCAAGGAGGTCGGCGCCAAGGCGGAGTAGCCGACGCCTGCGGCTGATTCAGCGCC
This sequence comes from Allobosea sp. AAP35, assembly GCF_001295925.1. Classification (GTDB taxonomy): domain Bacteria; phylum Pseudomonadota; class Alphaproteobacteria; order Rhizobiales; family Beijerinckiaceae; genus Allobosea. The sequence continues at coordinate 4,484 of NZ_LJHQ01000075.1, read as the reverse complement.
CCGTCATCGCCGGCCCAGGGAACCCGGCCCGCGCGCCTCGCGTTGCCCCTGACATGAGGTCGCATCGATCACACGATGCGCAGTCAAAGGGTTTTCGCCATGTCGACGCTTGTCATCGTGCTGCTGGTCGTGCTGCTCATCGGCGGTGGCGGCTATTACGGCCACCGCTCCTACGGCAATAACGGCCTGGGCGGCGTTCTGGGCCTCGCGCTCGTGGTCGTGCTGCTGCTCTGGTTCTTCGGCGCACTTGGCGGCGCGCCGGTGCGCGTCTGACGCGCATCGCCTGGCCTGGTGTCAGGGCGGGTTGAGCCTCGTCACGCGGGAGAGCCATGCTCCCAGACCGCGATCGCGGCGGCCAGATCCTCGAGCGAGACGCCCACCGATTTAAACAGGGTGATCTCGCCCCCGTCAGCATGCGGCGGAATGCGCCCTTGGCAGAGATCTGCCAGCGTGCCGGCAATCCTGTCGGCGGCGTAGCTGCCCTCGGCGATTGCGATGGCGACATCGCCGCCCTCGTCGATGGCCTTGGCTGAATCGACCACGACGCGCGCCCGCTCCAGGGCTTCGGCGTCGGCTTCGCGCATCTCCATCGTGAAGGCGCCGACCAGATCGAGATGCGCGTCGCGCTTGAGCCAGCGGCCTTGGATCAAAGGCTGCGTCGCGTTGGTGGCGCAGGAGATGATGTCGGCCGTGCGGGCCTCGCCTTCGAGATCGGTGATGGCGCGAGCCTCGATCCCATCAGCGGCGAGTTGAGCGACGACCGCTTCGGATGCCTCGGGACGCCGCGCCCAGATCGCGATGTCGGTGAGGGGCCGCACCGCGCGATGCGCCTTGATCAGGAAGGGCGCGAGCCCTCCGGCCCCGACCATAAGCAACTTATGCGCCGCTGGATTGGCAAGCGTGCGTGCGGCCAGAGCCGAGGCGGCGGCCGTGCGCCACAGGGTCAGGCGGTTGCCGTCCATCACGGCCATGGGCTCGCCGGTTTCCCCATTCATCAGCAGATAAGCGCCCATGACGCCAGGCAGGTTGCGCGCGCCGTTGCCGAAGAACACCGAAACGATCTTGGTGCCGATATAGGGCCTGGCGGCGTTCGCCGCACTCCAGGCCGGCATGATCAGCAGGACCGCGCTTTCGCCCGCCCTTTCGATCTGATGATGCGCGCGCGGCGGCACCACGACATCGCCGCGGAAAGCGTCGGCGAGGGTGTCGATCAATCCGGGAAAGCTGAGCGCGGCGTCGATGTCGGCCGGTGCGAACAGCCGCATCAGGCCCGCCCGTTGGTCAAAGCCGGCAGGGCGGAGTCGGGAACGGCAGCGCGCAGCATCTGCGTCTCGGAGCGCAAGGTCTCGGCCTCGCGGCGGTTGCGGCGGGCCGCCTTGCGGTGCTTGCCCTGGCCCAGCCAGGAGGCGAGGCCGCCGATCAGCACGCCGAGCGCCAGCGCAGCGAGGACGACGGCAAAAAGCGGCACGTCGAAGGCAAAGAGCGGCGCGTCGCGGCTGACGGGATCGAAGGACACCCGCACCGGCGCCCGATTGGCCACCGAAAACAGCACCACCGCCAGCGCGATCGGAACCAGGATCAAGGCCTTGAAGAAGGATTTCATTGGCGTTCCTTTGCGAGATCGCACGATCTCAATCAGCTCGGACAGCTGCACGATCTCCAGATCACGATCCGCTTCTGGCGCCGACTTCCCGTCGCCTGAGCGCCCTCCCCGAGATCACGCCTTGTCGTTGAGCCTGAGGCGCAGTTCCTTGCCCGTCTTGAAGACGGGGACGAATTTCTCTTCGACCTCGACCGCGTCACCCGTGCGGGGGTTGCGGCCGATCCGGGCGGAGCGCGCCTTGCGGGAAAACGCGCCGAAGCCCCGAAGCTCGACCCTGTCGCCGCGCGAGAGCGCCTTGACGACCTCGTCGAGGATCGCCGTGACGATGTTCTCGATATCGCGCTGATAGAGATGCGTGTTGCGCTCGGCGATGCGTTGAACGAGTTCTGATTTAATCATCGTTGCAATATAACCGCTTGTATCAACATCACTTTTCGAGGGCAGGCTGCCAGAGCGCCATGGGCGCGTCAAGACGCAAACCGAGCGGTTGATCGGCGGCGCGGGCCAGCAACGCGGCCAGGCTGTCGAGCCCGGCGGCCCGGGCCATCGCCTCGCCGGCGCTCCACAGCCCGTAGGAGGAGGATTCGCTGCGGCGGCGCCAGTCGCGCACGGTCAAACCCTTCGCCACGCCCTTCTCGCGCTCGAGCCAGGCGATCGCCTCCGGCTCGCCGCCGATCTCGTCGACCAGTTTGAGCGCGGCGGCCTGCCGCCCGGTATGGACGCGCCCGTCGGACACGACCGCCACCTCGGGCTCGGCCAGCCGGCGGCGCTCGCGCACCAACCGCTTGAACCAGTCGTAATTGTCGTCGACGACGCGCTGCAGCGCGGCACGGGCTTCCGGCGAGGTCGGCTCGAACCCGCTCGGCGCGGCCTTCAGCGGACTCGACTTGATCGACTCGACCTTGACGCCGATCGTGTCCAGCAACTGCGCCACATTGGGGACCTGGAACAGCACGCCGATCGAGCCGACGAGCGAGGTCTGACGCGCCACGATCCGATCCGAGCCGATCGCGGCGATATAGCCGCCCGACGCTGCAAGACCATCAACGACCGCCACCATCGGCTTCTTGGCAGCCAGGCGGCGGAGCGCATCGTAGAGCGCCTCCGAGCCGCTAACCGTGCCGCCGGGGCTGTCGATCCGGACCAGAACGGCCGCGGCGCTGCTCTCCTCCAGCGACTTCACCAGTTCCAGCGTGCGCCGGTCGCCCGAGATGAACCCGGAGATCGTGACCCGGGCGATATGGGCCTGGCTGAGAGAGCCGGGCGTGCGCCCGGTCCAGGCGAGGCCCGCGACGACGGCCGCGCCGAGAACGCCGACGACCGCGAGGAGGCGCCATAACGTCACCTTGCGGCGCAGGCTGCGGCGGTCGGCGAGCAGATCGGCATCAGACGACATCAAAGTGCTCCAGACGGCTTCGGGTCCGTGGTGTAGCCCCGCACCGGCCTGCGGGCAAGGCGAAGAGCCGGGCTCAGGCTGCGACCGGGGCGCGCGTCCGGTCGAGCGCCAGCAGGGCGAGCCCGCTCGCGACCGAGCGGAAGGCATCGCCGACATGGATCCGCTGCGCGCCGAAGCGGCGGTCGAACAGCGCGCGAACGGCCGGCACATGCGAGGTGCCGCCGGTCATGAACACGGCCTCGATCGCGCCGGCTTCGACACGCGCCTCGGCCAATGCCCGGTCCAGCGCCGTCTCGATGGCGCCGACATCGGCTGCGATCCAGCCGTCGAAATCGGCGCGGGTGATGCGGCGCTCGATCTCGACGCCCATCTGCTTGAATCGCAGCACCGTCTCGCTCGCACCAGACAGCGCGATCTTGGCGGCCGAAACGGCCCGGTAAAGCTCGTAGCCGAGATCGTATTCGATCACGGTCAGAAGATCCTCGAGCTTGCCCGGCTCGACCGCATCGCGGATCAGCGCCTTCAGCTCGGCCATGGTCTCGCGGCTCTTCATCAGCGACAGGCGGTGCCATTGCGCAAAGGCGGCGTGGTAATGCGCGGGGATCGGCAGCAGCTTCTCGAAGGAACGGTAATCGGTGCCCTTTCCGAGCGCGGGCGAGATGGCGTGCTCGATGATGCGGTAGTCGAAGGTGTCGCCGGCCACGCCGACGCCGGCATGCGAAAGCGGGATCGCCTCCAGCCGCCCTGCTCCGCCAAACGCTGCCCCGCCAGGCCCTGCCCCGCCGGGCTCGAAGCGCATCACCGAGAAGTCGCTGGTGCCGCCGCCGAAATCGGCAACCAGCATGGTCTGCGACTGCTTCAGATCGCGGGCATACCAATAGGCGGCGCCGAGCGGCTCATAGGCGAAGTCGACCTGCGGCATGCCGGCTTTGGCATAGGAGGCCTTGAGCCGGCCGAGCGCCAGATCCTCGTCGGGCCGCTCTCCGGCGAAGACGACCGGCCGGCCCGACACCAGCGGCGTCTCGGCGAGGTCGTCGAGGCCTGCGGCGATATCCGTCAGGAAGACGGCGATCAGATCCTCCAGCCCGAACAGCTTGCCAAACAGCCGCGTCTCCTGGAAGGCGCGGCTGGAAAGATGGGTCTTGAGCGATTGCAGAAAGCGATGCTCGGTGGTCATGCCCAACGCCATGTCGAGCGCGTCGGGCCCACTGACATGGGCGATGCGGCTCTGCGGCGGGCGCCCCTCGCGCCAAAACATCAGCGCGGAGCGATAGGCATCGACGGCGCCGCCCCGCGTGGCGAAGGAGCGCGTCGTCACCGAACCATCGGATTGGGCGAGCGCAACGACGCTATTGGTGGTGCCGAAGTCGATGCCGATCGCCGCGGTGGTCATGGGGGCTGCTCTTTTCCTGGTGGCCAACCCTCAGCCCTCATCCTGAGGAGAAGCCGAAGGCTTCGTCTCGAAGGAGGTTCCAGAGCGCGCTG
>NZ_LJHQ01000074.1 GCF_001295925.1 Allobosea sp. AAP35 | reverse complement strand
ACGCCATCGAGGACGCGGTGGTCGCGGCCCGGACAAAACGACAGGAGACTGAACCATGGCGACGATCGGCAGCTTCAAGAAGGACGAAAACGGCTTCACCGGTGCGATCAACACGCTGACCCTCACCAGCAAGGTCCGCTTCGTCCGAAACGAGAGCGAAAGCGACAAGGGCCCCAGCCACCGGCTCTTCGCCGGCAAGACTGAAATCGGCGCGGCATGGGCCAAGACCTCAAAGGAAGGTCGCCCGTACCTCTCGGCCAAGCTCGACGATCCGAGCTTCAACGCCGCGATCTACGCGACCCTTATCGAGGACGCCGACACCGCCGGAGCCTTCTCCCTCATCTGGTCAAGGCGCACGCAGGAGTGACATCGAAAGAGGCCCTCGCACCGGTGCGGGGGCCTCGTCGCAATCGAAATTTCCGCAGAACGACAATTGGAGCAAATTTAACGAAATCAATTTCCTGAAGAATAATCGATAGTCGCTACCTACGGGCTGCAATCTCGGAGCTTTTTCATGCCTGTTCGTTCCGCCCGCGATGACGATTATGAGTTCATTTCTGCTCTCGACGCTGCTCTTCATACGGAAGGCGGGGAGTACCCATATCCGGAACCTACCTTTGCCAGGTTATTCACAAAGAGGTCGTTCAGAATTGATGGTCTGTCTCGAAATCCTACCGATAACAAGCCGGATTGGGACACAAGATTTTACATAATCGAAACGAAAAACCACGTCAGAGCTGGCTTTGCGGTGTCTTCAAACTGGATCTCAAGCGACGAGCTTTCTCGCGAAGCAGGCCTGACGCATCGAGACATTCGGCTTTGGTTTGTTGGTGTATTGAGTAAATTTCGAGGCGTTGGCCTGGGTCAAGATGCAATCCAGCATATCATTGACGAACCGCGCCCAAATAATGAACTCGGAAGCCAATTTGGCACCTACAAGACTAGACTCGCCGTGAGGCTCCCTAAAAACTTCGTTCGGTCGAGCGATCTTCTTGAGAACTATTTCGATTTTGACCCTCATCACTCGCGTGGCGATATGCACATACTGACCTGCCCCATCTGGCGAAATGCGCGCGAGGAAACCGCAATTCAGCCCATGCTGCTCGCGTAGATTCTGCGATCGCCTTCGTTATGGCGGTGGCTCTCGCGTGGTTCGCCATGCCCAATGTGGCAATGCGATAACGCCGGCTGCCTAGCGACCGAACTTTTGCCGCTGAGCTTTGATCCTGGCGAGCCTGACGATTCGACTGGAACGACGAGCATGGGCCCGGGGCCGAGCGGCTTCTGGTCGAGACGGACTGGCTGCCGGCAGCCTTGCGGACTTCTTCCGGCGATGTCGAGGGCAAGCAGGAGCCTGTCGCGTTCGCCGCAGCAGCAGAATAGGCGGACGCAGATGTTCGGAGTCATGGACGGCCGCTCCGGTTGGGGCGGCCGTTTCGTCGTTGTTGAAGCTGCCGGTTGGCGTCGGGGTGGTCTCCTGTCGTTTTGTCCGGGCCGTAGCCCCCTCACGTCCTCTTCGTGCTGGCTGTCTGGCCGAGCCGGGCTTTTC
>NZ_LJHQ01000073.1 GCF_001295925.1 Allobosea sp. AAP35 | reverse complement strand
GGGGGGGGGGGGGAGGGAGTGGCGTCGTGCCTGCCGTGTCCTAACGCGACTGATGACGCGCATGGGGCCGAGCTGGAACAGGAAATCGATCTGATGTGGAGCCTTTCCTTTGCCCCCCTCGTCCCGCTGCCGCTGCTGATCGGCCTGGCCGCTCTGGCTGCCCTGGCGGCCGGCGCGGCGATCGTATTGGCGGGCAAGAGCGCCATCCTGCGCGCGCTCGCGCTCGCCGTGCTGACGGTGACGCTCGCCGATCCGTCGTTGGTTTTCGAGGATCGCGAGCCGGTCAAGGACGTCGTCTCCGTCGTGGTCGATCGTTCGGGGTCGAACCGCCTGTCCGACCGCACGGCGCAGACGCAGGCCGCCGAGGCCGAGGTCGAGCGCCAGTTGCGCGGCCTGACCAATGTCGAATCCCGCATCGTCGAGGTCCGTGACGCGCAGGGCTCGGGCGACGGCACGCGCCTGTTCGAGGCGCTGGCCGCGAGCCTGGCAGACGTGCCCTCGGAGCGTGTCGCGGGCGCGATCGTCATCACCGACGGGCTCGCCCATGATGCGCCGCCGACCGCCGAGGCGCTGGGCCTGCGCGCACCGCTGCATGTGCTGTCAACGGGCCGCGAGCGCGAAATCGACCGCCGCATCGTGCTGGTCGATTCGCCGCGCTTCGGCATCGTCGGCAAGGACCAGGTCGTGCGTCTGCGCGTGCTGGAAAAGGGCGGACCCGGCCGCGCCGGACTGACCATCCGCCGCGATGGCGAGATCATCGCACGACGCGATGTCACCGTCGGCGAGACCGTGTCGGTGCCGGTGCGGATCGACCGCGGCGGCCCCAATGTCGTCGAGATCGAGGCGGCCCCGCTCGACAACGAACTGACGCTCGCCAACAACCGCGCCGTCATCACCATCGACGGCGTGCGCGACAAGCTGCGCGTGCTGCTGGTCTCGGGCGAGCCCCATCCCGGCGAGCGCACCTGGCGCAACCTGCTGAAGGCCGACGCCAATATCGACCTCGTCCATTTCACCATCCTGCGCCCGCCCGAGAAGCAGGACGGCACGCCGATCAACGAGCTTTCGCTGATCGCCTTCCCGACGCGTGAGCTGTTCCAGGTCAAGATCAAGGAATTCGACCTGATCATCTTCGACCGCTACGCCAACCAGTCGATCCTGCCGCTGGTCTATTTCGACAACATCGTCCGCTATGTCCGCGAGGGCGGCGCGCTCCTGATCGCAGCCGGACCGGAATATGCCGGCGGCCAGTCACTCGCCCGCACGCCGCTCAACCAGATCCTGCCGGCGATTCCCGATGGTTCGGTGATCGATGAGGCCTATCGCGCCCGCGTCAGCGATCCCGGACGACGCCACCCGGTGACGCGCGACCTGCCGGGCTCCGAGGTCGAGCCGCCGCAATGGGGGGAATGGCTGCGCATGGTCGGCGCCCGCGCCCGCACTGGCTCCTCGGTCATGACCGGGCCCGGCGAACGGCCCCTGCTGGTGCTCGCGCGCGAACAGAAGGGCCGCGTCGCGCTGTTTCTCTCCGACCATGCCTGGCTCTGGGCGCGCGGCTTCCGCGATGGCGGCCCGCATCTTGATCTGCTGCGCCGCCTCGGCCACTGGCTGATGAAGGAGCCCGATCTCGAGGAGGAGGCGCTGCGGGCGGTTGCGCGCGGCGGTGTGATCGAGGTCGAGCGCCAGACTCTGGGCGACAACCCGGCTCCCCTCACCGTCACCGGGCCCGACGGCCAGTCGCGCTCGATCCCGCTTGAGCCCGGACGTCCCGGCCTGTTCACAGCCCGCATTCCCAGCAGCGAATTCGGCTTGCACCGCATCGCCGGCGACAACCTCACCGCCTTCGCCAGCGTCGGGCCGGAAAACCCGCGCGAGTTGATGGAGGTCGTCAGCAACCCGTCCGCGCTTCAGGCGCTGACCGAGGCCAGTGGCGGCTCCTCGCGCCGCATCGGCCAGGAGACCGGCTCCGCTGTGACGGTGCCGCGCATTGTGCCGGTACGGGCCGGCAGCCAGTTTTCCGGCTCGGACTGGATCGGCCTGCGCATCAGCGATTCCGGCATCGTGCGCGGCGTCCAGATCTCGCCGCTCTTTATCGGGCTGATCGGTCTGGCCTTGCTCTTCGGCGCGCTCGTCGCCGGCTGGATCGGCGAGAGCGGCCGCAAGTTCAACCGGCGCCCGGACGCGGCCGCCTGACGGCCTTCCCGTCATTGCGAGCGCAGCGAAGCAATCAAGGGGGACGGACGTAGGGCGCTGACGGTCTGGATTGCTTCGCTGCGCTCGCAATGACGATTTCTACCGGATCGCCGTTACCACGCCCCGCCGCTGCGCCAGCACGCCCTCGATCAGTTCTAGCGCCAGGAACCGCGCCGGATCGGCCGGGCCCGGCAGCACGAGTTGGCCGGGCGGAATCACTGTGAAGCCGAAGCGCGCATAATAGGGCGCGTCCCCCACCAGTAAGATGAGTTCGTGATCCGCCTCCCGCGCTGCCTCGATCGATTTGTTCATCAGGGCTGCGCCGATCCTACGCCCCTCAAAGGCGGGATCGACTGTAAGCGGCCCCAGCATCAGGGCCTTGTGGCCGCCGACCGACACCGGCGTCAGCCGGATCGAACCGACCAGGAACGTACCTACATGGGCCGCGAAGGTCAGAGCCGGGTCGGGCGCCACGCCCTCGCGCAGGCGAAAGGCCGTGCGAGCGAAACGGCCCGGACCGAAGGCACGTTCATGCAGACGCTCGATCGCGGGGGCATCGACGGGAAGCTCATGGCGGATGGTCAAAGGCAAGGAGGTCATGACGGCGGCAAACCTGCGGGCGGCAGAACAAAGCTGGACGGTGTGAACGCAGGGTCCGCGCAAGGCGCGGCCATGCCGGCAAGCGCGTTCAGCGCGTCGGTCGTCGCAGCAGGGAGATGAGGTGCCCAGTCGTCATGAGGCGGCGCTGTAGCAGAGCGTCGCGTGGTCGTCCACGGCGGTCGATGCTCACCAATCGGCGGCGGGCGCCAGGCCCCCGGCAACCTCGGCCAGACGTCGCCGCGTCGCCGGCGTCAGACCCCCCGGCAGGGCGTCGAGCGGAAAGAAGCGCGCCTCGGCGATCTCCATATCCGGCTTCTTGACCGCGTCGACGACAAACTCCCGGACGACATAGAGCGCGACATGGTCGCGACGCGAGACCTTCCGATTGAAATAGATGCCGTAAAGCTGAGCGAGGCCCGTCATCCGGATACAGCCCTCTTCGCGCAGCTCCTTGGCCAGCGCCTCGCTCAACGTTTCCCCCGTCTCGACACCGCCGCCCGGCAATTGCCAGCCCGGCGTATAGGTATGCCGGATCAGGAAGACCTCGTCGGCTCCGTTCAGGACGACCGCACGCACCCCCAGCGTCATGCCGCGCACGAGCCGAAAATAGGTATGAAGCACGCGGACCTGCAGCCGCTGAAGCCGCGTCAGCCCGGCTTCAGGCTCCCTGGTGCTGGTTTCCGACAGGCGCTCCGTCATGCCCCTCCCCTTATGGTTTATGATTTGTCTATGCAATTGGCGCATAGCAGATGGCCGCTGCAGGTTCCCATACGTCACAAACGCGCCGCAAACCAGGCAGATAGCACTGCTTCATCGCTGGGGACCCGCGTCATGTTGCTCTCATTCATCCTTGCCTGGTTTCGTGCCAAGCCTGCTTTCATCTGGCAGCCTGCCCTGACCTTGACCGATTCGCGTATCGTGTCCGAACTGACCGGCGCGGCCAACTGACGCCTTGTCGAGAGACGAACACGCGCAAGCGTGTCCGTTTCGGCGCTTGACGGGGGATGGGTCGCGGGGCAAGCGCTTAAGCCGTGTTCAAGCTCGCGCACCTGTCTGACCCGCACCTTGCCCCGATCGCAAGGTTTGCGCTGCATCAATTGCTCGGCAAGCGCGCGACCGGCTACGTCAACTGGCGTCGCAAGCGCCGCCACGCCCATGACATGGACATTCTGGCACTGATCGTCGCGGATATCCGCGCTCAGCTGCCCGACCACGTCGCCTGCACCGGCGACGTCTCCCATATCGGCCTGCCGCAGGAGTTCAGGACGGCCGTGACCTTCCTGGATACGCTGGGGCCGCGCGATGCGGTCAGCTTCGTGCCGGGCAACCATGACGCCTATACGCGCTCTTCGCTCAAGGCACTCGCCGGCATCCTGGCCCCCTGGGTTGTCGGAGACGATGGTGAGGTCGGCTATCCCTGGTATCGTCGAGCCGGCAATATCGCCCTGATCGGGCTCAACACCGGCGTCCCGACCCTGCCGCTGATGGCGACGGGCAAAGTCGGCCGCGAGCAGATCGCCAGGGCCGAAGTCCTGCTCGATCGCGCGCGCGAGGAGGGCCTGATCCGCGTCGTACTGATCCATCACCCGCCCTATGTCGGGGGTGCGAGGCGCTCCCGCGAACTGGTCGATGCCACCGCCTTCGAGGCCATGCTCGCCCGCAAAGGCGCCGATCTCGTCCTCCACGGCCATAACCACCGGTTTTCGCTCGCTTGGCGGCCCGGGCTCGGGCGCGATGTGCCCATCGTCGGCGTGCCCTCGGCCTCGATCGGGCCGCTCGGCCATGGCGAGATGGCGAGTTGGCACCTGTTCCGGATCGAGGGCGACGCGAAAGCGCCGCACATCACCCTGGAGCAACGCTGCTTCGAGCTCGACGGGACCGTCATGCGCCGCCAGGAGATCGCGCTGCACACCAAGCTGGTTTAAAGCTCCCGACAGCATCAGCCGTCATTCCGGGCAAGCGAAGCGCAGACCCGGAATCCATCGTAAGACACGATAGCGCTCAATGATGGATTCCGGATCGGCGCCGCTTCGCGGCTTGTCCGGAATGACGGCTGTGCTGCTCAGATGCAGCGGCCGCCATCGACGGCCAGCACCGTCCCCGTCACCATCTCCGCCTCGTCGGAGCACAAAAACAGCGCCGCATTGGCCATGTCCTGCGGCGTTGAGAGCCGGCCCCAAGGGATCGAGGCGCGGAACTGGGCGCGCTTCTCGGGCGTGTCCTCGCCCATGAAGGTCGCCAGCAGCGGCGTCTCGCCGGCCACCGGCGCGATCGCATTGACCCGGATGCGGTCCGGCGCCAGTTCGACCGCCATCGACTTCGAGAGCAGGTTCACCGCGCCTTTCGAGCCGTTGTACCAGGTCAGGCCGGGCCGCGGCCGGACGCCCGCCGTCGAGCCGATGTTCAGGATGACACCGCCGCCATGCTCGCGGAAATGCGGCACGGTCGCCTTCGCCATCAGATAGATCGACTTGACGTTGACCGCGAAGACCCGGTCGAACTCTGCTTCCGTCACCTCGGTCATCGGCATGTTGCGATGGGTCGTGCCGGCATTGTTGACGATGATGTCGAGCCGCCCGAAGGCGGCGATGACCTGTGCCACTGCCGTGTCGACGCTGCGGGCGCTTGCGACGTCGCAGGTCACGGCAAAGGCCCCGCCCCCGATCGCGCTGGCCGCCTCCTGCGCCTTCTCCCCGTTGAGATCGAGCAGCGCGACGCGGGCGCCTTCCCTAACGAAGGTCTCGGCGATGCCGAAGCCGAAGCCCTGCGCCGCGCCGGTGATCAGTGCCGTCTTGCCGCTCAGTCTCATGGTCTGCCTCCGCCCATTATCCCAGACTTCCAGGCCTTACGCCCCGATATCCTCGCGCAGCGTCTCCAGCTCCATCCAGCGCTCCTCGAAACCGGCGATCTCGCGGGAGATCTGTTCCAGGCGCGTCGTGGCCTTGGCGAAGAGCTTGGGATCGCGCGTGTAGAGATCGCCCGCGACCGCCGCATTGAGCTTCGCGGCTTCGGCCTGGAGGACCTCGATCTTGCCGGGCAGCGTCTCCAGCGCATGCTTTTCGTTGAAGGAGAGCTTTCGCTTCGCCATCGGCGCGGCTGCGGCGATGGTCGGCGCGTCCTCAGCAGACTGCGCCTTGCCGACCGGCGCCCTCACTTTCGCCCCGACGCCACGGCCACGCTGCGCCAGCATATCGGTGTAGCCGCCGGCAAACTCGGTCCAGACGCCATCGCCATCCGAGATCAGCGTCGCCGAGACGACGCGGTCGATGAAGTCGCGATCGTGGCTGACCAGCAGCACCGTGCCCTTGTAGTCGGCCAGAAGCTCCTGCAGCAGGTCGAGCGTCTCGAGATCGAGATCGTTGGTCGGCTCGTCCAGCACCAGCATGTTGGAGGGTTTTGCGAGCGCCCGCGCGATCATCAGCCGGCCGCGCTCGCCGCCCGACAGCGCGCCGATCGGCGTGCGCCGCTGCAGCGGCTGGAACAGGAAGTCCTTCATATAGGCGATGACGTGGCGCGGCGTGTCGCCGACCATGACCTGGTCGGACCCACCGCCCGTCAGCGCGTCTCCGAGCGGGATCGCCGGATCGAGGCTTTCGCGGCGCTGGTCGAGCGTAACCATCTCCAGCGAGACGCCGAGCTTCACCGTGCCGGAATCGGGCGCGAGCTGGCCCGTAAGCAGGTTGATCAGCGTCGTCTTGCCGGCGCCGTTGGGGCCGACGATGCCGATCCGGTCGCCGCGCGCCACACGCAGCGACAGATCCTTGATCACGACATTCGAGCCATAGGCCTTGGCGACATTGACCGCCTCGATCACCAGCTTGCCCGAGGTCTGCGCCTCGCTGGCCTCGAGCTTGACGCTGCCGACGGCAAAGCGCGCCGTGCGGCGCTGCTCGCGCAGACCGTGCAACTCGCCGAGCCGCCTCTGGTTGCGCGTGCGCCGCGCGCTGACGCCATAGCGCAGCCAGTCCTCCTCGCGGGCGATCTTGCGGTCGAGCTTGTGCCGGTCGACCTCCTCCTGCGCGAGAACCTCGTCGCGCCAGGCCTCGAACTCGCCAAACCCTTTGTCCATGCGCCGCGTCAGCCCGCGATCGAGCCAGATCGTGGCGCGCGACAGCGTCGTCAGGAAGCGACGGTCATGGCTGATCAGCACCATCGCCGAGCGCAGCGATTTGAGCTCCTGCTCGAGCCATTCGATCACGGGCAGATCGAGATGGTTGGTCGGCTCGTCGAGCAGCAGGATGTCGGGCTCCGGCGCCAGAACCCGCGCCAGCGCAGCCCGCCGCGCCTCTCCGCCTGACATCGTCGCCGGGTCTTCCTCGCCGGTGAGGCCGAGTTCGTCGATCAGATACTGCGCGCGATAGGCGTCGTCGCCCGGTCCCAGCCCCGCCTCGACATAGGCCAGCGAGGTCTTGTAGCCGGTGAAGTCAGGCTCCTGCGGCAGATAGCGCACGGTGCAGCCCGGCTGAACGAAGCGGACCGCCTTGTCGGGTTCGACCAGCCCGGCGGCGATCTTGAGCAGGGTCGATTTGCCCGAACCGTTGCGGCCGACGAGGCAGACGCGCTCTCCGGCCGAGACCGAGATCTCGGCGGCTTCCAGCAGCGGCTGTCCGCCGAAGGTGAGCGCGACGTCGCGCAGATGGAGCAAGGGGGCCATGGGGATGTCCGTGAAGGGGAAGCAGGCGAGATAGCCCGGCAGGGCCGCGATGTCACGCCCGCAGGCCGTGGCACAGCCCTTGCCAAAGCCAGTTCGACCCGTAGCATCGGGTCGCAGCCCTGCGAGTTGAAGAATCATGGCGCGCCTACGCAAGATCGGGATCGGCCATAATGGCGGCCCACCGCTGCAACCGCGCAAGCGCCGCGCGGCGACGGGTTCCGGCATGATCGGCACCACCTTCGACTGGCGCTTCGCCCATCGCAAGGCCTGGAAGAAGCCGCGCGACATCGCCTTGCGTCGCGAGGAGAACGCGCAGGCGCTCGGCCTGACCTATGAGGAATACGCTCTCGAGATCATGGAGCGCGGCTATCATCCGCAGCCCGAGCATGTCGAAGCGATCAAGGCCAGGCGCGCCGAGCGCCGCCGCAGCGGTGGCGTCGTCGGCCAGTCGCTGAAGGGCCGGCGCCTGCGATAGGCATGCCGCCTCAGGCGCCCGACAGCCGCCTCAGCCCGCGGGTCATGGGAACCTCGAACAGCTGGTGGACGACCAGTGCCGCAATCACCGCTACCGCCAGCGCGACCACGACGAACAGGGCGGGCTCGTGGATGCCGGCGAGCGTGAAGACCTCGCGCGAGCCGCGGATCGCGAATGGGTGGACGAGGTAGAGCGCGTAGGACGCATCGCCGACCCGCGCGAAAGCTGTCATCAGCCGCGGCGGCACGCCCGCCTGGAAGCCGGACACCGCAGCCAGGACCAGAAGCGTCGCGGCCGTGCCGTGCACAGCGAGATCGCGCCAAGGACCTGCCGGCAGCAAAAGATATTGACCGGACAGGAGCAGCAAGACGGCGCCCGCCACGAATGACCAGCGCAGCGCCGCGCCCAGCCGCAGGCCGCGCTGCCGCAGCAGGGCCAGGCCCATGCCGGCTGCGAATTCGAGCACGATCGGCTGTCCCCAGAAGCCGAACGGAAGTGGCAGCGGTCCGGCCAGCGCTTCGCTCGCCACAAGCGCCACCAGCGCGAAAGTAACCGCCGCCACCACGAAGCGCGCAGGCAGCACCAGCGCGGCGGCGAACAGCACGTAGAACAGCATCTCGTAATTGAGCGTCCAGCCCAGCGAATAGACCGGCTGGACGAGGCCCTGTGGCGAGACGGCAGGCCAGAACAGATAGGAGGCGGCGATCTGCCCCAGGCTGGGCGTGCCGGAGTTGAGCAGCGCCGGGACGATCAGACCCGTCAGCAGGAACAGTGTCGTCGCCGCCCAGTAGAGCGGCACGATCCGCGCGAGTCGGCGCTGCAGGAACAGGGTCGGCCCGTCAGGACGCCCAAACAGCGAGCCCGAGGCATGGACCATGATGAAGCCGGAGACGACGAAGAAGATGTCGACGCCCGCCATCCAGGGCAGCACGTCGCTGCGCGCGAAGCTCAGCCCCCCCTGCCGCGCCAGCACGGCGGCATCGGGCTGGACATGATGTACGGCGACCATGAAGGCCGCGAGCGCCCGAAGCGCCTGAATGGGGAGGATGGCAGACAAGGCAGCGCGTGACGGTCGGTTTGCAGCCCGCCGGCCGGCGCGCCGAAATCAGGCAAACCACAACCGGGAAGGATCGTCGAGGCCGAAACGCTGCGGCGCGGCCGCGATCGCGGCCAGTCCCCGCTCGGCGCCGTCGGGGGCGGTGATGGCATGCAGCGCAAAGCGCGCCGCCAGATCTTCCATCGGCGGCTTGCCCGCGAAGACCGCCCGGATCGCGCCGCGCTCAGCCAGCGGCAGCAGGCGCGGCACGATTCCGCCTGAAATATAGACCCCGCCCGTGGCCTTGAAGACGAGTGCGAGATCCCCCGCCACCCGCGCCAGCAGCCGCCAGAAACAGACCACGGCTTTCAGGGCGACGGGATCGCCGTCGAGCGCCAGCGTCGTGACATCGGCGGCGCTGACATCGGGCTCCAGCATCCCCGCCTGGCTGGCCACGGCACGGTGAAGGCGCACCAGCCCGTCGCCGCTCAGCAGCGCCTCGACCGTGACGCGCTCGATCCCCGCTGCCAGGGCAGGCCAGATCTTTTCCTCGGTGGGATCCTCGGGACCGATGCCGATATGCCCGCTCTCCGTCGGCACGATGACGCCGCGCCCGGCGCGGCTGAGCAGCGCCGCCGCTCCAAATCCCGTGCCTGGCCCGAGCACAAGCTGTACCCCGGCGGGATCAGGCTCGCCCGTCACCAGCGTGGTCATGTCGCCGGCGCCCAGCACGGACAGCGAGGCCGCCTGCGCCTCGAAATCATTCACGAGCAGGCCTTGTTCAAGGCCGAGCGCCTTCCCCAGGGAAGGCCCATCGAAATGCCATTGCGCATTCGTCAGCTGCGCCATGCGTCCTTCGAGCGGCCCGGCGACGGCCAGCACCGCCGAACGCGGGCGCTGTGACAGCGTGGTCAGGACCGCCTCGAACGCGGCTTCCGGCGTCGGGGCGCTGCCGGTGGCAATCCGGGCGAGATGGACAGGTGAAGCCCCGGCCCGTTCGACCAATCCCAGGCGGCAATTCGTCCCGCCAATATCGGCGACCAGAAGCGGATAGGCGAAATCCGGCATCACGCGACGTCCAGCGGGTCGGCCCGCGGATAATCATGGCGTCGATAGGGGGCAAACCAGGCCAGCCCTTCGAGCGTGCCGGCGCGGGGACGGTACTCGCAACCGACGAACCCCTTATAGCCAAGCTCGTCCAGCAGCGCGAACAGGGCGGGATAATCGGGGCCCTGGTCGTCAGGTTCGTGGCGGCCGGCGGCGCTGGCGATCTGGACATGGCCGACCAGGGGAAACAGGGCCTTCAGCTTGCCCGCGACATCGCCATGGATGAGTTCGCAATGATACATGTCGAACTGCAGCTTGACGTTGGGCCGCCCGGCCTCGCGGATGTAGGACGCTGCGCGGTCGAAGTCGTTGAGGAAGTAGCCCGGCATATCCTTGCCGTTGATCGGCTCCAGCAGCAGATCGATGCCATGGGGCGCGAGCGCATCGGCGGCGAAGGCAATCGAGGCGCGATAGGTCTCTTGCGCGGCCGCGTCCTCGGCGTCGGCCAGACCAGCCATCATGTGCAGGCGCTTGACGCCGGTCTCATGGGCGTAGGCCAGCGCGGTTTCGACACCCGCCCTGAATTCGTCCTCTCGGCCGACCAGCGCCGCGATCCCGCGCTCGCCCGCGGCGAAATCCCCAGGCGGCAGGTTGAACAGGGCCTGCTGAAGTTCGCCGCCCGAAAGCGCCAGCCCGATAGGCTCGGCCGGGTGCTCGTAAGGGAAAAGGAATTCCACCGCCGGGAAGCCGGCATCGGCGGCTGCCTTGAAGCGGTCGAGGAACGCCCATTCGGTAAACATCATCGACAGATTGGCGGCAAAGCGCGGCATGGCAGTCCCGGAGTAGGTGGCAATGCGCGAAGCTAGCGCGATGCGCGGCCCGCGTCATGCGGCAACGCATCAACGCCGGCAAGCGTTCCGGCGCCTGACGGAACGCCCTACTTCTTGGCCGGCGAGTTCGGGTCCTTCGCGAAGTTCCGGAACACCATGTCGGGAGAGGAGGTGTTGTGGCGCGAATGCGTGGTCCGGCCCATCCAGATGTCGGTCGCCTTGCCGCCGGTAAACGGCATCAGCTTCTCCTCACGCCAGCTCTTTGCACCTGGCTCGCGGATCGCGATCTGCGCGACATCGTTGTTGCCCTCGGTGACATACATCGAGCGCAGCGCGACGAAGGCCTTGCCGCCGGTCACGGGCTTGTCGAGCACGGCATCCAGCACCATGCGGTTCTCATCGACGCTGTCGAGCTTCAGCGTGCCGGTCGATCCGTCCTTGAAGCTCAGCGTGAACGAGGTCGTCTTGGGGTCGAACTCGATTTCCCTGATATTGACGACGGGCCGCGCCCCGTCCTGCTCGATCGGGCCGAAGAGGAAGGAGGAGCCATAGGCCGTGGCGGGCAGCTGCGAGGGCGGCATCGGCCGGGCGCGCCAGTAGCCGTCCTGCGGATAAACGACGAGCAGCTCATGCGAGCGGTCCTTGCCGAGCTTCCAGAGCTGGACGAGATGCAGGCCCTTCTCGACACGGTCCCCCACCTTGAAGGTGGTGTCGGAGGGGCGCCAGAAGGTCGGAAAGGTGTAGCCGACGAGCCAGTACTCGATGCTCTCATAGAAGGTGACGCGGCGCGGCGGCGTCTGCGCGGCGAAGACGGGGTCGCCCGTCATGTCGCAGGCGGTCCAGTCGGCCTCCCAATTGTCGCGCAAAAGCCCGGCGATATAGGCCGGGTGCGCCGCCTCGATCTGGAAGCGGCGGACCTCGGGCGAGATCGCCTTGATCGTGACATTGTCCTTCTCGGCGCAGAGCACCGGCTCGGATTCGTTTTTGACCTCCACCGCCACGTCGCTGGCGGCCAAGGCAGGCGAAGCGAACAGCGTCAGCGAGAGAAAAAGCGGGCGAAGCACAGAGATCATTGTCTATCCTTGAAGCCTTGAAGGCCGAGCTACGGAGCGCCTCTGTCAGGCGACGATGGAAGGCATAGCGTCTCCGGGCGAAATTCTGTAGAGTTACGCCATGACGGAGCTCTTCAAAATTGCGCTTGAAGCGGCACGCGCACTGCCACCGGACAGGCAGGACGAACTTGCTGGCTTGATTCTGGCGGCTGCCCGAAACGAGCCGGCATCTGTCGCGCTTTCACCTGAGCTGCGAGCCTCTCTTGCGACCTCGCTCGGCCAGGCCGGTCGGCGCGAGTTCGCGACGGACAGGGAGGTTGCGGCTGTCTGGCGGAAACACGACTTGTGAGGCTCCGCTACACGCCGGAGGCGTTGATCGAGCTCGCAGCGACGCTCGACTACATCACAGCCCATTCGCCGAATGGCGCCCGACGTATATAGCAACGCATCAAAGATCTGACAGAGCTGCTTTGCAGCCACCCCTTTGCAGGCCAATCGACAGAAGAACCGGGCCTGCGTCGCCTGTTCGCAACGCCCTATCCTTACGCGCTCTACTACCAGCTCTCGCCTGAAGATGTCGTGATCGTTGCTGTCCGCCATACGGCGCGCGATCCGGCATCGGACGCAGAGCGCTGAACGGGTCATCCCCGACTCAACACCGCATAGACATCGCCCGAATTCGCCTCATGCGGCAATGCGCGCAGATAGCCGCTCATCGCTTCGGCACTGACGGGCTCGTCGAGTTCCAGCCGCTGACTTTCGCCCAGCGCGACGTTGAAGCGATAGGGCCCCAGCCTCTCCAGCAAAGCGAGGCAGGCTTCCGCCACGTCGCGCTGGATCGTGGTGAACTCGAAGGAGATCGCCGGCACGGCCCGCGTCAGCCCGGCCAGAACATGTGCCTCGAAGCCCTCGACATCGATCTTGAGCAGGGCCGGGACGCCATGCTGCGCAATCAGCGCATCGAGCGTGGTGCCGGGCACCTCGATCTCATGATCCCAGACCTGCTCCTGCCAGCCCTCGGACCCATGCGCGGCCCCGATGAAGGCGGTCGACGCGGTCGAAACGGTCGGGTTGGCGCTGTTGATCCGCAGCGTCACCGGCCCCTCCTTGTCGCCACAGGCGGCCTCGACCAGCGTCACGAGAGGGTCGCGCCCATGGATCAGCCGCAGCACCCGCGCGGGGCCCGGCTGCGGCTCCAGCGCGACGACGCGCGCGCCGAGCCGGCGGAAGGAGGAGATCCGGTCGCCGACATGCGAACCGATGTCGAAGGCGAGATCGCCCGGGCGCAGGAAGCGGCCGTAGAGAGCATCCATCGCGGCATTGCGGCTGGGATCGCCATGATAGACCCGCAGCGATCGCGACAGCGCCCGGGCCGTCCCCGGGCGATAGATCGAAGGCTTCATGCGGGCTGGCCCTGGCGCAACGAGACGAGTTCGGCGGGGGGATCGAAATCCTCGGGAATGCCGCAGAGGCCGCGGCGCGAAAACCACGTCCCCAGCGACGGCAGCGCGGTCGCCATGGCGAAGGGGATCGCGAGCAGATACCCCGCAGTCAGCGGCAGCGACCAGAGCAGCACGGAAGGCGAAAGCCAGATCAAGGCGCCAAACAGATAGATGGCGAAGACAAGATGCGGCCATAGTCCCGAGAAGGCCGTCGCCAGGGACAAGGCATGGGCGTCGCGCGCCTGCCCGCCCCAGCCGATCTTGACGCGGCCAAACAGAAGCCCGCCCATGAACAGCGTCGTGCGGAAGCTAGACACCGCGCCCTGGAGGAAGGCGAAGCCGACCTCGATGACCGCAGAGACGACGAAGCGCAGCCCCCCGCCATATTGGCGCATACCATCCTTGCGCAGCAGGATGTCGGCGAAGCCGGCGAGCTTGGGCGACAGATACATGGCCAGGAACAGAATATAGAGCCCAGCTGCCAGGCTGGCCGGATAATCGGTAAGCCCGCGATCCTCGATCACCTTCAGCGGCAAAAGCCCGATCATCAGCGTCCAGGCCGGCAGGCCGAGGAACATCAGGATCGCCCAGACGAGCTGGAACCGGCTCATGGGTCGCAGGCCCGGGAGATCGAGCAGCTTGAGATATTGCAGATTGCCGAGGCACCAGCGCAGGTCGCGCTTGGCGAAATCCAGCATGGTCGGCGGGTTTTCCTCCCAGCTGCCCATCTCGACGGGCAGCACACGGACCTCGTATCCGGCGCGACGCATCAGGGTGGCCTCGACCTGGTCATGGCTCATCACGGCGCCGCCGAGCGGCGCGCCGCCCGGCAGCATCGGCAGATGGCAGCCATCGCGGAACGGGGCGATCCGAACCATGGCGTTATGCCCCCAGAACGGGCCGCAATCGCCGATCCACCAGGCCGACCCCATGGTGTAGGGCCGCATGCCCTGGCGCATGCCGAACTGGAAGACGCGGGCGAAGGCCGACTGGCTCGGCATGCCGACGACCAGGCTCTGCAGGATGCCGAGCTTCGGATAGGCCTGCATCATCCGCGTCAGCTTCACGATCGCCTCGCCCGCCATCACGCTGTCGGCGTCGAGCGGCAGCATGATCTCGTACTGGTCGCCCCAGCGCTCGCAGAAATCGCGAACATTGCCGGCCTTGAACCCGGCATTGTCGCTGCGGCGGCGATAGGTGATGCGTCCCTCTTCGCCCACATCGCGCTGCCATTGCGCGGCGAGTGCCTCCTCAGTGGCCGCAACCGCCGGATTGTCGCTGTCCGACAGCACGAAGAAATCGAACCAGCCGCCCTCGCCGGTGGCATCGAGGCTGTCCTTGACGACGCGCAGGCGGTGGAAGGCGCGCTCCGGATCCTCGTTGCGCAACGTCATCAGGACGGCGGTGCGGATCGCGATCGGCGTCGGGACGTCGCCTGCGGCGGCGAAGGGCGCAACGCGCTCCATCCCGTCATCGACGCCATGCAGCAGCCAGAACCCGAGCACCGCGTTCCAGAACCCGAGCACGGTCCAGGGCGCGCCGAACAGGAAGGCAATGAAGATCGCCCCGTCGGCAACCGTCCAGCCGCCTGCCCCCAGCACCCGCGAGAGCCCGTAGAGCAGCGCCGCCAACGTCGCCAGATTGACGGCCAGCACGAGCCAGCGCCGCCGCGCCAGAACCGCCTCGGATTGAAGCCCGGCCGGCGTCAGACCCGGTAGCGCGAACGCCGCCTGAGGCGCGCCGAGCCCTTGCTTCACCGGCTGGAACGTGGTCGGAGCGGGGCGCGGGTTCATGGTGGTCTCTGTCATGCGATCCATCGGGGCAAGGCAGGCGAGGCGAAACGAAAGAAGGATGCGGACATGACGCGAGATCTGGCGGCGCAAGACCTAAAGCCGGCATCTTCGTCCAGTGCAAGCGCATCCGTGACGGCGCTCTGGTATGTCGCGCCGCGTGAATGCGCCCTGAACGCCGAAGCGCTTCCGGAGCGCGCCGATGAGGACTGTCTGGTCCGCACTTTGTGGAGCGGTGTCAGCCGCGGCACCGAGCGCCTGGTCTGCGAGGGCCGAGTTCCAGTGGGCGAATATGAGCGTATGCGAGCCCCCTTCCAGAAGGGCGATTTTCCGTTTCCGGTGAAGTACGGCTACTGCGCGGTCGGTGTCGTGGAGGCAGGCCCACAAACGATGATGGGCGAGACCGTCTTCTGCCTTCACCCGCACCAGGACCGCTTCATCGCCTCGGTGGACCGGTTGACCCGCGTCCCAACGGAGGTCCCGGCACGTCGCGCCATCCTCGCTGCCAATATGGAAACCGCGCTCAATGCCCATTGGGATGCCGGCTCCGGCCCGGCGGACCGCATCGTCGTGGTCGGCGGGGGCGTGCTGGGGCTGCTGGTCGCCTGGCTGGCGGCAAGGCTTCCGGGCGCGCAGGTCACGCTGGTCGATGTCGAACCCGCCCGCGCCAATGTAGCGCAGGCGCTCGGCTTCGGCTTCGCCCTGCCGGCAGACGCGCCCGCCGAGGCTGATCTCGTCTTCCACGCCAGCGCCTCGGCGCCCGGCCTCGCCACCGCCATCGCCGCCGCCGGCCTTGAGGCCCGCATCGTCGAGCTGAGCTGGTATGGGGAGGGCACCATCGCAGCCCCGCTCGGCGGCGCCTTCCACGCCAAGCGCCTGCAGCTCGTCTCGACCCAGGTCGGCGGCATATCGCCCTCGCGCCGCCCGCGCTGGGATTATGCCCGACGTTCGGCCGCGGCCATGGCGCTGCTCGCCGACGACAGGCTCGATGCGCTGATCACGGAAGACATTCCCTTCGATGAGGCCGCCGCACGCCTGCCATCGGTACTCGCGCCCTCATGGCATGGCCTGACAGCCGCGCTGCGCTATTGACCGCAGCCGGCCGCATTGGCCAAGACATCACGCAGCCGCCGCTCCGTCGGCCAGCAGGAGCGTTGCCCATGTTCTCCGTCGAAGTTCGCGATCGCATCATGATCGGCCACTCCTTGCCCGATCCGTTTTTCGGCCCCGCGCAGAACATGCATGGCGCGACCTTCGTCGTCGACGTCGCCTTCTTCCGGCCGACGTTGACGAAGCAGAATGTCGTCGTCGATATCGGCGCGGCGCTGGATGTCCTCAACAAGACGCTGAAGCCCCTGAACTACCAGAATCTCGATGTCCTGCCGCAATTTGCCGGCGTGCTGACGACCACCGAGTTCCTCTGCAAATACATCTTCGATGCCATGGCGGACGCAGCCAGGTCGGGCGCGCTCGGCGAGGACGGGGCCGGCCTCGCCCGCATCCGCGTGACGCTGCACGAGACCGATCTGGCCCGGGCGAGCTTTGAGGGCGCGCTCGCGTGAGCACGATCGCCTTCGCCATCCCCGGCGACATCGACCTGCCGACCGGTGGCTACGGCTATGATCGCAGGCTGCTGGCGGAATGGCGCGATATGGGCATCGACGCCCGGCATGTGGCACTGCCGGGCTCTTTCCCGTTTCCGACGCAGGACCATCTCGCTCAGACAGGGCGCGTGATCTTGTCGCAACCCTATGACGACGTCCTGTTGATCGACGGGCTGGCCTATGGGGCGTTTCCCGAAGCCATCGCCGCCGGCTTGGCGGGCCGCGTCGTCGCGCTGGTCCATCATCCGCTGGCGCTAGAGACCGGACTCGATGTGGAGACGGCCACGGGGCTGCTCACCCGCGAAGCCGCGGCGTTGCGCTACGCCCGCGCCGTGGTGGCGACGAGCCCGGCAACGAAGCGGCTGCTGGTCGCGGAGTTTGGTGTCCCGGAAGCCCGCATCACGGTCGCGGTCCCCGGTGTAGATCCAGCCCCGCGAGCCAGCGGTGGGCCAGAAGATCGGCCTCTGCAAATTCTCGCCGTCGGGTCGATCGTTCCGCGGAAGGGCTATCACCTGCTCGTCGAGGCGCTTGCGGCGCTGCACGGCAGGGATTGGCACCTCACCATCATCGGCGCGGCTGACCGCTCGCCGGACACGGTGCGCGACCTGACCGCACAGATCGCCTCCGCCGGTCTCACCGACCGCATCAGCCTTGCAGGAGCCGTCGACCATGCGGCGCTGGCATCGGCCTATGGCGCGGCCGATCTCTTCGTCTTGCCCTCGCTGTTCGAAGGCTACGGCATGGTGCTGACCGAGGCCCTGGCACGCGGCCTGCCGATCGTCTGCACCACCGGCGGCGCTGCCGCCGAGACAGCACCCGACGCGGCCGCGCTGAAAGTCCCTCCCGGCGACGGGACCGCACTTGCCAAGGCCATAGCAAGCCTGATTGATGCGCCGGCACAGCGCCGGGCGATGGCCGATGCGGCCTGGCTGGCCGCTGGCACGCTGCCACGCTGGCGCGAGACGGCGGCGATCGTCGCCGAAGTATGTTTGCCCGAGACCGGGCGAAAGGTAGTCTGATGGCCGGTTTCTCCCCCGAATGGCTGGCTCTGCGCGAGCCCGCCGATCATGCGGCCCGCAACCCCCAGGTCCTCGGTGCTGTCGGCGCTCATTTCGCCGGCAGGAACTCGATGTCCGTGGTCGACCTCGGCTGCGGCGCCGGCTCGAACCTGCGCGGCACCTATGCCGCCCTGCCCTTGCACCAGCACTGGACGCTGGTCGATCTCGACGAACGCCTGCTCGCAGCCACCCGGCAGACACTGACCGGCTGGGCCGACGAGGCGCGCGAGCAGGGTGAGGAACTCGTCCTTACCAAGGGCGACCATCTGATCACGGTCGATACCCGCCAGGCAGATCTCAACAAGGATCTCGAATGGGTCCTCGGCTGGCAACCCGATCTGGTGACGGCCGCCGCTTTGTTCGATCTGACCTCGAAGCGCTGGCTCGAACGCTTCGTTGCGGCGCTGACAGGTCAAAGGCTGCCGCTTTACACCGTGCTGACCTATGATGGCCGCGAGGTCTGGCAGCCGCCTCACGCGGCCGATGCGCGGGTTCTGGCCGCGTTCAAGCATCACCAGCACGGCGACAAGGGCTTCGGCCCGGCAGCCGGCCCGGAGGCGACGGATGTCATGGCCGAGGCGTTCCGCAAATCGGGCTTCGCCGTCTCGATTGGTGACAGCGCCTGGCGCATCGACGAGCGGCGCGGCGAACTGGCCCGGATGCTCGCCACCGGCATCGCCGACGCCGTTCTCGAAACCGGCCAGGTCGACGCCGCCACCATCGCGGACTGGCTTGCGACCAAGAGCCACGCGGCGTCCGCCCTCGTCGGCCACCACGATCTCTGGGCGCGGCCGGTTTAGCGCTGCTTGAGCCCCGGCAGCATCCGGCGCAGCACCCCATCCTTGCGGATCAGATGGTGAAACAGCGCGGCGCCGATATGGGCGCAGGCGAGCAGCGCCATCACGATGGCCAGCGTGCCATGGATTTCGAGGATCGTTCCGGCGCGATCCTGGTTCGGCGAGGTGATCGCCGGCAGTTCGAACAGACCGAAAATCTTCAGTGACGGGTAAAGCGAAATGCCGATCCAGCCCAGCAGTGGCACGACCAGCAGCAGCCCATAGAGCAGCCAATGCAGCAGATGGGATGCGGCCTTATGCCACCAGAGCAGCGTCGGCTCATCGGGGGGGGCGCCGTTGATCAGCCGATAGGCAAGCCGTCCGACGACCAGCCAGAGCACGAGGAACCCGAGCAGCTTGTGGGCGCTGTACATCGCATCGGTCAGCCCATCCCAGATATTCAGCGTATTGCCGCGATACGTCATGGCCAGCCCGGCGGGTACCATGAGCAGAACCGCACCGGCGGTGATCCAGTGCAGATGGCGCGCGACGGCGGTGTAAATGGTTGCTGGGCCTGGATTGTCATGCGCTTGCGTCATGCGTAGCTCCCTCACGAGACCGAGCGACCCGCTGTCTCGTTCGACATTCATCCCGCGTTCAAATTCATTCTCTTATATGCGACCGGCCTAAACGGCATGTCACGTCCTCGCGTGATGGCCAAGCAGTGTGTGCGAAATCGATGCGCCATGGAACTGCCCTTCACTCAGGCACGTTTGATGTAAATCTGTGCAGCGCTGATCTAGGTTGGCGTGATGCCCGTAACTGCCTGACCCACCGCCGGGCCGACGCTTTTAAGCCACGCCCCATTTGACGGACAATCCGATGCTTCAGTCGCGTACGCTGTTCGGACGCCCACTCGAGACGAGCCTCGTGGCGGTCGATCGCGCCATTTCGGAATTTCGCTCCGGCCGCCCCGTGCTTTTGCGCGCGGGCGAGCGCCTGGCGCTGGCCCTGTCGGCTGAACTCGCCGATGGCGAACTGGTCGGCGCGCTCGACGCGCTGGGCGGCGGCAAGGCGCATCTGGTGCTCAGCGCGGCGCGGCTGCGTCGCCTCGGCGCCAAGGCCAGGGCCGAAACCGGCATCCTGGCAATGCCGTCGCTTGATCTGGCGCGCATCGAGATGCTGGCCCTCAAGATCGACGGCAAGGTCGATGCGCCGGTCGCCCCGGCGTCAGACATCGACGGTGCCGCGCTCGAACTCGCCCGGCTGTCGCTGGTGATGCCGGCTGCGATCATTGTCCCGGTTTCACCCGCGCAGATCGCGAGCGAGCCGCTGGTCGAAATCGACATCGATGCGGTGAATGGCTACCGCGCAGCTCAGGCCGCGACCCTGACCATCGTCGGTCGCGCGCCGGTGCCGCTCGAAGGTGCTTCGGAGACGGAATTCGTTGTCTTCCGCGGCGGCGAAGGCCTGCGCGATCAGGTCGCGATCATCGTCGGCAATCCCGATCTGACAGGCGCCGTGCCGGTGCGCCTGCATTCGGCCTGCCTGACAGGAGATCTGTTTGGTTCGCTGAAATGTGATTGCGGAGACCAGCTGCGCGAAACCGTGCAGTGGATGGCCGAGAATGAGGGCGGAATCCTGCTCTATCTCGACCAGGAGGGTCGCGGCAACGGCATCTCCAACAAGATGCGCGCCTACAAGCTGCAGAGCCAGGGCTGGGACACCTATGACGCCGACGAGGTGCTCGGCTTCGATCTCGACCAGCGCCAGTTCGACTTCGCCGCGACGATGCTGAAGCAGCTCGGCGTCAGCCGTGTCACCGCGCTGACCAACAACCCGCTGAAGGTCGGCGCGATCAAGGCCGCAGGTGTCGAGGTCGTGGGAACGCAGCGCGTGCTGGGGCGGCCGAATATCCACAACGTCCGGTATCTCGCCTCCAAGCGGGACCGGGCCGGCCATTCCATCGACATGGACGCGCTGATGGCGCGGGCCGCGCCGAAGGATTGAGCCAAGGCGGGGCAGCCCGCCATGGATCGCGAGGGCTTGATCGCCATGCCGACTTCGGGCACCGCAGCCTGATGTCGCAGCCGCCCGCCTCCCAACCCGCTTTGCCTGTCGCGCGCTGGCCCCTCGCCAGCGTGGTCGTCATCGTAGTCCTTTGCTGGATCGCGCTGTCCTGGCCCTGGCTCTCGGGCGTCGTTACGATCCCCTGGGACGCCAAGGCGCATTTTCAGCCGCAGCTCCAGTTCCTCGCGGAAGCCTGGCACAGCGGCCGTTCGCCCTTCTGGACGCCTTATGTTTTCGCGGGCTCGCCGCAGATCGCCGATCCGCAATCGCTGATCTTCTCACCGCCCTTCGCGCTGATCGCGGCGCTCGAACCCGTTCCGGGTTTCAGGCTCGGCGACGGCGCGGTTCTCGGAACCCTGCTGGCCGGCGCGCTCGCTTTCGTCGTGATCTTCCGCGACCGCGACTGGCACCCGGCCGGCGCGGTCGTCGCCGCACTCGCCTTCGCCTTCGGGGCAGCGGCCGCCTGGCGCATCCAGCATATCGGCCAGGTGCTGAGCCTCGGCTATTTCGCGATCGCGCTCGCCCTCATCTCGCGAGCGCTGGATCGTAGCTCAATAGCCTATGGCTTCGCTGCGGGTGTCGTCGCCGGATTCATGGTGCTGGGGCGCGATCAGGTCGCGCTGCTCGGGGTCTATGTCCTGGCCGGGCTGGTGATCGCCGCCATCGCCATGGCCCGCAACCCTTGGCAGGCCTTGCGTACGGCCTTCCTGCCGCTGCTGGCGGGCGGGCTCGGCGCGGTGCTGGTGGCGACTGTGCCGATCCTGCTCACCGCGATCCTCGCTGAAGGCTCCAACCGCCCGGCGATCGACCTGATCGGCGCCGGCAAGGGCTCGCTGCACCCCGCCGCCCTGCTCACCGGGCTCTTCGCCAATCTCTTTGGCGCCGCCGGCCCGCTGGAGAATTTCTGGGGCGCCCCGAGCCCCGCCTTCGAGGCGCGCTTCGGCCCGCAGGATCTCTACCTCGCCCGCAATATGAGCCAGCTCTATCTTGGCTTGATCCCGATGGGGCTGATCCTGACGATCGGCGTCGTCAGAGGCGCGCTGCTGCGGCGCGAAATCGTCGCGCTGAGCGTCGCCGCGCTGCTCGTGCTGATCTTCGCGCTCGGGCGTTTCACCCCGGGCTTTCGGTTGCTGTTCGAACTGCCGGGTGTGTCCTTCTACCGCCGCCCCGCTGACGCGCTCTTCATCCTCGGCGCGCTGCTGGCCCTGCTTGGCGGCTATCTCACCCATTTGGTCATGACCGACACGGCCCCCCGCGCCCGGCCCTCGCAGCGCGCGCTGGAAGTCGCGATCTTCGTCGGCGCCCTCGGGCTGGCGCTCTGGCTGGCCTGGACGGTCGGGCGACTGTCGGTGGCGGCCGTGCCGCTGGTCACCGCGCTTCTCTGCGGCGTGCTGGCCGTCGGCGCGCTCGTCGCCGCACGCGGCTTTGCGCAGCGTGGAGCGGGTGTGGCGGCGGCGATCGTGCTGGCGGCGACGCTGACCATCGACCTCTCGGTCAACAACGGCCCCAGTGAATCGACCGCCCTGCCCTCGCAGGACTATGACGTGCTGCGCGCGGACAGCACCAACGAGACGATCGCACTGCTGAAGCGCGAGACCGCCCGCACCGCGGGACCCGACCGGCGCGACCGCATCGAACTCGCCGGCATCGGCTTCCATTGGCCCAATGCCAGCCTGGTTCACCAGCTCGACAACACGCTCGGCTACAACCCGCTGCGGCTAGGCCTCTACAGCAAGGCGACCGGCGCCGGCGACCATGTCGCCCTACCCGACCAGCGCAGCTTCTCACCTCTGATGCCGGGTTACCGCTCGCTGCTCGCCGACATGCTCGGCCTGCGCTTCATCGCCACGGGCGTCCCCGTCGAGCAGATCGACAAGATCCTGAAGCCCGGCGATCTGACCCAAATCGCTCGCACGCCCGATGCCTATGTCTACGAAAATCCGCGCGCGCTTCCCCGCGTGCTGCTGGTGACGAAAGCCGAGACCGCCGATTTCGACGCGATCCTCGCCACCGGCCAGTGGCCCGCAGGCTTCGACCCGCGCCGGAGCGTGCTGCTGGACCGGGCCCTGCCACCCCTACCGCCGGGCGCGCGCCCCCCCGGCCAGAGCCCGGCCGGCAGCGTCCGCATCACCGATTACGGCACCACCGAAGTGACACTTCGGGTCGAGGCTCCGCAGGGTGGTTATGTCGTACTCAACGATGTCTGGCACCCCTGGTGGCAAGTCGAGATCGACGGCGCCCCCGCCGAAATCCTGCGCGCCAACGTCCTGTTCCGGGCCGTCGCCGTCCCCCCGGGCCGCTCGACGGTGCGCTTCGTATTCCGGCCATTCCGGGGGCTGTTTCAGGATGTCGGGAAGCGTTTGCGAGCTGAGCGGAGCTGACGGTGCAGGCTTTCGACGCTAAGCCGCGTCTTTCACCCGGATTTCAATCTCCAGATGCGCCGATGCGGCGATATTCACGAGCGCGTCGAGCGAGAATTTGGCGAGCTTCCCGCGCAGCAGGTCACTGGTTCGCGGCCGAGTCAGGCCGAGTCGCTTGGCAGCCTCTTCCTGAGGCAGCTCCCAACGCTGGACCGCCTGGCGGATGGCGTAGAGCAGTGCCGAACGGGCCTTCAGATTGGCCGCCTCCTGCTGGGTATCGGCCAGGGCGTCCCAGACGCTCTCAGAGATGTCCGCGTTCATCGCTCTGCCTTCCATCGTTTTAGCCGCAGGGCTGCCAGATCGAGGTCTTTCTTGGCTGTGGCCTGCGTCTTCTTTTGGAATGCGTGAAGCACCAGAACGCGGTCCTCGAACGTCGCCAGATAGATGACGCGGAAGGCGCCCGATGCCTCCCGAATCCGGATTTCCCTGACACCTGGCGCCACGCTCTGTATGGGCTTCCAGTCGTCAGGATCGTCGCCGCGCTGAACGAGTTCGAGCTGCCAACCGGCGTCGATCCGCGCATCCTCAGGAAACGCGCAGACATCCGCTCTGCTGCTTCCGAGCCACTCGATCGGCTTCATGATGCGAAATGTATCGATATCGATACATTTTGTCGAGATCGAAGTTGCTCGGTTACGGCATCGCCAGTAGTGGCCGCCGCCCCTACCCCAGCGCCGCCATCGCCGCGACCGGCTTCACCGGGTGCCCCGCCAGAACAGCCTCCACCCCAGCCGGATCGACCACCCCATCGCGCATCGTCTCGTCACGGTGGATGCCGCCGGCGATGAACAGGCTGTCGAAGCCCATCAGCCGGGCGCCGGCGAGGTCTGTGCGGACCGCGTCGCCGATCACCAGCACCTTGGCGGGATCGACCGGATGGCCGCCGCGCGCGCTGCGCGCTGCCTCCAGTGCGAGTTCATAGGCAGGGCGATAGGGCTTGCCGGCATAGGCGACGCTGCCGCCGAGTTCCTCATAGATCAGGGCGAGCGAACCGGCGCAGGGCAGAAGATCATGCCCGACATGGACGACGAGATCGGGATTGCCGCAGATGAAGGGCAGGCCTCGCGCCGCGAAGCGCTCCAGCAGCGGCCGGTACTGCTCCGGCTTTTCGGTGCGGTAGTCGTTCAACTCGGTCGCGACGACGAGATCGGCCTCACCTTCAGAGACCAGTTCGACATCGGCGCCCGCAAAGACAGCCCGGTCGCTCTGCCAGCCGATATGGAAGATCCTGCGGTGATGGCTCTCGGCGATCAGCGCGCGGGTGACGTCGCCCGAGGTGATCATCCGGTCCCAGGCGCTGCGCGGCACACGCTTCTTGTCGAGAAGGTCAGCGACCTGTTCGGAAGGGCTCGGCGCATTCGAGAGCAGCACCACCGCGCCGCCATGCTCGCGGAAATGCGTCAGCGCCGCGCAGGCCGGCGGCAGCGCCCAGACGCCGTCATGCACCACGCCCCAGACATCGCTGATCAGCACGTCGTAACGGGCGAGCAGCGCGCCCGCCGTTTCCAGAACCTTGACGGCCATCAGTTTGCTTTCTTCGCTTCAAGCGCCATCCGCGCCTCGACATCGGCGCGGCGCGGCAGGGGCGCCACCGCACCGAACCCCTGTGTCGAGAGGGCTGCTGCGACGTTGGCGTAGGCGCCGGCGGCAAAAGCATCACCGGTGCGGATATATTCGGCGAGGAAAGCCCCGTCATAACAGTCGCCGGCGCCGGTGGCGTCGATGGCGTCCACCTTGATCGGCACCAGCCGCTCGCGGCGCTCCGGCGTCGCCACCAGCGAGCCCTCATGGCCGAGCGTCAGCGCGACGATTTTCGCGCCCAGCCGCAGATAGAAATCGGCGATGGCGTCGGCATCGCTCAAGCCGGTAAGCTGGGTCGCATCGTCATAGCCCGGCAGCACGATGTCGGCCATGCCGCAGGCGGCGTTGATGATCGCCTTCGCCCGCGTCAGCGGCCAGAGCTTGAGGCGCAGATTGGTGTCGTAGGCGGTGGTCACGCCCGCCTCGCGCGCGATCGCAAAGGCCTCGAAGACCGCATCGCAGGCAGACGCGGAAATCGCCTGGCTGATGCCCGACGCCTGCACGATGCGCGCGGAGGCGATGAGGTCGCGGGGCATGTCGCGCGGGCCCATCAGGCTCGCGGCCGAGCCGGCGCGAAGATAGGAGAAGACATGGCCCGACGGGCCGTGATCGACGAAATAAAGCCCGGTCGGCGCGCTTTGATGGGTCGTGACATGGCTGTCGTCGACACCTTCGCAGCGCCAGAGATCGCGGATTGAGCGGCCCGCCATGTCGTCGCCGAGCGCACCGAGATAGGCCGTCTTCGCGCCCTGGCGCGAAGCTGCGATGGCGCAGTTCGAGGTGTCGCCGCCATGGCCGAACTGGAAGGCGCCGGTCTCGGCGCGAGTGGCGTTGAATTCGCAGAGCGGCTCGCCGATGCAGAGAAGGTCGAAGCGGGTGTCAGTCACGGGGGAAGACCATCTCGGGCTGGGCACAGGGCGGAACGTCTGTTCCGCGCGCTTTCCTAATGCATGATCGCGCCCGAATGAAAGCCGCTTTCGACGACAGCCGCGCTATTCAGCCGCTTCCTGCTGGGGCGGCAGGTTCATCAATCGCTCGGCAACCGCCATGATCTCCCGGCGCAAGGCGGCATTCGCTTGCGGGTCCGGCGTCGCTGCGGATGCCTCTGCGTTACGAGCACCAGCCTTTTGGCTCATCGCCAGTTCGCGCTTGAGCTTGGCCCGCTCGGCGCGCGACTGCTCCAGTGCGCCTTTCAGCGTCTGGACTTCGGCATGCACGGCTTCGAGCTGCGCGTCGCGCGCCCGCAGATCCTCGCGCAGCCCGGCCGTCTCCTGCTCGAAACGGCCCTTCTGCGTGTCGAGCGTCGCTTGCAGCCGGGCCAGTTCTTCCGCCATCGCCTGCCTCGTCTCGATCTCGGCGCCACGCGCCTGCTCTTCCTGCGCCAGCCGCGCCTGGATCCGCAAGGCCTCCGACCCTGCCGCCCCGGCGCGCGCATCGGCGGCGGCGAGCCCAGCTTCCGCCTGCTCGGCCCGCGCCGCCAGAGCATCGCCCCGCAGCCGTTCGCTGTCACGGTCCACGACCATCGCCGCCAGCGCCGCCTGACTTTCGGCAAAGCCCTGCTCGCTCGCGGCCAGTCGATCGGCGAGATCGCGGGCCTTGCCTTCGAGCACCATGATCTTTGTGCGGTCCTCGACCTGCGCCACGCGCAGCTGATCGTGATCCTGGCGCAGCCGCAGGAGTTCGCCCTCGCGCTCGGCGAGCAACGCCTGACTGCGGCCGAGTGTCTCGCGCTCGCCGGCCAGTTCCGTTTCGCGAGCCACAAGATCGGCGCCTGTGCCGGTCAGGGACGCCCGCGTCTCCGCGAGATCGCGTTCGACGCTGGCGAGATCGGCGATACGCTTGTCGAGGGTCGCGGTGGTCTCGACGAGTGTCGCGGTTTCGCTAGCGAGCGCGGCCAGTGTCTGCGCCAGCTCGCCACGGGTCGTTTCGAGATCCCCTCGCAGGCCGGCTATGCTGACGTCGCGCTCTCGGAGGACACCTTCGAGCTGGCCGATCTTCATGTCGCGCCGGCCGAGATCCTGCATCGCGCCGGCCTTGGCGGCAAAGCCCCTTTCGGCCTCCTGCTCGAGCGTGCGGGCGCGCAGGGCCAACTCGGCGCGCAGATGGTCGCGATCGGCTGCGATCTCGGCAAGCGACAGCGGAAAAGCCGCCTCCGCGCGCTTGCGCGCCAGCCGGTCGGCCCGCCGCGCGAGCGCCGGAACAGCCGCCAACGCCAGCAAGCTGGCGCTGAGGAAGCCGAGCGCGACGAGCATGACAGCTTCGATCAAGGCAAGCGGCTCCACATCAAAGGACACAGCAGGCTAATGCAAGCCGCCGCAAACCGGAAATCTGTTTCGCGAAGACGGTGTCCTGTCGCTTGCCTTGCGGCACGGCGACGGTGTTTCCGCTCCGTGCTTGCCAAAAGTCCAGAGGCTTAGAAAGGGTTCCACGTCGCCTGCGGGGTAAACTTGAGATAGCCAAGATTGACGCCCAGCCGCCAGCCCACGCCGGTCCGGATCGGGACGATGGTGACGCCTTCCCCCGCCAGCGCCGTGAAGCCGAAGCCGCCGATGAAATAGGCCGAGCCATCGACCCCGGCAAAGCGCTGATACAGCGACTCGACGGTCGGCAGGCCGTACACCAGCATCATCGTGCGCGAGCCTTCGCCGCCGAAATCGAACCCGACCGAAGGACCCTGCCAGAACACTTTCCGGTCTCCGGCATTGCGCGTGAACAGCGTGCCCTCGCCATAGCGCAGCCCGCCAACGAAGGCGCCGGCCGCCTCCTGCCCGAGCACATAGCCATTCGGCTCGCCCCAGCGACGCACCGCCTCCTCGACAGTCAGCGCCAATCCGCGCGAGACATTGCCGAAGAACTGATGTCCCGAGTTGACGAGTTCGTTCTGCGAGAACGAGCGGCTTTCGCTGTAGGTTTGCTGGGCGAGCGCGGGACTGGCCAGCGAGGCCAGGCCGGCACCGGCCAGCGCGAGGCTGCCCTTGATCAGGCTGCGGCGAGTATGGGTCATGAGATGCGATCTCCGGGTAGGGGCTTCGTCACGCTGTCGCTCGCCCCGGGCGCCCCGACCTCGAGAAAACGGCGGGCAGCAAGGGAGGGCGCCGACCGGCCGTCAAGACGAGGTGGGCGCCGGTTCATCGGTCAATTCCCAACGTCAGGCGTGATTCAGGGCAATGCGAACCATTTCCGTAAACAGTTTGATACCCTCGAAAGCGTATCCAACCTGTGAAGATCGCGGCTTGGGCAAAGCAGGCCCCGGTCGAAGCTCGTGAAAATCAGGATTTGCCCGCGATGAAGGTTGGATCAAGGCAGCATCGGAATTCCATGGCCGCTCGGGCGCTGAGCGTTGCCTGCCGCGTGAGCGTGCTGGCCGCCTTGGCATGGCCGATGGTGCAGGCGCCGGCTCTCGCTGGCACCGCCGGTCTGCCGGCCGGACTGCCGGAATTGCCTTCCGTGAACATGTTCAGCCAGCGCGACACGCGCTCGGGGCTGGCTTTGCACGGTTATGATCCGGTGGCATACCGGCTTCAACGGCGCGCCGTTGCCGGCGATCCTGCTTATGAGATCGTCCATGAGGGCGCGGTCTGGCGCTTCACCTCGGCCGCCAACCTGGAAGCGTTTCGCGATGCGCCCGAGATCTACGCGCCTGCTTTTGAGGGTTTCGATGCCTCCGGGGTTGCGCTGGGCCGTGCAGTCGAGACCGACCCGCGCCAGTTCGCTATCATCGGCACGCGCCTGTTCCTGTTCCGCACGCCCGAGAATCGGCTGAACTTCGTCGAGAATTCGGCCTTGCTGCAGATGGCCGACGGCAACTGGAACAAGGTCGCGCGAAGCATCGCCCGCTGAGCCGCGGCAGGACTGCCATCAGCCGCGCAGCATTCCGGCCGCCGCCACGGCTCGCCTGCACAAATCCTCGCTCGCAGCTGCGATGAAAGGGGGATTGCAAAAATGCCGGTCGATCCGGCCATAACGTGGCACGACGCCTTCGAGCGTCAGAATGATGCCGCCAGCCGCGCAGAGAATGGCGTCGCCGGCGGCAGTGTCCCACTCCATCGTCTGTCCACCCCGCACATGCAGATCGGCTTCGCCGGCTGCAATCAGGCCAAATTTGACGGCAGAGGACATCGGCAGCGTCGCGGTCGATCCCATCGCGGTTGCGACATGATCGCTCAAGGCATCGCCATGGAAGCGACTGACGAGTGTCGTCGCCCCCGCTGCCGGCATGGCGCGCACGCTGATCGCACGAGCTTCCCCCGACGTTGCCCCATCGGACCCCATCGCCTGCGCGAACGCCGTTTCGCCTGCAAACCATGACCGTCCGCTGGCCGGCGCGGCAATCGCTCCCGCCACAGGCCGGTCACCACAGATCACGGCGATGGCAACGCAGTAGCTGTCGCCGCCCGCCAGGAAT
This sequence comes from Allobosea sp. AAP35, assembly GCF_001295925.1. GTDB lineage: Bacteria > Pseudomonadota > Alphaproteobacteria > Rhizobiales > Beijerinckiaceae > Allobosea. The sequence continues at coordinate 29,780 of NZ_LJHQ01000073.1, read as the reverse complement.
TCGCGTGTGCCGTCCAGCGGATCGAGCAGGATGAAAACCGGCCCCGGCGCGACCTCCGCCGCGCTTTCCTCGCTGATGACCGGAATGCCTGGCAGCAGGCGCGCCAGCGCTTGTTTCGCGGTCCGGTCGGCAGCCATATCGGCTGAACAGACCGGTGAGCCGTCAGGCTTGATCTTGACATCGCGCGCAGAGCGCATCGCCAGCAGCACAGCGCCACTCAGCCTCGCCGCTTCGACCAGCCTGAGGGCCAGATCGTTTCGATCCGCCAGACGCGGATCGTCCAAACCAACCGGCGTCTCGGCTCTATGCGGGTCCATGGTCAACTCTCGCGCGCCCTTTGCTGCCCGCTGCCGTGAAAGGGCTTAACCACATGACAACCAGGATGGCACCATATCTCATGAAATCGGCGTCCCGTCCGCCCCCGGCGCCGCGCAGCAATGACCCCAGGACATATCCCCATGACCGCCATTTCACTCGAGCCGCTCGACCTGGCCGCGCTTCTTTGCAGCCGCGTCTGCCATGACGTGATCTCCCCGGTCGGCGCCATTGTCAACGCGCTGGAGGTTTTGGAGGAGGACGATCCCTCGATGCGCGATTTCGCGCTCGAACTGATCAAGAAGAGTGCCCGCAACGCCTCTGCGCGCCTGCAATTTGCCAGGCTTGCCTTCGGCGCATCCGGCTCGGCCGGCGCGATGATCGATCTCGGCGACGCCGGCAATGTCGCCAATGGCTTCCTCAACGACGAGAAACTCTCGCTTGACTGGGAGGCCCCGCGCGCGCTGCTGCCAAAAAACCAGGTCAAGCTGCTGCTGAACCTGCTGGTGCTGGCCGCGCAGGCGGTTCCGCGCGGCGGCAAGCTCGTGTCGCGCGCCACGATCGAAGGCGAACAGGGTTCTTTCGTGATCACTGCCACGGGTTCGCATGCGCGCATCCCGGCCCATGTCGAGGAATTGCTGGCTGGGCGTTCCGAGACGGGAACGATCGATGCCCACGCCGTGCAGCCGCTTTACACCGGGATGATCGCGCGCGCGGCGGGAATGGCCATCACCTTCGCGATCGAGGCCGACACCGTGACCATCACTGCCGGCAAGGCAGCGTAAAACAGTAAAGCCGTCAAAAACGTGGCAGCTTTCTTCGTAATCTCAACTCATCATAAACCCTTCTGATGCTTCAATGCAGGGAGTGTGGTGTCGCGTTGAGTGTTGGTCCCCTGCATGGACGACTTGCTGCAAGAGTTCCTGACCGAGACGGGCGAAAATCTCGACACCGTCGATCGGGAACTCGTGCGCTTCGAGCAGGAACCCAATAACCGCGATATCCTGGGCAATATTTTCAGACTGGTCCATACCGTCAAAGGCACCTGCGGATTTATCGGCCTGCCCCGCCTGGAGGCCCTGACCCATGCCGCGGAATCATTGATCGGGCAGTTTCGTGATGGTGCGACGGTCAGCGCGATTGCCGTGACCGCCGTGCTCGAGACGATCGATCGCGTGAAGGACATCCTCACCGAACTCTCCGAAAAGGGTGAAGAACCCCTCGGCAATGACGAAAACCTGATCCGGGAGCTCGCCAGCCTCGCCGAACACGCGAAGTCGGAGCTCGGGCAGAAGCAGCCGCGGCTTGTCGACGGCGCCGATCCCGTCGCGGCCTATCTTGCCCGTCATACAGCGCAAAGCGTCCAGGCGCCGATCGAGGATGGGCTCGACCTGGTGTTCCGCAGCGCCCCGGGGCCCCAGCGCGGCAAGGACGGGCGCATCCAGCCCCTTGAGGAAGCGCAGGCCGGCGACGAAGCTCCTTCACGCGAAAGCCGCGCCGCGGGCCCGGCGACGCTGCGTGTCAATGTCGATACCATCGAGCATCTGATGACGATGGTGTCCGAACTGGTGCTGACGCGAAACCAGCTGCTCGAAATCTCGCGCCAGCAGGACGACACCGGCCTGAAAGCACCGCTTCAGCGTCTCTCGCTGATCACGGCCGAGTTGCAGGACGGCATCATGAAGACGCGGATGCAGCCGATCGGCAACGCCTGGTCGAAGCTGCCCCGCATCGTGCGCGATCTCGGCGCCGAGCTTGGCAAGCGCATCGAACTGGTCACTGAAGGCGCCGACACCGAACTCGACCGGCAGATCCTCGATCTCGTCAAGGATCCGCTGATACACATGGTGCGCAATTGCGCCGACCATGGCATCGAACTGCCGGCGGAGCGCCGGGCCGCCGGCAAGACCGATCACGGCACGATCCGGCTCGCCGCCTACCATGAGGGCGGCTCCGTGACGATCGCCGTGGCCGATGACGGGCGCGGCCTCGACCTCGAACGAATCCGTCGCAAGGCCCTGCAGAGGGGCCTCGCCACCGAAGCCGAGATCGAGCGCATGACCGATGCGCAGGTCAATCGCTTCATCTTTCATCCGGGGTTCTCGACGGCCGACAACATCACCGCGATCTCCGGGCGCGGCGTCGGCATGGATGTGGTCAAGGTCAATGTCGATGCCATCGGCGGCCTCATCGACGTCGTCAGCAAGCCCGGCTTCGGCACCACCATCACCATCAAGATCCCGCTGACCCTGGCGATCGTCGCAGCCTTGATCGTCGTCGCGGGTGAACAACGCTACGCCATCCCCCAGATCGTCGTGCGCGAACTCGTCCGGGTGAAATCGGGAGCCGATCATCGTATCGAGGACATCAACGGCGCCCCGATCCTGCGGCTACGCGGCCGCCTTCTGCCGGTGATTGCGCTTTCCGGCTTGATGGGGACGGCAGAGCCTTCCTTCGACGACGGCTTCATCGTCGTGGCCCAGATCGGAGAACGGCTTTTCGGCATCCTCGTGGACAGCGTCTTTCACACCGAGGAAATCGTCGTCAAGCCGATGTCGAGCAAGCTTCGGCACATCCCGATCTTCTCCGGCAACACCATCCTCGGTGACGGCGCCGTCGTGCTCATCATCGATCCGAACGGCGTCGCCAGCCTGGTCGGCGCGGCCGGCACGGGCAACGCGTTCGATGGCGATGACAAGGCTGCCATCGTTGCGGCAGCTGCCGAGAAGACGACCATGCTTGTCTTCAAGACAGGCCAGGACGGGATTCGCGCGGTTCCGCTGTCGCTGGTGACCCGCCTCGAGGAAGTGGACGCCACAAAGTTCGAGCATGGCAGCGGCCGCACATTATTGCACTACCGCGACCGGCTTATTCCGGTCGTCTTGGTCGGCGAAACGCAGTTGCGCGCCGAAGGACTGCAGCCGCTGGTGATCGTCTCCGACGGCGCGATGACCATCGCGCTTGCCGTCGACGCGATCATCGACATCGTCGATGAGATTCTCGACATCCAGATGGCCAATGACGAGAACCGCGGCATCGTCGGCTCGGCCATGATCCGCGGCCGCGCGACCGATATCATCGACCTCGCCCATTACCTGCCGTTGCAGGAACGCGGCTGGCACCGAGCCGGATCGGCGCCAACCGAAACCTCCGCCACCGCGCGAATTCTGCTGGTCGAACCGTCCGCCTTCCTGCGCGATATGCTGACCCCAGTGCTCAAGGCATCCGGCCACAACGTCGCCGTCGCTTCCGGTTTCGAGGCAGCGCGCCAGCACCTATCCGACGCGGCGATCACGACCGTCCTTGTCGATCTCGACGGCGATATCCAAGGTGCCTTCGATTTTGTCACCGCCTTGCGGTCCGCCCCAGCCGGCGACCATCTGCGCGTGATCGGCATGACGACGCTGGTGACGCCAGACCTTCACATGCGCGCCGAGCGGGCTCGGCTCGACGGGGTCGTGGCGAAATTCGATCGGCGCGCCCTGCTTGGCGAACTGGCCGAGCGCCGCGCCGGCATCCGGGAGGCGGCATGAACTATCATCACAAAGACGCGCTGCATCAGACCGATCGACGCCTGACGGTCGAGGCCCCCGTCGCTACCTATGATTCGCTCGACTACGTCACTGTGATGATCGGCGACCAGATGCTGGGGCTGCCCATCGGACGCGTGCATGATGTGTTCATCACCAACCGCATCACTCTCGTGCCGCGCGCACCGAGCGAGATCATCGGCTTGATGAACCTGCGCGGCCGCATCGTGACCGCGATCTGCCTGCGCAGGCGGCTGGGACGAACAGCTATTCCCAGACAGGACCGCGAAGGCAAGACCGAGCTGGTGGCCGTCGGCATCGACCACCAAGGTGAAGCCTATGCCCTGATCGTCGACGCCGTCGGCGAAGTGATGCGGCTCGACCATTCGACCTTCGAACCCACACCCGTCCATCTGGACCGGAACTGGGCCGCGCTCGCCACGGGCGTGCATCGGCTTGAAGACCGGCTGCTCGTCGTCCTCGACGTCAACGCCATCCTTGCAATCGAGCTGGCTGCTGCGGCCTGAGGGGCGGCGCCAATCTGGAGACTGCCATGAAGTATTGTCTTGTCGTCGATGATTCCGCCGTGATCCGAAAGGTCGCGCGGCGCATTCTCGAAGGCCTCCAGTTCCGCATCGCGGAAGCCGAGGACGGCGCACGTGCCATCGACTCCTGCAAGGGCGAGATGCCCGATGCGGTTCTGCTCGACTGGAACATGCCGATCATGGACGGCTACGACTTCCTGCGCGCCTTGCGCCAGATGCCGGGCGGCAAGCGCCCCAAGGTCGTCTTTTGCACCACTGAAAACGATATCGCCCATATCGCGCGCGCGATGCATGCCGGCGCCGACGAGTACATCATGAAGCCCTTCGACAAGGAAATCGTGGCCTCGAAGTTTCATCAGGTCGGCTTGCTTTGAACCCGGCAGCGACGCGCCGCGACCCGAGGTTTTGGGGGCGGCCCGTCGCAGCGACCAAGCAGGACGGCCGGCGCAGCGGAACATGTGACGCATGAGCAGATCCACCCCGTCCGGCGCCTTCGGCGTCCCGAGGCACAAGACGGTCGTGATCGCCGACGATTCGGTTGTCGTGCGGGGCCTCTTCGCGCGTTGGCTTGGGGAAAGCGGACAGTTCCATCTGGTGGCCGTGGCGGGTGACGGCGAAACCGCGGTCGCCCATGCGGGGCGCTTCAAGCCGGATGTCATGGTGCTCGACCTCGACATGCCCGGCGTCGACGGCGCAACAGCGCTGCCCCAGATCCTCAAGGAGAGCCCCCATACCGGTGTCCTGCTGGCAACCACGCTGACCGAGCGCAACACCCGTATCGCGCTGGAGTGCATGACCAAAGGGGCGATGGATGTCGTCTCCAAGCCCGAAAGCCGCAACGGTCTGACCCTGTCGCTCGATTTCCGCAGCGAGTTCCTGCTTAAGCTTGGCAATATCGCGCAGACGCGGGCACGGACGGGCTCCTTGCCGCTCGACATGGATGTCGACTTCACCCCTGTCGGCCCCGCCAACCTGCGCCAGCTTGTTTCGGTCCTTCCGCGCTATCTCGTCATCGGCGCATCCACCGGCGGCCCGCGTGCGGTCGCCAAGGTTCTGTTCGACATCGGCGAAGGCCTGCGGGATCTGACGACGATCGTCGTCCAGCACATGCCGCCTCTCTTCACGGCCTCCTTCGCCGAACAGATCGCCGGCTATATCGGCATTCCGGCACGCGAGCCCTTTGACGGCGAACGGCTGGCGCGCGGCACGATCTACGTCGCGCCGGGCGGCCGCCATCTCGGCATCGACCGCAGGCTCGGCCATATCACGGCCAGCATCAGCGACAGTCCCCCGGTCCGCTTCTGCCGTCCAGCCGTCGATGTGCTGTTCAACGATGCGGCCCGCCATCTCGGGCCCGCCGCGCTCGGCCTGATCCTGACTGGCATGGGGGCGGATGGAACCGACGGTGCAGCCGCGCTTCGCCGGGCCGGCGCCGCCATCATCGCTCAGGACGAGCAAAGCAGCACGATCTGGGGCATGCCCGGCTCGGTCGTGCGCGCCCAGCAAGCCAGTGTCGTGATCCCGCTCGACGAGATCGGCCTGTCAATCCGCAATCTCATGCGTTCCGGTCAACCGTCGTGACCGAGGCCGATTTCAATTTTCTGCGGCTGCTGCTGCAACAGCGTTCGGGCCTCTCGCTGAGCCCGGAAAAGCGCTATCTCGCTGAGAGCAGGCTTGGCATTCTGTGCCGGCGGCGCGGCATCGACGGGCTGGCCACGCTGATCCAGCGTCTGCGCCCCGGAAGCGATAGCGCGCTCGAAAGCGCCGTCATCGAAGCGATGACGACCAACGAGACCCTGTTTTTCCGCGACCAGACGCCGTTCGATCTGTTCCGGAACGTCATTCTGCCCGAGAAGCTGGCAGCCAATGCCGCCACGCGTTCGCTGCGGATCTGGTGCGCCGCGGTCTCGACGGGCCAGGAAGCCTATTCCCTGGCGATGATTCTCGACGACATGGCCGGCCAGCTTGCCGGCTGGAAGATCGCCATCATCGGCACCGATATTTCCGGCGACGTAATCGAGCGTGCGCGCACCGGCATCTACAGCCAGTTCGAGGTCCAACGCGGACTGCCGATTCAGATGCTGCTGCGGCATTTCCAGCAGGATGGCGAGAAGTGGCAGGTCACGGAGCGGCTTCGGGCCATGGTCGAACTGAAGCAGCACAATCTGCTCGAACCGGCCGGCCATCTCGGCCACTTCGACGTGATCTTCTGCCGCAACGTCCTGATTTATTTCGATCTTCCCACCAAGGCGAGGGTCCTTGGCGCCGTGTCGGCGCGCCTGGCACCGGAAGGTGTCGTCATCCTCGGCGCAGCGGAGACCGTGATCGGCATCTCGACGGCGATCGTTCCCGACAGGCAGCATCGCGGGCTTTACCGCGACCAGCACTCCAAGCATGCCCAGGCTGCCTCGATCTGCCTGCCGATCGAGCCGGTTCGCGCGCGCGGCGTCGGCCGGTTCTGACGATCGCGGGGTCTTTTCGCACCAGCGATGCGGCTACGCCGCCTTGCCCATATCAAGGACGTTCCTGCCCACATCAAGGACGTAGCGCAAACAAAAACCCCGCCTCGCGGCGGGGTCCCCGTCGGCCTGTCGTGTACATCCGACGATCAAGCCATGCTGTTTGTGTCTTGAAAAGATGACCGCGCTGTGACGCCGCCATCCGATCCGGCAATCACGCCGGAATGCGTTCCTCGACTTCATGCGGCTCGCGCAGCACATAGCCGCGCCCCCAGACGGTCTCGATGTAGTTCTTGCCGTCCGAAGCGTTCGCCAGCTTCTTGCGCAGCTTGCAGATGAACACGTCGATGATCTTGAGTTCGGGCTCGTCCATGCCGCCATAGAGGTGGTTCAGGAACATTTCCTTGGTGAGCGTCGTGCCCTTGCGGAGCGAAAGCAGCTCCAGCATCTGGTATTCCTTGCCGGTGAGATGGACGCGGGCGGCATCCACTTCGACGGTCTTGGTGTCGAGATTGACGACAAGGTCGCCTGTCGTGATGACCGACTGGGCATGGCCCTTCGAGCGGCGCACGATCGCATGGATGCGGGCGACCAGTTCGTCCTTGTGGAACGGCTTGGTCAGATAGTCGTCGGCACCGAAGCCCAGGCCCTTGACCTTGTCCTCGATGCCGGCGAGGCCCGAAAGGATCAGGATCGGCGTCTTGACCTTGGCGACCCGCAAGCTGCGCAAAACCTCGTAGCCGGACATGTCGGGCAGGTTGAGGTCGAGCAGGATGATGTCGTAGTCGTAAAGCTTGCCCAGATCGACACCTTCCTCACCGAGATCGGTGGTGTAGACGTTGAAGCTTTCCGACTTGAGCATGAGTTCGATGCTCTGAGCGGTTGCGCTATCGTCCTCGATCAGCAGAACCCGCATGTCCACGTCCCCAATTTCGCCCGCAGGCAAGCTGACCGCTCATCTCGTCCGAACCCGCACGGCTCTGGACGACGACGTACTTGCCCGTTGAAACGCCACGCGACACGCTACGGAGAAATGGTTAACAAACCGTGATTCCGATGCGCAAGCGCTTCCTGGGAGAAAGCCGACGATCCTTGTCGAGGTGAGTCGAATTTGACACGGATCGTTTGACTGTTCGCCCGCGAAATCGCCTTTCGCGGAGTCTGGGTCGCGAACCGGGTCGATTTGACCCCGTGCCGCGACACAGCCTCGAAACACAGTGTTAATCACCCGGGTAAATGAAAGGTTTACGGCAACAGTTATGAACAGCGCCGCGCACGGCCATGATCGCCTTTCTCATCTGGCTGCCACGATCGCGGGGCTCGATCCCGTGACCGTCTATGGCCGCGTGATCGCGGTACGCGGACTGCTTGTCGAAATCGCCGGCCCGATCGGCGCGATGAGCCTGGGTAGCCGCATCGGCATCGAGATCGCGCCGGGCACCCGCGTGCCCTGCGAAGTCATCGGTTTTTCAGGCGAGAAGGCGCTGGTGATGCCCTATGGCGGTCTCGACGGCGTGCGTCGCGGCTGCCCGGCCTATGTCGACAAGGCCGCGCCGGGCCTCAAGCCGACCTCCGCCTGGCTCGGCCGCGTCGTCGATGCGCTCGGTCGCCCTGTGGATGGCGGGCCTCCCCTGCCCCAGGGCGAAAATCTCTACACCTTTCGCAACGATCCACCTCCCGCCCATTCGCGCCGACGCGTCGGCAAGCCGCTCGATCTCGGCGTGCGGGCCCTGAACGCCTTCCTGACCTGCTGCCTTGGCCAGCGCATGGGCGTCTTCGCCGGCTCTGGCGTCGGCAAATCCGTCCTGCTCTCTATGCTGGCGCGCTATGCGCGAGCCGACGTCAACGTTATCGGCCTCGTCGGCGAGCGCGGCCGCGAGGTCCAGGAGTTCCTGCAGGACGATCTCGGCCCCGAGGGGCTGGCGCGTTCGGTGGTGGTCGTCGCGACCTCCGACGAGCCGGCGCTGATGCGCAAGCAGGCGGCGATGACGACGCTGACCATCGCCGAATATTTCCGCGACCAGGGTCTGCAGGTGATGTGCCTGATGGATTCGGTGACACGCTTTGCCATGGCGATGCGTGAGATCGGCCTGGCCGCCGGCGAGCCGCCGACCACCAAGGGCTATACGCCGACGGTCTTCGCCGAGCTGCCGCGCCTGCTCGAACGCGCAGGGCCGGGCGTCGGCGACGGCGCCATTACGGGCCTGTTCACCGTGCTGGTCGATGGCGGCGACCATGACGAGCCCGTGGCCGACGCCGTGCGCGGCATTCTCGACGGCCATATCGTGATGGAGCGCTCGATCGCCGAGCGCGGCCGCTACCCGGCGATCAACATCCTCAAATCCGTCTCGCGTACCATGCCGCGCTCCTGTGACCCGGCCTTCTATCCGGTCGTCCAGAAGGCCCGCGCCACGCTGGCGACCTATGCCGACATGGAAGAACTGATCCGGCTTGGCGCCTATCGCCAGGGCGCATCAGTCGAGGTTGACGAGGCGATCAGGCTGAACCCCGCGCTCGAGGGCTTCCTGAAGCAGGCCAAGGACGATGCGACGCCCTTGGGCGAATGCTACGCCAGGCTCGCCACCATCATGAACGGCTGAAGCCTCAGCCCCGCGCCAGCAGGCGCAGCAGCGCCAGCATGGCCGCGACCGCGACGATCTGGATCGCGGCCGAAGCGATCAGCGCCCAGTCCCGCCCGACATGCTCGATCATCGCCGCAAACAGCAGCGGCGAGGCGGCGAAGGCGAGATTTTGCGGCACGGTCAACCGGCCCAGCAGGGTGCCGATCCCGCTGCGGCCAAACAGCGCCAGCGGCAAGGTCGCGCGCGCCACCGAGATCACGCCCATCGCCGCGCTGAAACAGATCACGGCGCGGTCGCGCCATGCAGCAAAAGCCGCGCTTTCCGGTAAGGAACGGTCAACCTCCTTGCGCCATTGTACTTTTTGTCTCGCGGTATCGGGTTCCGGTCGCGCGCCGAGGGGTCGGCGCATGACCATGCGTAATCAGGAGTTGGAAAACGTCATGAAGTCGCGAGACACGCTGCTGCGTCTCAAGCGCTTCCAGGTGGACGAAAAGCGTCGCCGGGTAAGCCAGATCGAGATGATGATCGCGGATTTTCACCGCATGGCGACCGATCTGGACCGCGAGATCCAGAGCGAGGAAGCCCGGGCCGGAATCTCCGACCCCGCCCATTTCGCCTATCCGACCTATGCCAAGGCGGCGCTGGGCCGCCGCGACAACCTGCGCCAGTCGGCCGACAATCTCAAAGGCCAGCTCGACGAGGCCAAGGCCGAATTGCAGGAGGCCTTCGAGGACATGAAGAAGGTCGAGATCCTCGACGACCGCGAGAAGGCCACCGAACGCGCCGCCGAAGCCGCCCGCGACCAGGCGATGATGGACTCGATCGGTTTGCGCCCAAGGGCCTGAACGGTCGCTGAGGCCATGTGAGCTTCAAGAGCCCGTCGGCAGTGTCCGGCGGGCTTTTTTGCTGGACGGAGCACTTGAAAGTGGCCGCGAGACGAAGATCGCTTCCTGTGACGAACTACGTTTGATCCCCGGCACCAAAGACCGTTTTGGGCCATGCGCAGGCGCTATTTTGCCGGAGCTGAGCATGCTACCACCATCGCTCCAGATGGGGGGAAGGCGAGTGACTGATTTTCGGATGTTGGGGCTCGCCATATCGCTGGCCCTCCTCATCGGTCCAGCGGCGGCCCAGCAGATCTACAGCCAGGAGCCTGCCAAGGGGCAGATCCGTTCGGGGCAAAAAGTGCTCGTCGATAATGGCAGATGCCCGCGAGGGCAGCTCCTCGAAGTGTCCGGCGGCACCAATCCGGGCCTCAGAGGACGACATGGGCAATCGACGGAGCGATCGCGGCGATGCGTTCCGCGAACGTAGCCATACGCGGCAACCGCCCAGGTCTGCCCGATGGGGGGATGGAGAGCTCAGCACCTACCGGGTTCGGCGCCGAACCTACAGGGCCCATTGTGACCCCAACTGCCCTACCCGATTACCGGATGATGCGGCGCGCAACCGCGCGGCATGTGCCCCGCCAGCCTCGGATCGTCATCGACCTCCACACCCCGCTTGAACACCGCAAATCCTGAACGCTGGTAGAACTCCGGCGCGGACGGGTGGTCGAGCGTGCAGGTGTGGACCCAGAAGCGCGCGATCGGCTTCGCCCAGGCCAGCGCCAGGGCCCGGTTCATCAGCCAGCGCCCGGCTCCTTTCCCGACAACAGCTTCGTCAAGTCCGAAGAAGGCGAGCTCGGCCTCGCCCGCCACCCGGAAATCCAGTTCGAGCAGGCCGATATCGGCCCCCTCCCGGCGCACCATGTAGGTCTCGACGCCCACATCGGCGAGGATCGCCGCGACCTCGGCCCTTGGCTTGACGAGCCGGCTGAACCACATCCAGCGCTCGCCCAGCCGCCGGTACATCGCAAGATAGCGGTCGAGCTGGTCTGAGCCGATCCGCTCCAGCGAGAACCCCTCCAGCCCCGGCGGATCGGGCCGCACCGGAGGTCGGGCCTTCATCTCCAGCGAGGTGACGATGGCCGCGATCTTGCCGGGCGGCAGGTCGGTGGTGCCGGTGAGGCTGATGGTCAGGGTCTGTGTCATGGGCAATCTGCGGAAAGCATGAGCCGTCTTAAAGGCGCAGTATGGGGATGCGAGACGATGACGGGAAGAGCCGGGCCGGCGGCGACGCCGCTTGCCCTTCCTTGGCCTCGCTGGCACAGAGACGGCAGCGGTGGCCATCGTATCCCGGCGGTCCCGCCCACTGTCCCAAGCTCCTCGCAGCCCGCGGATTCCATGAAACGCTATCTCGACTATCTCTGGCCGATCATCGGGCTCGTCGCGGTCATCTGGTCGGTCGATCTGCTGTGGGACAAGCTCAAGGCCGAGGCCGGCACGGACGCCGCCATCGAGGCACTGCTCGCGCAGGGCAGCCTCTGGGACAATCTGCGCATCGTCGCCAGCCGCATCGGCCAGAAGATCGCGGTCATTCCCGGCGACGCCTTCTTCCATGCCGGGCTGGCGACGCTGGTCGCCTATGCCGCGCTCGCCTGGTACGACCGCATCGCGCTGCTGCATCTCGGCAAGGAGAAGGGTATTTCCTGGCCCTATATCGCGGTCTGCTCCTTCGTCACCTATGCCCTGTCGCACAATATCGGTGCCTCGGTGTTTTCCGGCGGCATGGTGCGCTACCGCGCCTATACGGCCAAGGGTTTGACCGCGGCCGAAGTCGCCGTGCTGGTGGCGCTGTGCTCCTTCACCTTCGCCTTTGGCACCATCCTGCTGATGGGCCTCGTCCTGCTCTACGAGCCGGAGATCCTGCGCCCGCTGGGGCGGCTGTCGAGCTGGTTTGCGATCAGCGACGGCACGGCGCGGCTGATCGGCGCCGGCATGCTCGGCTTCGTCGCGCTCTACACGATCGGCTCCTGGCTCGGCTTCCGGGCGGTACGGATCGGCAAGTTCGAGCTGGTCTATCCGCGCCTGCCGATCGTCGCGCGGCAGTATCTCGCCGCACCGCTGGAGCTGGCGGGCGCCGCCGGCATCATTTATTTCGCGCTGCCCGAACAGGGCAATCCCGGCTTCATGATCGTGCTGGGCGCCTTCCTGCTCTCCTTCTCGGCCGGGCTGCTCAGCCAGGTGCCCGGCGGTGTCGGGGTGATGGAGGCGGTGTTTCTCGCGGTGATGCCGGGCATGCCGGCGCCGGCCGTCTTCGCAGCCCTGCTGATCTGGCGGCTGTTCTATCTGATCCTGCCGCTGGTGATGTCGCTGCCGGTGGTGCTCGCCTTCGAGCGCGCGCAGCTGAAGCGCAACAGCGCGGCGACGCCGCCGCCCTGAGCGGCCTTCAGCGCCGCAGCGCGATCGCGGCTGCGCCAAACATCAGCAGCGCGCCGAAGCCTTCCGCCCAGCCAAAGGGTTCCGCCAGCACGACGACCCCGGCGGCAACCGCGATGACCGGGCTGACGAAGGCGTAGAGCCCGGCGCGGAACGCGCCCCACTGGTGCAAAAGCCGGATATAGATCGTGAAGCCGATCAGCGATCCGCCGATCACCAGTGTCGCCATAGCCGGCCAGACCGGCCAGACCAGCAGAACGCGCAGATGCTCGATGCGCACCGACTCCAGCGCCAGCGAGATCGCGATCAGGCCAAGCGCACCGATGACCGTCTGCCAGCCGGCCAGCGCCAGGATCGGCATGGCCGGTGCGATCGCGCGGGTCAGCACCGCCCCGACACAGTAGAGCAGCGTGCCGAATGCAACCGCGGCCAGCCCCCAGAGTTCGAGCGTGTTGCCCGTCGCGGCAGCGGCACCGGCCTGCAGCCGGCTGGCGAAGAGCAAGCCGAGCCCGACAGCGCCGAGCAGGATCGCGACGATGCGCTGCCCGGTAATCGCGGTGCCCTCGATCACGCGGCTGGCCAGCATCGAGTAGATCGGGATCGTCGCCATGTTGACCACGGCCGCCAGCCCGCTCGGCGCCTGCGCAATTCCCCAGAAGAGGAAGGCGTAATTGCCCGTATTGACGAGCAGGCCGGTCGCGACGAGGCGCGGCAGCGCCGCGCGCGGAACCGTGAACGCATCGCGCCCCGCCCAGAGCAGCATCAAGGCGCCGGCGATCCCGAAGCGCACCGCCCCGAGGAAGATCGGCGGCGCATAGGCCGAGGCGATCTTGATCGGCAGGAAGGTCACGCCCCAGACCAGGCACATGAGAACGAAATAGAAGGCGTTGCGCGACATCGCACCGGCTTAGCGCTGGGCCCGCGCACTGACCATTGCGGCACGGACATCCCGCCCGCATGGAAATGCGCGGCAGGCGTTCGGCTCAGACCGTCCCGACCGTCTTCAGCCGCACACGGGGGTGGATTTCGGACTGGGAGAGCACCGGCGTCTCGCGCCGGAATCGCTCGATGATCTGGCGCACGAAGGGCCGCGCCAGCCCCGAGGTCACCAGCGCCGGCATCTCGCCGATCCGCGCGGCGTCCTCGAACTTGTTGCGAACCTGATGCACGAACTCCTGCAGCCGCGAGGGCTGCATGGCGAGATGGCGCTCCTCGCCGTTGCCGATGATCGATTCGGCGAAGACGCTTTCCCAGGCCGGCGACATCGTGATGATCGGCAGGTTGCCCTGCGCATTCGAGAACTGCGCGCAAATCTGGCGGGCCAGCCGCGTGCGGACATGCTCGGCGATGTCGCGGGGATTTTTAAGGCCGCCGGCCACCTCGGCGATGCCCTCGATGATGGTGGCGAGATCGCGGATCGAGATGCGCTCCGACAGCAGGAGCTGCAGCACGCGCTGGATTCCGGTGGTCGAGATCTGGCTCGGCACGATCTCCTTGACGAGATCGGCATGGTCCTTGGAGAGCTCGCGCAACAGCTTCTGCACCTCGCCATGCGACAGCAGCTCCGGCATGTTCGACTTCAGCACCTCCGTCAGATGCGTCGAGATCACGGTCGCCGCATCCACCACGGTGAAGCCGCGCAGCTGCGCCTCGTCCTGCAGGGCGCCGTCGATCCAGGTCGCGGGCAGACCGAAGGTCGGCTCCAGGACATTGTGGCCCGGCAGGTTCACGCTGCCGCCCATCGGGTCCATTGCCATGTACTGGCCGGCATAGACGATGCCGTGGCCCGCATCGATCTCCTTGATCTTGATGTAGTAGTGGTTTGCCTCGAGCTGGACGTTGTCGACGATGCGAACCGCCGGCATGACGAAGCCGAGTTCGGCGGCAAGCTGGCGGCGCAGCGCCCGGACCTGATCGGTCAGGCGATCCTGCCCTCCGGTCGAATTCACCAGCGGCAGCAGCCCGTAACCGATCTCGATCTTGAGTTCGTCGAGCTTAAGCAGATCGTTGAGTGTCTCTTCCTTGGGGGTGCCATCGGCGGCCAGCGGCGAGGCGGCGGCGAGCGCGGCATCGGCGATCTCTCCCTCCTTGGCCTTGGCGATCTGCCCGAAATGCCGCGCCAGCCAAGCCGCTCCGAACGCCAGCGCCAGGAAGGGGATCATCGGAATGCCGGGCAGGATGGCGATCAGCCCCATCACCGCCGCCGACATGCCCAGGGCCTTCGGATAGCCCGAAAGCTGCTTGCCGAGCGCCTTGTCGGCCGCGCCGCGCACGCCCGATTTCGAGACGAGCAGGCCCGCCGCCGTGGAGACGATCAGCGCCGGGATCTGGCTGACGAGGCCGTCGCCGACCGTGAGCTGGGTGTAATTGCGTGCGGCATCGCCGAAGCTCATGCCCTGCTGCGCGACGCCGATGATGATGCCGCCAAGCACGTTGATGAAGGTGATGAGCAGGCCCGCAATGGCGTCGCCGCGCACGAATTTCGAGGCGCCGTCCATCGAGCCGAAGAAGTTCGCCTCGTCTTCGAGCGCCTTTCGGCGGGTCTTGGCGACCTCCTGGTCGATCAGGCCGGCGCCGAGATCGGCGTCGATCGCCATCTGCTTGCCCGGCATGGCATCGAGCGCGAACCGCGCCGCCACCTCGGCGATGCGGCCCGAGCCCTTGGTGATGACGACGAAGTTGACGATGATCAGGATGGTGAAGACGATCACCCCGATCACGAAATTGCCGCCCATCACGAAATTGCCGAAGGCCTCGATGACATGGCCCGCGGCTGCGCCACCCTCGTGCCCATGCGCCAGGATCAGGCGCGTCGAAGCAAGGTTGAGCGCCAACCGCAACATCGTGACGATCAGGAGCACGGTCGGAAAGGCTGAGAACTCGAGCGGCTCCTCGATGAACAGCGCCGTCATCAGCACGAGCACCGACAGGATGATGGAGAGCGCCAGCAGCATGTCGAGCAGGACGCCCGGCAGCGGAAAGATGAGCACCACCAGGATGCCCATGACGCCGATCGCCAGGAACAGATCGGGGCGGTTGAGGAGTTTCCCCAGCCCGCTGCGGCTCATGTCGAAGCCGCCGGCTCCTGACGTCACATCGGTCATCGACCAGCCCGCTTCCTGCGCAGAAAAGCACCGCGCCACTCGGCAATTCTTGCCGGGCTTATGGTGAACGATTGGTTAAAGCCAACAATAAACCGGGTGTTGGAACCCTTTCCTGAACAGATCGTTAGGCAATGGCCGCGTTGTGGCCCCATTCCCCCCGTCCTCTTGGGCCGGGGTGGATGGACTGGTTCACTGAACCGCAGATACTGGAGAATGACTTTGAATAGACGTTCATTTGTGATGAGCCTTTTCGGCGGCCTGGCTGCTGCCAGCCTCGGCGGTGTCGCCCTGTCGCAGGCGGCGGAGCCGCAGCTTCCCGTCAAGGCCGGGGATCTCGACGCCGCTACCAAGGCCGGCCTCGACGAGGCCGATGCCGATTTCAACCAGGTCGTGATCCGCGAGCGCGTCATCCGCCGTGGTCCCTATCGGCGTCCCGTCGTTCGTCGGCGCGTGATCGTCCGTCGGCCGCGCCCGATCTACCGCCGTCGTCGCCCCATCGTGCGGCGTCGCGTGATCATCCGCTGATTTGAGACACGCTTGAGGGCGGTGGTGTGAAGCCGCCGCCCTTTTTGCAAAAGGCCATCTCCGGCCGAGAGGCAGAGCTTCCGGGATGACAACGCCGACCTCGCCTTCTTTACCCGCCACGATCGCCACCGAAATCCCGGCACGGCTTGATCGGCTGCCCTGGTCTCGCTTCCACACCCTCGTCGTCGTGGCGTTGGGCGTAACCTGGATCCTCGACGGGCTTGAGGTCACACTGGCCGGCTCGGTTTCGGGCGCGCTCAAGGAGAGCCCGGCGCTGCGTTTCACCAACACCGAAATCGGCATGGCGGGCGCCGCCTATATTGCCGGTGCCGTGCTGGGGGCCCTGTTCTTCGGCTGGCTGACGGACCGCCTCGGCCGCAAGAAACTCTTCACGATCACGGTCCTCGTCTATCTAGCCGCCACGGCCGCGACGGCCTTCTCCTGGAATTTCTGGAGCTTCATCGTCTTCCGCTTCCTGACCGGCATGGGCATCGGCGGCGAGTACACCGCGATCAATTCGACGATTCAGGAACTGGTGCCGGCGCGCGTGCGCGGCTGGGTCGATCTCGTCATCAACGGTTCGTTCTGGATCGGCGCCGCGCTTGGCGCGGTGGGCGCGATCGTGCTGCTGAACCCCGTCGTGATCGACCCCGAAATCGGCTGGCGGCTGGCTTTCTTCATCGGCTCGGCGCTAGGCCTGATCATCCTCTTCCTGCGGCAATGGATCCCCGAGAGTCCGCGCTGGCTGATCAGCCATGGCCGGACCGACGAGGCGGAGGCCATCGTGGCCTCGATCGAGGCACGCGCCGGCGTGATTTGGAGCCGCGACGAGAAGCTCCCCGTGACCCAGCTCAGGCCGCGCGTCGGCACGCCGTTGAGGGAGGTGTTCCACGTCCTGTTCGTTGTCCATCGCCAGCGCGCTCTCGTCGGCCTGGCCCTGATGGTGTCCCAGGCCTTTTTCTACAACGCGATCTTCTTCACCTACGCGCTGATCCTGACCGATTTCTACCAGGTCCCGTCCCAGGCCATCGGCTGGTTCATCCTGCCCTTCGCCGCCGGCAACTTCCTGGGCCCGCTGATCTTGGGCCGCCTGTTCGACACGGTGGGACGGCGCATCATGATCTCGGTGACCTACGCCCTCTCCGGCCTGCTCCTGACCGGCACCGGCTATCTGTTCTGGCGCGACGTCCTCACCGCCGAGCAGCTGACCCTGTGCTGGAGCGTGGTGTTCTTCTTCGCTTCGGCGGCGGCGAGTTCGGCCTATCTGACGGTGAGCGAAACCTTCCCGGTGGAAATGCGGGCGCTGGCGATCGCGGCCTTCTACGCGGTCGGAACGGGCGCGGGCGGCGTCGCCGGCCCCTGGCTGTTTGGCGCCCTGATCGACACAGGATCACGCGGCAGTGTCTTTGCCGGGTATCTGTTTGGCGCCGTGCTGATGCTCGCGGCCGCGCTGATTGCCGCTCGCTGGGCGATCAAGGCCGAGCGCCAGCCGCTCGAAAGCATCGCGCGGCCGTTGAACGCGGTCGATTGAGGAAAGAGCATCGCCGGGACGAAGGACGGTGGAACAAAGCATCATTCGAATGCATTATCCCAAACCGGCGCTTTATCCCTATCGTGGCGTCGAACGCTAACAGAACAAGAGTCCCGGAGGATGTCGTGGATAGACGCTCATTCATCATGACGCTGATCGGCGGTATGGCCGCTGCCAGCATCGGCGGCATCGCTGCCGTCGAAGCCGCCCAGCCCAAGGCTGCGCCGCCTGCCCCGAGCCCGGAGCCGCTGCCCGCCGCTCAGTCCGAAGCGGTATCCGCCGAGCTCCAGGATGGGCTCGACCGCTCCGAGGCGGAATTCAGCCAGTATTATTATTACAGGCGCCCGCGCTATGTCCGGCCCCGCTATTACGCCCGCCCGCGCTACTACGCCCGGCCGCGCTACTATGCGCGCCCCCGCTATTATGCGCGTCCGCGTCCCTATCGCCGCCGTTACTATTGAGCGGCAGCCTGGTCAGAGCGCGCTGATGCGCGCCTGACCGGGCTCGGCAACCGTGATGCCGGCGGAGGTGTATTCGCTCAGCTTGTTGCGCAAGGTGCGGATCGAAATTCCCAGAATCTTGGCTGCATGCGTGCGGTTGCCCAGGACGTGATCGAGCGTATCGAGGATCAGCTCGCGCTCGACATCGGCGACGGTATGGCCGACGAGCGAGCGCGTCACGGCCTCGGCCGTTTGCGCCGCACGCGCGGCACTGTCGCGCCCCGTCGCGGGGCCCAGCGTCTCGCCTTCCGGCGTCATGACCGCTTCTGCGCCGATCTCGGGCCCCTTGGCCAGGAGCACGGCCCGGTGGATGGTGTTTTCCAGTTCGCGGACATTGCCGCGCCAGGCGTTGGTCAAAAGCAGCTTGCGGGCATCGGCCGCGACAGGGCGCAGCGGTACACCATTGAGCTCGGCGTATTTGCGGGCGAAATGGTCGGCCAGCGCCAGGATGTCGCCGGGCCGCTCGCGCAGCGCAGGCAGGCGCAGATGGACGACGTTGAGTCGGTAGAACAGATCTTCGCGAAATGATCCCTCGCGGACGGCGTCGCCGAGATTGCGGTTCGAAGTGGCGATGATGCGCAGATCGACCTTGACGGGTTGCGTGCCGCCGACGCGGTCGATCATCCGCTCCTGGAGCGCGCGCAGCAGCTTGGCCTGCAGGCGGACATCCATCTCCGAGATTTCGTCGAGCAGCAGCGTGCCGCCATTGGCCTCCTCGAATTTGCCGATCCGCCGCGCGATGGCGCCGGTGAAGGCGCCCTTCTCATGGCCAAACAGCTCCGATTCGAGCAGATTGTCGGGGATGGCCGCGCAATTAACGGCCACGAAGGGCTTGTCCTTGCGCAGCGACTTCTGGTGGAGGTAGCGCGCGATCACCTCCTTGCCGGTGCCGCTTTCGCCAGTCACCAGCACGGGCGCGTCAGAGCGCGCGATCTGCGCGGCGAGTTGCACGACGCGCTCCATTGCCGGATCCTTCCAGATCAGGCTCGACTGATCGGCCGCAACCGCCTCCAGCACGGCAGCGATCAGTTCCGGATCGGGCGGCAGCGGGACATATTCGCGCGCGCCGGCCTGGATCGCCGCCACGGCCGCACGCGCATCGGTGGATGTGCCGCAGGCGACGATCGGCGTGCGGATGCGCTCGGCTTCGAGCGCAGCGACGAACTGCCCGACCGGCAGCGTGACCTCGACCATCAAGAGATCGGCGCCCTTGGCGCGCAGCACCGCCAGCGTCTGCTCCAGGCTCTCGGTATGGGTGACGTTGGCGCCATGGGCGATCGCGATCTTGGCGGCCGCGATGAGCTGTCCCTTGAGACCGCCGGCAATGATAAGGCGCATGGCTCAGGCCCTTCTGCGTCGAGAGATGGAGATCAGACCGATCATCACCGGTCGGCCTTGATGATTTCGGTCA
Organism: Allobosea sp. AAP35; assembly: GCF_001295925.1. Taxonomy (GTDB): domain Bacteria; phylum Pseudomonadota; class Alphaproteobacteria; order Rhizobiales; family Beijerinckiaceae; genus Allobosea. The sequence continues at coordinate 10,018 of NZ_LJHQ01000073.1, read as the reverse complement.
TCGTCACGCCAAGCCGGTCCTCGACCACCACGACCTCGCCGCGCGCCACCAGCCGCTCGTTGACGAAGATGTCGATCGCCTCGCCGACGCGCCGGTCGAGTTCCAGCACGGCGCCGGGCACGATCTGCAGCAGATCGCCGATCGCGATCTTGGACGAGCCAAGCACGGCCGACACGTTGACCGGGACGTCGAAGACCTGTTCGAGATCTTCGGCCGTCTTGACCGGGATCGGACCCGACCGAGCGACCGAACCGTCGCTTTGGTCGAATGACAGATCCGCCGGGTTGAGGGGTGGCAGCTTGAGATCGTTGTCCGCCATCATCTGTCGTCCTCACTTTGCAGAGGGTTAAAGGCGGGAAAGGCGGTCGCGACCGCCTGATCCACCAACCGCCCCAGCCGTTCCGACTCGATGACGAAACCACCATCGGCCCATTCGATACGCCCGTCGCCAGGCGCGATATCCGGCTCTCCCAGCACGACAAGCCGGCCGGCAAAGCCCGTCTCCTGCGCCAGTCGCTTGACCAGGGCCTCCGCGGCTTCCAGGGCACCGTCGTTGACGCGCATGACGAGATGCGGTGCCAGGCGGGCATGGGCGAGGCACTCGCGCAGGCCGTTCTCGAGCGCAGCCAGCGGGCGTTCGCTCAACGCCGCTCCCGCCAGCGCCCGGGCCGCGACGATGGCGACATAGGCTGCTTTGGCTTCGACCTCCTCCGCATGGGTGGCCTCTTGCGCGACCAGACGTTCGGCCGCGCGCGCCAACTGTGCGACCAACCCGTTGAGCTGGCTCTCGGCTTCGCGGCGGCCCTGCTCTCGGCCAATCGCAATACCATCCGCCCGCGCCGCCGCGACATCCGCCTCGCCGGCGGCACGTCGTCCGCCCTCGCGAAAATCGGTGCCGAACGTGAATTTCGTGGCGCTGCTCATCATCAATAAACCAGTTCGTCGTCCGAATTGCCTTTGGACAGGATAATCTCGCCCTTGTCGGCCAGGTCCTTGGTCAGCGTGACCAGCTTGGTCTGCGCCTCGTCGACTTCCTTCAGACGCAGCGGCCCGAGGCCCTGAATGTCGTCCTGCATGTTCTTGACCGCGCGCTGCGACATCGCACCGAAGAAGAAGTTCCGCATCGTCTCGCTGGCCCCCTTGAGCGCGCGCGCCAGCGTGTCCTTGTCGACCTGACGCATCAGGGTCTGCAATCCGGCGGGATCGAGCTTGCTCAGATCCTCGAAGGTGAACATCAGCGCCCGGATCCGCTCGGCCGATTCCTGATTGGACGCATCAAGCGCCGCCAGGAAGCGCATCTCGGTCTGGCGGTCGAACCCGTTGAAGATCTCGGCCATCATCTCATGCGGGTCGCGCCGGCGGGTCTGCGTCAGGGTCGCGACGAATTCGGTGCGCAGCGTGTTCTCGATATGGTCGAGCGCTTCCTTCTGCACCGACTCCAGCCGCAGCATCCGCCCCACGACTTCGATCGAGAGCTCGTTGGGCAGATTGCGCAAGACATTGGCCGAATGCTCGGGCCGGATCTTCGAGAGGATGACCGCGATCGTCTGGGGATATTCGTTCTTCAGGAAGTTGGCGAGAACCACGGCGTCGATATTGCCGAGCTTCTGCCACATGTTGCGGCCGGCCGGGCCACGGATCTCATCCATGATCATGGCGACCTGATCGGTCGGAAGGATCTTTTCGAGCAGCGAGATCGTCCGGTCGAAGGACCCGGTCACCGCACCGGCGCTCGACAGCTTGCCGACGAAATCCAGCATCAGCCGCTCGACATCATCGGCATCCACCGTGCCGAGCTCGGCCATGGCGCGCGTGATGATCCGGATTTCTTCGTCGTCGAATTCGGACCAGATTGTCCTGCCGTGGTCTTCGCCGAGAACGAGCAGGATGACAGCGGCCCGCTGCGGGCCTGTCATCTCGTCGATGTTCGTGACTCCGCCACCGCCGCCTTCGACCGCGCGGGTGCTCGTGGTTGGCGTGGCGATGGAACGTGCTTCCGCCATGGCTCAGAAACCCGTCATGCCGCGGCTCTTTCGTGGATCCAGCCCCGCAGGACCGCGACGCTGTCGGCCGGATTCTGCGCGACCATCTGCCCGATTTTCTCGACCGACTGGGCCTTGAGCTGACCCTTGATCTGCGCGACCGCCAGCATCCGCTCCGACGGCGCCTCGCTGGGCATGGGGAGCCCGTCGGATGGGGACGTCAGCGCCCGCTGGCCGGCTGGATCGCCGGTCAGTTCATCCCCCGCCACCATCACCCCATTGCGCATGAATGAGGGGATCATCCGCGCGGCTCCCTGTTCTGGTGCCAGCACCTGCTTGAGCAGCGGCCGCACGACCACCATGAGCACCATCAGCACCAGAAGTGAGATGACCCCGAGCTCGGCGAAGCGGACCAGATCCTCCTTGGTGAAGGAGAGGAGCTGCTGCATCAGGCTCTGCTCGACCAGATCGGTCACGGCCGGAGGCGCTTCGGCGAAGCGCAGATTGACGACTTCGATCTTGTCGCCGCGTGCATCGTCGAAGCCCACTGCGGTGCGCACGAGTTGGCCGATACGCTCCAGCTCCTCATTGCTGCGCGGCTGGTAGGCAATTTCCCCGGCGGGGTTGCGCGTATAGGTGCCGTCCACCAGCACGGCAACGGACAGCTTCTTGACGCGCCCGCCCTCCAGCACCTCGGTGCGGGTGGTGCGCGAGATCTCGTAATTGACGACTTCCTCGTTCTTCTGGGAGGAATCCTTGGGCGCGGCGTTGCCGCCCTGGCCCTGCTGCGCGCCCGGCAGCTCGTTGCCGACCGTGACCGCGCCACCGCCCTCGGTGGTGGTCGATGCCTCGGTGCGATTCTGGCTGGAGCGCACGACCCGGCTCTCGGGATCGAACGTCTCCGAGCGGCTTTCGATGCGATTGCTGTCGAGCGCCGCCGAAACCTGCACGCGCGCCCGACCATGGCCCACGATGCTGGCGACGATGTCCTCGATCTGCAGCTTCAGGCGCTTCTCGATGCCGACCTGCCGCTCTTCGATGCCCAGCCCGGCGATGCCATTTTCGCTCTGGGCGCCGTCGGCCAGAAGCCGGCCGCGCTCGTCGACGATCGAGACGCGCTCGGGCTTCAGCCCGTCCACGGCCGAAGAGACGAGATGGCGCACCGCGCGGACCTGCGCCGCATCGAGGTCGCCGGCGAGCTTGAGCGCGATCGAGGCGCGCGGCGGCTCGCGATCGCGCTCGAACAGGCGCTTTTCGGGAATGACGAGATGCACGCGCGCCGCCTGCACGCGGCTGATCGACCGGATGGTGCGCGAGAGTTCGCCCTCGAGCGCGCGCAGATGGTTGATGTTTTGCACGAAGCTGGTCGAGGAGAAGGCATCGCCCTTGTCGAAGATCTCGTAGCCGACGCCGCCGCCGGCCGGGATACCCTTGCTGGCGAGGTCGAGGCGCAGGCGCGGCACGACGGTCTTGTCCACCAGGATGGTCTGGCCGTCACCGCGTAGCTCGTATTTGACCCCGCGCGTGTCGAGATCCTTGAGAATCGCACTGACATCCTGCTGCGAGAGATCGGAGAACAGCACGCTCATGGCCGGCTGGGACATTCGCAGCATGACGAAGCCGAAGAAGCCGACAAGCGCGAGCGTGACCGCAAGCATGGCCGCCAGGCGCGCCGCGCCGAATCGCTGGAACTGTTGGACGATACCGCTCACGCCGCAATCCGTTTCACAAAGCCGCCATGGCCGCTCTGGGAACGGCTCACTAGGCAAGTTTTTCCCGGTGCGTGGTTAGCGCCCGGTTAATTTTGCCGGATGGGCCGAAAGATTGTCGTTCGCCTGCGGCTCGCGCAGCTGGGGCAAAGGCGTTCCGGCACGCCGTCGAACCGGGCGGGCGACCCCGTTTCGCATGAGCCGGTGTGGTCTTCGTTCGACCGTTCAATCAAATTTGAAGAGGCGGCTGTGGAAACGGGTTCATAATGTTAGCGTGTCAGTTGTGGGTTGCGTTGCGTGCGGCAACGACAAGAAGGATGCATCTGAGGAGGAATGGATGCTGATCTGGAGTGGCATTGTCTGGCTCGCCTGCGCGGCCATCTTTCTCGAACTGGTGGAGCGTGCACCGATACGGGATTGGGAATGATCGAGCGGTCGGCGGCTTTTGGCTAACACGGAAGAACACGAGGTGAGCCAGCCGATCGAACCAACCTGAACAGGCCCGCTTCGGCGGGCCTTTTGCTGGGCGGATCGGTGTCCTCGTGTTGACCTCATCAACGCGCAAGGCGCCGGTCCCGGGGGGACCGACGCCTCGTCTAACCCGTATGAATCCGACGCGGTTACTGGCGGTAATGCTGAATCCGGGTCGTCCGCAGGCCGGCGAGGCCATGCTGGTCGATCGACATCTGCCAACTCAGGAATTCATCGACGGTCAACGTATAGCGCTGGCAGGCCTCTTCGAGGCTGAGCAGACCGCCGCGCACGGCTGCCACGACCTCCGCCTTGCGCCGGATCACCCAGCGGCGGGTATTCATCGGTGGGAGATCGGCGATCGTCAGCGGACTGCCGTCCGGCCCGATCACATACTTCACCCGCGGTCGCAACGGCTCGCTCATGATACACTCACACAACTCAACAGAGCTACTTGTGCTGAGCATAGGCCTGCCGCTTTAAGAATTGCCTAAGGCGAAGCGACAGGGTTTCGACATTGGTGATTCGGCCTTACTGCTGACGCACGACGCTCTTGACCTGGTCGATCGGCACGCTGATCGCCCCGATCTTGAGCGTCGGGATCGAGCCGGTGAAATCGACGCCATCGACGACACCGCTGATCTTGGTCGTGGCCGTCATCGCCGCCCCCGCCGTATCCCTGGCGTCGACCGTGATCGTGTATTCGCCGGGCGCGGCCTTCTGCGTCGTCGAGGTCGTGCCGTCCCAGCTAAAGGTCTGATCGCCGGCGACGAGCGATCTCGTCTGCGTCTGCACGATGCTGCCCTTGGCATCCTTGATCGTGATCGTCGCTGTGCCGCCGCGCGGGACGTTGAGCTGCCACTCGGCCTTGTCGCCTTCGAGCCGTGTCGTTGCACCATCGGCGGTGATGGTCGAGCCGATGAAGCCAACCGCGCTCGTCGCCGTGCCCGCCGAGTTCAGGCTGAGCAGCGAGGTCAGCGTCTGGTTGGTCTTGAGCTGCTGCTCGACGCCGGCAAACTGGACCAGCTGAGAGGTGAACTGGTTGGTGTCGAGCGGGTCGAGCGGCGACTGGTTCTTCAGCTGCGTCGTCAGCAGCGTCAGGAACTGGTCGAAATTCTCGGCGATCGCGGCGCCACCCGAGACGGTGCTCGCGGTGGTCGTCGTGGCCGCAGTGCTGGTCGCGCTGGTGGTGTTGGAGACGGTCATGGCGCTCCTCCTCTGTCAGATGCTGAGATCCACGCCGCCGAGGCGGACATAGCGGACGACGGATGTGGGCGACACGGAAACGGGCATGTCCTCGCCCGCCTGGGAGCCGTCGGCACGCATGCGGGGACGCTGCGGCGGCTCGTCTTGCCGGCTTTGGCGGAAGCCTGACTGGTCGGCGGGATCGCGCAGGCTGATATCGACACCCGCATCCGACGGTTTCAGACCCGCCTGCTCGAAGGCGCGCTCCAGCATGCGGGAATCGCGCTGCAGCAGATGCAAGGTTTCGACGCGATCGACGACCATCTTCGCCGTGACCTCGCCATTGTCGGCAATCGAGAGATTGACATCGACCCGGCCAAGTTCGCCGGGGTCGAGCCTGATGTCGAACTGCCGGGCGCCTGCCAGCGCTCGCAGGCCGATCTCGATCGGCAGCACATGCAGCGGCGTCGGCTGACTTTCCGCATGGCCGCCCTGCCCTGGCAGGGCCACTTGCCCCGAGGCCGCGATCGGCTCGGGCATCGTCAGGAGGCGCGGCGATTCCGGTCGGGCCGCCTGCTGGTTGAGACCTGAAAGGTCGATCAGGCTGACGCCCTGCTGCAGAACGTCGCTTGGCTTGACCTCGGCTGAGGTGGTGGTCGGCACGCCCGGGGACGCGACGATATCGCTTGCCGGCGACGCCGACCCCGCTTCGGCGGTCGCGACGGCGCCGGGCTTGGTGCCTGCCGCCATCGCGGCGTTTGGCTCCTGGGCTGGCGACGTCTGGGGTTGGCCAAGGGTGCTGACCGGCGCAGCCGTTCCTGACGGCAGATTGCTCACGCTGGCGCCCTCCGCCGGGCCTGCCTCCATTGCAAACGCAATCGGAAGCGTCGCACCGGGAACGGCCGGGGTGTTCACCAGCATGGGCCCCACCGGCGCGGGGAGCTCGCCGACGCTCTCGGCTTTCGGCTCGGCGGCGCCGAGGATCTCGCTCGCTTCGCCAGCACCGCTGTCGTCCAAGACAGCTTCGGTCTCGCCGGGACCCGTCGGGCTCGGATTGGTCTGCTGGCCGTCGGCCTGAGCCGCATTGGCGATGCTGACCAGCGCAACGATGTCCAGGTTCGACAGCGCCGGCGGCACGGACGGCGCGATGCCGGCAGCCTGCTCGACGGCCCCGGCTGGTTCCGTCTTCACTGCGTCCGTCTTTGCGGCATCGGATGCTGCTGTCTTCGTGCCGGGCTCGGCGGCTTGGGGCGGCTGATTGTCCTGCGCGGATTCCGCTCGTGCCTCGGCTCCCGGCGACCGATCGGCGGAACGACGCGGTTCGGCAGGCTCGCGACGCGGCTCGGTGGTATCGCGGGTCTGGTCTTTCCCTGTCTCGCGGGCCGGCCTCGCGGGTTCCCGAGCGGACTCGTCCTGGGGCAGAACGAAGCTCTCCCGGCTGCCGCCCGCATCGCGCTCGGTCGGGCGCTGACGCTGAACCATGGGCTCGGCCACGGACGCTGAACGGGAGATTGGCTGTATCGACATCGTTTCGTCCGCACAGGGGGCACAAGGCCCGCAGCGCAATCCAGCAAAGCCCAAGCCAGAAGCCATATCCGTGTTTTCAATGGCTTAGCTTTGAGACAGGGGCTGACCGACGGCAAGAACAGCCACGCAGCGACCGCCGGCCGGCAGCTTTTGCCCATCGCGGCTGGCAGCTTCGCGCCAAAGCCGGTATAGAGCCGGGCTTGGCTCTGCTTCCACGCTGGAATTGGCAAGTTTTTGATGACGACGCCGCGCAACTCCCTCGACATCGCCAAGGCACCAGCGGCGACGCGCGTGGTCGCGGCCATGTCGGGCGGCGTCGATTCCTCCGTCGTCGCGGCCCTGCTGCAGCGCCAGGGCTTTGAGGTGATCGGCGTCACGCTCCAGCTCTACGACCACGGCGCGGCGGTCCACCGCGCCGGCTCCTGCTGTGCCGGGCAGGATATCCACGATGCCCGCCGCGTCGCCGAGCAGATCGGCATTCCTCATTACGTTCTCGACTATGAGAGCCGCTTCCGCGATGCGGTGATCGAGCGTTTCGCCGAGAGCTATCTTGCGGGCGAGACCCCGATCCCCTGCGTAGAGTGCAACCGGACGGTCAAGTTCCAGGATCTGCTCGGGCTCGCCCGTGAGCTCGGCGCGGACGCGCTGGCGACGGGCCATTACGTCGTCTCGCGCGAATTGCCCGACGGCCATCGCGGGCTCTTCCGCGCCGCCGACGCCAATCGCGACCAGAGCTATTTCCTCTACGCGACGACGCAGGAACAGCTCGACCTGCTGCGCTTCCCGCTCGGCCATATCGACAAGGCCCAGACCCGGGCGCTCGCGGCCGAACTCGGCCTCGGCATCGCCGACAAGCCCGACAGCCAGGACATCTGCTTCGTGCCCAATGGCCGCTATGCGGATGTCATCGAGAAGCTGAAGCCCGGCGCCGCGCGCCCCGGCGACATCGTCCATCTCGATGGCCGCGTGCTTGGCCGCCATGACGGCGTGCTGCGTTACACTGTCGGCCAGCGCAAGGGCCTTGGGCTGAGCACGCCCGAGCCGCTCTATGTGCTGCGTCTCGACGCCGACGACGCCCGTGTCATCGTCGGGCCGCGCGAAGCGCTCGCCATCCGCGAGGTCAGGCTGCGCGACCTGAACTGGCTCGGCGAAACCGCGCTCGACGCCATTCCGCCAGATGGGCTGGACGTCGCCGTGCGCGTGCGCTCGACCCGGGCGCCCCGGGCGGCGCGGCTGCTGCGCGACGCCGACGGCCTCAAGGTCGAGCTCGCCTCGGACGAGGAGGGTGTTTCGCCCGGCCAGGCCTGCGTGATCTATGCCGATGCCGGCCCCGGTGCGCGCGTGCTCGGCGGCGGCACCATCATCCGGCCACCGCTGCCGCTGCCCGCGGCGTGGCAAGGCGCGGCTTTGGCGGTGTCCTGAAAACCGCCGCAGGCCCCTGCAACGCCCCATCCCACGAGCCGCCCGATGCCGGTGTCCGACCATCTCGAAAGCCAAAAGCGCGTCTATGCCGTCTGGGCGCGCATCTATGACAAGATCTACCAGCGGTTGCTCGCCGGCCCGCAGCGCGAGGCGGTCGAGGCTGCCTGCGCCTGTGGACCCGATATCCTCGAGATCGGCGTCGGCACCGGGCTGACGCTGGCCTACTTCGCGCGCGGATCGCGCGTTGTCGGCGCGGATCTCTCGCTCGACATGCTGAAGGTCGCCAACAGCAAGGTCGCGGGCCAGCATCTGTCGCATGTCCGGGGGCTGATGGTGATGGATGCCTGCCGGCTCGGCTTCGCCGACCAGGCCTTCGACGCGGTGACCGCGCAATTCGTGATCACCCTCGTGCCGGATCCCGAGCAGGCGCTGACCGAGATGGACCGCGTGCTTAGGCCCGGCGGCGAGATCATCATCTCGAGCCGCCTGGTCGATGACGGCGCCCGCTTTGCCACGATCTGGAGCGCGCTCGCACCGCTCGCCCGCGCGGTGGGCTGGAGTTCGGATTTCAAGGTCAGCCGTCTGACCGGATGGGCCGCCGGGACGGGGCGCTACGAGACCGTCCATGTCGGCGCGGGCTACTTCAAGGTGGTGCGGCTGCGCAAGCTCGCTTCCGCTCCTCCCGTCTCGGGACAGCCAGCCATCGACGGCCTCTCCGCCACAGAGGGTTGACGACTCTACGCCTGCCCCCCTATATCGCGGCCTCCGATGAATCGCCGTTTGCGGCGATCCGTGGGGCGGGGTAGCTCAGCTGGTTAGAGCAGCGGAATCATAATCCGCGTGTCGGGGGTTCGAGTCCCTCTCCCGCTACCAACTATTTCTCAAGCAACATCATAGAGATAAGAGCCCCGCCTAGCGGGAACAGACCGTGATTTGGCGTTGCATCGGCCCGCAACACGGTTCGATTGATTTCAACGGCTTACGACATGATTCCGGCAGGTCCATGCAACACCGGCGCAACACGATCGCTGCCGATGCTCACAGTAATTTTCAGACGCCGATGCGCACCGTTGTAGCGAGCGCAGCTTGTCAAAAGCCGTCGTAAGCTGTGCAAATCCCGGCCAATTGCGGCCGTTGCCGGTCTCCGGCATGTCTGGGGGATGTGCCCCTCACGCGCTAGCTCACCCCTCGCCCTGGTCCTGCGTCGCCTCTCTTGCACGGTGACAGCGCCATGATCGCCAGCCCTATCGAACCCGGCTGGCATCGTGTCCGCGTCCGCGATTGGAGTGCGCCCCTGCGGGTAGACAGGATCAGGCTGCGGTTTTGACCGTGAGCCGGGCGTGTTGATCCTCGAACTGCTGCGGACGGAGATAGCCGAGCGCGGAGTACAGTCGGCTGGCGTTGTAGACTTGATCGATGAAGCGCGGAAGGTCGGCAGCAACATCGTCGAACGTCTCATAGGCCATCGGATAGACGGCCTCGACCTTGAGCGTTTTCATGAAGCTCTCGGCCTTGGCGTTATCATAGGGATTGCCGCGGCGCCCCGATCGATCCGACCAGGCCTTGTTCGGCGAGAGCTTGCCGGTAGCGCCCGGCCGCGTATTGCGAGCCGCGGTCCGTGTGGTGGATACAGCCGGGCGGCGGCCCTCGCTTTTCGATGGCTGTGCGCAGGGGGCAGCTAGAGTCAGCCTGACGTCGATCGATCGGCCGATCGCGTAGCCG
>NZ_LJHQ01000072.1 GCF_001295925.1 Allobosea sp. AAP35 | reverse complement strand
TCTATCCAGCTGAGCTACGGGCGCAATCCGTGCAAGGGCAATAGCCGATCGCGGCGCGCGGGGCAACGATGGATTTGCGCGGGTGGGATCCGCCGGACGGGCATCGATCACAGTTTCGAAGCGTGTCGGGCGCGCCGCGGGTGTGGCGGGCTCGGGAACAACTCCCGTCCGAATCGATTACGCAGATAACCTGGGTGAGGGAGGGCGCCAGTGCCGGATCGCCGCGACGCCGACCGTTTTCGGACCGTGCCTCTTCATGTGGCCCTGGGGGCGCTGCTGGGTGCCGCGACCTATCTGATCATCGTTGCTTTCGATATCGGTTTCGTGGGCAGCATGCTGGCGGCCGAAGCCGAGCAGACACAGCTTTTCCTGGTCATGCTGGGCATTTTTGTGGGCAATGGCGCTGTCGGTTCGGGCCTCACCGCCTTCTATTTGCTGGCGACGCAAGACTGATAGCGATCCGTATCCGAGTGGAGGAGGCGACGTCCGCGCGGCGCGACGGTGCCCGCCATACTATGCGCGCGAAGCGCAACACCAACAGGCCTCGCCCCCCGGTCCTCACCGGCATTCGGTCAATCGCCATCCCAGATCCGATGCGTTTGGCAGTGCCCGTCTCGCGGCCGCATGAGGAGTCCAGGATCGCCGGCATCGGAAAACGGCCTGTCGTCAACAGCCAGAGACGCAGTTTGGGTCTACTGCGCCAAACCAGGAGCCGTTGAAGAGCCGTTTGCTTTCGGCCATAAAATATAGTCTGGCTCAGTGGACGCTAAAACAGGTCATGACGATGGACAAGCCGGCGATTTACGACACGATTCAGGGTGAGCGTTTCGCTGCCATCGTCGAGCATTGCGAAGACGCGATCATCACTGTCTCCCCCAGCGGCATGGTGACCAGTTGGAACCTGGGCGCGACCAATCTGTTTGGCTACACCTCGGCCGAAATCGTGGGTCAGCCGATCACGCGCATCATCCCGGACGAGCACCACTCGAAGGCGGCCGAGGTCCTCAACCGAATCAACGCTGGCGAGATCGTCGGTCATTTCGAGACGCGGTGCCTGCGAAAGGATGGCGTCGCACGCGATGTCTCGCTGACGGTTTCGCCGATCAAGGGTGCGCAGGGCGAGGTCATCGGAGCGTCCAAGATCGCGCGCGATATCACACCGCGCAAGCGCGCCGAGGCTGCTCGCCAGAAGCTGATCGACTGCTCCCGCCTGGTCGGTCGGCCCTTTCTCGATTCCGTCGTGGAGGCGTTGGCCGAGGCGCTGGGCGTGCGCTGGGTCCTGCTTTGCGATCTGCATCCGAGCAATCCGGCTCGTGCGCGGGTCATCTCGGCCTGGAGCGACGGGCGGCCGCAGGACTATTTCGAGTATGATCTCGCTGGAACGCCCTGCGCCAACGTCCTTGGCAACGAGGTGTGTTTCTACCCGGCCCATGTTGCCGACCTCTTTCCCGATGATGCCCTGCTTTCCGAGATGGGAGTCCAAAGCTATCTGGGCGTGCCACTTCGCGCCGATGATGGCGGGACACTCGGCCTGCTCGCCGTTCTGAACGATCAACCGATCGATGCCTCGCTTCACCCCGAAGAAATCCTGGAGCTGTTCGCGGATCGCGTGGCCGCTGAGCTGCAGCGGCTGACGACCGCGTCCAGCAGCGAGCGCCTGGGTCGCATCGTGGAGGACGCGACCAGCGAAACCTATGTCTTCGACGCGAGGACCCTCAAATTCATCCTCGTCAACCGAGGGGCCCGAGAGAATCTCGGCTACACCATGGAGGAACTCGCCGCGTTAACACCCGTGGACATCAAACCCACTGTTTCCGATGCGCAGTTTGCCGAGATCCTGCAGCCCTTGCTGTCAGGCGAGAAGCCTTTCCAGAACTTCGAGACCGTTCACCGTCGCAAGGACGGCAGCTGCTACAACGTGTCCGTCAAGCTGCAGTTGCTCGAGGACGAAGCCCGCGCCGTTTTCTTTGCGGCGATCGAAGACATCACGGAACGCGAATCCGCGAACCGTGCGCTCAAGCAGGTTTCCCAGCGTCTCGATACGATCCTGACCAACACCACGATGGCCGTGTTCCTGATGGATGACCGGCAACAGTGCATTTATATGAACCTGGGCGCCGAGCGGCTCACCGGCTACCGTTTCGAGGAGACACAAGGTCGGCCCCTGCATGATGTCATCCATCATAGCTACCCGGATGGCCGCCCGTTCCCGCTGCATGAATGCGCCATCGATCGCGCCTTCCCGGAAGAGAACCAGGTCCAGGGCGAAGATATGTTCATCCATAAGGATGGCAGCTTCTATCCGGTCGCCTTCACGGCGAGCCCCATCCGTGACGAAACCGGATGCGCGATCGGCACGGTGATCGAGGCGCGGGACATCACCGCCGACCTCCTGGCTCGCCAGGCTATGGAGAACTTCAATGCCTCCTTGCAAAAACGCGTCGCGGAGGCCGTGGCGGAACGCGAGGCGGTCGAGGCACAGTTGCGCCAATCCCAGAAGATGGAGGCGATCGGCAAGCTGACCGGCGGCATTGCCCATGATTTCAACAATCTGCTGCAGGTCATCTCCGGTAACCTGCACCTTCTGACACGGGATGTTTCAGGAAACATCCGAGCCGAGCAGCGCGTCCAGAATGCGATTGCCGGGGTTGCGAGGGGGGCTCGGCTGGCCGCGCAACTTCTCGCTTTCGGTCGAAAGCAGCCATTGGCTCCAAAGCCCGTCAACATGGCACGCCTGTTGAGCGATATGGACGACCTTCTCCAGCGGGCGCTCGGGGAAGGGATCCAGATCGAAACGAGCGCGTCCGCTGGACTATGGAACACCTTCGTCGACGACACGCAGGTGGAGAACGCGATCTTGAACCTCGCGATCAACGCGCGAGATGCGATGGACGGGCACGGAAAGCTGACGATCGAAGCAAAAAACGCGATTTTGGACGAGCTGTATGCGCGTCAACATTCTGAAGTCACCCCGGGACCCTATGTCATGATCGCGGTGACCGATACCGGGAGTGGCATCCCTCGGGAGATCCTGGACCGGATCTTCGAACCGTTTTTCACGACCAAGCCACAAGGCAAGGGCACCGGGCTGGGACTGAGTATGGTCTATGGACTGGTCAAACAGTCCAACGGCCATATCAGCGTCTACAGCGAAGTCGGGCAAGGGACCACTGTTCGGATCTATCTGCCTCGGACCCAGCAGGACGAAGCACTCAGACCCATGAGTGAGATCGGGCCTGTTCGCGGAGGAACCGAGACGATCCTGATCGTGGAGGACGATGACGATGTCCGGACAACGGTCATCGAGCTTTTGTCGGAACTGGGGTATCGGGTGCTGAGGGCTCGGGACGCGTCGAGCGGGCTTGCCATCGTGGAAAGCGGTGTGCCAGTCGACCTGCTCTTCACGGATGTGGTGATGCCCGGGCCCCTGCAAAGCCGCGAGATGGCGTCGCGGGCGCAGGCGCTCATTCCTGGACTGGCTGTCCTCTTCACCTCTGGATACACGGAGAACTCGATCGTGCACGGCGGTCGCCTCGACGAGGCCGTGGAGTTCCTCAGCAAGCCTTACACCCGAGAGGAATTGGCCCGGCGGGTCCGGTCGTTGCTGGACGCAACATCGCCGACGAAGGAGCCGGCCCAAGAGGACGCCGGCTCAACACCAATCAAGCCCGTGAAACTGAACGTTTTGCTCGTCGAGGACGAGGCTCTGATCAGGATCGCGGCGGTGGATATGGTCGAGGATCTCGGACATGCGGTTTTTGAAGCGGGCTCGGCCGAGCAGGCCCTCGAAATTTTGCAAGCCAATCCGATCGATGTTCTCGTCACCGATCTGGGGTTGCCTGGTATTTCCGGGACTTCCCTGGTCTCGCAGGTCCAGGCCCGGTGGCCATCGATCCGGATCGTCATCGCGTCCGGCTTCGCGGAGCCAGCGGGTGACCGAGACGGAATTGGTCAGGACGTCATCTGGATTTCCAAGCCCTATCATTCCGGCAGTATTGCACGGGCGCTCCGAGGCCAGTGATCGCCTCGGCGCGCCATCAAAGGGATCCTTTCGGGCACTCTGATCAAGGACGCATCGGCGGCGCGGGATTGCCGGTGAAGCAAGGGCCCCGAGCGGCCGTGGTATCATGTTCGAAGCGTGTCGGGCTGCGCTTTGCGATGTGGCCGGGTCTCCATGCGGGATGAACCGCCGGTTGCTGGCGTCGTGGCAGCGCGCCGACCCTCAAGACCCCGCCACATCGAACAGGACCTCGTTGCGGCGGAAAGGACCCGGCGTCCACGGGTCGTTGTAATAGGCGTAGGTCGGCGCGCCCTGGATCGCGATCCCCGCTTTCGCGAGCCAGGCGCGCAGCTGCGCCTCGTTTTCCCCGATCAGACCGTCGGTCGCGACGCCCGAAAAGCGGATCGCGGCGCGGCGCGCGGCCGGAAGCGACAGCAGGCGGACATCGTCGCCGGCGGCGCGGGGCAGGGTCTCCAGCGTGTATTTAGCCGGCATGACGAAGCGGATCAGCCAGACCTGATCGGCGGCGGCGGCCGGCGTCTGCGTCACCGGGGCGGTCATGCTGACGGTCTCGCCCTCGCGGCTCCTGGCGAAGATGTAGCCGGCGAGCGGCGAGAAGCCGGCGCGCACAGCGGCCTGGCGGTCGCCGCGCCGCGTCACCTCCGCCACGACCAGCGCCGGATAATCGCGGATCTCGATGGCGCCGTCTTGCGTGACCGAGGCGTATTTCGGCTGCTCGACCGTGCTCACGAGGTAAAACCAGGCCCCGATGGCGATCGCGGCGAGGCCGACGAGCGTGCCCAGCCCCGTGAGAGCCAGCGTCTTGAAGGTCCACATCTATTGGTCCGCATGGGTGTGATGGCGCGTCAGCCGGAGAATGCCTGCAAGGCCGCAGCCTAGCACGGCTGGGATCGGCGGTCGCCGACCTGCTATCATAGCGGCGTTGAGTCGCCCCCCTGGGCTGCGGAGCCTTCGACCGTTGCAGAACATTCCCAAAGGCCGCTTCGTCGTTCTCGACTTCGAGACGACCGGCATCAGCCCGGCGCAGGGCGCCCGCATCATCGAGGTCTCGGCGCGCGAGGTCGTGGATGGCCGCGCGGGCGGCGAGTTCGCGACGCTGGTCGATCCGGGCGTGCGGGTGCCCTTCGAGATCACGCAGATCACCGGCATCACCACGAAGATGCTGGCGGGGGCGCCGCCATCGGAGGTGGCCATGGCGGGGCTGGCCGCCTTCATCGGCCCCTCCGCGATCGTGGCGCATAATGCCGGGTTCGACCGCCGCTTCCTCGAATATGAGGCCGGCGCGTTCCTAAGGGGCGCGCCGGTGCGCGCGCTGTGCACGCTGTTGCTGGCGCGCCGGGTCTATCCGGGGCTCAGCAGCTACAAGCTCGGCCGGCTGGTCGGCGAATTCGGGATCACCGCTGCCGGCGCGCTGCACCGGGCCAGCGCCGACACCTTCGTCACCGCGCATCTGTTCGACCGGATCTGCGCGGATGCCCGCGCGCGTTGCGCATCGCCCTGGGTCGATGACGACGTGCTGCACAAGCTCCAGCGCGTCAGGATCGCCAGCGCGCATGACTGGCTGGCGGCCTGGGGCAAGCCTGTCGGCGCCGCACTCGGTGCCGGGCCGGGCTTGCCTCGGCGCGACGGCGCGGACATCCTGATGTCGGCCGCCGCTACGGGGTGATCCGGGACGGCGACGACGACACAGAGCGGGGGGACGAAGCGATGGTGGCGAGCGATGGCGAGAAGGCGAGACTGGCGCTCGATGTCTTCGCCCATTTCGAGACCGAGCCGGGCGAGCTGCTGGCGGCGGGCAATCTGTTGTCGATCGCGGCGATGAATGGCTGGGAGACCACGGCAGTCGTGGCAAGCTACGAGCATGGCAAGACGCTGGGCTGGTTCGAGGACGGGCCCGACGGGACGGTCACGATCACGCCGGCGGGCCGGGCGCAGATCTGATCCAGGGCTTTGCGCATCGCCGTCGCGGCGCAAGACACAAAACGCCATGCCGAGCCTCGACGCCATTCCGCCCGCGATCCGGCGCGCGGCCTGCGCCTTTCACGAGGCCGGCCATATCGTCGTCGGCTGGCATCACCGCCGCACCATCAGCCATGCCTGGCTGCGGCCGCCGCACGGCGTCTCCGGCGAGACCTGCTTTATGCCCTATGCCCGCGATTTCCGGGCCGAGCGGGCCGTCGATCTGCGGCGCGCCGAGATCGAGATCACGATCCTCAGCGCCGGCCATTGCGGCGAGATGGTCTACTGGAACGAGGGGCCTGGGCTGAAATGGTACCCGGGCGAACTGCATTCGCATGAAGACGACGTCGCGCAGATGCAGCCCTTCATCGCCCTGCTGCAGCCGGCCGATGCCAGCCTTCTGCGCGCGCGCTGCGCGAGAGCCGCCACCGCCATCCTCTATCAGCCGGCGATGCGGGCAGCTTTGGCTCAGATCGCCGGCCGGCTGCGCGAGGCCGGCCGCATCGATTCAGACGAGGTCGAGGCTGCGATGAGCGCGGCGGGCGCGCAGCGGGAACGCTAGCGCGGGTTGAGTTGTCTCGGAAGCGCGATCTCATCCCGGCCTTGCGCCTCAGCGCGGCCGCAGGCTCAGGATATAGGCGATGACGTCGTCGGTCTCGGTCGGGGTGAGCTGGTAGCGCGGCATCTCGCCATGGGGCGTCTGCAGGAAGACGCGCAGCGACAGCGCGGTCAGCGAGGGCGTGTCGGCGACGGCGCGAAAGCCGGGCGGAACGCGGGCAGGATCGCCCGCGGCGCCGTCGATCTGGTGGCACTGGATGCACAGCGACGTGGCAACCTGCCGGCCGGCGCGTGCATCGCCCATCTCTTGGGCCTGCGCGCCGCCGGCGCCCAGCAGCAGGACGGCCAGCGCGGCGATCGGAGATCTTGGCCAGCCTATCGGGTTCGTGCGCATCGGTGGCTCCCTTTATGTCGCGACCGGCGCGCCTTGCGTCAGGACGCGGGCTTCCACCAGCGCGAAACGCGCCGGATATAGGCGACGAGCCCGTCGGTCTCGTGCTCGATCAGCTTGAATTCGGGCATGCCGGGATGGCGCACCACGGTTCCATCGATCAGGACCGGGGCCGGGTTGCCGTCGGGATAGCGCTCGGCGATCAGCGGAAAAGGCGGGGCCTTGGGATTGGGGCTTTCGCCGCTGGCCTCGATCGCATGACAGCCGCCGCAATGCTTCTGCGCCACCTGTTTGCCGATTGCCGCGCTCTCGGCATTGTCGGGCCGCTGCGCGTCCGCCGGCATGGCGAGGCCTGGCCCCGATGGCAGGGCGCAGGCGAGCATGGCGGCGCAGAACAGGGGGAAGCGGATCGCGCTGGCGATAGGACTGCAGGGGCCGCGCGCCTTGAACGTCATGCATGCCATGGTGAAGGTCCCGGAAGCGAAGTCACCGGGCCTTATGGGACATGTGCGAAAGCCCGGCGTTGATCAAGGTCAAGGCCGGGCTTCGGGGGTCGGATGGTGGCGCCAGCCTCAGCGCTGTCGAGAGATTACTTGTCCTGCAGGGCGGCCAGGAGTTCCGGCCCGCTCTTGCCGACAAGGTTCTTCGACAGCTCGGTGACCAGCGCCGCCTCGAGCTGCTTGTGATAATGGCGCCGCATCTCGCCCAGCGTGCGCGGCGAGGCGATTACCACGAGATGCTCGATCTTGTGGCCGGTGACCTGCTGGTTCAGCCAGGCGGTCGCCGCAGCGGCATGGGCGTCCTCGTCGATCTGGTGCCCGGTGGGGTTGGCGGAACTCGAATCGCGGCCGCCGCCGCCGGACCGGTTGTGCTCGTCGAGGTTAGGCGAGGGCATCGCGGCGAGCACCGGATCGGCCTCGTTGCCGCTGTTGCGAAAGAGCTCGAACTGCTTGCCGTCGACGAGAGCGATGACGGCGCCATGGGGGAGTTGCATTGCGGTTTCCTCGGCTGGGTAGAACCCGGAGCCCCGAGAGGGAGCCCGGAGACCTGCGCTGCTGTGATCACCAAACGCAGCCGGCGCCGCATTGATCCCGATCAAGCCCCGTTTGGCTTGCGAGAGACCCGTGCGGCCGCTCGACAGCCCCTGCCCCGGGCGCCTAACCTGCCCCTGCATTCGTCCGGCCCCCATGCTGGAACAGATGCTTCATCCGGGCGTCGTAGAAGCCGCGCACCGCTATGTTTCGAGGATCTGGAATGACGTCCACCATCAGCCCGCTCGCGGGCAAGCCGCTCGACCCCAGCCTGCTGGTCGACGTCGCCAAGCTGACGGAGGCCTATCGCGACCGGCCCGATCCGGCTCAAGCCTCACAGCGCGTCGCCTTCGGCACCTCGGGCCATCGCGGCTCGTCCTTCCTGCTCTCCTTCAACGAGGCGCATATCCTCGCGATCGCCCAGGCGATCTGCCTCTACCGTCGGGAGCACGGCATCGACGGCCCGCTCTTCCTGGGCATCGACACGCATGCCCTGTCGCGCCCCGCCTTCGAGACCGCGCTCGAGGTCTTCGCGGCCAATGGCGTCACGACGCTGGTCGATGCGGAGCTGCGCTTCACGCCGACGCCGGTGATCTCGCATGCGATCAT
The DNA here is from genome assembly GCF_001295925.1 of Allobosea sp. AAP35. Lineage (GTDB taxonomy): Bacteria > Pseudomonadota > Alphaproteobacteria > Rhizobiales > Beijerinckiaceae > Allobosea. Next base: position 12,382 of record NZ_LJHQ01000072.1, on the reverse strand, counting down.
CGGGCATAACCGCGGCCGCAGCTCAGGCCTGGCCGACGGCGTGGTGATCTCGCCCTCGCACAACCCGCCCGCCGATGGCGGTTTCAAATACAACCCGCCCCATGGCGGCCCGGCCGACACCGATGCCACCGGCTGGATCGAGCGGAAGGCCAATGCGCTGATCGAAGCCGGGCTCGCTGGCATCGCGCGCATGCCCTATGCGCGGGCGCTCGCCTCCGAGCATGTGCGCCGCCATGACTATCTGTCGGCCTATGTCGCAGAGCTTGCCACCGTCATCGACATGGAGGCGATCCGTGCGGCCGGGGTCAGCATCGGCATCGATCCGCTCGGCGGCGCCGGGCTCGATTATTACGCACCGATCATCGAGCGCTATCGCCTGAACGCCACTGTCGTCGACACCACGCTCGATCCGACCTTCGCCTTCATGCCCGCCGACTGGGACGGCAAGATCCGCATGGACTGCTCCTCGCCCTATGCGATGGTCAACCTGATCGGCATGAAGGACCGCTTCGACGTCGCCTTCGCCAACGACACCGACGCCGACAGGCACGGTATCGTCAGCCGCAGCGGCGGGCTGATGAACCCCAACCATTACCTCGCGGTGGCGATCGACTTTCTCTTCGCGCATCGCCCGGGCTGGCGCAGCGACGCCGCCATCGGCAAGACCATCGTCAGCAGCGCGATGATCGACCGTGTCGCGGCCCGGCTCGGGCGTCGGCTGGTCGAGGTGCCGGTCGGGTTCAAATGGTTTGTCGAGGGCCTGTCCGATGGCAGCTTCGGCTTCGGCGGCGAGGAAAGCGCGGGCGCCTCCTTCCTGCGACAGGACGGTACGAGCTGGACCACCGACAAGGACGGGCTGATCCTCGGCCTGCTCGCGGCCGAGATCACCGCCAAGACCGGCTCGGACCCGGGCCAGCGCTATGTCGCGCTGACGCAGGAACTCGGTGCGCCGCTCTATGCGCGCATCGATGCGCCCGCCAGCCGCGAGCAGAAGGCCGTGCTGAAGACGCTGTCGCGCCAGCAGATCGCGACGGACACGCTGGCCGGCGAGCCGATCACCGCCGTCCTCAACGAGGCGCCCGGCAATGGCGCGGCGATCGGCGGCGTCAAGGTTGTGACGGCTGAGGGCTGGTTCTGCGCCCGGCCGTCGGGCACGGAGGAGGTCTACAAGATCTACGCCGAAAGCTTCCGCGACGCGGCCCATCTGCGCCAGATCCAGGACGAGGCGCAGGCGATCATCAACGCTGCTTTCGCGGCGGCGTGAGCGCGGTCCGCTTGCCCCGGAAACACTGAGTCATCCCGGATAAGCCGCGTGGCGGCGCCGATCCGGGATCCACCACGGGGCTGGACGGTGCTCGATGATGGATGCCGGCGCTCCGCTTCGCTGCTGCCGGAATGACGCCGTCGCTTAATCGAGGCGGTGCACCTGCGCGGGCATCTTAGTCCGTGTCGCCCACAGCCTTGCGCTTTCGAGGCGCGTCATGGGCATCCGGCGAAGCGGCATCCGCCGCTTCGCGGTGGCGCGACATGGCGTCAATCAGTTGGCGGTTGGACTGCTCCAGCGTCCCGACATGGTCGATGTGGTGGCGCAGATCGGTGCGCAGCTGCTGGTTCACGCCGGTCAGGAAATCGGCCTTGGACTGCAGGGCCGAGAGCTTGATCTCGAGATCGTAGACACGCTTGTCGCGCTGGCCGAGATCCTCGCTCAGTCGGCGCTCGCGCTCGGCGGCGGCCAGGGACTGGGCTTCCAGCTCCTTGATCGTCTGCAGCGCGGTGGTGATGCGGGCCTGGGCCTGGCCCGCTGCCTCGTTGGCGGCCTCGCGCTCACCGCTCATCTTTTCGGCCAGGGCGGCGATGTCGCGTTGCAGGCGTTCGTTCTCGCCCGTGGCCGCCACGATATCCGAGCGCAGCATCGCGATTTCGCGCGACAGGTTCTGCACCGCCGCCGATTTCTCGAGCAGCTTCTGCTCGACGACCTGCCGCTCCTCGGACAGGCGCTGGACCCGCGAATCGGTGCTGGACAGCTTCTGCAGCAGCCCATTGATCTCGCCTTGCACCCGGCCATGCTCGGCTTCGAGCGCCGCCAGCGAGCCCTGCGCTTGGTCGAGCGCGGCGCGGCTGCGGTGAAGCTCCTCCTCATAGCGCATCGCCAGCGGGCGATAATGCCCGAGCTCCTTGTGCAGCCCGCTGATCTCGCGGTCCTGGCGATGGCAGACGCTGCTGAGCTCCTCGATCTGGGCGGCCTGCTCCTGCGAGGTCTGGATGAATTTCGGCAGGATCTGCTGCATCGTCGCGGTGCGCGTCATCAGCAGATCGAGCTGGAGCGACCAGTTGGCGATCTTGGCGAATTCGGTTTGCAGTTCGAGGGACTGATCGCTGATCGCAGCCATCAGCTGGCCGACCTCGTGCGAGCTGCCGAGTTTCGGCGCGGCTTCCGGCGGCTTTTGCGGCGGCTCGCCGGGCTCGTTGGCCAAGCTGTCCAGCGCGGCGAAGGCCGCCGGCACGGTCGAGGCCTGCGGCAGGCGCAGGTCCTGATCCTCGCCGCGGCCGCCCATGAGACGCCTCAAACCTGAACCGATCATCGAAAGCCACCCCACCCTGCCCCCGCTGAAGCAGGGCGCATCGTTGCCGGCAGCCTGATCGCGGGACGGTCGAGGCTGCGCGAGAAGCGATGCGACAGCAGAAGGTGCGGCGTGACCCATGGCAACAGCTCAGCGCCGGCGACGTCGAGTTGCAAACAACTTCTTTTGGCCACAGCGTCAGGCCGCTGCAGATCGCCCGCTGCCCGACGATGCCGGGGGTCAGCCCTGGCGCCCCGCCGGCCCTGCCTTGCGCAGCTTCAGCTCGAGCATGTAGGCGCGCTGGACGGCCTCGCGCTCGCGCAGCAGGGCCTTCTCCAGCACCTGCTGCTGGGTCTGCAGGACCTCGTTGGCCTGACCCAGCATCGCCTCGGCTTTGCGGGCGCGCTGGCTCCAGTCGTTCTTCTCGCGGGCAAGCGCGGCGATCTCGCCCTGAAGCTGCGATTTTTCGCCTTGCGCATCGCGCAGCGAGTTCCGGGCCTTCTCGATGATCGTCAGCATCTGCAGTTGCAGCGTCTCGAAAGCCGTGCCCGCCCCCTGCACCAAAGCCAGGGTGTCCTGAGGATGCGGGCGGCCGACGCTGCGGCGCAACAGGAGCCGCGGCTGAGCCGAAGACGCCTCCGGCGTGGCCAGCTCCTGAACCTGCCGTCCCGGAGTCCGGAGCATGGCCCGGCTGAGACTGGGAGCATCCTGCGCCACGGTCAGCCGCGCGACTGCGGGCGGCTGGCCGGAGAGAACGACGTCGTGACCGCATCGTGCAGGCGGGCAAGCCAGCCTTCGGCTTCCAGCGCGCGCGCCTCGGCCTGGCGCGCCCGCTCCTCAGAGCGCCAGAGCAGTTCATTGGCGGTGGCGATCTGGGCCTCAAGCTCGCGCATGTTGGAGGCCGCCTGCGCAATCGTCTGCTGCAGCCGCTCTTCGAGCTGCGTGTAGCGCAGATCGTTGATGCGAAGCGCTTCGCTGGTTTCCTCGATCAGCGCCAGCGCCGAAGGCCAGTCGCGCTGCGGCGGGGTCGGCGCGACGGGCGCCGGGGCTATCCTGACAGGCTCCTGAGACGGAGCGGTCGGGAAAGCCATGACCTTTTCGGACGCATTCAGAAACTGTTCCGAGGTCGGGATGCTCTGACGCAGGGTGGTGACCGTGGCGAGGTCGCTAATTGCAGGCTGCATGGAGGTGCTCCGTGAGAGCCGGACAGGGTGGCGGTAGCGGCGCATCCTGTTCGAGGGGTTGGGGACGTGGCTGGGCGGGCAAATTCGGGGCTACGGCCGAGGATATGACAACGATGGCTGAGGGGCGGTGCTGCGCGATCCGCGCATCGAGCGGCCGGCCGGCCGCCGATTGCAGGTGAAGGTACTCGTGCAGCGCACGCCGATTGGCACGGGCGAGGTCGAGCGCGCGCTCGAGCAGGAACTTGTCGCGGCGCTCGCTTTGCAGGTTTTCCTCCAGGCGCAGGCATTCGCCCTGGAGCGCGTCAGACGCGCAACCATGCTTCGTCCGCGCTGCGCGCAGCTCGGCCTCGACGGCCGCGCCGGCGCCTTTCAACTGCTCGATCTCGGCGACCCGGCTCGCGAGAGCCGCACCGAGCGTGGCGATCTGATGAGCCTGCCTGGCTTTTTCGAGCGCGGCCTCATGCAGAGCCTGCTTCATCCGCCCCAGATCGGCAGCTGCATGCTGACGCTGCTCATCGGCCACAACCATCGTCTCGCGGTGGCGATCGAGAGCGCGTTCGGCCACGGCCAGCGCCGCCTGGGCCTGACGGGCATGCAGCCGCTCCGCATCCAGCAGAGTTTCCATGGCCGCCAGGCGGCCGAGCGCGGCATCCAGCCGCAGCTGGAGAAAGCCCTGCCGCGCGAGCGACAAGCGGTGTTCAGGGTCGATCTCGGGCCCGATATGAGGCTCGCCCGGGCGCGATGGCGTATCGGACTGGAAGCACGCGCCCCCGTGCGCCGACGTAACCAGCCATTCGTTCGAACCGGCGACGGGAAGGGCGTTCAAGTGGTGCCTCGAGGCGTGCGCCTGTGGAAATTCGGGAACGCCAACGCGAATCAGTCGATCAAGTTATCTATCCTTAATTTTACGTATCAAGCGCCGATTTCGCCGGCTAGCTGCCGTCATGCCGGCCCGACCGGATTTCTGGGGGTTTCCTTGCGTCAATCGACCTCCGTCACACGCAGTTGGTACATCCCGGCAATGCGCGTGCCCGGCTTGCCGCGCGGGCCTTTTGGACCGACGCGTGGGGCGGACTTATCAGCCAGTTCTGTCTTGCCCCCTCAGGAGCCGCGCATGCCTCAGTCGATCGACCACATCGTCATCGCGGTTTCCGATCTCGACCGGGCGACGGCCGATTACATCGCGCTTGGCTTCACCGTGCTGCCGGGGGGCGCGCATCCGCGGGGCTCGCGCAACGCGCTGGTCGTGCTGGGGGACGGAGCCTATCTCGAGATCATCGCCTTTTCCCGGCCGGTTTCCGGTTTTCGCTGGTGGGAGGTGCTGGACCGAGCGGGCAGCGGCCTTGTCGATTACGCCGTACTTCCCGCCGTGACGCTCGATGCCGATCTGGCGCAAGCCCGGGCGGGCGGCATCACCATCGAAGGGCCGATCGCAGGGGAACGGCTGCAATCGGACGGCACCCGCATCGCCTGGCGTTCGGCCCGCCCACCCGAGCCCGACATCCCGTTCATCTGCGAGGATGTGACGCCGCGGGCGCTGCGCGTGCCCCAAGGCGAGGCGCGCCGCCATGCCAATGGCGTCACCGGAATCGCCGGCATCACAGTGGCGGTGCGCGATCTCGCGACCTCGGTTGCACGCTACCAGGCCCTGACGGGCCTCGAACCCGTCACCTGCGGGACAATCGCGGGCCTTGGTCTTCGCCTCGCCCAATTCCGGCTTGGTCGTCAGGTGCTGTCGCTGATGCAGGCCGAAGGCAACGGCGAAAATAGCGGGGAGTTGGCGCGGCATCTGCGCGATCGTGGGCAGGGAGCCTATGCGATCGCCTTCTTCGGGCCCGCGGAGCGCCGCCTCGACCCCGCCCTGAGCCATGGCGCGAAGCTGGAAATCGTGCCTGACCTCTGAGAGCCCGCTCCTGCCGGCATCGCGGCTGCGCGGACGCATGCTATGGGCACGCAAACGGCGCGGCTGGGCCTGGAGGTCGGCGACGGTGAGCGGGGGTCTGGCGTGATACGGAAATTGTTGATCATCGGCATCGGCGCCGGCGACCCGGACCATCTGACGGTCCAGGCGATCAAGGCGCTGAACCGGGCCGATGTCGTCTTCCTGCCCGACAAGGGCGAGGAGAAGGCGGCGTTGCGCCATCTGCGCGAAGAGATCTGCGCGCGCTTCATCGAGAAACCCTATCGCACGGTGACCATCGAGACCCCGCAGCGCGCTGCCGCCGGGAGCGATTATCGCGGCGTGGTCGTCGACTGGCATGCGCGCATCGCTGCCCTTTACGCGCGCCGCTTCACCGAGGATCTGGCGGAAGGCCAGTGCGGGGCCCTGCTCGTCTGGGGGGATCCGGCGCTGTACGACAGCACGCTGCGCATCGTCGAGCGCGTGCGCGCGGGGGGCCTGGCGATCGACTGGGAGGTGATCCCCGGCATCAGCAGCGTCCAGGCGCTGGCGGCGCGCCACAAAATCGCGCTCAACCGAATCGGCGAACCGGTGCTGATCACCACCGGGCGCAAGCTGGCGGGCGGCTTCCCGGCCGGGCAGGACAGCGTTGTCGTGATGCTCGATGGCGAGCAGACGTTTGCGCGAATTCCTGCCGAAGACCTCGAGATCTATTGGGGCGCCTATCTCGGCACCGCCGAAGAAATCCTGATCGCCGGGCGTCTCGCCGATGTGGCCGGCGAGATCGAGGCGGCCCGCAGCCAGGCGCGTGAGCGCCATGGCTGGATCATGGACATCTACCTGTTGCGCCGCCGGCCGGCTGCCACCGAAGCTTGAGGCCGGCGGGCGCGCTTGCGATCAAAGCCTGAGATACGGGCTCAGAGCTTCTTGCCGTCCTTGCCGAACTGCTTGAGGAAGGCGGTGAGATCGCCGATCTCCTTCTCGTTCTTGATGCCGGCGAAGACCATCTTGGTGCCGGGAATCTTCGCCCGAGGGTCCTTGATGTATTCGGCGAAGACCGCCTCGTCCCAGGTGATGCCGGAATTCTTGTTGGCCGCCGAATAGCTGTAGCCCTCGACCGTGCCGGCGGTGCGCCCGAACAGGCCGTTCATCTGCGGGCCGACGATGTTCTTGGCACCCTCGCCGATCTGATGGCAGGCGCGGCACTTGTTCCAGGCGCGTTCGCCGGCCGCGACATCCTGCGCGGACACGGGCAAGGCGGCGATGACGGGGGCGATCAGGGCTGTCAAAAAAGCGAAACGGGCAACGGCGTGCATGGAGTGACCTCGCTGGGCAGAGCTCGACGGGACTGCGGCGAGCCTGGAACTGCCATAGATCAAAGGCGGGCGCTGCCTAGGGGCCAATTCGACGCGGGAGCGAGCGACGCGGCCGCCGCGCCCTCAGAGCTGCCCGATCCATTCGGCGATCGTGGCGGTGAAGGCGTCGGGCCGCGAGACCGGGAACAGATGGCCGCCGCTGTCGAGCATGGTCTTGGCGCAGCCGGGAAGCGCCGCGGCGAGCTCCTCCTGCAGGAAGGCCGGCACCACCATGTCGTCGCGCGCGCCCAGGACGAGGATCGGCATGGCGCGCGACCCTGCGAGCGTCCCGGCCAGCGCCGTGCCATCGAAGGCGAGAAGCGCGTCGATGCGCTCGCACATCACCGCCTGCGCCTGCTCCGTCAGCGGCGCGGCCTCCACCGCGGCCTCGAAGACGTGCCAGTTCGCCTCGATCCAGGCCGGAGGATAGGCACACAGCACCGAGCTGGCGGCATAGGCCTGCGGATGGCTCGCGATGAACGTGCGGCGTGCGCCGAAATAGCCGGCCATATAGCGGCTCGGCTTCAGCCAGCCGCCGCTCAGAATGAGGCCGTCGATGCGCCCGGGGGCCTGACTGGCAAGGGTCTGGGCTGCAAGAGCCTGGCCTGCGAAAGCCTGGGCGATGCAGCCGCCGGTCGAATGGCCGAGCACCACGGCGCTGTCGGCTCCGGCCGCGTCGAGCACATGCAGGCAGTCCTGCGCCAGCTCGTCGATGGTGCAAGGCGCCGTGCCGCGCGTGCTGGCCCCGATGCCGCGCTGGTCGAAGCGGATGACGCGAAAGGAGCGCGATAGCGTCGCGGCGATGTCCGTCCAGAACGCGGCACTCCCGCCGAGCCCGCTGACCAGCAGAAGCGTCCGCCCCTGCCCTTCGCAGAAGACCTTCAGGGTCGCACCATCGCCGACGGCCACCTCGAGCGCGGCCGGACGGGACAGGTCGCTCTGGTCTTGGATCATGGACAACCCCTCCCTTTCGGCGCGGCGGCTCTTCTGGCCGTCGCCTGTAGAGGATGGCTCAGGTGGGATGCGGCCGCCATGGCCGCAATGACGGGGGCGAGACGCGGTCGGCGCAGGGCGGCCGCGGTTTGAACCCATGCATCGTCGATGCGACCCATCAGGGATGGCCGCGGCAGGTGTTGGCGACCCCGGTTTTGACGTCGGGGGCGTCGGGCCGGGTTGAGGCCCTCGACGGCATCCGCTACGAGGGCGGCGCGAGCCCGATCAGACGACAACAGGTCGACGAGAACGACATGCGGCCAGGCATCCTCTTCGTCGTCGTCGGGCCCAGCGGGGCCGGCAAGGACACGCTGATGGAGGGCGCACGCGCGGCGCTGGCCGCAGGCGGCCGCTTCGGCTTCGCCCGGCGCCTGATCACCCGGCCGGCCGATGCCGGCGGCGAGGACCACGAGGCGATCGACGAGGCAGGTTTTGCCGCGCTGGCGCAATCTGGCGGGCTGCTGGTGTCATGGACGGCACACGGCCTGCATTATGGCCTGCGCGCCTCCTTGCGCGACGAGCTCGCGGCCGGCCGGCATATCCTCGCCAATGGATCGCGCGGCGTGCTGGAGACGCTGGCGGCGGCTGTCCCGCGGCTGATCATCGTTCATGTGACCGCCTCGCCAGCGATACTTGCCGCGAGGCTGGCCGCACGCGGCCGCGAGACGGCCGCCGATATCGCGGCACGGCTTTCGCGCCAACCGCCGCAATGGCCGCCGGGCATCGCGACGATCACCGTCGAGAACAACGGCGCCGTCGCGGAGGGTGTCGCGCGGATGGTCGCCGCGATCGACGCAGCCACGCGCGATCCCGCCGCGGCGATTGCGAGGGACCACGCAATGGGTACTGATTCGTGACGATGCGCCTTCAGACCACACCCGTCATCCTGGGCGGCCGCAGGCCAGGATGACGGGCGCTTCCAAATCTGCTCGACCCCCTCACGGCCTCGGCATTTTCAGCGGGTCGATCGAGATCGCGCGCTTGAGTGTGCGCAGACCGAAGGTCGTGCGGGTCTGGCGGATGCCGGGGATGCGGTAGAGCGTCTCGCGCAGGAAGCGCTCGTAATGGTCGGTGCCGCTGACCACGACCTTGACGAGATAGTCGTATTCGCCGGTCACCAGATAGGCCTCGACGACCTCGGGAATCCGCGTCAGCGCCTCGCCGAAATGGTCGAGGATCTTGTCGTCATGCTTGTCGAGCGTGATCTCGACGAAGACGACATTGCCGAATCCGAGCGCCTTCTGGTCGAGCACCGCGACATATCGCTCGATCGCGCCGCTCTCTTCCAGCCGCTTCACCCGCGTCCAGCAGGGCGAGGGCGAGAGCCCGACCTTGTCGGCGAGCGCGTTGACGGTCAGACGGCCGTCCTCCTGCAGCGCGGAGAGAATCCGCAGATCGGTCTGGTCCGGTTCGTCGCTACGCTTGCTGCGCGGTATCACGGGAAATCATCCTGCAGAACAGTCATTCGACAGATGTTATTTCCAGAGACGGTTCCGCACGCAACCAATTTCGATAGAAACCGTTTTTTAAGCCGGGGTAGCCTGACGGCAAGAGGGAGGCGTCGCAGATAGCGACTGAAAGCCCCGCAGGAACAGGACGGCTTGCCCTCCGGGGCAGACAACGGAATGCTGGCTTCCCGGACGACAGGGCGGATCAGGGACGGAGCGCATGACCGAGACACCCCTTCGCTTTCACGTGCCGCAGCCGGTGAGCCGCCCGGGCGAGCAGCCCGACTTTTCCCATGTCGTGATCCCGAAGGCCGGCACGGTCGAGCGCCCGCCTGTCGATGTCGACCCCAAGGACATCCGGGAACTGGCCTATTCAATCATTCGCGTGCTCGACCGCGAGGGGCAGGCGGTGGGCCCCTGGGTGCCCGATCTCAGCCCCGACGAGCTGATCCGGGGCCTGCGCCACATGATGACGCTGCGGACCTTCGACGCCCGCATGCAGATGGCCCAGCGCCAGGGCAAGACCTCGTTTTACATGCAACACACCGGCGAAGAGGCGGTGAGCTGCGCCTTCCGGATCGCGCTGTCGGATGGCGACATGAACTTCCCGACCTATCGCCAGGCCGGGCTGCTGATCGCGCATGAGTACCCTCTGGTCGACATGATGTGCCAGATTTACTCCAATGGTCGCGACCCGCTGAAGGGCCGCCAGCTGCCGGTGATGTACTCCTCGAAGGAGCACGGCTTCTTCTCGATCTCCGGAAATCTGACGACGCAGTTCGTCCAGGCGGTGGGCTGGGCGATGGCCTCGGCGATCAAGGGCGACACGAAGATCGCCGCCGCCTGGGTCGGCGACGGCTCGACGGCGGAATCGGATTTCCACGCCGCGCTCGTCTTCGCCTCGACCTACAAGGCGCCGGTCGTGCTCAACGTCGTCAACAACCAGTGGGCGATCTCGACCTTCCAGGGCATCGCGCGCGGCGGCTCGGGCACTTTCGCGGCGCGGGGCTTAGGCTTCGGCATTCCCGCGCTGCGGGTCGACGGCAACGACTACCTCGCGGTCTATGCCGTGGCGCAATGGGCGATCGAGCGGGCGCGGCGCAATCTCGGGCCGACGCTGGTCGAATACGTCACCTACCGCGCCGGCGCGCACTCGACCTCGGACGACCCGTCCGCCTATCGCCCCAAGCAGGAATCCGATGGCTGGCCATTGGGTGATCCGCTTGTGCGTCTCAAGGAGCATCTGATCGCGGTCGGTGCCTGGAGCGAGGAGCGCCATATTCAGACGCAGGCCGAGATCCTGGAGACGGTGATCGCTGCGCAGAAGGAGGCCGAAAGCTTCGGCACGCTGCATTCCGGCGGCAAGCCCTCGGCCCGCGACATGTTCGAGGGCGTCTATGCCGAGCTGCCGCCGCATCTGCGCCGCCAGCGCCAGCAGCTGGGGGTGTGACGCCATGCCTGGCCGCAGAAAACACGCCGTCATTGCGAGGAGCGCAGCGACGAAGCAATCCAGGGGGACGTCGAGCGGGCCGGCTGGATTGCTTCGCTTCGCTCGCAATGACGGGAGGAGCATCTCATGCCCCGCATGACGATGATCGAGTCGATCCGCTCCGCCATGGACGTCTCGATGGGCCGCGACGAGAATGTCGTGGTCTATGGCGAGGATGTCGGCTTCTTCGGTGGCGTCTTTCGCTGCACCCATGGGCTGCAGCAGAAATACGGCGTCAATCGCTGTTTTGATGCCCCGATCAGCGAGGCCGGCATCGTCGGTACGGCGATCGGCATGGCGGCCTACGGCCTGCGACCCTGCGTCGAGATCCAGTTCGCCGACTACATGTACCCGGCCTATGACCAGATCGTCTCGGAGGCTGCGCGGCTGCGCTACCGCTCGAACGGCGATTTCACCTGCCCGATCGTGATCCGCATGCCGACCGGCGGCGGCATTTTCGGCGGCCAGACCCACAGCCAGAGCCCCGAAGCCCTTTTCACCCATGTCTCGGGTCTGAAGACCGTGGTGCCGTCGAACCCCTATGACGCCAAGGGCCTGCTGATCGCGGCGATCGAGGACCCCGACCCGGTGATCTTCCTCGAGCCCAAGCGGCTCTATAATGGCCCCTTCGACGGTCATCACGATAGGCCGGTCACGCCCTGGTCGAAGCATGAGCTCGGCGAGGTGCCAGAGGGGCATTTTGCCCTGCCGCTCGGCAAGGCCGCGATCCGCCGCGAAGGATCGGCGGTCACCATCATCACCTACGGCACCATGGTCCATGTCGCCGAGGCGGTGGCGCAGGAGACCGGCATCGATGCCGAGGTGATCGATCTGCGCAGCCTGGTGCCGCTCGATCTCGACACGATCACGGCCTCCGTCGCCAAGACCGGGCGCTGCATGGTTCTGCACGAAGCGACGCTGACCTCGGGCTTCGGCGCCGAGCTGACCGCACTGGTGCAGGAGACCTGCTTTTATCACCTCGAAGCCCCGGTCAGGCGCGTCGCGGGCTGGGACACGCCCTATCCGCATGCCCAGGAATGGGCCTATTTCCCCGGCCCGGCCCGCGTCGGCCAGGCGCTTCGCGAGATCATGGAGAGCCGCTGATGACTGAGCGCATCATCAAGCTGCCCGATGTCGGCGAAGGCATCGCCGAGGCCGAGCTGGTCGAATGGCACGTCAAGGTCGGCGACATCATCCGCGAGGACGATCTGCTCGCCGCCGTGATGACCGACAAGGCGACCGTCGAGATCCCCGCGCCCGTCGATGGGGAAGTCACCTGGATCGGCGCCGAGATCGGCGACACGGTCGCGATCGGCTCGCCGATCGTGAAGCTCAAGGTCGCGGGTGAGGCGGGGGTCGCGGAGACGAGCCTCGAGGACGAACCCGAAGACCCTGAGCCCGCGGACAAGCCGGCCGCATCCGAGGCGAAGCCCGCGTCGGCGGCCGCCGTAC
>NZ_LJHQ01000071.1 GCF_001295925.1 Allobosea sp. AAP35 | reverse complement strand
AAGGCCGGTTAGGCACGCAAGCGTCGGGTTTCCCGGCGCTTTTTGCGTTTTGGGGCTATGCGATCCGAAGGCATTTGCGAAGGGCCCCGAAATCCTGCGGTTACCGTGTGGTTACAACCTCGCTCCTGCCAGATCCGCCCCCTTCCAATCTCAACCCGCCAATAGTCACTGTTTGAAGCAATTATCGCGATGCCAGCGCAGGAAATGGGGATGCGGCCGATCATGCGCTCGCAGCGGAGGTAGCGCTCGGCCTGTCTTGCTGATGAAGCCGCGTATCTGATCCGGGTCATTCGCCTGCCGCGAAATTATGATGTCGAGGTCGTCGGACAGGCTGACCAACCCGCGGTCGAACATCCAGTGCGCTGTCCCCGACAAGGCGATGCCGTTGTTGACGATGTCGGGGCCATCAGCCTCGACAGGACGAATGTGCGCCGCATCGACCTCTGCCCGCCCGCCACCGTTGATCAGCTTGAGCCCCGTGATCGCACATCGCTCATCGTACGCACGCAGAATGACTTGGCGGACCACGCGGTCGCGAACGATCCGGGACGTAAGGAACGTGGCGCGATCGCGAGGCTGCTCGTAGATGAACGGAGCCTGTTCCTCCGCAAATCCGGCCGATGCCGCTTGCTCATCGAGACGAGGCAGCATGGGGACGCGATCGTGCAAACCAAAGCTGGTGATCCGATCGAAGTCCGCCGGCGAAAGTGGGCGAACGGCCGCTTGGGCGCGACCAGAAATGCGTCCCTCATCATTCAGGACACCGCGCTCAATCACGCCTTGTGCACCGGTGAACGGCACCGGGTTTGCAAAATCGAGATAGCTTCCGGGCTCGATGACAGCGACAAGCATGTCCGGCGCGGCCCGGTCAGGGATAACCTGCTGGACCTTAGCTAAAGCGAAATAGCCGCGCGTCTCGGCAACCTTGCGTGGCTCATAATAGATAATCCAGTCGCCCACGCAGGCCTGGACCCGGCCCAGGTACTGGCGCGGGAACTGATACCGCTCGGCAGGGCTATCGTCGTAGATCGAATCCTGCCGATGGATGAAGACGCCGAAGGCCATGCATTGCCGATCTGGTTTGACCCATGGAAGTGAGCAGGATCTATGGGACGGGTTAATTGCGACAAATCATGCCCTCTGCCTCCCCGCCCGAAAGCGGACCTACGCAGCACACCTAAAGTGGCGCGATAGCGTCACCCTCCGCATGGCAATCGAGCTAGATCACCCGGATCCCAACAAGCCTCTTGGAATCCGCAGGCGCTGCAACAGGTGCGCAGGTCGATCGGCGCAATATGGCAGCGCCCCACTCGCCGGTCTTGAATATCTTGATTGGCACAGTGATAGATCTGTTGATCGACAAAAAAAGCGCGTGGCGACTCCGTAGCGCGTGAATTGATTGACGACGTTCCGATCGCCTGACGAACCGTCCGGCACTCCGACCAAGCGTGAAACCGGCACACAACCCGTGGCTCTGCCAGTAAATAGTGCGATCGCGCGCCCGTCGCGACGAGCCACTGATCCGGGGCATCGCGGAGTGGTTTTACAAATTTTTTGGTAGGGCGACCAAGTGGCAGACCGCCACCACCGAGCGGGTCGGGCAAGTCCGGCCAACCGTCAAAATCGCAAAGATCAAACACAGTAAGGTCGCCGCCTAACTCGGCAGCACAGCGCGCTAATAAGCGCTGGGCCCCCTCGGTAACGCGCTCGAGGTGTGCGGCGATACTGTCATGCCCATCCTCAACGCGGTCAACATCCATTACGATCGGCTCCTCATCATCGATGATGGTAAAAAGTGTGCCGTCTTCGCGTTGCACAAGCATCGCGGGATAGACAAGAATGCGCGGCTGTGGCGCGAATAGGGTTGCTCCGCTCTTCTCGTAGCGGACGAGCAAGGCGTGGAACGCGGCATCGGTTTTGGCCGCTGCCACATAATGCCCCAGCTGGGCCGACCGAAGGCGTAGCGGCGCGACCGGTGCGAGCCGTGACTGCGCAAGAAGGCCATATATAAGGTGCGCGGCAGCGACGTAGTCTTGTAGAAAGAAAACCTTGAACTGGGTGTCGTTAACTGGCCCCTCGGTGAAGGTCACGATCGGGTTGGTAAATATCAGCAGCCAGCGCCCACTGGCGAGCACCGCGCACGGCACTTCATGGCCGTAGCGCTCTTTGAAGCCGATGACATACCCCGCCACCTGCGTCAGATAATCGTGCCACTCGCCCACGACCGGGGCCGACGCACGATCGCCGCCGTTGCGGATATGCTCAATTGCGGTGACGATCAGAGCGGAATGCGTCAGCGATCTGTTGCGGCTGATGCCGGTGATGAAGGGCTTGTCCCATGCCTTGGCCTCGACGATGAGCGTCGGTGCGCGTGTTTCGCGATTGATACCGAGATAGTCGACGAACCGGGTCGTGTCGGCCTTTACCCGCGCCTCCTCGGCAACGTCGCCGCCGAGGCCCAATCGCCAGCCGAGAAGGCTCAGCAGCCGATCGAAGAAAAAGATGCGCGTGTCATGCTCATGAAGCACAAGCTCGCCTGCGCCCAAATATGCCTCAGGTGCCTGTTCACGGACGAGGCCGTCGACAAGTGCCGCGAGGCCCAGCCGGAAGTCATTTTCGCTGAGTCCAGCATTCATTGGATCAGTTCTGGCAGGCGGTACAAGAGCCGGCGGGCGGCGGGCCAGCCAGCGTCCATGAATATTTCTAGGCAGTCGATAAGCGCAACCCGGCGCTGTTCGTCCTCGAAGAGTTCCTTGTGATCGGCTAGGAACACTCCGACGAGCCGCACGAGTAGGTCTGCACCCAGCGACTCGAACTGATAGCCGCTATGCCGCCCGCCACTGCGCAGCGCGTGCTCCATCAAATCGAAAGAGCGCCTTGGATCGACCGGCAGCAGAAACTCGAGCAGTTGCAGGAGATAGTAGATGGTGTGAGGGGTCGCCCAGTCGCCGATACGATGCAGGATTGGCGCTGCCTCAGCGAAGAACACCCCCAGCCTCACATCGTCGATCGGCCTGCTCGACTGCGAGCTGTCGTGACCAGCACCAGTCGCAAAATAAAGTTCGCGGCACGCAGCGTCGAGCAGCTGCGCGTGGTTGCGTGCAGCCTCAAGCTGTTCGGGCGTGGAGCCGCCCAGCTCAAAGTGCGCGCGCAGCCCTTCACTGGCCGCTTCGACGATCTGCAACGCGAGATTCAGGGCTCGTTGGCGCAATTCATGGTCGTACACCTTAGGCTCGGCAGTCAGACCCGCCACGAAAGCGCCGCGCATCGTGGCGAGAACATGGATAAGTTCGGGATGATGATAAACGACGTCACCAATCCACCGTTGCGTGATGCCATACGAAGCCTCGCATCCGTAGCGGATCCAAAGCACCGTAAATTCGCCAGCAAGAGCTTCTCGTAATCGGGCTTGGCGTTTGGGATTTTCGGGGAAGCGGTCGAGCAGAGCGAGAGCAAGCAGTTCCATTCGGACTGGATCAGCATGCAATACACGGCTAAGCACCCCCTTTGTGAGATGCTCGATAACGCTCAGATTGGTTTCTTGCCCGAGGCGTCCGGCGAGTCGGCGCCAAAACCCTTCACGATCGCGATCCCAGATTCTAACCAAACGCAGGCCTGTCTGAAGCCTGACCGCCGGGTGGGGATCAGCAAGTAGCTGGTCGATGGATCGTTCGAGCAAGGGATAGAGATCGGGGCGCTGGAGCGTGAGGTCGAGCAGCGCCGCCCCCCCCTCGACCCTAGGTGCGGGCGAGCTCCACGATGGTCCCTGTTCGAAATTGCGCTCGGTGTCTGCATCGAGCGTCGGCCCCTCGGAGTCAGCGACCATAGCGAGCAAGGAAAGCGTCTGCTCGGTCGCCGGCACATCCTCCACCCGCGGAGCCAATGTGCGTGACATGATCCGGCCCAGGCCTTCGGCGATAACGCCCTCTGCATAGACGACCAAGCCCTCGTGATGGTGCTGGCGGTCAATCGCTTCGCTCAGTGCTACCAACGCTGCTAATATTTGCTCAAGCGAAAGCGTTGATCCGTCATGCGTCGCGCCGTCGAGACCAAGTACTTCCTTGGTGGTGGCAATGGCCTCCATCAGGCTCCGCTCAACCGGCGAGTCATGCTTGAGGTCCTCGATCCAGTGGAACGGCGCAGGTGCGTGGCTGTAGGTCCGAACGGCGAATGGCCGCTCGTTCGCGACATCATCGGCCGCAAGCTGGTCGACGGCGTTTGGAAGCACGCTTCTTGCCGCCTCGGTCGCCAGATCGGTCGCGCCGACCGCACTGAACAGACGCCGTAGGAACGACTGCCGAGCAGTCTCTGGACTAGCATACTTGGAAAAATTGAACGTTTCCACCGAGCGTTCGAAGGCAACCCGACTTGCATGCGGAAGTCGGGCATAGCCCTTGGCAATCAAATCTATTGCGTCCTTGCGCGTATCGGCGCTCATCAGGAAGGGCTGTGCCATCGCAAAAGGCAGCAGCCGATCGACCAGCACATCGTCCCGCTCAGCCGCTGCCATGAACATCCGTGACCAGAAGATCGCCAGGCTAGCCGTGTCAATAATACGATCAACAAGTTGGGCTGCGGCTCCGCCATCTACGGCACGCAGATAGTCGAGCAGCTTGCGCACAAGCGACTCACCCTCATGCCCATACGTGCTGTCGGGATCATGTGCCCATATGTGGCTTCGATCCTCGCGCAAGCGGATCGCCCTGCCATCAATTTCAAACCTGACATCTTTCAAGTCCGGCGATGGTGGGTGCTTGCGCGCGACAAAGGCATCGCAGGCGAATACGATCGCGGCGACAGCAGCATTGGGATGGTCGGCCAGAAATGTCGGCACAAACTCACCCAACGCGTAGCGCGCCATGTCATAGTCCTGACCGGCGTTGGAGGTCAGCGACAGTATCTGGCTGTCGCCCATGCGAGTTTCATGGCTCTCTGTAACGTCGAAGCCGTAGGTTTCCCGGTAGATCAAGGCCGCAAAGTCTGCGTCAACCGCAGCAATAGACCTAATCTTGCGACAAAGTGCCGGCACCTCATCCCAGCCACGCGAGGCGAGGCGCTGCGGTTCGAATATTTTGACGAGCAATTGCCGCGACTTGGAGGGGTTGGTGGCGAAAGTGTCGGCGACGAGATCGATCGCCGATGCCATCATATTGCGATCGCCTTCCAGTCCCGCGGCATAGTCGAACAATGCGCGCGCGGCCTTACCGAGGTAGGCGCGGCCGGCATCGTCGAGAACGATCGTGACCAGCTTAAATAACAAAAAGCGCACTGTACTAGCGACGGGCGATACGTTGGCGGACAAATCGCGCAGGAGATTTACCCAAGGCGTGAGCTCTGCGTCTGGGTGATCCTCGAGCCGGATGGCGAATGCACCGACAGCGTGCATGAACGCCTTGGCCGCCTTAGCGTCACCCGCCACGACGCGGTCTGCAAGGATGGTCAGGTCGCCCACCGCTTTGGGATACTCCGCGCAGATGCGGCCAGTCGCGCTTCGGATTACCGGATCACTATCCTGATCGGCGAGGATGATCGCCGCTGCGCTCCAGAAATCGGTCCGGTCTAATTCGCGTTCCCAGATCTCGCGTAATACGAAAGACAGTGCCGGAGCGAGCATCAGGCCGCGGCCTTGCTCCTTTGCAAAGCGCAACGTCCCGTCGACAAGTTTCTCGGGATCGATGAGCATGCGCGCCGCGGCGAAATCGAACAGGAGATGATGCCGAAACTGGACCCACCGGCCGTTGTCGACGACGATGATTACTCCCTCGCTGGCAAGCAAATCGATCATCTCGGGATCCGAACTAGCGGCGGTCGCAACCGGTGCGCGCAGCGCCCTCGCATCGACCATGGCCGTTGCGATGCGAGTGATGCATGCCCGTCCACGCGCGCCCCGTCGCTCCACGCGGTAGCTCCAGTAGAGCTGGAGCAATTGCGCCTGCGAACCAATATGCGAAAAATCTGTGCTGACGAGGCCTTCCTTGATCAAGTCGCTCAATAGCCGCGTATTGAAAGGCACGATCGCAAGGTCGCGCAGCGCCTCTGGTGCAGGTGCCAGCGCCTTCGCCAATGCCGGTGCCGCATCGAGCAAGCGAGCGAACTCAGTCTGCGACCATGCCGGCACCTTAACATGGCGCACGCTGGCTAAGCCCGGCTCCTGAAGCCCCTCGACCGGCGGCGTCCCCTTGAAGAGCGATCGGAACTGCTGGCCCATACGCAAATCGAACGTCCGGATTGATGCGATGACGCGCCAGCGCCCTTTCCGTTCGAGCACTTGCTCGATGAGGCTGCGAAAAACACCTTCACCCTTGCCACCGCGCGTGGCATCAAGCGCATCGATCACCAGCCATCCTGGCTGTGCTCCGTCCCACGCATCAAGGACATCAAGGATGCCATGGTGCAGTTTTAGTTCCCGGCTTAGCCCCTCAAGTGTCTCCACCGAATGGCGATCGACCGCGAGTTCGAGGACATCGTTGCCCGCCTCGCGCAGATTGCGCGCCAGAGCATTGAGTACGCCACTCTTTCCTGCGCCCGGCTCGCCTACGATCAGGAGCGAGCCTTCGCGTGCAGCCGCCTCGATGGCGGGTTGGCATTCCCGGTCCACCGAGATGGCATTGCCGTAGGTAGCCTCGATCACCTCATATCGTCGCAGCGAGTCGGCGACTGCGTCGCTGTGTGCGCGCAGGGCCGCGATATCACGCTCGTAATTGGGCGGTGCGGACAGCGCGACGCCCTGGCTCAGCAACGCCTGGCGCAACGTCGGCCGGTCCGCGCCGCCACGCGCCGCCATCAACTCGCCGCTGACGGACTCAAGTGCGGTCAGAGCCGTGCCGGGATCGGCACCCACGTCTAGTGCGTCTTCAAGACTGTCGAGGACGGCACGCCGGCCCACGTCGTTGGGATCGAACACGAAAATGGTGATAAGTGAGGCAAGGTGCTCGGGCAGCTCGGGGTCATACGCCTCGACGGTCGCGGCTGCCCAAGCCTGCTCGACGCAGCCAGCGAAGAGATCATAGGCGCGCTGCTGAGCAATCGTTAGAGCGCCACGCCCTGGCTGCGCACGCAATCGAAGGGCGGCCGCAAGATCTTCACGAAGACCGGCGGGAGAACCGGGGCCGATTGCGAGGACGAGCCTGTCGAGGTCGGGGTTGAGCGGGCGATTCCAGTGCTGTTTGCCGTTTCCGTCGCGGCACGCCAGCCAGTGACGAACGAACTGTGTAACCGTTTTGCCAAATGGACTACGAAGGTCGGGCGACAGCGAAGCGGTCGTCTTAGCCTGGACAGCGATGAAACCGCCCGCGCTGGTGGCGATCAAGATGTCGTCAACAGGTGCTTCGGTCTCGAAGCGTATCCATGCGGCCGTGGTGTCGCCAAGTGTGAAGCGAGGATCAAGTCGGCGTCCCGCCAACATCCACGCGCCAAATAGCGCTCCCAGTTTCTGCTCAAACAGGATGCCCGCGCTAGTGGCCGCTCCGCCACCGCCTACGCGCGGGCGTTCGAGTGATTTAGCCATGCCTGTACCAGATCAACATTGCCGCCCCAAATGTCGCACAGTCCACGGCTGCCGATATGCCTGCCTTCGTTCGGAAGCGATAATCAGCTTTGTTGCTAGGCGCAGCAAGCCGGATCGCTGATAGAGCAGGCGGTGCCAGCAATTCAACCAGCAGCATTCTGCCGTCACGTGACATCGCGTAGGCCAATCGAAATCGCCAGCAGCGGGCAATCACCTCCTCAGCAACGGGCCAAACTGGCACTTGAGCTCTAATTCGATCCCATTGCCCGGAAGCGGACGTCGGTATGGGCAGGGAAGGTCAAAATCTAAAATTAGAATGTTCCGCCCGCTGCATCGTCGCGTACGGCTCCACCCCGATCGCCCGCGCTATCTCGATGTATTCTGCCACGTCGAGGCGCCGCTCGCCCTTTTCGTACTTCGACACGAAGGTCTGCCGCTGCCCGATGCGCTCAGCCAGCTCGACTTGTGTCATGCCGGCATCTTTCCGCGCGGCGATGAGCGCCACGAGCAAGGTTTGGTAGAGTTCGGAGCGGGTTGAAGCCAAGGCCGGCGCCCAATGAGAGTGGACCGGCGCTCCAAAGAAACCCGAATTTCGAATACCCCAAAATAGGGTATTATCGCATGCTGCCACCCGGTTCGGCGATTCGGGGGATGGCGCGTGAAGGAGCAGTATGTCGGGGACGTCAACGACTACCGAAAATACGCGCTGCTGAGGCTGCTGGGCCGGTCAGGCCTGAAGCTCGGCGTCTGCTGGATGCTCACGCCGGACGATCATAGCGGCCACGGTAACAAGCTCGGATATCTCGATCAGCCGAAGCAGGAACAGCACGATCCGGAGATGTTTGCCGTTCTGACACGTCTCCGCGAGGCGCCCCGGGGCCAGCGGCTGATGACGGTCGAGACAAGCGGTGCGCTGACCGATGCCGTGTTCTTCAACGAGATCGTACCCGAGCAGTTGGTCGAGCGGCAGCTTTGGTTCCGGCGCGCCAGTGCCGCCTTAGCACAGACGGATCTGATCTTCTTCGACCCTGACAACGGCATCGAGGTGAAGTCGATCGCTATGGGCCGGAAGAAATCGTCGAAATATGTCTATCTCGACGAACTCGCTGCCGCTTATCGCGCCGGGCATTCGATGCTGATCTACCAGCACTTCCCGATGAAGCCGCATGATGCCTTTATCCGAGAGACTGCCGAGAATCTCTTACGCGTGACTGAACCGGCTGCTGAAATTTGGGCGATCCGGACGCCTCACGTCGTGTTCATGCTGGTGATTCAGCCCCGACACCACGCTGCGCTCTCCGGCGCGGCCCATGCTGTCCGTGAGACCGCTGACCGCAAATTTCTCGACGCCCAGGTCATTACGGCTGCGAGCCAATGATTGTGCGCCGATTTTCGGCGTGTTTCCGTTCCGGCTTTTTTGCTGGAGCAACGAACATGTCGATCAAGATCGCGGGATTTGGCCTCGCCGCAGCGTTAACGTTGGGCGGCTGCCAGACGGTCCAACAGGCAGCCGAGGCGAAGACCAAGCTCGTCTGCTTTCAAGCGGGCTTCGGCGAAACGTCGCCGCGCCATGACGAGTGCATGCGGACGATGCGCCCCGTGGCCCAGCAGATAGAAATGCGGCAACGGCTCGATGGCGCCAGCGAGGGATTGGATATGATAGCTGCCGGCATTCGCCGCCGCTGAGCAGCGGAACACCGGGTAGATAGAGGCCCGGAGATATAGCCGTTTGTCTCCGGGTCCCTTCGACATCAACGCTGACCTTATGGAGATGGGGGGAGATGCGAACGCACCCCCGCGTGCATGCGGCCTGCCACCTAGGCGCGCACCATGGCATGGCCTGCGCCGGCCCGTGGGTACGGCGTCCGCGGGCGCTGCTGCTGCGCAGGCATGTGCGCCGGGGTGCGCAGGCCAGGGCAGCCGGCACGGCCACGCGCGCTAGGCGTCTTGGTCTGCCTGCATCAGCAACTCGTAAGGGTCGACACCAATTGCACGGGCGAGCAGGATGAATTCGGCGACGTCGAGATGACGCGCACCGGCCTCGACGCGGAAGACGAAGCTGGTCGAGCGCCCGAGGCGGCGTCCAAGCTCGGCCTGGGTGATACGCCGCGATCGCCGCGCCTCGACGAGGAGGGCGATGATGCGACGGTGGAGGGCTGCAGGGCTCATCCGGCCGCCCAGCACTCCAGCATGTCTTCCGTGATCGGGCCGGGGTCGGGGCTGCCGGCCTCGACGATCGTGCGGCCCTGGTCGTCATCGCAGCGGCCGTGCTCCTCGATGGCCCACTCAATGTCGGCATCGTTGAGCTCGCAGATGCGCGCGGCCTCGCCGATCGTGACGCCGCACTCGACCCTGCGGCCTTCCTGCCACATGTCGTATGCCATGGCCCCCTCCCCGTGTGTTGACCGATTGGACCACGCGGAGAGGCGGTGCATAATTTTGCGCGAGACAGGGTGATGTTGCGCCCGACGCAGATTTTGCCGCCGATGGCGACGCGAGCCGGGGCTTGGGCGCGGCCCGCCTGTCCCGTCGCGGATGCGTTCTACCTGCCCGTGGCGTAGGCCCGGTCCAGCGCAGCGGCGGCGGCAGCGCCGCCCCGAACTGCCTGGGTGTAGTGCCCGAGCGTGACGGTGGCATTGGCATGGCCGGCCAACTTGGCGACAAGCCCGACCTCGATGCCTTCCGACTGCAGCGTCGAGATGTAAGAGTGCCGCGCCGAATGCGGGGTCACATAGGACACGCCCAACGCCTTAAACGCGGGCTCCCAATAACGGCGCCGGAAATTCTGGTAGAGCAGCGGCCCGCCGCCACCGGTCCGACCAGACTTCGGCCAAGGCTGGAGACGGCCGGGACCGGGGAAGACGCGGTGCAGCTCCTTGCCGAGGCGCGGACAACGGACGCGCCATTCCAGCAGCATGGCCTTCAGCATCGCCCCCATCGGGATGTCGCGCATGCCGGCCTCGGTCTTGGTCATGCCGGTCAACTCGCCCGTGCGCTCCTGAATGCGACGGATGCGAACGACGCCGGCCTCGAAGTCGACGTCCTCCCAGAGCAGGCCGAGCTGTTCAGAGGGCCGCGTGCCGGCGAGGAACGGGAAAGCGTAATAGATGCCGTGCTCGGCATCCTTGCCCGCCGCCTCGACGAGCTTGGCAATCTCCGACGACTCGAGGATGGCCTTCTTGACCTTGACGCGATTGCGACCGAGCCCACGCGGCATCGACGGCGCCCTCACCCGGAAATCCTCCTCGTTAAGCGAGAGGATGGAGATCAGGTGCGACTTTGCGCGGTTGGCGGTGTACTGACCCGACAATGCCGTCAGCTCGCGGTGCCAGACGCGGATGCGCGCCGTGGTCAGCTCGCTGGTCTTGATGTCGCCGAGCATGGGAACGAGACGGCAGCCCTTGGGCAACTTGCCGCTGGCCCGCCATTTGAGCTTGTCCTTGGCGCCGCCATCGAAATAGGGCCCGCGAATGTGCTCGACCACGACCTTGTAGCCGACCAGCGTGTTCGCCTTCACCTTGCCGGTGCGATCGGCGATCCAGTGGTCGATCGCAGCGCCGATGGTCGGCACCGCGCGCTCGTCGACATAGGCATCCGACGCCACCTTGGCGGTGAGATCGGCGCGACGCGCCTCGGCGGCGCGCAGCGTCTCGAAGAACTCCTGGCGCCGCTGGCCCGAATGCGGGTCGGCATAGCTCAGCACGTAGCGCTGCTGCTTGACGATGTCGCCGGATTGAAGCTTACGCTTGCGGATCCGCTTTGTGATATTGGCTTTGAAGGTCATAACGTCCCCTGAGAATGAAAAAACGCTCAGAAAATCACAGCACTGGAACCAGAACAAGTAGTCATGGAGCCAGGGACTATATCGAACGTATTGGGATGTAACCAGAGGCGTAACCACGATATCTTGCGAACGCCTCGAATGCCGTCTCGGCGGGGCTTGCGATACATCGCATTATTGCCTCGCCGAGGTTGAAATCGCGGTGGGTGGCGTGGGTGGCAGGTGTGGCATGGCCCGCCGCCTGGCGGGTGCACCTACGCCGCAGATCTGGAGAAATCCCGCTATGCTACCAGCAGCGCCTACCGGACATGCCACACCCGCCACCATGCCACAGGCCTATGAGATACTCTGTTTTTTCTTAGGGGGCTGATAGTCCGCCGGCTTTGGTTTCTCGTAGCCCCGGACGGTTTTTCCTTTGGCGTTGAACTTTCCGCCCCGCCAGCCAAGCTTGCGCATCAACGACGAGAGCCGCTTGGTATGGGCTTGGTTCTGCCGTTCCGAGGGGATGCCAAGCGTGCTGGACAACAGGTCAGTCGTGTAAAGGCGCAACATGTCGCCGATGATTTCAGGGGCCGCCCCCTCGATCTGATCGATCCAGGGGTCGTCCTCCACACGCTCCGCCTGCTCCATAGCCGCCACGGCCCAAAGGCGCTCGGGCAAAGCGATTGGCTCATCTGCGCTCTCTCGGAACGCGGCCTCAGCCATCAGCTGGTCGCGATCGGCCCGGAGGCCTTCAAGGTCGATAACCCCGGTTCTGACAGGCCAAAAGCGACGGTTGCCGGTCTGATCGCGCAGATACTTGTCGTCATTGGTCGTCCCAATGAAGATGACCTGGCGGGCACGGGCCACAGGATGGCGAGCGTAGGGCAGGCGCGCACGGTCGACTTGTCGAGACACGAACGCCTTGATCTTATTGACCTCGGCCTTGTTCATGCCCTCGACCTCGCCAATCTCGTAAATCCAGACGCCGCCGAGCAGCTCAAGCTGGGCCTTAGGGTCCAGCGACATGATTTCCTGGTCGGAATGGAATTCCTCGCCAGCAAGGATTTTTACCGCCGTGGACTTGCCCGTGCCCTGGTCACCTTCGAAAATCACAACCTGATCGAATTTCACGCCGGGCTGGCGAACGCGACGGACTGCAGCGATCAGCATGATGGCGCCTATGGCACGATTCAGCTCTGTGTTTGCCGACCCCATGTATCGGCTGAGCCATTCGTCGAGACGCGGCTTTCCGTCCCAGCTCAAGGCATCGAGCATTTCTCGCACGGGGTGCAAGGGCTCTTCCAGGCACAACAGGACGATGGCATCTTGGACGTGGTCGGACCGAGGATCGAAGCCGAATTCGTCCATGATAATGCCTCGCAGCTTCATGGCGGCATCGTCGCTGATCTCGCCAACGTACTCCTCAAGCAGATGGCCACCGATGACCTTACGATGGCGAAACATGTCGTAAGCAAAGGTCAGCCCCAGGCGCTGAAGCGCCAAGCGCGCGTTGCGCATCGTTGCACGCGGGTTGCCGGCCTTGTCGCCATCGGGCCACCCCACCTGTTCGGCTGCCGTTGCGGACCGAGCCTGCTTAAGCGCATAGGCCTCTGGCCTCCGTTTCTCGAGGATCGACTCCGAGATCCCAAACGCAGGGTTCAGCAGCACACCAGCGATGAGTTCGATGGAACAACCGGCTCGGGCGAGATCGCAAGCAACCCGGAACGCCGCCTCGCTTCGGGATTTGAAGTGAGGATCGGCACCACCTCGCGGCTGGAGAAGATCATCGCCGTGCTTGATGAGGGCGAGCGTCGAGGGCAGGACGGCCGACGGTAACGCATCCAGGCCTACCGGCGCGACATGCGCCGGGAGGGTGAGGGACGAAGCCGGCGCGAGCGGGCCAGGGTCGAACGGTAGGAAGTCCTCAAAGCCGTAGACTCGCTCCCAATCCGCCTCCAGAATACAAGCGGTCACCCGCTTGCGTCCCCGTGCCTCCTTTGCGGCGTTGGGAATGTTCACACTCCCCGGCAACCGCATGATGCGATCAACATTGTGACAATTATCGCCACCGCAGCGATCAGCAATCGCGCGATTGATGCGCTCAGCCAGTTCGATGTCGGCCAAGGGCTGGCGAAGCACCCAGAAGGCCTGCCGCCCATTGCCAGACGAAATCGTTGCGGTGGGCTTGAGAGGAAACGCGTCAAGCAGCGCAAATTCTTGCGGATCGTCCACATCGACATGGAAAGCAAGCACGCTCTCGATGTCACGCTTGGTGGCCTTCACATTCCAGCGTGACGGTTCGTTCACATGGAAATAGAGGTTATCTTCGTCCTGACGCTCCTCGATCCACGTCTCCATGCGGTACTTCTCGTTGTTGTGGAACGTCGCGGCCTGAACCATGCCTCCATAAGCAATGGCGACGAGATGCCAGGGGCCCGCCGGCTTCATTCCAACTAGAAACGCCAGTGACATCGGCGTGTTGTGCTCAAAAGTCTCCATCGTTTGCGCTCTCTTTTCACAATAGATTCCGCCTGCGCGCTCGGTCGAGCGACAGCTGAAAGCGGACAAATGGTTGAATGAGACCGGCCTGTGCCGACCGGTGGGCGAGACTTCGCCCGATGAACGGGCGAAGTCGTTTCCGACCTAGCGTCGGCCGCGGAGAACGATGATCAGGTCGTCGCTCGGTTCGCGAGGTTCGATGACCGCATAGCCGGCGGGGTAATAGGTGACCGATCGTCCCTTAGCCTTAGCCAGACGTTCCTCCATCGGCGGTACATAACTTGGGAGTGCCATCAGTTCTTCTACTGTCATGTGATCTTCGGGGTTCTGGATAATTTCGTCCATGATCATTGCCTTTCGGGCATAGTTCCTCGATCACGAGATCGATTCATCCCGCGTCGATAGGGTGTGGTTTAAAGGAGAGTTAGTGGTTTGCCTGAATCAGCGCTTCGATATCGCGAAGTTTGACGTACTTGCGGCCATTCAGGATAGAGTATGTCGGAATGACACCACGCGCCGCTGCTCTCTGAATCTTGAAGTAAGGCAATCCGATCGCTTCAGCCGCTTGCTTATACGTGATCAGCCGATCAGTTCGCTTCTCGTAGATTTGTTGCATGTCTCGTCTCCACTTGTGGGCGTTGTTGCCCTGACGAGACGACCTTGCACTAGCGGGACCGCTGCATCTCCACCGCTTACCGCTCAGGTGAAAAGATTCTGGGTTGGAGGCAGGCCGTCGGCCCCAGCTTGGACCAACTTTTTCATCTCCTTCACGCTGAACTTTCTCTGCTGAAATGAGGTCTTGAGGTGCGATTTTTTGCCCGCTTTGTTGCGCTTATCGGCAAGCAGTGCAGCAAACCATTCCGGCGGAAATCCGCCCACCCCCTTTTGTTCGATCAGCCGCTCAATCTGCTCGACAGCGAATTCCTCGGCCCTATCCCGTTTAGCGTGCCCGTCGGCGTGGGGCAGCAAGATATGCGCTAACCACCTTCGTTGGTCGATAAGCGACCGCTTCCGAGCGCTGGCCGCGGCCGCCCGCTCAGTTTCGAGAAGTTTGCTGCCGTCCATGACGAAATTCAGCGTGTGACCCAAGGCGCACATCAGCACACCCCATGCTTGGACAAAATCTAAGTTTAATTGACGCTCTCGAAAGAGCCTCTCCAATCGCGGAATCTGAGCGTTTCCAAGATCATAGAAGTACTCTCGCTGATCATTGCCCTCCGAGGAAGCCCGATAAGGTATAAAAAGACAGGACGCAGGCTCGTGCACTTCGTGCTCATCGCCGCTCAGCGCCTCTTCCCGGGTCTGCAGCGGGAGCGAAAGGATGAATTTCGCCTCCTCGAAGTTGTCCTTCATCATCTGCCAGAAATGCGCCTCATCGCGGGGCGGATCGGTCTGATCTTCAGAATACATCACGCGGTCCCAGGCTTAGAGCGACGTAGCCATGTGACCACCCTCACGCCCACCGCTCAATGATTTTCTCGCGCGCCCGCGCACGGAGCTGCGGCGAACCCCCAATTTGGAGTACGTGGGGACGGTACGGTAGCGCAGTAGGGTCGTAGCCGTTGTTCGGCGTCTACTCACAGGTCGCCCAACTCCGGCATTCTGCCGATAGCGTTCCCGCCGCCTCCGAACTTGACGAGCAAACGCATGACCGAGATCGCCCCGGCTCTACGACAAATTGACGTTGATGGCATCGGCCCGGTATGGATCCGCGACGGCACCAGCGACTACGCGGTCTTCGAGCAGATCTTCCGCACGGAAGAATTCAACATCAGCACCGCCCCACAATTCGCCTGGATCCGCGCGGCCTATGACCGGCTGATCACCTCCGGCGAGACCCCGCTCGTCGTCGATTGCGGCGCCAATATCGGGCTCAGCACACTCTACTTCGCATTGCATTTGCCGGCAGCGCGGATCGTCGGCATCGAGCCCGCGCGAGACAACGCGCAGCTTGCGCGCAAGAACACGCAGCACAATCCCCTGATCGAGATCGTCGAAGCCGCCGTGTACGACCGGGAAACCGGACTCGAGTTGGTAGACCCCCATGCCGAAAAGTTCGCCTATCGGGTGCAGGAGGCCGAGGCCGGCGCGCAAAGCGCAATCGCCGCCGTCACCATCGACGGCCTCATGCGGCGGCATGGCGCCACGCGCAATCTCATCGTCAAGGTCGACATCGAGGGTGGCGAAGACACCTTGTTCCGTTCGAACACGGGCTGGCTCGATCGCACCGATCTGCTCATTGCGGAGACGCATGATTGGCTGTTCCCTGGGCAGGGCACCAGCCGGACCCTGTTCACAGCCATCGCGGGCCGCAAATTCGAAGTGATCCAGAAAGGTGAGTACATTTCGTTCTTTTTCCAGTGACAGGCGGACGTCTGCGCGCTGAAATGTCCGATGACGACGATCAAAAGAGGGCTGTTGTCCGATTCGTACCGAACAAGACATGGACTCTCTGCTGCAGCTCGTTCCCAAACCGGACATCGCGTTCGATGGGGACAGTGCTCAGGCGGTTGGCGTCGACCTGGCCGTCGCTGTGATCAATCTTCCGCATCGAACGGACAAGTGGAACGCCATCTCGAAGCGCATGGCCGCTATTGGACTGAACAAACTGATAAAGGTGCCAGCGGTCGAGGGCGCCCGGTTATCGTTGGAGGCCATTACACCCCTGTTGAACCAACCGGCCGCACAGATCGAAGCAGCCCCACAGAGCCATTTCACACTCACGCGGCCCGCGATCGGCTGTTTCCTATCGCACATCGCCACGTGGCAGTGGATGATCGCCAACAAGATGCCGCGGCTGCTGGTCTTAGAAGACGATGCCAACCCGGCCGCGAGTTTCGATGCGAACCGATTCCGTAATGTCCTTGGCGCCATCTCGCCCAAGGCCGGTCTTGTTTTTCTCGGCCGCGCCATCATGAATGGCATGGCCGAGAGGCCCCAAAGCTCGGAACTGGCGCGGATCTACTTCTTCAACGGGACATTCGCCTATCTGATCACGCCCGCAGCCTGCCGCACGCTGATTCCGGCTCTGCTCCCCATGAATGGGCACATCGATCATGAAATCAGCACTGTCCTGATCGAGCGCAGACATGAAGTGGAGGCCCACTACACTGAGCCGCCCGTCTTCGAGCCCGACTGGTCGCTCCGCAGCGACTGCTATGTCCCGCTGGAAGGCGTCACGGACGCCGATCGCGCACTTGGCGTAGTACTGCACGCACAGCGGCAGCTCCTCATCGACGACGGCTGCCCTCTGCTACCGCCGTTTGACGCGACGGCCGTCAATTGACTGCGACCCGTGCTTGACCAACACGGATACTCAGGAGTCGGAGCCTCCGGGAAACCCGGTGCGGTTAAAACCAATTCATTCCGCGATTTTGACGGCCTGTCTTTCGATCAAGCCGAATTTACGCCATGCTTGGTGAAAATGCGCTGCAGGGTGCGCCGATGCATGCCCAATCGCCTCGCCGTCTCGGACACATTATGGTTCGAGCGCTCGTAAACACTTAAGATGTGCTCCTGACGCACGGCACCGGGCGACATCGGGTGCTCTGGTGCAGGTGGCCGCTCGCCCTGTGCCTGCAGCGCATGATCAATCTCGTCAGCGTCTGCAGGCTTTGCCAGGTAATCGAATGCCCCAAGCTTGATCGCCGACACAGTGGTAGGCAGATTGGCGTATCCCGAAACCATGATCGCCCGGGCATCTGATCTCCGTTCAATGAGATGCTCTAGAAGCTCGATCCCGTTACCACTCCCGATCCGAAGATCGAAAATCGCGAATTCTGGGGGTTCCAGATCGATCGCGTCACGTCCGTCTGTTACAGTTGTTGCCGTTGTGACATCATAACCACGATCGGCCATCGCGCGCGCCAGGCGCGTCGCGTAGGCATGGTCGTCATCGACGATGAGAAGAGCGCCAGTCCTCCGATGATCGTCCTGTGGTTCGCCGCGCATGGGACTATTTCCTTTTGCTTTTTGATAATCCGAATACGAACGCCTTCTTCCGTCAGATTGGCTCGCGACGATTCACCACGCTCGATCTATTTCTGTGGATTGTAATGGCCAGTTTGCGCCGCGACCGCAGCAAGCTGCACCTCGATACTCCCAGGGCAGACGATCGAATTGATCACACTTGATCGATCAAGCGGCCTGAACTTCGATGTCGGTCGCCAGTTTACAGCGTTGATGGCAACGCATCGGCGGGCTTCGCGACACAGATCTGGGGTGTCGTGAAGGCCGCGCTTCGTTCAAGCGACAACCGCGCGACAACGGCGCGATGACTACGGTTCACTAACACCAAGGCCGTCGGCGACCTTCCCATCGTCGCGCCAAGCCCTCGGTGACGAGCATCTGTCCGATGGAAGCGCCGTTTCGCTTCACGACACGCAGAAGCCGTCCGTATTGATCCCGATCTCGGCTGGCATATGGTCTGAGTTCGAACGCGCCGCGACTGAGCAGTTCCGCCAACCTGTCAGTTGCACGCGCCCCCAGCTGCGCCTCGCCGTAGCACCTGGCGCCGCCGGTCTCCGGCGCATCGATGTCGGCGATGCGTATTTTCTCGCTCTGATACCAAAAGGTGTCGCCGTCGATTACGCAGTTTGACGAGCTCGTTGAGCTGCATTTGAAGAACGCTACCGAGGTTTTGGAGACCTGATCGGAAGACGTACCGGGCCGAGCGACATCGACCGCCCGGGAGCGGGGCAAGCTGGAAGCCACGACGGCAGTCAGCCAGCTTCGATCCGTCGCGGCCGTTGTCAGCGCAAATCCAGCGAGGACGCCGAACGCAGCCAAGCTCCATCCCGTCCGCCGGTACCATTTAGGCCGCCAGATTTTCGCGCTGGTTAAAGCCAAGCTGTACTCCCCTAAACTCAGGCAACCCTGCCAGAAATTCACCGCAAAACCTTTAAGTCGAGCGCTCGAATTTGCGTTTTGACGAGGCCAGGCCTGTAATGTCACAGCTGGGACGCAACCACGCCGACCGGGCCATAGGCGGCCTCGAATGCAGACAATCGTCTGATGATCTAAAACGAGGCAGTTTTGAAGACTTACGCAATTGCTGACCTCCACGGACGTTTCGATCTGCTCTTGGAGGCATATATGGCCATCAGCGATCGCGCGAATGGAACGCCTGGGGTGATCGTCCAACTCGGCGACTATGTCGACCGCGGCCCTCAAAGCCGGCAGATCATCGAATTTCTGATGGACGACGCGACAGTGCCTGCCGGCTGGAAACGGCACTGTTTGCGCGGGAACCACGAGGATGCGGTCGTATCCAGTGTCGATGCCAATCAATGTAGTGAGGCCTGGCTTCTATATGGCGGAATCGACACGCTCCTGTCCTATGGCTGGACTGATTCAAAGCCAGTTGACGCGGGCTTGGCTTACTTTCCGCAAGCTGGACG
Organism: Allobosea sp. AAP35; assembly: GCF_001295925.1. GTDB lineage: Bacteria > Pseudomonadota > Alphaproteobacteria > Rhizobiales > Beijerinckiaceae > Allobosea. The sequence continues at coordinate 38 of NZ_LJHQ01000071.1, read as the reverse complement.
GTTCGAAGAACCTCGCATCCATCGGGGTTTCGTGATTC
>NZ_LJHQ01000070.1 GCF_001295925.1 Allobosea sp. AAP35 | reverse complement strand
GAGGCCCCGCCCTGTCAGGGGCGGGGCCTCGCCCGCCGGACTCTCGAAACCCCGGCCGTCGTCGCGGATGCAGATGCGGCCGCGATCCCCGTCCGCTCCGGCGACGGTCTCGATCTCGACGGTGATGGTGCTGGCGCCGGCATGCTTGACCGCGTTCGTCACCGCCTCGTCGAGCAGGCGAAGCATCTGGATGACGTGGCCTGGGCGCAGCTCGGGATGGACGGGCAGACCCTGGGGGGTCAGCACGCGCCAGGCCAGCGCGATTTCATGGGCCCGCAACTGCGCCGCGATCCGCTCCCGCCAGGTCCCGAGCGCCAGCATCAGATCGCCGCCGATATCGTCCATCGCATCGATCACCAGCCGGAGATCCTTCAAAGCCGCCCGCGCCGCCTCGCCGATCGGCGCGGCCCGCTGCCGTTCGCTCAATGCGACGATGCTGACGAGCTGGCCGCCGAGCCCGTCATGGAGGTCGCGCATCAGCCGCGTCCGCTCGTTTGAGAGCGCCATGGCCCGGGCCCGTTCCTCGTCCCGCGCCAGGGTCGCTCGCAGCTTGTCCTCCGCCTCGCGCACGAGCGTGACCATCCTGCCGGCGAAGCTGTCGACCTGGTTCAGCGCCCGGGCGAAGCGCCAGGTCAGCCCGATGCCGATCGCGATCACCATCACCGAATAGGACAGGCGCGAGAAGAACACTCGCCGGTCGGGCGCGATGTCGAGGATCGACAGGATGTCGTGCACGCAGAAGAACAGCACGACCGTGACCGCGCTGCCGTGCATGAGGCCGATCACGTCCCGTCGCTGCAGGAAAGCGAGCGCGTTCAGGACGGCAATCAGCACGAGGCAGAACGCCACGGTCAGCGGGCCCAGAATCAGATAGGCAGCACGCACCGGGCCCGGACCGCCGATGAGCCCCGTTGCGGTGATGATCAGGCCGGGCAGGAACAGCAGCAGGGCGATCCGAGGGATCTTCAGCCCGAGGAACAGCATCAGGAACAGCACCCCGAAGGCGCTCTCCAGTGGCGCTGAGGCAATCAGCACCGCGTTGAGCCCGGCATAAAGAGACTGGCCGCTCGGGGCCGAGATGAAGGTCTGCATGACGCCAAGTGCCATCGCGGCGGCAAGCGCTCCATGTTCCGGCTCGTGGCGTCGCATCAACCACATCATGCCCAGGATGACCGCGAGGATGCTTTGCCAGGCGGCCAGCACGACCGGCAGCGTCACAAAGAGCAGGATGCGCTGGTCATAGACCGGTCGCAGCACGGCGTCCGGGCCGACATGGACGCGGTCGAGAAAGCCGGTGAGCGGCCCCCAGACGAAGAGTCTGACGGTCAGCTCGTTACGCCCCTCCCGCAGCAGCGCGCTCGGGATCACCGCGATCTCGGGTGAGCTTCGATCGGGCCGGTTCGCCGCCGGGTTGCGGCGGCTGTCGAGGATCTCGACGCCGTTGACCGCGACCGCGACGCCGTTGGTGAAGCGTGGCATCAATACCGACCAGGGCTCCTCCGACAGGCCGGGAGGTCTGTCGAAGGCCAGCACGTAGCGGGGCGGCCCCGCCATCGTGAAGCGGGCGCTATGGTGATGCGGCAGGCTGACCGCCACGCCCGGCGGCTCAAGCCGCGCCTCGGTGAGTTGCCAGCGAGGCGGCGGCTCGGGCGTGGGCAGGGCCACGAGGCCGAGACAACCGAGAACGACGAGCGCCTGCAGGGCGAGGTAGAAGAGCAGCCGCAGCGCCAGCCGGGGCGCGCCGACAGGCGCAGCCCGCCGTCGCTCCGAGTCGGCTGCCGCCGTGCTCACAGCCGGATCAGGCCCTGCTGCAGCGCCTCGAACACCGCTTCGCCGCGCGTGTTGACCTCGAGCTTGCGGTAGATGTTTTTGATGTGGCCCGGCACCGTCTGCCGCGACAGACCGAGATGGCCGGCGATGTCGGCATAGCTGAAGCCCTTGGCGATGCCCCAGAGGATATCGATCTCGCGCGGCGTCAGCCGCGCCGTGTTGAGTCCTTGCGCGGCCGGAGCCGCGGCGGGTTGCGCCTGCGTGCGCCGCACGATGAATCGCGCAATCGAAGCCGAGATTGGCGAATGGCCGGCGACGAGATCGCGCACCGTTGCCGCGATGTCGGTCGGGAAGGCGTCCTTCAGGAGATAGCCGGTGGCGCCCTGCCGGATCGCGGCGATGACGCTCTCCTCGTCGCCAAGGATCGAGATCACCATGATCTCCGTCTCGGGATGGCGCTGCCGCGTCTCCCTGATCAGGTCGAGGCCGTGGCCGTCGGGGAGTTGCATATCGGTCAGCAGCACACGGGGCGCCACTTCCATCAGGCAGGCCCGGGCTTCCATGATGGTCGCGGCGGAGGTGACGGCAAATTCACCGGTCGCTCCCAGCGCGTCCTGGAGGCGCCAGCGCGTCGGCGCGTCATCCTCGACAAGCAGCACCTTGATCATGGGCCGCCTTACTCCCCCGCCACGGCGCGCGTGCGGCCGACCCGCAGCTTAGCCTACGTCTTTAAAGGCCAACGTCATCCTAGCCGGTGGCGGCCTGCGGCGACAGCCCATGTTCATGGGGCGACTGACCGGGAGTGGCACCTCGTCGACCAGCGGCACAGACAAGGCGTGGAAGGGGAATTCTTTGCGTTCCGGCGAACCGGAGGATCCATGCTCCGGCATCATCAACGTGACCGAAAGGTGTGGTTCGGCTCTCCAGTTGCGGAGAGGTGTCAACCTCGGACAGAGCGCCGTCATCGCCGGGGCATAGTCCGAGATCGAGCGCCTCATGATGATGCTCGGGTTGGGTGCATCACCGCACAGCTCGCGCTCTAGGGCTTTCGACCCTCGCCCGCGTTTCATGGGTTAAGGACCGGCAGGGCCAATCCATCTTCAAGCAATTGGGACACTTTAGTCCTCCGGCAGGACCAGGAAGCGACCCATCAGAGACGCTTTCGCGTCAGGCTGAGCCGTGCTGACCGCCGCTTGGAACGATATCGCAGGGATTCGCGCAGCGTCCCACTCACGGCACAGCCCGGAAGCAGACGTTGCAGATTTTTCAGAGGCTTAGCATAGGCTGGCTGGGGCGGGAGGATTCGAACCTCCGAATGGCGGTACCAAAAACCGCTGCCTTACCGCTTGGCGACGCCCCAACGCGCCGCGCCTTCTAGAACGCGTCGATGCCTTTCGCAACCTGCCAGATCGTCGCCGGCTTGGACAGGATGTGAAGTTTTGTGTTGGGTGCGGAGCCCGGGAGGATGCTGGATGTCTTTTATGCTGTCGCGGGTGCCTGGGATAATTCGGCACATCGAGGCAAAGCGCCTGTTGCGTGCGAGGCCGGCGCTGGATATAAGCGCGCCACCAGTCAATCGGAGTGTGGCTCAGCCTGGTAGAGCACCTCGTTCGGGACGAGGGGGTCGCAGGTTCAAATCCTGCCACTCCGACCACTGGATTTCCCGAGACATGATCGTTGCCGGATGGAATGGGCCCTGCGGGGCCTTTTTCTTTGGGCGGCAGGCAAATGGCGGTCCCCTCGTCGCCATCGGCCACGCGTCGAGCGGTCAGCGCCCGTCGGGCGTCATCGCCATGATACGATCGAAGCGCTTGTCCGCGGTGAACAGGCAGCGCAGCGTCTTCATGCCCTCGCGGCCTTTGTCGACCCGGCCGTCGAGCTGATAGCCGCCCTCGGACGACGGCTGGACGGCACGCGCGAGCGCGATCTGTCGCGCGGGCACGCCGTACATCGGTGCCGCCTCACCGATGCAGCGCTCGCGCAGCATCCGGTCGGAGACGCCGGCACTGGCGCCGCCGGGCCGGCCGGTGAGTTCGATCGACAGGGTGTAGCGGCAGCTTTCGTTGCGGCGCGCCGCGTTGCGCATCAGATAAACCTGCATCCGGTAGGTCCCGGCCTGCGTCGCGCTCTGCCCGAACTCGTTGCCGGCGGCCGAGCCGATATGAGCCGCCTCGGCAGCGTTGCCAGGGGCATAGACATTCATGAAGCAGGAGCGGTTGGAGGGCTGGAACAGCAGCTGGAGGGTCTGTCCGGCGGCGGTTTCCACCGTGTGGTTGACGCCCCGGTCGCCCCGGATGGCGCCCTTCAGCGTGGCAGCGGTTGCGCCGGGCTTGAAGCGGACCGGCACGGTTTTGTCCTGCGCGGCAGCCTCGGCCATCGGGAGGATCGCCAGCGCCGCGAGTCCCGTCACCCCGGCTGCGAACATCGGTATCATCATGGCGCGGCCTCACAGCTTGCTGGGTGCCGATACTGGCTTGCCCTTTGGTCATGGGCAAGGCGGTGTCTCACGAGGATGTGGCCATCGGTTTGTCCAGCCTCTAGGATCGCCCGACATCCTCAGCGGAATCGATCATGAAGCGCGCTCTCCACCTCCTCGGCATCCTCGGCCTCGCGACCCTGCTTGCGGGCTGCGACAAATGCGGCAATCTCGGCCCGTTCTTCACCGGCCCGGAGCAGAAGGCCTGCAGCACATCGACGCCCAACGGTTGAGCCGGTCTAGAGCATGCTGATTTTACAAGGAACCACGGCGTCGTCGTCCCGGGCTTGACCGGTACCCTTGCCGGAACGCGTCCGATTAAGGTTCAGGAATGGATCCCGGATCTCCGCTTCGCTGCGTCCGGGATGACCCGCGCTTCCAAGAAAAATGAGCACGCGCTAGGTGGCGGGCCGATACGGAGGGATATGAAAAAGGCCGGGGCGCGAGCCCCGGCCTTTCATGTTTGGTTGGCTCGCGCTCAGCCGCGGCGCTGCAGCAGCGACCAGCCGGCGCGGGCGAGGCAGGCGACCAGCGCGAGCTTGACCAGATCGCCCAGGATGAAGGGCTGGACGCCATAGGCGAAGGCCTTGGCGAAGCCGATGCCGGTCGCGCCTGTCGCCATCTGGGCGCCCAGCGCCAGCCAGCCGAAGCCGAGAGCCATCATCACCGCCTCGGCGGCGACGAGCCCGCCGACCAGGCGCTGCAGCGAGGCGTCGCGCGCGGACGCCCAGCCGGCAAGGGCTGCTGCCGCCACGAAGCCGAGGAGGAAGCCGCCGGTGGGACCGACGAGATAGAGCGGGCCGGCCGCGACCGGCGGCGTGTTGGTGAAGACGGGTAGGCCTGCAAGCCCGTAGGCGATGTAGAGCGCGACCGTCGCGGCCCCCAGCCGCGAGCCGTAAGCCGCGCCGAGCCCGAGCACGGCGAGCGTTTGCAGGGTCATCGGAACCGGAAAGAACGGCACCTTGACCTTGGCGGCGAGGATCAGCAGCAGGCTGCCGGCGAGCGCGAGCGCGATGTTGCGCAGCAGGAGGGTGCGGGGCGCCGCGATGGCCGGAAGGGCCGCGCCGGCCAGCGTCGGGGCCTGGAGGGGAAGTAGATCGGCCATGGCTTATCGTCCTGTTCGCAAGGCCGCGCGGCGCGACCATCTTTCCCGTCTATAGAAAATGCGGCAAAGCCCGACAAGCGGCGTCGGGCGCCCGGCGGTGCCCATCCGCAGTGCAGGATCCCCCATGAGCGACGAGATCGAGTTCGACCGCAGCGCCACGACCCCGCCGGGCGAGGTGGCGCGGCTGTCGCCGCTGGTGCGTCGCGTCATCGCCGGCAATGGCGGACCGATGACCTTCACCGGCACCTGCAGCTACATCGTCGGGCAGGGTCGGGTCGCGATCATCGATCCCGGCCCCGACGATCCGGCGCATGTCGCGCGGCTTTTGGCGGCGGTCGCGGGCGAAACCGTGAGCCATATCGTGGTGACGCACACCCATCGCGACCATTCGCCCGCCGTGCCGGCGCTGAAGGCGGCGACGGGGGCGATCGTGGTCGGCTGCGGGTCGCACCGGGCGGCGCGCGAACTCGCCGAGGGCGAGATCAACCGGCTCGACGCGGCGGCCGACCGCGACTACGCCCCCGACAGCGAGATGGGTCATGGCGACGCCATCACCGGGCCCGGCTGGTCGCTGACGGCCGTCGCGACGCCCGGGCATACGGCAAATCATCTCGCCTTCACGCTCGCCGAGGAGCAAACCCTGTTCTCGGGCGACCATGTCATGGCCTGGTCGACCTCGATCGTGGCGCCGCCCGATGGTTCGATGGCGGCCTATATGGCGTCGATCGAGACCCTGCGCGGGATGGAGCAGGCCTTGTACTGGCCCGGCCATGGCGGGCCCGTGACCGAACCGCAGCGCTTCCTGCGCGGGCTGGTGCAGCATCGCCGGCAGCGCGAATCGGCGATTCTCAGCCGATTGCGGGCGGGCGACGAACGCATCGCCGACATGGTGCCGCCAATCTATCAGGGGCTGGCGCCGGCACTGCATGGGGCGGCCGCGCTTTCGGTGCTGGCCCAGATCGAGGATCTGGTGGCGCACGGCATCGTCCAGTGCGACGAGGTGCTGCCCTCGCTGACGAGCCGCTACCGGCTCGCCTGAGGCTCAGCGCGTCTCGATCAGCAGCTCGACCTCCTCAGCGAAGGCGGCGATCCGCGCTGCATTGACGCCGAGATCATGCGGGCCGAGGCGCGAGGCCGAGCGGATGTCGATGCGGCTGCCATCGGCGCGCGGGCGGATGCGGATGGTGATATCCTCCGCCGTGCGCAGGACCCGCGAGCGTGCCACGGCCTCGATCCGGCCTGCGCCGCTGCGGCCGCCGGGCCGGATCGCCTCCAGCACCTGCCACCCCCGGGCGAGCGCGGCGCGGCGGGCGATGTCGAAGGCGATATCGGCTGGAACCTCGAGCACGATCGGGACCGCCTTGGGATAGGCCCGGCGCTGCAGGCGGCGGCGCTCGATATCGAGATCGGGCGGCACGCGGCCGGCACGGGCATCGAGTGCCGCGCGCGAGCGGCTGAAGGCGGGCGGGTCGTCGATGTCGGTCGAGACATCTGCCAGGGCGGGAAGCGTCAGCAGCCGGACGCCGATGTAAGCGGCCGGGCCGAGCATCAGCACGCAGAGCAGGAAGGCGCCCGCCGCCATGCCGACGCCGCGATGGCCGGACTGCCAGATCCGGGCGAAGGCCATCAGCGACAAAAGCAGCGCCAGCAGCACCACGAGATAGGCCGCTGCGACCGGCGCCAGGCCCTCGACGCTCGGCTCGCCGGTGCGGAAGGCCAGCAGCGCCAGCGCCAGCACGGCCAATGCGAACCAAGCCAGCCGCCGGCTCCAGAGCGCGGCGCGCGAGACGGGTTCCTCGAAGACGAGACGGCGATGCATGACCCATAGGTGACGCTGCGCCGCGTCGAAGGCAAGGCAAGAGACCGCGGCGTCTCGCACGAGACTGCAAGACGGTTGCGCCGACACGATGGTTTGCACCTCGCAAGGTGGTTTGCGCGGGCAAGATGGTTTAGGCGTGATCTTTCCCCATGGAGGCCTTAAAACCTTGCCGGATATGACGACTGCCTCGCGTCCAGAGGCCACTGAACCGGATCGTGTCTGGTTCCGCTTCATGCGGCTGCATCAACGGATGCTGGTGCAGATGACGGCGCGCATCCGGGCGCTCGGCCTCTCGATCCCGCAATTCGACCTGCTCTCGACGCTGACCGAGCGCGAGGGCATCAGCCAGAACGAATTGGCCGAGCGGCTCTACGTCACCAAGGGCAATGTCTCGGGGCTGGTCGACCGGCTGGTCCAGGCCGGGCTGGTCGAGAGACGGGCCATCGCCGGCGACCGGCGCTCCTATGCGATGCATCTGACGGCGGAAGGGCGCCGGCTGGCTGAAGCGGGAATCAAGGCGCAGCGGGAGTTCGTGGCGCAAACGCTGGGCAGGCTGCCGACCACGGACCTCGCCGAACTCGACCGGCTGGTGCTGGCCTGGCGCGATCTGGCGCGGGCCGTCGACGGGGCCTGAATCCTGGTCGGTGCCGACCGGTTGCGTCAGGCGCCGATACGGTGCTTCTCGACAATCTGCCGGCCGCCGCCCAGGTCGCGCAGCACGAGCCGTTCATCGGCAGCGATCTCGCCGAGCACAGCCTCGCCCTCGCTGGTCAACGCGGTGGCGTGTTTCCTGACAAAAACGATGACCGGCCGGTTGCCGGCGGCCGACCAGCGTCTCAGCTGGGTGAAGTATGGCTCCTTGCGCCAGGCCTGCGCCGCGCCGGGGTCGGCCTGCACGAAGAGCCATCGCGTCGCGGCATCCATCGTCAGGACAAAACGCGCCTTTTCGGGCTTCCATTCGGGGCCAAGATAGTCCTGCGTCATCCAGAGGCAGAGAAAGTCGCGGCATTGCTGCGGACGGATCTCGTAGATCTTGCAGCCCCGGCCCGCCACGCAGTTGGGGCACCAGTTCCCGGCCGTCGCCCCGACGGGGGGGACATCGTAGACCTTGCAGCACAGGGTGCAGCTGCCGCATTGGCGAAGCGGTAGGGGCGGGCTGGTGATCATGGTCGCGTCAGGCATCCACGTCGCGTCTCGGGCATTCCGGCGTTTGAGCCGCCGGACCATGGCGGGGCGCGGGGAGGCTGGCAAGCATGGCGATGGTTGTCGGTGGGGAGCGATCCCATCTCGCACGGCGGCGCAGTCCTGCGGCAGAGTCTGCGCCGATGCGCGTGAAAATCGCTCAACCTTTGTGTCGCGGCCGGGTTATGGTTGTCACATTCAACGCCAGATCAGGGAACCGCACGATGCTGTCCAACCTCGCCGTTCGCGACATCGAGACCCTCGTCCATCCCTATACGAACCTGGCGACCCATCGCCAGGTCGGCCCGCTCGTGATCGAGAGCGGCAAGGGCGTCTTCGTCACGGATTCGAGCGGCAAGGACTATATCGAGGGCATGGCGGGGCTGTGGTGCACGGCGCTCGGCTTCTCCAACCAGGAGCTGATCGAGACCGCCTACGAGCAGATGAAGAAGCTGCCCTTCACCCATATCTTCGGCGGGCGCAGCAACGACCCGGCGATCGAGCTGGCCGAGAAGCTGAAGGAGATCGCGCCGGTCCCGATCTCGAAGGTGTTTTATGGCGCCTCGGGCTCGGATGCCAACGACACCCAGGTCAAGATGGTCTGGTACATGAACAATGCGCTCGGCCGGCCGCAGAAGAAGAAGATCATCTCGCGGCTGAAGGGCTATCATGGCGTCACTGTCGCCTCGGCCTCGCTGACCGGCCTGCCCAACAACCACATCGATTTCGATCTGCCGCTGCCGGGCATCCTGCATACTTCCTGCGCGCATCACTACCGCTTCTCCGAACCCGGCGAGACCGAGCTGGACTTCTCGTCGCGGCTCGCCGCCGAGCTCGAGGAGATGATCCTGCGCGAGGGGCCCGACACGGTCGCCGCCTTCATCGCCGAGCCGGTGATGGGCGCGGGCGGCGCGATCACCCCGCCGGACGGCTATTTCGAGAAGATCAACGTGATCCTGGCAAAGTACGACATCCTGTTCATCGCCGACGAGGTCATCACCGGCTTCGGCCGCACCGGCGAGATGTTCGGCACGACGACCTACGGTTTGAACGCCGACACCATTTCCTGCGCCAAGCAGATCACCTCGGCGTATTTCCCGCTGAGCGCGGTGATGATGAACGAGCGCGTCTATGAGGTTCTCGTCGACCAGAGCCGCAAGATCGGCACGTTCGGCCATGGCAACACCTATGCCGGCCATCCCGTTGGCTGCGCCATCGCCGTCAAGACGCTGGAGATCTACCAGCGCGATAAAATCGTCGAGCATGTCCGCAGCGTGGCGCCGACCTTCCTGCGGCGGCTGCACAAGCTCGCCGAGCACCCGCTGGTCGGAGAGGCGCGCGGTGTCGGCCTCATCGGTGCCGTCGAACTGGTGCAGGACAAGCTGACCCGTGGCTCCTTCGAGGGCAAGAAGGGCGTCGGCCCCAAATCGGTCAGCTTTGCCCTGGAAGAGGGGCTGATCGTCCGCGCCATGGGCGACCGTGTGGCGTTCTGCCCGCCGATGATCATCACCGAGGCCGAACTCGAGGAAATGTTCGACCGCTACGAGCGCGCGCTGAACAAGACGCTGAATTGGGCAAAGGGCGAGGGTCTGCTGGCGGCCTGAAGCGAACGGGGGGCGCAAGGGGGGCAATCCGCCTGCGTCCACCTCTCGTTCACCATTGTGGCGGTAGACTCCACACAGACACAAAATGCCTTGAACGCATCATGATGACGCCGCCGCGTCGTCCCGATCGCCGGTCAGGTTGGCCGGGTGGCGATGGCCAGGAACCATCGCGACCCGTGCAGCCAACCCAATCGGACCCCATGACCCCGTCCCAACCCCGTCGCCCGCCCGCCCAAGCGAGTTTCCACGATGCCCATGCCAAAGAGGTTTATGCCTCGTGGTTCCGTCCGATCGCTTTTCCCGCATTGGCTGCGGGAACCAGACGCGCGCCTGCCGCGTTGGGTCTGCGTGCGAAGGATGTACCATCCCGGCTTGCCGGTGTCCTTCGAAACGGTTTCCACGACTGACTTCCATAGACCCTCTTTCGAGACCTTCGATGTTTGACCGGCGCAGAGTCCTCAAGACTCTCGCCGGTCTTTTTTTTGCCTTTGCGGGCCCCGGCGCCTATGCCGCCGCCTGGGAGCCGACCCGGCATGGCGTGACGCGCTATCGGCTGACGCCGCGAGGCTGGCCTGCGGGCCAGACGCTGCGATTGGTGGTGATTTCCGACCTGCATATCGGCTCTCTGCATGTGCCGCTGAGCCGCGTGACCGAGATCGTCGATGCGGCCAACGCGCTTAAGCCCGACATGACACTCCTGCTCGGCGACTTCGTGGCGAGCCGCAAGCGATGGGCGTCTGATCCGGCCATGCAGGCCTGGGCTGCGGAACTGGGACGGCTGCAAGCCCGCGACGGGGTCTTTGCGATCCTCGGCAACCATGACTGGTGGCACGATCCGCAAACCCAGGCCAGGCGCGCCGGCCCCACGCTGGTCGGGCAGGCTCTGGAAGAGGCCGGTATCCCGGTGCTCGAAAACCGGGCCGTGAAAATCGCGACCGCCGGCGGACCGATCTGGCTGGCAGGGCTTGGCGACCAGATCGCGTTCCTGCCGCGCCGGCGCGGCATGAAGCATGGCATCGACGATCTTGCAGGCACGATGGCGCAGATCACCGATGACGATGCCCCGGTGATCATGATGGCCCATGAGCCAGACGTGTTCGCTCGGATGCCCGACCGCGTTGCCCTGACCCTGTCAGGGCATACGCATGGGGGGCAGGTCCGGCTGCTGGGCTGGGCGCCGATCGTGCCATCGCGCTATGGCAACCGCTATGCCTACGGCCATGTCCACGAGGACGGACGCGACCTCATCGTTTCGGCTGGGATCGGCACGAGCCAACTGCCGATTCGCTTCGGAATCCCGCCTGAGACGCTGCTGGTCGAGCTGGGCTGACCAAGGCAGAGCCGTGCTGGCGCCCTCAGGAAAGGCCTGTCAGGTGACGATGACCTTGGTGCCGTTGGGGACGCGGTTGAACAGATCGATCACGTCGATATTGCGCATCCGGATGCAGCCGGAGGAGGCAGAGCGTCCGATCGTCTCCGGCTCGTTGGTGCCATGGATGCGATAGAGCGTGTCCTGGCCATTCTGATAAAGGTACAGGGCACGGGCTCCGAGGGGATTGTCCGGGCCACCTTCCATGCCGCCGGCGCGGGGCGCCAGATGAGGCCAACGCGCGATCATCTCGGCAGGGGGTGTCCAGCGCGGCCATTCTGCCTTGCGCTGGATCACGGCCTGGCCGGTCCAGCCGAAAGCCTCGTCGCCGGTGGCGACGCCGTAGCGGATCGCCTTCTTGTTCGGCAGGACGTAATAGAGATACTTCTCTTTGGTATCGACCACGATGGTGCCGGGCGCCTGCCCCGTTGGGTCACTGATCTCATAGGGCAGATGTGTGAGATGATGCTCGAATTTTGGCACGAGAGCGATGTATTCGGCATCGCGTGCCGATAGGGCGGGGGCGTTCACGCTCTTGTATTGGCAGGCCCCGAGGAGGGTCGACATCGCCAATGCAAGGATCACTGTCTGTTTCATGACGTCCACCGCGCGGTCCGAAGGTAGTCTTTATGATGAATCGAGCGTTAAGGCTTCGTATCCGCCTCTGTCCGCAGACCAACCGCTTGTCGATCGACGGTCTAGGCGCGAAACGGACCTGGCGCAATTCAGGTTCCCTCTGAGCCGGCGGAAACGGGCGTTTCGCGCCCTGGCGTGGCATGGCGGCCACGCTTCCAGGCCGCAATGAACGAAAAAAGAGGCCTGCCGTGACAACCCTGCTGATCACCCACCCGTCCAGCCTTCGGCATGAGACTCCCGAAGGCCATCCCGAGCGGCCCGACCGTATCCGTGCCGTCGAGGCGGCGCTGGAGGATGAGCGCTTCTCGGGGCTGATTCGCGAGAGCGCCGCGCTGGGCACGCTCGATCAGGTGGTGCTGTGTCACCCGCGCGACTTCGCCGAGAGGATCGTCGCGGCCGCGCCCCGCGACGGGCTGGTCCGGATCGACGACGACACAACGATGTCTCCGGGCACGCTCGAAGCCGTGCTGCATGCGGTCGGCGGAGCGGTCCAGGCGGTCGATGAGGTGATGACGGGGCAGGTCGCAAACGCCTTCTGCGCGATGCGGCCGCCCGGACATCATGCCGAAAGCGTCAAGGCAATGGGGTTTTGCTTCTTCAACCAGGCCGCCATCGCGGCCCGGCACGCTCAACGGCATCATGGTGCGCAGCGCGTGGCGATCATCGACTGGGATGTCCACCACGGCAACGGCACCCAGGAAATCTTCTGGGACGATGCGAGCGTGCTCTATGCCTCGACCCATGAGATGCCGCTCTACCCCGGCACGGGTGCGGCGTCCGAACGCGGCGAACACGGCACCATCGTCAATACGCCGCTGCAAGCCGGCGACGGCTCCGAGGCGTTCCGCGAGGCGATGGAGACCGTGCTGCTGCCGCGCATCGTGGATTTTTCGCCAGATCTGCTGATCATTTCGGCGGGGTTCGACGCGCATTGGCGCGATCCGCTCGCCAATCTCAATCTCAGTGAGCCCGATTTCGCCTGGGCGACGCAAAAGCTGATGGACATCGCCGACCGCTCCTGCCGCGGACGCCTCGTCTCGATCCTCGAAGGTGGCTACGATCTCGAGGGCCTGTCGCGCTCGGCGGCCGCCCATGTGCTGGCGCTGATGCGAGGCTGAACCGCGCCGCCGGCCGCTCGGCATGCGCGGGCTGGTGACCGCGTTCACCGCCGGTTCACGCGTTGCCTTGCAGGAGAGCAGCCGCCGTGCGATGCCGTGCTGCGGCGGCAACGCTCGGTCGGGGGGTATAGCCGGACATCGCATCGGAAAGATGCGTTTCTCCGAGCAAAAACAAGGTGCGTGAGGGTTGCATCGGACAGGGAACGGCGCGGGATCGCGCCGCCCTGCAGCGCTGCCGGCCTGATCGCAGCGGGGCGCGATGAACGACATGAGCACGCTGTCGGCAACGACAGGGTCGGCGGCTGAAAATCCGCTCGCGATGATGGCGGGTGAGAAGCGGCTCGATTTGCTGCGTGACGAGGTGCTGGGCGAGGTTTTCGCCGCGACGGTGGCTGAGCGCGGCGGCCATCCGGCGCTGGTCGATGCGTCAGTTCAGCAGAGCTATGAGGCGGTCTGGGCTGCCGCGGGGCGGCAGGCGCGCAGTCTTGCGCTCGCCGGAGTCGGTGCGGGCGATCTCGTCGGCCTGTGGATGCCGCGCGGCATCGAGCTTCTGATCGCGCAGATCGCGATCACCCGCGCAGGCGCGGCCTGGATCCCCTTCGATGCCGAGGCTCCCATCGAGCGCATCGCCATCTGCCTCACCGACGCGGATGCCAAGGGCATCGTCACCGCCGCCGCCTGGCAGGAGCGCGCAGCCGCGACGCAGCGCAGCGTCTGGACGCCGCAGGATCTGGAATCCGGCGATGACGGCGTGGCGATGCCGGCGCGGGCCGCAGGGCTGACCAACGATCACCCGGCCTATCTGATCTACACCTCCGGCTCGACGGGGACGCCGAAGGCGATCGTCATCAGCCATCGCAACATCTGCCATTTCCTGCGGTCCGCGAACGCGCTCTACGGCATCAGCGAGACCGACATCGTGTTCCAGGGGGCGTCGGTCGCCTTCGACCTGTCGATGGAGGAGATCTGGACGCCCTATCTGGTCGGCGCGACGCTCTATGTGGCCTCGCCCGAGACGATGGGAGACGCCGAAAAGCTGCCGGCGCTGCTGACGCAGGCCGGCGTCACCGTGATCGACACCGTGCCGACGCTGCTCGGCATCCTGCCCGCCGACATCCCCTCGCTGAAACTGATCCTGCTCGGCGGCGAGGCGCTGCCGCCCGCGACCGTGCAGAAATGGGCCAGGCCCGGCCGGCGCATCCTCAACACCTACGGACCGACAGAGGCGACCGTGGTCGCCACCGCAGCCGAGGTCGCGCCTGGCGAAACCGTCACGATCGGCAAACCGATCCCCAACTATACCGTCTACATCGTCAACGAGGCCATGGCGCTCGTGGGCCAGGGCGAGCAGGGCGAATTGCTGATCGGCGGCCCCGGCGTGGCTCGCGGCTATCACGGACGCCCCGAGCTGACGGCGGAGAAATTCATCGCCAACCCGTTCGGCAGCGCCTTGGGGTGCGACGATCCGGTGCTGTACCGCTCCGGCGACGCCGTCAGCCTCGACGACAAGGGCAACATCGTCTTCCACGGCCGCATCGACGACCAGATCAAGATCCGCGGCTTCCGCGTCGAGCTTGGCGAGATTGAAACCAAGCTGTCCGACGAGCCCGGCATCAATCAGGCCGCGGTGGTGATGCGGATCGACGACGAGATCGAACGGCTCGTCGCCTTCGTCGTGGCCGAACCGGGCGTGGCCGTCGACGGCGCGGCCCTGCGCGCCTCGCTGCGCGAGCAATTGCCGGCCTATATGGTGCCCGCGCATTTCGAGGCTGTCGGCTCGCTGCCGCGCATGGTCTCCGGCAAGGTCGACCGCAGGATGCTGAAGGCCGCGCCGCTGACGGCACCGAGCGCAGCCGGCGAGCAGGAACCCCCGCGCAATGCGACGGAAGCGGCGCTGCTCGAAGCGGCCAAGCGCGTGCTGGGTGCATCCAGCCTCCCGCTGGAGGCCGATTTCTTCGTCGATCTCGGCGGCCATTCGCTGCTCGCGGCGCGGTTCATCTCGATCGTGCGCGAGACGCCGGCCTATGCCGGCATCACGCTGCAGGATGTCTATGGCGCGCGGACCTTGCGCGGCATGGCGGCGCTGCTCGACGGACGCGGCATCGCCGAGGCGCAGGACCTCTCCTTCACGCCGCCGCCCTTCCTTCGCCGCTTCCTCTGTGGGCTGGCCCAGGCCGTCGCTCTGCCGGTCATCATCGGCCTGTCGACGGCGCAGTGGCTGGGCATCTTCGTCACCTACATGCTGCTCTCGGGCGAGGATCTGCCGCTGGTCGGACAGATCTTCGCGCTGCTCGGCGTCTATGTCGCCATCACCATCGTGACCGGCTTCATCGCGATCGCCCTGAAATGGCTCGTGCTCGGGCGCACCAGGCCCGGCGTCTACCCGCTCTGGGGCGTCTATTATTTCCGCTGGTGGTTCGCGTCGCGCGTCGCCGGCCTCGTCCACATTAAGTGGCTGCAATCCACCCCGGTGATGCGGTTCTACTGGCGGCTGCTTGGCGCCCGGGTCGGCCGGGACGTCATGATCTCCGATTACGAGGCCGGGGCGATCGACCTGATCAGCGTCGGCGACGGTTCGTCGCTCGGCGCCAAGACGACCTTCGCCAATGCCGAGGCGCTGGGCGACAAGCTGATCATCGGCACGATCACCATCGGCCGGGACGTCTATGCCGGCTCATCCGTCGTCTTCGGCCATGGCTGCATCGTTTCCGATCATGCCGAATTGCTCGACCTGACCACGGTTCCGCCCGGCGGGCATGTGGGCGAGGCCGAAATCTGGGACGGCTCTCCGGGGCGCAAGATCGGCATGGTTGATCTGGCTTCGCTGCCGCCCCAGGCGGAGGCCGGGCCACGCCGGCGCGCGGCGATGACGGCGTTCTACATCCTGATGCTGATCGTCCTACCACCGGTCAGCCTGCTGCCGATCTTCCCCGCCTTCATGCTCTTCGACAAAATCGACGACTGGATCGCGACCTGGTCGGAGGTCAGCTATCTCTGGTACCTGCCGATCCTGACCTGGCCGACCGCGATCGGTCTGATCACCCTCACCGTGTTCCTGATGGCAGCCTTCCGCTGGCTGATCCTGCCGCGCGTCTCTTCCGGCTCCTACTCAATCCATTCCGCCTTCTTTGCGCGGAAATGGACGGTCGGCCTGGCCACGGAAGTGACGCTCGAGACGCTGTCCTCGCTGTTTGCGACCATCTACATGCGGGCCTGGTACCGGATGATGGGGGCATCGATCGGCAAGGGCTCGGAGATCTCCACCAACCTGTCGGGGCGCTATGACGTTACCGGCATCGGGGCTGGCAACTTCATCGCCGACGAGGTGGTGTTCGGCGACGAGGACATGCGGCGCGGCTATATGCGGCTCGACATGACCCGCACCGGCGACCAGGTCTTCGTCGGCAACGATGCAGTGGTGCCGCCGGGCGCGCATATTCCCGACCGCGTGCTGATCGGCATCAAGTCGAAGCCGCCGGCCAATGAGTTGATGAAGCCTGGCGACACCTGGTTCGGCTCGCCCCCGATCCAATTGCCGACACGGCAGAAGGTCGATCTCGGCGCGAACTGGACCTATCGGCCTTCCTGGCAAAAGCAGACGCTACGCGGTGTGTTCGAGGCGCTGCATACCTCCTTTCCGGCGATGCTGTTCATCACCTTCGGCACGCTCGCCGTCGATCTCGTGCTGCAGGAGCGTATCTATCTCCGGGATTGGTCTGGGCTCGTCCTGTCCTTCATGGCGGTGGCGGTGCTGATCGCCGTCGCGCAGGCGCTGATCTGCGTCGCCATCAAATGGCTGATGATGGGCGTCTACAAACCGGTGATGAAGCCGATGTGGTCGTGGTGGGCGATGCGCACGGAATCGATCGCCGTGCTCTACTCGGGCCTCGGTGGCAAGGTGCTGTTCGAGTATCTGCGCGGCACCCCCTTCCTGCCTTGGTTTCTGCGGCTGTTTGGCGCGAAGTTCGGCAAGGGCGTCTGGATGGACATGACCGACATCACCGAGTTCGACTGCGTCACCGTCGGCGATTTCTGCACCATCAACGCCCATTCGGCCCTGCAGACGCATCTCTATGAGGATCGCGTGATGAAGGTCGGAAGGGTGAGGCTCGGGCGGGGCGTCTGCGTCGGCGCCGCCGCAACCGTGCTCTACGACACCCATGTCGGCGATTATGCCCAGGTCGGCCTGCTGACCGTGATCATGAAGGGCGAGAACCTGCCGGCGCATACGCGCTGGGAGGGTGCGCCGGCGGTGCCGGCGGGTAAGCCGATGGGGCATTGAGCTGAAAGGCGAACCCAGCTGTTTTCAGCCAATCAACTGTGTCGAACACCCCAGATCGGTGCCCGCCGCTGCGAGCTTGATGTCCCGCGTGCAGAGCGTCAGCGTGTTGCTTTTCGCTATGGCCAGGTGCAGCGCGTCGCCAGCCCGCAAGCCCTGGAGGCTTAGGCCGGCGAGATTGGCCCCGATGCGGAACTCCCCACGCGTGACCGGCAGGACATCGAACTCTCCGGCCGTGAGGCTGTCGAACTGGAACTGCGCTTCCTCCCGGAGGCCGGCCGAAATCTCATTGAGCGCTCGCTTGCGAGACAGGGCGGCCGCGAACTCGACAACGACCCAGTCGCTGACGGCGAAGCGTATCCCGCCCCGACTCGCCAGCCAGTCATGGACGGCTTCCGATGCCTGCTCCTGGACGAGCGCGGAGACGACGAGGGAGGTATCGAGGTAGAGCCTCAATAGCGTGCGTCGTCGCGCAGCCTTCGCATGAAGGTGCCCGCGTCCTCGTCTTGCATCGGCTGTGATCTGGTGAATGCCCTGAGCTTCTCGACATCGAGAGGCTTTTGCGGTTTCTCGATTGCGGTCAAGCGCGCAACGGGCTTGCCATGCCGTGTAATGCAGATGCTTTCGCCGGCTTCGACCGCATCGACCAACGCGCTCAACTGGGCTTTCGCCTCCGCCAAGGCAACAGATCTCACATCGACCTCCTGACCATATAATTGGTCATAATATACCAATGTGACACGGGTCTGCCAAGGGATGCCAGTGGCTTCCTGGCTTTCACGTTCCGCCATTCCAGCCTAAAGAACGCAGCTTCTCGCCTCAGGCTCCATCATGTCCCATAACAGCTTCGGCCATCTCTTCCGCGTCACCACTTTCGGCGAGAGCCATGGGCCGGCCATCGGCTGCGTTGTCGATGGCTGCCCGCCGTTGATCCCGCTGAGCGAGGCCGATATCCAAGGCGATCTCGACCGGCGTCGGCCGGGCCAGTCGCGCTTCACCACGCAGCGCCAGGAGCCCGACCAGGTGCGGATCGTCTCGGGCGTGTTTCCGCGCGAGAGCGACGGCGTGCAAGTCACCACGGGCACATCGATCGGGCTGATGATCGACAATGTCGACCAGCGCTCGAAGGACTACTCGCAGATCAAGGACACCTACCGGCCGGGCCACGCTGATTTCACCTATGACGTGAAATACGGCATTCGCGATTATCGCGGCGGCGGGCGCTCCTCGGCGCGGGAGACGGCGATGCGGGTCGCGGCGGGTGCTATCGCGCGCAAGGTCGTGCCGGGACTGGTCGTGCGCGGGGCGCTGGTGCAGATGGGCCCGCACAGAATCGACCGCGGCAACTGGGACTGGGACGAGGTCGGCCGCAACCCGTTCTTCTGCCCCGATGCGAAAGCCGCCGCCTTCTTCGAGGGCTATCTCGACGGTGTGCGGAAATCCGGCTCCTCGATCGGCGCCGTGCTCGAGATCGTCGCCGAGGGCGTGCCGGCGGGACTTGGCGCGCCGATCTACGCCAAGCTCGATGCGGAGATCGCGTCGGCGCTGATGAGTATCAATGCGGTCAAGGGCGTCGAGATTGGCGACGGGTTCGACGCCGCTGCGCTCTCGGGAGAGGAGAATGCCGACGAGATGCGCGCCGGCAATGATGGCTCACCGCTGTTTTTGTCCAACCATGCCGGCGGGGTTCTCGGCGGCATCTCGACGGGGCAGCCGATCGTCGCGCGCTTCGCGGTGAAGCCGACCTCCTCGATCCTGGCGACACGGGCGACCGTGACGCGGACCGGTGGCGAGGCGGAGATGTTCACCAAGGGTCGACACGACCCCTGCGTCGGCATCCGCGCCGTGCCGGTCGGCGAGGCGATGGTCGCCTGCGTGCTGGCCGACCAGTATCTGCTGCATCGGGCGCAGGTGGGCGTCGGCGAGGCGCGGTGGCCGTTTCGGGAGTAATGCGCTCCGCCGATAATTGTGCCCGTGACTACGTTTTGCTATATGATATACATAGGCCATAGCATTGGAGTGTGGCATGCGAGCCCTGATCGATATGAGTGATGCTCAAGTCGAAGCGCTCGACGCCATTGCCAAACGATTGCAGCAGTCCCGCGCTGCCCTGATCAGGGCTGCGATCGATGATTATCTCGACCGCCATCATCGTGAACAGGTCGAGGACGGCTTTGGCCTGTGGGGTCGGCGCAAGGTCGATGGACTGGCTTATCAGGAGAAAGCCCGTCGCGAATGGTAGGCGCGCTGTTCGACACCAATATCCTCATCGACCATTTGAATGCCGTCCCGCAGGCCCGCGAGGAAATCGAGCGCTTCGAAAACCGGGCCGTCAGCATCATCACGTGGATGGAGGTGATGGTCGGGGCGGATGCCGATCTGGTCGAGCCCACCCGGCGTTTCCTCGAAGGTTTTCGGGTCATCGCGCTTGACGAAGCAATCGCCATTCGCGCGGTGGCATTGCGGCGGACCCATCGCATCAAGCTGCCTGACGCGGTGATCTGGGCTACAGCGCAGACAGCGGGGCGTCTGCTCGTGACCCGCAACACTAAAGATTTTTCGACCGACGATCCGGGGATACGGGCACCCTATGTCTTGTAGCGAGCGTGAGGCCTGAAGGGCGCAGTTAGCGGTGCCATTCAGTTTCGCTGAAAGACGTGAACTTCTTCATTGTAACTGAAGAGGTTCGGCATTAGCTTCTCGTCATGAAGCTCGACGCCTGGCTCACGCAAAACAAGATCGGCCGCAGCGCGTTCGCGCGGCAGGTCGGCCTGTCGCCCGCCAGCGTCACGGCGCTCTGCAACGACCAGACTGCGTGGATCTCGCGCGAAAGCGCCGAGCGCATCGCCGCTGCCACCGGCGGCTCCGTCACCCCCAATGATTTCCTCGGCCTTGTCGGGCCGCGCGAGGCCAGCATGCCGAACAATGTCACCGCCACCATCGAAGCCTTTGCCCGTGGCGAGATCGTCATCGTCACCGATGACGACGATCGCGAGAACGAGGGCGATCTGATCGTCGCTGCCTCGCTCTGCACGCCGGAGAAGATGGCCTTCATCATCCGCAACACCTGCGGGATCGTCTGCGCGCCGCTGACTTCGTCCGAGGCGCGGCGGCTGCGGCTCGACCCGATGGTGTCGTCCAACGACGCGCCGCTGGGCACCGCCTTCACCATCACCGTCGACGTCAAGCACGGGCTGACCACCGGCATCTCGGCGGAGCAGCGCTGCAACACGGTCCGCGCGCTCGCCAATGGCAATATGGGCGCCACCGATTTCGTGCGGCCGGGCCATGTCTTCCCGCTGATCGCCAAGGATGGCGGCGTGTTGATGCGCTCCGGGCATACGGAGGCCGCCGTCGATCTGTGCAAGCTCGCCGATCTGCCGCAGGTCGGTGTCATCTGTGAACTTGCCAATGATGACGGCACGGTGATGAAGGGCGCGCAGATCACGGCGTTTGCCCAGAAGCATGGCCTCAGGCAGATCACGGTCGCCGATCTGATCGCGCATCGCCAGTCCCGCGAGAAGTTGGTGGAGCGGGTGCATTCCTTCCCGGTCAAGACTGCCTTCGGCGAGCTGACCGGCCATGTTTATGTGACCCCCTTCGACGACACGCAGCACTTCGCTTTCGTCTCGGGCAAGATCGGCGATGGTGAGAAAATCCCCGCGCGGCTGCATCGTGCCGATGTCGTCGCCGACGTGCTTGGAGGTGCGGTCGCGATCCAGTCCGTGCTGAAGCGCTTCGAGACCGACGGGCGCGGCGTGCTGATCTATCTGCGCGATGGTGCGGCCGGCGTGCCGATCAAGAGCGTCGAGGAGGGGTCGGACGCGCAGCGCTCGCAGCAATGGCGCGAGGTTGGGCTCGGCGCGCAGATCCTGCGCGATCTCGGGGTTCGCTCGATCGTCAACCTCGCCTCGTCGCCGCGCTCCTTCGTGGGGTTGAGCGGGTTCGGGATCGAGATCGCGGACACGCAGCCACTGGCGTGAGCTACACCCAGTCGGCCTGGCTGCCGGTGACGGTCAGGATCTTACCCTGCCAGATCTCGACCATCGAGGCCTTTTGCGGGGAGACCGCGCCAACGAGAGCCAGCACGGCACGCGCGACCCCGCCATGGCTGACGATGACGGTCTCGCGGGTGAGCTCTTCCAGAACCGGCCGGATGCGCTGCGCAAGCATGGCGTAGCTTTCGCCGCCGGGCGGCACGAAGCTCCATTTGTCACGCTCCCGCAATTGCGCCTGCTCGCGCTCGGCCTTGCGGATGTCACGCCAGGTGAAGCCCTCCCAGGAGCCGAAGGTGAGCTCCTTGAGGCGGTCGTCGAGGCGATAGGCGCCAGGCGACAGCTCTAGCGTCGCGCGCAGAATATCCATGGTTTCGCGGGCGCGTTGCATCGGCGAGCCGATATAGTCGAGCGTGGCGAAGTCGGGCGCCAGGGTTCGCAGCCGCCCGGCGGCCTCGGCAGCCTGGCTGCGGCCGAGTGCGTTGAGGGGGATGTCCTGCCCGCCCTGGAGGCGGCCCTCGCGATTCCAGTCTGTCTCGCCATGGCGGACGAGGATGAGCCGGTGCGGGAGCGTGAGCTTGTCCATGGCCCGGCTTCTGCACGCTGGCGGGCGCGACGTCAAAGCGTTGCGCCGGATCGGGGCCATGCGTCGCAACCATGGCCGCGACCTGTCGTTTCCATTGGCCTGTCGGGGAGAGGCGGTCTATAGGCCGCACTCCGCCCTTCCGGATGATCCTTCATGCCGCCGGCTCTGACCTTGCCCGATGGTCGCAGGCTCGCCCTCGACGCCGCACCCCTGCTGATGGGGATCGTCAACATCACGCCCGATTCCTTCTCCGACGGGGGCATGCTGACCAATGCGGAGCAGGCGATCTCGCATGGTGTGCGGCTTGCGGCGGAAGAGGCCGCCATCATCGATATCGGCGGCGAATCGACCAGGCCGGGTCACGCCCCTCTGGCGGCCGCGACCGAACTGGCGCGGGTTCTGCCGGTGATCGAGGGCCTGCGCCAGCGGATCCGGACGCCTCTGTCGATCGACACCTGGAAGGCGGAGGTGGCGGAAGCCGCACTGGTGGCGGGTGCCTCCATCGTCAACGATGTCTGGGGCGCGCAGCGCGATCCCGCGATCGCCGATGTTGCCGCACGGCATGGCGCGCCGATCGTGCTGATGCACAACCGCGAGACCACCGACCCCACGCTCGACATCCTGTCCGACGTGCTGCGCTTTCTCGAGCGGTCGATCGCGATCGCCTTGGAAGCCGGCGTGCCGCGCGCGCAGATTGTCGTCGATCCCGGGATCGGGCTGTTCGGCAAGACGCCGGAGCAATCCCTGCTGCTGATCCGCCAGTTGGCGAAGCTCAAGGAACTCGGCTGCCCGATCCTGCTCGGGGCCTCGCGCAAATCGGTGATCGGCGTCGTCACCGGCCAGAGCGTGCCGGCCGACCGTGTTGCCGGCAGCGTCGCGGCCCATCTCTATGGCGCTACGCAAGGCGCCGCCATCATTCGCGCCCATGACGTTGCCGCGCATGCGCAGGCGTTCAAGGTCTGGGTCGCCCTGTCACAGCCTTCGGAGCCCCGCGCGTGAGCGAAACCGGCATCATCCTGATCGAGAAGCTCGACATCTACGCCTATCACGGCTTCTTTTCGGAAGAGGAGCGGCTGGGCCAGCGCTTTGTCCTCGATCTCGCATTGGAGGTCGATCTGCGCGCGTCCGCCATCAGCGATGCGCTGGCCGACACGGTGAATTACGGCAAGGTCGTCGCTGTCGTCACCGAGGTTTTCACCACGAGCCGCTTCAACCTGCTCGAAGCGGCTGCGCGCGCGGTGGCGCTCGCCGTGCTCGACGGTTTTCCGCCGGTCACCCGCATCGAGGTGACCTTGCGCAAGCCCGCCCCGCCGATCCACGCCACGCTCGCCAGCGTCGGCATCACGCTGAGCTATCGGCGTGAGGGTTGAGGCGGCGCTGGGCCTCGGCGGCAATCTGGGCGATCCCGTCGCGGCTTTCGCACACGCACTGACGCGGCTCGCGCAGCATCCCGCCATCTTCGCCGTCCGCCCGTCCAGCGTCTATCGCACGGCACCCTGGGGCAAGCTCGACCAGCCGGAGTTCCTCAACATGGCGGTGCTGGTCGAGACGGAGCTGCCGGCGCGGGCGCTGCTCGATCTGTGCCTCGATCTCGAACGCGAGGGCGGGCGCGAGCGGCGGGAGCGCTGGGGGCCGCGCACGCTCGACATCGACATCCTGACCTATGGCCGCGAGATGATCGATGAGCCGGGACTGCAGGTGCCCCATCCGCGCATCGCGGAGCGCGCCTTCGTGCTCGCACCGCTGGCGGAGATCGCGCCTGGGATGGTGATTGGAGAGAGGACTGTCTCGACTTCGCTCGACGCCGTCAGAAACGAAACGATCCGCCGCGACAGTGTCGCGACGGACCGGCTGAACGCGAAGCTGACAGGCTAGCTCACTCGCCCTTGTCGAGCGTGATATCCGGCGCGGTCGGCACCTTCATGCCGACGACATGATAGCCGGCATCGACATGCAGGATCTCGCCGGTGATGCCGCGCGACATGTCGGAGACGAGGAACACGGCGGTCTCGCCGACCTCCTCGATCGTCACGGTGCGGCGCAGCGGCGAATTGTATTCGTTCCAGCGCAGGATGTAGCGGAAATCGCCGATGCCGGAGGCGGCCAGCGTCTTGATGGGCCCGGCCGAGATCGCGTTGACGCGGATCTTCGAGGGGCCGAGATCGGCGGCGAGATATTGCACACTCGATTCCAGCGCGGCCTTGGCGACGCCCATGACGTTGTAATGCGGCATCCACTTCTCGGCGCCGTAATAGGTCAGGGTCAGCATGGAGCCGCCATCGGTCATCAGCTTCTCGGCGCGCTGGGTGACGGCGGTGAAGGAGTAGCAGGAGATCAGCAGCGACTTGGTGAAGTTGGCTTCGGTCGTCTCGACATAGCGGCCGGTCAGCTCGTCCTTGTCGGAGAAGGCGATGCAGTGAACGACGAAGTCGAGCTTGCCCCAGAGCGTCTCGACCTCTGCGAAGACGGCGTCGATCGTGGCGGGATCGGTGACATCGCAATGGCCGACGACATGGCCGCCGAGTTCCTTCGCCAATGGCTCGACACGCTTCTTCAGCGCATCCCCCTGATAGGTGAAGGCGAGTTCGGCGCCGGCTTCGGCCGCGGCCTTGGCGATGCCCCAGGCGATCGAGCGGTTGTTGGCGACGCCCATGACGAGGCCCCGCTTGCCCTTGAGAAGATTGGCGGTGGGCCGGGCGGCGGCAGTGGAATCAGGCATTTGGGACCCGCGAACTGGATAAAGTCGACGGGTCTCTTAGAACAGGATGGCGCAAAGGGGAAACCGGATTTCAGCGACCGTCCACCCAAGCGCCCCCGTCAGCCGTTTCACAGCCGGGGCTATTCCACGCGCGCCTTCATCAATGCTGTGAGGTCGGCGTCGCTTTCGGGCATCTCGATGTCGATGGCAACGAACAGGTCGCCGACCGCGCCGGCCTCGCCCTTCAACCCCTTTCCGCGCAGACGGAAGGACCGGGTCGTGCCCGTCAGCGGCGGGATCTTCATCTCCACGGTGCCGGTCAGCGTCGGGACATGGATCGGCCCGCCCAGCACCGCCTGGGCGAGCGGGACGGTGACGCGCGTGCGCAGATCATTGCCTTCGGTGACGAAGCGCGAATCCCGCTTGACCTTGATCGTCATCAGCACGTCGCCGGTCTGGCCCGAATGCGGGTCGGTCTGGCCGAGACCACGCAGGCGCATCACCTTGCCGTCCGTGACGCCCTCGGGAATCGTGACCTCGACCTCGCGCCCGCCCGGCAGCCTGACGCGTCGCGTCGCACCGGAGACCGCCTGGGCCAGCGTCACCTCCAGCGTAAAGCTCTGCTCGGGCGGCTTGTGCGCCTCGGGGCGGGCCTGGCCCTGGCGCCGAGCGGCCTCGCCGAAGAGCGAGCCGAAGATGTCGGCGGGATCGAAACCAGCGCCCGCACCCGCGCCGGCTCCCGCGCCAAAGGGATGGCCCCGGCCGCCCTGGCCGAAATTGTATTCGAAGCCGCCGGCCCGGCCGCCGCGACCGGCGCCCATGCCCTCGAAGCCCTGGAACTTGGGCTTGCCTTCGCCATCGATCTGGCCGGCGTCGAACTGCTTGCGCTTGGCGCCGTCACTGAGGATCTCATAGGCGCCGTTCAGTTCCGAAAACCGGTCCTGCGCCTTGGGATCGTCCTGGTTGCGGTCAGGATGCAGATCCTTGGCGCGGCGGCGATAGGCCTTCTTGATCTCCGCCTCGCTCGCCGTGCGGGCGACACCCAGAATCTGATATGGGTCGCGCATTCATGAACCCCATTGGCACTGCTGAAGAGCCGATCCCGGCGCAAGGCACAGGCCGACCCTGGTCTCAAAGCCTATCTGGGAACGGTGTGGCCTGAACGCAACAGCTGTGGCGCATCATAGCCAACTCTTCTTGTCAGGTCGTGCCCTTCCAGGGCTCGATGTCCTTGACCAGCCAGTCTCCCCCCGACGGCCGGCAGGCGGTTCCCTGCAGCTTAGCGGGTTTCGTCTGCGTCTGCACGCTGGCTATGAAGGCGCGACAGATCTCGTCTGAGCGCAGGAATGGGCCGCCGACGGGGATGAAGGAGCCTTTCACGCCGCTTTGCGGGTTGTCCCAGGAGACGGCGGCGCCATTGCCCTGCGGGTCGAGCGCCACCGCCATGGCGCCATCGGCCCGGCGCATATCCTCGGGGCCGAGTTCTGAGGAGAGCGAGGCCAGCGCGCCGGGCTTGGCCGGGCCGCGCGCCGGCAGCACCGACGAGGTCGTGGCGACATCGTCTTCGGCCTTGCTGGACAGGCCCAGAATCGGGAACGACACCGAACAACCGGCACAGAACAGGGCCATGGCAGCAGCGCCCGCGATCGCAATCGCGCGCATGGCGGCACCGCGCCGCGGAAGGCTTTGGAACGCTGACGTCCCTGTCCTATATAGTCGTGCTGTCTTGACCAAGTTCACCGCTCGCGCTCGCCCAAACGCAACACCCCAAATTCTTTGAGGATTAGACACGTGGAACGGTTAACGAGCGGTGACTTCACGCAAGAGCAGGACCCCTTCGCGCTGTTTGCAGCCTGGTTCGAGGAGGCCAAAAAGAGCGAGCCGAACGACCCCAATGGGATGGCCTTGTCCACGGTCGATGCGCAGGGCATGCCCAACAGCCGCATGGTGCTGCTGAACGGGCGCGACGGCGAGGATTTCGTCTTCTACACCAACACTCAGAGCCAGAAGGGCGAGGAGTTGCTCGGCCAGCCCAAGGCGGCGGCGCTGTTCCACTGGAAAAGCCTGCGCCGCCAGATCCGCATCCGGGGACATGTGTCTGTGGTCAGCGACGAGATGGCCGATGCCTATTTCCAGTCGCGCCCGCGCGACAGCCGGATCGGCGCCTGGGCATCGCAGCAGTCGCGCCCGCTGGAGAGCCGCTTCGCGCTCGAAAAGGCGGTCGCGTTCCAGGCCGCCAAATTCGGCATCGGCACGATCCCGCGTCCGCCGCACTGGACCGGTTTCCGGATCAGCCCGGTCTATATGGAGTTCTGGAGGGACGGCGCGTTTCGCCTGCATGACCGCGTCGTCTTCAGCCGCCCTGGCGTCGGCGAGCCCTGGGCGCGTGCCCGCCTTTATCCTTGAGGATCGATAGCCCGATGGCGATGCCGAAATTCGACTTTCCCAAGACTGAAGCCGGCAAGCGGCCGGTGATGCTGCTGACCGGGGCCAGCCGCGGCATCGGGCATGCCACGGTGATGCAGTTCGCGATGGCGGGCTGGCGGATCCTGTCCTGCTCGCGCCAGGCCTTCTCCGACAAATGCCCCTGGCCCTCCGGGGCCGACGATCATGTCCAGATCGATCTCGGCGATCCCGAAGACACGATGCGCGGCATCGCCGAGATCAAGCGCCGGCTGGCGGCCGAGGGCGGCAAGCTCAACGCGCTGGTCAACAATGCCGGCATTTCGCCCAAGGGCCCCAAGGGCGCGCGGCTTGGCGCGGCCACGACATCCTTCAACGACTGGCACAAGGTCTTCCAGGTCAATTTCTTCGCGCCGATCATGCTGGCGCGGGGCCTGCTCGATGAGTTGACAGCCGCCAAGGGGGCGATCGTCAACGTCACCTCGATCGCCGGCTCGCGCGTTCACCCTTTCGCAGGCGCGGCCTATGCGACCTCGAAAGCGGCGCTGGCCAGCCTGACGCGGGAGATGGCCTCAGATTTCGGGCCGCTCGGGATCAGGGTCAATTCGATCTCGCCGGGCGAGATCGACACCGCCATCCTGTCGCCGGGCACCGAGAAGATCGTCGCCACCCTGCCTCTGGGGCGGCTGGGGCGCACCGAGGAGGTGGCGCGCGCGATCCATTTCCTCTGCACGGATGCGTCGAGCTACGTCACCGGGGCGGAGTTGCACATCAATGGCGGCCAGCACGTATGAGGCGGGGCGCGCTGACATGAGCGAGGACGGCGCGCAGGTCATCCGCTTTCCGGCCGCGGGCAAGGCGCCTGCGCGCCCGGTGCTGGCTGCCTCCGTCGCGGTCTTCCGCGATGGCAAGGTGCTGCTGGCGACGCGCACCAAGCCCCCTGCCGACCGGCTCTGGTCGCTGCCCGGCGGCAAGGTCGAGGCCGGCGAGACGCTGGAAGAGGCGGCGCTGCGCGAATTGGAGGAAGAGGTCGGGGTGCGCGCGCGCATCATCGGCTTCAACCGCCATGTCGAGATCTTCGGCCGCGACGGGCTGGGCGCTGTCAGCCACCACTTCGTCGTGGCGTCCTTCGTCGGCGAATGGGTTTCCGGCGAGCCGCAGCCGGGGCCTGAGGCCGGGGCCGTGATGTGGGCCGATCCGCTCAAGCTCGGTGGCCTGCCGACAACCCGCGAACTCGCCGAGGTGCTGCGCCGGGCGCAGCGGATCCGGATCGAGGCCGGGGAGGGCGCATGAGCCGGGCGGCGCCTGGCATGGTGATCGGCGTGCTGCTGGTCGGAGTGCTGCTTGGCCTGCTCGCGGTGTTCATCGGCGCACCGATTGGCACCGCGCTTGCGCAGTCGCGCCCGCCTGCCACGACCAAGCCGTCCGAGCCCGTGCCGGCCCCGGAGCCGCCGCCGCCGCCCTACGAGCCGCAACTGCTGAAGCTCGCCGAGATCATGGGCTCGCTGGCCTATCTGCGGACGCTGTGCGGAGGCAAGGAGGCGCAGGATTGGCGCGACCGCATGGGCGCGCTGGTTGAGGCGGAGGGTCGCACGCCGTTGCGGCGCGAACGCCTGACGAGCGCGTATAACCGTGGCTTTCGCGCTTATTCGCTGACGCATCGCGCCTGCACGGACGGCAGTCAGGAGGCCTCGACGCGGCTGGCGGGCGAGGGCGAGCGCCTGGCGCGATCGCTTGCCGGGCGCTATGGCGGATAGGTGACAGACATCGCTTAACCGCAGCTTCGCTGGCGAATTGCGCCGTCGCGTTAACCTTTCCGAAAGGGGGCGGTAGCGTCCCGCTCTGGCACGGCCTATGACAGAGATGACGACAATCGTTGCGAAGCAGGCCTGAATTGGCGTGATTCGCATCACATAAGCCTTCTACGCGCGACAACAAGCCGATCAAAACAAGCCGCAGAGTCCTCGCCTTCATGTCCATTCTTTCCGACGATATGCCGCTGGATCTGGTTTCGGCCGAGGACAGCCACGACGCGCGTCGCGTCGCCTATGGCTATGTCGAGGACGCGTTCACTGAAGCGCAGCAGGACGGGCTGGACAGCGATGCGCTTGCGCATGCCGCGCTGTTTGCCGCCTTCCGCGCATTGGTCGAGACCTATGGCGAGGAAGCGACCGCTGTTTTCGCCGCAGGTCTGGCCGAGAAGGTTCGCACCGGCGCGTTCAGTAGCGGCACTCGGCACTGATCGACGCAGGATCCGCGTTCGCCGCGTCATCCCCGCGTTGTCTACTGATCATGCATTGGTGCCTGGAACTCTGGGGCGGGGCCTCGGTTGAGCGTGTTCGCGCCACGTGGCCGGCTTCGGATGACCGGTCATCGATGCGGATAGGAGCTTGGGTGCGATGAGGGATGGTGTCGGGCCGGTGGTCGAGAATACGGCAGCCAGCCGGTTCGAGATGGCGTTCCCCGGTGGGCTCGCTTTCGCGAGTTTCCGGCGGGACGGGGATCGTCTGATCGTCACGCATACGGAAGTTCCCGCCGCCTTCGGCGGCCAGGGACTGGGCTCGCTGCTGGTCGAGGGCTTGTTTGAGAATGCCCGGGCGCGTGGATTGCGAATCGTGCCGGCCTGCTCTTTCGTCGCCGACTGGGCGCGCCGCCATCCCAATTTCGCCGACGTCCTCGCTCGCTGAAGCCCATCCTCGTCGCTCCCATGTCGGAATTTCGCCCGTGACCGATCCGCAGCAGGAACTGCGTGCCGCCTTCAAGCGGCTTGAGCGCATGCTGCCAGGGCGGCTCGCCTCGACTTTGCGCTGGCTGCGCCATCCGGCCTCGCGCTGGGCCCGGCTGCCCGCCGGCATCCTGCTGATCTTCGGCGGTATCTTCTCCTTCCTGCCGGTCCTGGGCGTCTGGATGCTGCCGCTCGGGCTGATGCTGATCGCGTCCGACGTGCCCTTCCTGCAACGCCCGATGGCGCGGTTCACGATGTGGATCATCGATCGCATCGAGGGCTGGCAGCGGCGTCGCCGCTGACCGGTGCCAGGCCGCCACCCGCGCCGGCCTCGTCAAACACGCCGCAGCGCGCGGAACATCTGACCTGCCCCTGAGGTTAAAGCCGCATTCGCGCCGCGGCGCATTTCTCTATGGGGGCTGTCATGAGCAGTATCATTTATCTCGTTGGTCTCGTCGTGGTCGTTCTGGCCATCCTGTCGTTCCTTGGTCTCCGGTAAGGGTATCGCCATGTCGCTCGGCACATCCGACGTCGTCGTCTCCCCGCCCGGTTCCGATACCAAGTCGGGCTCCTATCTCGAATGGAGCCCGATCTTCGGCGGGGCTGTCCTATCCGTCGCCATCTCGACAATCATGGCTGCCTTCGGCTCGGCTATCGGTCTGTCGCTGGTGTCCGCCGATACCTCGCGCTCGACGAGCATGACGGTTCTGGCCATTGCGGCCGCTCTCTGGGCGCTGTGGATCACCGTTTCGGCCTGCGGCGCGGGCGGCTATCTTGCCGGCCGGATGCGCAAGCCGATGCTTGATTCCAGCTCGAGTGAGCGCGGCGTTCGCGACGGGGCCCATGGCCTGGTTGTCTGGGCCGTCGGCGCTTTGCTGGTGGCCTTCATCACCTCCTCCTCGATCATGGGCGCGGCGCGCACGGCTGCTTCGGGTGCAGCCGCCGTTGCCGGCGGCGCCAGCACGCTGATCAGCCAGCAGGCCGATCCGCTGGCTTCGGCGCTGGATGGCATGATGCGTTCGACCGGCACCGAGCCGGTGACGCAGGGCGAGCGCGAGGAGGCCTCGCGCATTCTCGTCCGCAGCCTGGCCAATGGCAGCCTCGATCCGGCTGATCGCGGGTACATTGCCTCGCGGATGGCCACGCGGATGAACGTGCCGCAGGCCGAGGCCGAGAAGCGCATCGACGAGGCCTATGCCCGCCTGATCCAGGCGCGCGATGCGGCCCGCGAAGCCGCCGAAAAGGCGCGCCGCACGGCCGTGATCGTGGCCTTCCTGACGGCAGCCGTCCTGCTGGTCGGTGCCGCCGCAGCCTATATGGCCGCCATGCTCGGTGGTCAGCATCGCGACGAGGAAATCGACATCTTCGCGCGTCGCTGAGCGTCGTTGCCAGGATCGATATTGAGAGGGCGCCTTCGGGTGCCCTCTTTTTTGCGTCGACACTGTCGCGATCGCAGCCATCGGCCATCTGCCTCTTGTGTCATAATGCAATCTATCTATATATATAATTATAGATTGGAGAATGGCAGATGAACATCGTCACGATCACCGATGGCCTGGCGGTCGCAGGCCAGTTGAATCCGGACGCCTTTGCGGGCTTTGCAAAAGAGGGCTTCGCAACGCTGGTGAATGTCCGGCCCGATGGCGAGGAGTTGGACCAGCCCGGCCATGCCGCCGAAAGTGCGGCCGCCGAGCGCGCGGGGCTGGCCTATCATTTCGTACCCGTGACGGGAGCAGGCATCACAACCGCCGATGTTCGCGCCTTCCAGAGGGCGATGGCGGAGAGCAAGGGCCCGGTGCTGGCGCATTGCCGCAGCGGACTGCGCGCCGTGACGCTGTTTGTGCTGGGCGAGGTTTTGGCCGGCCGGATGAAGCGCGGCGATGTGGAATCCTTCGGCCGCAGCCATGGCTTCGATCTGTCCGGTGCAGGGACCTGGCTGGACGGCGAGGCCGGGCGGCTGGCCAAGGTCGAGGCCTTCTACGAACCAGGCAGCGGCTCGCTCCAGTATGTCGTCAGCGATCCGGCGACGCGGCGCTGCGCGATCATCGACCCGGTCCTGGATTTCGATGAGAAATCCGGCTCGACCGGCACGTCCAGCGCCGATGCGATGCTGGCCTATATCGCGCGCGAGGGTCTGACGGTCGACTGGGTCCTCGATACCCATCCCCATGCCGACCATCTGTCCGCTGCCGATTACCTGGCCGGCAAGACCGGGGCGCCGCGGGCGATCGGCGCGCAGGTCACCGCCGTCCAGACGTTGTGGAAGGAAATCTACAACTGGCCCGCGCTGCAGACCGACGGCTCGCAATGGGACCGGCTCTTCGCGGACGGCGATCGTTTCAGCATCGGTTCGCTCGAAGGGCGGGTGATGTTTTCGCCCGGCCATACCCTGGCCTCGGTGACCTATGTCATCGGCGACGCCGCCTTCGTCCACGACACGCTGTTCGTGCCCGATTCAGGCACGGCGCGGGCCGATTTTCCCGGCGGCAGCGCCCGGGCGTTGTGGGCCTCGATCCAGGCCATCCTCGCCCTGCCGGATGCGATGCGCCTGTTCACCGGCCATGACTACCGCCCCGAGGGCCGCAACGCGAAATGGGAGAGCACCGTCGGCGAGCAGAAGACGGCCAACGCGCATGTCGTGGGCATCGACGAGGCAGGCTTCGTCGCACTGCGCGAGGCGCGCGACAGGACGTTGCCGATGCCGAAGCTCATCCTGCACGCGCTCCAGGTCAACATCCGCGGCGGGCGGCTGCCAGAACCCGAGGCGAACGGGCGGCGCTATCTCAAGATTCCGCTCAATGCGCTCGAAGGGGCGGTGTGGTGATGGCGAAGGAGCAGACTGCATCGCCGCAATCGGCGGCGATGTCGCCGGCGGAGATGGAGGCCCGTGCCGTCGAGGTCGCCGGCCTGCTCAAGACGCTGGCGCATCCCGGCCGGCTGATGCTCGCGTGCACGCTGGCGCAGGGGGAATATGCCGTCGGCGCGCTCGAGGAGAAACTCGGCATCCGCCAGCCGAGCCTGTCGCAGCAGCTCGGGGTTCTGCGGGACGCCGGCATCGTCGAGACGCGGCGCGAAGCCCAGCAGATCTTCTACCGACTGACCGAAGCGAAGGCGGCCCGGCTGATCGAGGCGCTCTACGCGATTTTCTGCACTGAGGAGGAGCGGCCATGACCGCCTATTGGCCTTCGCTTTTCGGCGGCATGCTGCTGGGCGTTTCCGCCATGATCCTGCTGCTCGTCAACGGCCGCATTGCTGGCATCAGCGGCATCGTCGGGCGCCTGCTCGGCGGACAGCAGGTCGTCACCAACGCGGCCTTCGTCATCGGCCTGGTGCTGGGGCCGCTGATCTATGCGGCGGCGTTCGGCGCGCTGCCGGACGTGACGATCGCCGCATCCTGGCCGGTCCTCGTCCTGGCCGGGCTGCTCGTGGGTGTCGGGACGCGCATGGGCTCGGGCTGCACCTCGGGCCACGGCATTCTCGGGCTGGCGCGGTTTTCGCCCCGATCGATGGCTGCCACCGCGACCTTCCTTGCCGCCGGTGTCGCCACCGCCACGATTTTGGGGTTCTTCCGATGAATGCGCTCAATCTGGCCCGGTTGGGGGTGACGCTTCTGGCGGGAGCCCTGTTCGGCTTCGGCCTGTCGCTGTCGGGCATGCTGGATCCCGCCCGTGTCATCGGATTCCTGGATGTCGCCAGTGGCGCCTGGGACCCGAGCCTGATGTTCGTGCTCGGCGGGGCGGTGGCGGTCGCCATCCCAGGCGTGATGCTGCAACGCCGGCTCGCCCGGCCGGTGCTGGAGGAGACATTCCACATGCCGCAAGCCACAGTGATCGACCGACCGCTCCTGCTCGGGGCGGCCCTGTTCGGCATCGGCTGGGGCGTGGCGGGGCTTTGCCCGGGGCCCGCGGTTTCGGCCTTGTCGCTGGGGTTGATGCCGGTCTTCGTCTTCGTCGCGGCGATGGCGGCCGGCATGCTGCTGCATGACGGGCCGTTGAAGAGACTGCGCGCGCCTCGCTCCTGACCGGCCGTACGCTCAGCCGCGCGGCGTGGAGACGATCTCCGCGTCGGGCGGGTCCAACGGGCGGCCTTGCGTGACGCTATGCGCCGGTGGCGCGGGATGGGCGAAGAAGGGGATGCGCTTCGCCAGCAGACGAATCGCATGCCAGTGGATCGCGAACGTCACTTTCAGCGTCAGCAGCGGATGGGTGGCGATCAGGCTCAGCAGCGTCGCATCCGAGATCTCGCGGCGCTGGCCGCTCATCGTCGCCGTGATCAGAAGGCCAGCATCGTCGGAGCCCTCGATCGCGACCGAGACGCGCGGACCCGGCGGCACGACATGGAACTTGTAGTGCATGTCGAGCCCCATGAAGGGCGAGACGTGGAAGCTCTTCGCGGCTTCCTGCGCAACCTGCCCGCCCACCACGGGGGCGGCTGCGACATAGCTGTGCGTCTCGCCGAAGGTGTTGTGGACCTCATAGACGATCGCCAGCAGTTCGCCGTCGCGGCGGTGGCAGAACCAGGTGGTCAGCGGGTTGAAGGCGTAGCCGAGGATGCGCGGCATCGTCAGGACCCGGATGGGCCCACCATCGGGCTCGAGCCCGGCGCCGGCCAGGATCGCCTCGATCTGCGGCCGCAGCGGGCTGCCGGTCCTGTCGCCGAAATCGCCGTCGCGGAAGGCGTAGAGGTTGAACCGATTGCGCGAAAACCAGCGCAGCCTGCCGGAAAGCGCGTCGATCTCATCCAGATCGAGCAGCATCCAGAAAACACGGTAGGCCAGCGCATGCGCGCGTGGACGCGTTCGCCTGTGCCAGACGCGGCCGACATAGAGCGTGGAGGCCGGCGCGATCACGCAGCGCTTTCCAGCGGGGTTTGCAGCCGCGTCCTGACGATGCGACCGGAATCGTTCTGCACGTCCCAGGGCCGGCGGACGCCGCCGAGATCCTCGGCCACGGCGAGCCCGGCCTGCAGGCCATCCTCATGGAAGCCCGCGCCGAAATGAGCGCCGCAGAACCAGGTGTTGCGCTGCCCCTGCAACGACCACAGCCGAGCCTGCGCCGCCAGAGCCGGACCGTCGAAGATTGGGTGATCATACATCTCCTCGCGCAGCACGCTCTCCGGCCGCGGAGCCTGAGGCGGGTTGAGCGTTACGAAGAGCGGCTTCTCCGAAGACAGGCCCTGCAGCCGGTTCATCCAGTAGGTGACGGCGCAGGGTGCGTCCGGCACGGCCCGGTCGCCAAGATGGTTCCAACTCGCCCAGGCGGTTTTGCGCCTGGGCATCAGTGCGGGATCGGTGTGGAGGATGGTGCGGTTGGCGCTGTAGCGGAAGGCGCCCAGCAGCGCGGACTCCTCGGTGGATGGCTGTGCCAGCAGGGCCAGCGCCTGGTCGGCATGGGTGGCGATCACGACATGGTCGAAATGCTGCACAGTGCCGGCCGTATCCTCGACCTCGACCGCGCCGCCTGCGCGGTGGATGCGACGAACGGCCCGGCCGATCGCGAGTTCGCCCGTGAAAGCGTCTTTCAGCCTGGCGACATAGCTGCGGCTGCCGCCGACGATCGTGCGCCAAACCGGCCGGTTGGTTAGTTTCAGCAGGCCGTGATTGTGATGGAAGCGGATGAAGGCGATCGCCGGATAGGCCAGGATTTCGGAGCAGGGGGCCGACCAGATCGCCGCCGCCATCGGCAGCAGATGATCCTCGCGGAAGGCCCGGCCATAGCGCCCGGCGTCGAGATAGTCGCCCAGAGACTGGCCGCTTTCCGCCAGGGTCTCGGCATCGCGCGAGGCCTGCGCGTAGAAGCGGCGCAGATCGCTCAGCATCGACCAGAAGCGCGGGTTCAGCAGGTTGAGGCGCTGGGCGAACAGGCCCCACAGGCTGGTGCCGCTGTATTCAAGCGCGCCGTCATCGAGCGAGACGGCAAAGGACATTTCGGTGGCCTTGGTCTCGACGCCGAGATGGGCCATCAGCGCGGTGAAGTTGGGATAGGTCGCCTCATTATAGACGATGAAGCCGGTATCCACCGCGATGTCGGGCCCCGCCGCCTGCGGCACCAGCGCCGTGTTGGCATGCCCGCCGAGCCGTGATTCACTTTCAAACAACGTGACGTCGTGGTTTTGTGACAGGAGCCAGGCGGATGACAGGCCGGAGATGCCGGAGCCGACGACCGCGATCCTGAGACGCTTGTGAAACGAACCGTGCATGAACAAGCCTTATGTCTCAGGTTAGTCAAAGGTTACGCCGGGCCTTCCCTTTCGGTTCAGTCGATCCGGCGATAGGGTGCCGGTCGGCTTGAAGCGCGCGGGGTTTCGTTGCGTGCGATGGCCTGCGATGGTCCCTGCCATCTGATCCAGACGCGGACAGCCTGCGTAAAGCAGGAATGTTTGCAACGCCCGAAACAGGACTCACGAGACGGACCCCGGTCAACGCCGGGGTGCGGAGAGGTTCGAACACCGTTCCCATGGATGCAGACGCCCTTGTCCAGGCCATCGCGTCTTCCGCAGACCGGCAAGCCTTTGCACGCCTGTTCGACCATTTCGCGCCACGCGTGAAGGGTCTGCTGATGCGCGGCGGCACGCCGGCGGATCTGGCGGAGGAACTGGCTCAGGAAACCCTGATGACGGTCTGGCGCAAGGCGGCGCTGTTTGACCCGACCAAGGCCGGCGCCGGCACCTGGATCGCGACGATCGCGCGCAATCTGCGGATCGACCATGCCCGGCGCGAGAAACGCGTGCGGCTGTCCAGGGTGTTCGAGATCCTCGAGGAGGAGAGCCCCGAGCAGCCCGATCAGGTCGTTTCGGGTTCGGAGCGGGATGCAAGGGTGCGCGACGCCCTGACCAGCCTCTCCAAGGACCAGTACAAGGTCGTAGAACTCGCCTTTCTCGAAGGGTTCAGCCACCAGGACGTCGCCACAAGGTTGTCGATCCCGTTGGGTACGGTGAAGTCCCGGTTGCGGCTGGCCATGGCGCATCTGCGACGGCATTTGGAGGATCTGCGATGAACGCCCGGCAATTCGCGTCGGACGAGACTTTGGCCGGCTTCGC
The DNA here is from genome assembly GCF_001295925.1 of Allobosea sp. AAP35. Taxonomy (GTDB): domain Bacteria; phylum Pseudomonadota; class Alphaproteobacteria; order Rhizobiales; family Beijerinckiaceae; genus Allobosea. The sequence goes on along the minus strand of NZ_LJHQ01000070.1, from coordinate 54,377 downwards.
CTCGGGCCGGCTCGACGAGGGCATGGCGCTCGTCGTCGCCGCGCATGTCGAGATGAACCGGGATAGCGCCCGGGCGCTGCGCGAGATCGAGGCGATCGGCGGCGGCGTGCTGGCGCGCGGCGAGGCCGTGCCCATGCTGACCTCCGCCGAGGATGCGCTGGCGCGGATCGAGGAGACTGCGGATATCGCCGCCGCCCCGTCCCAGCCGCCGCGCGACGGCGGGCTACCGCGCGTGCTGGCGCCCTATGAGCTCGGCAAATGGCGCCCGATCGGGCGTGGCGTGGCGATGCGGCGGGTGCATGTCCCCGGCGCGGAGGCGCGGGTCTTCATGCTGCGCGCGGCGCCCGGCACCTGGCTGCCGGAGCATCGCCACACCGGGAACGAATGGACCACGATCCTGTCGGGTGCCTATGAGCACGAATATGGCCGGTTTGGTCGCGGCGATTTCGACGAGGCGAACGAGGACCACGAGCACCACCCCCATGTCGACGCCGTCGAAGGCTGCACCTGCATCGTCGCGCTGACCGGCGAGGTGCGCTTCAAGGGCTGGCTCGGGCGGATGCTGCAGCCGCTGGTGAGGCTGTGACGGGGACCGCCTTCGTGCTGGCGCTCGCTGCGGTTGCTGCCCTGATGGCGACCGCGATGACGACGGCCTGGCTGGTCGAGCGGCGGACGGGCAATTCCGGCTGGATCGACGCGATCTGGACTTTCGGGCTCGGCGCGACCGGGATCATCGGCGCGCTTCTGCCTTTCGGCGAGGGGCCATGGTCGCGCCGGTTGCTGGTCGCGGCGCTGGCTGCGGCCTGGGCGCTGCGGCTCGGGCTGCATGTTGCCTCGCGCACGCGCGGCATTTCGGACGACCCGCGCTATGCCAAACTCAAGCGCGACTGGGGGGCCGATAAGGACCGCCAGATGTTCCGCTTCATGATGATGCAGGCCCTGGCGAGCTCGCCGCTCGCGATTGCGATCGTGCTGGCGGCCCATAATCCGGCGCCGACGCTCGGTTTTCAGGACCTCCTCGGTGTGCTGGTGTTCTTGATCGGCGTCGGTGGCGGAGCGGTCGCCGACCGGCAGCTGCGCGCTTTCGCGCAGGATCCCGCCAGCAAGGGCAAAGTCTGCGATACGGGTCTGTGGGCCTGGTCGCGCCATCCGAACTACTTCTTCGAATGCGTTTTGTGGTGTGCCTACCCGGTCATCGCGATGGCGGCCGCGGGCTATCCGTTCGGCTTCGTCGCCGTGCTGGCGCCTGTGTGCATCACGCTGCTCTTGACGAAAATCTCGGGCATTCCGCCGCTGGAGGAGCATATGGTCGCCAAGCATGGCGAGGCCTATCGTGCCTATCAGCGCCGCACGAGCGCACTTGTGCCCTGGCCGCCGACCGCGCGGGGAGCCTGACCATATGAGTTTTCTGGACAATCTCGGCGCCTGGGGCGAGCGTCTGCCCCTGCCCGATGTCGTGAGCCGGGCGGGCATCTCTGCGCTGGTCTCCCGCACGAACCGCCATCTGGAGAGAGGCGGCGCACGACCTGACGACGCCTTCATTCGGGAGATGGCGGACTATCCCATCGCCGAGCACACCGACGCTGCCAACCAGCAGCATTACGAAGTGCCGGCCGCCTTCTTCGAGGTTGTGCTGGGCGCGCGGCGGAAATACTCATCCTGCTACTACGAGACGCCCCACACCACGCTGGACCAGGCGGAGGTGAAGGCGCTGGAACTGACACTCGCCCATGCCGGGCTCGAGGACGGGCAGCGCATTCTCGAACTCGGCTGCGGCTGGGGCTCGCTGTCGCTGTTCATGGCGGAGCGGCTGCCGAGGGCGGAGATCGTGGCGGTGTCGAACTCGGCCTCGCAGCGCGCCTTCATCGAGGGGCAGGCCGCCGCGCGGGGGCTGGGCAATCTGCGCATCGTCACCGCTGACATGAACGCGTTTGCGTGCGAGGGCGGATTCGACCGTATCGTCTCGGTCGAGATGTTCGAGCATATGGCCAACTGGACGGAACTGCTGGGTCGGGCGCGCGGCTGGCTTAAGTCCCAGGGGCGGCTGTTCATGCATGTCTTCACGCATCGCAACGCCTGCTACCGCTTCGACGTGAACGACACATCCGACTGGATCGCGCAGCATTTCTTCACCGGCGGGCTGATGCCGAGCCGGCGGCTGATCCATGGCTTTCCGGCGCTGTTTGCGGTCGAGGACGAATGGCACTGGAGCGGCACGCATTACAGTCGCACGGCCGAGGACTGGCTGGTCAATTTCGACCGTAATCGCGCGGTGATCGACCCGATCCTCAAAGACGTCTACGGCGCCGATGCGGCCTTGTGGCGGCGGCGTTGGCGGCTGTTCTTCCTGGCGACCAGCGGTCTGTTCGGCCATGAATCAGGCGAAGCCTGGGGCGTCGGGCACTACCGGCTGCGGCCGGCCTGACGGTTTGGGGGGCTCAGAGCCAGCCCCAGCCTCTCATCGTCACCACACCCACATAGGCCGCAAGCGTCGAGGCGCCCGCGACGACGCCGCCATAGACCAGATCGGCGATCGTGATCTTGAGCGTCCAGGGGCGCAGCGTCGCGTAGTTTGTCAGGTCGTAGGTGCCATAGGCGAGCAGACCGAGGAGCGCGCCATCGCGGAAGGCTGCCATGGCCGAGCCGGCCTGCAGGGCCGGCATCAGCGCGAAATGGATCAAGAGCGCCGGGAAGGCGAAATAGAACAACAGTGCTGGGGCCCAGCGAATTTTTTCGAGAAGTACATGGCCGAGAGCCGGGCGATACAGAGCGCCGGCCATGACTGACAGCCAGATCACGTCGATGACGCCGAAGACGAGGAGAAAAACGAGATAACCCGCAATGAAAGTCATGACGCTCTCCGATCTGTTACTGGCAGATACGACCATTGCCGCCGGACGGATCGGTCGGCGGCGTCGGCATCGCCCCGCCGTGTAAATCTGTTTGCCTCGATGCAGCGTATGAATGTCCACTAACCCCGCCGGCGGAGGGGGGCGGCGACGTTCGGCGCCCTCAACCAACGTCGAGACCGGGGCTGCGTTCCAGCGGGATCGGTAAGGTGACCATGACGATGAGAGAGATGCAGCAGAAGCCCATCGATCATCCAGTCAAACCATCCTTGGATTGGAGCCTGGGCCTTTCGCGTGCGTTTCTGGCGAGGCTGATGGCGCGGCTCGCCCGCGGCACGCTCACCGTGGTGACGCCGGAGGGCGATGTGCTCGTGCAGCAGGGTCCCGCGGAAGGGCCCGAGGCGACGATCGTGCTCAAGCGCTGGCGTGCGATCCGGCGCCTTGTTCTCCAGAGCGATATCGGCTTTGCACGGGCCTATTGCGACGGCGATTTCAGCAGCCCCGACATGACGGCCGTGATCGAGCTCGCCGCCGTGAACGACCATACGCTGCGGGCGATGATCTCCGGCTCCTGGCCGGCGCGGATGATCACCCGGGCCCTGCATCTGGGCCGAGCGAACACCAAGCGCGGCAGCGCCCGCAACATCACCGCGCATTACGATCTCGGCAACGCCTTCTACGCCAAATGGCTCGACGAGAGCATGACCTATTCCTCTGCTCTCTTCACGCAACCGGGCCAGACGCTGGAGGAGGCGCAGGCCGCCAAGCTCGATCTTATCGTGGAGCGGCTGCAGCTGACCGGCGGCGAACGCGTGCTCGAGATCGGCTGCGGCTGGGGCGCGCTGGCGGAGCGGCTCGCCCGCGAGGGCTGCCATGTCACCGGCATCACGCTCTCGCCCTCGCAACTTGCCTATGCCCAGCAGCGTGTCGACGCGGCGGGGCTGTCGGGCCAGGTCGATCTGCGCCTGCAGGATTATCGCGACGTCACCGGACAGTTCGACCGCATCGTGTCCATCGAGATGATCGAGGCCGTCGGGCGCGAATTCTGGCCGAGCTATTTCTCGACCCTGCGCGACTGCCTGAAGCCCGATGGGCGGATCGTGCTGCAGGCGATCACGATCGAGGACAGCCGCTTTGCGTCCTATGCCAGCGGCGCGGACTTCATCCAGCACTATATCTTCCCGGGCGGGCTGTTGCCGTCGCCGACTGCGATGCGCGAGCAGATCGCCGCCGCGGGTTTGAGCCTGGCGGAGATGTTCAGCTTCGGCGACAGCTACGCGCTCACCCTGCAGGAATGGCGCCGCCGCTTCCTCGTGCAGTGGCAGACGATCGGGCCGTTGGGTTTTGACGAGCCGTTCCGCCGGATGTGGGAATTCTACCTCTGCTATTGCGAGGGCGGATTTCGCAGCGCCGCGACCGATGTCGGCCTGTTTGCGATCACGCTCGACAGCGCGCGCAGCGTTCCGGCCTCTCGCTGAGTCAGCGCCGCGCCGGCACGCTCAAGGGCGGCCGTTGCGGCTCTCGAAGAAGGCGATGATGTCGTCGAGGACCGGCGCCCGCCAGCTGAAAAGCGGGGTCAGCGCCAGAGCAGGCTCGGCATGTCCCAGGCCTTCATAGACCTCGACCGTGACCGGCGCACCGACCTGCCGCAGCCGGGCTGCGAGCGTCTGCGTGTTCTTCGGCAGGACGGTTCGGTCGGCGCTACCGGTGGCCAGCAGGATGGGCGGCGTGTCACGGCGCACGACGTTGATCGGCTGGGTCTGCGATAGGTTGCGGGCCTGGCCGAAGGCGGCCGTGGTGACGGCTCCTTCGAGCGGCAGGAAGTCGTAGGGACCAGACAGCCCGACTGCCGCGCGGATGCTGCGCGCACCGACGCCCGCTGTTGCGAGATAGCGCCGGTCGAGCGCCAGCATCATGGCGTTATAGGCGCCGGCCGAATGGCCGACGAGGTGGATGCGGCCGGGGTCTCCGCCGTAGTCGGTGATGGAGTCGGCCACGAAGCGCAAGGCCAGCGCGCCATCCTCGATGAAGACCGGGAACCGGACTTCTGGCACCAGGCGGTAATCGGCGATCACCGTGACATAGCCGCGTGCGGCGAATGCCTCCCCGACCAGCGCATAGGTGCCGCGAGAACCGCCCGACCAGGAGCCGCCATAGATGAAGAAGACCACCGGACGGTTCTGGCCGCCGCCGGGCGGGACATAGACGTCGAGCTTCTGCCGCGGGTGAGGGCCGAAGGCGAGATCGCGGGCGCCTTCGCCCCGTCCGGTCGAGGATAGCGAGGTGCAGGCGGGCAGCAGGCCCGCTCCGATCATTGTCAGGGCGGTGCGGCGCGACAGGTCAGGCAAAATCATCTGGAAGGGTTCCCGGTCCATCTGTGTCGGGAACGCGAGAAACAGGCTTCCGGACGCAAGAAGCGGGAATTAATCTTGAAGAGCTTTCAGCCCGCGTCGTCCGCCGAGGCCGTGACCTTCGCGATGGCGGCGGTCAGGTCTGCCGTTCTGTAGGGTTTGACGACGAGCGCCGTCCGCGTATTGGTCTGGGCGCCCTCGACGGTGGAATGGCCCGTCGCGTAGATCACCGGCAGGTCTGGCCGCGTCGCACGCGCCTTCTCGACCAGCACCGTGCCAGGCATGTCCGGCAAACCGACATCGGTCAGCAGGATGTCGACCCGATGCTTGTCGAAAAGGGCCAGCGCCTCCTTCGCGCTGCCGGCTTCGACGACCGCATGGCCAAGATCCTCCAGCATGTCGACCGTTGCCATGGCGATCAGCGCGTCATCCTCGCAGAGCAGGATGGTGAGCCTGCCGGTGTCGGCGGGGGCGGCCTGGGCGACGGGGACCGGGTCCTGCGAAGGCTCCTGCTGCTGGCGCTGGGCGCTATTGCCGAGCTGGTGGCGGACCTTGCGCGCCAATTGCTCCAGCGAATAGGGCTTGCTCAGGAGCTCGACGCCTTCATCGAGGCGGCCCTCGTGGACGATCGAGTTCTCGGTGTAGCCCGAGGTGAACAGCACACTGAGACCCGGCAACCGCTCGACCGCCTTGCGGGCAAGCTCGGTGCTCTTCATCGGGCCGGGCATGACCACATCGGTGAAGAGCAGATCGATGGGAATCCCGCTCTCGACGATGGCCAGCGCGGATTTCGCATCCGGTGCCTGCAGAACGCGGTAGCCGAGATCGGTCAGGGTCTCGATCACGGTCTCGCGCACGCCCTTGTCGTCCTCGGCAACCAGAATGGTTTCGGTGCCTCCGGCGATGGGGCCAGACTCATGGGAGACCAGTTCGTGCTCGGCCTCGGCGGAGCGCGGCAGGTAGAGGCGGATGGTCGTGCCTTCGCCGGGCTCGCTGTAGATCTTCACATGGCCGCCCGACTGCTTGACGAAGCCATAAACCATGGAGAGGCCCAGCCCCGTGCCCTTGCCCTCCGGCTTGGTGCTGAAAAAGGGTTCGAAGACCTTGTCGAGAATGTCAGGGGGGATGCCGGAGCCTGTGTCGGTGACGGCCAGCATGACATAGCGGCCGGGCACGACGTCGTGATGCTGGCGGGCATAGGCGCTGTCGAGCACGGCATTGCCGGCCTCGATCGTCAGCTTGCCGCTGCCCTCCATCGCATCGCGGGCGTTGATGGCAAGGTTGAGCAGCGCGTTCTCGACATTGCCGGGGTCGACCAGCGTGTTCCACAAGCCCCCCGCGACGACGCTTTCGATCTCGATCGTCTCGCCCAGCGCCCGCCGCAGCATCTCGTCCATGCCTCGGATGAGCTTGCCGAGATTGATGACCTTGGGCGCGAGCGGCTGGCGACGCCCGAAGGCGAGCAACTGCGAGGCGAGGCGGGAGCCGCGCGCGACGCCTTCCATCGCATTGTGGATGCGTCGCGACGCCGTGTCGTTGCCGGCGATGTCGCGCGACAACAGCTGGAGATTGCCGCTGACAACCTGAAGCAGGTTGTTGAAGTCATGGGCGACGCCGCCGGTGAGCTGGCCGATGGCTTCCATCTTCTGAGCCTGGCGCAATGCAGCCTCGCTGCTGGCGAGCGCGGCCGCGGCTTCGGTCTCGGCGGTGATGTCGCGCCCGAAGGCATAGATGGTTTCGCCGTCGGGCACGCTTGTCCAGGCGATGCGCCGCCGCCCCCCATCGCTGGTCAGAATGGCGCTTTCGGAGGTCACGATCGGTGCGCCCTCGGAGAGCCGCGTCAGCCTGGTGGCGGCGCCCGCGCGGTCCGCGGGCTCGACGAATTCGAGGATGTCGCGCCCGATCGTTTCCTGCGGCAGCCAGCCCAGGACCTTGCTCCAGGTCGGATTGACCGCGGTGATCGCGCCTGTGCGGGACGCTACGACTTTGAGAACGGGCGAGAGGTTCCAGATCCGGTCGCGGTCGCGCGTCGCCCGGCGCTCCTCGGTGATGTCGCGCCCGATCGCATGGATGCGTCCTGCATCGGGCACGGCTGTCCAGTCGAGCAGGCGATAGCCGCCTTCCTTGCAGCGATATCGATTCTCGAACGCCAGGGTGGTGGCGCCCTGCGCCAGCCGGCCGACCTCGGCCGCTGTTCTTGCGAGATCGTCTGGGTGGAGAAAATCCGCCAGCGTCTTGCCGATCATCTCGGCTTCGCTCCAGCCGAGAAGGCGCTGCGCGGACGGGTTCACGGCGGTGACGACGCCTGCGTAGTCGCAGACGAGCATCAACTCCTGCGACAGCGTCCAGAGCCGGTTGCGGTCCTTGGCGGTCTCGACCTCGGCGAGTTTCTGCTCGTGAATATCGGTGTTGGTGCCGATCCAGCGGATGATTTCGCCCGTCTCGGCACGGATCGGCAGTGCACGGACGAGATGCCAGCGGTCCTCGCCGGCGGCGTTGCGGATGCGAAATTCGGTCTGATAGCGTTCGCCGGAGACGAGTGCCGCCTGCCATTGCCGGCTGGCCTCGCTGCGGTCGTCGGGATGGACGATCTCCGTCCAGCGCGCGCCGAGCAGTTCCTGGGGCTCGCGGCCGCTATATTCGCTGATGCGCTCGTTGAACCAGTCGAGCAGGCCGTCGGGCGGCGCGGTCCAGACATGGTTGGGCATCGCCTGGGCGAAGGTGCGAAACTGCGCCTCGCTGGCGCGGATGGCCTCCTGGGCGGTGATGCGGTCGGTGACGTCGATGCCGTCGACGAAGATGCCGGTCACCTTGCCGGTGGCGTCGGCAATGGGCTGGAAGACGAAATCGACATAGCGGGTCTGCGGCGCGGTGCCCTCGCCGGATTGCAGAACGAAGCGGGCGCCTGCTGTTCGATAGGTCCGGCCGCTCGAAAACACCTCGTCGAGAATGCTGAGATAGCCCTGTTCGACGGCATCGGGCAGAGCTTCGGCAACCGGCTTCCCCATAACCTCGCGATGGCCGATCAACTGCTGATAGGCCTCGTTCACCAGGGTGAAGCGGTGTTCGGGGCCATCCAGCATCGCCATGAAGGAGGGCGCCTGCTCGTACATCTGCTGCAGCCGCAGGCGTTCATCGCGCAGCTGACGGTCGGCCACGACCTTTTCTGTGGTCTCGACCACGAAGGCGATCACGCCGAGCGGCGCTCCGTCACCACCGAGAAGGGGGGAGTAATCCAGGTTCATCCAGACCTGGGCCGGGCCGCCGCCACGGTTCAGAGTCAGCTCCTGATCCTTGTAGGAGAGGGTCTGGCCCTGCCGGAAAACCGTCCGCACGACATTGTCGTTGAAATCGGCGACCTCCGGCCAGCCTTCGCGCACATTCGACCCCAGCAGCCGGGGATGGCGCCCGCCGGCGAAGACCGAATAGGCGTCGTTGTAGATCATCACACCCGGCTCGCCCCACAGCGTCACGATGGGGACCGGCGATTGCAGCATCATGCCGACGATCGAACGGACCGTCTGCGGCCAGTGCTCGATCGCCCCCAGGCTGGTTGCGGACCAGTCGAAGGTGGCGATCAGGGCGGCGAGTTCGCTGTCGCCCTTCAGGAAATGTGGAGCCACTGCTGAAGGCGGAACCTGGGCTGGATCGGCTTCGGGCATGCAAGTCCGCTCTTCAGGGCCATCGCGCCGGATGGAGCCGGTCGAGAACTTCGTATGCACAGCGCAACCGAAGCAGGAGACTTCTAGAGCATATCGCCAACGGGTGGGAATCGCTTTTTTGCATCAGCCCAGCGCTAAACTTGGGCTGCAGGCGGCGTTTCTTCGGCTGGATTGTCAGTGCCAGCCAGGCAGATCGCGCGGGCGAGCGCGAAGGAGGTCTCGAACGCCGGCACCGGCAAAAACTCGAAGCGCGAATGGAAATTGTAGGCGCCGGTGAAGAAGTTCGGGGTCGGCAGCCCCCTTGCCGACAGCGCCGCCCCATCCGTGCCACCGCGCATCGGGATCAGCTTCGGCGCGATGCCGAGAACGACCATCGCCGCCAGCAACCGATCGACGCTGCGGCGGTCCTCGCCGAGGCTGTCGGAGATGTTGCCATAGGTGTCGATGATGGTGCAGGCGACGCCGCCGGTCGGATAGCGCGCCGCGATCAGCTTCGCGACCTCGGCGACGCGGCGCTTGCGCTGCTCGAAGCTCTCCTTGTCGAAATCGCGGATGGCGAGCTTCAGACGGGCCTGGCTGGCATGGCCCGTGATCTCGGTGAACCAGACATAGCCCTCGCGGCCGGCCGTGTTCTCCGGCGTCTGCGCCCGGTCGAACTGCGCGATGAAGTCGTGCGCCATCAGGACGGGATTGACCATGACGCCCTTGGCCGACATCGGATGGGCGCTGACGCCGGTGAAGACGATCTCGCCCGCCGCCGCGTTGAAATTCTCGATCACGACTTCGCCGACCTCGCAGCAGTCGATCGTATAGGCGAAGTCGCAGGGGAAGCGCGCGAGATCGAGCGCCTTGGCGCCGCGCAGCCCGATCTCCTCGTCGGGGACGAATGCGACCAAAATGTCGCCGTGGCGGTCTTGCGGGCGAAGCGTTGCCAGCAGGGTCATGATGATGGCGATGGCGGCCTTGTTGTCGGCACCGAGCACGCTGGTGCCGTCGCTGAAGATGACGTCTTCCCCCGCCCAGCGCGCGATCTCGGGATGGTCGGCGACGCGCAGCCAGATGTCGTGCTGTTCATTCAGGCGGAGGTCCTGGCCCTCGAAGCGCAGGATCTGCGGGTGGATAACCGGCGATAGGCCGGAATCGACCGTATCGACATGGGCGATGAAGCCGATCCGGGGCGCGCCTTCGACCGTTCCGCGCTTCAGCGCAGTGACGGTGGCGTGGTCGTCCACGACAATGTTTTCGAGGCCGAGCCCACGCAGTTCATCCGCCAGCAGATCGGCCAGGCGCTGCTGGCCAGGCGTGCTCGGCAAGGTGGTCGCTCGGGCATCGCTCTGGCTCTCGATCGCGACATAGCGGAAGAAGCGTTCGATCAACTGCGCGCGGATGGTCATGCTCGCTCCGATTGCCGATTGCCGATTGCCGATGTCCGGACGCCGGCAGGTCCGGCGTATGGTGGCTTCCCGCATAGCGATGTCAGCTGCGAAAATCGAGGCGACGATGCGATGCCTGGCGCCGGGCCTCAACCTGCCTTGGGGGGCGCCTGCGGCGGTCTAGCCTGGTTGTAATTCAAGCGCGATGGCGCAAAACCGGGCATGGGGCGGCTTGCGTTCGACGCGCGCTTCGCAGAGGAGTGGCCGGCATCATCGAAACGGGCCGCCCACGGCCCTGATCTGCCCTGATCGGCACCCGGAGCGAAAACGGTCGGACTGGAAGACGCGAACATGAGCAATCAATATGTCGAGAAGGTTCTGTCGGTTCACCACTGGAACGACACGCTGTTCAGCTTCCGCACCACCCGCAATCCTGCCTTCCGCTTCGAGGCCGGCCAGTTTGCGATGATCGGCCTGATGGTCGAGGGGCGCCCACTGCTGCGCGCCTACAGCATGGCCTGCGCGCCCTACGATGACGAGCTCGAATTCCTCAGCATCAAGGTGCCCAACGGGCCGCTGACCTCGCGCCTGCAGAACATCGTGCCCGGCGACGAGATCCTGATCGGGCGCAAGGCGACCGGGACGCTGCTGCACGACAATCTGCTGCCCGGCCGCAACCTGTATTTCCTGTCGACCGGGACAGGCCTCGCTCCCTTCATGAGCCTGATCCGCGACCCGACGACCTATGAGCGCTTCGAGAAAATCGTCCTGATCCATGGCGTGCGGCTGGTCTCGGAGCTGGCCTATGAAAGCTTCATCCGCAACGACCTTCCGGCCGACGAACTGATCGGCGAGATGGTCTCGGCCCAGTTGATCTACCATCCGACCGTCACCCGCGAGGACTACCCCAATCGCGGCCGCTTGACCGAACTCTTCGCCTCGGATGCCTGGTTTGCCTCGCTGGGTCTGCCGATGGCCGATGCCGCGCATGACCGCGTCATGCTCTGTGGCAGCCCGGCCATGCTCGCCGATATGAAGCTCCAGCTCGAGGGGCGCGGCTTCGTCGAGGGCTCGAGCTCGACGCCGGCGACTTACGTCGTGGAGCGCGCCTTCGTCGAGAAATGAGGCCCCTGGCCTGGGGCGCTGCCTGTCTCTTGGGCAGCCGGCACGATTTCGCGCTTGAAGCGATATTGCGGGCGTGATGACCTGCAGCGGTCTTGCCGTTTGCCGGGAGCCGCTCCTCATGTCGCCACGCATCGCCTTCGGCGGGTTCCTGCACGAGACCAACACCTTCGCGCCGAGCAAGGCGGGGATGGAGGCCTTCATCCAGGGCGGCGGCTGGCCGGCTCTGGCGCGGGGCGAGGCGATCTTCGCCGCGGTCGACAGCGTCAATGTTGGCGCCTCGGGCTTCGTCGAGACGGCGCGCGGGCTGGGCTGGGAAGTGGTGCCGACGCTGTGGTGCGCGGCGAGCCCCTCCGCCCATGTCACGGCGGAGGCCTTCGAGGCGCTGCTGGGCGAGCTGGTTCAGGCGATCACGGCGGCCCTGCCGCTGGACGGCGTCTATCTCGATCTGCACGGCGCCATGGTGGCGGAGGGTTTTCCGGACGGAGAGGGCGAGACGCTGCGGCGCGTTCGCGCCGCGATCGGACCCGACGTGCCGCTCGTCGCCAGCCTCGACCTGCATGGCAATGTCACGCAGCTGATGGTCGACAGCGCCGATGGGCTGGTCGCCTACCGCACCTATCCGCATGTCGACATGGCGCTCACGGGGAGCCGCGCGACGACCTATCTCGCCCGGCTGATCGGCACGACGAAGCGCGACGCCAAGGCCTTCCGCCAGATCCCCTATCTGATCCCGATCGCCTGGCAGGCGACGGCGATGGAGCCGTGCAAGACGATCTATGGCGAACTTGCCGCGCTTGAAGGTGATAGCGTGCCGACGCTCTCCTTCCTGCCGGGCTTCCCTGCCGCCGATTTCGCCGATTGCGGGCCGACGGTGGTCGCCTATGGCGCGACGCAAGCCGATACCGACCGGGCGGCTGATGCGGTCGCCGCGCGGGTGCTGGCCAGCGAGGCCGCGTTCAACGGCAAGGTCTTCGAGCCCGATGCGGGCGTTCTGGAAGCGATGGCGTTGTCTGCCGGGGCGACAAAGCCGATCGTCATCGCCGACACGCAGGACAATCCGGGCGCGGGCGGGGATTCCGACACGATGGGGATGGCGCGCGCGCTCGTCCGCAACGGTGCGCAGCGGGCGGCAATCGGGCTGATCGTCGATCCCGAGGTGGCGCGGCAGGCGCATGAGGCCGGCGTGGGCGCGACGATCACGACTGCGCTCGGCGCCAAATCCGGCATTCCCGGCGATGTGCCGCTGGAGGGCGACTTCATCGTCGAACACCTGTCAGATGGCCGCTTCATCGCGCCGGGTCCGTTCTATGGCGGGTCGCGGATGAATCTCGGCCCCTGCGCGGCGCTGCGCATCGGCGGGGTGCGCATCGTCGTCGCCTCGCGCAAGGCGCAGATGGCCGATCAGGCGATGTACCGGCAGGTCGGCATCGAGCCGACGCAGCAGACGATCCTGGTCAACAAGAGCTCGGTTCATTTTCGCGCCGATTTCGAGCCGATCGCGCATTCGATCCTGGTTTGCGCGGCGCCCGGCCCGATGCCGGTCGACCCCTCCGTGCTGCCCTGGAAGCATCTGCGGCCGGGCCTGCGCACCGCGCCGCTCGGCCCCGTCTTCGGCTGATCGCCTTCACCCTCCCGGAGTTTCTGCCCATGCCTGCCTTGCCCGCGATCGAGGCCTTCACGGACGAGCTCGTCGCCATCCGCCGCGATCTCCACGCCCATCCGGAGATCGGCTTCGAGGAGGTGCGCACTTCGGGCATCGTCGCCGAGAAGCTGGCCTCCTGGGGTATCGAGGTGCATCGCGGCATCGGCGGCACGGGTGTCGTCGGTATCCTTCATGGCACCGGCGGTCCCGGCCGGCGCATCGGGCTTCGCGCCGATATGGATGCGCTGCCGATGGACGAGTTGACCAACCTGCCCTGGCGCTCGACGATTCCCGGCCGGATGCATGCCTGCGGCCATGACGGCCACACCACGATGCTGCTCGGCGCCGCGCGCTATCTCGCCGAGAATCGGGGCTTCGCCGGTACGGCGGTGTTCGTGTTCCAGCCGGCGGAGGAGGGGCTGGGCGGCGCGCGGGCCATGCTCGCCGACAATCTGTTCGAGCGCTTTCCCTGCGACGAGATCTACGGCCTCCACAATGCCCCCAATCTCGACCCCGGCCAGATCGCGGTCTTTCCCGGCGCAGCGATGGCCGGCGCGGATTTCTTCGACATCAAGATCACCGGCAAGGGCAGCCATGGCGCGATGCCCCATGTCGGGCGCGACCCGGTCATCGTCGCGATCTCGCTGGCCGCGGCGCTGCAGACCATCGTCAGCCGCAATGCCGATCCGCGCGAGGCCGCTGTGCTCTCGATCACGCAGATCCATGCCGGCTCGGCGTATAACGTGATCCCCGAGGAGGCGGTGCTGGCCGGCACGGTGCGGACCTTCTCGCCCGAGATCGCCAAGCTGATCCGCGAGCGCATGCGCGAGATCTGCGCCGGCATGGCGCTGACCTTCGGCGTGCAGATCGACATCGACATCCGCGGCATCTTCGACGTGCTGGTGAACCATCCGGAGCAGTCTGTCGCGACGGCGGCCGTGGCGGCCGAGATCGTCGGGGCCGGCAATGTCCTGACCGAACCCAAACCCGTCATGGGCAGCGAGGATTTCGCCGACATGCTGCGCGTGGTGCCCGGCGCCTATGCCTGGGTGGGACATGCCGGCAGCGTGCCGGTCCACAACCCCGCCTTCATGCTCGATGACGGCATCCTGCCGATCGGCGCGAGCCTGATGGCGCGGCTCGTCGAGACGCGAACCGTGGCGTGATGGCCCGGCTCGACATGAAGCCCGATATCGTCAATCTCCGTTTGTTCGTCATCACCCGCGCCGTCATTCCGGACAAGCCGCGAAGCGGCGCAGCTCCGGAATCCATCATAGGGCACCGTCGCGCATTACGATGGATTCCGGGTCTGCGCTTCGCTTGCCCGGAATGACGGCGAGGGGATCGTCAGGGCCAGAGCCATTTAAATCATACGATTTAATTCAAGCCAGCATTTGAGGACAAGACGCATGATGCGCGCCGATTTCCGCCCTGCAGATTTGCCGCTCGACACCGACGCCCTGCTCGCGGGCCTCAGGCCCTGGATCGAGTGCGAGAGCCCGACCTTCGACCCTGCTGCCGTCAACCGCATGATGGATCTGGCGGCGGCCGAGCTGGCGGCAGCCGGCGCCGTCGTGACGCGCATTTTCGGACCGCCCGGACTCGGCGATTGCGTGCGTGGCGATTTCCCGCATCCGCGACGGGGTGAGCCCGGCATCCTGGTGATGTCGCATCTCGACACGGTTCATCCGGTCGGCACGCTCAAGACGCTGCCGTTCAAGCGCGAAGGCTCGCGCTGCTACGGGCCGGGCATCCTCGACATGAAGGGCGGCGCCTATGCCTCGCTGCAGGCGGTCGTCGCGCTGGCCAAGGCGGGCGTCGAGACGCCGCTGCCGGTCAGCGTGCTGTTCACCAGCGACGAGGAGATCGGCAGCCCCGGCACGCGCGAGATCATCATGGCGGAGGCGCGCAAGCACCGCTTTATCCTCGTGCCGGAGCCCGGCCGGCCGGGCAATGGCGTGGTCACCGGGCGCTATGCGATCGCGCGCTTCAACCTGCTCGCCGAGGGGCGGCCGAGCCATGCCGGCTCGCAGCTCAAGAACGGGCGTTCGGCGATCAGCATGATGGCGACGCAGTTGCTCGCGATCGAGGCGATGACGGATGACGACTGCACCTTCAGCGTCGGCGTGATCTCGGGCGGGCAATGGGTCAATTGCGTGCCGACGTCCTGCTGCGCCGAGGCGCTGAGCATGGCGAAGCGGCAGGAGGATCTCGACCGCGGGGTCGAGCGCATGCTGGCGCTGAGCGCGCAGAACGATGACGGCACGCGCTTCACCGTCAGCCGCGGCGTCACCCGCCCTGTCTGGGAGCCAAATGACGCCACGCTCAAGCTGTTCGGGCTGGCGCGCGAGGTCGCGGGCGAACTGGGCTGGACGCTGGAGCACGGCTCGGCGGGCGGTGGCTCGGATGCGAATTTCACCGGCGCCGAGGGCATCGCCTCGCTCGACGGGCTGGGACTTCTGGGCGCCGGCTATCACACGCTGGAGGAGCATATCGAGGTCGAGAGCCTGGCGCAGCGGACGCGGCTGATGGCTGGACTGCTGGCACGGTTGACCGCGTGAGCGCACCGGGCGAGCATGATCGGACCGGTGGCACAGGCCCTGCATAGAACGGGGCACGTCGATCGAGCAGGAAACGTTGAGGGAGAGCACCATGACATGGCGTTTGAAGACACTTGCGGCTGCCTGCGCAATCGTCGCCGGCACCTCGCTCGCGCAGGCGCAGACCCTGAAGATCGTGATGCATTCCGACGTGAAGATCGTCGATCCGATCTGGACCACGGCCTATATCGTCCGCAATCACGGCTACATGATCTACGACACGCTGTTCTCGATGGACGAGGCCGGCAACATCAAGCCGCAGATGGTCGAGAGCTTCACCGAGTCGCCCGACAAGCTGACCTATAAATTCACGTTGCGCGACGGCTTGACCTGGCATGACGGCAAGCCGGTCACCACGGCCGATTGCATCGCCTCGATCACGCGCTGGTCGGCCAAGGATCCCGTCGGCCAGAAGTTGATGACCTTCGTCGACACGATCACGGCCGACGACGCCAAGACCTTCACGGTGAAGCTGAAGTCCCCGACCGGGCTCTTAATCTTCGGCCTCGGCAAGCCTTCGTCCAATGTGCCGTTCATGATGCCCGAGCGCGTGGCCAAGACCGACCCTAACACCCAGATCTCGGAATTCGTCGGGTCCGGCCCCTTCGTGCTCAAGCTCGACGAGTGGAAGCCGGGCGACAAGATCGTCTACACCAAGTTCAAGGACTACAAGCCGCGCGCCGAGCCCGCTTCGGGGCTGGCTGGCGGCAAGGTCGCCAAGGTCGATCGGATCGAGTGGCTTGCGGTCTCCGACCAGCAGCAGGCGGTCAATGCGCTGCTGGCAGGCGAGATCGACATGGTCGAGCAGCCGGCCTTCGACCTGATCCCGCTGCTCGCCGGCGACAAAAGCATTAAGCTGTGGAACTACAACCCGCTCGGCCTGCAATACACGATGCGGTTCAACCACACGCAGCCGCCCTTCGACAATCCGAAGATCCGTCAGGCCGTGACCTATGCGCTCAACCAGAAGGACTTCCTGGAGGCGACCGTCGGCAATCCGGAATACTTCAACGCCTGCAAGGCGATGTTCGTCTGCGGCACGCAGCTCGCCTCCGAAAAAGGCATGGAGGGGCTGCTCGAATCGAACTTCAAGAAATCGCAGGAGCTGCTGAAGGAGGCCGGCTATGACGGCAAGCCGATCGTGCTGCTGCACTCGACCGACCTGCAGTCGCTGACCAATCTCGGGCCCGTCGCCAAGCAGTTGCTCGAGAAGGGCGGCTTCAAGGTCGATATGCAGTCCTCGGATTGGCAGACCGTGGTGTCGCGCCGCGTCCGCAAGGACCCGGTCGACAAGGGCGGCTGGAACCTGATGCAGACCTCCTGGGTCTCGGCCGACATCCTCAACCCGGTGATGGCCGGCTTCTTCAATGCCAGCTGCGACAAGGCGGCCTTCGGCTGGCCCTGCGACGAGCAGATGGAAAAGCTGCGCGACGATTTCGCCCGCGAGCCCGATCCGGCCAAGCAGAAGGCGATCGCGGAAGCCGTGCAGATGCGCTGGCGCGAGATCGTCACCCATGTCCATCTCGGCCAGTACAATGTCCCGATCGCGACGCGGACGAACCTCACCGGCATCCTGACCGCGCCCGCGCCGGTGTTCTGGAATGTCGAGAAGAAGTGAGGTGGCGACGCTGATCGCACGGAACCAGGGCTGATGGCCGGCTACATCCTGCGGCGCCTGCTGGCGACGATCCCGGTCCTCGTGATCGTCGCCGTCCTGGTCTTCCTGATGCTGCGGCTGACGCCGGGCGATCCGGCTGCGGTCATCGCCGGGGACAATGCGACGACCGAGCAAATCGCGCTGATCCGCAACCGGCTCGGCCTCGACCAGCCGATCCTGGCGCAGTTCGCGATCTGGGCCGGCAATCTGATGCAGGGCAATCTCGGCGAGAGCTTCTTCTTCAAGAAGCCGATCGGCGAGCTGATCGTGGGACGCATCGAGCCGACGCTGTCGCTGGCGTTTGCGACGATGCTGATCGCGATCAGCGTGGCGATCCCGCTCGGCGTTCTCGCCGCCTACAAGCACGGCTCCTGGATCGACCGCGTCGTGATGGGCTTCTCGGTGCTGGGCTTTTCGGTGCCGGTCTTCGTCATCGGCTACGCCCTGATCTATGTCTTCGCGATCACGCTGGGCTGGTTTCCGGTGCAGGGCTACCAGCCGCTGTCGGGCGGGTTCTGGGGGTTCCTGCAGCGGCTGGTGCTGCCGGCGGTGACGCTGTCGGTGATCTATATCGCGCTGATCGCGCGGATGACGCGCGCCAGCGTGCTCGAAGTGTTGAACGAGGATTACATCCGCACCGCCCGCGCCAAGGGGCAGGTCGAGCGCAAGATCCTGTTCCGCCATGCGCTCAAGAACGCCGCCGTGCCGATCGTCACCGTGGTCGGCATCGGCATCGCGCTCTTGATCGGCGGGGTCGTCGTGACCGAGAGCGTGTTCTCGATCCCCGGCCTCGGGCGGCTCACCGTCGATGCCGTGCTGGCGCGCGATTATCCCACCATCCAGGCCGTGATCCTGCTGTTCTCGGGCGTCTATGTCGGCATCAACCTGCTGATCGACCTCGCCTACAGCCTGTTCGACCCGAGGATCCGCTATTGAGCGCCGAGCCAACCCTTCTCGCCGCCGTCGCGGCCGAGCCGGCCCCGCCTGTGCGCACCGTGCTGCGGCGGCTCGTCCATAACCCCGTCGTCGCGATCGGCGGCACCGTTCTCATGCTGATGACGCTGCTGGGCCTGTTCGCGCCGTGGCTGGGCACGATCGACCCGACCGCGATCAACCCCAGCACGCGCAACCGCCTGCCGGGTTTCGAGCGCACGATCCGTGCTGATGACGGCACGACCACCGTGTTCAAGCACCGGATGGGGACGGATTCGTTGGGACGCGACGTCTTCAGCCGCGTCGTCTATGGCGCGCGGGTCTCGCTGCTGATCGCGGTTTCGGTGGCGTCGGTGGCGATCGCGATCGGGCTCGTGATCGGACTGATTGCCGGCTATGTCCGCCCGCTTGACGGTGTCATCATGCGCGTCATGGACGGGTTGATGGCGATACCAGGCATCCTGCTCGCCATCGCGGTGGTCTCGCTGTTTCGCAGCGGGCTGACCTCGGTAATCATCGCGATCATCGTGCCGGAAATCCCACGTGTCGTGCGGGTGGTGCGCTCGATCGTGCTGTCGGTGCGCGAGGAGCCCTATGTCGAGGCCGCGATCATGGCGGGCACGCGCCTGCCGCAGCTGATGATCCGCCACATCCTGCCCAACACGATCGCGCCCTTGATCGTGCAGGGCACCTTCATCGCGGCCTCGGCGATCCTGGTCGAGGCGATCCTGTCCTTCCTCGGCATCGGCATTCCCCCGGAGATTCCGACCTGGGGCAACATCATGGCCGAGGGTCGCAACCTGTTCCGCGTCTTCCCGCACAACATCCTCTATCCCGGCATCTTCCTCGGCATCACCGTGCTGGCAGTGAACATGCTGGGCGACGGGCTGCGTGACACGCTCGATCCCAAAATGGCCGGCCGATGAACGATGGCGGGACGGTGAACCATGGTCAGCCGATGAGCGCCGCGCAGACGCCCGTCCTCGAGATATCCGGCCTGAGCATCGCGCTGCCCGGTGGCGGCGACCGGGCGAGGGCGGTCGATGATGTCTCGATCAGCGTCGCGGCCGGCGAGATCGTCTGCGTTGTCGGCGAATCCGGCTCGGGCAAATCCGTGACCGCCTTCTCGGTCATGGGCCTGCTCGCCAAGGTGCTGAGGCCGATCGCGGGCGCGATCAAGCTCGAAGGCGAGGATCTGCTGACGGCCACGCCCCAGCGTCTGCGGGCGCTGCGCGGCGACCGCATGGCGATGATCTTCCAGGAGCCGATGACGGCGCTCAACCCGGTGCTGACGATCGGCGACCAGATCGAGGAGGTGCTGCGCATTCACACCGATCTCGGCCCGACCGAGCGGCGCTCCCAGGTGCTCGCCATGCTGGAATCGATGCGCCTGCCCGAGCCCGAGCGGATGCATGCCTCCTATCCGCACCAGATCTCCGGCGGGCAGCGCCAGCGCGTGATGATCGCCGCTGCGCTGATCCTCGATCCCGCGCTGCTGATCGCCGACGAGCCGACCACCGCGCTCGACGTCACCACGCAAGCGCAGATCCTCCGGCTCATCAAGGACATGCAGAGCCGGCGCGGCACAGGCGTTCTGTTCATCACCCATGATTTCGGGGTCGTTGCCGAGATTGCCGACCGCGTCGTGGTGATGGAGAAGGGCCGCGTCGTCGAGCAGGGGCCGGCCGTCGACATCCTGACCCGGCCTCAGCACCCCTACACGCAGATGCTGATTGCGGCGGTGCCAAGCCTCAAGCCCGCCGATCGCAAGCCGGCGCTCGGCCCGCTGGCGCTGGAAACAGTCGGGCTCGCCAAGACCTACAGCTCGAAGGCGCTGTTTTCGAAAGCGCGCGTCGTGCATGCGGCCAAGGATGTTGCGATCAAGGTTCGGCGCGGCGAAACCGTCGGCATCGTCGGGGAATCCGGCTCCGGCAAGACGACGGTCGCCCGCTGCATCGCCAGGCTGATGCCACCGAGCGAGGGCGCGATCCTGGTGCCCGACATCGACATCGCCACGCTGACGGAGCGCCGCCTGCGGCCCTATCGCCGCAAGATCCAGGTCGTCTTCCAGGACCCGTTCCGCTCGCTCAACCCGCGCCGCACCGTCGGGGCATCGATCGTCGAGGGGCCGATGAATTTCGGGCTGAGCGCGAGCGACGCGATGCAGCGCGCGCGCGACCTGATGGCGTTGGTCGGCCTGCAGCCCCAGGCGCTGGAACGCTACCCGCACCAGTTCTCCGGCGGCCAGCGCCAGCGCATCGCGATCGCGCGTGCGCTCGCGATGGAGCCCGAGATCCTGATTGCGGACGAGGCCGTCTCGGCGCTCGATGTCTCCGTGCAGAAGCAGGTGCTGGCGCTGCTGGCCGATGTGCAGGAGCGCTTCAACCTGGCGATCCTGTTCATCACCCATGACCTGCGGGTGGCGGCGCAGATCTGCGACCGGATCGTGGTCATGGAAAAGGGCGTGATCGTCGAGCAGGGCGCGACCGCGCAGGTGTTTTCCGCGCCGGCGCATGCATATACCCGAGCCTTGATCGAGGCGGCGCCGGGCAGAGAGTTTTCAACCGGCGTCGCCGTTGACGCTGTCCAGGGCTGACCGGATAGTCCGCTCCTTTCCGGAGCGAAGGCGGTGGGCGCATGGACGACGAGGTTCTCTACGCGGTCGACAGCGGGGTCGGCACGATCATGCTGAACCGTCCGCAGGCGCGCAATGCGCTCACCTTCGCGATGTATGAGCGGCTCGCGGCGATCTGCGGTGATCCTGCCGCGCATGGCTCGCCCAAGGTGCTGATCGTCACCGGAGCAGGCGACAAGGCCTTCGCGGCTGGCACCGATATCGCGCAGTTTCGCGCCTTCGCGACGCCGGAAGACGCGCTGGCCTATGAGGACAGGATCGAAGCTGTGATCACCGCGATCGAGAGCTGCCCGATCCCGACCATCGCGGCGATCTCGGGGGCGGTCACGGGCGGCGGCGGCAGCATCGCCTGCGCCTGCGACATCCGGATCGCCACCGCTTCGGCGCGCTTCGGCTACCCGATCGCCCGGACGCTCGGCAATTGCCTGTCGATGGCGAACTACGCCCGGCTCGCGGCGCTGCTGGGGCCGGCGCGGGTCAAGGAGATCATCTTCACCGCGCGGCTGATCGAGGCGGAGGAGGGCCAGCGCATCGGGCTTTACAGCGAGGTGCTGGGCGACCACGCTGCGCTGATGACGCGGGCGCGGGAGCTTGCGGCAACGATCGCGAGCCATGCGCCGTTGACGATGCGGGCGACAAAGGAGGCGCTGCGGCGGCTGGCCAAGGCTGCCGTCCCCGAGGATGGGAACGACCTCGTGGTGATGTGTTACACCAGCGCCGATTTTCGCGAGGGCATGGAGGCCTTCCTGGGCAAGCGGGCTCCGCACTGGCAGGGGCGATGAGGGGGCGGCTGATCGCGGCGGCTCTCGCTCCGATCCGGCGTCAGCTGACGGCAACCGCGTCGAAAAAGTCGACAGGACCCATCTGGCCGCCCTTCAGGATGATATCGAGCCCGTCGAGCCCGTCGAGGTCGGCGTTGTCGCTATGCGTCCGGCAGAGCGGCGCGCCCGGCACGCAAGGAGCGCGATAGGACAGGCCCCAGATGTCGAGCGACTTGACCGCGAGGCTCGATGTATCGCCGCCGGCGACGACGAGGCGCCCGATCGTTGCCCTCTCCATCAGGCCGCGCAGCAGTCGGCCTGTGGCCCGCGCGACGTTGTCGGCATTGTCGGGAGCCTGGGACGGGCGGTCTGTGACGAGCATGACGTTGTGGCCCAAGGCGAGCTTGGCCTGCGCATCCTGCTCGAGCGCCAGCGCATAGGCAGGCTCGGAGAGCAGGCTCGCCGTGTCGATGCCGATGCGCTCAAAGGCGGTCGCGGCCTCGACTTGTGCGCGCGTTACCGGCGACAGGCTGCCGACCAACGCAAGCACCGGGCCCGCACGCGGCGCCGCGACCGGAGCGGAGGCGGCAGCCCGGCCACCTTCAGGCCATGTCAGCGCCAGGGCCTGGGCCACGCTGCTGGGGCCGATGGCGAGCAGCCGGCCCTGCTCCATCTGGCGCCGCAGCAGGGCGCCGATCACGGCGAGGTCCTGCATGCGCGCGACGTCGAGCAGCACCGCATCGGCGTTCGATCCCGCTGCGAGGCGGGCTGTCAGCGCGGCCTCGGGACCGGTGCCTTCATAGCTGCGGTAGTCGATCAGATCGATCCGTTCCAGCCCCTGCGCGGCGAGATGCCGGCGCAGATCGGCCTCGCCCATCGGCGTCACCGGATGGACGCTCATGGTCGGGTGGCGGTCGATGCGGTGCACGGGACCTCCGCTCCCGGCCGCCGCGAAAAGATTGCCGAAGAGACAGTAGCGCCCGAGATTGGGCTGGCCGCCGATGATCGGCAGGACGGGATTGGCGAAGAAGGGGCGCAACGCTCGCGCGGCCGCACCAAGGCTGCCGAGATGGGGCGCGCTGTCGAAGGTCGAGCAGCATTTGTAATGCAGGATGCCGATGTCGGCCTCCGCGAAGAAGCGGCCGGCAGCGGCGAGTTCCGTCGCCATGGCTTCGGGCGCCATGGCGCGGGTGGCGCCGGCGATGCCGATTGCATCGAGCGGGCCGGCAGCTGCGAGCTGCTTCGGCGTCGGAATGCGCAGGAACAGCAGTGCCGCCAGATCGTGCTCGGCGAGTGCGGCCAGCGCATCGGTGGCGCCGGTGAAATCGTCGCCATACCAGCCATAGGAGGGACGAGGCGGGGTCATGGCCTGCCTATCCCGCGACCTTGCCGAAGAAGTCGAGAGCCTGTCGCAGTTCCGGATGCAGGGCGGCGGCGTCGGTCAGGGATACCCCAGATCCAACCGCCTCCCAGGCCTGGCGGATGCTGGCGACGCCCGCTGCCGGCCCGCCGGGATGGGCGAGGATGCCGCCGCCGGCCATGAAGAGCAGGTCGCTATGGCCAATCGCGTCGAAGGTCGGCTGCGCCGTTCCGGCCCATTGTCCCGAGGAAAAGGCCGGCAGGACGCGGTCGTCGATGCCTTCGGCGAGTGGGGTGACGCAATCCTTCGCCGAGGAGACGACCTCCTCGTCCTCCTGCGCGAACTTCCCTCGCAGTCCATGCACATGCATGTGGTCGACGCCCGCCAGCCGCCAGAGCGTTTGATAGGCCTGGAACGAGATGCCCAGCAGCGGATGGCGCGAGAGCGCGCCGAAGCCGTTGCGGTGCCCGTGCAGCGCGAGATCGGTCGCGCGGCGCAGCGTTTCGATGGCGGAGAGACCGCACCAGTTGAGGCTCGCCATGACGCAGGTGCCGCCCTCGCGCGCCACCAGATCGGCATGGCGTTTCATCGCGTCGGTCTCGTCGGTGATGTTGAAGGCGATCATCACCGCCTTGCCGGTTTGGTCCTGGTGGCGCCGGACGACGTCCATCACGGCCGGCACGCGCTGTGCCAGCGGAGCGTGGACGGGATCGGCCGAAATCTCGTCGTCCTTGATGAAATCGAGGCCCGCCTCGCAGAGCTTGCCAACGAGCGAAGCCGTCTCCTGCGGGCTCAAACCGACATTGGGCTTGATGATCGAGCCGACCATCGGCCCGCAGGCGACGCCGGTCAGCTTTCGCGTGCCGGCAATGCCCTGGCGCGGCATCTGGAAGCGGCTGCGGAAGGCCGCCGGGAGGGTCATCGTGTCGAGCCGAAGCCCCGTGACCTCGCCGAGATCGTAGAGGTTTCCGGCGACGATTGAGGCCAGCGTGGCGAGATTGGCGCCGACATTGTCGATGGGAAAGGAGATCGCGACGCGGGCGCGGCGCCAGGGGCCGGAGATGGCCTTTTTCGCCAGCCAGGCATTGGGTAGGCTGGGTTCGGCGGCGACTTCCAACTCCTCGATACGGGTCACGACCGCGCGCGTGCGGCTGCGCAGTTCGTCGGTTTCGCCGGCGACGCGGGTGAAGGTGCCGCTCGACTGTTCGCCGGCCATGATCTCGGCGACCTTGGCAAGGTCGAGCGGGGTCTCGATCAGGTAGGTGGCTTCGAAGCGATCGGCGGTCATGTCAGAATTCCGGTGGTCGGCGCGCGCCATTGCGAGGAGGCGCAGCCGACGAAGCCATCCAGAGGGGGCAAAGAGCGCACGGCGCCTGGATTGCTTCGCTGCGCTCGCAATGACGGGGAAGTCTGGCTGCCCGCTACAGCTTGGTCAAATCCGGAAACGGCCGCACGGGGTCGCTGCCGTCCCAGATCTCTGAGGCCTCGCGGATCAGGCGGAACATCTCGCCCTTGGGGCCGGCGACCTCGGAGAGCTCGATCACGGTGCCGGGATGGTAATGCGTGTCGAAATAGATGAAGCGACCGCGTTCGCCGACCTCGCCCGACATCACCGCCTTGAAGCCCTGCGCCGTCAGGCGTTCGAGGTCGGCATCGTAGTCGGAGGTCCAATAGGCGACGTGCTGCAGGCCGGAATGGCCGGCATCCGTGAAGTCCTTGTACATGGAGGGCACGGCGTTGCGGCACTGGATCAGCTCGATCTGAAGCGGGCCGGAATTGGCCAGCGCGACCGAGTTGTGTGGCTCATAGGCATGCCCCTTGTAGCGGTAGTTTTTGATCGGGACCTTCGGATTGTAAAAGAATGGCCCGACGCCGAGCACGCGGCTCCAATAATCCATCGCCGCCTCGATATCGGGGACGACATAGCCGGCCTGCCGGATTTGGCCGAAGAAGCGGCTCATGGGGATATCCTCGTGCTGGTCGGTGGTGATCGGGTTGCAGATTCAGGATGTCCCCGCCTTCACACGCCGGCCGCGAGGCGGGAAGGCCGGGCGCAAGGCGGCATGTCGCCGCCGTTGCTCCGACCTTCGCCTGGTGATGGAGCCGGGACGCGGGCTCAGGCGAGCTTGCCCACGGCGCCTTCGAGCAGGCCCCAGGCCTCCGGGCCGAAACGCTCCTGCCATTCCTTGTAGAAGCCGGCATCGCGCAGCTTGGCCCGGAAGGTCTCGGGGTTGGTCTTGTTGAAGACGAGCCCCTTGGACTGGAGATCGGCCTGGACGGTCTCGTTGAGCGCCTTGATGTCGCCGCGCTGCTTCACGCCGGCATCGTTAATGGCGTCACTGACAATCTTCTGGATGTCGGCCGGAAGGCCACGCCAGGCACGGCCATTGGCGATGAACCAGAAGCCGTCCCAGATGTGGTTCGAGAGTGCGCAGCTCTTTTGCACCTCGAACAGCTTGGCGACCTGGATGATCGGCAGGGGGTTTTCCTGTGCATCGACGACCTTGGTCTGCAGCGCCGTATAGACCTCCGAGAATTGGAGGCTGGCAGGAGCGGCGTCGAGCGCCTTGAACATCGAGATCGAGAGCGGCGACACCGGCACGCGAATCTTGAGCCCGGCCATGTCCTTGGCCGCTTCGATCGGCTTGCCCGAGGTCGTCATCTGACGGAAGCCGTTGTCCCACATCTTCTCGAAGGCAAAGAGATTGAGCTTCGAGATCGCCTCGCGGACATGGGCGCCGAGCTTGCCGTCCATCGCCTTCCAGACCTGGTCGTAATCGGAGAAAGCAAAGCCCACCGCGTTGATCGCCGCGACCGGCACCAGCGTGGCGATGACCAGCGCGGAGGGCGTGAAAAAGGTGATGCCGCCGGCGCGAACCTGGCTCAGCATATCGGTGTCGCCGCCAAGCTGGTTGTTGGGGAAGATCTTGATCTCGACCCGGCCCTTGCTCTCCCTGGCGATCCGCTCGGCCGCTTCCTGGGCGCGGATGTTGAGCGGGTGGCTGAGCGGCAGGTTGTTGCCGTATTTCAGCTCGAACTCGGCCGCGCGGGCAATGTGCGGCATTCCGATCAGCGAAAGTGCGGGTGTGGCGGCAAGCGTGCGCAGCACCGTGCGCCGGGTCAAAACGGTCATGTCTTCCTCCCTGGATCGCTGTGCGATCTGATTGTTGATGGTGTTCTTCCCTGAACGATAGGGAGCGGCCATGATGGGCGTCAAACTCAATTCTTGATGTGTTTTGATGGGTTTTAGCCGATGCCCCAAGAGCCTGATGCCTTGCCGAAGCGGCGCCGTTCGCTGCGGATCGACGATGTCGCCCTGCGTGCTGGCGTCTCGAGCGCGACTGTCGATCGCGTCTTGAACGGCCGTCCCGGTGTGCGCGCTGTGACGGTGCAGCGCGTGCTGCGGGCGGCCGGCGAGATCGGCTACGTCATCGATGGGGCGCAGCCGGCGAGCGCGCTCAAGCCACTGCGGCTCGCCTTCCTGCTGCCGGCGGGAGGAAATCGATTCCTGGGCATGCTGGGCCGGGTCATCGGCGGCGCGCAGGCGCAACTGGCGTCCTTCAACATGCGCGCCCGGGTCGACACCATCGAGAGCTTCAAGCCCGAACTGCTCGCGCAGCACCTCAAGAAAATCGGGCGCGAGGTCGATGGCGTCGCCTTCATGGCGCTGGAGCATCCGACCGTGCGCGAGGCGGTCTCCTGGCTGGCGGGGCATGGCGTGCCGACGGTGACGCTGATTTCCGACATCGCGAACACGCAGCGCGTTGCCTATGTCGGGCTCGATAATCGCTCAGCCGGGCGCACGGCCGGGTATCTGCTGGCGCGCTTCATCGGCCCGAGGCCCGCCAAGGTCGCGATGATCGCCGGCAGCCTGAGCTATCGCGCGCATGAGGAGCGCGAGATGGGATTCCTGCATCTGTTCCAGGACCTGTATCCGGCGATCCAGGTGGTGGGCCTGCGCGAGGGCCATGACGAGGAGGCACGCAATTATCGCCAGACCAAGACGCTCCTGGCCCAGCATCCCGACCTTGCGGGCATCTACAATATCGGCGGCGGCTCGGAGGGGATCGCGCGTGCGCTGAAGGAGGCCGCGCGACAGCATAGCGTTGTCTTCGTCGGCCATGGTCTGACGCCTGATACGCGCGCCCTGCTGATCGAGGGCGCGATGGACGCGGTGATCACCCAGAACCCCCAGGCGGCGATGATGGACTGCGTCTCGATCTTCGCCAATCTCCGTGCGGGCCGGCCGGCGACGCAAGGCGTTGAGCCGCCGCGCACCGAAATCGTGCTGCGCGAAAACCTGCCATAGAGTTGGAAAGCGGGCAGCGGTTTGGGCACCTCCCGCATTCTCACATGCGCGAAGACGCCTGCGCATTCAACTGACTTTGTTGGGCCGTGGAAGCAGCGCCTGATTGGTGCCGAAAAGCGACAGAATTCGTTGGCCCCAATATTGCTCGGACTTTGCTCGATTGATTTAAAGTAGGAGCGTTCAATGACCAACGTGCCTGCGAAGACACAATTCGCTGCTTGCGAATGCGGTGCCCCTTCGATCGCGATTCCCGCCGATCTCGTCGATGATGCGCCCGTGGCCTGTGGCGGATGCGACAGGATCATCGGCTCATGGCTGGGCTACAAATCCTTCGTCAGCCGATCGATCGCGCTGGAAACACATGGCTGCTCGAATAAGCCGCTGGTCTGCCTTGATCCAATGGTTCAACCGCTCGAGGATGCGCTGACGGATTTCTGAAGCCTTCGCAACATAGCTTACAAAACGCTCCCGCCAGTTGTCATTCCCGCCTCAGAGCGACCATCAGCTGCCGTCGCGGCTTCTCGGGTAGAGGCTTGAGACCGTTCGTGAGACTTGGTTCGGCTCGGACGTATCTGCGGGGGCCTCACCCATTGCCACATGCTACGCTATGTGGGATTTGCGTCGAGCCGGATCCGCCCTCCTCGCCACCAAGCAGGAAAGAAGACCGGTGTTGGGCCGGCGGGCCCGATTTTTTACCCGCCGATAGCAGAGGATAACATGGACAAGTCCGGGGTTGGTAAAGTTGCTCTGATCACGGGTGTGACAGGGCAGGACGGGGCCTATCTCTCCGAGTTGCTGCTGGAGAAGGGATACATCGTGCACGGCGTTAAGCGCCGCTCCTCCTCCTTTAATTCGGGGCGAATCGAGCACCTCTACCAGGACCCCCACGAGACGGATCAGCGCTTCATTCTTCACTACGGAGACATGACGGATTCGACGAACCTGATCCGCATTGTGCAGGAGGTTCAGCCCGACGAGATCTACAACCTCGCAGCGCAGAGCCATGTGCAGGTCTCGTTCGAGACGCCCGAATATACCTCCAATGCCGACGCCACCGGCACGCTGCGTCTGCTGGAGGCGATCCGCCTTCTTGGCCTGACCAACAAGACAAAATTCTACCAGGCCTCGACCTCCGAGCTTTACGGCAAGGTCCAGGAGATCCCGCAGAGCGAGAAGACGCCGTTCTATCCGCGCAGCCCCTATGCGGCGGCGAAACTCTACGCCTACTGGATCGTGGTGAACTACCGCGAGGCCTATGGCATGCATGCCTCGAACGGCATCCTGTTCAACCACGAAAGCCCGCTGCGCGGCGAAACCTTCGTGACCCGCAAGATCACCCGCGCGATCGCCGCGATGCATCTGGGCTTCCAGGACAAGCTGTATCTCGGCAATCTCGATGCCAAGCGCGACTGGGGCCATGCGCGGGAATATGTCCGCGGCATGTGGCTGATGCTGCAGCAGGACGAGCCGGACGACTACGTCCTGGCGACCGGCGAGACCACGATGGTGCGCGATTTCGTCAGCCATGGTTTCAAGCAGGTCGGCATCGAGATCGCCTGGCAGGGCGAGGGCGTCGATGAAAAGGGGCTCGATGCCAAGACCGGCAAGGTCTTGGTCGAGATCGATCCGCGCTATTTCCGCCCGACGGAAGTCGAGCTGCTGATCGGCGATCCGACCAAGGCTCTCACCAAGCTCGGCTGGAAGCATGACACGAAGTGGCAGCAACTCTGCGAAGAGATGGTCGCGTCCGACCTGAAGGTCGTCCAGCAGGAGCGCCGCCGTAATGCCGAGTGACGTTCTGGCTGGTGGGGCCGGCTTTGATCTGACCGGCAAGCGCATCTGGGTCGCGGGACATCGCGGCATGGTCGGGGCGGCGCTGGTGCGTCGCCTGCAGAGCGAGTCCTGTGAGGTGCTGACGGCCGGCCGCGGCGACGTCGATCTGCTGCGGCAGGACCAGACTGAGAGCTGGCTTGCGAAGAACAAGCCGGATGTCGTGATCGTGGCTGCGGCCAAGGTCGGCGGCATCCTCGCCAACGACACCTATCCGGCCGATTTCCTGTACCAGAACCTGATGATCGAGGCGAATGTCATCGAGGCGTCGCGACAGGCCGGCGTCGGCAAGATGCTCTTCCTGGGATCAAGCTGCATCTATCCAAAGCTTGCACCCCAGCCGATCCAGGAGGATTCACTCCTGACCGGGCCGCTCGAGCCGACCAATGAATGGTATGCGATCGCCAAGATCGCCGGCATCAAGCTCGCCCAGTCCTATCGCAAGCAATATGGTTGCGACTACATCTCGGCGATGCCGACCAATCTCTATGGGCCGGAGGACAATTTCGATCTCCAGTCCAGCCATGTCTTGCCGGCCCTGCTGCGCAAGGCGCATGAAGCCAAGCTGCGCGGCGACGCCGAATTGACGATCTGGGGCACCGGCACGCCGCGGCGCGAATTCCTGCATGTCGACGACTGCGCCGACGGGCTGGTCCATCTGCTCAAAACCTATTCGGGCTTCGAGCATGTCAATATCGGCTCGGGCGAGGATGTGACGATCCTCGAACTGGCGCAGACGGTGTGCGAGGTCGTCGGCTTTGAGGGTTCGATCGTCAAGGACACGAGCAAGCCCGATGGCACGCCGCGCAAGCTCATGAGCGCAGACCGGCTGCGGGCCATGGGCTGGACGCCGAAGATCGGCCTCAAGGACGGTATCGCACAAACCTATCAGTGGTTCCTCGCAAATCGCGCCTAAAGTGTCTGCCTGGGCTGTTTCCCGTGGGCGGCGCATCACCAACGCCCAGAAGACAATCTGGCCATAGTCCGTCCCTACTGCCTTCTTGCGATCAAGCTGCCTCGATCCCCACGCGTCGCTTGAGGAAAAGCGAGCAATACGCAATATGCGTCCGGCGCGCCCGTTGCTTTCACTGGCACTGTAGGCCTACTGAACTCCGAATTTAGGAGCTTTTGACCCATGTCGTTCAAGATCGTCCCCGTCGTGATGTGCGGCGGCGCTGGAACGCGCCTTTGGCCTGTGTCGCGTGATACCATGCCCAAGCAGTTCATCCCACTGCTCGGTCAGGAGTCGACATTTCAGCGGACAATGCGACTCCTGTCGGATGCGTCCATCTTCGGTCAGGCCATCGTCGTGACCAATGTCGAGTATCGCTTCACGGTGCTCGACCAGCTCCAGGCCATCGGGCTGGCAGCGCAGATCGTGCTCGAACCCGTTCGCCGCGATTCCGCGGCGGCTGTCGCCACGGCGACCGAGCTGGCGCTTGCTCGTGACGAACACGCGATCGTCGGTGTCTTCGCCGCCGATCATGTCGTCCAGGACGGCGAATTGTTTGTCGAGACCTGTCGGCAGGCAGGTGTGGTTGCAGCACAGGGACGCATTGTGACCATCGGCATTCCGCCGAGCAGTCCGGCAACGGGCTACGGCTACATCCGTCCCGGTGCGGAGATCGGCGATGTGGCGCGGCAGATCGCTGCTTTCGTCGAGAAGCCGGACGCGGCGCGTGCCGCCCAATATTTGCTCGACGGCTATCTCTGGAATTCCGGCAATTTCATTTTCGACGCCATGACAATGCGCGCCGAACTCGAAGCGTTCGAGCCAGGGATTGCCGCTCCCGTGGCGGATGCCGTCACCAAGGCAAAGCGTGACCTCGATTTCCTGCTTCTCGATAAGGCTTCTTTCGAAGGGGTGAAGAAGATCTCCATCGACTACGCCGTCATGGAGCGGACGCAGAAGGCGGCGGTTATCTCAGGACATTTCGGCTGGTCCGATGTCGGCGGCTGGCCTGCCGTTTGGGACCTTTCGGAAAAGAATCCGGACGGCAACGCCATCGAGGGGCGGGGCTATGTGCTTGACGGCGCCAACAACCTCATTCGCTCCGAGGAGGCGCTGGTGGCGGTGATCGGTCTCGACGACATCGTGGTAATCTCGACCCGCGATGCCATACTGGTGACGCGGAAGGCGGTAGCCGACAAGGTTAAGGACATGGTCGCGCTGATCACCGCCAAGGGCGAATCGGAGGCCGGCGCACATCGTGAGGTCCAGCGGCCCTGGGGCCGCTATTTGTCGATCGATCTAGGCGTGCGCCACCAGGTCAAGCGGATCACCGTGAAGCCGGGCGGGGTCTTGTCGCTCCAGAAGCATTTCCACCGCGCGGAGCACTGGGTCGTGGTGCGAGGCACGGCGGAAGTCACTCGCAACGACGAGACGATCATCGTGCATGAAAACGAGTCGATCTATCTGCCGATCGGCTGCGTCCATCGCCTGACCAACCCTGGCAAGATCCCGCTCGAACTGATCGAGGTCCAGGTCGGCTCCTATTTAGGAGAGGACGACATCATCCGCATTGAAGACATTTACGCCAGAGCCTAGGTCGAAGGGGGCATCGTGCAAGGGGCGACCGAGGCTCGTGTCGCTGCGGTTCTGACAGGCCTGCCGCCTGTTTTCGTATCAGCCGTTTTTCGCTCGTGCTGGGCGCTACTGGAGAAACGCCGATGAAGATCGTCATGGTCGGGTCGGGATATGTCGGCCTCGTGTCCGGCGCCTGTTTTGCAGATTTCGGCCATGAGGTCGTCTGCGTCGACAAGATGGAAAGCAAGATCACGGCACTGAAGCAGGGCGAGATCCCGATCTTCGAGCCCGGGCTGGCCGATCTGGTGCGCAGCAATGCCGAGGCGGGTCGTCTCTCCTTCACAGCCGATCTGGCCGGGCCGGTCTCGCAGGCGGACGCCGTGTTCATCGCGGTCGGCACGCCGTCGCGTCGCGGCGACGGCTTCGCAGACCTGTCCTATGTCTATGCTGCGGCGCGCGAGATCGCCCATGCGCTCGACGGCTACACTGTCATCGTCACCAAATCGACCGTCCCGGTCGGCACAGGCGACGAGGTCGAGCGCATCATCCGCGAACTGCGTCCCGACGCCGAATTCGAGGTGGTGTCGAACCCCGAGTTCCTGCGCGAGGGCGCCGCGATCGAGGACTTCAAGCGCCCCGATCGGATCGTCATCGGCACAGAGGAACTGCGGGCACAGGCCGTGATGGCCGACGTCTACCGGCCGCTCTACCTCAACAGCGCGCCGATCCTGAACATCAGCCGCCGGACGGCCGAACTGACCAAATATGCCGCCAACGCCTTCCTGGCGACCAAGATCACTTTCATCAACGAGATGGCGGATTTGTGCGAGCAGGTCGGCGCTAATGTCCAGGACGTCGCGCGCGGCATGGGTCTCGACAACCGGATCGGCGGCAAGTTCCTGCATGCCGGCCCCGGATATGGCGGCTCATGCTTCCCGAAGGACACGCTGGCGCTGATCAAGACGGCGCAGGATTACGGCACGCCCTCGCGGATCGTCGAAACGGTCGCCTCGGTGAACGACCAGCGCAAGCGGGCGATGGCCAAGAAGGTTGTCGCCGCCTGCGGGGGCTCGGTGCGCGGCAAGACGATTGCGGTGCTGGGACTGACCTTTAAGCCCAATACCGACGACATGCGCGATGCGCCCTCGCTGGCGATCGTAACCGCGCTGCAGGATGGCGGGGCGATCATCCGGGCGTTCGATCCGGAGGGGATGGAACAGGCCAAGGCGATGCTTCCTTCCGAAGTCACCTACTGCAAGGACGCTTATGAGTGCGTCGAGGGGGCGGATGCGGCGGTGATCGTCACCGAGTGGAACATCTTCCGGGCGCTCGATTTCGACCGCATCAAGGCCGCGATGGTCACGCCGATCCTGGCGGATCTGCGCAACGTCTACCGGGCCGAGCAAATCCGCGGCAAGGGGTTTACTTACGTCGACATCGGCCGGGGCGTAATGGCACCGGATGTCGGCATCCGGGCGGACGTGGCCTGATGCTGCCCATACTGTTCTAGGAGTTCTGTTGCATTTGGCTTTTATTGGCGATGAAATCGCGCGGCTAATCTGACGTAGCTTTCGACCCTCCTGGAGTCCGACCTCCAGCAGATCCTTGGCGAACTGGGGGTTTTGACTTAACAGGACTCGGATTGCTGCAGTGACCGATCGTGCAGCAACCCGGCCCCGCGGCTCCCACGCCGCGGCAGTTGCGACGCTCATAGTGCTGGCGCCATCTGCCCCTTGAGGACCATCGCGGCAGCTGGAAAGCGAGGGCTGTCGCCGATGCGCTTCGCACCCCGGTCTCGTTCCACAGCGATGGGTTTCGATGAGTCCAGCCGATGCAGCCTGCTGACCGACGCCGGGGCCGAAGCCTGAGCCGATCGGGCCGGGCTCGCCGGCGCGCAAGAGCGTTGGACGGTATCGAAGGGAATGCGGTGGCGGTCGCGACATGAGGGTCTTGTTCGCCGTCGTTTAGGGAGAGGATCTCGATAACGCGACCGGACTGCACGCCGACATGTTGCCGGCGGCGGGTTTTTCGCATCGCGATCGGGCAGGCTGGCGGGACGGGTGATGAGAACGAAGCGCCGGCCCTCGGGCTCGGCGAGGCGCGGCGTCCGCCTCCCGAGCCCCTCTGACAGTGTCGCCACCGCGCGGTTCGCGGGCTGCGTTCGTTGCCATACGATGGTGTTGATGCCGCCCAAAGACCGGCCGACCGGACACTTGCGAGCGACCACGCGAGCTCATGCGTCTGCGCCGCAAGGAGGCCGCCGACCGCCGGGCCCGGGGGGAAGGCGCGGGGCGGTCGCATGGTTCTGTGCAGCACGCAGGCGCAGGCGCGGCGCCGGACGTCTAACAACCCGCCGGCGCTTCGCGACACGCCAGGACGAGCCGTCGCCCCCACCGCTGTCGCGACGGCCATCGCGGCACAACTGCAGACATCGCGCCCCCCTGCGGATCGAAGTCCGGTACGAGCATGCCGCGGTGGGCTTCGCCCCATAGTGCGCGGAAGACGTCACTCCCCTTGGTGCCACGCGTGACCAGCCGCTCGGCCTTTCGGACCGGCGTCCGGTTGGCCAAGCGCACGGATCGCCTTCGGATCAGTCGACGTCATCGTCGTCTGCGAAAAGGTCGGGAGGCAACGAGGCGCGGATCTGCCGCGTACTGCGCCGCGTCTTGTCGGCGCTGGTGAAGCGCGAGTAGGCCTTGGTGATGGTCTCCACCGTATCGAGGAGAGCCAGCGCCGCGTCGTCCTTCAGGCCACTGACCTTGATCACGTGAGTGCCGGCGAGATCCCGCATGGCGTGCGCGCCGAAGGGCAGGACACCCGGGATGCCACCGGGGCGCCAGGGCAGCGCCACGAGGTACAGCGTGCTGAAGGCCATGCAGATACGATGGACGCTTGCGTCATTGAGCGCGCCGCCCTTGTCTCCGGGGAAGAGGAAGTGATTGTTGTGGTCATGGCACAGGAGGGAGCGCGAGTGACCCTCGCCCACAACCCACCGACGCAGGATCCGAAGCAACCGCCTCTCCGCCGGCTCGATCACGAATTCGATCGGCTGGCCTCCCTCAGGCAAGGCACTGGATCCGGCATTCTTGAACAGCTCCTGGGGGATCACGAGCAGCGCCCCGCCATCGGCCGTGAAGCGGAGCATCCCGGTGTTGTCGGGTCGGTAGGTCAGCTGCACCAGGCAGGAGCGGCGCAGCTTGGTGTGTACCCAGAGGCGCAACAGGCAGTGGTCGCGATCGTGCCGGGCCATCCCGACGGGGGAAGCGGCGAAAGGGGGGCGATCGGCCTCCATCCGGTCGAGCGCGCGGTAGATCGGCTCGAGGGGGGCAGGGAGCTCCAGCAACGGCATGATCGGCAGCCAGGGATCACGGACGGCGTAAATGCGCCTGGCGATCTTCCCGGCCGCCTTCGTCATGAGCTTGCGTTCCGCGACTGCCACCGCCGGCCAGTCAGCCCTCGCCCCGTCGATCCAGGCCTGATCGATGAAGCCGTCGAGGCACCTCAGCACAGGCGGGTTCTTGAAAAGATAGCCGGTCGCGGGGTTGAGGTAGCCGGCGATGACGATGAGGCGGCTGACATCGCCATGGGCGAACACCAGTCCATCCTTGGGAGCCGGATTGCGGCTGTCGGCGAAGAAGCCGGAACGGGCGAGACGCCGACAGCGCCGGCGGGCGATCGCTTTCGCTCCGGCGACGACGAGCTTGGCGCTCGCCAGAGCGCCGAGCCCTTGGCGGTCGAGCTGAGCCTGCAGGGTGGGCGGCAGTTCGGCGCGCAGTGCGCGCAGAATGCGGATGGCGTTTTTGTGCTGCAGGACTGAGGTCGTCTCCCGCCAGATGCCACCATTCTTGAAATGGCTTTTGCCGGCGACCGTCATGATCTCAAACGGATCGTCGTCGAACAGGTCGGTCTCCTTGGCCTCCTTGAAGATCCGCAGGGCTTCGAACTCCCGGTCGAAGTCCGGATTGCAGAAGGGAGGCAGTTCATCGTGATGATCGCTCCTGGCATAGTCCCGATAGGGCACGCCCGTGAGCGTTAGCTTCTTCAGGGTCGCGACACGCCAGCGCTTCTCATGATCGTCGAGGCCGTTCCAATCGTCGCCCAGGGCGCGGATCGGAATGGAATGCGCATCGAGTTCGTCGCGGACGTCGTCGGTGAGGACGCTGCAGCTGTTCATGCGGATCGCCGTTGTGCTCATCCGGTCGAGCAGGGTGCCGGGCGGGACTGAGAGAGCGGTTTCCAAGGCTTTGCAGATCGCGTGCTGGTGGCTGCGCGGCTCCGACCCGCGGCACCACTGGCGAACCGTCGCCTCGTCGACACCCGCAATCTTCGCCAGTCTGGCGCTCGTCCATCCGTTTTGGTCCATCACGGCCCTGAGCGCTCCGGCGAAGTAGGGCGGCAGGTCGGCGCTCCGTTCCATGTCCGTCGCCAGCCGAAACAGCTTCGCCATGGACTCGGGCGCGACCTCGCTTTCCCTGCGGGCGAGCAGCGACGGCATCAGGCCCGCGAGCTGGGGCGTGAAGAGCGGCGCGATCGGGGTCGCGTTCGTCATCAGCGCCTGCGTCCGGACGAAGGCGAGCGCGGGCTCGAGCTCTGCTGCCTCGGGATGCGCGCGCACGGTGCGCTGCAGATCGGCGAGCGTCGGGCGGGGCCGCGCGACGGGGGCGAGGCCCAGCGTCCGTGCCGCCTCGACGAGCAGCGCGACGCAGGCCGGCGCGCGGAGATCGTTTGGCCGGTTGTGGCGCAGCATCGCGTTGATCGCTGCATAGTCGATCGCATCGGCGATGGCCTCGCGCGCCATCCCGGCGACGTCCTCGGCCTCGGCGATGACGTCGCGTGAGGGGATCGGTCCGCCGCGCTTGGGGGACGACTTTTCGCGGATGAGGAGCTTGACCTTCTTGATCAGCTTGTCATGGGGACGATCGCTGCGCCCGGACGTCGGCTTGGCCTCGAGCGCGTTCATCGCGTCGTCTCCACGCCGACCTTGTGGATCCAGCGCGTCAGCTGCGACTGCAGGGCGTGACTGTGGATGATGCGATGGCCGACGATTCCCGCCTGCTGGCCGATCGTTCGGTAGGCGATCCCCTTGCGTCCGTGGGGCACGGGCTTGCGGGCCGCGATCATCGCGTCGACGAAGGCCGTGAAGCGCGCTGCGTCGGACGCGACGGTGACGGTCGACGCCACGCCCAGCTCCCGCGCCAGCCGGGCAAGGGCTGTGGCGAGATGGGGACGTGCGAAGCGATCGTTCGAGATCGCGATGGCGCGGGCGATCACGGTGATGCCGGGACCGTCGCGGCCCGGCATCGCCGGTAGCGGCAGCCCAGCCTTCCGCAGTCTGGCGCCGTATGCCTCCAGGGCCTCGATCTCGGCCTGGTGATCGACCTTCGGCGACACCGTGCCGTTGCGCTTGGCGAGGGCCCTGAGCAGAGCCTGCGCGTCGGCCGTCTTGAGGACCGTCACCGCGACACCGGTCGCGAGACGGATCGCCGACAGGTGGGGGTTGCGGCCCCGAAAGGGGACCGGCTCCTGGTCGTAGGTCGTCTCGATGACGGTGAGCGCCTTGGCGAGCGTCGCCTGCTGAGGGGTTTCGACGCCATAGGTGGCCGCGAGGTCCTTCAGGTGCGCGCTGAGCCTGGGATGGGTCAGGTTGCCGACCGGGACCCCCAGTTCCTCGGCGATGACCGAGAGTGCGACATGTCCCGTCCTTTTGGGATGGCCGGGCAGGCCGGGGAGGCCGTCGGCGACCCGCTGGAGAACGAACAGGGTGATGTGGCCGATCTGGTCTTCGAATTGGTGCGTCGTCCGCTGATGCCGGCGCCCCTTCTTGGTGTTCTGTTGGTCGTGAACGGTCATGGTCTGGTCTTGTCCTGCGCCGTGCGAAGCGTCTGCGAGTGCGGGTTCTGTGGGGTCGGATGCCTTCCTCCCGGTTTCGAGATTTCGATTTGGGTTTTCGACGGCGTGGGCCGGCGACGTTGCCGCGACCGCTTGCTCCGTTGCTGGGGCAATACGGCCGGCTGACGGTCGCCTATGGGCGCGGGCTCGGGCGCCTTGGGCCGATGGGGCAGGGGAAGGGTCGGCTGATCGGGGGCGGCGGGGCCGGGCGGACACGCCGTGCCGACGGCGCCGGCAGCGTGGCTCTCCCGCGGGAGTGCCGGGAGGGACCCATCCTGGCAAGCGGGCTCGTCGACGCCGATTTGGCGCCACCCGCCTTGCTGCCGTGTCGGTGTATTCTTAGCTTCCATTCCTCTGACGTGCCGGAGACGGCTGCACAACGCCAGCGATTTAGGACGCAATGCCTATTGCCGATTTCGTTGCCGAATTCGTTGGCGACATGTGTCAGCGCGTCCGACGCCGATCGATACCGGACCGAATGACGCGGCAGACCGGTTTGATCGGGGGCACGCCTGACCGGGTCTCCTCATGTCCGACGCCGGGGACAGCGACGGGCTGGGGGATGCCCGTGTTTCGGATCGACGTCTTGGTGAGTGGGCGCCGCGCCGGACGAGGGGGTGCAGATGGGACCGCGGCCCTCGTGAGCATGGCCTGGATCCTGTCCGGCCGGTCGTGTCCGCGACCCACACGGCCGATGCGCGCACATTTCGGGTCGATGCGAGAGGGTGGCTGATCGACAGGGTTGCGGCAGATGACCTCATCAGCGTTCCGGCACCCGCCGCATCAGCCGGCGGGATGCCTTTCTCGCGAACGCCACGCTCCAGCCCGCTCGTCCGTTGCCATCGGCCGGGCCGACGTAGGCGATAACGGCGGCTCAGTTGCGCGGCAGGAGCGGCTACCGGTCGAAGCCGCGCTTGTCGATCGTGATCGGACGTGGTGGCGGGGCAAGCGCCTTGTCCCGCTGTACAGCGGCCGATCTAAACCGATCCAGGATCGAATCGACGTCGTCCCAGAGCTCCAGCCGGGAGATCTTTTTGTAGAGCGCGCGGGCGTCCCGGAAGGTTCTGTCGCCATTCGTCTTGGGATCGCGTGGAAGTTTGAGGTCTTCAACCAGATAGATCTCGGAGTCGTAATGGTCCGTTGGCGCACGCTTTGGCAGCGGATCGCGGTTGTACGTCCGCGAGAGCCAGTTCAGGTGCGCCCATAGGATCTTCGACTTCTCGATCGTGGCGATGAGCGTGTCACCTTCCGGGGTCCGATTGGGGTTGTGCGAGGAGCCGAGGCGTGCCTGGACGCCATAGATCACCTCGCCGTTCGAGAGCGTGATGGTCGCATTGATAAGATCCACGGACGCCAGATGCGGCAGAACGTGAAGCGGAACGGGACGCTGCGGCTCAAAAAGGGAGCCGAGGTGACCTCGCAACGCGATATGGTGGTTTTGTGCCTCGGTGATGATCATGAGACCCAACGATCCGCACCAGTAGCTCAGTCCCTCGTCGATCTCCTGTTGCGTTTCCTGCGAGAGGCCGGGTGGAGCGTTCACAGGGGTACCGTTGTCAAGCTGTGTCGCGACCCGCGACAGGGTCCAGCGAGGCCCACCTTCATCGTCTTCGAAGACCAGATCCAGGATCCCCGTCGCGAAATCGTAGCTGAACTCCTGCAGGTAAGGGATATCGACGAGGGCGGGAAAGGAGCCGCGCTGGACCCAATCTCCCGACTGATCGTCCCCTGAGAGACAATGAACGGCTTCCGCCCGGCCAAGGTCGATCCAGTCGGATTTCAAGCCATCGGGCTCTTGTCCATCATCGTTGGAAGGGCGATGAACGTCTGCTGCTCGTGCTGCCACTGGTCCAAAATCCCTTTGACGACGTCGATGGCCGAGCAGACTAGCGGCCAAACCTTGGCAGATCGTGACCGTGTCCAATCCATTTTTTGTCTGGTCGATTTGTTGCCGGTTTCCGTTGTCGTCGCGATCTGGGGCCGGCGAGCGCGTTCGGCGCTGGTGGTGGTCGCGCCCGGTGGCCGGTGTTCGAAGGCCTCGTCGGCGGTGCGAAGCGCAATTTGCTGACATGAGCTATTGCGGCCCCTTGGAGGCTTCACCATGTCGCAGTCTTGCCTTCTCGTCGTCGCGGGTCAGCCGATCCACAGCTCCTTGCGCTTTCTGCTCTTGTCCTCTTCGCTCGCCCCTTGTGACCTCTTCCCTCGCGCCCTCTTTTTCACGGCGACGGTCTGCTTGCCGAAGGGTCGCCGGATGACGGCGGTGCCCTCCGCACGGGCAAGACGGCGTGTCGCCGCTCAGCCTCAGGCCGGGGGCTGCACCGGTAGACTTCGGCTCTCACGTCTGTGTCGGTTCGGCCTGGCCGCTCGGCGCCGGTGCGACCCGATCGGCGGCGAGCCAGGCCTCTTCCGTCGTCCAATGATGTCGGTCCTAGCAGGCCGGGCAGACCTCGATCGTGCCCTGCAGTGTGATGTGACTGAGTTGCGTGGTCTCGCTGACCATGCCCGTATCGACGGCAAGCCCCGTCTCGGGACAATGGATATAGACTGCGCGCATAGGAGATCCTTTCGTGGTCGCGGGGCGGCACATCACCAGACGGTTTCGGAGATTCTGTGGCCTGTGAAGCGCTGGTCGAGCGGGAAGGGGGAACCACGGCCCGATTCGTCGGTTGAAGGTTCATGAATGACATCTCCTACACCCTTCCTGAGATGATCGAGCGGGTCAGGCAAGGCTCGGTCAAGGTGGCGCTCTACTCCGCGGCGGCCGTCGCCCTCGTGACCCTTGGGCACGTTCTCTGAGGTCATCGGCATAGGCGGCCAATGGTCGTGCGCTCGACAGTGACCGCGCCCGGCTCGCAGTCGCGTTCACTACAGCGTTCACGCTCCGTCAGTCGCCCCGGGCTCTTCGCGCTGAAGCCGGCGCCGGTCATTCTGCCGACTTCGGGATCCATCAGTCGCTGCGCGGCAACTTGATCGTCTCGTGCAGCGGATCGGCGTGGGGGCTTCTCTCCCGCAGCCCGCTAAGGTTCGTCTCCCGTCATCGGTATCTCTGGGGTCAGGGTTTGCGTTCGCGGCCCAAACATCGCCGATGACCGCCCGCAGGGACGCTCCGTATCGGGACACGACCTGCCGCCCCCATTGCGGCGTGCTGCTGGGCCGCGATTGAGATAGCTCAATGCCCAGCCACACCATTCAGCTTATCGGTCACGGAACGAGTGCCGGCAAATCGGATCAGCTGAGGAATATTGAGTGGACAAGGACGGGGCGATGGATCTGTGCCGAGAT
Source organism: Allobosea sp. AAP35 (assembly GCF_001295925.1). GTDB lineage: Bacteria > Pseudomonadota > Alphaproteobacteria > Rhizobiales > Beijerinckiaceae > Allobosea. The sequence goes on along the minus strand of NZ_LJHQ01000070.1, from coordinate 13,592 downwards.
GCGCTCTGGCGCATTCTCGATGAGCACAGGTCAAACGAAGCCAGAATAAAAGCCGATGTCATTCCACAGACCGCGGCCGCCTATTTTGCGTCAACCCGAATGGCCATGATCGCCATAAACGCCCATCGCGGCATCAACGCCATCAGCGTCGCCGAGGCGACCCAACTGATCGGTGACATCGCTGCCGCTGCCGGGACTGCCATGTCCATTGTCACAATCGATCAGATCGAGCGAAGTGTCGGCCTCGGCGCCGAGACCGGCGGGGCGGGTGTTTCGTGACGCCAACGGTCACTTTGGCCAGGGCCGCGACAACGGAGCGGGAGGTGCGGCGGCTCGCCGTCGGCGCGGCTTTCGTTGAACCGCGGCAGTGCTGCATTGCGGCCATGTGTTCGACCGGTTGATGCGGCCCACGAGGCCGCCGGCCAATACAGCCTTCCGCGGGGAGGGGCCGGCCCATTCCGCGCTTGGAGGCGCAGTGGCGCAGAAGCGCTTTCCTGTCTCGCGGTATCGACCGACTGGATGGGTCGGTCCTTCGATGCCCTTTTCACGTTCGTCGACGCCCTGCGCCCTGATCGACGCGGCAGCCGGCTTGCGCTCGCGGTCGTTTTTCTCCGCATGTCTTGATGGCGCAGGGGATCCGGGTGATCGCGCTGGCCATAGCCGCCGTCGCCGCCTTCGTCGGTCGCTGACCAGCAATCGGAAGTGGGCCGAGCTCGCGGAGGCCGGAACGAGCCAAGTCCTGGCCTCGATGCTTGCGGACTTTTGCCGCTCGACCCCGACTTGCCACGATCGGCTTCAAGTCAAAACGGCGGCCATAGGGGCCCAGACACCGCTTCTATCACGTCGGGCACGACGATACGCGCCTTGCCTGGGCCTCGTGATCCTCGGACCGGCGTCACGCCGCCGCGACCACTGCGTCGGCAGGATACAGACGAACGCAACGACCACCGGCCCTTTTGGCGCTGTACAGGGCTTCATCGGCCCGTCTCATCAACTCTTCCGCTTTCTCACCGGACCGCGCATGCGCCAAGCCGACGGATGCACCCAATTCCGCGTATTCGCCGTTGAGGTCGAATGGCCTGGCGATGGCCTCGACGATGCGCCGCGCGACAACTTCGGCCTCGTATCCTGGCCCGACCAATACGGCGAATTCGTCGCCTCCGAGCCGGGCGACGACGCTATCGGATGGGACGACGTCAAGCAGACGAGCAGCGACCGCACGCAGCAAACTGTCGCCGGCGAGATGGCCAAGGCGGTCGTTCACCAGCTTGAAGCCATCGAGATCCATAAAAAGTGTCGCTGCTTTATCGCGCTCCCGAAGGGCACGACCGAGTTTCTTGAGAAACAGCCGACGGTTTGCCAGATCGGTCAGAGCATCGTGGTGGGCGACGTGTTCAACAGCGGCGCGTGAGGCGGCAGCGTCAGCAAGTGCTCGCTTGAGGTCGGTGATCTCGGTCCTCAAGCCGATGATACCGCCTGACGGCGTTCGCATCTCACGAATACGCATCCAGCGGTCCCCGATGAGCTGGCATTCGGTCGTCCCCGTCGCGCGGTGCCTCGCCGTCATCTCGGCGATGAACTCATCTTCGCGCCCGGCCGCCGCTGGGTACTGTCCCATTTCAACGCCGCGCCGAAGAAGCTCTTCGAACGGGAGACCCGAGCGCAGCTGAGGCCCCGTTATCGTGTAGACGTCGCTGACCCTGTCACTCCAAGCGACAAGCCTGTCGTTTGCATCCCACAGGATGAAGCCGTCCGGCATGCCCTCTACGACGTCGCGAAGAAGGGCTCGGCTTCGCGCCAACAACCTCACTGCGCGCCACCAGCCGATGCACGCGGCGACCGTTATGATGAGGAGGAGCTCGACCATCGCAATCGACGATACACGCGTTCAATTACCGGAAAGCTAAGCCGTCGATCAGGACCATCTGGGGTTGAGTGAGCGACGCTGCGTCGCTTCGCATGCCGCGTCGCTCACGCCGTGTTCGCGAACGCGAGGCCGCTCACGCACGATCAGGGCCTTGGCATGGGCACGCAGGCTGCGATCCTGTCGTTGATCCCGATGGCTTGCCCTCGGTGCAAGCTGCCTATCGCAGGACCGCGCGGACCGTGACCCGATCCCTCGCCGGCCGTCGCAGTGCCTACACTGGGCGACATCCGCAGTCCGGTCATGCACGCGCTGTCGGGGAATTGATGTGCCCGGCACGGGTGCGTTGGTCGCGGTCGATGGCACAGTCCCGACGTTGCCAGCAAGAACCCCGTTGACGGCGCGATCAGGCGCCCAAGGATCGTCCAGACATAGGGCCGTGCGCCAATAATTTGGGCAGTTTCGCGGCAGGCTAACGTTCGGTGGAGGAGAGGGTTATCGTTAGTATCCGCGATATACATCAAATTTTCTGTTGGTTTTAATTTTCTTGTGCTTGACTCAGCTGGAGTCGAGAGCAGTATTTGGTGGCGACGTAGGGTCAAATTGTGCGATATTATGCATCAATCTAACTTCAATTTTTACGCAGGATCTTTATTTGAGCATTGTCTTTTCTTTCGGGTCATCTTGAAATATTTTTTGTTTATTTCGTGATTTTTATTGTTTTGACATTGTCCAGTCAATTAACGATGCGGCGATCTGCTCGATCTTTATCCTTTCAGATTCGTTACCGCGGTGATAGGTTGTCGCCGTTGTGAGTAGTCGTGGCGTAAAGGGTGTAATGATGAGCCAGTTTATGGCCAGGATGACGTGGATAGCCGTCGCGTTGGCGTTCATTCTCTTCGTCACGCAACCAATCGGACTCAAGCTGCATTTCGCCTTCAGCATCGTTGCTCTGGGTTTGATGATTCTGGTTTCGGTTCTCAAGCTCACCGGCCTGTTTCGGCATATCTTCTTGGCGTTGGGATCCGTCATCGTGGTGCGCTATGTTTATTGGCGCGTCACCGAGACGGTTCCATCGCCGAGTCAGCCCGCGGATTTTCTGCCCGGAGTGCTGTTGCTGATCGCGGAACTCTACTGCATCTCGATGCTCGCACTGGGCCTGTTCGTGAACGCCCAGCCGATCACCCGGGGGCGTGCGCCGCAGCAACCGGACGACGAGCTTCCCACCGTCGATGTCTTTCTGCCGTCCTACAACGAAGAGCGGGATCTGGTGGCCTCGACGCTCGCGGCGATCAAGGGTCTCGACTATCCCGCGGAGAAGCTGCGGGTCTATCTCCTCGACGATGGCGGCACGGACGAGAAGGTCTACAGCATCGATCCGTCAGCGGCCGCGGCCGCTCGCCAGCGGCGGGCCTCGATGCAGCAGCTGTGTGCCGATCTCGACGTCACCTATCTGACCCGCGAGCGCAATCTCCACGCCAAGGCAGGCAATCTCAACAACGGACTTGCCCATTCCGATGGAGAGCTCGTTGTCGTCTTCGATGCCGATCACGTTCCCGCCCGTGATTTCCTTCGGGAAACAGTCGGTTTCTTTGCTGGGGATCGGCGCCTCTTCCTGGTCCAGACGCCACATTTCTTCATCAACGCGGATCCGCTCGAGCGCAACCTGCAGACCTTCAAGAGCATGCCGTCCGAGAACGAAATGTTCTACGGTGCGATCCAGAAGGGCCTCGACAGCTGGAATGCCGCGTTTTTCTGTGGCTCGGCTGCGGTGCTGCGCCGCGAGGCGCTCGACGAGGTGGGCGGCTTTGCCGGCGTCACGATCACAGAAGATTGCGAGTCTGCGCTCGAACTCCACTCGCGCGGCTGGAAGAGCCTTTACGTCGAGAAGCCGCTGATCGCCGGCCTGCAGCCCGAAACGTTCGAATCCTTCATCGGCCAGCGCTCGCGGTGGTGCCGGGGCATGCTGCAGATCTTCATGCTGAAGAACCCGCTGTTCAAGCGCGGTCTCTCCCTGCCGCAGAAGCTCTGTTACGCCTCCAGCAACCTGTTTTGGCTGTTTCCGCTATCGCGCCTGATCTTCATGATCTCGCCGCTGTTCTTCATCGTCTTCAATCTCGAAATCTACAACGCTTCCCCGCAGGAGTTCGTCGCCTACACGCTGACCTACATAGTCGCCGTGATGTTGATCCAGAACTACCTCTATGGCCGCCTGCGCTGGCCTTGGGTCTCCGAATTGTATGAGTACATCCAGTCGGTGTACCTGTCGGGTGCGATCTTCAGCGTGCTGGCCAATCCCCGTGCGCCGAAGTTCAACGTCACGCAAAAGGGCAATTCTCTGTCCGACGATGGCCTCTCGCCGCTGGCATGGCCGTTCTATGCGATTTTCGGCATCCTGGCAGCCGCGACGGCATTCACGGCCTGGCGCTATTTCGAGGAGCCGGCGTCGCGAAACCTGCTGCTCGTCGTCGGCATCTGGAATCTGTTCAACACGATATTGGCGGGCCTGGCGTTGGGCGTCGTGTCCGAACGCCGCGAGCGTCGCAAGATCCAGCGTCTCTCGGCCAACCGATCGGGCGAGCTGCTCGTCGAGGGACTCAGGCTTCCGGTCCAGGTGCTGGACGCCTCGATCGGTGGCCTGAAGGTCCGTCTCGCCGGCGCCCAGGCCCAGCACCTGTCACCGGGTCGCCATCGTGCCACGATCCGCGTCGCCGGCGTCCGCTCGAAGACCGTGCTGCAGGCGCAGGTCGCGATTGCGACGGCGGTTGCCGGGGAGGGCGGGCGGATCCTCGGTCTGAGCTTCGTCGACAGCGCCCCCGAGCGCTACCGGCTGGTGGCGGACGTCGCTTATGCCGATCTGACGGCCGTGCGGGACATGCGCGCTTCTCGTCACGTAAGGCGCAATCTCATCGCCGCCAGTGTCGGGACCGTGCTGTGGGGCGCCCGCGAAATGCTGCGGGGGCTTTATTTCCTGCTCTTCCGCCGCACCTCACCGGTCGCGCCTGCGCCTCTTGCGCCGCCTGCGCCGGTCGACCCGGTCCACACCGACGAGGCGGTCATGCCGTCGGTGCGCCCGGCGCGTAAGGGGCTGGCCAGACTGCCCAAGGCCACAGGCCTCGGGGACATCCCTCGGCCGACGACCGCCTGACGCGCCACGACAAGACGGAGATTTTCGATGCTTCTTGCTCTGCGCACGCTGATGAGCACGGCTGCCCTCGTCGGACTGATCGACGCTGCGGCGGCCCAGTCCCTCGAGAGCCGGCAGCCGCCAAGGCCGCAGCCGGTCCTCTTTGCCGCCAAGCCGATCAGCGAAGCTGATTTCCGGCCTCTGGCCCTCTTGAACGACCGGCTGGTCCTGCGAGGCGAACTGGCCAGCGATGAGCGCTCGCTCTTCCTGACGCAGGCCGAGGCGCTGCGGACGAATGCCTTCCGTGTCGCGTATCGCAACGCAGTCTCCAACCTGCCGGAAGGGTCCCGACTTCTCGTGCTGATCAACGACCAGACGATCGGCGAGGTTCGCCTCGATGCCACGAACCGGGAGGGGCTTGCCATTCTGCCGATCCCGCTCGGCGTGATGACGGCGGGCTACAATGCGGTCCGGTTCGTGGCGAGCCAGCGTCACCGGGTCGATTGCAGCGTCACTGCGACCTATGAGTTGTGGAGCGAAATCAACCTCTCCGATTCTGGTCTGATCGGGTTGCCGGCCGCAGCGGCCCTGCGCCGTCTGGTCGATCTTCCGGCACTTTCCGCCAGCGGGAGCGAGAGGACGCCGATCCGCCTGCGGATCGGCGGCGCGCCCGATACGCTCGAACTCGATCGCGCCATGCGAGCCGTCAATGCCGTGATCCTGTCGGCCAACATCCAGCGTCCCCACGTCGAGATCGCGCCGGAGGCGGGGGGCGGGCCCGGGATCGACCTCGTCGTCGGTGGGGAGGCGCCGGCCGGCGCGATCCAGCTCGAGAGTGATCTGGGGTTGTTCTTCAGCGCCGACTCGGAGACCGGCCGCAGCACGCTGATGGTCCGGTCGATCCCGGGCGTCGATGTCGAGACCACCCTGCGCCGTCTGACGGAGGCGGCGTCGGCACCCACCGGTTCCAGTCCCGGCCGGCGGGCCCTGGCCAATACGAAGGGACGAGCGGTGCACAGCGGCTCGTCGTTCAGCTTCGCGGAGCTGGGGGTCGACAGCCGCATCTTCGATGGGCGGATGCTGCAGTCGAGCTTCGGCTTCAAGCTCCCCAGCGACTTCTTCGCAGCCCCCTATGGCAGCGCATCGCTTCTGCTCGAATCGTCCTTCATCGGCGAAGCCGGCCCGGGCAAGCAGATCAGCATCCGCGTCAACGATCAGATCGCCGCCGTCGTGCCGATCCATCAGCGCGGGCCGGGCGAGGCCGATCAGCGGCGCATCGAGTTGCCGATGCAGATGTTCAAGCCCGGCTTCAACTTCGTGGCCGTGGAGGCGCATCTGGCGCCTGTCGAGCGTGCCTGCGATGCCACCGTCGCAGCCGCTTCACCGGCACGCCTGGCGATCAACGGCTCGAGCCGGATCAGCTTTGGACAACTGGCGCGGGTCAGCGTGCTGCCGAACCTCGCGGCGACGCTGGCCCATGGCTTTCCCCATATCGGGCAGGACGATGTCACGACCGTCGCCGTGTCGTCGTCGGATCCGCGCTATCTCTCCGCTGCGATGACGTGGCTCGGTCGGATGACGGCTGCGAGCGGCAAGCCGGTGGCGGCTGCCTTCCGCTATGGTTCGCTCGACGTCGCGGGCGCATCGGGCCTGTTCTTCGGGCCCCCCACCGAGGCGGCGCAGACCCTGTCGCGCCAGGCGGCTGCGTCAGCCGTGGTGACCGCGGCCGTGGCCGTCGAGGCTCCCGCGCCGGCGTCGCTCCAGCCCGCGGCGTTCTCGCTCTTCCAGGACGCCCGGCCGACATGGAGCCTGCGCGCGCTCAGCGACAGGCTCCCTCTGGGCGAATGGGTCCACAGCGCCGGCAACGTGTTGCGCGGTGACATCAGCGGCATCACGGCTGCCCTGCAGGATTTCGGCCTGATCGAGCGCCGTCAGGCCGCAAGGAGGGCTGCACCCGCTGGTCCCGCCGGTCCTGCCGATCTCACCGTCCTGCAGGAGGTCAGCGTGCTCGCGACGCACGAGCCGTGGCAGAACCTGTTCGGTGCGACGCAGGTCCCGCCGCTCAAGACCATGGTGCTCGCCTCCGATCCGGGCCAACTCGAGGACCTGATCGCGACGGCAACGAGCGTGCATTTCTGGACCCGGTTCAACGGGGAGAGCGCTTTTGTCCGGCCGCAGGGCTGGGGGCCGGAGAACCATGCGGCTGCGGCCCAGGTCTATATCGGCTCGGGCGATTTCTCACCGTCGAACCTGCGCTTGACCCTGGCCGGCTGGTTTGCCCTCAATCAGCGCTATTATCTGGCGGGGCTTGCAGCCTTGTCCCTGCTCCTGGCCCTGAGCACGGCCGCGGTCTTGCGCACGAGGCGGATGTGAGCCTTCGCCGGTCGGGATGGGCGGCCCTCGTGCTCGCCTTCGGGTGTCTGTCTCCCGCGGCCTCAGCCGAGACCAAGGGGGGAGAAAGCCCACGCGCGCAGGTGGCGCCGGTGCCGAAGGCGGCTGCCCTTCTGGCGAAGGCATGGCCCGGCTACAGGGCGCGCTTCGTACAGCCGGATGGACGCGTCATCGACAACGGCAACGGTGGCATCAGCCATTCCGAGGGGCAGGGCTACGCCATGGTCCTGGCCTTGGCCGCGCAGGATCGCGAGGCCTTCGAGCGGATCTGGGAGTGGACGGCGCGCGAGCTCTACATTCGCGAGGATGGTCTTGCGGCCTGGCGCTGGGATCCCAAGGCGACCCCCCAAGTCACCGATCGCAACAATGCCAGCGATGGCGATCTCTTGATCGCCTGGGCGCTGGGGGAGGCTGCGCTGCGCTGGGACGTGCCCGATTACCAGTCGGCGATGACCCGCATCACCGCAGCGCTGTTTCGGCACAATGTGATCCCGAGCCGCTACGGGCCGATCCTGCTCCCGGGCGCCGTCGGGTTCGACGCGAAGTCGCAGCCCGACGGTCCGGTGGTCAACCTGTCCTACTGGGTCTTCCCCGCGCTCGATCGTCTCGAGCAGCTGGCGCCCGGTCATGACTGGGCGGGGCTGCGACGCTCGGGCGTCCAGCTGCTGCGGGAGAGCCGCTTTGGCCCGCTGCGCGTGCCGCCCGAGTGGCTGGCGCTGGGTGGCGACAAGCCCGCGCCGGCCGCCAAGTTCGAACGGCGTTTCAGCTACAACGCCGTGCGCATCCCGCTTTATGTCGGCTGGTCGGGCCACGTGTCGACCGATCTGCTGCGGCCCTATGCGACGATGTGGAACGCTGCCGAGAACCTCGGCCCCTTCGTCCTAGACATCGACGACGGTCAGGCCGGAGCGACGCTCGACGCCCCGGGCTACCGGCTGATCTTCGCGTTCATCCAGTGCGTCTTGTCGGACCGACCGGTTCCCCCCGATCTCGCGACGGGCAAGAACGACCTCTACTACCCCTCGACCCTGGCTTTGCTCAGCACCCTCGCCATCAGTGAAAGGAGGCCGCAATGTCTCTGAAGTTGCTCATGTCCACCGGCCTGGCACTGCTTTGGCTGGCACCGGCCCTCGCCCAGACACCCTTCAAGCTCGAAACGGCCGCGGCGAGGGCTGCAGAGCCGGCCGTGCCGCGACCGGTGACGGGCGGTGTCGCGGGGTTGCAGATCCGCCGGGCGACGCCGGAACCAGCGCTGCCGCAAGTGCCGGCCGCCAAGCTCGTCGACGAGAGCGCGTTGCGGTTTTATGCCTCGCAGGGCGATACCGCACGCGTGGCCGCCGAGGTTCGGCGTCTCAAGACCCTGAATCCGAGCTGGCAGCCGCCGCAGAATCTGTTCGAGGCTGCCGGTACGGCGATCGACGAGCAGCCTTTGTGGGCCCTGCTCGCGGAGAAGCGCTTCGAGGCCCTGCGCGAGGAGATCGCCAATCTCCAGAGCCATCAGCCCAGTTACATGCCGTCGTCGGATCTGAGTACCAAGCTGGTCCAGGCCGAGCAGCGCCAGCGGATCGTGGCGGCCGGTGACGACCAGGATTGGCATCTCGTCATCGATATCGCGAGCGAAGCGCAAGATCTCCTGACCTGCCGGGAGATCGATCTGTTGTGGCGGGTGGCAGAGGCCTTCTCCGGCATTGGCGACGCCCCGCGCGCCAGCGACGTCTACCGCTACATTCTCGCTCAATGCGACAATCCCAAGGAGCGTCTGGCCACGGTGCAGAAGGCGTCGGTCGCCTTGCCCGCCGCCAGCATCCACGAACTGATTGCGATGGGGCGGCGCCGGGGGGCCAGTGGCGAGTTCGATCCGGTGCTGCTCGACTTGATCCGCCGCGGTGTGGGCAAGGCTGCGGGAGGCGACCTCAGCGAGATGCCGGGCGAGCGCGAGATCAAGCAGCTGGAGGCGTCCGCCCGGCGCGGGAACGCCGACGACGCCGCCCTTCTGGGATGGCTCACCTTCAGCCGCAAGGAGTACACGCTCGCCCGTGACTGGTTCACGATGGCCACCAGGCGTCCCGGCCATGCGAAGGCGATCGAGGGGCTGATCCTGGCGCTGCGCCAAGGCGGCAACCCCGAGCAAGCCGAGGCGCTGGCCTACCAGCATCGCGAGATCGACCCGTTGATCCGCAAGCAATTCGTCGAGATCGTCGCCTCCGACATCACAGGACCGGCAGCCAAGGCGCTGACCCCAGAGCGCCAGGCGCAGCTCGAGGCGTTCATCCTGCGCGATCAATCGGCCCTGGGCGCGCAGGCGCTGGGCTGGAGCCTGTACAACAGCGGTCGTATCGAGCCGGCGCGCGGCTGGTTCGAGCGCGCCGTCACCTGGGGCCCCGGCGAGGACGCCGTCGTCGGCTTGATCGTGGCGATGCATCGGACGGGGCAGCGGGCGGAAGCCGTCGCGATGGTCGACCGTTACAAGGATCAGTTTCCGGCGGTCGCGTCGCTCGGGCGCTTACAGGCCAATCCCCATGCCAGCGGGTCCGGCCGCCTGATCGCCGGACGCGGGCGGGGAGGCGGGGGCGGTGGCATGCCGAGCGGCGCGATGCGCGAAAGCATCAAGCTGTATGAAGCCGGCCGCTACCAGGAAGCCGCCGCGATCCTCGATCGGCACCAGAGCAGCATCTCCGGCGGGATGCAGGAGCTGCGGGCCTGGGCGCATTACAATGCCGCCGACCACCAGACGGCACGCAAGATCTTCTCCGATCTCAAGCAGAGGCGCCCGAGCAAGAGCGTCGAGCATGGCGAGTTCCTGACCGAGATCCAGGCGCGCGGCAACCCGCATCGCTGGTGGTACAACTGAGCCTCAAGGCCCCATTGTCATGTCGGATCTGCCTACCCGTCTACGGTCCAAGCGCGTGCGCTTGTCCCTCGAGAAGGCCAAGGAGCTTCGCTTGAAGCGAGGAGCGCGACCCGATCCGTCGGGTCGCGTTGCGCTGCGAGAAGCGCGTCTCGAGCGCGAGCTGCGCCTGGCCAAGGAGCGCATCGCGACCTTGAGCCGACTGGCTTATCTCGATGAACTCTGCGGCGTTCCCAATCGCCGCGCCTTCAACGACGAGGTCCGGCGCACGCGCGAGCGGATCCGGCGGCACGGCGGGCAGGCTGCCCTTGTGCTGTTCGATGTCGACCGCTTCAAATCGGTCAATGACGACCATGGACATCCCGCGGGGGACGCCGTCCTCGCCGCGATCGCGCAGACGATCGCGACGAGCCTGCGGGCTTCGGATTTCGCTGCCCGCATCGGCGGCGACGAATTCGCCGTGATCCTGCACCAGATCGAGGAGGTGAACGCTCAGGCCAAGGCCGCGCTGATCTGCAGCCGGATCGCTGCCTTGCAGATCTCGACGCCGACGGGGCCTGTGGCGGTCACCTGCAGCGCGGGAGTGTCGCTGCTGAAGGCCCCGGATGGTGATGATCCGCTCTCGCAGGCCGATCAGGCGATGTTCCAGCGCAAGCGGCTCGGTCAGGCGGGTTTGCTTCCGCGCGCCGAAGCGTCGGGCCATCCCCAGCTTCCCACCGTGGAGCATCACCTGGAAGGTGCTGCGGGACCCTAACCGCCGTGGCGATCATGGCCGCGTGGCCGTTTTCACGCGCGCCTGTTTCGATCAGCAAGGGCGAGGTCTGTCGCTGCGCGACCTCGCGGTTTTTTGCATCCACCACGGCCGGGGAGCCTCCTCACAATCGGAGCCATCGGCGGCAGGGCCATCGCGTGAAGGGCGCTTCCGGTTCGCTCGAAACCAGTCATCGCAATGGAGAGAGGCAGTCGCGGCATTCGCGCCGGGCCGATCTGGACGCCAATCTCGTTCATCGGGTCTCTGCTGTTGCGAGCGACTGCCGATCCTTGGGAATTCGTCCGTGTCGCGGTTGATGCTGCGATGACGTGACCCTGGCCGCCTGCTTAAACGGGCGAGCCCCCACCGACCTGGCCTCTCGACATGGCGTTCGGCCTGAATGCCAACCCCCTCGCTTCGAAGGGATGACTGTCGGGGGTGAATTCGGCAGCCGCTGCTCCTTGGAACGCAGGATGCGATCGCAGACTTGTTGGGTATTCAGGATACCGCCGCAGGCTTGCGCCAGCCTGTCCATCTGGACCGCGACACGCGCGTGATCATCGCGAGGAGCGCGGGGATGTCATGGTGCTCCGGCGGGGATCAGATTCTGGCGGCTGCTATGTATCCTGAGCGCAACAGTGATGGCCGTTGATGCGTCTCGATAGTGGATTCGTTCCCTGGCTGTGCCGTCAGCCGATGGCCCCCATTGCCGACTGCAGGAAGATGTCCCACGATCAAGGGGTTGTGTGGGGTTTGATCACGTGCGTGACCAGTCACTTCGGCCAGAAGCGGTCCCGTCAGGCGATGTCTCGATCAGGCGGTTGATCATCGCCGTGATCTTGGCTGCGCAGGTTATCTGGATCGGGCCACTGCTGTGGTTCGTCAAGAAGATGACGTAGCTGGCCAGACGATACCTCGCCATCGCGCGCCTTAATTAGTTAGTGCTGTTGGACCCAATCATCTGTCGTGCCCCTGCTGGTGGTGTAGCTTCGCGGAGCCACCACGATACCGGCTTGGCCGGGCTGGTTAGGTGGCCACGGCTTGCAGGCTGACGATGGGATTATCGCTGATCGGCGCGATGCTATCCAGCGTGATGTAGCGGGCGCGCTGGACGGCCCATTTGATGGCATGGCCCACGCCTGTAGCGCGACGATCTGGATGAGAGCGGCGCGTCAATCAGGATGAGAACTGATTGTCGCGGCGGGTTGAGATTGGTGCCTTTGATTGTCGCTGGCAAGGTCAGCCTATTGGCTGCTCGTTTCCCGCCGGCGCTTGGTTGATGGTTTTGATTGTCGCGTAGGTCGGGGGCCTGCCGCCTCCGGTGCGACGTTGCACGGCGGCTCGGCGCCGGTAGCTCTCGACGTTCATCTCGAAGATCGTTGCGTGATGCACGAGCCTGTCGACGGCGGCGAGCGTCATGGCGGGGTCCGGGAAGATCCTGTTCCATTCGCCGAAGGGTTGGTTGGCGGTGATGAGGGTGGAACGGCGCTCGTAGCGGGAGCTGATCAGCTCGAACAGGACGGACGTCTCGGCCTGGTCCTTGACGACGTAGGCGAGGTCATCGAGGATCAGCAGATGGTACTTGTCGAGCCGGGCGATGGCGGCTTCTAGCGACAGCTCGCGGCGAGCGACCTGCAGCTTCTGGACGAGGTCGGAGGTGCGGGTGAACAGAACGCGCCAGCCATTCTCGATCAGCGCCAGGCCGATTGCTGCGGCGAGATGGCTTTTGCCACCGCCGGGCGGGCCGAACATGATCAGGTTCGCGCCCTTCTCCAGCCAGCCGTCGCCGGAGCAGATCGCCATGACCTGGGCGCGCGAGATCATCGGCACCGCGTCGAAGGCGAAACTGTCCAGGGTTTTGCCGGGTGGGAGGCGCGCCTCGCTGAGATGACGCTCGATGCGCCGCCGGTCCCGTTCGGCGATCTCGTGCTCGGCGAGCGCGGCGAGGAAGCAGGCGGCGGGCCCGCCTTCCTTGTCGGCACGCTGGGCGATATCGGGCCAATTTAGCTTGATGGCAGGTAGACGCAGATCGTTGAGGATGAGCGCCAGCCTCTGTGCGTCGATCTGGTGTGTGACCGGTGTCATGCAGCTGCTCCCGACAACAGCACGTCATAGACGGCGAGCGGAACGAGTTCGACGGTTACCACCGGCAGTGCGGCCGGGTCTGGCGCGAAGCGTCTTCGCAAGGCCGCCATCTCTGGAAGGCCACCGGCTGTCAGCACGGAAGTGAGTATTTCGGCGAGCTCGGCTTCGCGGGCGCGCTCATGCGCCAGCGCCAGGAGATCGACCATGGTCCGACAGGCGACGCGCTCGGGCAACCGCTCGACGAGCCGCTCGAAGGTCCGCCGATAGGCTTCGCGGGGGAACAATCGGTCGCGATAGACCAGGTTGAGGAGCGCCATCGGTTTGCGGCGCAAGGCGTGGATGACGTGGCGATAGTCGACGACATGGCCATGCTTGCCATTACCGAGTGAGCGACCGCGCAGCAGCGTCATCAACTTCGTGCCGCCGATGAAGACGTCGAGCCGGTCGTCATAGAGCCGAACACTAGATGTTTGATCCCGGGATTTGATGGTGCATTACTTTCGCCGGCAGCGAGGGATGCGCTATG
>NZ_LJHQ01000007.1 GCF_001295925.1 Allobosea sp. AAP35 | reverse complement strand
GTCCCCCGGTTTGAGCGGCCGCGGCCGGCGGCTGCGGCAGGCGGCGCAGGATCATGCCGCGCAGCGCCATCGCCCCATGGGCGAGCCAGCCGACCAGAATGACCGAGATGCCCGGCTCATCGTCACGCCGATCCTCGCTTTCCGACCAGGACTCATCGGCATCATCGGCATCGGCGATCGGATCCTCGTCGCTGACGAAGCCGAAGCCGGCGGCGGCCGTGACGGCGAGAATGGCGATGCCGGCATAGAGAAATCCGACGAGGCCACCGAGCGCGTTGCCGGCGATGCCGGCGAGATTGCGGGTGCCGAAGAGCAGCCCGTCGCCGATCACCCCACCCATGCCCGTCGGCAGGGGCCAGCGCGGTGTCGCAGGAAGCGCGCTGCCGACTGCAGCCGTCGCGGCGATGCCGACGACCCAGAGACCGAGCTTGAGCGCGCCGCGATCGAACAGATGGAAGCGCACCAGCCGCAGCGACCAGATCACCGGCGGAAACAGCAAGGCGATGACGCCAAGCCCGATCAGCTGCATGAAGAGATCGGCGATCATGGCGCCTGGGCGGCCGAGCCAGTTGCGCACCGCGCCGCTGGTGGCGTTGTTGAGGCTGGGATCATCGACAGACCAGGTCGCGAGCGACAGCGCTACACCCGCCATCAGCGCGAGCAGGGATAGCCCCAGGATCTCACTGGCGCGGCGCGACAGGAATTCCCGCACCGGGTCGGGCAGGCGGTCCATCAGCGAGGAGGAACGTCGGATCGTGCGCATGCGGGGTTGAGCCGTCATCTCGGGACTGGCGGCCGCGTCGCATCGGCCATGGCGACAACGTTAGGAAGGCGAGGTTAAGACCCGCTTAACCTTGGCGCGTCCGAGGCCCGAGCGCGGCTGTAACGTTTGAGGTTCGCAGCACCGCCCTCATAAAAAATCCCCGGCGGGCGACCGCCGGGGATTGTTTCACGTGTGACGGACCGCTGCGTCGATCAGTCGTGATAGGCGCGCTCGCCATGCTCGGCGATGTCGAGGCCCTCGCGCTCGGCATCGGGAGCGACGCGCAGGCCGATGATCACATCGACGATCTTGAAGAGGATCAGCGAACCGACGCCGCTGAAGATCAGCGTGAACAGCACCGCCTTGACCTGCGCCATGAAGGCCGTGCCGAACTCGTAGGTCCCCACGGCGAGTTCGCCCGGCTTCGAGACGTAGTCCGGGATGCCGGCGCCGCCGAGATCGACATTGACGAGGATGCCGGTCGCCAGTGCCCCGAGGATGCCGCCGACGCAGTGGATGCCGAAGACGTCGAGCGAATCATCGTAGCCCAGCGCGTTCTTGACCGTGGAGCAGAACACGAAGCAGACCGCGCCGGAGAGAAGCCCGAGCAGGATGCAGCCCATCGGCCCGGCGAAGCCGGCGGCGGGGGTGACGGCGACGAGGCCGGCGACCGCGCCCGAGACCATGCCGAGCATCGAAGGCTTGCCCTTGACGGCCCATTCGACAAACAGCCAGGCGACCGCGGCCGCCGCGGTGGCGACGAAGGTGTTGACCATGGCCAGGGCAGCGGTGCCGTTGGCCTCCAGGTTGGAGCCGGCATTGAAGCCGAACCAGCCCACCCAGAGCAGGGCGCCACCGATCAGGGTCATCGTCAGCGAGTGCGGCGCCATCAGTTCCTTGCCGTAGCCGATGCGCTTGCCCAGCAGGATGCAGCCGACGAGGCCGGCGATGCCTGCATTGATGTGGACCACGGTGCCGCCGGCGAAGTCGAGCGCGCCCCATTTGAAGAGCATGCCGGCATCGGCGTTGACGGCGTCAAGCGCGGCCTGGGCTGCGGCCTTGCCTTCGGCGGGAGCCGCGGCGAGCGCAGCGGCGGCGTTGCCGACGAGATCAGGGCCGCCCCAGTACCAGACCATATGGGCCATCGGGAAGTAGATGAAGGTGACCCACAGCACGGTGAAGAGCAGCAGCGCCGAGAACTTCATGCGCTCGGCGAAGGCGCCGACGATGAGGGCCGGGGTGATGCAGGCGAAGGTCATCTGGAAGGCCAGATAGACATATTCGGGAATGACGACGCCGTTCGAGAAGGTGGCGACGGTGGTGGTGGCGTCGACGCCGCGCAGGAAGGCCTTGGAGAACCCGCCGACATAGTCGTTCAGCCCGCCACCGCTGGTGAAGGCGAGCGAGTAGCCATAGGTCACCCAAAGCAGCACGACGATGCTGACGATGGCGAAGACCTGCGTCAGCACCGAGAGCATGTTCTTGCTGCGGACGAGGCCGCCATAGAACAGCGCCAGGCCCGGGATGGTCATGAGGAAGACCAGCACGGTGGAGGTCATCATGAAGGCGACGTCGCCCTTGTTGGGCACGGGCGCCGCAGGGGTCTGCGCGAGCGCGGAGCCGGCGGCGGCGAGTGCCAGCCCGACAAGCGCGACCCGGCTAACGGTCTTGAAAGTCATCTTTGAAACTCCTTAGGAAGATCGCGGGCTCAGAGGGCGTCGCCGTCGGTCTCGCCGGTGCGGATGCGCACGGCCTTCTCGATCGACGAAACGAAAATCTTGCCGTCGCCGATCTGGCCGGTTCGGGCGGCTGCCGTGATCGCCTCGATCACCTTGCCGACGAGTTCGTCGGATACGGCGACCTCGATCTTGATCTTCGGCAGGAAACTCACGGCGTATTCGGCGCCGCGATAGATTTCCGTATGGCCCTTCTGGCGGCCATAGCCCTTCACCTCTGTCACGGTCAGGCCATGCACGCCGATGGCGGTGAGCCCGTCGCGCACCTCCTCCAGCTTGAACGGCTTGATGATAGCCATCACGATCTTCATGTGGGGTTTCCCCGTTTCGCCGCCCGGAAGTCAGCCCCGGCGATCCTGTTGCGCCTCGCGCGCTTGTCATCGCAGCGCGTCGGGAGGTCGCAATTCAAACCCCGTGCCAACTGCCCGGGAGTGATGCGGGTGAGGGGCGCGATCCGTTTTCAGGCAGCGCGATCTGATTCAAGCGCAGGCAGGCCGCCCAGAAGTTGGGCGGCAGGCTAAAAAATAGGCTTATGCCTCTTCTTTGATCAGGCTCGGTCGGGTCGGGGCCTGATCAGCCCCTCCTGCGCGACGGAGGCGACGAGGTTGCCGCCCCTGTCGAAGATCAGCCCGCGCGAAAACCCGCGCGCGCCGGAGGTCGAGGGACTGTCCTGCGCATAGAGCAGCCATTCGTCGGCGCGGAAGGGCCGGTGGAACCACAACGCGTGATCGAGGCTCGCCGCCTGGATCGTCTCGTCGAAGACCGAGGTGCCATGGGCGATCAGGCTCGAATCGAGCAGCATCAGGTCGGATGCATAAGCGAGCACGGCCTGGTGGATCGCCGGATCGTCCGGCAAGGGTTGCATCGCCTTGATCCAGACATGGAATTTCGGCTCCATCGCCGCGCCCGCGCCAGCGTAGCGAGCAAGTTCGACCGGGCGGATCTCGATGGGGCGCTCGCGCTGGTAATAGGCCCGCACCGCCTTGGGCATGTCGAGCAGGATAGTGCGGTTCATCGCGTCGCGGTCGGGCAGGTCCTCGGGCATCGGCACGTCGGGCATCGGCATCTGATGGGCATAGCCGGGCTCCTCGACCTGGAAGGAGGCCGACATCGCGAAGATCGCCTCGCCTTTCTGGATCGCCAGCACGCGCCGCGTAGTGAAAGAGCGTCCGTCGCGCAGACGATCGACCTCGTAGATGATCGGGATTTCGGGATCGCCGCCGAGCAGGAAATAGGCGTGCAGCGAATGCGGCTGACGGCCTTCCACGGTCTTGCAGGCGGCGTAGAGCGATTGCGCGATGACCTGGCCGCCGAAGACGCGGGGCCAGCCGACCTTGGGGCTGCGACCACGGAACAGATTGCGTTCGAGCGGCTCGAGGTCGAGGATCGACGTCAGGGAGTCGCTGATCTGGGACATGCGCGGAGGCTCTGCTGGCGGGCGGTTGACGGTCGGGCCGGATGCTGGACACAACACGGCCGGTCGAGCCGCATGAGCACCGACGCGTCCGGGATCGTCAAGACGGTGGCGGCCGACCTTATCGCCGAGGAGATCACAGCATGGCCGTTCAGACCCCCTCGCGAGAAGCAATCATCATTGCGGGCGGTGGCATCGCCGGGTTGTCGCTCGCGCTCGCCCTGAAGCAGGCGCTCGGCTCGGCTTTTGCCGTCATCGTCGCCGACCCCGCCTTGACCGCGACCTCCCGACCCGACAACCGGGCCTATGCGGTCGCCGCGGCGGCCCAGGCGATGCTGCAGACGCTGGGCGTGTGGGATGCCATCGCGGCCCACGCCCAGCCGATGACGCAGATGGTCATTTCCGACAGCCGCAGTGGCGATGCGGTGCGGCCGGTGTTTCTCACCTTCGATGGCGAGGTCGAGCCAGGGCAGCCTTTCGCCCATATGGTGGAGAGTGCGGCGCTGATCGACGCCTTGACCGATGCCTGCCGCATGGCAGGCGTCGTGCTGCGCGACGAGGGCGTGCTGCGCTTCGACTCGGGCGCGGCCAGCGTCGCGGTTCACCTGTCGGGGGGCGAGGCACTGCCGGCGCGGCTGCTGGTGGCTGCCGATGGGGCGCGGTCCCGTTTGCGCGAGCAGGCCGGCATTGGCTGGGTCGGCTGGGACTACAAGCAATCGGGCATCGTCGCCACGATCGGTCATCAGCGGCCCCATGACGGCCGCGCGGTCGAACATTTTCTGCCCTCGGGGCCCTTCGCGATCCTGCCGCTCAGCGATGGCGGCCGGCTGGGGCACCGCTCTTCGATGGTCTGGACCGAGGCCGCCGATCATGTCCCGGCGCTGCTCTCGCTCGACGAGGACGGCATGCTGGCCGAGATCGAGCGTCGTTTCGGTCTGGAACTGGGCGAGATCGCGCTGGAAAGCCAGGTTTCGGCGCATCCTCTGGGGTACGGCGTGGCACGGCGCTTCGTTGCCGAGCGCGTCGCCCTGCTCGGCGACGCTGCCCATCTGATTCACCCGATCGCCGGTCAGGGGCTCAATCTCGGGCTCAAGGATGTCGCGGCGCTGGCCGAGGCGATCGTCGATGCGGCGCGCCTTGGGCTCGATCCGGGCACGCTGGATGTTCTTGAAGCTTATGAGCGAGCGCGCCGGTTCGACACGGTGGCGATGGGTGCCGTGACCGACGGTCTCAACCGGTTGTTCTCCAACGATCTCACGCCGATCCGGCTGGCGCGCGATCTTGGGCTCGGCGTGGTCGACCGGCTGCCGGGGCTGAAGCGTTTCTTCATCCGCGAAGCGGCGGGCATGGCGGGAGCGGCGCCGCGCTTGCTGCGGGGCGAGGGGCTTTGAAACGGGCACGAGATGGTTGGGCTTGACCCGACCATCTCGTGCCGATCGCATATGGCGCCCTCTCCTGAAAGCGATCCCCGGGTCTGCGCTTCGCTTCGCCCGAGGATGGTGTCGCTTTTTTAACCCTCCAGCGGGCGCGCCTCTTCCGGCAGCATGATCGGGATGCCGTCGCGGATCGGGTAGGCGAGCTTGGCGGCGCGGCTGATCAGTTCCTGCCGGGCGGCATCGTATTCGAGCGTCGTCTTGGTCAGCGGGCAGACCAGGATCTCCAGCAGCTTCGGGTCGATGCGGGTGGCGGCTTCATGGGGTGCGTCGGTCATCGTCGGTTTCCTTCAGCTGCGCCCGTCAGCACTATGTGGCCGGTCAGGCGTTCTTGCGCGGCAGATCGGCCAGCATGCCGGCCGCGACCATGAGTTTCGGCAGCGAAAGCCCTGAAGCCGTGATCGCCTGGACCGTGGCGCGGGTGCGGTCGACATCGGTCCGGCGCTCGTCGAGCCAGCCGTCCAACTGGCCCGTGCCGCCATGGCCAGAGGCGATCTCGC
This sequence comes from Allobosea sp. AAP35, assembly GCF_001295925.1. Taxonomy (GTDB): domain Bacteria; phylum Pseudomonadota; class Alphaproteobacteria; order Rhizobiales; family Beijerinckiaceae; genus Allobosea. The sequence continues at coordinate 20,916 of NZ_LJHQ01000007.1, read as the reverse complement.
GCGTCAGGCCCGATTGCGCGTCGGACAAGGTTTCGATGGCGCGCTCGCGGGCGAGCCGCTCATAATCATCGGTTGCCGGGACGGCTGCCGCCGCAGCAGCCAGCGCGGAGAGGCCGAACAGGGCGTCGACGCCGAAATGGATCCGAGCGACCTCGGCGATGTCGCGGCGCGCCTGGCCGGCAATATCGACGATGTCGGTCGCCTGGGCCAGCGCCGGCAGGCTGGCGATGCGCGCCGCCAGCACCGCAGGCACACCCTCGGAGGTCAGGATGGCGATGCGGGCGTGCTGCGCCTGCGCCGCCGCGTCGGGCAGCAGCGTGTCGAGCGCCTTGGCCAGCGTCGCGACGCCCGCCTTGTAATGCGCGACGGTGGTCTCGATCGTGCCGGGCCTGGCCACGCCGCGGCGCAGGAACCAGCCCATGCGGTCGCTGACCAGCTCCTGCACGGCGGCATAGAGCCCGAGCTGGATCTTGCCGGGCAGCCTGGCATCGAGCGCGTCGATGGCACCGTTGAGCGCCATCAGATCGAAGGAATCCCGCGCGATCGCATAGGCTGCGGCGATCTCGGGCACGCCGGCATGGGTCAGCGCCGACAGGACGGGCACCAGCGCCGGGCCGCCGCGATTGACGATGGCATTGGCCAACTGCGTGGCGACGATTTCGCGCCGCAGCTTGTGGCCGGCGATTTCCGGAGCGTAGCGTTCGCGCAGGGCGTGCGGAAAATAGCGGATCAGTTCGCTGTTCAGATACAGATCGTCGGGAACGTCGGAATCGACGAGCTGATCATGCAAGGCGAGCTTGGCATAGGCGAGCAGCACCGCCAGCTCGGGGCGGGTCAGGCCTTCGCCGCGCTTTTCGCGTTCGGCCAGCACCGCATCGCTGGGCAGGTATTCGACGCTGCGGTCGAGCCGGCCTTGCGCCTCGAGGGTCTGCATCAGGTAGCGCAGGCCCGGCGTCGCGGACTGGCCCTGCGCCTCCGTCAGCGAGAGAGCGAGCGTCTGCAGATAGTTGTTGCGCAGGACGAGCAGGCCGACCTCGTCGGTCATCTCGGCGAGCAGGCTGTTGCGATCGTCCTCGGCGAGGCGACCGTCCTTCACGGGGGCTGCCAGCGCGATCTTGATGTTGACCTCGACGTCGGAGGTGTTGACGCCGGCCGAGTTGTCGATCGCGTCGGTGTTCAGCCGCACGCCCATGCGTGCTGCCTCGATGCGGCCGCGCTGGGTGGCGCCGAGATTGGCGCCCTCGCCGATGACGCGGGCCCTGACCTCGCCGCCGCTGATGCGGATCGGGTCATTGGCGCGGTCGCCAACCTGGGCGTCGCTCTCGTCGGAGGCGCGGATATAGGTGCCGATGCCGCCGAACCAGAGCAGATCGACCTTGGCTTTCAGGATCGCGGTCATCAGTTCGGGGGGCGAGACCTCGGCCTTGGCCAGGCCGAGAAGCGCCTGCACGGCCGGGGAGAGCGGAATGCTCTTGGCCTGGCGCGAGAACACGCCGCCGCCCGCCGAGATCAGGCTCTTGTCGTAGTCCTGCCAGGAAGAGCGCGGCAGATCGAACAGGCGCTGACGCTCGGCGAGCGATGCGGCCGTGTCAGGCTCGGGATCGAGGAAGATGTCGCGGTGGTCAAAGGCCGCGACCAGCTTGATGGCGGGCGAAAGCAGCATGCCGTTGCCGAAGACGTCGCCCGACATGTCGCCGACGCCCGCCACGGTGAAGGGCGTGGTCTGGATGTCGATGTCGATCTCGCGGAAATGGCGCTTTACCGCTTCCCAGGCGCCGCGCGCGGTGATGCCCATCTTCTTGTGGTCGTAGCCCTGGCTGCCGCCCGAGGCAAAGGCGTCGCCAAGCCAATGGTGCTTCTCCAGCGAAAGCGCATTGGCGGTGTCGGAGAAGGTGGCGGTGCCCTTGTCGGCGGCGACGACGAGATAGGGGTCGTCGCCGTCATGGCGCACCGTGTCAGCCGGCGGCACCACCGTCTCGCCGTCGAGATTGTCGGTCAGTTCGAGCAGCGTGCGCACGAAGATGCGGTAGCTCTCCGTCCCTTCCGCAAACCAGGCGGCGCGGTCGGAGGCCGGCGGCAGCTGCTTGGGCACGAAACCGCCCTTGGCACCGACGGGCACGATGACCGCGTTCTTGACCTGCTGGGCCTTGACCAGACCCAGCACCTCGGTGCGGAAATCCTGAGGACGGTCCGACCAGCGCAAACCGCCGCGCGCGACTTTGCCGAAGCGCAGATGAATGCCCTCGACGCGCGGCGAGTAGACGAAGATCTCGTAGAGCGGGCGCGGCAGGGGCAGCGAATCGACCCTGGCACAGTCGTATTTGATCGAGATCGTGCCGCGCGGCTGACCTTCGGGGCCGATCTGGAAGAAATTGGTGCGCAAGGCCGCGTCGATCAGGTTGACCAGGCGGCGCAGGATGCGGTCCTCGTCGAGGCTGGTGACCGCGTCGAGCGCGGTTTCGATCGCCCGGCGCTCGGCATCGATCTTCGCGGTGCGCTCGGTTTCGCCCAGGCGCGGATCGAATTTGGCGACGAAGAGGGCGACGAGCCCCGAGGCGATGCCGGCATGGCGCGTCAGCGCGTCGGCGATGTAGCCCTGCGCATAGGGCGCGCCGATCTGGCGCAGATAGCGGCCCAGGGCACGCAGGAGCGAAGCCTCGCGCCAGGCGAGGCCCGCAGCCAGCACGAGCTGGTCGAAGCGGTCGGACTCGGCGAGGCCCCGGAACTGCGCCATCAGCGCGGCCTCGATCAGCGGGTCGAGCCGCTCGAGATCGATCGCGCCATCATCGGCGCGTTCGAGCGTCATGTCGTGCAGCCAGACGCGCGTCGTATCGGTGGCTTCGCCGGCCGCCGACTGCGGGGCGATGTTGTAGGTCCGCTCGTTGACGACGCGGAAGCCCATGTTCTCCAGCACGGGCACACGGGCCGACAGCGAGATCGCCGCGCCGCGCGAGAACACCTTGAGATTGGCGCGCGTCGCCGGATCGCCCTCGCGGCGGTAGAGATTGACGGCGCGCCCGCGTTCGGCGGAGAGCTTCTGCAGGACGTCGATGTCGCGCAATGTCTCGGCCGGCGTGAAGCGGTCGCGATAGGCGGCGCCGAAGGCCTCGGCATAGCGTTCCGCCAGCGTGCGCGCAGCCGGGCCCGAGCGCTCGCTGTCGAGAGCGTCCTTCAACCCGTCGCTCCAGGTACGGACGATCGCGGTGATGCCGGCTTCCAGCGTCGGGCGATCGATCTTGGGGGTTTTGCCCTCGTCACGGCCGACGATGTAGTGGGTTCGCGAGAGCGGCCCCTCCGGATAGGCCGGATAGGCGGCCGAGATGCGTCCCTGATAGATGCTCGCCAGGAATTCGCCGACGCGGCGGCGCACCCTTGTGTCGTAGCGATCCTTGGGAATGAAGACGAGGATCGAGACGAAGCGGTCGAACTCATCGACACGGGCGAGCGCGCGGATGCGCGGCCGCTCGGTCAGCTGCAGGATGGCGAGCGCAAAGCTTTCCAGCGTGGCGGCGTCGATCTGGAAGAGCTCGTCGCGCGGATAGGCGTCGAGCACATTCATCAGCGCGCGGCCCGAATAACTGGCCGGGTCGAAGCCGATATTCCTGGCGACGCGGGCGACCTTGAGGCGCAGATAGGGGATGGCGAGCGCGCTGCCGGTATAGGCGTTTGCGGTCAGGAGGCCGACGATGCGCAATTCGCCATCGAGCCGCCCCTCGGGGGTGAAGAGTTTCACGCCGACATAATCGAGATGGACGCGGCGATGCACCCGGCTTTTGACATTGGCCTTGGTGATGATCAGCGCCTGCGGCTTGGCCAGGAAGGCGCGAATTTCAGGCGTGACCGCGACCATTTCCCGGTTTTTGCGCAAAACCTTGACAGCCGGATCGCGCAGGATGCCGAGCCCCGAGCCCTCGATCGGATCGGCGGCGGCGTCGCCATTGGGAAAGCGGTAGGCGCGGATGCCGAGCAGGGTGAAATTGTCGCCGGCGATCCATTCCAGGAACTGCAGCGCCTCGGTGACCTCGTCTTCCGGCAGCGGCGGCGGGTTGCCGCGATAGGCCTGGATCACCTGCGTGATGCGACCGCGCATCGCCGCCCAATCCTCGACCGCGAGCCCGACATCGGCATAGACGCGCTCCAGCCCGGCGCAGAGCCTGTCGCGGGCCTCGGGCGAATCGATTCGCTCCAGATGGATCTGGATCAGGCTTTCGCGGCGGGTGCCTTCCGGAGTGCGGCCTGCGGCTTCTCCGGCCAGCGAAAGGAACCCGCCGTCGGCGTCACGCGCCACCGCGAGGATCGGATGCGCGACGAGGCGGGGCTCGTAGCCCTGCTCGGCGAGTTCGGCGAGCGTCGAATCAAGCAGGAATGGCTTGTTCTCGTTGACCACTTCGAGGACCGTGAGCTGGCGCTCGCGGTCCTGGCTGGTGAAGGCTTCGTCGCGGAAGCGCAGATTGATCGAATCGGGGCTGCGCGGGGCCAGCAGATGCTCGTATGCGGCAGCGGCTGCCCGCGCCAGCATATCGGCCGGCATGGCGTCGAGATCCTCGACGACGGCACGGCCATAGAGCAGACGCGGAAACTCGGGCGGCATCGCTCCGGGCAGGCTCTCGGCCGCATTCTCGATCGCGGAAACAGCCGCAGCCGTCGCATTGGTCATGCGCTTGCCCATGGTCCACCCCTGTTATTTTGCCGCAGCGATGACATAGGCTGTGGCGCCTTTCAATGGCGCGCGCCGACGGGTGAAGCCCCACCGACACGACAGGATGCAACCATGATGGCCAAACATGACAAACCGAAGCCCGGCGAGCGCCCGGCGCGGCAAGACGTTAATCCGCCTGCCATGGCGCTCGATCTGCCGCCGGGCCCGCTCTCGGCACAGAACCAGGCCTATTTCGACACCTGTCTGGAAAAGCTGGGCTTCGTGCCCAATGTCCTGGTCGCCTACGCCCATGACGATGCCAAGCTTTCGGCGTTTGCGGCCTTCTACAATGACCTGATGCTGGCGCCCTCGGGCCTGTCAAAACTCGAGCGCGAGATGATCGCTGTCGCGGTGTCGAGCGTGAACCGCTGCTATTATTGCCTGAGCGCGCATGGCGCGGCGGTGCGCCGGCTCTCGGAGGACCCGGTGCTCGGCGAACTGATGGCGATGAATTTCCGCGCGGGAGACCTCTCACGCCGACACCGCGCCATGCTCGACTTCGCCGTGAAGCTGACCGAGACGCCGCATCTGATCGCCGAGGCCGACCGCGCCGTGCTGCGGGAGGCCGGTTTCGGCGAGCGCGAAATCTGGGATGTCGCGGCCGTCGCGGCCTTCTTCAACATGTCGAACCGCATGGCCTCCGCGGTCGATATGCGCCCCAATCCCGAATATCACCGGGAGGCGCGTTGAGGGACAGCGCAAAGAAAAACGGCCGGCGCAGGGCGCCAGCCGCTGAGTTGGCCTCGACTCGATGGCTCGACCCCGCCAGATTTTCGGGGGGCTGGGGGGCTGACAAACCGAAAACCGGCAGAGCCGAGCCGTCGAGGCAACATTGCCATTTCACTCATGCAACAGGGCGCCCGCTTGGCCCGATCGGGGCGAAAATGCGGCGTCGGTGACGAAGCCGTGATCGACACTGTGAGCGCTGACTGACCCATCCGGCGGGAGCGGACGGCGTTTTGCTTGCCGGCCAAGCTTGCTTGCCAGAGCCGCCGGTCGAGAGCATCATCGCGATCGAGGGATCAGGGCGGCTCTCGCGAAGCCGCCGATCGGGAGGCGCCATGAGCGAGAGCGATTCGCCGCAATCGAAGCCGATGGCTGGGGTCATCCCGTTTCCCACGGCGACAAAACCGGCCAACGTCACCTTTGACCGTCGCGAGCTTGCGGAACTGCTCAACCTTTACGGCCGGATGGTCGCGGCCGGCGAGTGGCGCGATTACGCCATCGATTTCCTGAAGGATCAGGCACAGTTCTCGGTCTACCGGCGCTCTTCGGAGGTGCCGCTCTATCGCATCGTCAAGGATCCGGCCCTGGCCAAGCGCCAGGGCGCCTATTCGGTCGTCGCCGCCACGGGGCTGGTGCTGAAGCGCGGCACCGAGCTGTCGCGGGTGTTGCGCGTGCTCGACAAGAAGCTGAGCGTGGTTGGTTGAGGCTCCGTCGAGCGCTTCAGATCCAACGCGTCATCCTGTCCGACGCGTTATCTGTCAGTGTCGAATGCAGCACAGGTTGATCCGTCACAGGCCACTGTCGCGCTCGATGATGGATCCCGGGTGGCTCTCGGCGGCCCAGAATGACGACGTGTTTCCCACTCCGGTCCCAAAAGAAAAGCCCCGACCTTGCGGCCGGGGCTCGTTCTCTCTGCACGTCCTGCCCGGATCACGGGCGGGACCGGATCACTCCTGCTTGTTGCCGAACAGCGAGAGCAGCATCTGGAACATGTTGATGAAGTTCAGGTAGAGCGACAGGGCGCCGTTCACCGAGAGCTTCGCAGCCGATTCCGGATCGAGATCCGAATAGAGATACATCTCCTTCAGGCGCTGGGTGTCCCAGGCGGTCAGGCCGGCGAAGACGAGCACGCCGATCGCCGAGACGGCGAAGGACAGGGCGCTCGACTGCAGGAACAGGTTCACCAGCGAGGCGATCACCAGGCCGATCAGGCCCATGATCAGGAACGAACCCATCGCCGACAGCGACTTCTTGGTGGTGTAGCCATAAAGGCTGAGCGCACCAAAGGTCGCGGCCGTGATGAAGAACACCTTGGTGATCGATTCACCCGTGTAGACCACGAAGATCGACGACAGCGAGACGCCCATCACCGCCGCGAAGGCGAAGAACATGGCGCGGGCGGTCGAGGAGCTCATGCTCTCGGCCTTGAACGAGAAGAACAGGATGAAGGCGAGCGGTGCCAGCATCACGACCCACTTCAGCGGGCTGAGATAAAGCGCCTGGCCAAGCGGGGTCAGCGCCGTCACCTTGCCGGTGGGCGAGACGCCGGCGATCGCCAGCATGGAGATGCCGATCGCGGCAAGGCCGGTGATGGCCAGTCCGATCGACATATTATTGTAGACGCCGAGCATGAACGAGCGCAGGCCCTGATCCATCTCGACGGCGCTGGTCTGCTGGGCGCGGCCGGCACCCCAGGCTGGAGCATTGCGGTCGAAGTTGCTCATGGAGCGATTTTCCCCTGACAGTGATTCCGAAGACGGACATCGCGTCCGGCGATGGCCTGTCGTCGCGCACAATCGTGGCGATGGGTGGAATATGAGGGGGTTCGGCGGTTCTTACAAGGGGGCTTCATGGTTAAACGCCGCGCGCCATAGAAACGCGGCGGCGCTTTTGTGCAAAGTTACATCCTTGTAATGTCTAGCCTGAGTCGTTCGCAGCCAGTCATCATAAATTCCGCAGATGAGAAGCTGGCGCTTTCGATAGTATTTTCAGCGTGCCTGTGAGCCCGAACAGGACGGTGACGCCGACGGCGGCAGTCGCGGCCAGTAACGCGCCCGTCGGGTCACTGACAAATTCGATCTTCATCACTTGAGTCACGACACCCCAGCCCGCGAGCGCGCCAGCGACAACGCCGAACAGCGCCGAGACGAGGCCGATCGCGGCGTATTCGAGGGCGTACGACGAAAGTATGAAGCGGCGGGTCGCACCCAGCGTCTTCAGGATCATCGCGTCATAGAGCCGCGCGCGCTGCCCGGCGGCGAGAGCACCGCCCAGCACAAGCAGGCTGGCGGCGATCGCCAGGCCCGAGGCCCCGCGAATGGCCAATGCAAGCTGGCCGACGATGGTGTTGATCGCCTCCAGCGCATCCTTGACCCGCACGGTGGTCACGGTCGGAAACTCGACCGCCAGCCGACGCAGCAGGGTGGCGTCGCTTCCGCTCGCTGCACCGGCTGCCGGAGTGATCGTGGCGAGATTGGTGTGCGGCGCCCCGGCGAAGGTGTTGGGCGAGAACAGCATGACGAAATTGATGCCAAGCGAGCGCCATTCGACCGCGCGCAGATTGGCGACACGGGCGGTGATGTTGCGGCCGAGCACATTGACGGTGAGGGTATCGCCGATCTTGAGCCCGATCCCGGCGGCATTCTGCGCATCGAAGGACAGAAGCGGCTCGCCGCTGTAGTCGGCCGGCCACCATTCGCCCTCGGCCAGCTTGGAGCCCTCCGGCAATTCCTGCGCATAGGTGATGCCGCGGTCGCCATCGAGGACCCAGGCGGATTGTTCGGAGGCCTTGATGTCTTCGGCGCGGACGCCGTTGATGGAGACGATGCGGCCTCGCATCATCGGGACCCGGGCGAGCGCCGCGCCGGGGCGTTCCTCCTGCAGAACCGCGTCGAAGCGGGCCGAATCGGCATTGGGGATGTCGAGGAAGAAGTAGCTGGGCGCCCTTTCCGGCAGGGACTGCGTCAGCTGCCGCGTCAGGCTGCTGTCGATGAAGGCGAGCGCCGAGAGCAGCGCCACGCCCAGGCCCAGCGAGAGCACCAGCGAGGGTGTCAGCGCGCCGGGGCGGTGGCTGTTGGCCAGCGCCATGCGCAGCGAGGGGTTTGTCGGTCGCGGGACCTTGCGGGCGAGTGCCATCAGGCCCCATGAGACGCCGCGCAGCAGCAGGAAGATGCCGGTCATCACGGCGATGTAGATCAGCGCGATGCGCCGGTCATAGGCGAAGGCGAGCGCGACGCCGACGAGGCCGGCCAGCGCCAGCAGGCAGATCGCGATGTAGATCGCCCGGGGCCGGCGCGCATCAGGCTCGATCTGGTCGCGAAACAGCGCCGAGACCGGCACGTCATGAGCGCGGCCGAGCGGCAGGATCGCGAAGACGAGCGCTGTCAGCAGTCCGTAGAGCGCCGCGACGCCGAGTTCGCTCAGCGCCAGCGTCGGTTCGAAGGGGATGGGCAGGACGGATCTCAGCGCAGCGCCCAGAGCGAACGGCGCGGCCGCGCCGAGCGCCAGGCCGATGGCGGTGCCTAGCGCCGCGACCAGCATGACCTCGGTGAGATGAATCGCGACGACGCGGCCGCCGGTGGCGCCGACCGCTTTCATCGTGGCGAAATCGAGCTTCTTGGCCTCGACGAAACGGCGCACCGCATTGGCGACACCGACGCCGCCGACCAGCAGGGCCGTGAGGCCAACCAATGTCAGAAACTGGGTAAAGCGTTCGAGATTGCGCTGGAAGCCGGGATTGGCATTGGCGCGGGAGCGGATCTCCCAGCCGGCATCGCGCTGTTGCGTGCCGGCATCGGCGATCAGCGCATCGAGGGCTGCATCGGTCGAGGCCTCAGGCGGCAGTGCGACACGGTAGGTCCAGCGGACCAGGCTGCCGGGCTGGAGCAGGCCGGTTGTACGCAGCGCGTCCTGCGAGATCAGCAGGCGCGGGCCGAAGCCGACGCCGGCGGCAATCTTGTCGGGTTCGGAAACGAGATTGGCACGCAGCTGCACGCGGGCCGTGCCGACGAGCACGATGTCACCCAGCTTCAAATCAAGCCGCCCGAGCAGCACGGGGTCTGCCACCGCGCCGAAGACGCCCTCGCGCGCACCCAGCAGATCGGCGGGCGGGCCTGCGGGATCGGTAACGAGCGTGCCGATACCGGGATAGCCGGCATCGACGGCCTTGATCTCGACGAGCGCCGCGCCCTTCTCCCCGGCATTGGCCATGCCACGCATCGTGGCGATGGTCGAGACCGTGCCGCGCCCGGCCAGAAAGGCCAGTTCCTGTGGCGTCGCCTCGCGGTGAATCAGGCTGAAGGCGGCATCGCCGCCGAGAATGCGCCGGCCTTCCCGCGACAGGCCCTCGGTGAGGCCGCGCGAGGCGGAGGCGACGGCGGCGATGGTCATGACGCCAAGCGCGAGGCAGGCGATGAAGACGCCGAAACCACGCAGTCCTCCACGCAGATCGCGCCAGGCGAGGCGAAAGGCCAGGGCAGCCCCGGCAGCGCGCGAGGGCGGCGCGGGAACAGGCTTCACGGTTCCATGCATGATCAGGCCACCGCCGCGTCTGCGGGCGCCGCCGTCTCGATGCGCCCGGCGCGCAAGCGCACCGTACGGTCGCAAAGCGCGGCCAGCGACAGGTCATGAGTGACGAGCACGAGCGTGGCGCCGCGCTCGCGCCGCAGCGCGAAGATCAGATCGACGATCGAGCGACCGGTGGTCTCGTCGAGATTGCCGGTCGGCTCGTCGGCGACGAGGATGGCGGGGTCTGGCGCGACGGCGCGCGCAATGGCGACGCGCTGCTGCTCGCCGCCCGACAGCTGGGCCGGGTAATGGTCCATGCGATCATCCAGGCCGACATTGCGCAGTTCGGCCTCGGCGCGGGCGAAGGCATCATTCGCCCCGGCCAATTCCAGCGGCAAGGCGACGTTTTCCCGGGCCGTCATGGTCGGCACCAAATGGAAGGACTGGAAGACGATGCCGATATGGCGGCCGCGGAAGACGGCCAGTCCGTCCTCGTCGAGCGCGCCGAGATCCTGCCCCGCGACCTTGACGGTGCCGCGATCGGGCCGCTCGAGCCCCGCCATCGTCATCAGCAGGGTCGACTTGCCGGAGCCCGAGGGGCCGACCAGTCCGGTCGCCTCGCCTGCGGCCAGCGACAAAGAAACGCCTTTGAGGATATGGACGCGGGCTGCCGCACGCCCCAAACTAAGTTCGACATCCTGCAATTCGATCGCCGGCTTATCCGTCGGTGGGACGCGCGTATCGCTCATCATCCAATGATCCTGACTTCGAACTTCATCAGCCTGCCCGCTCTCACCCAAACGCGGCGCGAGCGAGACAAACCGTCGTTGCGCCCCGTGTCACGGAGCCCCCGCAAGCCGCGATATGGGCGTGGCCTTGCGCTTGTCCAATCTTTATGGGCCGTCTTTCTGCTTTGTCTCACGCTGCTGCCGGTTGCGACCATGGCCCAGACACCCAGCCCCGGCCCAGCTCCGATCCCGGCTCGGACGGTCAAACTCGTCGCGCTCGGCGACAGTTTGACGGCCGGCTACAATCTGCCGGGCAGCGCGGCGTTTGCGCCCGTTCTTGAACGAGCCCTGCGCGAGCGGGGCCATTCTGTCGAGATCGTGAACGCCGGCGTCTCGGGCGACACCGTGCAGGGCGGGCTCGAGCGGCTGGACTGGTCGGTGGCTGACGGCACCGACGGCGTCATCCTTGAGCTCGGTGCCAACGACGCCCTGCGCGGGCTCGATCCGGCGGTAACGCGAAAAGGCCTGGAGGCGATCATCACGCGGCTGAAGGCGCGCGGCATCCCGGTGCTGCTCGCCGGCATGTATGCGCCGCGAAATCTCGGCCCCGATTATGCCAAGCGGTTCGACAGCATCTATCCCGAGCTTGCGAAGGCGCATGGGCTGGTGCTTTACCCCTTTTTCCTGGAAGGCATCGCGGGCGACCGCGCGCTCAACCAGCCCGATCTGCTCCACCCCACGGCCGAAGGCGTCCGCGTCATCGTCCGCAACATCTTGCCGACGGTCGAGCGATTCCTCGCGACGCTGCCGGCCAAACCCTGACGGGCCTTAAGGCCCGACAGGCATACCCCGCCCCTTCAATCGACCGCGCGCTGTCTGCCCGCCACTTTTCGGAGTTGCCTTGTCATGGAATATCGCCGCCTTGGGCGCACCGATCTGCAGGTTTCCGTGATCTGCTTGGGAACCATGACCTGGGGCCAGCAGAACACGGAAGCCGAGGGCCACGAGCAGATGGATTACGCGCTCGACCAGGGCGTGAATTTCTTCGACACGGCCGAGATGTATTCGATCCCGCCCCGCGCGGAGACGCAAGGCTCGACCGAGCGGATCATCGGCAGCTGGTTCAAGGCGCGCGGGAATCGCGACAAGGTCATTCTTGCCTCCAAGATCGTCGGGCGCGGCACCAATGACTGGATGCGCGACGACAAGGGCCCGACACGGGTCAACCGGGCGCAGATCCGCGAGGCGGTCGACAAGAGCCTGAAGCGGCTGCAGACCGACTATATCGACCTTTACCAGATCCATTTCCCCGAGCGGCCAATGCCCTGGGGCTCGAACCCGACGCGCTTCTCGAAGGCCGCCTTCGAACGCCCGGCCGACGAGACCCCGATTGCCGAGCAGCTCGACGCCTTCTCCGAGATCGTGAAGGAGGGCAAGATCCGGCATCTCGGGCTCTCCAATGAGAGCGCCTGGGGCACGATGAGTTTCGTGCGCGACGCCGAGACCCGTGGTGGTCCCCGCGTTCAGTCGATCCAGAACGCCTACAACCTGCTCAACCGCACCTTCGAGACGGCGCTGGCCGAGATCGCGGTTCGCGAGGATGTCGGGCTGCTTGCGTACTCGCCTCTGGCACAGGGCTTCCTGACCGGCAAATATCTCGACGGGGCCAAGCCCGCCGGCGCGCGCACGACGCTGTTCGACCGCGGCCAGCGCTACCAGAGCGCCGGAGCTGAGGAGGCGATCAAGCGCTATATCGCGCTCGCTCGCGAGGCCGGTCTCGATCCGGCGCAGATGGCGCTCGCTTTCGTCAACGCGCGCAGCTTCGTCACCACCAACATCATCGGCGCGACGAGCATGGCCCAGCTCAAGACCGACATCGCCTCGATCGAGATCAGGCTGTCGCCGGAGCTGGAGGCGCAGATCGACGCGATCCATCAGCTCGTCGGCAATCCCTGCCCGTAGGGGGATAAGGCTTCAGATGGGGTGCTGCCGCATCGGGCAGCACCCGCCCAGCATTCCGTCTCGCCAGAGTCATAAAAAACTGGCACTGATTCGGTCATGCCGAGGCTGTTCACAGCGCTTGAGATTCCCGCCGAAGTTGCTTCGGTGTTGACGTTGCACCGGGGCGGTCTGGCCGGGGCACGCTGGATCGATCCGGCCGACTACCATATCACGCTGCGATTCCTCGGCGATGTCGACCGTCGCACGGCCAATGATCTCGACGAATTCCTCGGAGATATCCGCAGCTATCCGTTCGAGGTCACGCTGGATGCGCTCGGCACGTTCGGCGGCGACAAGCCGCGTACAGTGTTTGCGCGCGTGCAGCCGAGCCCCCGGCTCACCGAGCTTCAGACCGATCTGGAGCGGTTGATGCGCAAGCTCGGCTTGCCGGCGGAAAGCCGCAAATTCGTTCCGCATGTGACGCTGGCGCGGCTGCGCGACACCTCGCCGCTCGATGTCGCGCATTATCTCAGCCTGCACCCGATCGTGCGGCCCATCAGCTTCACGGTGCGGCGTCTGGCCTTGATGTCGTCGCGCGATTCGGTTGGCGGCGGGCCTTATGTGCTGGAAGCGGCCTATCCGCTGGGGCCTTCCTATCCGAATCGATTGGCGCGGAGCGAGTTTCAGCGGAGATGACGATGCCAAAGCGGCTGGGGGCCGATGCCCGCAACGAAGCGCTCTCGATCCTGACCGGCTGGAAGCCGGCGGAGGGGCGCGAGGCCATCGTCAAGCGCTTCGTCTTCCGCGATTTCAGCGAGGCCTTCGGCTGGATGACGCGGGTGGCGCTGCTGGCGGAGGCGATGGACCACCATCCCGAATGGTCGAACATCTATCGCACCGTCGATGTGACGCTTTCGACCCATGATGCCGGGGGCCTGACCGAACTCGACGTCAAGCTCGCCCGCGCCATGGATGCGATTGCAGGCTGAACCTGTCATTCCGAGGATGCGGCGCGCGTCCAGCCACACGCCAGCAGCGCGGCTTCCATATGCGGCGGCGGCGGCGCCTCGATGCGGATCGGCGGCTTCTTGCGATAGAGCGGCACCGTGACGGACCGGGCATGGAGCTGCAGGCCCGGCCCGCCCTCGCGCGGGGCATCACCGTAGATCTCGTCGCCGAGCATCGGCCAGCCCGAGGCCGCGCAATGGACGCGAAGCTGATGGGTGCGGCCGGTCAGCGGCTCCAGTTCGAGCCAGGCGAGCGGGCCTGCTTCGTTTTCGCCCCGCCCCCTCACGCGATAGCGGGTTTGCGAGGGCAGGCCCTCGGGATCGACCTTCATCCACCAGCCGCGATCGGGCGCGCGCTTCCCCAGGGCCAGATCGATGAGGCCTTCGTCGGTTTCAGGGGTGCCCTGCACGATCGCCCAATAAGTCTTGGCAATGGTGCCGTCGCGAAACATCTGGTTGAGCTCGGCCATGGCGCGGGGGTGTCGGCCGAGGATCAGGCAGCCCGAGGTGTCCTTGTCGAGCCGGTGGGCGGCTTCCGGCCTTCGCGGCAGGCCGAAGCGCAGCGCGTCGAGATGGTCGGTCAGCACGGGGATCACGCGTCGCTTGGCCTGTGGGCCGCGATGCGAGGGCAGGCCTGCGGGCTTGTCGATGACCAGCATCATCGCGTCGCGATACAGCAGCGGAAAGGGCAGGGGCGGCTCGTCGCGCGGCGTGTCCCGGCGCCCGGGGGTCTCGGGTGGCTGCGAAATTTCTGGCCGGTCGGGCGTGGTCATGGCATTGCGCTAGCGAAGGCCACCCTGCCGCGCAAGCGCAAGCCGCTCCGCGGCGAGGCCATGGGAAGAGCAATGAGCGAGAACGAACCGAAGAAGCGCGGCTTCTTGTCGAGATTGTTCGGCATCGAGCCGGAGCCCGAAACACAGCAATCTGAGACGCCTGCGGCACCGGTGCCCGTGCAGGTGCCGCCCGAGGCGCCGCTCGAAGACGCCCCGATCGCGCCCGAACTTCTGACTGGCGAGGCTTCGCCCCTGCCGATCGCGATGCCCGAACCGGCGCCGGTCCAGGCTGCTCCAGTTGTTGTACCGCCGGTGGTCATCGCGCCCGTCGCCACGGCGCCCGAGCCCAAGCGCAGCTGGTGGCGCAGGCTGACCGAGGGCCTGTCGCGGACCTCCTCGGCGCTGACGACGGGCATCACCGACCTCTTCACCAAGCGCAAGCTCGATTCCGGCACGCTGGAAGACCTCGAGGACATCCTGATCCAGGCCGATCTGGGCCTGGCCACCGCGGCGCGCGTCGCCAAGGCGGTGGGCGAGGGGCGCTACGACAAGCAGATCGAGCCCGCCGAGGTGAAGGCGATCCTGGCACGCGAGGTCGAGGCGATCCTGACCCCCGTCGCACAGCCGCTGGTGATCGACGCCACGAAAAAGCCGTTCGTGATCCTGATGGTCGGCGTCAATGGCTCGGGCAAGACCACGACGATCGGCAAGCTCGCGGCCAAGTTCCGGACTGAGGGCAAATCCGTGATGCTGGCGGCCGGCGACACCTTCCGCGCGGCGGCGATCGAGCAGCTCAAGGTCTGGGGCGAGCGCACGGGGGCGGAGGTCGTCTCCGGCAACCAGGGTGCCGATGCCTCGGGGCTCGCCTTCGAGGCGCTGCAGAAGGCCAAGGCCGCCGGAACCGACGTGCTGCTGGTCGACACGGCCGGGCGGCTGCAGAACAAGACCGGGCTGATGGACGAGCTCGCCAAGGTGGTCCGCGTCATCCGCAAGCTCGACCCGGAGGCGCCGCATGCCGCGCTCCTGGTGCTCGACGCAACGGTGGGCCAGAACGCGCTCAGCCAGGTCGAGGCGTTCAGTGACACGGCCGGCGTGACCGGGCTGGTGATGACCAAGCTCGACGGCACGGCGCGCGGCGGCATCCTGGTGGCGCTGGCGGCGAAATTCGGCCTGCCGGTGCATTTCATCGGCGTCGGCGAAGGCGTCGAGGATCTCGAGCCGTTCTCGGCGCGCGATTTCGCCCGGGCGGTATCAGGACTGGACGAAGCGGCGTAATTTTCGCGGGCGCTTGAGACGATAGACAGGACGGAACGACATACGATGACCGACAGCATGGCGCCGCCCCCGGCGGGCAAGGGCAAGCCGATCAGCCCGCTGCTCAAGCTCGCGCTGGAGTTCGGGCCGCTGGCAATCTTCTTCTTCGCCAATTCCTATGGCGACCGGCTGTTTGGCGTCGCGCCCGACCGGCGCATCTTCGTCGCCACCGGCATCTTCGTCGTGGCATCGCTGGTGGCGCTGGCGGTCTCGCGCGTGCTGATGGGCTATCTGCCGCGCATGGCGATGGTGAATGCCGTCGTCGTCACCGTGTTCGGCGGGCTGACGATCGCGCTGGACGACGCGTTCTTCATCAAGGTCAAGCCGACGATCGTGAACACGCTGTTTGGCTGCATCCTGCTGGGGGGGCTTTATTTCGGCCGCTCGCTGCTGGCGCTGGTGCTGGAATCGGTGATGCAGCTCGACGAGGAGGGCTGGCGCAAGCTGACCCTGCGCTGGGGGCTGTTCTTCTTCGTGCTGGCGGCGCTGAACGAGATCGTCTGGCGCACGCAGACCCAGGATTTCTGGGTCGCCTTCAAGGTCTGGGGCGTGATGCCGCTGACCATGGCGTTTGCCCTGGCGCAGACGCCGCTGATCCTGAAGCACGAGATCAAGGCGAAGGCGGCCGAGTAGGATTATTTGGGCGCCAACCTGAGCGCCCCGTCCAGTCGGATCGACGAGCCGTTGAGCATGTCGTTCTCGATGATGCTGCGAACCAGCGCCGCGTATTCCGCCGGCTTGCCGAGCCGCGACGGGTGAGGCACCGAAACGGCCAGTGAGGCGCGCGCCTCCTCGGGCAGGCCGTCGAACATCGGCGTCTCGAACAGGCCCGGCATGATCGTCATGATGCGGATGCCATAGGCTGCGAGTTCGCGCGCGATCGGCAGCGTCATGCCGGCGACGCCGGCCTTTGACGCGGCATAGGCTGCCTGGCCGATCTGGCCGTCCTGCGCCGCGATCGAGGCGGTGCAGATGAAGACGCCACGGCCGCCATCGGCTGTCACCGGGTCGAGAGCGGCCAGCGCAGCAGCTGATTTGGCGATCATCCGGAAGGTGCCGGTCAGGTTGATCGCCAGCGCCTTCTCGAACATGGCGGTATCATGGGCCATCAGCGCGCCGGTCTCGCGGTTCTTCGAGACGATGCGGCGCCCCGGAGCGATGCCGGCGCAGTTGACCACGATGCGGGCCACGCCCTGGGCGGCGCGTGCCGTCGCGAGAGCCTCATCGACCGAGGTCTCGCTGGTCACGTCGCAGGCGACGAAGAGCCCGCCGATCTCGGCCGCGACTTGCGCGCCGCGCTCGGCATTGAGATCGAACAGCGCGACCTTGACGCCGTGGCTCGCCAGAATGCGCGCGGTCGCCTCGCCGAGGCCGGACGCGCCGCCGGTGACGATGGCGGCGATGGAGGAATCGAGCTGCATCGGGCGTGTCCTGATCGTGATGGGTTCAGGAATGCGTTTAAGGCGCGCGCCTGGAGGCTCCAAGCCGGTTTCTTCGTGCGCTCCTTGGCAGGCCTCTTGTGCGGGGTTTCCCGCGGGGCCACATCTTTCGACATTGCAGGTCCGGTTCCGATCGCGGAATGATGCGGCCACGACAACTGCCCTGAGGAGGGGCGTCAATGAGCGACGGTTTCACCTCCCGTTTCACGGAGGAAGAGATGGCTGAGATCCGCAAGAGTCTGCGCGACGAGGCGCGCTTTGGCTCGGAATTCCTTGGCCGGCTGAAGCGCGTGGCCAAGCGCATTCCGTTCTCTGAGGACCTGCTGGCGGCGTGGATCTGCACCCGCGATCCCAAAACCCCGCGTCGGGTTCGGATGACCTTGCTGGCGGCGCTGGGCTATTTCGTGCTGCCGATCGATGCGCTTCCCGACATCATGCCTTTCCTTGGCTTTACCGACGATGCGGCGGTGCTGGCGGCGGCGCTTGCAGCGGTGGCCGGCTCGATCACGCCCGAGCACCGCGAAAAGGCGAGGAAGGCCATGGCGGAACTGTAGGTCACAGCGTCAGGACGACCTTGCCCTTGGCCTTGCGGTCGCCGATCAACGCATAAGCCTCGACCCAGCGCTCCAGCGGGATTTCGGCATGGACATGGGCGCGGATATGGCCGCCCGCCGCCCAATCCAGCAGACGCTCCATGTTTGCGCGCTGCGCGGCGGGGTCGCGCCGGACGAAATCGCCCCAGAACACGCCGCGCAAGTCGCAGCCCTTCAGCAGCAGCAGGTTGAGCGGGATCTTCGGGATCGCCCCACCGGCGAAGCCGACGACGAGATAGCGCCCTTCCCACGCCATCGACCGCAAGGCGGGTTCGGCAAGATCACCGCCGACGGTGTCGTAGAGCACATCCACGCCGCGGCCTTCCGTCAACACGCGCAGGCCTGCCCTGATGTCCTCGACCGTGTAGTCGATCACTTCCTGCGCGCCGTGCTCGCGGGCGAGCGCCAGCTTGTCGGCCGAGGAGGCGCAGGCGATGACATGGCCCCCGATCAGGGCCCCGATCTCGACGGCGGCCAGACCCGCCCCGCCCGCCGCGCCCAGCACAGCCAGCGTCTCGCCCTGCTTCAGCCCGGCGCGCTGGATCAGCCCGTGCAGCGCCGTGCCATAGGTGACGAACAGCCCGGCCGCCTGCGCGTCGCTCAGGCCGTCAGGAACCCGGACGGCTTCATCGGCTGCGATGACGATGCGCTCTCGGGCGGCGCCATAGCCGAGCCAGGCGGCGACGCGCTCGCCGATGCGCCAGCCGGTGACGCCCTCCCCGAGTGCGGCAACCGTGCCGGCGCATTCCGCACTCGGTGAAAAAGGCAGTTCCGGCTTGGTCTGATAGCGGTTCTCGATGATCAGCGTATCGAAGAAGTTCAGCGCGGCGGCCTTGACCGCGATGGCGATCTCGCCGGGCCCCGGCGGGGGCATCGGGAGATCACGGATCACCAGCGTCTCGGCCGGCCCGTGGCGTTCGCACAGCAATGCCTTCATCGTCTCAATCCGTCATGCCCGGCTATGGCCATCTGCGTCGCTGCGACTGTGCCATGCCGTCGCCATATCAAACGGCACCTGCCTTGCTGGCATTCGCATTTTCGCCAGGATCGTGACACTACTACTGCGCCTGCCTGCCGATCGCGCCCCGTCAACGGGGTGGTAAAGGCAGTGTTAAGATTTTTAATGATTGATGGCGGCCATGATCATCTCCTGTCTCCGTGCCGGCATCCCCGCCACACCCCGTTCCGCCGCTGCTGCGCTGGCTCTGCTGGCAGGCTGCCTCGTCCTCGCTCCGCTGGCCGCATCGGCGCAGCAGCGAGGTCGCCCCGCCGCCGCGACCCCGGCCGCCGCCGGTCAGGGTCAGGCGATGCTGCTGGAAACCGCCGGCAAATGGCAGGCCTTCTCGTCGCAGCAGGGCCGCACCAAGGTCTGCTACGCCCTGTCGAAGGCCGAAAGCCGGCTGCCGGCCAATCTGAAGGACGTCGAGGGGCTTCTCTTTGTCGCAACGCGCCCGACCGAGGGCGTGCGCAACGAGATCAGTTTCGTCATGAACTTCGATCTCAAGGAAGATGTCGAGCATCAGGCGATCATCGGCTCCGAGCGTTATGCGCTCGTCGCCAAGGGTCAGAACATGTGGCTGAAGAATCCCGCCGAGGAGCCGCGCATGCTCGATTCGCTGCGCAAGGGCGCGGCGCTTGAGATCAAGGGCACGTCGAGGCGGGGCAATCCGACGACGGACAAATACTCGCTGTCGGGCATGAGCCAGGTCGTGAAGCGCGCCGAAGACGCCTGCAAATAGGGCCGCCGCTGGGCTTCTACCATCGCGGGCGCCTGACGCGATGGCCTGCGCTTCCGGTGCTCGCGGACTGTAGTCCGCTCCGCTCCGGTTCTGGTCCATCACGCCAGTCACCTCGCGCTGGCGAAGCCGAGCGACAGCCCAGCGATTGTGCTTGAACAGTCATGATTTCGCGGCTGGGCGTTCTCGTGCTATGAGCCGCAGCCATTCGGGCGCGTGACGCCCGACCAAAGCCAGAGTTCCGATGACCTTGTCCGTTCTTGAACCCGCCGCGCCAGCGGCCGAAACCGTTTCGCAGCGCCTGTCGCTGATCGGGCGCACGCGCGCCGGGCTGAGCGACGCGCTGGCCGAGATCGGCATTCCGGAGAAGGAGCGGCGCATGCGCGTCGGTCAGCTCTGGAACTGGATCTATCATTACGGCGTGCGCGATTTCGCGGAGATGACCACGATCGGCAAGGGTCTGCGCGGGGCGCTTTCCGAACGCTTCACGCTCGATCTTCCGGAGGTCACGGCCGAGCAGATCTCGACCGACGGCACCCGCAAATGGCTGATCCGCATGGCCTCGACCGGCCCGCGCGATCGCGGCGCCGAGATCGAATGCGTCTATATCCCCGAGGTCGATCGCGGCACGCTGTGCGTGTCCAGCCAGGTCGGCTGCACGCTGACCTGCACCTTCTGCCACACCGGCACGCAGCGCCTCGTGCGCAACCTCACCACCGAGGAGATCGTCGCGCAGTTGATGGTGGCGCGCGACCGGCTCGGCGACTTCCCCAACCGGAGCGCGCCCGGCGGCGCCTTCGTGCCCAAGGATGGTGGGCGCTTCGTCTCCAACATCGTTTTCATGGGCATGGGCGAGCCGCTCTATAATTTCGATGGCGTGCGCGACGCGATCGACGTCATCTCCGACAATGAGGGGCTTTCGCTCGGGCGCCGCCGCATCACGGTCTCGACTTCCGGCGTCGTGCCGCAGATCGGCCCGCTCGGCGACCAGATGGGCACCATGCTGGCGATCTCGCTGCATGCGGTGCGCGACGATCTGCGCAACGAGCTGGTGCCGTTGAACAAGAAATATCCGATCGCCGAGCTGATGGAGGCCTGCCGGACCTATCCGGGGTTGACCAACGCCAAGCGCATCACCTTCGAATACGTCATGCTCAAGGGCGTCAACGACAGCGACGCCGAGGCGCGCGACCTCGTGCGGCTCCTCAAGGGCATTCCAGCCAAGATCAACCTGATCCCGTTCAATCCCTGGCCCGGTACGAAGTACGAATGCTCGGACTGGGACCGGATCGAGCGGTTCTCGGAGATCGTCTTCCGGGCCGGCTATGCCTCGCCGGTGCGGACCCCGCGCGGCCGCGACATCCTCGCCGCCTGCGGCCAGCTCAAAAGCGAAACCGAGAAGCTTTCGGCCCGGGCGCGGCTGATGCTCGACCAGGACGATGCGGCCGCGGCCG
>NZ_LJHQ01000069.1 GCF_001295925.1 Allobosea sp. AAP35 | reverse complement strand
CGGCTACGCTATCGGCCGATCGATCGACGTCAGGCTGACTCTAGCTGCCCTGCGCACAGCCATCGAATAGCCAGGGCCGCCGCCCGGCTGCATCCACCACACGGACCGCGGCTCGCAATACGCGGCCGGGCGCTACCGGCAAGCTCTCGCCGAACAAGGCCTGGTCGGATCGTAACTGACCGTGCATGCGACGCTCGCCCTGAAGTGCCTTCGAAGAGGCTGCCCTCCGGGTATCACACGCTGTTCGGCGAGGAACAGATAAGAAGCAGTTGCGCGCTCACGGGGCTCGCCAATCGGCGGCATTTCGAGGAGACGCTGCAAACGTGTTTCGAACTCGCGACCTCGGACGGCAGTCCTCTCACCCTGGTCATCGCCGACGTCGATTACTTCAAGCGCTTCAACGACGACCACGGCCACGCCACAGTCGATCAGGTTCTGCGGCTGGTTGCTCGCACCATGACGGACCACATGGTCGAGCGCGCCGTCATCACGCGCTTCGGCGGCGAGGAGTTTGCCATCATCCTCCCCGACACGTCCCTAAATGACGGAAAACTCTACGCGGAATCCGTTCGGCAGGCTCTATTGAAACGCGAACTCATCAAACGATCGACCAATGAAAAGCTTGGCCGGATCACGATCTCATCCGGCGTCGCGGCCTACAAGCTGGGCGACAGCCGATATCGTTGATCGCGCGCGCAGACCAAGCTCTTCTCGCGGCCAAGCGCACCGGGCGGAACCGAACGGTCACCCAGTATGCGATCACGCGATAAGGTGTGACCTCAGCGAACGAGCGTCCGGCACGGCAGATTGCGAACCGGTCATCACTGGTGACGACATTCAGCTCCGCGAGAACAACAGGGGCGACCGACCATCATCCCCGGGTCTTCTTGGCCCCTCGCTTTGTCTTTGTCGATGACGCAGCCGCCTTGCGCCCCAGCCCCATGGACTTGGCGAGGGCAGACCGTGCCTCTGCATAAGCAGGCGCAACCATCGGGTAATCGGAAGGCAGTCCCCACTTGGTACGATATTGCTCGGGCGAGAGATCGTAGGCGCTGCGCAAATGCCGCTTGAGCGACTTGAAGGATTTCCCATCCTCCAGGCAAATAATGGCGTCCGGGGTCACAGATTTACGGATCGGTACCGCCGGGACCAGCGGCGCGACGGGCGCGGCCGGGGGTTCGGATCCCAGCAGCGTGAGCGCGGCGAAGACGCTGGCGATGATGCCGGGCAGTTCGAGCGGCGTTACACTGTTATTGGAAACGTAGGCTGACACAATATCCGCCGCCCGTTTAACCATCGGCTCGCTTGTTTCTGCCATGTACCCCCCCGCATCATGCTGCGCTGCAATGTTTGTGCTTTGTCGGACGTGAACCGCTGACCTTGATCAATTAAGGGGAAGGCTCTTGAGTTCACAAGCCGGATTCGCGAAATCCGTCAAAATCGTGTAAGTATCTTTGATTGAGACGATTCTTGCTATCGACGGGCCTTTTCATCCGCCCTCAGATAACAAATCGCGGCAGGCCAGCTGCTCCTGTGGCGTCGATGCTACCAAAAATCAGCAACGGTGGCGTCGAACATAGCTGTTTGATCACGATCGGCGTCCATGTCGATCCTGATCCAATATTCTCCGTGCTCGTTATCGCTGGCGTTGCGAGCGGTTGTTCCCCGCATTGAGCTGAAGTCACCGACGCGCCGGTCAGAATTTGACATCAGCCAGCTCGTGCGCGGTGCCGCTGTCACGCCGCGTCAATGTCCCGGCAAATGCCTCGCAAACCTCGGTTCGCTTGCGGCCTTTCGCTGGGCTGTGGGGCGGCGATGGGAAGGCCTCTTCGTCAGGAACTGTACGACCATCGATCGACAGGGTCGAAGATCGGGACCTGACAGCGCCCTTGGCCGATGCCGCCGACGCGGTCGATGATCATGCCTGCACAGATCGTCTCAAAACCGGCGTCATGCGAGATGTTCTCAGCGGCAGAGGCTGATTCAGCGATGTTCTCCTCGGGTTTGAGCTGAGGAGCCTTCGATAGCTGAATAACATGGTTGCGGATGATCAACATGACAAGGCAATGCTCATCCGCCGTTGGCGATGAGCGAAGGCTCGCAACCTACGGCGGATGTACGCGTGCATTGTCAGTTGCGAGCCTTGAGTCCCTGCCCGTACCCCTGCCCCTTGGACTTCCAGGAGGTCGCAGTCGGACCGGTCCTGGTGTTGACGTGGGCGTGGATGATGGTCTCGGCGATGCGCAGCAGGCGATCGGCATCGCGGCTTTTGGGCCGGAAGAAGTAGAACTCCTGCGCGTCGCTGATCCTCATCAGCTCGCCGAAGCCATAGGCGGTCGCGCGCACGCACTCGGCCGGGTTGATGCCGAGCAGCGCGCAGTGGGCATGACCGGCAGCGCTGTTCAGCCAGGGGTTGAGGGCGGCGTTGCGCATGCGGTGGTGCAGGCGCTTGTCGAACTCGCGCACCGACAGGTTTTCAGGCAAGCGGACGGCCAGTGCCCGCTCGGTGAGGGTGACGGGCGAGCCTTCGAGTGGTGCTGCTGTCGGCAGGATGTGCTGAAGCATCCAGTTGTCGTAGCCGAGGTCGCTGGCCAGATAGCCGTCCGGGCTGGTGCTCAGCGCGCCATAGTGATCGGCGTTCAGCTCGCGCAGGCGATCGCGCAGATTGACTTGGGCGGTGACCGAGACCTTGTGCACGGCCATGCGCAGGCGGCGGGCAAGGCCGAGCAGACCTGTTGCCGCGGTCATTCGATGGTCCTCGCCGCAGCCGGCGGCGTAGATGTGGACAAGCCTGCCTGGCCGGTAGGCCGTCACGAACGTGGGCCGGACGAAGGCATCCTCGGGGAGCGTCGTCACCGCCTGCCCGCCGATGCGCGGCCAGTGCGTGGGGTACCATTCGGTGACGGCCCCCGCGGAGCCCTGCGCAAGCAGCCTTGCGCCGATGGCGCGTTTTTCCGGAGCCGCCGCAGCCGTGTCGTGATTGATGTTGGTCATGTTCCTGATCCGTCGTGCAGGGTTTCCCGGGGGCATTCCCGTTCTCACCCTCAACCCTTCGCTTCGTCCCGCAGCCGTTCCCTGGACCTCATCCTCGCGCCTGCAGGAACCCGATCGGGTCGCGCGTGGCCGTCCCGACCGCCAGCCTCTCGGCCGCCTCGACATCGGTGACGATGAGGTGGCAGCGGCCCGCCTCGGCCGCGTAGCCCAGCGCCAACCGCACGATCCGTTTGATCTGCCGCGGATGGGCGCGCGCGAGGCGAGCGATGACCTCTTCGCATGGCGCTGCGATCGCGCCGCCTGCCTGCGCGATCGCATCCGCGACGATCCGGCGGGTGATGCCGAGCAGGTCAGCGCCGAGGGGCGGCGCGATCTCGACCATCAGGAGCCTGTCCTGGATGAAGGATGGCAGGCGATCGGCATCATTGGCGGTCGCGACGATAATCGCGTGTGACAGGTCGAACGGTACGCGCAGATACTCATCCAGGATCGCACCGCTATTCTCCGGCTCGAGGAGGTTGAGCAGCATGTTGTAGGGCTGCTCGTCGCGATGGCTCTCGAACTTGTCGATCTCGTCGAGCAGGAGCACGGGCTGGGCGATATCAGAGTCCAGCAGCGCCTCGTTGACGACGCTCATGCGGGCTCCGCGCCACGAGGTCGGGTGCCCGACCACCAGCTGCTGGGCATCACTGTTGGCCGCGCAGGAGATGGCCTGGATCGCCGTGCCGAGAGCCGTGGCGATCGCCTTGCTCGCATGGGTCTTGCCGACCCCGGGTGGCCCCAGCAACAGGATTGGTGGGACCGTAAGCGCGGTCCCCGTCATGACGGAGAGCGCAACCGCCCGGTCGATCAAGTCGATGACGGTCGCGACGTTCGGACTGGCCAGTCTCGCCTGCGCCAGCCGGTCGCGTATGGCCTGTGAACCGAACAGCAGCGGGCGCAGCGAACCGCGCTGGTCATCGGCAAGCCAGCGCAGCTTGTCGAGGCGAAACTGCTCCTCATTGCTCAGCGAGGGCTGCGGCAGGCCGAGCTCGACCTCGTCGTCGAACATGTAGCGCCGGCCATAGACCAGCTCGAGCTGGCGCAGCAGCGTGCCGCGGTCGAAGATCGCGATCTGGCGAGGTGCCGCAATCGGGCCTCCCGGCAAAGGCATCGATGTCCCAGTTCCATCCACTGGGGGTTGATCAGGGGACGCGAAGCGCTTGCTGTGCCGGCGCTGGGCGCGAGTAGGAGGAGGAGCCTCGTTCGGACGATCGTCGGTCATGGTGTTGGTCTCGTGGGTCGGCTCGGTCGAGCTGCACGCAAGCCCCGCCGTCACGACCGAGGGCGCGACGGAGACCGTCGCGCCCTCGAATACCTTTTTGCGACTGTCATGAAGTCTGACGCGCTCAGCGCTCCATTCCATGGCCGCTGCGGGCGGCTGCCCATTCGATGGCGGCGCGCAGGGGCTCGGGATCGAGATGGCGCGGTGCGATCAGTTCGAGCGCGGCGCGCTGGATCGAGACTTCGTCTGCGTCAAGAGCCGGCCACAGGACGAGCTGTGCCAGCCTTGCATAGGCTAGGAGCATCGCCCCCCTGATCGCGGCATCGAGCAGCCCCGGGTCAGTGAGCCGCCGCTGAACCCGCCGCCAGAGCTCGACCTGCGCCAGCAGGGCGCGCGCGCCGGCTATGAGGTCGCCGGGATCGATGCCCGACTCGATCCAAAGCTGCAGCGAAGGCGCCAGCGCGAGCGGATAGGCTGCCGCCTCGCCCGGCTGGGCCACAAGGCCATCAGGCGATGCCTGCGGCAACCGGGGCGGTCGGACATTCTGTTCGCTCATCGCGACAAGTGCGCCGCCGCAGAGCCGTTCCGTCTGGTGTCGGACAGCCGGGTCGCGCGAACGGCTCGCCTGCGCGCGCAGGGCCCGGCGGACGTTTGCGAGCGCCCGGTGATCCTCGTCATCCCGCGGTGCGATCAGAAGGGTCGCGACATTGGCGCTGTCGATCAGCAGCGCCAGCGCCTTGGCGCACCTGAGAACCTCGGCGCTGGCGACGATCTGGCCCTCGCGAACGCGACCAAGAAGCCGGTCAAGCTCATCGGTATGGAAGCGGGCGCGGGCGCGGATGACGACCAGCGAAGGCCGGTCCTGCCAGACGGCAGTGAAGCGCCGCAATGGCGGCGTGTCATCGTCGGTGAGACGCTCCAGCGCCGCGAGTTCGTCGGTGACGTGAACGAGCGGGAAGCGTCCCCCGACGCTCTTGCTCGGGCGTGTCCTGGTCGCGCCCGTCTGGGTCTGAGACCTACCCTCACGTTGATCCTGGCAGTGTCTGTGCTGTGGGATCGGTCCGAAATGATGGTCGATGGTCATGGCTGCTTCTCATGGGGGTCATAGCCGGCTCGGCTACGCCTTCTCCCGAACGTTTCGAAACCGAAGAAGGGCGCTGCTCGTGGCAGCGCCCTTCTTCGGTTCATGTCTAGCTGTTTCTCGGGATGGCCGGGGTCAGCAGCGTCGCCCGGCACTGTCCTCAATCTGGCGCTGCAGGGTTCGAAGCTCCTTTAGGAACGCGGCCGCCGCCTGAGCGAGCATGACGATATCCTGCAGCCGCTCATGCCGAAGCCGCGGCGCGAGGCCTTCGACGCGAGACCGAAGCATCCGGCCGTTTGTCGCGACTGCGTCGATCAGGCAGGCTCGCGCCAGGTCGGCCGCAGCCAGCAGCCTGGCCCCGTGACAGGCGCCCTGAATCCGGTCGATGCGCTCGGGACCGAGCTCGTCCGCCTCGCCGGCCAGCGCGAAGCGGTCGGCATCGTCGAGCTGCAGGCAGGCCCGCTCGATGAGCGTGTCCGCCGGCGCGAGGTTGCGCAGGAAGCTCATCAGGCTGAGCCCCTGCTCGAGCCCGAACATGGCCGGCTGACCGTCACGCGCATCCGCCATTGGTGGCAACGTCGCGGCGTCGAAGCTCACATCCGCATGGGCATGGTCGTCCATGCCAGGGTAGGCAAAGGCCTTGTGGGCAAGCACCGCAAACGCCGGGTCGTCCCCGACAACTGCGACGATGTCGCTGAGGATGTGCTTGCGCGCCGCCACGTCGCCCGGCCGGCGCGGCGGTGCGAGCGCGACGGTCACCGTCGCGGCGGCGTTGAGCAGTGCCAGTGCGATCAGCACGTCGAAGAGGTAGGCGACCTGCTGGCGGTTGGAGGTGCCAGCCAGCGCGAGGAAGCGCGCCGCCTCGTCGGCGTAGCCGATGGCGCGGGAGCTGATCTCTCCGACCGAGAAGGTCTTCGCCGCGAAGGCGGCATAGCCCTGCTCCAGCCCGGCCTTCACCGACAGCTGGTTGGCGAAGCCGGCGAGGTCGTCGGTGACAGGCCGAAGCGGCAGGTCGAGCTCGATGTCGGCAAGCGACAGCGCAGTGATGGTGTTCATGTTATTCGTCCCAGGTTCCTTTGGGGTCACAGCCACGTGGCTGCGCGGTCCCGTCCGTTCCCGGAATCGAAAGAGGCGCCCGCACGCGGACGCCTCTTTCGTCGTTTTTGTCGTCAGATGGCCTGTGCTGCGCGCCTGCTAAACGAGCTCGTTCCAGTCGAAGACAAGATCGTCGCGCGCGTCTACGGGCAGCGTCTTGATCCAGGCCGCCTCGGCCGTCACATGGCGAACCGCCGCCTGCATCGTGGGCGGATCGCCTTGTTCCCCGCGCACATTGATCAGCGCGACCACCTCTCGCTTCAGGCGCAGCGCCTTGCGGTCGTGAACCGGCCAGATCATCACCTGGCAGGCCGCGAGATAGCCCATCAGCCGCGCGCCTTCCGCCGCGCTCAACAGCTCGCTGGCGTTGTCGGGACCGCGCTCGGCCAGGGTCAGCAGGCGGTCGCAGGTCTCGAACATCGCCTCGCTGCGCTTGAGCAGATGACCCAGATCAGGTGCGGAGGCGGCGAAGCGGCTCCACGCGGCCACCTGCCGGTCGGCGAAGGCCGGCAGGCCTCCGCGCTTGGGCAGATGTTCGACGAGATCGAACCGCGCGAGCGGCCACTGCGCCAGGCCGCGATCGTCCGAACGCGGCGGCGGCGGACCCGGCGGCAGCATGAGCGCCGGAACCGCAAAGGCACCGCGCTTCCAGCGGAGGCGCCGGGCATGACGCGGCTCGATCACATCGGCGAAGTCCTTCGGGCGCTTGAACAAGAGCGCACCGGTCTTCTCGCCGAGCGCGATTTTCGCCTCGGCCTGGTCGAGGCTGTCGCAGGGCCAGAGCGCAACCAGCGCAACGAGGCTCAGGCTCATGATCTCGACGCCGCCGCAGACGGCCTCGAGGACATCGTCGCCAGGCTCCCGCAACAGCGAGACCCTGAACTCCTCGCTGTGCAGATTCTTCGCCTGACGCGCCGCGCTCTTCAGATCGATCGGCTGGCGCCGGAACGCCACCAGCTCCTGGACACTCGGATCCTCGCTGTCGGCGAGCTCCATCGCTGCCGCGATCGGATCGCGCAGCTCCCGTTTGCCGGGCTCCTCCACGGGGCCTTCGCTACGTGTGGAGAGCAAGCGCCCGCCATCCTGGTGATCTTTCGTCATTTTGAACTCTTCTTTCGTGGGTTACGACCATCTGGCCGCGTTTTCCTCCCTCCCTCCCTCGAAGCACAAGAGGCGCCCGGTTAGGGACGCCTCCATCACGCTTTGCAGTTCGTGTTTCGTCTGTCAGACGATCGGGATCCAATGCGGCGCGAGCTCGAGTGTCGCCCCCAACCGGAACTGCTTCGCGATCTGGTTCGCCTCGCTGATCACGTGGCGGATCGCGGCCTGCTGATGCAGCGCGTCGCCCCGGCAGGCGCGCTCGGTGACGAGCGCGACCAGCCGGAGTTTTGCCTGCGAATCGGCCGAGTGCAGCATTGCTGGCCAGATCGCCGCCCGCGCGGCCGTCAGATAGGCGATGATGCGGGCGCCTTCCGCCGCACGGCGCAACGGGCGGGGGTCCTCGGTGGTGGTGTCTGACAGAGCGTTGAGCCTGTCGGCTGTCGCCATCATCCGCGCAAAGAGATCGACCAGATCGGAGAGCGTCGGATAGTCGTCGACGAAGGCCGACCAGCGCATGAGCTGCGTGCCGCTGATCGACGCATCGCCGCCCTCGAGGCGCACCGCGTTGACGAGGTCAAAGCGCGACAGCGGCCAGGCGGCGAGACCGCGATCGGCCGGGGCGGGAGCAGCCGGCCCGGGAGGGACGAGGAGCTCTCCGACGGCGAAGGCAGCGCGATGAAGCCGGATCTGCTCGGCCGTGGCAGCGTCGAGTGACGGCGTCTGGCCATAGTCGGTGTCGTCGCCGTGGAAGGCAGTGGCTTTCGCTAGCGCCTGCTTGGCGTCGGCATGCTCGACGATATCGACCGGCCAGATGGCGACCATCGCGGTGCAGCTCAGTGCGACGATCTTCAGGCTGATCCGCGCCATCTTGACGTGGTTGCCTTCCTTGAGACGGAACCAGAGCCGCTCGGCCTCGTCCTCGCAGCGCTTCGCCTCGATGGCGAACTGCCTGAGATCAGGGGCGCTGTCCCGGAACGCGATCAGCTCGGCGAGCGTGGGATCGTCACTGATAGTCCCGGTGACGGCGGCGAGCGGGTCGCTGATGGCATCGTTTGTGTTCTGGCTGCCGGTGTCGCCGGCGGCTCCTGTCGGAGCGAGGCTCCGGTCCTGGTCTTTGTCGGTCATGGTCTTTCCTCGTGGGTCACAGCCCCATCGGCTGCTCTTGATCTCCGCTGTTGGGATTCGACAAAGGCGCCCCGTCCGGAGCGCCCTGCTCATCTCGGCCACGGCGCTCTTCTTTAGGCGGCGCACGAAGACGGCTGGCCGCGCCCAGCCAGCCAACGTTCAATGGCGTCGAGCTGCCGGCCCCGGTCTTGATCGCCTGGGCCGGCCCCGGCCTTCAGCGCGGCGATGCGCTGCAGGGCGACAGGGCGCGTCAGCCAGGGCACGTCGTCTCGCGTGTCGAGGCGATGGCCGAACCAAGCCTCACCCTTCTCGCGCTCCGCGGCAGAGAGTTCCTCCGGCGCTTCCAACCAGGCCCAGCGGTTGGCAAATGCTTTCAGCCTGACGTCGCCGAGAAGCTCTCGGCCAAGCCGCACCCGCTGGTCCCAGGCGACCTCGTGCCAGCGCCGCGAGGTGATCGCGTCCTCGCGGCTGATGAAGCCGCCGCTGTACAGCGCGTTGTCCGGCCACAGGCTCGACTCCTTGCCGGCGAAGCGCCCGGCGAGTGCGATCGCGAGGTTTTCGCGGAAGCGCGCATGGCCCTGGATCTGGGCCAGCCGCGCCTGCAACTCTCCATCCGGCGGAATATCTCCCTGTGCGGCGGGAGCCGCCATCTCCCAAGGCAACAAGATCGGCTGGGCATTGGTTTTGACCAGCCGGATCGGGCGTTCGCCCCTGGCGAAAAGCATCTCGCCGAGCTGCTCGGGCGTGGCGTCGAGATAGGCCGGATCGACCGTGAGATCGGCCACGGGCCAGGACGACGCGTTCCCTGGCGTAGGCATGATGCCGCCGATCGGGATGATGCGGTTGAACAGGCCCAGCGCGAGCGGTTCGCGGCGAGCGAGCAGTCCGGCCGGCCCGCTCTTATGGGCATTGGCCATCATCGCCGCGATGATGGCGGGTGCGCGTTCGCGCAGGAGCCTGAACAGCGCGATCGTGGCATGAACGTCATTCAGCGCTTCATGGGCGTCTGCCTCCTCGAAGGCGATGCCGTTGGCACGGCAGGCCGGCCCCAGCCGCATCGAAGGCCTGCCTGCCGGCGCCACCGGGATGGTGATGGCGCCGGGCGCCAGCATCGCCACCGCACGCAGCATGATCAGCACGTCGGCGCGGGCAAATCCCGGCATCGAGGTCGCATAGGGCGGGTGCAGCGTCTGGAAGAAGCTGTGGCGCAGCACCTCCTCGTCATAGGCCATCGTGTTGAAGCCGATGATCGCCGCCGGTGAGGCGGCCTCGAGGATGCCGGCGATCGTCCGCATCAGCTCGAGCTGCGACAGCGACGCGGCCTCCAGCCTGTCGGGGTCGAGGCCGGTGACGAGCAGGGC
Organism: Allobosea sp. AAP35; assembly: GCF_001295925.1. Classification (GTDB taxonomy): domain Bacteria; phylum Pseudomonadota; class Alphaproteobacteria; order Rhizobiales; family Beijerinckiaceae; genus Allobosea. The sequence goes on along the minus strand of NZ_LJHQ01000069.1, from coordinate 3,358 downwards.
GTCGGCGGAAGGCACTACATGGGCGGGCAACCGCGCCCGCAGCACGGTCTCGTGCAGACGGCAAAGATTGCCGTCTGTCGCCACGAAGGCCGCCTGCAGCGGCACGTTCCAGGCAGGCGCCAGCCCCGAGGTCTCGAGGTCGTAAAAGAGGAAGCTCATGGCGGCGTCCCCTCAATGCCGGCTCGTCGAGCCGGGCTCGATCGCGACCTTGGTCAGGTTGATGCCGAGCTTGCGGGCATCAACCTGCATCGCCGCCTCGACCATCACCGCCGTATGCGAGCGCACCATCTCGTCATCCTGGAAGATCATCGCCTCATAGACGGTGATCTTTCGCTCCAGATGCTCGTCACGCTGCGCCGGCGCTTCCGCCAGCATGAACGCGAAAAACCGCGCCTGCGCCCTGGCGCCCTCGGCCAGCTGGCGCCCGTTCAACCCACCGAACTCGGCATGGATCCGGTCGCCATCCTGCTCCAGCAGCATCGCATGCGCGCTCGAGAGCTGCCATAGCAGGAAATGCCGCTCGGCATGGTCGCCGAGCTGCGCATAAGTGCGGGCATATCTCGACAGATCATCAGGTCCCGGCAACGCCTCGTCGCCGGCTGCAAAAGCCTTCCCCTTCTTCGTCGTCATTCCACTCGTCCGGTCCAGTCCGTGACCCGAAAACGGCGCGTCGGCTCGAGTTCCCGGGGGTTCCCTGGATTGGGTTCCGGTCAGCCCCGTGTTCAAGATTCAGGTGTCAAACGTCACAGCGGCCACAGGAAAGTGTGTCAATGCGATCGGATCGAGAGAATCCCGATTCTGGTCATCGTCCCACAATGATGACTGGATTATTTGGTGTGATCGAATGGTTCTCATCGTAATCGACGCCATCAAGATTATTGCGCTGGGCTCATCGTGAATAATATCGCTCAAATTTGGCACATTAATTGGCGCCTTATAATATTCTGATTGTGGCGGAGTTCATGAGCATACCGTCAGGATCGCGAACATATAAAATTTGAGATTGGAGTGATGATTGGCTTGAATTATCAATTTCGTCGGCAACGTGTAGCCAGAATCGAGTTACCCGATCGTTGTTGTCAAGCTTACCTTCATGAGAGCGACGTAGCGCTTCCTGGTGGGGATGTGGCCCAAATTCTCTTTTAAACACCGCAGCAGACAGTCTTATCATCGAACGCCAAGATTTCTCCCGCCATCGGCATACTCGGATACCGGCATTGGCCGGCCCGATGGACATGGATCGGGCTAGCTTTGATATTGGTCGGCGCGACGATCATCGTTCTTCAATATCGGGAAGCGATCGGGCCCGCGATCATCATCCCTTTCATTGGCGTATGTGTGCTCACAACCACAAATATCCTTCTTGCGGTCCTCAAATGCAGACAATCAACTCGGTCTATTCTGTTCTTGATGAATGGGACGCAATTGGTGATTTTTGCGATACTGAGCGTTTTGGGCGCCGAGCATCTCAATTTGCCGAGCTCTGCTCTGGCGGGCGCGGCGGCGCTGCCCCAGGGATCGATCACTTTCGCCCTGGCCATCCTCGCGATGGCTGCCTCGGGCTACATGACGCAAGCATCTTTGAGCCAAGCGACGCGGCATGGCACGGTCGTTCCGGTCTCAGCACTCGATACGCTGCGCATTCCGGCACTAGCGGTTGCTGGCGCACTCCTATTGAGCGAGCCGCTCAATGAGGCGCTCATCGATCCAGCTACCGTGATCATGTGTGGCGCGATCCTCACGGCAGTGCTCGATCATTCGAGACGACGACAATAGCGCTAGCAGGGATGCCCGCTCCGCTTCAACGAGAAGACTTTGCGAACCCCGGCGACCAGGGCAGCGCGTTGCAACCGCACCCTGCATCGCCGCCCAGGTCCAGATCGGCGCCGCGGTCCAGTACAGGCGCCCGCTCATCAGGCGTTTCTTGGCCTGGACCGATCGAAAAGGCAGGCTCAGGAAAGAGGCCGAAGCCTCGGTCGCGTTCGCGACCGCATTGCTCTGCGCAGCCGGAAACATGGTCCTCCTTCGATGCGCAACAGATGCGGCCGCGAACGGCATGCGCAGTGCGGTCAGTACCTTCATCGTTGGCGATCTGCTCCTGCAGACGCTCCGCTAATGCAGATGGGCATCAGCCGGCGCTTGCCGAAAGCAGGCAATTCCCTCGCTCTCCAGCGTCCTGAAAAACTCGGCATAGGCGGCCTGGTCGGTATCGAACAGCTCGGTCCAGACAGTGGACCCGCCGTCAGCGTCGGTCACCTCAAGTGACCACGACGCGTCATCATTCGCCATTCGGTAGATCTGGACATCGACGGTCTCATCGTCACGAGTGACCCTGCCGCAGAGCGGTGAGTGCTCGATCTCGGGTAGCAAGTCGGCCATTCGTCGCCCCTATAGCATCGGTGACGACAGCATCTGTCCACCTTGCGTCTTGGTCAACGGAGGAAACCATCGCGGGCGGTGAAACCGTCAGCTGCGTTGGTGAGTAATCGCCAACGGAAGCGCGATGAGAGGTTCTCATCGCCTTGTCGGCACGACCATGAATCAGCGAATTTTCGATATGGCATTCGGCACCATGCTGCTTGCTGTCCAGATCGGGTGGCTCGGCTTGTTGGGATGGGGCTTGGCTTTCCTTGCCGACATGATCTAGACGGCGTGGCGACCGTCGGCGTGTCGGATCGCTTCATTCCGCCGACGGCCTCCCCGCGGAGCCGGGGGTTGGTGCGCGCGGGCCGGACCAGGATACAGTCGATCGGTCGCCCGATAACGTCACAGATCCGTCGTCTCACCGCTATGACATCCTCCGGACGCCGAAAAACCCCGCCGATTGGGCGGCGGGGCGATGCTATTGCGGTCGAGCGTTGTAGCTCAGCGGCGATTGGTCTGCCTGTTATAGTGCTGCTGCGAGGTCTTCGCAGCCTGCGAATTGTTATACGATTTCTGATTCCATCCCTGCGCCGAGGCTGCAGTAGGTGCTGCAGTGGAGAAAATGACTGCCGCAGCGATAGCAACAATGAAATGCATCTCAATGCTCCCTTTCAGTGCCGAAAATCGGCAGCGGATGTAAGTCCGATTCACGAACTCTTGCAATTGCCGTTAGTGGAGCGACGCCGTCTCGATCTTGACCGGGTTCTTGCGGGCCGCGTGCCGATGAGAACCCGCCACGTCGCGGTAGCGGCTCTCGCCGGCCACGCGGCCGTGTCGCGGGCTAGGCGCCTCGCAGACGTGTTCGACGGAGTCCAGCGACATTCGGAACTGCCCCCTTTTCGTCATGTAGAACTGACCCCCATGCCGATTGCCCTTCAGGCGGTTGCGGGTTGAGGCGTCGCAGCGGCCTTTTGCAAAAGGCCGCTGCGACGCT
>NZ_LJHQ01000068.1 GCF_001295925.1 Allobosea sp. AAP35 | reverse complement strand
GAGCGTGAGCGGGCCCGGCCGCCTTGCGCGGCGGGCGGATCGGGTCGGAGGAACGGTGACGACGGGATCAGGCTTCCCGATCTGCGCGACGCGCGGGGCTGCCGGCGCCTACGCCGAGCGCTCGCGAGGGGAGAGGGGCGAAGCCCCACTCCCCTGGAGTCGGATCCATGGAATCATGCTGAGGTCGGGCTGTCGTGGCGGTCACAACGCGACCAGTCGCACCTGTGCCGCCTGATCGAAACGTCGCTCGACCTGTCTTGGGCAACGCGGCATCATGGTTGAGAGGTCGCGACGGACAGTGACGCAGATGCTGGGTCGGATATCGGACTGGTTGGCCGCCTATCGTGGCCTGCGGCGACGCCAGCGCGAGCTGGTCGAGCATGACGCGCATGTGCTGATGAGCCGACACGGCGCTGCCGCCTATTGCAGCGCGCGCAAGCTTGCCGACGATGAGCGGAATGGCCGGCTTGTTGAGATCGACCGCCCATTGCGGCATTGGTCAAGAGTGCGACGCCGAATCGGGACGCTGACCGGGCTCAGGAATCGCACCGACTCCGCAACCCGGCGGCTCGACGAATAGAGCAGGCTACCGCTCAGCGGCGCGGACCAGCAAAACTCGTGCGCGAGGTCGAGCCGTCGCTATGGGTCGCGACGAATCCGGTCGGCCCGAGCACGACATGGTCGACGAGCAGCTTGAGGCGCTGCTGGAACGCCGCCCGGATGGCGAGATCGTCGGGGTCGGCGTTTAGGCTCTCATAGACAGCCCTGAGCCCGGCAGCGGCTTCGTCGATGTCGGCGGGCCGCGACTGCCGGAAGGCGCGGTCAAGCTGGGCGACGTCGGTCTCGGCCGCCTCCAGCTCGGCCTCGAGCGCCTGGACCTGCTTGCCGAGACGGCTGCCGCCGCCCGAGGCCTGGACGAGCTGGATCAGGTTGTCGAGCTGACGCTCGATGCCCTCGCGCCGCGCCTGCGCGGCCGATAGCGCGGCCTGCGCCTGACTCTGACGATCGTTTGCGGCGTCAATCAGCGCCTTGCGGCGCTGGCCGAGGCCGAACACGACCGCGTACTCGACCTTCTTGTAATCGTACATGGTGCGATGATCGCAGCCGGCGCTGGCATGGGCGCGGCCACAGCGAAGCTTGTGACCGCCGCCGCGAACCATCTTGTCGATGAACACCAGGTTGCTGTTGCAGGCTTCGCAGCGCACGAGGCCCGACAGCAGGTTCTTGCGGCGGCCGGGCGTGCCCTTGCCGAAGCCGCGCGCCTTGGACGCGGCCTGGGCTGCCCAATACGTCTCTTCATCGATGATCGCCGGGAAATAGTCGTCGATCGGCGCTTCCGCCGTCGCATCCGATCCGCCGGCGAGCTTGCCGCGCGGAACGTAACGTCCGAAGGTCGCGGGGTTCGACAGGATCTTGGCGATGTAGCTGTCGTGCCAGTACTGGCCCTTCTTCTTGCCCGTGCCCCAGGTCGGGATTTCGTCGGCGTTCAACTTCGCCTGGATTGAGCGGCGTCCGAGCCCGGCGATCGTATCGGCAAACATCTTCTGGACGATCTCGACGCGCTTGGGGATCTCGCGATACTCGCCAGACTTCGGCCCGCCGACGAGTTCGAGCCAACCGGGGCAGCGTGCTGTCATCGCCTGCTTGTCGTCGGCTGCACGCTTGCGCTTGGCCGCCCAGGCGTCGGAAACGCGCTTGGACTTCAGCGCGCTCTCCTCATGCGCACGCGACATCACCACGATCGAGATGATCAGCTGGGTCTGGTCTGCCCGCAGACTCGCCCGCGAATAGACCCGCTGATCGGTCAGCGTGACGATGATAATGCCGTTGCGGGTCAGGCCGAGGAACAGCTCCAGCGCATCGACGACCTCCTCGCGCGAGAGTCGGTCCAGACTCTCGACCAACAGATAAGAGCCCTTGACGACATCGCCGCTTTCGACGCGCTTCAGAAACGCGCCAAGCGCTGCGCGCTCGTCGCGGTGCTTGCCCTTGAACGCGGAAACGCCCTCGTCGCGAAAGCTCTCATCGAGCACCAAACCGTGCTTGACGGCATAGGTCCGCGCCGCTTCGATCTGCCGACGGAAGCTTTCGCCGCGCGCCTGCTCAGGCGTCGAGAAGCGCACATAGGAGTACGCACACGGCTTTGCCGCTTCCGATTGCGCCTTCGTTCTCGATCTTGCCATCGCAGTCGACATTGCCGTGCTCGCGGAAAAGAAGTGCTAACGAGCGAGGACAATAGTGCATCTGATATTAGTGTCATGGAGCAGGTGCTCGACATTCCCTCGCAGGAGGCGATCACCAAGGACAATGCCGGCGTCCGGATCGATGCCGCCGCCTTCTATCAGGTGCTCGACGCCGCCCGCGCCCGCTACGAGGTGTCTTCGCTCGACGAGGCGCTGATCACCCTGACCATGACCAATATCCGCACCGTCGTCGGCTCGATGGATCTCGACCAGTTGCTCTCGCATCGCGACGAGATCAACGAGCGGCTGCTGCGCGTCATGGACGCCGCCGCCTCGCCCTGGGGCGTCAAGGTCACCCGTATCGAGATCCGGGATATCCTCCCACCCGCCGACATCGTCGGCGCGATGAACCGCCAGATGAAGGCCGAGCGCGAGAAGCGCGCAGCCGTCCTGGAGGCCGACGGCATGCGCCAGGCCGAGATCCTACGGGCGGAAGGCCTCAAACAGGCGCAGATCCTCGCCGCAGAAGGCCGCAAGGAAGCCGCCTTCCGCGATGCCGAGGCGCGCGAACGTTCGGCCCAGGCCGAAGCGCAGGCGACCGCCCTGGTCTCGGAGGCGATCAGCAAGGGCGACATCCAGGCCGCCAACTTCCTGATCGCGGAGCGCTACACCGATGCGCTGAAGGCGATCGCCAGCGCGCCCAACAGCAAGGTGGTGATCGTGCCGATCGAGGCCGCCGCGCTGGCGGGCACCGTCGGCGGCATCGCGCAGCTGACGCGGGCCGTCTTCGGGGACGATGCGGTCGAGGCCAGGCGGACCGGCTCCGTGCCCCCGACCGGCCGCAGCGGCGTCTGAGGGATGAGCGCCATGATGTCCTCGATCCTGTGGCTCGGCGGCTGGGGCTGGGTCATCCTCGGCCTCGTCCTGATCGGCGGCGAAGTCCTTGCGCCGGGCATCTTCCTGATCTGGTTTGGCCTGGCCGCGCTCCTGACCGGCGCCATCGTCGGCCTGACCGACATGAGCTGGCAGATCGCCGCGCTCGTCTTTGCCGGCCTCAGCCTGGTCAGCGTGTTCGTTGGACGGCTGTTGATGCGCCGCAAGGGCGAGGAGCCCGACGCCGCCACGGGCCTGAACGATCGCGGCCGCCAGCTCGTCGGCAAGGTCTACCGGCTCGAGGCGACGATGACCGGCGGCGAAGGGCGTATCCGAATCGGCGATTCGTCATGGCGGATTACCGGCCCGGAACTGCTGGCCGGCAGCGAGATCCGCGTGGTGCGGGTCGAGGGCGCGACCCTGGTGGTCGAGAAGGCGTGACCCTCCTGACGCCTCCAGGCGCTAAAATCCGGTTGTGTCACGCCGTCAGGGGTCTATAGCGGACGCTCCGCCGTCAGACCGATCGTTCCCATGACCACACACAGCGAACGCCTGTCCCTGTCCAAGGACCGCATCAAGGTCCTGCTGCTGGAAGGCATCAACGATTCCGCCGCCGACCTGCTGCTGAACGCCGGCTACACCAACATGACGCGCCTGCCCAAGGCGCTCGACCGCGACGCGCTGCTCAAGGCCGTCGAGGGCGTGCATGTGCTGGGCATCCGCTCGCGCACGCAGCTCACCGACGAGGTCTTCGCGCAAGCCGACCGCCTCTTCGCCGTCGGCTGCTTCTCGGTCGGCACCAACCAGGTCGATCTCGAGGCGGCGCGCAGCCGCGGCGTGCCGGTCTTCAACGCGCCCTTCTCGAACACCCGCAGCGTCGCCGAGCTGACGATCGGCGAGATCGTCATGCTGCTGCGCAAGATCACCGACCGCTCGGTCTCCGCCCATGGCGGCGGCTGGGACAAGTCGGCCGAAGGCTCCTACGAGGTCCGCGGCAAGGTGCTCGGCATCGTCGGCTACGGCAATATCGGCAGCCAGCTCTCGACGCTGGCCGAGGCGATGGGCATGCGGGTGATCTATTACGACCAGACCGACCGCCTGCGCCATGGCAACACCGAGCCGGTCGACAGCCTGAACGAGTTGCTGGGCACGGCCGACATCGTCTCGCTGCATGTGCCCGAGACGCCGCAGACGGCCGGGATGATCGGAGCCGAGCAGCTCGCCGCTATGAACCCCGGCAGCTATCTGATCAACAATTCACGCGGCACGGTCGTCGATCTCGACGCGCTCGCCTCGGCTCTCAGGAGCGGCCATCTGGCGGGTGCGGCCGTCGATGTTTTCCCCGTCGAGCCGGCCTCGAACGCCGACCGTTTCGTCTCGCCGCTGCAGGGCCTGCCCAACGTCATCCTGACCCCGCATGTCGGCGGCTCGACCGAGGAAGCGCAGGAGCGCATCGGCGCCGAGGTCGCGAGGAAGCTGCTGGATTATTCAGATGTCGGCTCGACCGTCGGCGCGGTGAACTTCCCGCAGGTGCAGCTGACGCCGCGCCCCGTCGGCACGCGCTTCATCCATGTCCAGCGCAATGTGCCGGGCATGCTGCGGCGCCTCAACGACGTTTTCGCGAACCGCCACGTCAACATCGCGGCGCAGAATTATCAGACCGACGGCGAAATCGGCTATGTCGTGATGGAGGCCGAAAGCATAGGCGCGGATGCGCGCGACATCCTGCGCGAGATCCGCGAGCTCGACGGCACGATCCGGGCGCGCTTGCTGTACCACCGCGCCTGATCGGAAAGGCGCATCACTCGCTCTTTTCGGCCTCGCTGTCGCTGGCGCCGGGCTTGATCGGCGTCTGAGTCGCGATCGGGTCGCTAGCCGGGAAGGTATCTTCCAGAGCCTTGTTCAGCAGAGCGTCCTCGCCATGCTCGGCGATCAGCTCGCGCTGTTCCTGCTGCTCCTGCAGCAGGCTCTCCTTGGCCGGATTGGCGTCGGTGGTGTCGCTTTCGGTCGGTTTGGAATGGCTCATCGCGGGCCCCCTGTCTGATGGCTGCGGCCCGCGCGCTGCAGACCTTGCCAGATCAACGCGCCGGGCCGCGCCGCGTTCCGCTACCGACGACGCGGCCAGGCGATCCGGGCCAGCAACCCGCCGCCGGGCCGCTCGGCGAGCGTCAGCTCGCCGCGATGGGCTTCGGCGATTGCGCGCACGATCGACAGCCCGAGACCGAAGCCGCCGCCCTCCTTCAGCGTCCGGGCCTGATCCCCGCGGTAGAACGGCTCGAACACCTTGTCGCGTTCATCTGGCGCGATGCCCGGCCCGTCATCCTCGACCTGAATGGCGATGGCGACCGGATCGCCGTCGTCCAGCCTGACCACCACCTTGCCGCCGAACTTGATCGCATTATCGACAAGATTGGTCACAGCCCGCGTCATCTGGTCGGAATCGCACCAGGCCGAGGCCCGCATCGGCCCCTCGAACACGACGATATGGCCGAGATCGGCGAAATCGTCGCAGATCGTCTGGAGCAGCGCCGGGATATCCGTGGCGGCCATGGTGCCCGAAGCACGCCCCTCGCGCAGATAGGACAGGGCGCCACCGACCATCCGCTCCATCAAGGCCAGATCGGACAGGATCGCACGACGCAGCCTGTCGTCTGGAATATCCTCGGCGCGCAGCCGCAGCCGCGTGATCGGGGTGCGCAGATCATGGCTGACCGCAGCCAGCATGCGGGTGCGATCATCGACAAGCCGCCGGATCCGGGCCGCCATGCTGCCGAAGGCGCCAGCCAGTCGCTTGACCTCGACGGGGCCCTGTTCGGGCGCCCCGATGTCGTCGCGATCGGGATCGAAGCGATCGACCGCCTCGGCCAGGCGCGAGAGCGGGGACGCGACGGCACGCGCAGCCCACAGCGAGAGCAGCCCGACGAGCGTCGCAAGGCAGCCCAGCATCACGACGAGATAGACGATGAAGGCCGCCCCGCGCGGCGGCGGGGTCATCGGGGCGGGCGCCATCGCGAGGCCCGATCCGTCGGAAAAGCGCAGGCCGACGGGGGGTGGGCTGCCCAGCCCCTCGGTGGAATCGAGGACCAGGACCTCCGCGACGCCTTCGAACGCTCGCTGCAGATCGCTCACCATCTCCCGGTCCGGCTTCTTCAGGCTGCGATCGGTGGAGCGTGCATCGGGCGACAGGTGCGAAAGCCGCGGATTGGCCGAAAGCGCCGTCTCGACGATGATCTGCCGTGCTGCGGGCGTCGGCGCGACCTGCACCTGCCGCGCCACGGCGACCAGCTCGGTCACATAAGGCAGGGTCGGCAGGCGCTTGAGCTCCGATGGCAGCAGCACGATCAGCGCGCCGATCGTCACCAGATTGGCCAGCACCAACGAGCCGATGACGATGACCGTGATCTGCGCCGCCGCACGCGCCGGGAGGAGACGCAGCAGCAGCCGCTTCATCCGTCCATGACCTGGGGCTGCGCTTCGGTCTGCGCCGAGCCCCCCTGCGGCAGTGACTGGATTTCGGGCGAGAACATGTAGCCCCCCGAGCGAATCGTCTGGATCAATTCGGGCTCGCGCGGATTGGGCTCCATCTTCTGGCGCAAGCGGCTGACGAGCACATCGATCGAGCGCTCGAACGGGGCGGCGGCGCGGCCTTGCGTCAGGTCGAGAAGCTGATCGCGCGACAACACCCGGCGCGGACGTTCGCAGAAGGCCAGCAGCAGATCGAGCTCCGCACCCGTCAATGCGACACGCTCGCCCTGCGGGTTGAACAGCCGCCGCACCGCCTTGTCGAGCCGCCAGCCGGCGAAGGCCAGCATCGTGCTCTCGGCGCTGTCGAGGGTCTGCGCCACCCCGACCCGCCGCAGCACGGCGCGGATGCGGGCCAGCAACTCGCGCGGGTTGAACGGTTTGACCAGATAATCGTCGGCGCCCATTTCGAGGCCGAGGATGCGGTCGATATCCTCCCCCTTGGCAGTGAGCATGATGATCGGGATCGAGCCGTCATTGCGTAAGCGGCGGCACAGGCTCAGCCCGTCCTCGCCCGGCAGCATCAGGTCGAGCACGATCAGGTCGAAGCGGCCGTCGCGCAGCGCGATGTCCATCTCCCGCCCATGCGGAACGGTCCTGACCCGGAAATCATGGCTGCGCAAAAAGCGCGACACCAGGGTCGCGATCTCGCGGTCGTCCTCGACGATGAGGATATGCGGGGTTCTGCTCATCGGGCGGCTCTAATCCCGACACAGGGCAAGGTCGTGGCCGGATTTGTATCGCCTTGTTTCCCGTATCGGGGCTGGAAACGCAAGGAAACCAGAAGCAGCCCGCCAGACGTCAACGGGAAAACTCGCCGCCACAGAACGGGCAGCAAACCCCTGCCCTTTCGTCGCCATGATCAAGCATCCGCCACCTCGCCTGCGCGGGCCATTTGCCCGCCTGCCCCTCAGACGGTTAACGGCCGCGCTCGCGCTCATGGCCGCGCTTGCCCTGTGGCTGTGGGCGTTGCCTGCCCTGGTGCTGCGAGACGGTTTCTCGCTCCGCGGCAGCAGCGGCGCCTGCGCACGATACGGCTATCGCGATCCCGTCATCGGGCAATCGCGGCCTGCGCCGTTGCCCCATGCCCCCACCGCCGGGGCCTGCGCGTCAGCACCATCGGGAGCCAGGCCATGACCGACGCGTCGTTTCCGCCAAGTCTCCACAATCCGTCTGATGGTGCGGCGATGGCGGCCGCAACGCGGCGCCGGCTTGTCGCGTTGTTCCTCGTCATTCCGCTCGCCCTGATTGGCGGATCGTTGGCGGGCCTGGAAATCGGGCGGTTATCGGCATCGTCTTCTTACCATGACCGACGCCTGGAGCAGGTTTCGGGAGACTTGCAGAGTGTCGAAGGCGATTACTTGCTCGCGATCGGCGATTCTCATGTCGCGCGCTGGCAGGCCCGCGAGATGTGCGGCCTGCCCCTGATCAATGCGGGACTGCATGGCGCAACGACGGCTGACGCCGACGCCACCCTGGCAAGGTTGGCGCTGCCGCGTCCGCCCCGCGCGATCATCCTGACCGTCGGCACCAATGACGCCAACCGCAAGCGCTTCCTCGAGCCGCCGCAAGCCGTGACCCGCTTCCGCCATGCCTTCCGGGCGCTGCTGCGGCGTGTTTCGCGACAAACTGATCTGGTCGTCGTGACAAGCCTGCCCGCGATGGACGCCCGGCAGGCCCACGCCTTCTCGCCGGAGGTGGCGGCGGAGATCGCGACAGCCGCTGAGACCTCATGTCGGCGGCATGCCGCCTGTCGGGTCGCCGAAGGCTTCGGCACTGGCATTGCCCTGCGCGACGGGCTGCATCTGGTCGATTACGAGCGCGCCTATGCGAGCATCGCGCCGCAGATCTGCGGCGCCCTGGCGGAAGAACAGGCGAGCCCACGCCAGAACGCCGACGCAGGGACGCCATGACGCCCCGAGGGGCTGGACCAGGGACTTGCATGGCCCCATCTAAAAGGGTGAAACCCATCGGCTCCGACAGTGAGCCCAGTCAGGGGCCCTCATGGTTGCCATTTCTGTTCTCGACCTCGTTCCCGTCCGTGAAGGACAGGAGCCGGGTGATGCGCTGCGCTCTTCGATCGATCTCGCCCGCCATGCCGAGGCGCTGGGCTATACCCGCTATTGGGTGGCCGAGCACCACAACATGGTCGGCATCGCCAGCGCCGCGACCGCGGTCGTCATCGGCCAGCTCGCCGCCGCCACCAAGACAATCCGCGTCGGAGCGGGCGGCATCATGCTGCCCAATCATGCCCCGCTGATCATCGCCGAGCAGTTCGGCACGCTCGAAGCCCTGTTCCCGGGCCGCATCGACCTCGGGCTCGGCCGCGCGCCCGGCACCGACCAGATGACCATGCGGGCGATGCGGCGCAGCCCGATGGCGTCCGACCAGTTCCCGCAGGATGTGCTGGAGGTGCAGGCCTTCCTCGCGCCGGCCGGGCCCAATCAGGCGATCCAGGCCGTGCCGGGCGCCGGTCAGAACGTCCCGCTGTGGATCCTGGGCTCGAGCCTGTTCGGCGCGCAACTGGCCGCCGAACTCGGCCTGCCTTACGCCTTCGCCTCGCATTTCGCGCCCGATGCGCTGATGCAGGCTTTCGCCGTCTATCGCGAGCGCTTCAAGCCCTCCGAGCAGCTCGCGCGACCTTATGCGATGCCCGGCATCAACGTCATCGCCGCCGAGACGGATGCCGAGGCGCGGTACCTCGCAACCTCGCTGCAGCAGCGCTTCGTCGGCATGGTGCGCGGCCAGCGCGGCAAGCTGCAGCCGCCGCTCGATGACATCGAGACCTATTGGTCGCCCGCCGAAAAGGCCCATGTCTCGGGCATGCTGCGTTACGCCTTCATCGGCTCGCCCGAAACGTTGAAGCGCAGCCTGGGCGCCTTCATCGCAGCGACACGTGTCGATGAGATCCTGGTGACGGCGCCGATCTTCGACCACGCCGCGCGGAAGCGCTCCTTCGAGATTCTGGCCAGCATCGCCCCCGAGCTCGGGATCGAAGCCAAGGCGGCCTGATCCGCCCGGGAACTTCCGTTGCCGCATGACGTTGGCCGGTTTTTGCGCAAATGCGACGATTTCGGGGGAAACCTATGAAACTGAATGTGGCGGCGACGCTGCTCTATGGCTTCGACAGCGACACGCAGGTGATCGCTGCGATCGAGGCCGCTCGCTCGCCAGACCAGACGGTCATCTCCGAAAGCCTGGTGATTTCCTCCAACGCCCTCCTGGTACGCGACCAGGATCCGGTCACGGGCGAACGCCGTTTTCGCACGGCCCTCTCCGGCCAGGTCGAGATCCGGTACCAGGCACTCGTCGACAATGGCGATCGCAAGCCGCTGGGTGCCGATGCACGCCAGCATGCCTGGTCGGAGCTGCCGCTCGACGTCCTGCCCTATCTGCTGCCGAGCCGTTTCTCGCCGTCCGACGAGTTCATGCGCTTCGCCCAGCGCGAGTTCTGCGCGATCCAGGGCGGGGGCGCCCGCATTCTCGCCGTGCTCGACTGGCTCCATGAGCATCTCGACTATGTCCATGGCGTCAGTCATGCCCAGACCACGGCCGAACAGACCTTCATCGATCGCGCCGGCGTCTGCCGCGACTTCACCCATCTCGGCATCGCGCTGACGCGGGCGCTCAACATCCCGGCACGCGCGGTCAGCGCCTATGCGCTCGATCTTAATCCGCCGGATTTTCACGCGATCTTCGAGGTCTATCTCGACGGGCGCTGGTGGTTGGTCGATCCGACCCGTCTGGCTCCCGTCGAAGGCATGGTGCGGATCGCCACCGGGCGCGATGCCGCCGACATCGCCTTCCTGACCAGCCAGTTCAACTGCCAGTGCCTCGCCCAGACCATCACCGTCACCCGCGCACAGGACGATGCCGACCAGCAGGCGGCCTGAATGAATCAAAGGCCCCGCCGCTCGATGGCGAGCGCGGGGCCGAAACGTTCAAACGCGACTGAACTCAATCGTCGTCGTCATCATCGTCGTCCCGGCGGCGCGAACGGCGCCAGCGCGAGCGGCGATCATCATCGTCGTCGTCGTCATCGCGCCTTCTGCGGCGGACCCGCCGGCGACGGCGATCATCGTCGTCATCATCGTCGTCTGCATGGACTGTCGTGGTCGTGGCGACCCCGAGCACCGCCGCGATCGGCAGCCCCAAAAGCATCCGCAACAAGCCGCGGCGATGCTGATCGGCATCGAGTGTCATTTTGACTCCTGGAATGCGGAGTGGACCATTGGTGTCCGCCCCTCGATCCCGCCCCTCCACAAGAGGACCGGCGGAAGCAAAACGCAGGCGCAAGGGCTTTATTCCATCGGGACGCATCACGGATGCGCGAGCGCAGATCAGGCGACGACAGCCCGCCGCGCCGACCGGCGGAGATTCAAGCCCAGGGCCGCCAGGAAGAACACGGCCTGGACCACGACAATGCAGGGCCCGGTCGCTCCGTCGAGATGGAAGCTGAGGATCGTGCCCAGCACGCTGGAGAGCGTCGCGGCGGCGACCGCCACCGCCAGCATGGCATCAAAACGCCGGGTCGTCAGGAAGCCGATGGCGCCCGGCGCGATCAGCATCGCCACCACGAGGATGATGCCGACGGCCTTCAGCGCGGCGACGATGGTCAGTGCCAGCAGCATCAAAAGGCCGAAATTCAGCCACCGCACCGGCAGGCCGATCGCCCTGGCATGGGCGGGATCGAAGGCGACCAGCAGGAAGTCCCGACGCTTGGCCAGCATGATCGCGATGGTCGGCACCGCGATCGCCGCCGTCTCGGCGATGTCGGCCCAGCGCACGCCAAGCATGTTGCCGAACAGCACATGCAGCAGATGCTGGTCGCTTTCGACCTTGACGAACATGACAAGCCCCAGCGCGAACATGCCGGAGAAGACGATGCCCATCACCGTGTCCTCCTTCACCCGGCTGTTCTCCTTGAGATAGCCGATGGCGAGTGAACAACTCAGCCCCGCGACGAAGGCGCCGGCCGCCAGCGGCAGGCCCGCGATCTGCGCCAGCACGATGCCGGGCAGCACGGCGTGCGAGACGGCATCGCCCATCAGCGACCAGCCCTTGAGGATCAGGAAGCAGGACAGCACCGCGCAGACGATGCCGACGATCACCGCGACCACGAGCCCACGCTGCATGAACTCATGCGAGAGCGGTGCGATCAGCCAGGCTTCGATCAGGCTCATGGCGTCAGCCCTCTCCGAATGGGGCGATGTCGGCGCGAACCTGCCCCCTCCCCCCGCTTGCGTTGGGGATGGTTGGGGTGGGGGGCAGTCCCGCCTGGTAAAACGACAAAGGACGGCGCTCCGGCTTTCCGCCCCCCATCCCTATCCCTCCCCCACCGCAAGCGGGGGGAAGGGGACACCGTCGAGCCTCCTGAGCAAAACTCATGGCGCGGTCTCCGCCACGGCGCGCGCCGCCCGCGCTGCGGCGAGCCGCCCATGCTTGGGCGCGAAGACGAAGGCGAGCAGGAACAGGATGGTCTGGAACACCACGATCAGCCCGCCCGTCGAGCCGTCGAGGAAATAGCTCGAATAGGCGCCGGCCGCGCTGGTGACGACGCCAAGCGCAACGGCCAGGCAGATCAGCCGGCCGAAACGATCGCACAGCAGATAGGCGGTGGCGCCGGGCGTGATCACCATCGCGATGACCAGCACGGCCCCGACCGTCTGCAGCGCTGCAACCGTGCAGGCACTGAGCAGGACGAAGAACAGGATCTTCATCCGCGTCGGCGAGAGGCCGACCGCCCGCGCCTGATTCTCGTCGAAGAAGACCAGCATCAGGTCGCGCCAGCGCGCGATCAGCACGACGAGCGAGACCACGGCGATGATCGCGACCTGGATGACGTCCTCATCCGAGATGCCCAGGATGTTGCCGAGCACGATCGACTGGACGTTCACCGAAGTGGGATTAATCGAAACGATCAGAAGGCCAACGGCGAAGAAGGTGGTGAAGACGATGCCGATGACGGCGTCTTCGCGCAGTTGCGTGCGGACCCGCACCAGCGCCATGGCCAATGCCGCCAGCATCCCCGAAAAGAACGCGCCTGCCGCATAGGGCACCTTGAGCAGATAGGCGAGCGCGACGCCGGGCACGATCGCATGCGCCAGCGCATCGCCCATCAGCGACCAGCCCTTCAGCATCAGAAAGCAGGACAGGAAGGCGCAGACCCCGCCAACCAGCGCCGAGACCCAGATCGCCCGGACCATGTATTGATAGGCGAACGGCTCCAGCAGCAGTTCCATCATGGCGCCGCCGGATCCTTGACGGGATCCGCCGTCTCGCCGGTCGCCAGTTCTCCAGTTGCCTTGACGCCAGCCATGCGCTCGCTGTCCTGACGGCCGTAAAGCACCAGCGGGCGCTCGTCATCGGTGATGACGGTGACGCGCCGTTCATCCTCGTCATCATGCAGATCGGCCCCACCAAGCCGGAAATGCCGCAGCGCGCCCCCGAAAGCCCGCTGGAGATTGTCATGGGTGAAGGTCGTCGCGGTCGGCCCGGCCGCCAGCACCGTCTTGTTGATGATCACGACCTGGTCGCAGAAATCCGGGATCGAGCCGAGATTATGCGTCGAGACCAGCATCAGCCGACCCTCGTCGCGCAATTCGCGCATCAGCCCGACGATCGCATCCTCGGTCTTGACGTCGACACCGGTGAAAGGCTCGTCGAGCAGGATGACCTGCCCGCCCTGCGCCAGGGCCCGGGCGAGGAAGACCCGCTTGCGCTGCCCGCCCGACAATTCGCCGATCTGGCGGGTGCGGAACTCAAGCATGTTGACGCGCGCCAGTGCCTGATCGACCGCCTCGCGATCCGCCCGGCCCGCGATCCGCAGGAAGCCCATATGGCCATAGCGGCCCATCATCACCACGTCCTCGACGAGGACGGGGAAGGTCCAGTCGACCTCCTCGGCCTGCGGCACATAGGCGACGAGACCGCGCTTCAGCGCCTGGCGCACGGGGAGCCCGGCAATCGAGACCGAACCGCGCGCCGGCTTCAAAAAGCCCATCAGCGTCTTGAACAGGGTCGATTTGCCCGAGCCGTTGATGCCGACGAGCGCGCAGATCGTACCGGCGCCCAGCGCGAAGGAGGCGTCATTCACGGCCGTGACGCCGTTGGTGTAGCGCACGGTGACACCCTCGACGGAAATCGAGGCCGTGCCCTCATGAAGCCCGACCGCCAGAGCGTTCACTGGCCGAAGCCCTTCGCGATCGTGTCCACGGTCACCTCGAGCAGCTTCAGATAGGTCGGCACCGGCCCGCCCTCCGCCGAGAGCGAATCGACATAGAGCACGCCGCCATAGGTCGCGCCGGTCTCGCGGGCGACCTGCCTGGAGGCCTTGTCCGAGATCGTGCTTTCGCTGAACAGGGCCGGGATCTTGTTCTTGCGGACGAGATCGATCAGCCGGCGCACCTGCTGCGGCGTGCCCTGCTGGTCGGCGTTGATCGGCCAGAGATAGGCCTCGCGCCAACCATAGTCGCGCGCGAGATAGGAAAACGCCCCTTCGCTGGTCACGAGCCAGCGCTGTGCGTGCGGCACCTTGTCGAGCCGCGCCCGCAGCGGCGCATCGACCGCTTTGATCTTGTCGGCATAGGCCTTGGCGTTGGCAGCATAAGTCGAAGCCCGTGCCGGGTCAGCTTCCGACATCGCCTTGCGGATGTTCTCGACATAGATCAGCGCGCTTGCCGTCGACATCCAGGCATGCGGGTTCGGCCGGCCCTCATAGGGTCCCTCATTGATGCTGACGGGCACGACGCCGTCGCTGACCACCGCGCTCCTGACATCCTTCACATTCTCGAAGAAGCGCTCGAACCAGCGTTCGAGATTCATCCCGTTCCAGAGCACGAGATCGGCCTGCTGCGCCTTCACCACATCCAGAGGCGTGGGCTGATAATCGTGGATCTCGGCACCTGGCTTGGTGATCGATTCGACGATCGCGGCATCGCCGGCGACGTTCTGGGCGATGTCCTGGATCACCGTGAAGGTGGTCACGACGCGCAGTTTTTTCTCCTGCGCCAGCGCCGCGCCCGGCCCCATCGCCAGGCCGCCCGCCAGAAGCGCGACCGCACTCAAGCTGATGAAAGATCGACGCGAACGCATGCCGTCTCCTGTCGGATTCCTGTTCATGCAGCACGCTATTGCAAACCACTTGCATCTGTCAATGCAGTTGCGAGCCATTTGCAATAAAGCGCTTTTGCACATGCGACGCAGAATTGCTATGCCGGCGCGATGACAGGGACTGAACGCCGCGTGGCCGGATTTGAGGGCCAGCTCAGGGATGCCGGGCTGCGGATGACGCAGCAGCGCCGGCTCATCCTGCGTGTGCTGGCCGAAGCCGACGATCACCCCGACGCCAAGGGCATCTTCACCCGCGCCTTCGCGCATGATCCGACGCTCTCGCTCTCCACGGTGTATCGCACCATGAAGGTGCTGGAGACGCAAGGCGCGATCGAACGCCACGCCTTCGAGGACGGAGTCTCGCGCTATGAACACACCGGCCAAGAGCATCACGACCACCTGATCGACATCGAGACCGGAGATGTGATCGAATTCTCCTCCGACGCGATCGAGGAACTGCAGCGCCGGATCGCCGCCGAACTCGGCTACGAACTCGTCCGCCACCGGCTGGAGCTTTATGGGCGCAAGAAGCCTCCCGGCACGCGGGGGAAGAAGGGTTAGACACAACCGTCATTGCGAGCGCAGCGAAGCAATCCAGCATCATAAAGCGCGACGCCTCCTGGATTGCTTCGCTGCGCTCGCAATGACGCGCTGGTCTCACCCGCGCAACAGCGCCTCCAAATCAGGCCCCACCGGCACGATCCCCGTCGGGTTGATGGTGCCGTGGCTTTCATAATAATGCCGCTTGATGTGGTCGAAATTGACCGTCTCCTTCACGCCTTCGACCTCAAGAAGAGCCTTCAGATAGGCGCTCAACCGCGGATAGTCGCCGATGCGCCGGATATTGCATTTGAAATGCCCGACATAGACGGCGTCGAACCGAATCAGCGTCGTGAACAGGCGCCAGTCCGCCTCCGTGACAGTATCGCCGATCAGGAACCGTCGCGTCTCCAGCCGCGCTTCCAGCCAATCAAGCGTGTCGAAGAGCGGTCCGACCGCCTCCTCATAGGCATCCTGCGTCGTCGCGAACCCGGCCTTGTAGACGCCGTTGTTCACGGTGTCGTAGACGCGCGCATTGACCTCGTCGATCTCGCCGCGAAGCGCGGGCGGATAGAAATCGCCGGCCTTGGCGCCGATTCCATCGAAGGCCGTGTTGAACATCCGGATGATCTCGGAGGATTCGTTGTTGACGATCGTGCCCTTGTGCTTGTCCCAGAGCACAGGGACGGTGACGCGTCCAGTGTAGTGCGGATCGGCACGCGTATAGACCTCGTAAAGATGCTGTGCTCCGCCGATCGGATCGGGCACCACGCCCTCGCCTTCCGCGAAGGTCCAGCCCTCGTCGCGCATCAGCCAGTGCACCACCGAGACGTCGATCATCGGCTCGAGGCCCTTGAGCGCCCGCAGGATCAGCGCGCGATGCGCCCAGGGACATGCGAGCGAGACATAAAGATGGTAGCGCCCGGCCTCCGCCTTGAAACCGCCCTCCCCCCTCGGCCCAGGCGCGCCGTCGGCCGTCACCCAGTTGCGGAAGGCGCTGTCCTGACGCTGGAATCGTCCACCGCTCTTGGAGGTGTCGTACCACTTGTCCTGCCACTGACCATCGACGAGAAGACCCATCTCATATTCTCCGCGGCCGCAGCCTTAGCTTCAGGATTGCCCGCGCGGGACGCTTCATCGCGACGGCGGGCCCGAGTGCGGACCCGTAGCAACAACAGCCCTGGCATACCGGCCGTTCCCCTCGCTCGCGGGAGCGTGAGGGCGCCGGCGCTGCGCGCTTACGCCTCCGCCCGCCAGGGATAGCTCCAGGTCTCGGTCAGCGTCTTCTCTCCGCTCCTCAGAAAGGCCCGCATCTCCGCGAGTTGCCCCGGCTCGACGACGATGTCGATGAAGGCACGGAAGCCTTGCGTCTTCCGATTCGGCACGATGAAGGCGCGGTCGATCCGGCCATAGGCGATCGAGGGCACGATCACGACCTTTTCCGGCTGCCGCAGATGATAATCGAGGTCGCCGCCGGCGAAGTCGATGATGAAGCGCCGCGCGCCGGCGTTGACCGGCTCGCCCGAGCCCAGCGCCTTGGGCTTGGCCTGATAGGTGTTGATGATGCGCCCGCCCGGATGCAGATCGTTCGAATCCAGCATCGCCGTCAGCTTGTAGCTGAAGGAGAACTCGCGGCCGGGTTCCAGCGGCGTCTTCGGTGCCCACAGCGCGACGATGTTGTCGTTGGTCTCGTCGGTTGTCGGCATCTCGATCAATTCGACAACGCCCTCGCCCCAATCGCCCTGCGGCTCGATCCAGTAGGACGGCCGAAACTCGTAGCTGAGGTCGAGATCCTGGTAATGCTCGAACACGCGATCGCGCTGCATCAGCCCGAAGCCGCGGACATTGCGCTCGACGAAGGAGGACACCGCCTGCTGCCGTGGATTGCGCAGCGGCCGCCAGATCCATTCGCCTGTGCCGGAATGGATCATCAGCCCGTCGGAATCATGCAGTTCGGTGCGGAAATCGTCATGGAAGCGGCGGTCGTTCTCGCCGGTGAAGAACATCGAGGTGAGCGGCGCGAGTCCAAGCTTCTCGATCGGCTTGCGCGGAAACAGCGTCGCCCCGAAATCGACCACCGAATCCACGTCCGGATAGATGTGGAAGCGGTAGGCACCGGTCACGGAGGCCGAATCGAGCAGCGCATAGACCGTCACGCGCTCCGCATTGGGTTGGGGCGCCTCGACCCAGAACTCCCGGAACATCGGGAACTCCTCGCCGGCACCGCCCGCGCCGATCGACAGCCCACGTGCCGACAGGCCGTAGCGCTGTTCGCGGCCCAGAACCCGGAAATAGCTCGCGCCGATGAACGAGATCAGTTCGTCATAGATGCGCGGATCGTTGAGCGGGTAATGCAGGCGGAACCCGGCAAAGCCGAGATTGACCGGCAGCGGCTTGTCGAACTTGACCCGGCCGTAGTCGAACAGATTGGCGGCGTACGGCACCGGCGTCGGCACGCCGTCGCGCACGACGTTGACGACGACAGGCCGGGTGAACAGGAAGCCCGGATGAAACATCTGCATCCGGAAAGGCGAGCCGTTCTGGGCGAGCAGCGCGCGATCGGGCCGAAAGCGGATGTCGCGCCAGGCATCGAAATCCAGCCGCGCCAGCGGCTCGGGCAGGTTCGGACCGGGATCATAGGGAACCGCCGCGATCTCACGGGCGCGGCGCACCACCTCCTCGAAGCCGAAGCGCGGCTGCGGCGGCTGCGCGGAGGGGTCGGGCTGCGGCGCGGGCTGCTGCGCCAGCAGGACGGAAGGCGCCGCGGAAAGGCTCAGGGCGGCTGAAAGCCCCGCCAGGACGCGGCGGCGGTCGGGGAGAGTCATGTTGGGTCCGTCATCTGGTCTCGGCCGCCATCTCAGGCGGTCCATCAAAGGCTTGCCGGCCAGTGACTTAGGCGAGGAATTGGGGCCGGTCTAGGGCAGCATCTCGCGAGCGACATAGCGGCCCGCCCAAGGCGCGCCGTTGACAGGTCGCGGCGGCGCTTTCTAGTGTTCGGCTCTGGCTGGATGCAGCCTGCCGCTCGCGCCCGCAAGGGTCTGGTGAATGCATCCCGACATGGTTTCCCGATCCCGATCGTTCGGTGGACGGCCATCAGCAATGCGAGCCCTGATCGTTTCGTCTGCTCAACGTGAAGGATCACGACGATGCGCAGCTTTCGCGACGCGAAGCTGATGGCCAGAACCCTGCGCGAGGCGTTGGCCTCGAGGCAGGTTGACCTCACCCACTCGGAATCACTGGAACTCGTGGCACGACAGTTCGGCTTTGCCGACTGGAACACCGCCTCCGCCAGCTTCGGTGAATACCGCGACGGACCGGGCACGGCCAAGACCGATGTCTCTGGCGTCAACCTCGGCACGGGGATTCCGATCCTGCGGATTTTCGAGGTCGGGAAGGCGCGGGAATTCTACCTCGATTTCCTCGGCTTCACGCTGGATTGGGAGCACCGCTTCGGTCCCAACTTCCCGATCTACATGCAGGTCTCGCGCTCCGGCCTGACCCTGCATCTCTCGGAGCATCATGGCGACGCCAGCCCGGGCTCGACCGTTTTCGTCAGGATGAAAGGCGTCGATGCCTACCGCGCCGAGTTGATCGGCAAGCACTACCCCTATTCCAAGCCGCGCATTCAGGACAACGCCCCTGGAGGGCGCCTGCTGGAGGTGCCCGATCCGTTCGGGAACCGGATCCGGTTCAGCGAGGCCCGGGAATAGGGCGGGGGTCAGACGATGGCCAGAGGCAGGTGCCGGGCTATCATGTCGAAATCCCGATCCTGATGGAGCAGCGTATGGCCGCGCTCGATGCAATAGGTGGCGATCAAAAGGTCGATCGTCTTGCGAAGCGTAACACCTCGCTGCCGCAGAATGCGCGAATGACGGGCCGCAGCGATCGCGAGCGCCTCATCGACCATCGGCTCGACTTTGAAGCGCCGCATAGCCCGCTCAATGCTTTCCGCGTGGCGCTCGTCGCGCGCGCCACGCAAGACCTCCATCAATACCAAATCGCCGACGATGATCCGCGTCGGAGCCTGTATCGCCGCCAGCGCGGCCACGGCCGGACTGCTCTGCGATCGAAGCTGGCCGATCCAGACGGAGCTGTCGACCACGATCATGGCTGATGGTCGACAGCGCGATCGGTTCGCATCGCGTCGAGATCGCCCTCCCAACCGAGACCGCGCATCTCCTGGATCACCTGACGTAACTCGGCATCCTTCAAGAGCCGGCGCAGCGCCTCCTCGACAGTCGCCTTCTTGGTGGTCAATCCGGTCGCCGCCATCGCTTCTTTGAGAAGAGCATCGTCGATGTCGATATTGGTTCGCATCGCTAGCCTCATGTGTATGATAAGAGTCAATCATACACATTGGCCGGCTCGCAGACAAATCGAACATCGTCTTCAAAAAATCCTTGTGCGCCCGGGCCATCGTCCGTATATGCAGCTCACCCAATTCGCACGTGCCTGTGGCCGCGTGTCAGTCGGTGGGCATCCGGACAAGAGGCCGGACAGCCGCCAGGTGTTGGAGACGGATGGAGGGGGATGGATATCCCCTCAAATCACGCTCCCGGTTTCCTTCTCCAGGGAACTGTCACCGAACAGCGACTGGCAGCCGGAGGCGAAACCGGCGAACCCCGAATCTCCACGGGGGACGCAGCTTAAAGCAACGACGGAACGGGCTTTTTTTGGTCTCGCTGGTCCTCCAAAGATCAGCACCGAAGAGGCTTGTCCTTCATTGCCGGGCGTGCGGGGGCTTCCCCAAGCGACGGTTACCAGGGTCCGGACGTTTCGTTCGGCAAATCGCGGCGTTTCCAACGCGTCGTGTATTGCTCGATCGACTCAAGCCGGCTTCATGTCGCATCGGCGCCGCCAGCGCCGTAAGGGAGACGCGTCTCATGACCGAGCGCATCCGTGAGTTCCTTCGTTCCCGCCGCGATGACGGTCCCTGCGTCGTCATCGACCTCGATGTGGTGCGCGAGAACTATCATGCCTTCTCGCGGTCCCTCCCCGACACGCGCGTCTTCTACGCGGTGAAGGCGAACCCGGCTCCCGAAGTGCTCGCTTTGCTGGCTAAGCTCGGCTCCAGCTTCGATTGCGCCTCGGTTGTCGAGATCGAGCTCGCACTCGCCGCCGGCGCCACCGCCGACCGCATCTCCTTCGGCAACACCATCAAGAAGGAGCGTGACGTCGCCCGCGCCATGGAGCTCGGCGTGCGCCTTTTCGCCGTCGATTGCACGGCGGAAGTCGAGAAGGTCGCCCGCTCGGCCGAAAAGACGGCTGCGTCGGATGTGCGCATCTTCTGCCGCATCCTCTGCGACGGTGCCGGCGCCGACTGGCCGCTCTCGCGTAAGTTCGGCTGCGAGCCCGATATGGCAGCCGACGTGCTCGAGCACGGCCATCGCCTCGGCCTGACCGCTCATGGCATCTCGTTCCATGTCGGTTCGCAACAGGCCAACGTCAACGCCTGGGATTCCGCTCTGGGCTCCGCCTCGGCGGTGTTCAAGGAATGCGCCACCCGTGGGCTCTCGCTATCGATGGTCAATCTGGGCGGCGGCTTCCCGGCGCGTTATCTGAAGCCGATCCCGGGCGTGCCGTCCTATGGCGATGCCATCTTCCAGGCGCTGTCGAAGCATTTCGGCAACCGCCTGCCCGAGACCATCATCGAGCCGGGTCGCGGCATGGTCGGCAATGCCGGCCTGATCGAGACCGAGGTCGTGCTGATTTCGAAGAAGGCCAAGGACGATCAGGTCGCCTGGGTCTATCTCGACATCGGCAAGTTCAACGGTCTCGCCGAGACCATGGACGAGGCGATCCGCTACCCGATCCGCAGCGCCCGCGACGGCGATGCGACGGTGCCCTGCATCCTGGCCGGCCCGACCTGCGATTCGGTCGATGTCATGTACGAGAAGACCCCGTACATGCTGCCCTTCAGCCTGGAGATCGGCGACAAGCTGCTGATCGAGGGCACGGGCGCTTATACGACGACCTATTCGGCCGTCGCCTTTAACGGCTTTCCGCCGCTGAGGCAGTACGTCATCTGACGCAGAGCATGATGCCGAAAAGTGGGTACCGGTTTTCGGACCACATCATGCTCATAGGATAAGTGGCGCGACCTAAACCGCGCCCCTCACCCATCGGGTCCGGCGAAGCGCCCTGCCAGGTTCGGCAGGCCGCCCGGCGGTTTCGGGCGGAGCGTCCGCGTCTCCAAGAAGGGAGAGCGCGGCCGTGGCTCCCGCCGGACCCTCTTCCACACATCCCTGTTGCTTGTGGCCGCGTTGGCGCGGCGCCGGGAAGGTCTGCGAGTTCGCAGGCGCTCCGGCCGGAGGTGCGTCATGATCACGATTCGCGACGAAGTCGCTGCCGATGTTCTCGCCCGCGAGGCGCTGCTCGACCGCTGCCTGGGCGAGCGCCGCACGGCCAAGTCGAGCGAGCGGCTCCGCGAGGGTCGTTTGCCGGCTGAGGGACTCGCCTTGACGGCCGAGCGCGATGGCGTCGTCGTCGCCACCGTGCGGCTTTGGCATGTCGAGGCCGGCGGCAAACCCGCGCTCCTGCTTGGCCCGCTCGCGGTCTCGCCGGAGCTTCAGGGCGAGGGCATCGGCCGCGCCATCATGCGCGAAGCGATCTGGCGCGCGGCCTGCCGCGGCCACGGCGCCGTGTTGCTCGTCGGCGATGCCGCCTATTATGAGCGCTTCGGCTTCTGCGGCGACCTGACCCGCGATCTCGCCATGCCCGGCCCGGTCGAGCGCGAGCGCTTCCTTGGCCTTGATCTGCGCGATGGCGCCTTGGCCGGCGCATCGGGCGTCCTCGTTGCGACGGGCCGTCAGGACGAGGCGGCACCGCTGGCGGAGCCCGTTCGCCGCGCCGCCTGAGGATAAGTCGGACGCCCCCGGCAATTCGCCGGGGCCGTCACGCATCCGTCATAGAAACGTAACCGCTTCGTCGTCGCACCCCGCCATGACCCCCGACAAAGGTAGGGGTGCATGGCGCAGTCGGTTGTCACGGCAGGCAGGACGAGCGAGTGGAGCGCGCCCCGCTGGCGGCCGCGCCAGGCGACTCTGCTCGCTTTCGCGATGCTGGCGCCGTCGCTGCTGTTTCTGGCGCTCTTCACCTACTGGCCGGTCGTTCAGGTCCTGTGGCAATCGTTCCACGGACAGATCCGGGTCGGCGGGCCGCAGGCCTATGTAGGCCTCGATAACTTCCTGAAGCTCTTCGCCGATCCCGCCTTCCGCAAGGCGCTGGGCAATAACCTCGTCTATGCGCTCGGCACGGTGATCCCCAGCCTCGTCCTGGCGCTGGGCTTTGCCATGGCGCTGGCGCGGTCGAGCCGGGTCAACGCGCTGTTTCGGGCCCTGTTCTTTTTGCCCGTCCTGATCCCGCTGGTCGCGGCGGCCTCGATCTTCCTGTTCCTCTTCCTGCCCAATGTCGGGCTGCTCGACTACCACCTCGCCAAGCTCGCCATCTCCGGCCCCAACTGGCTCGGCGATCCCGATATCGCGCTCTGGTCGATCATGGTGCTGACGATCTGGAAGAACGCCGGCTATTACATGCTGTTCTTTCTCGCCGGGCTGCAGGCGGTGCCGGCAGACGCCTATGAGGCCGCGATCATCGACGGCGCCGGCCCCTGGCAGCGCCTGCGCTACGTCACCCTGCCCTATCTCAAGCCAACGATCGGTTTCGTGCTGGTCATCGGTCTGCTCAATGTCGTCACCCAGGTCGACCATGTCTTCGTCCTAACCAAGGGCGGCCCCTCCGATTCCACCAACCTGTTGCTGTTTTACGTTTACCAGCAGGCGGTGGAGAACTACGACGCCGGCCGCGCCGCTGCCGGCACGCTGGTGATGCTGGCGCTGCTCCTCGTCGTCACCGCCTCCTCCCTGCGCACGCTCGAGCGCTCATTCGGGGAGAAGGACGCATGAGCGCCGCCAGCATGAGCACCGGCGTCTCCACCGGCGAAATCTCGCCCAAGCTGGGCTATGCCGCCACGCTGCTGATCGCCGGCCTCTGGATGGTGCCCTTCATCTGGATGCTGGTCGCCGCCTTCAATCCCGAAAGCATCGGGGCGGGCATGGCCTCACTGGTCCCGTCCTATATCCCGACGCTCGCCAATTTCCGCGAGGCCTGGGCCTCGGCCGATTTCCCGCGCTACGGCCTGAACACTCTAATCATCACGCTCGGCATCCTGGCCGTGCAGATCGTCACGATCACGCTGGCCGGCTACGCTTTCGCGCGCCTGGAGTTTCCCGGCCGCACGCTGTGCTTCTACCTCTTCCTGCTGCAGCTCATGCTGGCGCCGGTCGTGCTGATCGTCCCCAACCTGACCACGATCGCAAAGCTTGGCCTCTATGACAGCCTGATGGGCGTGATGGCGCCCTATTTCGCCTCGGCCTTCGGCACCTTCCTGATGCGGCAGGCCTTCCGGGCGATCCCGCGCGAACTGGAGGATGCTGCCCTGATCGACGGCGCCAGCGTCTTCCAGCGCATCGGCTTCATCTATCTGCCGCTGGCCAAGCCCTCGCTCGTCGCCTTCTCGATCGTCTCCGTCACGGCCCATTGGAACGAGTTCCTCTGGCCGCTGATGGTGATCAACTCTCCCGATCTGCGCCCGCTCACCGTCGGACTCGCCTCTTTCACCCGCGGCGCCGAAGGCGCTCAGGCCTGGGGCGTCATCGCGGCGGGAACCCTGCTGGTCAGCGCGCCGCTGCTGATCGCCTTTGCGCTGTTCCAGCGCGCCTTCGTCAACTCCTTCGTCTCCTCCGGCATCAAGTAAGGGAAGCCCACCATGACCACCACCAGACGCAATGTCCTGGCCGGCGCCGCGCTCGCCACGAGCTTCGCGCTCTCGCCCGCCTTCGCGCAGGCCCCCACCGAGATCGAGCTGTTCTTCCCCGTCCCCGTCGACGGCCAGCTCGCCCGCGACATGGGCATCCTGCTCAAGGAGTTCAACGAGAAGAACCCGACGATCAAGGCGACCCCGGTCTACACCGGCTCCTATGACGAGACCTTGATCAAGACCCGCGCCGCGATGAAGGCCGGCAAGCCGCCCGCCGCCGTGATCATGTCCGCCAACTTCCTGCTCGACCTCAAGATCGAGGGCGAGATCCAGCCGATGGACGCGCTGATCAAGGCCGACGGCAAGACCAACGACCAGTTCATGGGCCAGTTCTTCGACGCGCTGCACGGCAATGCCGTGCTCGACCGTCAGGTCTATGGCGTGCCCTTCCACAACTCGACGCCGCTGCTCTACGTCAACGCCGACCATCTCAAGGAAGCCGGCCTCGACCCTGAAAAGCTGCCCGCCAACTGGGAAGAGCTGGTCACCACTGCCAAGAAACTGACCAAGCGCGAGGGCGACCGCGTCACCCGCTGGGGCATGATGATGCCCTCCAACTATGATTACGGCGGCTGGATCCTGCAGGCCCTGACCCATTCCAATGGCGGCCAGTGGTTCAATGCCGAATACGGCGGCGAGGTCTATTACGACACCCCCTCCATGCTCGGCGCCCTGACCTTCTGGTCCGACCTCGTCTCCAAGCACAAGGTCCACCCTGCCGGCGTTCAGGCGGGCGGCGCGGTCTCCTCGGCCTTCCTCTCGGGTCAGGCTTCGATGATGCTGCTCTCGACGGGGTCGCTGACCCATATCCGCAACAATGCGAAGTTCCCCTATAAGGTCGCCTTCGTCCCGAAGAACGTGAAGAACGAAGTGCCGATCGGCGGCGCCTCGCTGGTCATCCCGACCGGCGTCGAGGGTGAGCGCCGCAAGGCCGCCTGGACGCTGATCAACTGGATGACCGCGCCCGAGAAGTCCGGCTGGTGGAGCCGCGCCACGGGCTATCTCGCACCGAACATGGCCGCCTACGACCTGCCAGAGATGAAGGCCTTTATCGAGAAGAACCCCGACGCTGGTATCGCCGTGAAGCAGCTCGACGTCGCCAAGCCGTGGTTCGCGACCTACAAGACCGTCCCCGTCCGCAAGGCGATCGAGGACGAGTTGCAGGCCGTGCTCTCGGCCAAGAAGACGCCGAAGGAGGCGCTGGTCGCCGCCCAGAAGGGCGCCGACGAGATCATGCGCCCCTATGTCGAGCAGACCGCGCTGAAGCTGCCGACGAACTGAAACGCCGCATCAACGGGATGCCCGGCCTCGCGCTGGGCATCCCATCATCGCTTTTCTGCCTGAGATGGCCGGGTCAAGCCCGGCCATGACGGCGTGCCGGACACCATCCCCATGCTCATCGCCCAGATCACCGACCTGCATATCCGTCCGCGCGGCAAGCCCGCCTATCGCGTCTCCGAGACCAATGCGCTGAGCGAGCGCGCCTTCGACGTCGTCGCCCGGCTGTCGCCGCGCCCCGATCTGCTGGTCATCACCGGCGACCTGACCGATTGCGGGCTTCCGGAGGAGTATGCGGTCCTGCGCGCGATGCTCGACGGGCTCGGCATTCCCGTGCTGGTCGTTCCGGGCAATCACGATCGCAGGGAGACGCTGACAGCCGGGTTGGCGCTGGATTCGCGTCAGGTGCTTGATGGCGGCTTCGTCCAGTTCGTCGCGGATATGGGCCCGATGCGGCTGATCGGCCTCGACACCCTGCAGCCCGGCAAGAGCGCCGGCGCGCTCTGCGCACAGCGGCTGTCCTTCCTCGACAAGGCGCTGACGGAAGCGGCCGGCAAGCCGGTCGCGATCTTCATGCACCACCCGCCGTTCGACTGCGGCATCGCGCATATGGATGCCATCCGCCTGCTCGACGGCGCGCAGGACTTCGCAGGGTTAGTCGCGCGCCACACCAATATCGAGCGCATCCTCTGCGGCCACCACCATCGCCCGATCGTGACGCGCTTTGCCGGCACCATCGCCCAGATCGCGCCCAGCGTGACCCATCAGGTCACGCTCGACCTCGCGGAAACCAGCGACTCCACCTTCCACATGGAGCCGCCGGCCTATCTGCTCCACTCCTTCCGGCAAGGCGCTGGTTTCGTCACGCATACGTCCTATGTCGAGCGCTTCCCGGGGCCCTACCCCTTCGTGCTCGACGCCGATTATCCCGGCGGTCACTAGACCGTCGCGGAGCGCCGCTCTTATCCTGGCTCGGCGTGGTTATTTGACTTAAAGGGCGCTTCCCCCATAGGAGCCGGGGTGGCTCCGCGCGGCCACCCCCAACAGCGTTGAATCCAAGGAGACAACCCGAGAATGAGCAACTGGCCCGTCTATGGAGAGATCACCGGCCCGATCGTGATGATCGGCTTCGGTTCGATCGGCCGCGGCACGCTGCCGATGATCGAGCGGCATCTGACATATGACAAGAGCCGGTTCGTGGTGATCGCGCCCGATGACGAGAACCGCCACCTTCTCGACGAGCGTGGCATCCGCTTCATCCAGGAAGCAGTCACCATCGACAACTACAAGACGATGCTTGAGCCGCTGCTGACCGCCGGCGGCGGCCAGGGCTTCTGCGTGAACCTGTCCTGCGACACCGGCTCGCGCGACATCATGGAATTCTGCTCCAGCCTCGGCGCGCTCTATATCGACACGGTCAACGAGCCCTGGCTCGGCTTCTATTTCGACGAGACCAAGGGCCCGGGCGAGCGCTCGAACTACGCGCTGCGCGAGATGACGCTCGCCGCCAAGCGCGCCCGCCAGCCCGGCTCGACCACGGCCGTCTCCTGCTGCGGCGCCAATCCCGGCATGGCCTCCTGGCTCGCCAAGAAGGCGCTGCTCAACATCGCCTCCGACATGCGCCTCAACGTGCCGCAGCCGACGACCCGCGAGGAATGGGCCGGCCTGATGAAGCAGGTTGGCGTCAAGGGCATTCACATCGCCGAACGGGACACCCAGCGCTCGAAGAACCCGAAGCCCCCGGGCGTCTTCGTAAACACCTGGTCGGTCGAGGGCTTCATTTCCGAGGGCGTGCAGCCGGCCGAACTCGGCTGGGGCACCCATGAGAAGTGGATGCCGGATAATGCCCGCACCCACGAAACCGGCTCCCAGGCCGCGATCTATCTGATGCAGCCCGGCGCCGAGACTAAGGTCAGGAGCTGGTGCCCGACGCCGGGTCCGCAATACGGCTTCCTGGTGACGCACAACGAGTCGATCTCGATCGCCGACTACTTCACCGTGCGCGACGACAGCGGCAAGGCGATCTATCGCCCGACCTGCCACTACGCCTATCACCCCGCCAACGACGCGGTGCTTTCGCTGCACGAGATGTTCGGCAATGCCGGCCGCCCGCAGGAGAAGCACCACATCCTCGATGAGGAAGAGGTCATCGACGGGATCGACGAGCTCGGCGTGCTGCTCTACGGCCACGAGAAGGGCGCCTACTGGTTCGGCTCGCAGCTCTCGACCGAGGAGACCCGCAAGCTCGCCCCCTACCAGACCGCGACCGGCCTGCAGGTCACCTCGGCGGTGCTCGCCGGCATGGTCTGGGCACTGGAAAATCCGACCGCCGGCATCGTCGAGGTCGAGGAGATGGACCTCGACCGCTGCCTGGAAATCCAGATGCCCTATCTCGGACCGGTGAAGGGCTACTACACCGACTGGACCCCGCTCGACGGTCGCCCGGGCCTCTTCCCGGAAGACATCGACGAAAGCGACCCCTGGCAGTTCCGGAACATTCTGGTGCGGTGACAGCCGTCATTCTCGGGCGATGCGCGCTTCCCTTCTCCCCTTGCGGGAGAAGGTGGCAGCGCGAAGCGCTGACGGATGAGGGGTCGCGCTACGTCGACCGTCTTCCCGTCGGCCAAGATCAATGACTGCGACCTGCGCGACCCCTCATCCGGCCCTTCGGGCCACCTTCTCCCGCAAGGGGAGAAGGGAGGGCGGCGCTACGGCGCCCGTTTCACCGCCACCCCCGCCAGCAGCGCCCCGGCGGTGAGGAAGAACAGGATCAGCACCGCGAGCCCCGCCCGCTGGCTGGCGAAGACCGTCGTCGCCAGCGCCACCAGCGTTGGTCCGAGAAACGACGTGACCTTCCCCGACAGCGCAAACAGCCCGAAAAACTCGCCCACGCGGTCGGGCGGCGCCAGCCGCGCCATCAGGCTGCGCGACGAGGCCTGGAGCGGCCCCGCGACAAGCCCGATCAGCAGGCCCAGCCCCAGATAGACCTTCTCCGGCAGCGAACCGAACAGCCCGTCGCCCGGCGTCGCGGGCGCAGCCTCGACGACGAACAGGATGCGGTCGGGCGCCAGCGAGAGGATGCCGAGGCAGGCCAGCAGCAGGCAGCCAATCGCGCCGAGCACCACCGCCTTGCCGCCGATCGCATCATCGATCCGTCCGCCGAGCCAGGCGCCGAGCGTGCCGGTGATCGTCAGCATGATCCCGAAAATGCCGATCTCGATCGTCTGCCAGCCGAAGACGCCCGCGGCATAGATCCCCCCGAAGGCAAACAGCGCCACCAGCGCATCCTGGTAGACCATGTTGGCGAGCAGGAAGCGCCCGAGCGAGGGCAGGCGCGGCAGCTCCCGCAGCGTCGCCAACAGCCGCCCGACGCCACCCCTGGCAGCCTCGGCGAGCCCCATGCCGGTGCGCGCGGAATCCGGCGTCAGCAGGAACATCGGCGTCACGAAGATCACGAACCAAAGCGCCGTCAGGGGTCCCGCGAAGCGATCGCCCTCGCGCGCCGCGGCATCGAGACCCAGCAGCGGCGTCAGGCCGACCAGCGTCCGGCCGGTCAGCGGATCGGCGGCCAGCAGCGCCAGCACGATCGCCAGCGACACCAGCCCGCCGAGATAGCCGATCGCCCAGCCCGTGCCCGACAGCCAGCCCAGCCGCTCCGGCGGCACGAGCCGCGTCATCATCGCATTGTTGAAGGTCGTCGCGAATTCGGCGCCGATGGTCGCGATGACGAAGCCGGTCAACGCGATCGGCACTGCCCAGGGCGAACCCGGCACCGCAAACCAGAGCGCGCCCGAGCCCAGCACCAGCATCGCGCCGAACACCGCGATCCAGGGCTTGCGCGGCCCGGTGCGGTCGGCGATGCCGCCCAGCAGCGGCGACAGCAGCGCGATGCACAGGCCGGCGAATCCCGTCGCATAGCCCCACAGGGCCTGCCCCTGAGCCGGGTCGGAAGCCAGCGCCGCAGCGAAGAACGGCGCGAAGACAAAGGTCGTGATCAGCGTGAAAAAGGGCTGCGCCGCCCAGTCGAAGAACAGCCAGGCGGTGACCGCGCGGCGGGGCGGGTAGTGAACAGGCGATAGGACCGCTGTCTCCGTGGCCGCGTTCATCTCACCACTAGCCTTTGGAGGTTTCAACAGCCGGACCAAAACGCGCTGTCATCCCAGGCGACCGAAGGGAGACCCGGATCCATGCCGGAACGCTGAACTTTAAAGGTTCCGGCATGGATCCCGGGTCTCCCTTCGGTCGCCCGGGATGACGGCGCGGAGAGGGAAACGGCGAGAGACTCACTGCAGCGTCGTCTCGGGGTCGCCGCCATTGCGCGCCAGTTCGATCTCGGTGATCGCGACCAGCACCTCGGCGCGCTGCTTCAGGCTCGGCGCCTCCAGCAGCGCCTGCTTCTCGCGCGGCCCGAACGGACACATCATCGAGAGCGCATTGACCAGCGCCTCATTGGGCGCCTCATTGACGCCCTTCCAGTCGATCTTGAGGTCGCTCGCCTTGGCAAACGCGCGCAGCGCCTTGAGCAGGCCGTTGCGATCGACCTCGTCCTCGCCGGCGCGGGCCGTGAAATCGAGCAGGAAGTCGTCATAGGCGACGCGGCACTGCCGATAGGGCGTCGTCGCCGGCAGCTCTTCGGCGATGCGGAAGCGGGAGACCCCGGTCAGCGTCAGGATGTAGCGGTCGTCGCCGGTCTCGGCGAACTGGGTGATGCGACCGAGGCAGCCGACCTGCAGCAGCGCCGGCATCGCCGATTGACGCCCGCTCTCCGGCTCGGGCTGGATCACTCCGATGATGCGGTGGGTCCTGATCGCATCGTCGATCATCGCGATATAACGCGGTTCGAAGATGTTGAGCGGCATCTGCCCGCGCGGCAGCAAAAGCGCGCCGCCCAGCGGGAAGACCGGGATCACCGCTGGGCAATCGTCCGGTCCCTTGTAGACGGCGTTCATCCCCATCGGCGGCAGCTCCTCAGTTTTTAAGAGAACAACAGGGTGGAGAGCTTGCGACGGCCCGCCATGCTGTGCTCGTCCATCGGCCCCCAGGCCTCGAAGAACTGCAGCAACTGCTTGCGGGCGCCATCCTCGTTCCAGGTCCGATCGGCCTTGATGATGGCGATCAGGTGATCGACAGCCTCCTCGCGGCGGTCGTTCGCATTCAAAGCGAGTGCCAGATCGAACCGGGCCTGATGGTCTTTGGGATCGGCGGCGACCTTTGCCTCGAGCTCGCTCGTATCGCCCAGCGCCGCGGCCTGCTGCGCCAGCTCGATGGCGGCGCGCACGGCCGCGACCGCGGGATCGGCGGCCTTCGCCTCGGGGACCATGCTCAGGATGCCGGTGGCGCCTTCGAGATCGCCCATGTCGAGATGCAGCCGTGCCAGGCCGGCGATGGCCGCGACGTTTTCGGGCTCCAACTCGAGCACACCGGCATAGAGTTCGCTGGCCCCGGCCGCGTCGCCCGCCTCGACGGCAGCCTTGGCCGCCTCGATCAGCTCTTCCGTGGCGCCCGGCCCCATCTTGCCGACGAGCTTCTCAATGAAGGCCTTGACCTGGCTTTCCGGCTGCGCGCCCATGAATCCGTCGATCGGCTGGCCCTGCTTGAAGGCGATCACGGCGGGAATCGATTGGATGCCGAGCTGTCCCGGGATCTCCGGAAACTCGTCGATGTTCATCTTGACGAGCTTGACCTTGCCGCCCGCCGCCTTGACCACTTTCTCGATCACGGGGGTAAGCTGCTTGCACGGCCCGCACCAGGGCGCCCAGAAATCGACCAGCACCGGCTGCTTCATCGACTCGGCCACGACATCCTGCCGAAAGCCTTGCGTCGTCGTATCCTTGATCAGGCCGGGTTGTTCGGCCGCATCGCTATTGACCAGCATGGGTCGTCCTTCGTCGCGCTCGGATCTTGAACTGGGGTCAGGTGCGGCCGCCGCAGCGACCGCCCCATAGATGGGGAGGATCAGCCGTTCTGTCCATCGTCGGGAACCGGCAAATCGACGATCAGCGGCTCATGGCCGGTCCCGCGCAAGAAGGCGAGCATGTCGTCGCGGGAAATCCGCAGGGTCGCGGTGTTGATCAGAGGATGGAAATTCATGTCCTCGCCGGTGACGAGGTTGGCATCGAGCACCATCGTCACCGCGCCCTCGCGGTCGTTGATCACCGCAAAGGCGGTGACCGAGCCAGGCGTGACGCCGAGCTTCTCCATCAAAGCCTCCGCCGAGCAGAAGGAGAGCCGCCCGCTGGCGCCCAGCGTCTCGTGCAGCCGCTTCAGATCGATGCGGGCATTCTCCCGCGCCGAAACCAGGAAAAGCCGGCCCTTCTTGTCCTTCACGAACAGGTTCTTCGAATGCAGCCCCGGCAGCGTGCCGCGCAGGCTCTGCGATTCGGCCACCGTGAAGACGGCCTCGTGATCGACGCGCTCGAAGGCGAGCCCCTGTGCGGTGAGATAGGCGCAGAGTTCGTCGGGCGTCAGCGGGGCAGTGGTCGCAAGCGTCTGGGACATCGGCCTTGTGTCGGGTTCGGCTGTGCGGAATCGTTTCGCGGATTGCTTTTGCAGGGTTCGCCGCGATGCGTAACGCCCCGATAGGGGTGCCACAAGCGCCGTTTGCGAGGCCGTCGGGCCCGCAAAGCCAGGACCAGGAACGTCATTCGGCAAAAGATGCAAGTTGCGCAACAAGGCGCTTGCACTGCGCGCCGCTTTGGGGCAATAAGCCGGCCTCCGCGGCGGAAACGGCGCGGTCATGTCCTGATGCGGGAGTAGCTCAGGGGTAGAGCACAACCTTGCCAAGGTTGGGGTCGAGGGTTCGAATCCCTTCTCCCGCTCCAGGAC
>NZ_LJHQ01000067.1 GCF_001295925.1 Allobosea sp. AAP35 | reverse complement strand
CCCCCCCCCCGGAACAGGCTGCTGCGACCGGCGTTCCACCGGCTCGACCACGCCGGAGCCTGCCATGGAAAACGACAGAATCACGCGGATTGCCCGTGCCTTATGCCGATCGGCCCGGATCGATCCCGACAGCGTGCTCGTTGCGGAAAGCGCCGATGACGAAACGGCGCAAGCCACAGGGCGGGTCTCGCCCTCAAACGAAGCGGTTCCGGCCTGGACGCAGTTTCGCGGCGCGGCTTTGACCTTCGTCCACACCCATGACGAGCGGGTGGTCGCGCCGCTGTGACCGGCCGCCCCGCTTGCTAACGCGCCCTCGCGCGGCGTAGTGCTCGGGCGGCGGCGCGGGAGATCCTCGCGCGCCCCTGCGGAACGGCAAAAGCGATGTCCTGGCGCGATTTCTGGAATGGCGAACACGCGATCTATGTCTCGCCGCGCCACAAGGCGCTGCATTATCGGCAGATCGCGACCGACCTGACCGGGCATATCCCGGCCCCCGACTCCGTCGTGCTCGACCATGGCTGCGGCGAGGCGCTCGATGCCGGCCGCGTCGCCAGCCGTTGCGGCAAGCTCTATCTCTGCGAGGCGGCGCCCAGCGTGCGCGAGAAGCTTCGCGCCATGCTAGGCGGCCGGGAGAACGTGGCGGTCGTCGCGCCCGAAGAGGTCGAGGCGCTGCCCGAGGCGACGCTCGACCTCGTCGTCGCCAATTCGCTGATCCAGTATCTCTCGCGCGAGGAACTGGTGGCGCTGCTGGCGACCTGGCGGTCCAAGCTCAAGCCCGGCGGCAAACTCGTCGTCGCCGACATCATCCCGCCCGATGTCAGCCCGCTGACCGACGCCTCGCAACTGCTCGGCTTCGCCTGGCGCGGCGGGTTCCTGATGGCGGCGCTCGCCGGGCTCATTCGCACCGCCTTCTCCGACTACCGCAAGCTGCGGGCGCAATACGGGCTGTCGACCTACCGCATCGACGAGATCGCCGGGCTGATCACGGCAGCGGGTTTTGAGGACGTCACGCCAGCGAAAAACTTCGGCCACAACCCGCATCGGCTGACTCTGGTGGGGCGCAAGGCGGGTGACTTAGGCCAGCGATTGCCAGTCTAAAACTGCCAGTTCGCCGGCACCCAGGCATAGCCGCCATCGATCTTCAGCATGCGGCCGAGCCCCGGGAACGGGTAGTGGAAGCCCAAAACCAGCATCTGCTCGGCGGCGGCGCGATCGAAGATCCGTCGGCGCGCAGCCAATGCCGCCTCCTTGTCGCGGTCGGGACCGGGGAGCCACGGGCGGTCGATGTTGACCACCGGATGATAGGCGAGATCGGCGGTCAGCAGCAGTTGGTCACTCCCGGAGTGGACAAGGAACGCGGCCATGCCGGGCGTGTGGCCCGCAGCGGCGAGGCTGGTGAGGCCTGACACGATCTCCTGGCCCGGCTCGTAGAGTTCGACCGTCGCGGCAACGGGCTCCACGCTCCGCTTGATCGCGGCACCGAACCGGGTTCGGAAATCCGCGGGCACCGGCATATAGGACAGATCAGGCTCGCCCTTCACGAAGAAATCCCAATCGGCCTTCGGCGCGAAGACCGTGGCGCGCGGGAAAGCCTTTCCGCCATCGGCGCCCCGCAAATTGCCGACATGATCGGGATGGGTGTGAGAGACGACGATGACATCGATGTCGCTCGGGGTCAGCCCGATGGCCGCGAGGTTGGCGAAGAGGCGGCCGCCATGAGGGCCCATCGTCAAGCCCGCGCCAGCTTCGAGCAGGATGCGCCGACCGCCCGTCTCGATCAGGAGCGTATTCAGGTTCAAGGTGAGGTGGTCGGTGGGCAGGAAGGCGCGCCGCAGCACGCTCTTCAGATCCGCTTCCGGAGCGTCGCTGGCATAGATCCGCGGCGGTCCCCCGATGACGCCGTCGCTCAGCACCGTCGCGCGAATGTCGCCGACGCGAAAGTGATAAAAGCCGGCATTGGCCGGGGGCACCGTCGGTGTCTGCGCGTGGGCGCCACCCATATGGAGCCTCCCAAGCATGAGACCGGCACCGCCACTTGCGGCTGAGAGCATGATCGTTCGGCGGTTGAGGGTCAGTCGGCTCATCGTCATCCCGGTTGCTTTTTGTCAGGTCTGGTCGGCACAGGATGACAGCGCCTTGACGCACGCATAAGCTGCTCAATCTTGATCAGCTTGATAAGGTCAACTTCCCAGTGAGCCTGCTCCGCCTCGACAGCCTGGAGGTTTTTGCAGCGATTATCCGGTGCGGGGGCTTTCGCGCGGCGGCGAAGGAGCGGCGTGTCTCATCCTCTGCCCTGAGCCAGACCATGACGACGCTCGAAGAGGCCCTGGGCATCCGTCTTCTCAACCGCACGACCCGCAGCGTGGCCCCGACCGAAGCCGGCGCACGCCTGCTCGCGCGGCTTGCTCCGGCGCTGGACGACATCCGTCAGGCGCTGGAGGACCTCGATCAGCTGCGTGACACGCCCTCGGGCCTGATCCGGATCAACGCCCCGGCCCCGGCGGTGGACCATGTGCTGTGTCCGCTCGTGTTCGACTTCATGCGCCGCTACCGCGATGTGAAGGTCGAGATCGTCAGCGATGCCGCCCTCATCGACATCGTCGAGCAGGGCTTCGACGCCGGCGTCCGCTTCGGCCAGCAGCTGGCGCAGGACATGATCGCCACGCCCTTGGGCCCACCCTTGCGCTACGCAATCGTCTGCTCACCCGCCTATCGCGACGGACGGGGAATGCCGCTCACACCGCACGACCTGATGGGGCATGACTGCATCCGCCGCCGCTTTCCCGGTGGGGCGCTGGCGTCATGGGACTTCGAGAAGGACGGTGAGACCCTGGCGATCGCGCCGGACGCGCGGCTGACGCTGGGCTCGGCGCATCAGGAGGTCCAGGCCGCCCTCGCCGGCCAGGGTATCGCCCATGTCTTTGAAACCTATGCCCAACCCTATCTCGACGATGGTCGCCTGATCGAGTTGATGCCCGATTGGAGCCCAAGGCTTCCGAGCTGGTATCTCTATTACCCCAACCGACGCCACCCGAGTGCCGCCATGCGGGCCTTTCTCGATCATGTCAGAGCCGAGACCTGATCGAGCGGCTGCGCTCGGACCAGCGCGCGCCGCAGCCTCAGCTGGACCGATCGGCAAAGCTGAAGAACTTGTGCCCCAGGAACGAGAACACCATCACAATCCCCGTGGTGACGAGCTGCATCGGCAGGTAGGGCAGGCCGGCTTCCGCCACAAACCAGTGCATCAGCACCCCTGTGAGCGCAAATCCCCCGGCCGCGATAAGGCCGAAGCGCCAGGTCGCCTGGCCATGGCTGTGCGTCGCGTCGAACGTCAGCCAGCGGTTGAGGGTATAGGAGACGACCGCGCCGACCACGAAGCCCGCCAGCGTCGCCGGCACCGGATCGACACGCGCGAGTTCGACCAGCGCAACCAGCACGCCGTAATGCGCGACCGCCGTAATACCCCCGGCGAGGACATAGGCCAGGAGCTGGCGGGTCTGACGGGGGTAGCGACGCAGCGGCATGGTCGCTCCTTACAGGATTCGCTTCAACCCGGAACGGATTTCAGCCCCAAAACCTGTGCGCCAGGACGCATCCGCGCGCTTTCCCCTTCCCTGAGCCGCTTCGCCCCTCTATAGCGAGCGCCTAGCATTCATCTCAGGCGCTCGCACCGGCCCGCTCTTGCGATCGGACGGCTGGAGACGCGCGCCCTCGCGGAAGACGAAAAGTCGAGCCTCATGCCCAAGCGCACAGACATCAAGACCATCCTGATCATCGGCGCCGGCCCCATCATCATCGGCCAGGCCTGCGAGTTCGACTATTCCGGCACGCAAGCCGTGAAGACGCTGAAGGCCGAGGGCTACCGCATCGTGCTGGTCAATTCGAACCCGGCCACGATCATGACGGATCCGGACCTCGCGGACGCGACCTATGTCGAGCCGATCACGCCCGAGATCGTGGCCAAGATCATCGAGAAGGAGCGCAACGTGCTCCCCGGTGGCTTCGCCCTGCTGCCCACAATGGGCGGCCAGACCGCACTCAACTGCGCGCTCTCGTTGAACAAGAAGTCGATTCCGCAGCCCGACGGCAGCAAGATCAGTGTCCTCGAGCAGTTCGACGTCGAAATGATCGGCGCCACCGCCGAGGCGATCGACAAGGCCGAGGACCGCGAACTCTTCCGCAACGCGATGACCAAGATTGGCCTCGACACGCCGCGCTCGCACCAGATCAAGACGCTCGGCCAGGCGCTCGATGCGCTCGAGGATATCGGCCTGCCCGCGATCATCCGCCCCTCCTTCACCATGGGCGGGACCGGCGGCGGCATCGCCTACAACAAGGGCGAATTCATCGACATCGTCGAGCGCGGCATCGACGCCTCGCCGACCAGCGAGGTCCTGATCGAGGAGAGCGTGCTCGGCTGGAAAGAGTACGAGATGGAGGTTGTCCGCGACAAGAACGACAACTGCATCATCGTCTGCTCGATCGAGAACATCGACCCGATGGGCGTCCACACCGGCGATTCGATCACGGTCGCGCCGGCGCTGACGCTGACCGACAAGGAATACCAGATCATGCGCGACGCCTCGCTGGCGGTGCTGCGCGAGATCGGTGTCGAGACCGGCGGCTCCAACGTGCAGTTCGCGGTCGATCCCGCCACGGGCCGCATGATCGTCATCGAGATGAACCCGCGCGTTTCCCGCTCCTCGGCGCTGGCCTCCAAGGCCACCGGTTTCCCGATCGCCAAGGTCGCCGCGCGTCTGGCCGTCGGCTACACGCTCGACGAGATCGAAAACGACATCACCGGCGGCGCGACCCCGGCCTCCTTCGAGCCGACGATCGACTATGTCGTTACCAAGATTCCCCGGTTTGCCTTCGAGAAGTTCCCCGGCGCCGAGCCGACCCTGACCACCGCGATGAAGTCGGTCGGCGAGGCCATGGCGATCGGCCGGACCTTCCAGGAGAGCCTGCAGAAGGCGCTGCGCTCGCTGGAGACCGGGCTCGACGGCCTCGACGAGATCGAGATCGAGAACATGGGCAAGGGCGACGACAGGAACGCGATCAAGGCCGCGCTCTCGACACCGACCCCCGACCGCATCCTCCAGGTCGCGCAGGCCATGCGCTTCGGCTTCACAGATGCGCAGATCCATGAGAGCTGCAAGATCGACCCCTGGTTCCTCGAACAGATGCGCGGAATCGTCGACACCGAGGAGAAGGTGCGCACATTCGGCCTGCCGCAGACCCCGGGCGCGTTCCGCCAGGTCAAGGCGATGGGCTTCTCCGACAAGCGCCTCGCCGCGGTCTCCGGCAAGACCGAGGCCGAGGTGACCAAGCTGCGCCGCTCGCTCGACGTCCGTCCCGTCTACAAGCGCATCGACACCTGCGCCGCCGAGTTCGCTTCGCCGACGGCCTATATGTATTCGACCTACGCCATGCCCTTCGCCGGCAAGGCGGCCGACGAGGCCAACCCGTCCGATCGCAAGAAGGTCGTGATCCTCGGAGGCGGTCCCAACCGCATCGGCCAGGGCATTGAGTTCGACTATTGCTGCTGCCATGCCTGCTATGCGCTCAAGGATGCCGGCTACGAGACCATCATGGTCAACTGCAACCCGGAAACCGTCTCGACCGACTACGACACCTCCGACCGGCTCTATTTCGAGCCGCTGACGGCCGAGGACGTGCTCGAGATCCTCGAGACCGAGAAGCAGAACGGCACGCTGCACGGCGTCATCGTCCAGTTCGGCGGGCAGACCCCGCTGAAGCTGGCGAACGCGCTGGAAGAGGCCGGCATCCCGATCCTGGGCACCTCGCCCGACGCGATCGACCTCGCCGAGGACCGCGACCGCTTCAAGCGCCTGCTCGACAAGCTGCAGCTCAAGCAGCCCAAGAACGGCATCGCCTATTCGGTCGAGCAGGCCCGCATGATCGTGGCCGAGCTCGGCCTGCCCTTCGTCGTGCGCCCGTCCTATGTGCTCGGCGGCCGCGCCATGGCGATCATTCGCGACGAAGTGATGTTCGAGGACTATCTGCTCGGCACCCTGCCCTCGCTGATCCCCTCCGAGGTCAAGGCCAAGTATCCCAACGACAAGACCGGCCAGATCAACACGGTGCTGGGCAAGAATCCGCTGCTGTTCGACCGCTATTTGTCGGACGCCATCGAGGTCGATGTCGACTGCCTCGCCGACGGCAAGGACGCCTTCATCGCCGGCATCATGGAGCATATCGAGGAGGCCGGCATCCATTCCGGCGATTCGGCCTGCTCACTGCCGCCACGCTCGCTCTCGCCTGAGACCATTGCCGAACTGGAGCGCCAGACGAAGGCGATGGCGCTGGCGCTCGATGTCGGCGGGCTGATGAACGTCCAGTATGCGATCAAGGACGGCGACATCTATGTGCTGGAGGTGAACCCGCGCGCCTCGCGCACCGTGCCCTTCGTCGCCAAGGTCGTCGGCATTCCCGTCGCCAAGATCGCGGCACGCATCATGGCCGGCGAAAGCCTGGCGAGTTTCGGCCTCAAGGCGGAGCCGCTCGGCCATGTCGGCGTCAAGGAGGCGGTCTTCCCCTTCGCACGCTTCCCCGGCGTCGACGTGCTGCTGGGGCCGGAAATGCGCTCGACCGGCGAGGTCATCGGGCTCGACCGTTCCTTCGACATCGCCTTCGCCAAGAGCCAGCTCGGTGCGGGCTCGAAGGTCCCGGTCAAGGGCACGGTCTTCGTCTCGGTGCGCGACCAGGACAAGCCCCGCATCGTTGAGAGCGTCAGGATGCTGGCCGATCTCGGCTTCCGCGTGCTGGCGACCGGCGGCACGCTGCGCCTGCTGCAGGACGAGGGCATCGCGGCCACCAAGATCAACAAGGTGCTGGAAGGCCGTCCCCACGTCGTCGATGCGATCAAGAACGGCGAAATCCAGCTCGTCTTCAACACAACGGACGGCCCGCAGGCCCTGACGGATTCACGCTCGCTTCGCCGAACGGCCCTCTTGCACAAGGTGCCCTATTATACCACCTTGGCCGGAGCGATCGCGGCAGCGGAAGGCATCAAGGCCTATTGCAGCGGCGATCTCGAAGTACGATCGCTGCAATCCTACTTCGTCAGCGTCGCCTGAAGGCGGCACGCCGCCGAAGTTGAGAGAAACGACAGGAAGCGGGGCGCGGGCGGCAAAGCAGCCGCCGGCGATCACCCGCTTTCGCATGATGGGACGAGACGATGGAAAAGGTTCCGATGACCGCCGGCGGCTTTGCCGCTCTGGAGGCCGAACTCACGGATCGCCAGCAGGTGCAGCGCCAGCGCATCATCGCGGCGATCTCGGAAGCGCGCGCCCATGGCGATCTCTCGGAGAACGCCGAGTATCATGCCGCCAAGGAAGCGCAGGCTCTCAATGAAGGCCGCATCCAGGAGCTGGAATCGCTGATCGGCCGGGCCGACATCATCGACATCGCCAAGCTCGTCGGCAGCGACACGATCAAGTTCGGCGCCACCGTCAAGCTGATCGACGACGATACCGAGGAAGAGAAGAGCTACCAGATTGTCGGCGAACCCGAATCGGATGTGAAATCCGGCAAGGTCTCGATCGGCTCGCCGATCGCGCGCGCGCTGATCGGCAAGAA
Organism: Allobosea sp. AAP35; assembly: GCF_001295925.1. Lineage (GTDB taxonomy): Bacteria > Pseudomonadota > Alphaproteobacteria > Rhizobiales > Beijerinckiaceae > Allobosea. Next base: position 32,479 of record NZ_LJHQ01000067.1, on the reverse strand, counting down.
GGTCGGTGACAACGTGCAGGTCAACACGCCCGGCGGCGGCAAGTCCTACGAGGTCGTGAGCGTCGTCTTCCGGTAAAGCCAGCCGCTTCGACGCGGGTGGCGTTCGCGCCTGCCTTGGTGTTCCCGGTACGCGACATTACATGAGTTGCTGACCTCGAGGGAGTTCCAGCCATGACGACCCGCCGCGCATTTGTTCTCTCCACCATGGCCGGCGCGTTGCTCGCCTTCGCCGGCCCCGCGCTGGCGCAGGTCAGAACCGTCGGTGCGATCCGCGTCGACACCTCCCGCCTTTCGGCTCAGGGCTGGGGTCAGCGGTCCCAGGAGATTCGACGCGACCTCGAGCGCCAACTCGCGACCACGCTCGCTCCAATGGTCCGGCGCGGCGGGCCGACCCTTAACGTCACCGTCAAGGGCGTCTGGCTGGCGAGTTGGGCCGGTGGCGGTGGCGGCGGCAAGTTCGGTGGCGGTAGCGCGAGCATGGATAATTTCGATGCCGACTATGTCCTCACCGGCCCGCGCGGCGAGGTACTCGCCAACTGGTCGATCCTGTCCAACATTGGCTCGGATTCCGGCGGCGCCTGGTACCGCCCCGATGTCGATCAGCGCCGCGTCGCCGCCCTGATCGAGAACAACGCGCTCTGGATCAAGCGCTATCTCGGCGGCTGAGCCAGTCCCGCGGCGATGAAGATCACCCGAACGGAACGATCGGCTCATCCTTGACCCGGTCGAGCGCCAGCGCCGTGCGAACGTTTCGAACATTGGGCAGGCCGGTCAGTTCCCCGACGAAGTCCTGAAACGCCTTGAGGTCGGGCGCGACGCATTTCAGCACGAAATCGATGTCGCCTGAGAGTTTCCAGCATTCGCGCACTGCCGGCCAGGCCCGGATCCGATCCTGAAACGCTTCGAGATCGGCCTCCGCCTGGCTGGCGAGATGCACGAAGGCGAAGCAGACGACGTCGAGCCCCAGCTTGCGCTCGTCGAGTTGGGCCCGGTAGCCGGTGATCAGCCCGGCCTCTTCCAGCGCCCGCACGCGCCGCAGGCAGGGCGGCGGCGAGATGCCGACGCGGCTCGCCAGCTCGACATTGGTCATGCGCCCGTCGCCCTGCAATTCGCGCAGGATCGCCGTGTCGATATCGTCGAGTTTGGATCGCACAAAGGGCCTCGGAGCAAGGTTGCGCTGGTGTAGACGCAGCGTCTTGGCGATACAAGGCAGGTGCCGTGCTGCCGTTCGGCCGATGGCATGCTCTTCCTCCCTCCGCTTGCGGTGGGGAGGGCCTGGGTGGGGGGCCGAAAAGCCGGAGCCCCACCCGTCATTGTCTCGTCCAGCGGCACTGCCCCCCACCCTAACCCTTCCCACCGCAAGCGGGGGGAGGGAACTCCGGAGCCAAGCTTGCCTGACCCGCGCTCAAATGATGCCATGCTTCCCACTGTCTGGGTCCTGACCGACGGCAAGGCCGGCGACGAAGTGCAATGCCTCGGCGTCGCCGAGCGGCTGGGCGTCACGCCCGAGATCCGGCGGATCGCGCCGCGCAAACCCTTCGCCTGGCTGATGCCGCGCGGGCCGATCGATCCGCGCGAGGGGCCGGAGCGTACCGGAAGCCCGATCGCTCCGCCCTTCCCCGACATCCTGATCGCGTCGGGGCGACGGGCGATCGCCTATGTGCGCGCTGTCCGCAAGGCCTCGAACGGCGCGACCTTCACCGTCATCCTGAAGGACCCGCGCATGGGCACGGGCGCGGCCGACTTGATCTGGGTTGCCGAGCATGACCGGCTGCGCGGCGACAACGTGCTGGTGACGACGACCTCGCCGCATCGCCTCGCGCCGCAGCGTCTGGAGCGGGCGCGGCTGACGCCCCCGTCCTGGGTCGCGCCTTTGCCCGTGCCGCGCGCGGCCGTGCTGGTCGGCGGCGACAGCCGGCATCACCGCTTCCGGCCCGAAGACATCGCCCGTTTCGCCGACGCCCTCGACGCGCTCGCCCGCTCCGGCGTCGCGCTGATGGGCTCGCGCTCGCGCCGGACCACGCCGGCGCTGGACGCTGCCGTCGCCGCGGTCTTCGCCCGTCATGGCGGCTGGTGGTGGGACGGGACGGGCGAAAACCCCTATGTCGCGCTGCTGGCCCATGCCGACGCCATCGTCACCACCGCCGATTCCACCAACATGATCGGCGAGGCCACCGCGACGGGCGCCCCCATCCTGGTGTTCGAGCCCCATGGCGGCCACGGCAAGCTGGCGAAGTTTCTCGAGGCGCTGAAACGTCAGGGCATGGTGCATCATTTCGACGGCGCCCTGGCCGGGACACGCTACGTTCCCGTGGATGCGACCCGGGCGATCGCCGACGCCGTCAGGCAGCGCTGGCTTATGCACAGGCAGCAGTTGAGCCTCGCCTGATCTTGAACGCTCTCGCGCTTGCATCGCGCGGCCGGCATCGTATGTCACGAGGGCAAGGAAAAGGACAAAGATGATGGCCCATACCCATGCCCGCGTGATGATCGTCGGCTCAGGCCCCGCCGGCTATACCGCCGCGATCTATGCCGCCCGCGCCTTGATGGAGCCCGTGATGATCTCGGGCCTGCAGGCCGGCGGCCAGCTGATGATCACGACCGATGTCGAGAATTATCCAGGCTTCGCCGATGTGGTCCAGGGTCCCTGGCTGATGGAGCAGATGCGCGCCCAGGCCGAGCACATGGGCACGCGCATGGTCTCCGACCATATCGCCAAGGTCGATCTTTCGCAGCGCCCGTTCCGGCTCTGGGGCGATGGCGGCGAGACCTATTCCTGCGATTCGCTGATCATTGCCACCGGCGCCCAGGCAAAATGGCTCGGCCTGCCCTCCGAACAGGCCTTCCAGGGCTTCGGCGTCTCGGCCTGCGCCACCTGCGACGGCTTCTTCTTCCGCAACAAGGAGGTCGCGGTCGTCGGTGGCGGCAACACCGCCGTCGAGGAGGCACTGTACCTTGCCAATCTCGCCAGCAAGGTCACGCTGGTCCACCGCCGCAACACGCTGCGCGCCGAGAAGGTGATGCAGGACCGGCTGTTCAAGCACCCCAAGATCGAAGTTGTCTGGGATTCCGAGATCGCCGAGATCTGCGGTGGGACGCAGCCCCCAAACGTCACCCATCTGCGCCTGCGCAACCTCAAGACCGGCATCGAGAGTGATCTCAAGGCCGACGGCGTCTTCATCGCGATCGGCCACAAGCCGGCGACCGAGCTCTTCGTGGGCCAGCTCGCCATGAGCGAATCCGGCTATCTCGACGTCACCCCGGGCACGAGCCAGACCAATGTGCCGGGCGTCTTTGCCGCCGGCGATGTCACGGACGAACATTACCGCCAGGCCGTCACCGCGGCCGGCATGGGCTGCATGGCCGCTCTCGACGCCGAGCGCTGGCTGCAGGCGCAGGAACTCGCGCATCTTCAGGCGGCGGAATGAAGCCCCGACCAACTCATCACAGAAATTGATCACCCTCGTAACCAATTTCAGTGTGAAAAGGTCGCAGTCAGGCCACGTGGGCGTTGACCTCCAAGGATTTTAAGCCCCAACATGCGTCAAACGCATAACAAGGGGGGCCGCGGTGGATTGGGACCGCATCAGGATCTTTTATACCGTCGCCGAGTCCGGCAGCTTCACCAAAGCTGGCGATGTCCTGGGCCTCAGTCAATCCGCCGTCAGCCGGCAGATCGGCGCACTCGAACGCGAACTGCGCGCGCCGCTGTTTCATCGCCATACGCGCGGTCTGATCCTGACCGAGCAAGGCGAATTGCTGTGGCGGGCCGCCCGCGAGATGACGCAGCGCCTCGAACGCACGCGCTCGCAGCTCTCCGAGACGCGCGAGCACCCGTCGGGTGAGCTCAAGGTCACGGCCACGCGCGGGCTCGGCGGGCATTGGCTGACGCCGCGCCTGGCCGAATTCCTCGATCTCTACCCCGACATCAAGGTCGACCTCATCCTCACCGATGAAGAGCTCGACCTGTCGATGCGCGAGGCCGACATCGCCATCCGCCTGCGCCAGCCGCAGCAGCCGGACCTGATCCAGCGCAAGCTCTTCACCGTCCATTTCCACGTCTATGGTTCGCCGGCCTATGTGAAACGGTTCGGCGAGCCCAAATCCCACGAGGATCTCGACAACCACCGCATTCTGTCCTTCGGTGGGACGTCGCCCTCCTATCTGACGGCGGTTCACTGGCTCGGCTCGCTGGGCCGCGATCAGCGCAACCCCCGTCCGATTCATCTCACCGTCAACAACATCACCGCGATGAAGCGGGCGGTGGATTCAGGCGCCGGCATCGCCGTGCTGCCCGATTACCTGATCGAGACGGGGTCGCCCCTGGTGCAGTTGATGCGCGAGACCGAGATGCCGCAGCTCGAGAGCTATCTGGTCTATCCGGAAGAGATGAAATCGGTCGCGCGCGTGCAGGTTTTCCGCGACTTCCTGATCCAGAAGGCCCAGCGCTGGACCTACTGATCATGGGCTTGGTCTAGCTTGGCCGGCGCCAATTCGGCGGCGGCTTTGGCGCTTTTGTGGCGGTCGTCCTTCAATCGGATGATGCGCTGCGCTCCACCGCCCTCGATCCGCGTTGCAGTGCGAGAAATGCCTTCTGAATCTTTGCCGATCCCAGGCCCTCACCTGCGCTGTATGCATATTTGCCAATGATTTAGACTTAATTTGCGCCATATGATCGCAGTTCATGCAACTGGCGCATGGCAGACCCAACTCATGCTGCATTGCAAAAAGGCATGTGCTGCCCGATATAGCAATCACGGTTGTTCGGAACGGGCTCTGCTATCTCCTCCCGGCATCGAGTTCGTTTCAGCCGTTCCCCTCTGAGATGTTTGGCGTTTGAGCCGGATGTTTCAAACTTCAAAGGCCGGCTCCCTCGCGGGATGCCGGCCTTTTTTTTGGCTTTTGTCTCGACCTGCCGTCATGGCGAGCGAGGCGAAGCAATGACGCCGGCTACGCCGTCAGCTTGCCCACCAGCGTGGCGAATTTGTCCATGAAGCCCTGCAGGAAGTCGCGCGTCGCCTCGACGGTCACGGTGCCGCTGTCGTCGATCAGCCCGTCCTTCCAGGTGATGAACATCTGGCCGCCCATGACCAGCGCGCCCTGATTGCCGAGAATATCGCGCAGATGCTGCTGCGCGCAGGCGGTCCCGACACCGCCCGGGCTCGTCCCGATGATCGCGAGCGGCTTGCCGCCCCAGACGCCCTTGCCCGAGGGACGCGACGCCCAGTCGATCGCGTTCTTCAGCACGGCGGGAATCGAGCGGTTGTGCTCGGGCGTCACCACCAGGACGGCATCGGCCCGGGCGAGTTCGTCCTTCAGACGCGTTGCGCTGGCCGGGAAAGATTCCGCCTCGAGATCCTGATTGTACATAGGCAGATCGTCGATCTGGGCGATATGGGCTGTGAAAGCCCCCGCGCCGAGGCCGGCGAGCCCTTGGGCCAGCTTCCGGTTGATCGACGCCTTACGGTTGCTGCCGACGATGATGGCGAGCGTGAACAGTGCCATGGGAAGAAACCTCGCGTGAAGGGTTTGACGATAGGCTTGACCAAAGTGGAACGCGTCAGGTCCAGCCTTGGGTCCACCGACAGGCCGAGGCGAACGCGCTCGTATCGGCAGCGGCAAGGCACCTTACCCTCACCGAGGGCAGATGGCGCGGCCATATCCGTCATCGCCATCACAGCGCAACGATCCAGACGGCCGCGCGAAACCAGGATGGCTTTGCTGCTCCCGCGACGCAGCCGACAAACGGCTCCGCGCCCTCACATGAAGAGCTTTTCGCCCGTCATCCCCTTGTAGAGTCCGGCGACCTGCTCGCCATAGCCATTGTACAAAAGCGTCGGCTTGCGGTCGCGCGTGCCCAGGATCTGCTCGCTCGCCTGGCTCCAGCGCGGATGCGAGACCTCCGGGTTCACATTGGCCCAGAAGCCGTATTCGGCCGCCTGCAGCCCTTCCCAGAAGGTCTTGGGCCGTTCGGACACGAAGCTGATCTTGGTGATCGATTTCACCGACTTGAAGCCGTATTTCCACGGCACCACCAGCCGCAGCGGCGCGCCATGCTGGGTCGGGATCGGCTTGCCATAGATGCCGGTGACCAGCAGCGGCAGCTCGTTTGCCGCCTCCGCCATGCTCAGCCCCTCCGTATAGGGCCAGGGATACCAGCGGGCCGATTGGCCCGGTGCCATGCGCGGATTGAGGAAGGTCTCGAAGCGGATGTATTTCGCGCCCGAGAGCGGCTTGGCGAAGTCGACGAAGGCCTTCAGCGGAATGCCGGTCCAGGGCACCGCCATCGACCAGGCCTCGACGCAGCGGAAGCGGTAGAGCCGCTCTTCCAGCGGCAGCTTGCGGACCAACTCGTCGAAGGCGATCTCGAAGGGCTTCTCGACCATACCGTCGATCGCCACCGTCCAGGGCCGCGTCACCAGCCGCTTCGAGGCGGCGACGATGTCCTTCGACGTGCCAAACTCGTAGAAATTGTTGTAGCTCGCCGCATCCGCCTCGGGCGTCACCGGCCGGTCGAGCGTGTAGGTCTCGTTTCTCTTCGCGGGATAGAGATCGAGCGTCGGGTCCGCGCCTTGCGCGGATGCCGTGCCGGGGAGCGCCGCCCCGGCGATCAACCCCGCGCCACCGGCCATCAGGGCGCGGCGGTTCAGGAAAATGGATTCGGGCGTGGCCTGGCTCTCGGGCAGAGCCCAGGCAGGACGGTTCTTGATCAGCATCGGACGGATAAACCCCGTTTCGGATGCCGACAGTCTAGCGCATGGCCAAGCGCCAGGCGCAATTCACGAGGGGGAGAGGTGGAGCACCAGCCGTCATGCTCGGGCTTGACCCGAGCATCTCGTCCCGAAATTGCTGCCTGAGATGGTCGGGTCAAGCCCGACCATGACGAGCTCAGTGATCAGCCCCGCGCCTCCAGCGCCTTGACGATCGTCTGGCCCATCTCGGTGGTCGAGACAGCGTTGGCGCCGGGCGCTGCGATGTCCTGGGTGCGGGTGCCGGAGCCCAGCACATCGGCGATCGCGCCCTCCAGCCGGTCGGCGGCCTCGATCGCCCCGAACGAATAGCGCAGCGCCATGGCAAAGGAACCGATCATCGCGATCGGGTTGGCCAGCCCCTTGCCGGCGATGTCGGGCGCGGAACCATGGACGGGCTCGTACAGCGCCTTGCGCTTGCCCGTGGCAGGGTCTTCCGCGCCAAGCGACGCCGAGGGCAACATGCCAAGCGAGCCGGTCAGCATCGCCGCAACATCCGACAGGATATCGCCGAAGAGGTTATCGGTGACGATGACGTCGTACTGCTTGGGCCAGCGCACGAGCTGCATCGCGCAATTGTCGGCGAGCACATGCTCGAGCTCGACATCGGCATAATCCTTGGCGTGCAGGGCGGTCACCGTCTGCTTCCACAGCACGCCGGTCTTCATGACATTGTGCTTCTCGGCGGAGGAGACCTTATTGCGGCGGGTCCTCGCCAGCTCGAAGGCGACGCGGCAGATTCGGTCGATCTCCGGCGTCGTGTAGACTTGCGTGTCGACGCCGCGCTTGCTGCCGTCCTCCAGCGTCACAATCTCTTTGGGCTCGCCGAAATAGACGCCGCCGGTGAGTTCACGCACGATCAGGATGTCGAGCCCCTCGACGACCTCCGGCTTGAGCGAGGAGGCGGACGCCAGCGCCGGATAGCAGATCGCGGGGCGTAAGTTTGCAAACAGCCCGAGATCCTTGCGCAGCCGCAGCAGGCCGGCCTCGGGACGGTGCTGATAGGGCACATCGGCCCATTTCGGCCCGCCCACAGCGCCAAACAGCACGGCGTCGGCTTCCTGGGCGAGCTTCATGTCGCCTTCCGAGATCGCCTGCTTGTGGGCATCATAAGCGCAGCCGCCGACCAGGCCCTTCTCGATTTCGAAAGAGGCCAGGCCCTGCTTGCCGAACCAGGAGACGATGGTCTCGACCTGGCCCATCACCTCGGGGCCAATGCCGTCGCCGGGGAGCATCAATAGCTTATGGGTCGCCATGGTCGTCGCCTCGCCGTTTCTTGAAACTGCAATGGCGGGTGATTAGGGCGCACGCCCCCTGCATGCAAGCGGCGCGCGCGCCATGTCAGGGCCGCGCCAGCCGCGCAGTCACCTCGATCTCGATCTTCATTTCAGGCTGAAGCAACCCCGCGACGACATAGATACCGGCCGCCGGGCGAATCTCGCGAAACACCTCGCCGCAGACGGCGAGCACCGGCGCGCAATGGGTCCGGTCTGTGACGAAATACTGCGCCCGGACCACATGAGCGAGCGACGAGCCGGCCTCGGTCAGCACGGCGTCCAGCGTGCGGAAGATGTTGCGCGCCTGCTCGGCGGCATCCTCCGGCAGCGTCATGGTGACATAGTCATAGCCGGTCGTTCCGGACACGAACACCAGATCCCCGTCGATCACCGCGCGCGAATAGCCGTATGCGGTCTCGAAGGGCGAACCGGTGGAGATCAGGCGGCGGGCCATGGGGAGTCTGTCATTCTCGGGCGAAGCGAAGCGCAGACCCGAGAATCCCTCGCAGGAGATGCTCGGGTCAAGCCCGAGCATGACGTTGGGGCTAAACCCGCCCGCTCTTGAGCGCCCGCAGCACCTTCTCGCCGGGCCGGCCGGTCTGCGGCATGCCGATCTTGGCCTCGATCTGCTTGATCGCGCCGCGCGTCAGCGCGCCGACCGCGCCATCAGGCTCGCCGACATCGAAGCCGCGCGCGATCAGCAGGCGCTGGAGTTCGCGGCGCTGCTCACGCGAGAGCGGCAGATCGTCGGTCGGCCACTCGCCCTGCACGCCCGGCCGCCCCCGCAGCCGGTCCGACAGGAGCGAGATGGCGAGCGCGTAGGAATCCGCGCCGTTATAGCTGTAGGCGGCGTCGTAGTTCTTGAAGACGAGGAAGGCCGGGCCGTTGCGCCCCGCCGGCATCAGGAGCCCGGCATTGCCCGTGCCGTCGAGCGCCGAGCCGTCGAATTTCACGATCCCCTGCCCGGCCCAGTGTGAGAGCGGCCGCTTGGGATTGCGCCCGCTCGGGCCCCCATACCCGCGCGGCACCCGCACCTCGTAGCCCCAGGTCGCGCCGGTGACCCAGCCGGCCTTGTCCATGAAATTGGCGGTCGAGTGCAAAGCGTCGGGGATTGAATCGACCAGATCGCGCCGCCCATCGCCATCGCCGTCGACAGCCAGCCGCAGATAGGTCGAGGGAATGAACTGCGTGTGGCCGAAGGCGCCGGCCCAGGAGCCAAACAGCCGCTCCGGGCGGACATCGCCGCGCTGGATGATCTGCAGCGTCGCGATCAGTTCGCCCTTGAAGAAGGCGTTGCGGCGCGGCGCCAGACACGCCCCGGTCGACAGCGCCTGCACCAGCGGCATCCGGCCGCGCGCCTTGCCGAAATCGCTCTCCACGCCCCAGACGGCGGCGATGGTATGGCGATCGACACCGAAACGCCGCTCGGCCGCCGCCAGCGTCGAGGCGTGCTGGCGCAGCATGTTGCGCCCTTCCGCGACCTTCTCGTCATCGACCAGCGTGCCGAGATAATCCCAGATCGGAGTCTTGAACTCCGGCTGGTTGTTCATCGCCTCGATCACCTTCATGTCCGGCTCGACGCCGGCCATGGCACGATCAAAGGTCGTGGTGGACACGCCCTTGGCAGCCGCGTCGGAGCGCAGGCCCGACAGACACGATTGGAAACCGCCCTGCGCCGAGGCGGCGGAAGCGATCAGGACGAGGGGCAGGGCCAAGATGAGGTTTCGCATGGTCTCCACCGAATCGCATGAATGACGCGAAACTAGGGCGCTGCGGTTAACGGAGGTTAACCATGATTGATTTTGCGAGCGGGCCCGGCGCGCAGGAACACAAGCACACACCCCTTGCTTGTCAGGCCGATCCTGTCGATGAAGCTGCGGTAGGTAGGGGCGCCGAGGCGCGGCGGGGAAACGACCACAGGATGAACGGACCAATGACAGCCACCATCCCCTCCCCAGGCCACCCCGCCGTCGAGGCCTATCTGGCCGATGGCTATGGCCGCGTCGTCGGCATGTCGTCGCGCTTCGCTGCGGCCATCTGCGCGCGGCTGCTGCGGCTGCAGACACAAGAAGGCGTTCGCGGGCCGATCGCGGAGATCGGCGCCTTCGAGGGTCGTTTCTTCATAGCGCTTGCCCATGCGCTCGATGAGGGCGAGATCGCGTTAGCGCTCGACATCTTTTCATGGCCCGACGCTGCCGTCGAACAGCGTTTCGAGGCCAATTGCGCCCGCCACGGCATCGGGCCCGAGCGCCGCCGCACAATCAAGGGGGATGCCGGCGCAATGGCGCCGGCCGCTCTCCTCGCCCATGCCGGAGGCGAAAAACTCCGCTTTATCCATATCGACGGGGAGCATTCGCGCGCCGCCCTGTCGAAGGACCTGGCGCTGGCCACCGCCTGCCTCGCCGAGGGCGGGCTGATCGTGCTCGACGACATGCTGCACCCCGGCTACCCGACGCTGATGGTCGCCGTTCAGGCCTATCTCGAGGCCAATCCCGACATCGTCCCGCTCTGCGTCATCGACCGCGAGACGATCGTCGGCGCGACCAAGTTCGTGCTCTGCCAGCGCGCCTGGTTCGAGCGCTACCAGACCCGGCTGCTGGAAATCTTCGCGGACTTCGTCTGGCCGCTCGGCGCCGATTTCGAGCCGCATTGGTGCTTGGTTTTGTCGCAGGACACGCGGCTGGCGGAGATCGTTTGAGGACAGGCTTCGGCTACCCTTTAGCCCTCATGCCATCGGCAAGAATGGCCTCGACGATCTCTTGAACGTTCAAGGCTTCAGCCAGGGTCGCCAGGTGATGCGCTTCGCCACGCGTGAGCCGAACCACGCCCTCGATCTGACGCCGGAGTGCGATCGGGCGCGCCTCCGCCTGTGACAGCGTGCCGGCCGCGCGCTCCCATGTCCCGTCGGGCAGCCGGCGTTCGGCGACCGACCAGTCGCAGAGCCGGACCGCACCGTGGTCACCTTCCAGCATCCAGATGTTGTGATCGTCCTTCGCCGTGCTGCCGACGTTGCCCTTGAGTTCGACCGGGACGTCGCCAGCCACCAGCGTCGCTTGAATCGAGCGCTCCGATGTGCCGGCCTCCGGAAACACCGCGCTCGCGGAGAGACCGTGCAAGGGGCCGAGCAGCCTGCGGCTGAGGAAGAGGAAATGCGACACGACCTCACGGGTGAACCCGCCCTGTTGCCGCCCGTCCAGCCAGGCCGCCGCATCGGCCTGCCAGGAGCGCGGCCAGGTCGCGAAGGCGACCTCGATCGTCACGCGCGACGCTGTACCGACGGCTCCCTGAGCGATCCAGTCCATCAACGTCGCGACCGCGAGCGAGGAGGCGAAGGGAAAGTTGACGGCCCCTCTGTCTCCGGCTTCTGCAACGAAGGCCCGCGCGTCGGCGACATCGACCGCCAGGGGCTTCTCGCAAAACACGCTTTTGCCGGCGACGATGGCGGCGCGGGCATGATCGAGATGGGAAGCTGGCGGCGAGGCGATATAGACGCAGTCGCTGGCGGCGATGACCGACGCGGCGTCAGGCAGCCGCGGAACCTGCGGGAAGCTCGCCGCCATGCGCTGCATGGCCGACGGCGCCGGGTCAAAGATCCCGCTGACGTTCACCAGCGGGGGTGACTGGTCGAGAATGGCGCTCAGCAGCCTCTCGCCCATGATGCCTGCGCCGATGATTCCGATTGAAAGAGTGCCGTCATGCATCGTCTGAAATTCCCAGCCCTGAGCCGGGAATCGCGGTAGCAGGTTTCCGAACGGCACACGAGCGTCTGGCGACCCGCCGCCCCGCACGTCCCGCTCTGCAAATACAGTCGCCGCTTCGCGCCGACCTCGATCCCTACCGCGCGGGCCTGACCCGCAGCACCTTCCCGCCATCATCGCTCAGCAGGTAGATGAACCCGTCTGGCCCCTGCCGGACATCACGGATGCGTTCGCCGAGACCCGCGAGCAACCGCTCCTGCCCGGTGACCGCCTCGCCCTGCGTCGACAGCCGCACCAGCATCTGCCCGGCCAGCGCGCCGACGAAGAGCGAGTTCTTCCAAGCGGGCCAGACCGGACCGGTGTAGAAAGCCGCACCCGAGGGCGCGATCGACGGATCCCAATAGAACAGCGGCTGCTCCATGCCCGTCTTGGCCGTGCCTTCGCCGAGCTTCGCACCCGAATAGTCGATGCCGAAGCTGATCACCGGCCAGCCATAATTGCGGCCGGCCTTGGGCGTGTTGATTTCGTCGCCGCCACGCGCGCCATGATCGGCGATCCAGAGCTGGCCGCTCTCCGGATGCAGCGCCGCGCCTTGCACGTTGCGGTGTCCGATCGACCAGATTTCCGGCTGCCAACCCGCAGGCTTCGGATTGTCCGCAGCCGCACCGCCTTCCGGAGAGATCCGCATGACCTTGCCGATATGGTTGTCGGGGTTCTGCGCCTGGTCGCGCTGGCCGTAGCGATCGCCGACCGTGACAAACAGCGCGCCGCTGCGGTCGAACACCAGCCGCGAACCGAAATGCATCGAGCTGTTGACCGTCGGCATCTGCTGGAAGATCACCTTCGCGCCCTCCAGCGCCGTGCCGCGCTCATTGAGCCTGGCCCGGGCTACGCTGGTGCCGCTGCCGCCCGCCCGCGCCTCAGCAAAGGAGAGGTAGATCATCCGGTTCTGGGCGAAACCCGGATCGAGCACCACATCGAGCAGACCGCCCTGCCCGCGCGCAGCGACGTTGGGCACGCCCGACAGAGCCGGCGACAGCTTGCCGTCGGTCCCGACCAAGCGCAGCCGCCCGGGCCGCTCGGTCACCAGCATGCGACCATCGGGCAGGAAAGCCAGGCCCCAGGGGTTCTCGAGACCGCTCGCCACCGTCTCGACCGTGAGGTCCCCCGCGCTTGATTTGAAGGTCTGCTGCGCCTGGGCCGGAGTTTGACCGGCGAGCAGCGCGGCAAAGACCACAACCCCGATCGCATAGCTATGCCGTTGCATCATCGTCTCCCGAACGGGGCCTGGCGCCCTGCAAAAACGAACAACGGCGCGGGCCACCGGTGGGTTGCGGCACTCACGCCGAAGTGAGCGATTGTCCGGCTGCTTCAGGGCGGCGGCAGGCGTCCGAGCGTGCTGAATTCGCCTTGGGGGTCGCGCTTGAGCACGACCATCTCGCCCGAGGCGGGAAACACCCCCGTCAGCGCGGTGATGTTGACCTGGTGGGTCACCATCACGACCGTCGCGGCCTCGGCCGGAAGGGTCGCAAGCCGCCGCCGGAGCGCGACCGTCGCCGCGTCGCGTTCGCCGGGGCGGCCGAAGAAGGAATTCAGGGCGGTCGCCTCGTCCTCGACGGGCCCGATGGCCATCAGCGCCGCCGTTTCGCGCGCGCGGCACCATTGGCTGGTCAGGACGAGCGCGACGGGAACCGCCCGCCGGCGAAACTCGTCGCCGAGCCGGCGAGCCTGGACACGTCCGCGCTCGCCGAGATTGCGCTGCGTGGCGCAATCGCCGATCCGGAAGTCGGCCGGATCCCCGCCCCCCGGCGCATCGGCATGGCGCATCAGCACGACATGGCCGGGCGTGGCGAGCGCCGACCAGAGACGCTCCCGGTCCGTCTCGATGGCCAGAGCGGGGCCGCACAGGAGCGCAAGACCGGCCAGGGAGGGGAGACTGGCCAGCAGCGGGAGAAGGCGCCGTCTCGTCGTCACACCCATGCCCGCTCCCGTCTCAGGTCACTCGGGCTTGACCCCGGCTTCCCTGATGATGTTTTCCCAGATCGCGATTTCCTGGAGGTGATAGGGCCTGAACGCCGCCGGGTCACGTAACCTCATCGTGAAGCCGAGCTTGAGGATCGCCTCGCTCACGGTCGGCTTGGCCAGCGAGGCCAGGATCGCCTTCGACAGCGTCTCCAGCACCGGGGCCGGCGTCGCGGCGGGCGCAAAGAAGGCGGCCCAGGAATCGGCGTCGGCATTGCTGACACCCTGCTCGCGCAGCGTGGGAATGTCCTTGGCGCGCGGATTGCGCTCCGGGCTCGCCAGAGCGAGCGCCCGAAGCGTGCCGGCATTGAACTGCTCGAGCACGCTGGGCAGCGTCGAATTGGCGATGTCGATGCGCCCGCCGATGATCTCCTGGACCAGCGGCGCTGCGCCACGGAAGGGCACATGCGTCATCTTGATGCCGGTGCGCGCCATGAACAGCTCCATCGCCAGATGCGAGCCGGAGCCGACGCCGGTCGAACCGTAATTGAGCTTGCCGGGATCAGCCTTGGCGAGCGCGATCAGTTCCTTGATGTCCTTGACCGGCAGATCCTTGCGCACGACGAAGGCGTGCTCGAAGGCGCCGACGCCGGCCAAGGGCGCGAAATCCTTGACCGCGTCATAGCCCGGCTCCTTGAGCAGGAACATGTTGTTCCCATGCGTCTGGTTGTTGCCGAAGATGATGGTGTGGCCATCGGCTTCGGCCTTGGCCACGGCCCGCGTGCCGACGGCACCCGAAGCACCGGCGCGGTTGTCGACGATGACATTCTGGCCGATCGATCCGGCGAGGTCCTGCGCGACGAAGCGCGCGATCGCATCCGTCGGGCCGCCGGCCGGATAGGGCACGACGAGGGTGATCGGCTTGGTCGGAAAATTTTGCGCCTGCACGAGCGAGGGGGCGAAAACGGCACCGGCCATCAGGCCGAGCGTGGAGCGGCGGGTCAGCGACATGGTTGAAACTTCCTCCCGGGCGGCCCGATTGATCACAGGCTTGATCGCAGCTTTAGAGCATCGATCGCGGAAGGGAAATGCCGCTTCCGGATGAAGCGGCCACGAAATCAACCACCTAGGCGGCTGCTCAGCCGGCTGTGAACCCTGCCCGCTTCAACCGCTGGATCGCGAGATCGAGCGCCTGCAGGAAAGCGGAGCGATCCCTGGGCGAGAACGGCTTCGGTCCGCCGGTCGCCGTCCCCATTGCGCGCAGATCCTCCATCATGTCGCGCGTCGCCAGCGCCATGCCGATCGAGGCCTCGGTGAAGGGTTTGCCGGTCGGGCCGATCACCTCGGCACCGGCCTTGATGCAGCGATCGGCCAGCGGGATGTCCGATGTGATCACGATCGACCCGCGCGCGACGCGCTCCGCGATCCAGTCGTCGGCGGCATCGAACCCGTCCGTCACCACGACGCGCTCGATCCAGGGCTCGCGCGGCAGCATCATGTAGCTGTTGGCGACGACGAAGACTCGCAGGCCGTGGCGCTCGGCGACCTTGAAGATCTCCGACTTCACCGGGCAGGCATCGGCATCGACATAGATCGCGATCGGTTGGAGATCATCCATGGCAAAGAGCGCATCGCAGGGTCGCGCACTGCGCGCAAGCGGCAAGATCGCCGCCCATGCGATCGAAGCCGCGTTGCGACACCAAAGCATTCAAGAAACCACGTGCGCCGGCGCACGCTCTGCCCTAGGCTGTCGCTCTGCTTCGACACGACGAGACCCGGCAGCCGCCGGGCCGGCCGCGGCGGATTGCATGTCGTCCCGGATGATGCCTCGCATGAGTGCCCCTTGCGATCGAGGCAGCACCTGACGATGTGTCACGGACACACCAGCGCAACCCCGCGCCGTTCGACCGCAAAGGAATGCCGACCATG
Organism: Allobosea sp. AAP35; assembly: GCF_001295925.1. Lineage (GTDB taxonomy): Bacteria > Pseudomonadota > Alphaproteobacteria > Rhizobiales > Beijerinckiaceae > Allobosea. The sequence continues at coordinate 16,864 of NZ_LJHQ01000067.1, read as the reverse complement.
GCCAAGGAACAGCGCAGCAACCGCGAAGCCAAGAAGCCGAAGAAGGACAAGCCGAAGGTCACGGCCGCCGCGCCTTCGACCTTCGCGGCTGTCGTCGCCAAGGCAGCGGGGCCGAAAAAGAAATGATTCGCTTCAAGACGATCGACCCCGCCGAGCAGGCCAAGGTCGCCGAGAAGGCCGAAAAGCCTGTGGCCAAGCCCGCCGGCGTCACCCCCCCGGCGCCCGAGCCCGACGAGGATGGCGCAGCCGTCCCTGAGGAGCCCGCGGCCAAGGGCAAGGGCATGACCCGCAAGACGCCGCTGCGCGCCAAGAAGCCCGACGCGGCACGGCTGTTTCGCGACTGACAGCGGTCGGCCCGGCAGCCGACGCTATGACCACAAGCGCATCGCCATTCTGGATGACGACGGTCGCCCAGGATGACGCCTCAACACATGGCCGGCGGGCCCGGCAGCGCCCGTCCGGATCGGCAGCGCCGCAGCGTCGCCCCCCTCACGTCACCTCGTCGGTCCAGACCTTGAACCCTGTCAGCGTGTTGGGCCCGAAGGTGGTGGCGATCGCAACGTCGGCTGCGTCTCGCCCATGCGCGATCAGCACCCGGCCGATCCGGGGCACATTGTTGCGCGGGTCGAACATCTGCCAGCCGCCCTCGAGATAGGCCTCGAAGGACGCCGCGAAATCGCCCGGCGGATAGGGCGGCGGCGTGCCGACATCGCCGAGATAGCAGGTGCAGTAGCGCGCCGGAATGTTCATCGCCCGGCAGAACGCGACCGCCAGATGGGCATAGTCGCGGCAGACGCCCCGGCCCTCGTGATAGGCGTCGGAGGCCGCGCGAGTGACGCTGGCATCGTTGTAGTTGAAGGCGATGCGCTGGTGGACGAAGTCGCAGATCGCCTGGACCCGCGGGGCGCCGGGCTGCGTATGCCCAAACAACTGCCAGGCGAGATCGAGCAGGCGGTCGCTGTCGCAATAGCGGCTGGCCAGCAGAAAGACGATGCATTCCTCGGGCAGGTTTTCGACAGCCACCTGCCCCGCTTCGCGGTTGAAGCGCTCGGGCAGCCCGCTGTCATGGATGACCGCATCGGCCGTGATCTTCATCGCGCCTGGCGGGGCCAGAAGCCGCGTGCACCAGTTGCCGAAACCGTCGCGATAGGCGCTGATCGGAACGGACGGGCTGACACGGATGTAATCGGGCGTTTCGAGGTCCGACACCCGGCTGAAATGCACGTTCAGCATCAAGATCAGCGGCGTGGGCTGCGGAAAGTAATAGTCGAGTTCGTAGCCGATCCTGAGTTTCACGAACATGCCTTCCGCGCGGGCAATCCGCGCTGATGATGGTGGCCCCCCAGCCTGTCTGCGGGATCATGCACGTTTCCGGCCAGCGTCGATACGCCCGCCCTCCCCCTTGGAATTCAGCGCGTTGCTGGCAATGATCAAGCACTCTGGCTTGCGATGCCGGCTCTTGAGTCCTAAACCACGCCCGCGCCTCCAAAAACGGCGTGCCCTTATCCGAAATCCGGAGAACTCCCATGGCCTTCCTTGCCGACGCCCTGAAGCGCGTGAAGCCGTCTGCGACCATCACCATCACGCAGAAGGCGCGCGATCTGAAAGCGCAGGGCAAGGACGTGATCTCGCTCTCGGTCGGCGAGCCCGATTTCGACACGCCCGACAACATCAAGGAGGCGGCCATCGCCGCCATCCGCCGTGGCGAGACCAAGTACACGCCGGTTTCCGGCATTCCGCAGCTGCGCGAGGCGGTCGCCCGCAAGTTCAAGCGCGAGAACGGGCTCGACTACAAGCCGGGCCAGGTCATCGTCTCGACCGGTGGCAAGCATGTCATCTACAACGCCCTGCTCGCGACGCTGAACCCCGGCGACGAGGTCATCTGCGTCTCGCCCTATTGGGTCTCCTACCCCGAGATGGTGGCGCTCTGCGGCGGCACCGCGACCTTCGCCGAGACCAAGATCGAAAACGAGTTCAAGCTCCAGCCGGAAGAGCTCGAGCGCGCGATCACGCCCAAGACCAAGTGGGTGATCCTGAACTCGCCGTCGAACCCGTCGGGCGCCGCCTACAGCCGCGCCGAGATGAAGAAGCTCACCGACGTGCTGATGCGTCACCCCCATGTCTGGGTGCTGACCGACGACATGTACGAGCACCTGGTCTATGGCGACTTCGAATTCGTGACGCCGGCCCAGGTCGAGCCCGGCCTCTATGAGCGCACCCTGACCATGAACGGCGTCTCGAAATCCTACGCCATGACCGGCTGGCGCATCGGCTACGCGGCCGGACCGCAGCATCTGATGAACGCCATGGACCTCGTCCAGGGCCAGCAGACCTCGGGCACCTCGGCGATCTCCCAATGGGCTGCGGTCGAGGCACTGGACGGCACGCAGGACCACCTGCCCGTCTTCAAGAAGGCCTTCGAGCGCCGCCGCGACCTCGTCGTCTCCATGCTGAACCAGACTCGCGGCCTCGTCTGCCCCAAGCCCGAGGGCGCCTTCTACGTCTATCCCGACTGCTCGGCGCTGATCGGCAAGACCATGCCGAACGGCAAGGTCATCGAGACCGACGAGGATCTGGTGCTCGGCATCCTCGAAGACGAGGCGGTCGCGGCCGTCCATGGCTCGGCCTTCGGCCTGGGCCCCAACTTCCGCATCTCCTACGCCACCTCGGACGAGAAGCTGGAAGAGGCCTGCCGCCGCATCCAGCGCTTCTGCGCCGAACTGCGCTGATCGGGCCCGTCATTGCGAGCGCAGCGAAGCAATCCAGAGGGTCTTGCACAACGGCTCCTGGATTGCTTCGTCGCTGACGCTCCTCGCAATGACGGGGTAATTCAAGTCAACCGCCGCTTGATGCTGGCAGCGGCGCTCGTCTGGTTTCCGGGCGGGGCGGTTGCACAAACCACTTCCCTGTCGGCGCGCGAGGCCTATGACGCCGCCCGCACCGGCACCCTCCTCCTCCTCGACATTCGCACGCCCGAGGAATGGCGCGACACCGGCATCCCCCAGGGCGCGATCGCGCTCGACGTCGAGACGCCCGCCTTCGAGGTCAGGCTGGCGGGCCAGCGGCTCGATCATCCGCGTAAGCGCATCGCCCTGATCGATCGCAGCGGCGGCTTGAGCGCCTCGATCCGCACCAAGCTCGCCGGGCGCGGCTTCCGCGACATCCTGGCAGTGCGCGGCGGGATGCTGGGGCCGGGTGGGTGGCTGGAGCAGAAGCTGCCGGTGGTGGCTTATCCGTGAGCGCCGTCATGCTCGGGCTTGACCCGAGCATCTCAGGCCGCGTTCGAACCAGTGCCCTTTTCCGGCATGAGATTCTCGGGTCTGCGCTGCGCTTCGCCCGAGAATGACGTGTGCGGGTCAGCGTTCGCTCCGGTCCTTCAAGAGATCCGGGCGCCGCTCGCGCGTGATCCGCTCGGCTTCCGCCCGCCGCCATTTCGCGATGCGGGCATGGTCGCCCGAGAGCAGCGCCTCGGGCAGGCCCCTGCCCTCCCATTCGCGCGGCCGCGTGTAGTGCGGATATTCGAGCAGGCCATTCTCGAAGCTCTCGTCCTGGCCGGACAATTCCTTGCCCATCACGCCGGGGATCAGCCGCACGCAGGCGTCGAGCAGGACGAGCGCCGCCATCTCGCCGCCCGAGAGGATGTAGTCGCCGATCGAAACCTCGGTCAGCCCGCGCCCCTCGATCACGCGCTCATCGACGCCCTCGAAGCGCCCGCAGACGATGACGACGCCCTCGCCCGCTACCCAGCCGCGCACCTGGGCTTGCGTCAGCGGCCGCCCGCGCGGCGACATCAGCAGGCGCGGGCGCGTGTCCCCGGCGGGAACGGCGGCATCGATCGCTGCGCCCAGCACGTCGCAGCGCAGCACCATGCCGGCGCCGCCCCCGGCCGGGTTGTCGTCGACATTGCGATGCCGGCCGATGCCATGGTCGCGGATCTGGTGCGCCTCCAGCGACCACAAGCCCCGCCGCAGCGCTTCACCGGCCAGCGACACGCCGAGCGGACCGGGAAACATCTCCGGGTAGAGTGTGAGGATGGAGGCGCGGAACGGCATGGAGGGACCTTACCGGACTAAAACTGGAAACGCGTCGTCATCCCGGGCGGAGCGCAGCGCAGACCCGGGATCCATGCCTGAACCGTTCCGGAATGGTTCCCGGATCGGCGCGGCTGACGCCGCTTGTCCGGGATGACGACGCGAAAAACCGAAGCGAATTCGCCCCTAACCGAAGCGCAGGGCCGGCAGGCGGTCCAGCGCGTTGAAATCGGCCGCGCTGGCGATGACGTTGTCGTAAGCCGCAAACGCGTCCGCGCCGAGCATGGTCAGCATCGCCACGGCGCGCATGCCGGCGCGGCGCGCCGCCTCGATGCCGTTGGGCGCATCCTCGAAGACGAGGCAGGCCTCGGGCGCGACAGCCATCCGGCGCGCCGCCTCGATGAACATGTCGGGATGCGGCTTGCCGCGAAACCCCTGCGAAGGCGAGATCACCGTGGCGAAATGCGGGCGCAGACCGAGCGTGTCGAGCACCAGAGCGATGTTCTCCGGCGGCGCGGCCGAAGCCACCGCCATCGGCACGCCGCAGCTTGCCGCCCGCGCGATCAGCGGCAGCAGGCCCGGAAGAGCCTCGACATGGCCGCGATAGGCGTCGCGATAGAACACCTCCTTCGCCTCGCCCAGTGCGATGACCTCGGCCGGCGTCGCCTGCGGAAACAATGGCGCGATGATCTCTCCGACCGCCATGCCCGCCGTGCGCTGGAAGAAGTCATCGGCGTCGAAGGGCAGACCATGGGAGGTCAGCAGCTTGCCCCAGGCGTCCTCGTGGAAGCGCATATTGTCGACGATGGTGCCGTCCATGTCGAAGATCAGCGCGCCCGCAGGCGTATCATTCCTCATCATCGGCCTCGAACAGCCCCTCGGGCGGAACCGCCTCGATCCGTCGCGCAGCGATGTCGATGCGCGGCGCGAAGGCCTTGGTGAAGGGCATCAGCACCGAGCGACCATCCGGCAGCAGAATGTCGAGCAAATCGCCGGCGCCGTAATTGGCGACGGTGGTCACCGTGCCCAGGACCGCGCCGTCGGGGCCGACCACCGCACAGCCGATCAGATCGGCCTGCAGGAATTCGTCCTCGTCCTCGGGCGCCGGAATCTTGTCACGCGCGACGAAGAGATTGACGCCGTTGAGGCTTTCGGCCGCCTCGCGGCTGGTGATGCCCTTGAGTCGAGCGACCACGACCTCCTTGGCCGGGCGGATCTCGGCGATCTCGAAGCGCCGCCCCTTGTCGTCGGTCAGGGGGCCGTATTCGGCGATCGCCAACGGATCGCCGGTGAAGGCCTTGATCCGGACCTCGCCCTTGATGCCATGCGCGGCGCCGATGACGCCGAGCAGGACGAGCTTGTCGTCAGCAGCCATGGCACGTCACCGACACGACGGCAGTCTGTACCGTCATGCTCGCCTTTGTGGCGAGCATCCACGTCTTAGACCCGGGTCTCGCCAAGCGAAGACGTGGATGGTCGGGACAAGCCCGACCATGACGGCCTGCATCGCGAGCCCAGGCGCACATCACGCTTCGGCTGCGGCTTCAGCCGGAGCCGCGGACTTGGCGGCGTTCTTCTCGGCGCGCTCCTTGGCCTTCTCGCCGGGAACAGCCTTGTTGGGGTTGTTGCGCACGGGACGCTTGGCGATGCCGGCGGCGTCGAGGAAGCGCAGCACGCGGTCGGTCGGCTGGGCGCCCTTGGCGAGCCAGTCCTTGGCCTTCTCGATATCGAGAACGACGCGCTCGGGCGAATCCTTCGCCTTCATCGGATCATAGGAGCCGATCTTCTCGATGAAGCGGCCATCGCGCGGCGCGCGCGCATCGGCAACGACGATGCGGTAGTAAGGGCGCTTCTTGGCGCCGCCACGGGTCAGGCGGATCTTGAGGGACATTCTCGTTCTTCCTTTTTAAGCTTCGTTTTCGGTTTTCACTGTGGCGATCGCCGCATGCAGCTCCGCCTCTCCTTGCATCGACGTCGACTTGAACACCTCGAAGTCCACGCTTCCGTCTTCACAGACATCGATCTCCCACTTCTCGCCGGGCGGGTTCGCCACGATCGAAATCGCGTCGTCCCGGTAGATCGTGGGCGAATGATCGATGCCCGCATCTTCCAAGGCCTGCTGGATCGACCAGATCTTCGCCAGCATCTCGGCGGCACTGAAACTCATGATGTCGTTCACGCCTTGTTGTCGTCGACCAGCTGGTCGATCGCAGCCCAGGGGTCGTCCTTCATGCCCGTCGAGGTGAAGATCTCGAGATCGATCGAGCCGTCTTCGAGCACGTCGATCTCCCAATATTCGCCCGGCGCATGCACGAGGAACGAGAAGGCGTCGTCGCGATAGGACGACGTCTCATAGGACAGGTTGGCGTCGTCGAGACGGGCCTTGACCTGCTTGAACACGTCGAACATGCCGACGCGCATTTCGGTGGGCTTGGTCACTTCTTCTTGCCTCCGAAGGGGTTGGTGCCCCCCAGCCCCGGAAGGCTCCGGCCCGGCTGAGCGCCAAGTCCGGGCAGTTTCGGCATCATGCCGGCCGGCGGCGTGACGCCCTTGGGCAGGCCCGGAAAACCGCCCGGAGGCAGACCCGGCATTCCACCCCCACCGGCCATCTGCTTTTGCAGTTCGGCGAGTTGGGCCGGGTCCATCTTCGACGGGTCGAGCCCGGCCGGAAGTCCGCCCATCCCGCCGCCGCCCATGCCAAACATCGCGCCGAGCTTGCCGAGCATCCCGCCCTTCTGCTTGCTCATCTGCTTCATCATGTCGGCCATGCCGCGATGCATCTTGAGCAGCTTGTTGATCGATTCCGGCGTTGTGCCCGACCCCGCCGCGATGCGCTTCTTGCGGCTGTTCTTGAGGAGGTCGGGGTTCCTGCGCTCGGCAGGCGTCATCGAATCGATCGCCGCGATCATGCGCTTGAACATCTTGTCGCCGACGCCGGAGGCCGCGAGCTGGCTCTGGGCCTGCTTCATGCCGGGCATCATGCCCATGACGCCACCGAGCCCGCCCATCTTCTCCATCTGCTGGAGCTGGGCGCGCATGTCCGACAGGTCGAACTGACCCTTGGCCAGCCGCTGGGCCAGGGCCTGCGCCTTGTCGGCATCGACCGTCTCCGCCGCACGCTCGACGAGGCCGACGATGTCGCCCATGCCCAGGATGCGGTTGGCGACGCGCGAGGGGTGGAAATCCTCCAGCGCATCGATCTTCTCGCCCGTGCCGACGAGCTTGATCGGCTTGCCGGTGACGGCACGCATCGACAGCGCCGCGCCGCCGCGCCCGTCGCCGTCCATGCGGGTCAGCACGATGCCGGTCAGCCCGACGCGCACATCGAAGGCGCGCGCGGTGTTGACCGCGTCCTGGCCGGTCAGCGCATCGGCAACCAGCAGCACCTCATGTGGATTGGTCGCCGCCTTCACCTCGGCGACTTCCGCCATCAGCGTATCGTCGAGCGTGACGCGGCCGGCGGTGTCGAGCATCACGACGTCGTAGCCGCCGAGACGAGCGGCCTCGATCGCACGGCGCGCGATCTGCACGGCCGACTGACCGGCGACGATCGGCAGCGTCTCGACGCCGACCTGCTTGCCGAGGATGGCGAGTTGCTCCATCGCGGCCGGGCGGCGCGTGTCGAGCGAGGCCATCAGGACGCGCTTCTTGTTGCGGTCGGTCAGGCGTTTGGCGATCTTGGCCGTCGAGGTCGTCTTGCCCGAGCCCTGCAGACCCACCATCAGGATCGGCACCGGTGGCACGGCATCGAAGGTGATTCCCTCGCCATCACCGCCGAGCATATCGATCAGCGCGTCGTTGACGATCTTGATGACCTGCTGGCCGGGCGTGACAGACTTCAGCACCTCGGCGCCGACGGCCCGCTCGCGGACCTTGTCGGTGAAACTGCGCACCACTTCGAGCGCGACGTCGGCCTCGAGCAGCGCCTTGCGCACCTCGCGCAGCGCGGCGTTGACGTCCTCCTCGGTCAGCGAACCCCTGCGGGTCAGCCCCGAGAGGATGCCTGATAGCCTGTCGCTGAGAGTGCCGAACATGCGGACCTGCTTGCTTGCCTTCAGGAACCGGCAGCGCGAAGCCTCATCGCCAAACGGTTTCGCGCCCGAGGGCGCAGTCGCGCTGTCGGGCGTTGACCTCCGGGCTCGAATGCTCTGCGAGCGGCCCGGTCGGCTGATGCGGTCTCGACGATGTCGGCGAAACGGATGGCGCGGTTAAAGCGGAAGAATGTGGCGAAAGTCAAGGTTGGAGAGGTTGGCGGCAATCTCGCCATCATGCCGCGTTAGCGATCTGGGCTCAGACAATAGACCGGAATGCTCGTCGAAATATGCGCCATCCCCTCGCCGCCCTTGCCCTCGCCCTCCTCGCCGCCGGCTGCGCCGGCGAGCCGCGCCGCGCGACGCCGCTCGATCCGCGCGCCAGCGAGCGTCTCGCAGCAGTCAGCCTCGACCCGGCCGAGGCGGGCCGAATTTTCAATGCTTATCGCGCGAGCCAGGGCCTGGGTCCGGTCAGGCTCGATCCTATCCTGAACGCAATGGCCCAGCGTCAGGCCGATGCGATGGCGAAGGCGAACGCGCTCTCCCACGACGCCGCCGGCAGCTTCGCATCCCGGGTTCACGCCGCCGGGCTCGACGCAGCGCGTGCGGCTGAGAATCTCGGCGCGGGCTACTATTCCACGCAGGAAGCCTTTACCGGCTGGCGCGCCTCGTCGGGCCACGACGCCAATCTCCGGATGAAGGAGGCGACGCGCTTCGGCATCGCGCTCGCCAAGGATCCGCAGACGCAATACCGCGCCTGGTGGGCGCTGGTCGTGGCGGGCGAACCGGAGCGACGCGTCGAGATGTCGGCCGCGCCCGTCGGCTGGTTCGGCTCGAACCGGCCGCCGCGCTGACCACGACAGCAATATTGCTGCCCGCAAGGATTTTCCTTACAATATCTGATCAGTTTGGCCGCTTAGGGCGACGGGGATGATCCTCAGCAAACTCACCAGCAAGGCGCAGACGACGGTGCCACAGTCCGTCCGCAAGGCTCTGCGCCTGCGGGAAGGTGATGAGATCGCTTATGCGATCGAACATGATCGCGTCGTCATGACGAAGGCGCGAGCACCCCAGGCCGAAGACCCGTTTGCGACCTTCGACGAATGGGACGGCGAGGCCGATCGCAAGGCCTATGGCGAGCTTTGAACAGGGAGACGTCGTTAGGGTCCCCTTCCCCTACACGGACCGCTCGACACGCCAGCACCGTCCGGCGCTGGTGGTTTCGGCCGGCGGCATCGGCGAGGAGCAAGGCCTGCTTTGGGTCGTAATGATCACCAGTGCAGAGAACCGGCCCTGGCCGGGAGACGTAGCGATCGACGGAGGTGATGAGGAGACCGGGCTGCCGGCGCCATCCGTGGTCCGTCCCTGCAAGATCGCAACGATCGAAGCCCGGCACGCGCAGAAGCTGGGGCGGCTTCCGGCTGCCTTGCGCGAGCGTGTCAGCGCGGCTTTCCGTGAGCATCTCGGGCTGGGCTAAACCGGCTCCCCTTTACAACCCCCCTGCCTTGGGGATGGCTTGCCCGACGCCATCGGAAAACACCGCCATGACCTTCGAAACCTGGGCCACCTTCGCCGCCGCCACCGCCGTCCTGCTGGTCATACCCGGCCCCACGATCCTGCTGGTCGTCTCCTATGCGCTCGGCCAGGGCTGGCGCACGGCGCTGCCCACGGCGGCGGGCGTCGCGCTGGGCGATTTCACCGCGATGACGCTCTCGATGTTGGGCGTCGGCGCGCTGCTGGCAACCTCGGCGACCGTGTTCACGGCGCTGAAATGGGCCGGTGCGGCTTATCTGATCTGGCTCGGTATCAAGCTGTTCCGCGCTGGCGGGAACCTCGACGCCAAGCCGCGCGAAGATGCCGTCTCGTCGCTGAAGATGCTTGGCCATGCCTGGCTGGTGACGGCTCTGAACCCCAAGAGCATCACCTTCTTTGTCGCCTTCCTGCCGCAGTTCCTCGATCCGAAGGCCGATTTCTGGACGCAGATGCTGATCTTCGAGGCGACCTTCGTGACGCTGGCATCGGCCAATGCCTTCGGCTACGCGCTGGTCGCCTCGCGCGCCCGTGCCGTGGTGAAGAACCCCCGCGCGATCAGCGCGATCAACAAGACCGGCGGCGCCCTGCTGATCGGCGCGGGGATCGCCACCGTCGCGCTGCGCACAAGTTCGCGGTGAGATCACGGTCGCAGCGCCGTTAGAGAGGCTTGGCGATCAAAGCACTGTGATGCAGCCCGAGCTTGACCCGCGGGCGAACTAGCCCATTTTGGCGGGCATGAACCGTCGCACACTGCTCTCCTTCCTCGGCATCCCTGCTCTGCTCGGCACCTCTGGCGCGGCCTGGGCCGCGATCTCGAGATCCAACAATCCCTATTATCAGGGGCCGGTGACGGAGAACTTCAACGGGGTCGTCTTCACCGACGGCCGGCCCGTGACGAAGGGCCTCGCCGACGTGCTGAAATGGCAGACATCGAAGCGTGATCGCGAAGCCTTTCCAGAGCATTTCCCAACGCCGCCGCAGGACACGCCACCTGCCCGTGTCGATGGCGTCCGCATCGTCCATCTGGGCCACGCGTCGTTTCTCTATCAGATTGCCGGGCTCAACCTGCTGATCGACCCGGTCTATTCCCTACGCGCCAGCCCGCTGTCCTTCATCGGTCCGCGCCGCGTCAACCAGCCAGGCGTCGCCTTCGACGACCTGCCCCGCATCGACGCGGTGCTGATCACGCACAACCATTACGACCATCTCGACATCGAGACGCTGGCGCGACTGCATGAGCGCGACGCGCCGCGCATGATCATGCCGCTCGGCAATGATACGATCGTCAGGGCCCGCATCCCCACTGCGAAAGCCGAGGCCCATGACTGGTCGGCGCGCCTGACATTATCCGATGCTGTGACCGTGACGCTGACGCCGAGCTATCACTGGTCGGCGCGCGGCGCCTTCGATCGCCGCATGGCGCTCTGGTGCTCCTTCGTCGTCGAAGCGGCAGGCACCAAGATTTTCCACATCGGCGACACCGGCTATCACGACGGCTCGCTGTATCGGCGGCTAGGAGCCGAATACGGCCCATTCCGCCTCGCCGTGCTGCCGATCGGCGCCTATGAGCCGCGCTGGTTCATGAAGGACAACCACATGGACCCGGCCGAGGCGGTCAAGGTCATGCTGGCGCTGAAGGCCGAAGAGGCGCTAGGCCACCACTGGGGCACCTTCCAGCTGACCGATGAAGGCATCGAGCGCCCCCCGTCCGCGCTGGCTGCGGCGCTGGACGAAGCGGGGCTGCCGCAGGACCGTTTCAGGGCCATGCGGCCAGGCCTGAGCTGGCAGGCCTGATCGCCCGACGGCCGATCAGCGCGGCTGGACGTAGACGTTGATCTCGAGGTTGGGATTGGCCGGATCGGTGAGATCGCCGACATACTCCTCGAGAAAAGCCTCTTTCACCGTGATCGCCTTGGCCTCGAGATAGGCCGTGATCGTCTCATAGGTCGAATCGATGTCATCATAGGGCGCGACATGGACGAAGCGCAGGGACGGGCCGGCTGGCGTCAGACCCGGCCGCACACCGTTCCCGAAGGTTGAGTTGCGATCGCCCGCCGGCGCCGGACCGACCGGCAGCATGGCCTCATAACGAAAGCCGTTGTCGTCGGTCTCGAGAAACAGCGTCAAAGGGCGTCCCGCAACCGGCAGCCCGGCCTTGTCCGCTTCCTGACGCAGGATGAGCACGCTCTCGGCCAGACGCTTGAAGCCTTCGTCCCAGCTTGCAGAGCCTGCCACGATCAACACGGGCTTGGCGACGAGCAGGACCTCATCGACATCACTCTGGTCGCCGCGTTTGCCGGCCAGCGTCGCATTGGGATCGATCGTCCCGGTCTGCTGCTGCGGGGTCGGCGGCTGCATCGGCTGGACCGGGCCTGGCGCGGGTAGCGTTGGCGGCGGCTGCACGGGCTGGGGTTCGAGCGGGACCTGCGGCGTGGGCGCGGGCTGAACCGGCTCGGGCGTGATCGGCAATTGCGGCGCGGGCGCCGGCTGAACAGGCGTCGGACCCGGCACGGCTTCGGGCACGGCGGCAGGCGGCGTCGGCGCGGGCTGCGCCTGGACCGGTACGGTGGTGCCGGGCAGCGGCGCCAGGGGCGCGGATTCGACCGCCGCCGGCGGTGCGACGCGAGTCTGGGCCGCGACCGGCGGCGCGCTCCACAGAGCCGCGACCAGCATAACAGCCATCGGGGAATGCCGCATTGTGACCGTCCTGCTCAAAGAACCGATTCGCGCCCTTGCGGCGCGCTGTGGAACATCCACTTAGCCAAGAAACGACCCTGAGGGTGGCTTTTTCACGTCGCCTCCCTCATAGACCCGCAGTTCGAGGGATGTATGACACGATGAACGCCCTGGCCCATCGCCGGTTCCTGAAGATGAATGGTCTCGGCAATGAGATCACCGTGCTGGATCTGCGCGGGACCCGATTGCGCGTGGCCGACAGCGACGCCCGCGCCATCGCCGCCGAGCCGCGCGCCCGCTTCGACCAGCTGATGGTGCTGCACGATCCGCAACTGGCCGGAACGGACGCCTTCATCCGGATCTACAACAGCGATGGCTCCGAAGCCGGCGCCTGCGGCAATGGCACGCGCTGCGTCGTCTGGGCGATGCTGGCCGACCCCACGATGGGAGACCCCTCGCGAACAACGCTGACGCTGCAGACCAAGGCCGGGTTGCTGCCAGCGCGGCGCGACAGCGACCTCGTCTTTACGGTCGATATGGGCGCACCGAAGCTCGCCTGGGATGAAATTCCGCTGGCCGAGCCGTTCCATGACACGGCCCATTTCGAACTCCAGATCGGCCCGATCGACGATCCGATCCTGCATACCCCCTGCGCCGTCAACATGGGCAACCCCCACGCCGTGTTCTTCGTCGACGATCCCTATCGCTTCAATCTCGAACAGATCGGCCCGCTGCTCGAAAACCATCCGATCTTTCCAGACCGCGCCAATATCGAACTCGCCGCCGTCGTCGCGCCCGACCATATCGTGCTGCGCGTCTGGGAACGCGGCGCCGGCATCACCCGCGCCTGCGGCTCGGGCGCCTGCGCCGCGCTGGTCGCAGCCGTGCGCCGCGAGCTCTCGGCCCGCAAGGCCGTGGTCAGCCTGCCCGGCGGCGACCTCACCATCGAATGGCGCGAAAGCGACGGCCATGTCCTGATGACCGGCCCGGTCGAATTCGAATGGGAGGGCACGCTCGCTCCCGAACTGTTCGAGACCGCGGCCTGATGGCGCTCGAGGTCGTCACATTCGGCTGCCGCCTCAATATCGTCGAGGGCGAGGCGATCCAGCGGCAGGCGCAGGCCGCGGGACTCACCGACATCGCCGTCGTCAACTCCTGCGCGGTGACGTCCGAGGCGACGCGGCAGGCGAGGCAGGCGATCCGCAGGCTGCGCCGCGACAGGCCCGGCCGCCCGGTCATCGTCACCGGCTGCGCCGCCCAGATCGAGCCCGCCCGCTTCGCGCAGATGCCGGAGACCGCGCGCGTCATCGGCAACGCCGAGAAGATGCAGGCCGCGACCTGGACCGCGCTCGCTCGCTCGAACAGCCTGGCGGCCGCGCCCGGCGCCGATCCCGCCGACAAGATCGCCGTCGGCGACATCATGGCGCAGACGATGCTGGGCGGCCTCGACAGCGGGCGCAGCGCCCGGCAGACGCGCGGCTTCGTCCAGGTCCAGAACGGCTGCGACCATCGCTGCACCTTCTGCGTCATCCCCTTCGGCCGCGGCAATTCACGCTCGCTGCCGGTCGAGGCCGTCGTCACGCAATGCCGGACCCTGACGGAAGCCGGCGCGCGCGAGGTCGTGCTGACCGGCGTCGACCTGACGAGTTATGGCCGCGATCTGGACGGTGCGCCGACGCTGGGCCTGCTGGTGCGCGCCATCCTGCATGGCATCCCCGAACTGCCGCGCCTGCGCCTCTCCTCGATCGACGCCGTCGAGGTCGATGACGCGTTGCGCGAGGCCATCGCGACGCAACCGCGGCTGATGCCGCATCTGCATCTGTCGCTGCAGGCCGGCGATGACCTCATCCTGAAGCGCATGAAGCGCCGGCACGGCCGCGACGACGCCATCCGATTCTGCGCGCAGATGCGCTCCTTACGCCCCGACATCGCCTTCGGCGCCGATCTGATCGCCGGCTTCCCGACCGAGGAGGAGACGATGTTTGCCCGCTCGCTCGACCTCATCGGCGCATGCGGCCTCAGCTACGTCCACGTCTTCCCCTATTCGGCCCGCCCCGGCACGCCGGCCGCCCGCATGCCGCAGCTTCCGGGCGAGATCGTCTCGGAGCGCGCCGCGCGGCTGCGTGAGGCGGCAGCCGCCGCCCATGTCGCGCATCTGTCCGGTCGCCTCGGCCGGCCGCTCAATGTCCTGACCGAGCGCGGCAACACCGGCCGCGCCGAGGATTTCACCTTGGTGCGCTTCAGCCGCGAGGTCGCGGCCGGTGAATTGCTGACGGTGACGGCCGCGGCTGACGACGGACGCGCGCTGCTGACAGCGTGAGGCGGCTCAGACCAGCCTGACCCAAGCCGTTCCCGCCGCCTCAGCTCTTGCTCGCCACCTCCTCGCGCAGCGCCCGGCGCAGCACCTTGCCGACATTGGTCTTGGGCAGGCTGTCGCGGAAGAAGATCTGCTTGGGCACCTTGTAGCCGGTCAGGCTCTCCTTGCAGAAGGCGCGCAACTGATCGGCCGTCAGCGCATCATCCTTGCGCACGACGAAGGCCGTGACCGCCTCGCCCGAATGCTCGTCGGGCAGGCCGACCACCGCCGATTCCAGCACGCCGGGATGCATCGCCAGCACGTCCTCGACCTCGTTGGGATAGACGTTGAATCCTGAGACCAGCACCATGTCCTTCATTCGGTCGACGATGCGGACCTGCCCGTCGGGCAGCATCACGCCGATATCGCCGCTGCGGAAATAGCCGTCATCGGCCATCACCTTGGCGGTCTCGTCGGGGCGGTTCCAGTAGCCGACCATCACCTGCGGACCGCGGATGCAGATCTCGCCGGATTCGCCGATCGGCACCTCATGTCCTTCGGCATCGCGGATCGCGATCTCCGTCGAGGGCAGCGGAAAGCCGACTGTTCCGGTGAATTCGGCGATGTCGGGCCGGTTGATCGAGGCCACCGGCGAGGTTTCCGACAGCCCGTAGCCCTCGACGATCGGCCGACCCGTGACCAGCTTCCAATGCTTGGCGACGGCGGCCTGGGTCGCCATGCCGCCGGAAACCGCAAAGCGCAGCTCCTCGAAATTCACCTTGGCGAATTCGGGATGGTTGCCGAGCGCGTTGTAGAGCGTGTTGACGCCCGAGATCAGCGTGAAGCGGCTGGCCTTCAACGTCTTGATGAAACCGACGATGTCGCGCGGATTGGCGATCAGCAGCCCCTTGGCACCGATGCGCAGCATGAACAGGCAGCAGCAGGTCAGCGCGAAAATGTGGTAGAGCGGCAGCGCTGTCACCATGACATGCTGGTAGTCGCTGCGCCCCAGCGGCGGCTCAAGCGCCCAGCCGAGCCACAGCCCGCATTGCTCGACATTGGCGGCGACATTGCGATGCGACAGCGTCGCGCCCTTGGCGACCCCGGTCGTGCCGCCGGTATATTGCAGGAAGGCGATGTCGTCGGGCGTCACCGTCACCGGCGCCATCACCGCCGATCCGCTCAGGATCGTCGCGAGCGGCACGAAACCGGGCAGATCGAAGGGCTTGACCACCTTCTTGACCCGCCGCGCGACGAAATTGACAATGTGGCCCTTGAAGCCCATCAGGTCGCCGGCTGTCGCGATGACGATGGTGTCGAGCTTCAGATGCGGCTTCGCCTCCGCGACGACATGGGCGAAATTCTCGATCACGACGAGGACCCGCGCGCCGGAATCGTTCAACTGATGCGCAAGCTCCCGCGCCGTGTAGAGCGGGTTGACGTTGACGACGGTGTAGCCGCCGAGCAGCGCCCCGAAGATCGTCGCCGGATAGGCCAGGATATTGGGCATCATCAGGGCGATGCGATCGCCCTTGCGGCAGCCCTGCGCCTGCAGCCAGCCGGCAAAGGCGCGCGCCGCCGCGCCCGTCTGCGCAAAGCTGATCGCCTTGCCGAAGCTCTCGAAGGCGGGCCGATCGGCATAGGTCCTGCAGGCGCTGCCGATCAGATCCGCCAGCGTGCCGGGATCACCGATCTGGGGCGGCACGGCCGCGGGATAATGCGCCAGCCAGGGTCGCGGATCAGGCTTCGCCGGCATGGCGCTGATCGGGTTCATGCTCAACCTCCCCGTGCCCGACATTACACCCGCCAAAGCAGGCTGCCGATGCGTTTTTCGTGGACCACCACACTGCTGAACAGCGCGGACGGGCGCAAGGCCCAGCATGTTTTATCGACAAGATAGTTCACATGTAAACTGATGATCCGATCCAGCCCCTATCCGCCGCCCTCGCATCGACCTGAAGCCACAGCCCCAATCCCCGCCCGCCTCGCGGCGTCGGTCGATGAAAAAGGGGCAGCGGAGCGCCGCGAGGCGCGGGGGTATCGGGCCGCATCCATTGAGCCAGGACGCGGCGCGGGCAGATTGAGCCACTGCCCGCACGCCCCGTGGCGCTCCGCTCGTCGGCGTTCTTGAGTCTCCGGGCCGCGCTTATGGGGTCGAAAGCCATCCTCCGCCGCGAGCCCTTTCGACGCCAGTTCGGCTCATCGCCTTGTCGCGTCTAGTCGGGCATGGGACGAAGGCGTGATGCCTAAGACCTTTCCAGCGAGCTCCTCGCACAGGGGCCGTAGTACCCCCAGGG
>NZ_LJHQ01000066.1:2500-5917 GCF_001295925.1 Allobosea sp. AAP35 | reverse complement strand
CAGCTGGGCTTGAACCACAACATCCGGTTGGGCGGGGCGGTCGGTGAGGGTATTGACGGCCTTGAACGTAAAAAACCCCCGCCTTTTGGGCGGGGGTTGGGTCATCTGATTTGGTTGCGGGGGCCAGATTTGAACTGACGACCTTCAGGTTATGAGCCTGACGAGCTACCGGGCTGCTCCACCCCGCGATAAGTCTTGTGTTTGCGCTGCGTTGTGTGTTGCAGGGCGCTTTAAACTGGAACGCGGCGCTGGAGCTTTCGCCCTGGCGCCGCGTTGCGGTTTGTTTTGTGAAGAGGGTTTGTTCTTTGCAGGCCCGGCAACGACCTACTCTCCCGGGTCTTGAGACACAGTACCATCAGCGCTGAGAAGTTTAACGGCCGAGTTCGGGATGGGATCGGGTTCTGGCTTCTCGCTCAAGCCACCGGGCCGGCAAAGAACAATGGCAAGCATAAATGATGTTTCGTTTTGTCGTCGCGTCGTCGTTTGCCCTGGTTGAGATGAACCAGGCGAGGAGCGCGGTGTTCGCATTTTGTAAGTGTGCGGACATTGATCATGAGAACGATCAAGCCGATCGAGCAATTAGTACCGGTAAGCTGAGCACATTACTGCACTTACACACCCGGCCTATCAACGTGGTCGTCTTCCACGGCTCTCAAGGGATATCTCGTTTTGAGGTGGGTTTCCCGCTTAGATGCATTCAGCGGTTATCCCGACCGTACATAGCTACCCTGCACTGCGGCTGGCGCCACAACAGGTCCACCAGAGGTACGTCCACCCCGGTCCTCTCGTACTAAGGGCAGATCCTCTCAAATATCCTACACCCACGGCAGATAGGGACCGAACTGTCTCACGACGTTCTGAACCCAGCTCACGTACCACTTTAATCGGCGAACAGCCGAACCCTTGGGACCTTCTCCAGCCCCAGGATGTGATGAGCCGACATCGAGGTGCCAAACGATTCCGTCGATATGGACTCTTGGGAATCATCAGCCTGTTATCCCCGGCGTACCTTTTATCCGTTGAGCGATGGCCCTTCCACGCGGGACCACCGGATCACTATGGCCGTCTTTCGACTCTGCTCGACGTGTCAGTCTCGCAGTCAGGCAGGCTTATGCCATTGCACTCAACGAGCGATTTCCGACCGCTCTGAGCCCACCTTCGCACGCCTCCGTTACTCTTTGGGAGGCGACCGCCCCAGTCAAACTGCCTGCCATGCGCTGTCTCGGACCCGGATGACGGGTCGCGGTTAGACATCCATGACGATAAGGGTGGTATTTCAAGGATGACTCCACCAGAGCTGGCGCCCCGGCTTCAAAGTCTACCACCTATCCTACACATGCCGACACGAATGCCAGCGCAAAGCTACAGTAAAGGTGCACGGGGTCTTTCCGTCTGACCGCAGGAACCCCGCATCTTCACGGGGAATTCAATTTCACTGAGTCTATGCTGGAGACAGCGGGGAAGTCGTTACGCCATTCGTGCAGGTCGGAACTTACCCGACAAGGAATTTCGCTACCTTAGGACCGTTATAGTTACGGCCGCCGTTTACCGGGGCTTCAATTCGGTGCTTGCACACCTCCTTTTAACCTTCCGGCACCGGGCAGGCGTCAGACCCTATACGTCATCTTGCGATTTCGCAGAGCCCTGTGTTTTAGTTAAACAGTCGCTACCCCCTGGTCTGTGCCCCCAATGAACAGTTGCCTGAACACTGGGCCTCCTTATCCCGAAGTTACGGAGGTAAATTGCCGAGTTCCTTCAGCATAGTTCTCTCAAGCGCCTTGGTATACTCTACCAGTCCACCTGTGTCGGTTTAGGGTACGGTCTAATGTTGGAGCTATTTCCTGGAACCCCTTGGAAGCCGGACCAATCCAATAAGGTCCGACAGCGTACGGGATCCGTCACTACCAACTGGCTGAGGAATATTCACCTCATTCCCATCGACTACGCCTTTCGGCCTCGCCTTAGGGGCCGGCTAACCCTGCGGAGATTAACTTTACGCAGGAACCCTTGGACTTTCGGCGACAGTGTCTTTCACACTGTTTGTCGTTACTCATGTCAGCATTCGCACTTCCAATACCTCCAGCAGCCCTCACGGGTCCGCCTTCGTTGGCTTATGGAACGCTCCGCTACCGCTTGCACAAAGTGCAAACCTTAAGCTTCGGCTCGTGGCTTGAGCCCCGATACATTTTCGGCGCAGGAACCCTTGTTTAGACCAGTGAGCTGTTACGCTTTCTTTAAAGGATGGCTGCTTCTAAGCCAACCTCCTGGTTGTTTTGGGATTCCCACATCCTTTCACACTTAGCCACGAATTAGGGGCCTTAGCTGTAAGTCAGGGTTGTTTCCCTCTCCACGACGGACGTTAGCACCCGCCGTGTGTCTCCCGCGCAGTACTTCTGGGTATTCGGAGTTTGGTTAGGATCGGTAATGCGGTAAGCACCCCTTGCCCATCCAGTGCTCTACCCCCCAGAGTATTCACGCGAGGCGCTACCTAAATAGCTTTCGCGGAGAACCAGCTATTTCCGAGTTTGATTGGCCTTTCACCCCTAGCCACAAGTCATCCGAGACTTTTTCAACAGGCACCGGTTCGGTCCTCCAGTAAGTGTTACCTTACCTTCAACCTGCTCATGGCTAGATCACCCGGTTTCGGGTCTAATCCGACGAACTGAACGCCCTGTTCAGACTCGCTTTCGCTGCGCCTACGCCTATCGGCTTAAGCTTGCTCGTCAGATTAAGTCGCTGACCCATTATACAAAAGGTACGCGGTCACCCAGGACGAACCTTGAGCTCCCACTGTTTGTAAGCATTCGGTTTCAGGTGCTATTTCACTCCCCTCGTCGGGGTGCTTTTCACCTTTCCCTCACGGTACTTGTTCACTATCGGTCGCTGAGGAGTACTTAGGCTTGGAGGGTGGTCCCCCCACGTTCAGACAGGATTTCACGTGTCCCGCCTTACTCATGTCTCTCAAGGTTTCGTATCCGTACGGGGCTATCACCCATTAATGCGTGGTTTCCCAACCACTTCCGGTTAATTCCAAGAAAGCACTGGCCTGG
Source organism: Allobosea sp. AAP35 (assembly GCF_001295925.1). GTDB lineage: Bacteria > Pseudomonadota > Alphaproteobacteria > Rhizobiales > Beijerinckiaceae > Allobosea. The sequence continues at coordinate 2,867 of NZ_LJHQ01000066.1, read as the reverse complement.
TCCGCGTTCGCTCGCCACTACTAACGGAGTCTCGTTGATGTCCTTTCCTCCAGGTACTTAGATGTTTCAGTTCCCTGGGTTAGCTTTGAAACCCTATGTATTCAGGTTTCAATACCTTCATGTGACAATTCGTAGTGCCACGTCAGCCCTTGCGAACTGACGTCACAATACGAATTGTCGAAGGTGGGTTTCCCCATTCGGAAATCCGCGGATCAAAGCTCATTCGCAGCTCCCCACGGCTTATCGCAGCGTATCACGTCCTTCATCGCCTCTCAGCGCCAAGGCATCCACCGAATGCTCTTAAGGCACTTGATCGTTCTCATGATCGATGTCCGCAAAGCTACCAGCTTCGCGCACATATGATCAG
>NZ_LJHQ01000065.1 GCF_001295925.1 Allobosea sp. AAP35 | reverse complement strand
CCGGCGGGCGCCTGTCCGGGGCGGCCCGCCGCCGCCATTGAATTTGAAGCACCAGGAGTGCGGTCGTGATCAGCAAGAACTGGCAGGATCTGTCAAAGCCCAACAAGCTCGAAATCAAGGTCGGAGACGATCCGAAGCGTCAGGCGACCGTCATCGCCCGTCCGCTGGAGCGCGGCTTCGGCATGACGCTCGGCAACGCGCTGCGTCGCGTGCTGCTCTCCTCGCTGCAGGGCGCGGCCGTCACCGCCGTCCAGATCGACGGCGTGCTTCATGAATTCTCGTCGATCCCGGGCGTCCGCGAGGACGTGACCGACATCGTCCTCAACATCAAGGCCATCGCGGTCAAGATGCAGGGCGAGGGCCCCAAGCGCATGACCCTGCGCAAGACCGGCCCCGGTACCGTCACCGCTGGCGACATCAACACCATCGGCGATGTCTCGATCCTGAACCCTGACCTCGTGCTCTGCACGCTGGACGAGGGCTCCGAGATCCGCATGGAGTTCACCGTCAACACCGGCAAGGGCTACATCCCCTCCGAGCAGAATCGCCCGGAAGATGCGCCGATCGGCCTGATCCCGGTCGACAGCCTGTATTCGCCGGTCAAGAAGGTGTCCTACCGCGTCGAGAATACGCGCGAGGGCCAGAACCTCGATCGTGACATGCTCACGCTCAACATCGAGACCAATGGCTCGGTGACCCCTGAGGACGCGCTGGCGCTCGCCGCCCGCATTCTGCAGGACCAGCTTGCCGTCTTCATCACCTTCGAGGAGCCGCGCAAGGAAGAGGCCGTCTCGACCGCGCCGCAGCTGCCCTTCAATCCGGCGCTGCTCAAGAAGGTCGACGAGCTCGAGCTTTCCGTGCGTTCGGCGAACTGCCTGAAGAACGACAACATCGTCTATATCGGCGACCTGATCCAGAAGTCGGAGGGCGAGATGCTGCGCACCCCGAACTTCGGCCGCAAGTCGCTGAACGAGATCAAGGAAGTGCTCGCCACCATGGGCCTCCATCTCGGCATGGACGTCACCGGCTGGCCGCCGGAGAACATCGAAGAGCTCGCGAAGCGCTTCGAGGAGCATTACTGATCCAGCCGGCGCGGGCTCGCTCCCGCGCCGTTTTCCCGCCCGGTGCATGAGCGCCGGAGCATAAAGAACGGCCGTACCGTGGCACGGCGGCCGTAAATCACGAAGGAGCCACCCATGCGTCACGGTTTTCGCGGTCGTCGTTTCAACCGCTCGGTCGAGCATCGCAAGGCGATGTTTGCCAATATGTCCCAGGCCTTGATCAAGCACGAACAGATCACCACCACGCTGCCCAAGGCCAAGGATCTGCGCCCGGTCGTCGAGAAGCTGATCACGCTCGCCAAGCGCGGCGACCTGCATGCCCGCCGCCAGGCGATCGCGCAGATCAAGGACGTCGTCCTGGTTGCCAAGCTTTTCGCGGTGCTCGGGCCCCGCTACAAGGAGCGCAATGGCGGTTATCTTCGCATCATGAAGGCGGGCTTCCGCTTCGGCGATAACGCTCCTCTGGCCGTAATCGAGTTCGTCGATCGCGATGTCGAGGCCAAGGGCAAGGATTCTGGCCCGGTCTTCACGGCGGAAGACGAGGCGGCCTGAGAGTTTTTCTCTTTTCGGCTCGGTTTCAAAGGGCGGCCTTCGGGTCGCCCTTTTTTTTATTTCGAAGGGCTTGGCCCTTTGCGGTCAGCGGCTCTGGCGCGCCAGCTCCCCGGCGAGGTCGAGGATCACATCGGCGTCCTGTCCTGGCAGATCGGCTTCCGGTGTGACGCCATAGAGGCCGAAGATGAAGGTCGTCGTCTCGTCACGTTCGGCCAAGCCCATCGACCAGCGTGCGAATCCGCGCCGTGCGATCGGGCTCTCCGCAAGCAGGCGGATCGCGCCATGACGGGGATCAGCGGCGATGCGGGTATAGGTTTCCGCCACTGTCGCGTCATCGCCCTCGAGCACCTGCGCGAAGGCGCCGCTCGTCACGAGGAGGAAGCCGGTTACGGCGTTGCGCGCGTTGAGGCGTTGAGCGGTTTCGACGATCCGATCGATCTCGCGGTGACGATTGGCCTCGACGAGGCGGCTTTCACTGGCATAGATAAGTTGGATCAAGCTCATGGCCGCTCCCTCAAGCGTGCAGACCGGTGGCGATCGAGGCAACCAAACCCTCTGCACCCTGGACGGTGACGGGCCGCATCGATGGATCGATGCAGAGCTTCAAACGTTGCCGCGATATCATTGTTTCACCACGAGGACAGGCATGACCGCAATTTCCCTGAGATCCCGGTCCTGGCCGAGGGCCAGCGCCTATGCGCTGGCCCTGGTTGCAGGGCTGGCATGCTGGCCTGCCGCCGGCCAGGTTCGGCAGGTGCCCGAGACGCGCCAGGAGATTTCGCTGTCCTTTGCCGGCGTCGTCAAGAAGAGCGCCGGCGCCGTCGTCAACGTCTATGGCGCGCGCGTCGAAGCCCAGCCGCGCAACCCGTTCATGGACGATCCGTTCTTCCGCCGCTTCTTCGGCGATCGCGGCTTCGGTGTGCCGCAGGAGCGGGTCAAGCGTTCGCTCGGCTCGGGTGTGGTGGTGGACGGCAGCGGCCTCGTCGTCACCAATAACCACGTCATCGAGGGGATGAGCGAGGTCAAGGTCGCGTTTGCCGACAAGCGCGAGGTCGAGGCGACGATCCTGCTGCGTGACCCGCGCACCGATCTCGCCGTGCTCAAGCTCAAGAGCGCCAAGGATCTGGTTGCGATCGAACTCGCCGATTCCGACAAGGTCGAGATCGGCGATATCGTGCTGGCGATCGGCAACCCGTTCGGTGTCGGCCAGACGGTGACGCAAGGCATCGTCTCGGCGCTGGCGCGCACGCAGATCGGCGTCGGCGACGCGCAATCCTTCATTCAGACCGATGCTGCGATCAACCCGGGCAATTCGGGCGGCGCGCTGGTCGATATGCAGGGCCGGGTGATCGGCATCAACACGGCGATCTTCTCGCGCTCGGGCGGCAGCCATGGCATCGGCTTCGCCATTCCCGCCGCCATGGTGCGCGTCGTGGTCGAAAGCGCCAAGACGGGGGCCACCACCGTGCGCCGCCCCTGGTTCGGGGCACGGCTCCAGGCGCTGACGGCCGAGGTCGCCGACGGGCTCGGGCTCGATCGACCGGCCGGCTCGGTCGTCGCGGGCGTGGTCGAGAAGGGCCCGGCGGCGGAGGGGGGGCTGCGCCGCTCCGACGTGATCCTGGCGGTCGACGGCTTCAGCGTCGATGACCCCGAAGCGTTCGGCTATCGGTTCGCGACCCGGCCGCTTGGCGGTGTCGCCTCGCTGACGGTGCTGCGGAGCGGCAAGCGGGTCGTCCTGCCGGTGAAGCTGATCCCGGCACCGGAACTGCGCCCGCGCGAGCCGGTGACGTTGTCGGGCCGCTCGCCGCTGGCGGGGCTCACCGTGATGAACCTGTCGCCGGCTTTGGCCGAGGAACTCGCGATCGATGCCGGGACCGACGGGGTCGTCGTCGGCGATATCGAGGAGGGCAGCACAGCCGCCCGCATCGGCTTCCAGAAGGGTGACATCGTCCAGGCGCTGAACGGCGAGCGCATGGTCAATTCACGCGATGTCGAGGCCGCGCTGAAAGAGCGTAAGCGCTCCTGGGAGGTGACTATCTCACGCGGCGGCCAGAGCGTGACCTCGGTCTTTCCGGGGTGAGCCACAATCTCTGTCATTCCGGGGCAGGCCGGAAGCCTGAACCCGGAACCCACGACCGGGTGAGAGTTCCCCTACGCATCGGCAGGTCCAGCCCGATCGTGGGTTCCGGGTTCGCCGCGTTGCGGCGCCCCGAAATGACAGGTTGAGGCTGACATGAGCGATCTTTTCGCCGCATCGGGGCTCGACAAATCCGGTCCTCGCCCGCTGGCCGACCGGTTGCGGCCGACGACGCTCGGCGAGGTCGCCGGCCAGGAGCATCTGACGGGGCCGGAAGGCGCGCTGACGCGGCTCGTGCAGTCGGGCTCGCTCGGCAGCCTGATTTTTTGGGGGCCGCCCGGCACCGGCAAGACCACCGTGGCACGGTTGCTCGCGGGGCAGGTCGAGCTCGGCTTCGAGCAGATCAGCGCGATCTTCTCCGGCATCGCCGATCTGAAGAAGGTCTTCGAACAGGCGCGGGGCCACCGGCTCGGCGGCAAGGGCACGCTGCTCTTCGTCGACGAGATCCATCGCTTCAACCGGGCCCAGCTCGACGCCTTCCTCCCCGTGATGGAGGACGGCACGATCACGCTGGTCGGCGCCACCACCGAAAACCCGTCCTTCGCCCTCAATGCCGCGCTGCTCTCGCGCGCCCGCGTGCTGACCTTCAAGTCGCTGGACGAGGGCTCGCTGTTGTTCCTGCTCGGCCGCGCCGAGCTTCTGGAAAAGCGCGATCTGCCGCTGACGCCCGAGGCCAAGCTCGCACTCGCGCGCTTCGCCGATGGCGACGGGCGCGCCGTGCTGACGCTGGCCGAGGAGCTCTGGCGCGCGGCGCGGCCGGGCGAGATCTTCGACGAGGCGGGGCTGGCCGAGGTGATCCAGCGCCGCGCGCCGATCTATGACAAGGCGCAGGACGGCCACTACAATCTCATCTCGGCGCTGCACAAGACGATCCGCGGCTCCGATCCCGATGCCGCGCTCTACTATTTTGCCCGCATGCTCGATGCCGGCGAGGATCCGCGCTTCCTGGCGCGCAGGCTGGTGCGGATGGCGGTCGAGGATATCGGGCTCGCCGACCCCCAGGCACTGGTCCATGCGCGGGCCGCCACCGAGACCTACGAGCAGCTCGGCTCGCCGGAGGGAGAACTCGCGCTCGCCAATGCCGTGATCTATCTGGCGACCGCGCCGAAATCCAACGCCGCCTACAAGGCCTACAAGGCGGCGCGCAAGGTCGCCGCCGAGCGCGGCTCGCTGATGCCGCCCAAGACGATCCTGAACGCGCCGACCAAGCTGATGAAGCAGGAGGGCTATGGCGCGGACTATGCTTACGATCACGATGCGCCCGACGCCTTCTCCGGCCAGGACTACTGGCCCGACGCGCTCGGCCGCCAGCGCTTCTACGACCCGCCCGAACGCGGCTTCGAGCGCGAGATCAGGAAGCGGCTCGAGTATTGGGAGAAGCTGCGGGAGGAGCGGGGGGAGGAGTGAGCCAAAACGTCCGGATTGATCGATCGCAAGGGCGTGGCGACCATGCCGGCATTATCATGCGTGTTCGCCGATGATGTCGGCCTTGGATCGAACGCCCATGATCTCGCTCGTCGCTCGCGCTCTCCTGATCGTGCCCTCGCTGATCGCGGGCTGGTTCGTGTCGGAGGACGACGTCGCCTATTGGGTCGTCGCATTCGCCATCGCGCTGGTCTTCATTATCCTGACGATCGCCTTCGAACTCTATGTCCATCCGCTGCTGACGCGCGGGCGCAAGGCGTAAAGGCCTGTTCGAGCCGTCGCTGGCGCGACTCGTCAGGAGCGGCTCAGAACGCGCGTTCGATGAAAAGCTGGGCCGAGAGCTGGCGGCCGCCCAGGGAGGCCGGGACGGCACGGTTGGCGATGGCGATGTTGGTCCAGGCGACAGAGCCTTCGAGACCGGCCTTGAGGCCCTCCAGCGGCGTCCAGACGAGGTTGGCGCTGGCGCGGTCGATGCGCAGCTTCCCCTTGCTGGAATGGGTGAGCGGCACCGTGAGCTGGTAGCGGCTGACATAAAGGTTGCTGGCGAGCTCATCGGTCCATTCGCGCCGTGCTGCCAGCACGCCCGAGAAGCCACGGGTTGAATCGACCGCGGTCAGCACCTGCCGGACGATCGTGGCGTCGAGCGACGAGCCGATATAGGCGGCGGCATCGGTTGCGCCGGCGATCTGGGCGGTGATTTCGCCGGGGCGGCCGAGGATCGGCAGCTGATAGGTCGCGCCGACGATGCCGGCGCGGCCGAGCTTGGGCACCGAGCCGGGCACGTCGCGCAGCGCTCCGGCCATATGCAGCGTCAGCCCGCCATTTGTGTAGGTCAGGCGCGCGATGCCGTCGGGGACGCGTCCCTTGGCCACGGGGATGGTTGACGTCGTCGCCAGCGTCGTGTCCTCGGCGGAGAGCGCCAGGTTCCAGCGCTCCGTCAGATCGCGCTCCCAGGCGATCAGCCCGACAGTACGGCCGGGAAGGCGGGCGCTGAAGGCGAATTCCTCGCCGGTCCAGAAGCTGAAGCGGGAGGATGACAGCCCGAAGGTCACCGTGCCGACCGTGACGGTGGCCTCGTCGATCGTCGGCGTTTCGGGTTCGCCGCTGGCGGGCCGCAGCGAAAACTCGAAAGCCGAGCCGATGCGCAGGCCCGAGGCGAGATCATGGGCGGTCTCGATCCGCAGCGAGGCGCTCGTCGGCCAGGAATAGGCCGGCTTGGGTGCGGCGTCTCCAGCGCGCGGGATCCGGTAGCTGTCGAACTGCAGGCCGGCGGTGACACTGCCCGAGACGGCAAGGCAAGTGCTCGAGCCCGGCAGGATCAGCCCCGGGACGCTCTCGTCATCCTCGTCCTCATCATCGGAATCGTCGTCATCGTCCGCGTCGTCCTCGGTCCCCGGCGCGGCCGCCGCGCTCGCGTCCTCGGCTTCAGGGAAGAGGGAGGCGATGTCGGGCGGCTTGATGATGCAGCTGCGGGCGAATTGCGGGGCGCTGGCCGGGAGCGGGCGTGGCATGGCGGCCTGCGCGGCCCCGAGCGCGATGCAGGAGGCACTGATCGCCAGAAGGAGTGCGCGGCATGCGCGTCGCGCCCTTGCCCCGCCGGCACAAGCCGCCTCCTGCGCGCCCTCCCGCATGTCGTTCCGTGCCCCCCGGCCCCAGCGTCAAGACGCTTCCGCTACACCTCTCAGCTTGGCGACCATGCGGCAAGGGCCCGATTTCGTTTGTGCGCAGGCGATGCGCTGGCTATTGCAGGGCGATGACCTCCACTCTTCTCGTTTTCCTGGGCGCCGGTATTGGCGGCATGCTGCGGCATGGCGTCAATCTCGTCTCGCCGCGCTGGTTCGGCAGTGGCTTTCCGACTGGCACGCTGCTGATCAACGTGCTTGGGTCCGCGCTGATGGGGCTGATCGCCGGCTGGCTTGCCTTCAAGACGCAAGCCGGCTGGTCGCAGCATGCCAGGCTGTTCCTGACCACCGGCGTGCTCGGCGGCTTCACCACCTTCTCGGCCTTCTCGCTCGACGCGGTTCTGCTGTGGGAGCGCGGCGAGACCGGGCTCGCCGCGACCTATGTTGTGGGCTCGGTCGTCCTCTCGCTGGCGGCGCTGTTCGCCGGCCTCGCATTCGTCCGGAGCCTGTCATGAGAATTGGTGGGAGCAAGGCCGGCAGCGGCGGCAGGGCTGGTGGCAAGGGACCCGGTGGCAAGGGACCAGGTGGCAGGGGAACGGCGGGCAAAGGACCGGCTGGCAAGGGGCCGGCTGGCAAGGTCAGGCGCCCGAGCCATGACGCGCGTCGCTCGGCGCAGGCCTCGGCCCGGCCACGCCCCGAGCGCGAGGAGGCGGAGATCCGCACCGAGCCGACGCGCAACCCGGCGCCGCACCACCCCGTGCCGCGTGCGGCCGGGCCGCGAAAGCCTGCTGCTCCGCTGGTTGCCAAACCTGCCGCCAGACCTGCTCCCGCGCGCCGCGCGCCGGTCAGCGAGGGGCCGACGCGCGCCGAGGTCAAGGCCGAGACGGCGCAGGTGCTCGCCACCGGCGTGCAGCAGCTCGTGGTCAGCGCCGACGAAAACGAGATGCGGATCGACCGCTTTCTCGAGAACCGCTTTCCGCAGCTCTCCTTCAGCCATATCCAGCGCATCGTCCGCAAGGGCGAGCTGCGCGTCAACGGCAAGCGCGCCGACAGCAAGGACCGGCTCGAAGAGGGCCAGACGGTGCGCATCCCGCCGCTCAAGCTGGAGCCGCAGGAAAGCCGGCCGCGCTCGCTCAAGGCCGATGACGACACGCTGGGGTTCCTGCGTTCGATCACGCTCTACGAGGATGACGACGTCATCGTCCTGAACAAGCCGGCGGGGCTCGCCGTCCAGGGCGGCTCGGGCACGACGCGCCATGTCGACCAGATGCTCGACGTGCTGACCGACAAGAGCGGGCAGAAGCCGCGCCTCGTCCACCGGCTCGACAAGGACACGGCCGGCTGCCTTGTCATCGCCAAGTCGCGCTTCGCGGCGGCGACGCTGGCCAAGACCTTCCGCTCGCGTTCGGCTCGCAAGGTCTACTGGGCGCTGGTGGCCGGCGTGCCGCGCGTGCGCCAGGGCCGGATCTCGACCTATCTCGCCCGCGAGGAGGCCTATGACGGCGACCAGCGCATGGCGGTGGCCCAGCATGGCGAGGACGGCGCGATGCATGCGGTGACCTATTACGCCGTCGTCGAGACCGCCGCGCAGAAGCTCGGCTGGCTCTCGCTGAAGCCGGTGACGGGGCGCACCCACCAGTTGCGCGCGCATGCCGCCCATATCGGCCATCCGATCGTGGGCGATCCGAAATATTTCAACATCAAGAACTGGGAGCTGCCCGGCGGCATCCAGAACAAGCTGCATCTGCTGGCGCGGCGCATCGTGCTGCCGCATCCGCGCGGCAAGGGCACGATCGATGTCAGCGCGCCGCTGCCGCCCCATATGCGCCAGTCCTGGAACCTGCTCGGCTTCGAGGACGCGCATTACGACCCGATCGTGGACGCGCCCGACGAGTGATCCTCGTGAGGCTCGGGATCGACCCGAGCCTCTCCTGCGAGCGAATCTCCGGTCTGCGCTTCGCTTTGCCCGTGAATGACGAAAGAGAACGATTGCGGAACAAAAGGAATTATGTTTTCTTTTTGTTCCCATCACTCTTTTGCGCAGGTGCTCCGATGATCCGTTTCGCCTTCCTGCTGGCCGGCCTCGCTTTCACCACTTCCATGCCTGTTTTTGCGCAGAGCCCCGTTGCGCCGGCTTCGCGCGTCGCTTCGGTCGCGGCCGACGAGCCCGTGCCGCGTACTGAGCGCGCCAAGGCCCGGCAGGATTGCCTGGCCGAGCATGTCGCGCTCTCCGGCGACGATCTGCGGGCCGCGATGCGCGACTGCATGCAGGCGAAGTTCCCCGGCGTTCAGCTCTATGCCCGCGACGGCTTGACGCGAGACGGCAAGCCGACGGCCGTGGCGACGCGGGCGGCCTGCAAGACCGAGATCGACGCCCAGAACCTTGCGGGCTCGACCCGGACGGCGGCGCTCATTGCCTGCTTCAACGCCAAGCGCCCCGATCTCGCCCAGCGCGCCGAATGCCGCAAGGATGCGCGCGGCAAAGGGCTGGATGGCGAGGATCTGCGCAAGGCGGTCGAGGCCTGTGCCCGCGAGGCCCGTAGCTGAACACGTGCGGGGCTGGTGGTTCGAGCCATGACCGCAGCGCAGTGGATCGCGCCTGCGATCCGGGCTACAGCGCCGCCATGGACCTCATCATCTTCGATCTCGACGGCACGCTGATCAATTCCGAGGCGATCCTGCTTGCCGCGCAGGTCGAGACCTTCGCCCGGCATGGGCTCGTCCATCCCGGCCGCGAGGCAGGTCTCGGCGTGGTCGGCTTGACACTCGACATCGCCCTGATGCGGCTTGGCGGGCTGCCCGCGCCGGATGCGGCCTTGGCCGAGACCTACAAGCAGGTCTTCGGGGCGATGCGGCAGCAGGCGCAGATCGACTCCGCCCTCGACGAGCCGCTCTTTCCGGGCGTCGCCGAGACGCTGGCGGCACTGGCGGAAACGCCCGGCGTCAAGCTCGGCATCGCCACCGGCAAATCCCGGCGCGGAGCGGACTACATCATCGCGCGCCATGGCTGGGAGGGGCTGTTTGCGACCGTGCAGACCGCCGACGACGCGCCCTCCAAACCGCATCCCGGGATGATCCTGCGGGCGCTGGCGGAGACCGGCGCGGCGCCGCAGCGGACCGCGATGGTCGGCGACGCCTCGTTCGACATCGAGATGGCGCGGGCCGCCGGCGTCGTGCCGGTCGCGGTCTCCTGGGGTTTCCAGCCGGTCGCGCATCTCGTCGCGCTGGGCGCGCGGCATGTGCTCGACAACTTCCCGGAGCTGCCCGGGGTGTTGGGTTTGCGGGCTACGCTCGCGGCTGGCGAGCGGGTTTGACCGGCGGCGTCGTCTGACCTCTGCTCGGGCTTGACCCGAGCATCTCGGAAACCAGTTCTTCCGTCACGAGATTCTCGGGTCTGCGCTTCGCTCGCCCGAGAATGACGCTCCGACGCAGCAGGTCGCTGTCCTTCAGAGTAACATCCTCGCAACCACGTCCGCTCAGGGCCGTTTAACCTGAACACGCGTTCAGGTTTGGGCGTTAACCACCTGATGGCGGGTCTCGACCCATGGTGTTCCCACAGCAGGAACGTACCGGCACAAAACAACGCCGGACAGGGGTCGAACAATGATTGGTCATGAGCTCCGCGAATTCGTTGACCGTGTGATGGATCGTCTGGTCATCGATGATGAAGACGTGCGTCTTCTCCAGCGTGACATTCTGAACGAAAGCGTTCTGACGCGCGACGTGATCGATGTGCTGGTGGCGCTCGATCGGGCCGTGCCCGCGCATGGCGAGGCCTTCGCCGACTATCTCGTCGCGCTGGTCGTCGATTTCGCGGTCTGGCAGAACCGGCCGACCGGCGTCATCGACCGCGACAAGGCGCAGTGGCTGGTAACGACGTTGTCGGCCGGCGAAGGCCCGACGCCGACCGCCCGTCGCATCGCCTTCGAGATCGTGCGCGAGGCGGAGCGCTGCGACGAGGCGCTGATCGGCTTCGCACTCGATAAGGGCCATGCCAAGCCCGCGCGCTTCTGGCCCGAGCGGGTGCTGCTCGCGAGCTGACGGCTCGGCGCGCATCGATCCCTCGATCACCAACTTTCGCATCGGTGGACGCCGCCTACGGCGTCCCCTACACCCCAGATCCGGATCGGAGCGCCCGCCAGGCGCATCGGTTCGGGTTTCGCGATTCGGGGCTGTGCGAAAAACCGGTAGCCGGTTTCATCCGACATGCTCTAACTGGAAATTCAGGGCATGTCGCCGAAAAGGGGTCCGATCGCGGGCCCCGGCATGCCCGGGCTATCGACGGCCGGGGAGGCGCCACGCATGTTCTCGAAGATCCTGATCGCGAACCGCGGCGAGATCGCCTGCCGGGTCATCAAGACGGCGCGGCGCATGGGCATCAAGACAGTGGCGGTCTATTCCGACGCCGATCGTGACGCCCTTCATGTCGAGATGGCCGATGAGGCGGTTCATATCGGCCCGCCCGCCGCCTCCGAATCCTACCTCGTCATCGACAAGATCATCGCTGCCTGCAAGGCGACCGGCGCGGAAGCCGTGCATCCGGGCTACGGCTTTCTCTCCGAGCGCGAGGCCTTCGCCCAGGCTCTCAAGGACAATGGCATCGTCTTTATCGGCCCCAATCCGGGCGCGATCGCGGCGATGGGCGACAAGATCGAATCGAAGAAGGCCGCCGCCGCGGCATCAGTCTCGACCGTTCCCGGGCATCTCGGCATCATCGAGAGCCCCGAGCACGCGGTGACCATCGCCGACGAGATCGGCTACCCCGTCATGATCAAGGCCTCGGCCGGCGGCGGCGGCAAGGGCATGCGCATCGCCCATTCCGCCGGGGAGGTCGCCGAGGGCTTCGCGCGGGCGAAGTCTGAAGCGGCGTCCTCCTTCGGCGACGATCGCGTCTTCGTCGAGAAGTTCATTGTCGATCCGCGCCATATCGAGATCCAGGTGCTCGGCGACAAGCATGGCAATGTGATCCATCTCGGCGAGCGCGAATGCTCGATCCAGCGCCGCAACCAGAAAGTCGTCGAGGAGGCGCCGTCGCCGCTGCTCGACGCGGTGACGCGGGCGCTGATGGGCGAGCAGGCGGTCGCCCTGGCCAAGGCCGTGAACTATGACAGCGCCGGCACGGTCGAGTTCGTCGCCGGCCAGGACAAGTCGTTCTATTTCCTCGAGATGAACACGCGCCTCCAGGTCGAGCATCCGGTGACGGAGATGATCACCGGGATCGACCTCGTCGAGGAGATGATCCGCGTCGCTTGTGGCGAAAAGCTGCGGTTGACGCAGGCCGATGTGACGTTGAACGGCTGGGCGGTGGAAAGCCGGGTCTATGCCGAGGACCCGACACGCAACTTCCTTCCGTCGATCGGGCGGCTGGTGACCTACCGGCCGCCGGCCGAGGGCGCCGATGGCGACGCCACCGTGCGCAACGACACCGGCGTGTTCGAGGGTGGCGAAATCTCGATCCACTATGACCCGATGATCGCCAAGCTCGTCACCCATGCGCCGACGCGAAAGGCCGCGATCGAGGCGCAGGCGCGCGCGCTCGATGCCTTCGCGATCGACGGCATCCGCCACAACATCCCCTTCGTCTCGGCGCTGATGCATCACCCGCGCTGGATCGCGGGCGATCTCTCGACCGGCTTCATCGCCGAGGAATTTCCGGAAGGCTTCTCGCTGCCGGTCCCGCAAGGCGAGGTCGCGCTGCGGATGGCGGCGATCGCGATCGCCTGCGACCACAGGCTGAACCAGCGCAAGCGCCATGTCAGCGCGCAGATGGAGGGCTGGCGCAGGGTGTCCTTCGAGCGCACGCGGGTCGTCGTTCTCGGCGGGGAGCGATTCGAAGGCGAGGTCACGGAGCAGGGCGAGGCGGTTGTGATCGCCTTCGGGCCTCGCAGCCTGGCCGTCGTCAGCGATTGGCGCCCCGGGCAGCCGGTCTGGCGCGGCACGCTGGACGGGGTGGCGGTTGCCGCTCAGCTGCGCGCGATCCTGAACGGTTTCGCGCTCGGCCATGCGGGGGCCTATGCCGATGCGATCGTGCGGACGCCGCGCGAGGCGGAACTGGCCGCGCTGATGCCCGAGAAGGTCGCCGCCGACACCGGCAAGGTGCTGCTGTGCCCAATGCCCGGTGTGGTCAAGGCGATCTCGGTCACCGTCGGCCAGGAGGTCAAGGCCGGCGAGGCCCTGTGCATGGTCGAGGCGATGAAGATGGAAAACGTGCTGCGCGCCGAGAAGGACGCCACGGTGTCCAAGATCCTGGCTAAGGAAGGCGAATCGCTGGCGGTCGATGCGGTGATCATGGAGTTCGCCTGAGAAACGCTCGGGACACCCACCGTCGTCCGCTGCCCCTGTCGTCATTGCGGGCGAGCGCAGCGAAGACGCCGCTTCGCGGCTTGTCCGGATTGACGGCTTATGGGCAAGCTTCCTCCAAGGGCCGCAACGGAGACCATCGACCATGCTGACGATCTGGGGGCGCATCAGCTCCATCAATGTCCAGAAGGTGGTATGGGCCGCCGGCGAGGTCGGCCAGAGCTTCGAGCGCATCGATTGCGGCGGCGCTTTCGGGGGGCTGCGCGAGCCGGTGTTCCTGGCCAAGAACCCCAATGCCCAGATTCCGGTTCTGGAGGATGGCGAGGTCTGCATCTGGGAGTCCAACAGCATCGTGCGCTATCTTGCGGCGCGCTATGGCGCGGGCTGGATCTGGGAGGAGGATCCGGCGCGCCGCGCCGATGCCGACCGCTGGATGGACTGGATGCAGTCCGCGTTGCAGCCGGCGCTGATGCCGCTGCTGTGGGGCCTTGTCCGCAAGGTGCCCGAACATGCCGATCCGGCGAAGATCGAAGCCAGCGTCGCCAAAGCCGAGCAGCTGATGGAGATCCTCGACCAGCACCTTTCCAACCGCGGCTTTCTGGCGGGAGAGCGTTTCGGCATGGCTGACATTGCGGTCGGTTGCGGGGCGCATCGCTGGCTCAACATGCCGGTCGAGCGCGTCGCACGGCCGCATGTCGAGCGCTGGTACGAGGCGATTTTCGCGCGGCCTGCGGCGCAGCCCGCGCTTGTCCTGCCTGTCACCTGACATGATCGCGAGCTGCCTTGATCGGCGCGCGATCGGTGCCAAGATGCCCGCCATGACCAGATTTCGTCTTGCGCTGCTGTCGGTGGTTGGCGTCACCTTGCCGTTATGGGGGCCTGGAGCGGCCCTGGCGCAGGCGCCCGTGCCGCTCGCCGCCGACCGGGCGCAGTTGTCGGCCTGCCTGCGCGACAACCGGGCCGGAACTCCAGCCTGCATCGGCTCGATCGCGGTCGCCTGCGTCGGGGCCGCCAGCACGGATCGTCGCGGTGCGGAGGTCGGTTGTGCGCGTCGCGAAGAGGCGGTCTGGCGCGAGCGCCTGATTCAGGCGGTCCAGCAGAGCGGCCGGGCCCTCGATGCCGGCCAGCGCAGCCGGCTGGTGGCGCTGCAGCTGTCCTGGGAGGGGTTCATCGCCCAGAAATGCGCCTTCTACGGCTCGACACAGCGCGAGGGTCTGCAACTCGGCCGGCAGGCGGGCTGCGAACTGCGCGAGGTCGCGTCACGTACCCTGGAGCTGGAACGCACTACGATGCGGCAGGCCCCGACGCGGCGTCCGTCGCAACCGCCGCAGATCATTCGCTGATCCTGTTAGCAGGCTGTCAGCTTTCGCAGGCTAGAAGCGGTCGCTCGCCGCTGCCGCAGAAAGCTGCCCATGTTCTTCGTGCTCTCCAAGCTGGTCTGGTTCGTGCTCTCGCCGGTGAACCTGGCGATCCTGCTGGCGGGCCTGGCTGCGATCTTGTCCTTCACGCGGCTGGCCCGCCCGGCGCGCTGGCTCGGCGCTGCGGCGCTGCTGGCGCTGGTGCTGATGGCCTTCAGCCCGTTGCCGCGCCTCGTGGTGCGGCCGCTGGAAGACCGGTTTCCGCAGCAGGATGCAGCCAAGGGCCCGGTGGCCGGCATCATCGTTCTGGGAGGGCCGATCGGCATCGCTCGGGAGGATGTCGTGCTGCTTTCGGCGGGGGCGCGGATCACCAAGGGGGTCGAACTCGCCAGATTGCATCCGCAGGCCAGGCTGGTCTTCACCGGCGGGGCGGGCCATCTGATCTCGCCGGTGACGACGACCGAGGCCGACGGGGCGCGGCTCCTGTTCACCGGGCTCGGGCTTCCGCAGGAACGGCTCCTGTTCGAGGACAAATCGCGCAATACGCTGGAGAACGCCGTCTTTACACGCAGACTGGTCGATCCGAAGCCCGGGGAGCGCTGGCTTCTGGTCACCTCGGCCTGGCACATGCCGCGTTCCATGGGTGTCTTCCGCAGGGCCGGCTTCACGGTCGAGGCCTTCCCGGTCGATTTCCTGTCCGAGGGCGATTCCAAGGATTTCGTCCGGCCCTACATGCGCGCAGCGCGTGGCCTCACGATCGCCGATGACGGCTTCAAGGAATGGGTCGGTCTGCTCGCCTATTGGCTGGCGGGCTATACGGATGCGCTGTTTCCCGGGCCGTAGGGGCGAATGGCGAATGGACGGAGAGCTTCCTCGCCATTCGCTATTCGCCCCCCGGCATCCTCAACCGATAGACTCCCCGGAAATCATCCGGATCGACGGGCCTGCCCTTGCGGGTGATGACCAGCTTGCCCTCCTTCATCAGGCGCACCGCGACACGGCGGATCGGCTGCATCAGCGGACCCCAGCCGTCGGGATGGTCGCCGCCGAGCGCGCGGGCGGCTTCCGAGGGGCAGATGGTCTTGCCTTCCCCGCGTTGCGCCGTCAGCCCCAGGATCGTCGCTTCCAATTCGGTCTCGTCTGGCGTCGTCATGGTTCGGGCGTTGCCTGCGTCGTGTCGGGATAGCGGAAGACGCGGGCGGCGTCCGAGGCGAATTGTCGTCGGTACATCGCCACCAGCACAGCTCCGGTGAACAGGATGAAGGTGGTCGGCCCGAGGAACCAGCCCATATAGGCGAGCGCAAAGAAGAAGGCGCGCTGGCCGCGGTTGAAATGCCTGCCGCCTGCGACGTTCATTTCGGTCGCCTCATGGACCGCGCGTTGCGCATCCTCCGGCTCGTGGTTCTTGGCTGGGGGCAGCGAGCCGAGCAGGATCACGCAGTAGTTGAACAGCCGGTAGCTCCAGGCGAATTTGAAGAAGGCGTAGCCGAAGATCAGCGCCAGGCCGATCACCTTCATCTCCCAGGCAGCGCGGGTCGGCACGTTGCCGAAGGGCAGATCAGAGAACAGCGCCACGACGCGGTCGGTCGATTGCAGCAGCGTCAGCGTGCCGCCAATCGCGATCAGCGAGGTCGAGGCGAAGAACGCCGTGCCGTTCTGCAGGCCGTTCATGATCTGCGTGTCGACGATGCGGTTATCGCGACACATCGCCTCGCGAATCCAGCGGGCCCGACGCAGATTCATCCGCATGTTCAGGCTCTTGCCGGCATGCGGCCCCATCTCGACGGCGAAATGGTAGCCGATCCAGGCGGCGGCGAAGAACACCATGCCGATGATGTCGAGAGTTCCGAATCCGATCATGCCCTGCCTCCGGCGGGCACAGTGCTGCGCGGGGCTGCCAGCCGCAAGGCGCGATTGACGCAGGGCCGGACTCTGGCCACGGTGCCGTCCGTTTCGAAGGGAAGACCGCGATGCCGCAGACTATCACCAAGGGCTACAAGGCGCTGCTGGCGGAAGCGGAGGCGGTGGTGACGACGCTGAGCGTGGCGGACGCCCGGGCGCTGCTGGGTCGCGACGACGTCGTCTTCGTCGATCTGCGCGATCCGCGCGAATTGGAGCGGGAAGGGCGGATGCCCGAGGCCTTCCATTGCCCGCGCGGCATGCTGGAATTCTGGATCGATCCCGAGAGCCCCTATGCCAAGCCGGTGTTCCAGGAGGACAAGCAGTTCGTGTTCTTCTGCGCGGGCGGCTGGCGCTCGGCGCTGGCGGCGCAGACGGCGCAGGCGATGGGCTTGAAGCCCGTGGCGCACTTGGCCGGCGGCTTTGGCGCCTGGAAGAAGGCCGGTGCGCCGTTCGACGCAGCCGAGCCGAGCGACACGGCGTCGAAAGGCACCGCGTGAGCCCCGTCAACGTCGTCGTCGTCCTGCTGGTCGTCGCCTTTCTGTTCCGCAAGCCGCTGGTCCGGCTGTTCAACCGGCAATTCCCCGACCGGGCGAAGCGTCACCGCATCGTCGGCACGATCATCCTGGGCTTTGCGCTGGTGATCGCGATCCGCCTCGCGGCGCTGTTGTGGAAATGACGGCCGCTCACTTCGGCGCCAGCGCGCGAGGTCGCACGCCCTTGACCGGTCCCGGCGGCAGATCGGTGGCACGAGGAATCAACGCCTTCACATCCAGAGTCGGATGCTTCAGAAAGCGATTCAAGCCGGCTACATAACTCTCTGGCAGGGCCCAGTGTTTGGCGCTGGCGATGACGGTTTCCATATAGCCGGGCTTGGGCCGGCCGACCTCGCCGGAGCGGCCGATATAGACCAGTGAGCGCTTGGCGCCGCCGGCTAAGATCACCGGCTGGCTGATCTTGACGTAGAGCCCGCTGGCCAGCTCCTCGAACTTGTCGAGGCTGCGGATGTCGGCCAGCGCGCAATCCCAGAGCACGCCATGGACCTCCTCGCGCGGGTCGCGGATGACCGAGGCATAGCCGTCGCGGGTAATGATGAAACGGTGGCGCGGCAGGCGGGCCAGCCCGAGCGGTTTCGAGCGCGGGCAGCGCTGCGCCATGCCGGCGGGGTCCATGTTGAGGCCGTAGGCGAAGTAGAGGGGCATTTAGGCTATCCCACTTTCCCCTCGAAAGCTTTAAACAGCGTTGCGATGGACGAGCTGATTATTTCACTTCGACTGGTCAAGAATGATCCATAATCTTTTCCCATGAATTCACTGTATGGGATAAGGTGGGACTCAACTCGTTTCTTCACCTCGGTCTCTCCGAGTGTCGATGCTTCAACTCGATCATAGAGATATAGCTGAGGACCCTTATCGGATATTGTGCGATTGGTAGGCTGTGAAATATATGCGCAATTCAGTGCTCTATTTATCAAAGAGGCCGGTTGATCCGAGATGAAGTTTTTTGGGAACAGATGGTGAAGCTCTCTTGATTCGTGATTCCGAAGTGAAATCTCACTCCCATCAGCAAAATCATAGGCCCCAGTCCGAAGCGAAAGAGCCAGTATGGCACGGGCTAGCCTATCGCTACGCGCCGGCCATCCGGCCAATATTAGTGTCGATTCGTCGGGGAGCGGGTAGAATCTCTCGTCAAAAATTTCGACCTTGGATTTATCATTATCAGAAAAATATTGTGTTATCTGCTTTAGATCAGCAAGGGCTCTCGTCGATCCTGTTTTTTCATATCGGTTCGTCAAGAATCCTTTCCACAGATACTCCTTGCTGATTATCCGTAGATTTCCTTCGTTGTCTAATTTCACTGGATGCTTAGCCCATATTGCTGCAACAACGTGAAACGCTATTTCTGTGGGGAGCGTTTTTTCTGAATAAATTCGCTCTTCTTCTAATATTGCAATAGCGCGTTGTATTCCGCGCTGTAAGTCCGAGAAATTAGTTATTAGCTTAGCAGCAAACTCTGGCTCTAAAAAGGTCCGGCGGACAGGCGGTTTGTCGAGAAAAAGCGCAGCGATAGACAAAATTGCTTCTTCGATATTCGAGTATTTTTCCAATTCTGGAACTGCGCTCTTTAGTTGCGCAATTCTGTTATGAAGCGATTCACCCGTGGCGGCTTCAGCTTGAGCAACAACAATATCAAATGGAGCAAGAGGTGTTCCAGATGTGTTTAATCTTATAAAGACATCTAGTGCTACCGCCGGCTTTGTTGTGCTAGGTAGCGACAGGAATGGTATATTGAAATTCGCAAAAAGATTACGAAGAGTATTAATTTTGTCCATTAATTCGATTTGTATTTCAGCGCTACTGTTGCTCGCTTCTTTGGCCCATGTCCGGGCTCGTGTCTCGGAGTCGCTGGTTGGAGCCAGTAGATTTACAGGAATCAGTTTCCGCGACCAGATCGCTAGTGGGTCGTGTATCCACTGAGGATATATTTGGCCGCCTTTAAGGTATTTATTGGTTCCCGTTATTGTAAAATCGGAATCTATATCTGAGTCCGGTTCGAGATTTACAAAATAAAACCTATCATCATATTGGTCTGTCAGCGATTTCCACAAGGCTGTTAATCGTTGTTGGCCGTCCAATAGGTGTTCAGTAACGCGCTCCGGGTTCGGCACTTCGACATTTGGTAGGTACCGTGAAACGAAAGGCTCCGGACCCGCGACCTCGAGCGTGAGAACCGATCCCGCAGGAAGCTGACTAACGACGCTTTGTAATAGGCCCTCGACTTGTTTAGTGCCCCACGACTCGTGACGCTGAAATCGTGGAAGTTTGATCTGGCCGAGAGAGATGCGCGGAAACCATTCTTTGAGCGGCCTGTTCCGGGCTTCCATAGACACCTCGCGTCACGATGTGATTCGAATTACAATCAAGCGTTCCAAAATAGTACGCTTGTCCATCTTGAAATTCACCTCGTCTTCTCGAACAATTCCCGGCCGATCAGCATGCGGCGGATCTCGCTGGTGCCGGCGCCGATCTCGTAGAGCTTGGCGTCGCGCAGCAGGCGCCCGGTGGGGTAGTCGTTGATGTAGCCGTTGCCGCCGAGCAGCTGGATGGCGTCGAGCGCGATCTGGGTTGCCTTCTCGGCGGCGATCAGGATGGCGCCGGCGGCGTCCTCGCGCGTGGTTTCGCCGCGGTCGCAGGCCTTGGCGACGGCATACACATACGCCTTGCAGGCGTTCATCATCACATACATGTCCGCGAGCTTGCCCTGGACGAGCTGGAACTGGCCGATCGACTGGCCGAACTGCTTGCGCTCATGGACATAGGGCATGACCACGTCGAGCGCCGCCTGCATGATCCCCAGCGGCCCGGCCGCCAGCACGACGCGCTCATAGTCGAGCCCCGACATCAGCACATTGACGCCGCGCCCGACGCTGCCGAGCACGTTCTCCTCGGGCACCTCGCAATCCTGGAACACCAGTTCGCAGGTGTCGGAGCCGCGCATGCCGAGCTTGTCGAGCTTCTGGGCGGTCGAGAAACCCTTCATGCCCTTCTCGATGAGGAAGGCGGTGATGCCTTTCGAGCCGGCCTCGGGGTCGGTCTTGGCGTAGACCACCAGCGTCTCGGCGATCGGCCCGTTGGTGATCCACATCTTGTTGCCGGTCAGGACGTAGCGGTCGCCGGTCTTGATCGCCTTCGTCTTCATCGAGACGACGTCGGAACCTGCTGATGGCTCCGACATGGCGAGCGCCCCGACATGCTCGCCGGAGATCAGCTTGGGCAGGTATTTCGCCTTCTGGGCAGCGCTGCCGTTGCGGGCGATCTGGTTGACGCAGAGGTTCGAGTGGGCCCCGTAGGACAGGCCCACCGAGGCCGAGGCGCGGGAGACCTCTTCGATCGCCACGACATGCTCGAGATAGCCAAGCCCCGCGCCGCCATCCTCCTCCTTCACCGTGATGCCGTGCAGGCCGAGCGCGCCCATCTGCGGCCAGAGATCGCGCGGGAACTGGTTCGTCGCGTCGATCTCCTGGGCGCGCGGGGCGATCTTCTCCTGCGCGAAGGCATGGACCGTGTCGCGGATCGCGTCGGCGGTCTCGCCGAGATCGAAATTGAAGGGGCGCGGCGCGTTGGCGAGCATGGTGGACCTCCCGGTGGGCCTGCGCGTCGGGCGCGCGGCGGTTAGGGAGGTTATAGCGCGGATGGCGCCCAAGTCAGCGCGCGCGGATGCGACCTTGGTTTGGCATCGGCGCGCAGGGCCGCGAACGGATCGTCGTCAGCCGCCGATCACGCCGCGCCGCCGCAGCAGGATGAGCGTCAGGAGCGCGGCGGTGACGCAGGTCAACGCGACGAAGACCGCGCCGAGATCCTGCTCCATCCAGGGCAGCCCTTTCACATTGATGCCGAACAGGCCGGTGATGAAGGTCGCGGGCATGAACAGCGCGGTGAGGATCGAGAGTGCGTAGAGCTGGCGGTTGGTCTGGCTTGCGGTGCGGGCGCTCATCTCGTCCTGCAGCAGCCTTGCCCGGTCCTGCACCGACTGGACGTCGTGATGCAGCCCTTCGATGCGCTGCAGCAGGCGCCCTGCGGCGGCCTTGACCGCCTCGGGCGCCTTGCGGCCGGAATTGCTTTCGGCAAAGCGCCGAAACAACAGATGCAGTCCGCCGAGCTGGCGGCTCAGCCTCACCGCCATGCGGCGCACGGAGCCGACACGGGCAGGGGCTTCGTCGAAGCGGTCCTGAAGGACGTGATCCTCGACATCGTCGGTCTCTTCCATCAGCCGGACGACCGCTTTGGTGACATCGTCGATGATGTATTCGATGATCTGCTCGAACAGGGCGACCGAATCCTCGACCGGTTCGCCGCGGTTGAGCGCTTCGGCGGCGAGGCGGGTTGATTGCAGCGCGTCGCGCCGCCCGGTCAGCAGCAGTCGCGCGCCGACGATCCAGTAGAGCGGACCGACCCTGTCGGTATCGGCCGCGATGTCGCGCACCAGATCATGCGAGACGCCCCAGACGAAATCGGCGGAATGATCGAGCCGCTGATGGCTCTCGGGCGAGATGAACATCTCCTCGGCCTCGGCCGGCAGCCAGGGCTGTTCGGCGACCCAGGCCTTGGCGCGGCTGTGGACGAGATCGAGATGGATCCAGACGAACCCCTCGGCCGGATCGACCGGGGGCACGGTTTCGCGCTCGACCAGCAGCGGCGCGCCGTCGGCATCGAAGCGATAGGCCCAGACCATGCCCATGCGGGACTGGGCGTCGGCGGCGATGGCGAGCGGGGAGGTCATCGGGATGCTGAACGATGCGGGTGAGTCTAGCGGCGAGCCCTGCGCCCGCCTCGTGACGTTTCGATGACAGTACCGCTAGGCCTGGTCGCGGGTGCGGGGCGGCATCGTGTCAGTCGCGCTGCGCGGTGCGCTGCGGGATTCGCGCCGGCGGGATGGGACGCAGCGCCGCGCCGCCGGCGGCCTTGGTCGCCCGCGAGCCCGCGGATGTCGCTGGCGGCTTGCGCCCCGCGATCAGCGGGCCGCTGCCGTGCCATGTCCGCGTACCGATGTCGAAGCGACCTTCGCGCCAGGCCGCGAACTGGCTTTCGCTGCCGAAAAAGGCATTGCGATCGACGTCGCCGGTGATGCCGGGCACGCGGCCGGTGGTGGTGAACTGCCAGAACTCCCACTGCTCGCGCTTGTAGCGATGCTTCAGCGGTGCGGCGGTCGAGCGCAGCCAATAGGGATAGTCGTTGAACTGCCCCTCGAGGATGTCCTCGTGGAAATTGATGTCGGTGTAGATGATCGGTTTCTTGCCGGTGTGCTCATGCAGGGCGGCCAGCATGATGCGCATCTTCTCCAGCGCATCCTCGCGCGAGACCTTGCGGGCACATTGCGAGCCGTTCTGCCATTCGACGTCGAGCACGGGGGGCAGCGCGTCGGGGTCGCGCGGGATGTGGCGCTTGAACCAGCGGACCTGCTCGCGCGCCGGGCGGCACCACCAGACGAAGTGGTAGGCGCCGCGCGGGATGCCGGCCTTCTTCGCGCCGGCCCAGTTCTGCCTGAAGTTCGGATCGAGATGGTCGCCGCCTTCCGTCGCCTTCATGAAGACGAAGCGGGTGCCGGCATCCTTGACCTTGTCCCAGTCGATCTCGCCCTGCCAGCGCGAAATGTCGATGCCCTGGATCGCCTGGCGGCGCGCATCGCGCACGCCGTGATGGGGCGAGGCATCGCTTTTCTTGGGGTAGAGGGCGGCGGCAGGGGCGGCCAGGCCGGTCAGCAGGCCGCACAGCGCCAGGGCGCCAAGCGCAGCCCGCTTCAAGATCCTCGATCGCACCGGCATCTCCTCACTCCTTGCGTCGTCCGTCGAATTGCGGCGGTGGCGGTTAAGAGCCGGTTAGATTTGGCGCCAATGCGCCTTGCTTGTTTCAGCTTTGGTTAACCGGGGAGGGGCGGTCCGGTGCGTGCCGGTGATAACGCCTGCGTCTGACAGCCGGCGCGATGACCTGTCACTGTGTCTCGGCGACCTCGTCGTCGGGCGGCTGAAAGGACGAGGCGACAGGGGCGACGCTGCCGGGAATGCGCGCCACCACCGGCGAGGGCGTCGGAGCCGCCGGCCGCTCGGGACCGGGGCTCGGCTGGGGCGGCACGCCCTTCTGCTTGTCCCAGCGGCGTGTGCCGATGTCGAATTCGCCGGTGCGCCAGCCAATGAACTCGCCCTCATTGCCGAAGAAGGCATTGCGATCGACGTCGCCCTTGATGCCGGGCACACGGCCGGTCGTGGTGAACTGCCAGAATTCCCAGGGCCGGCCGTTATAGCGTGTCTCCGGCAGTCCCGCAGTCGAGCGGATCCAGTAGGGGTAATCGTCGAACTGCCCTTCGAGCACGTCCTTGTGGAAGGTGATGTCGGTATAGATGATCGGCTTCTTGCCGGTGAGCTGCTCGAGCTCGGTCAGCATCAGCTGGATCTTCTCCAGCGCGAGATTGCGATCGATCTTCTTCGGGCAGCTTTTCGAGTGGCCGTTCCACTCGACGTCCAGAACCGGCGGCAGCGCGTCGGGGTCGCTGGGGATATGCTGCTTGAACCAGATCGCCTGCTCATGGGCAGGCCGGCACCAGTAGACGAAATGATAGGCGCCACGCGGAATGCCGGCGCGGCGCGCCCCCTCCCAGTTGCGCTGGAAGGCGGGATCGACATGGTCGCCGCCCTCCGTCGCCTTCATGAAGACGAAGCGGGTCCCGGCGCCCTTGACGGCCGTCCAGTCGATGTCGCCCTGCCAGCGCGAGATGTCGATGCCATGGATCGGGTAGGCATGGGCCTGCGCCACGCCGGGATGGGGACGGGCATCGCCCTTGGCAGGGTAATGCCCCTCCATGGCCACGCAGCCGCCAAGGACCGCGAGAGCGGCGGCGGCGAGACAGGATGCTGGCTTGAAGAGGTTCATGCGACGACGGTTCATATCGCGCAAGATCGTGGAGAAAACTTGACGGCGCGTTTACGCTGTCGCGCTTTTCGCCTGATCGGGCGCAGGGCGCCCACGCGGTGGCGTCCAGCCACGTCGAACCACAGGGCGCGACCGGACCGGCGCTCTTCAGATATGCGCCAGCCAGATCGCGGCGATGCCGAGGAATGAGAAGAAGCCCACGACATCGGTCACCGTGGTGACGAAGGTGCCTGAGGCGATGGCGGGATCGACCTCCAGGCGATCGAGGATGACGGGGATCGCGACACCCGCCAGGGCGGCGGCCAACAGGTTCAGCACCATGGCGATGGCGATGACGACGCCAAGACCCTGGCTGCCGAACCACAAGGCCGCGACGCCGCCGGTGATCAGCGCGAAGCCGACGCCGTTGATCATCCCGACGATCATCTCGCGGGTGAGGAAGCGGCGCAGGTTCCAGGAGCCGAGCTGCTGGGTCGCGAGCGCCCGCACCGTTACCGTCATCGTCTGCGTCGCGGCATTGCCGCCCTGGCTGGCCACCACCGGCGCAAGAATGGCCAGCGCCACAACCTGCGACAGCTGCGCCTCGAACAGGCTCATCACGGCGGCGGCGAGAAACGACGTGCCGAGGTTGACAATGAGCCAGCTGAATCGGCTGCGGGCGATTTTGGGAACGGGATCGGACAGTTCCTCGTCCGCATTGACGCCGCCGAGCTGCTTGACGTCGTCGTCGGCCGCATCCTCGATCACATCGACGATATCGTCGATGGTGAGCACGCCGACGAGCCGCCCGGCATCGTCGATGACGGGCGTAGCGATGAGATTGTAGCGCTGGAACAGGCGCGCCACGTCCTCGATGTCGTCGGTCGCCTTCACGGCACGGCTGTCCTCTTCGACGAGGGTCGCGATCGCCACCGGCCTTTGCGTGCGCAAAAGCCGGTCGAGCGGGACCGAGCCGACGAAGTGATGAGCGGGGTCGGCGACGAGGATTTCGAAGAACCGTTCAGGCAGGTTGTCGGTCTGGCGGAGATGGTCGATCGTCTGACCGACCGTCCAGAAGGCCGGCACGGCGAGGATTTCGCTTTGCATGCGCCGGCCGGCGCTGTCCTCCGGATAGTCGAGGCCCTGCTGCAGGACGATGCGTTCGGCCGGGGTCAGGCGGTCGAGCACCTCTTTCTTGTCGGCGTCGTCGAGGTCCTCGAGGATGTAGACCGCGTCGTCGGTGTCGAGGTCGCGCACGCCTTCGGCCACTGTCTGGGCCGACAGCGTCTCGAGAATCTCCTCGCGAATCGAATCGTCGACCTCGGTCAGGGCGGTGAAGTCGAAGTCGCGACCAAGCTGCGAGATCAGCCGGGTGCGCTCATCGCGGTCGAGCGCCTCGAGCAGCGCGCCGAGATCGGCCTCGTGCATGTCGGCGACGACGTCGCGCAGCGTCGTCAGATCCGACAGCGCCAGCGCCTGCGAGACCTGCTCGACCAGGCCGGCGTCGATCGCCCCGTCCTCGTCGCGGATCGGACGATCGAGCGTTTCGCCCGGAGCCTTTTCGGTGTCCGTCATGGGCCCGCTCCGCGCTTTGCGATGGTGGAAAAGGAATGCGGCCGAACCCTAGGATTCGGTGCCGTGCCTGACGCCCTTGTGTCAGCGGCCTCCCGCCGTTGCAATGCAGCACGCTCGATCGGGGATAAAAAGCTCGTGGGCCCAAACGCGAACGGCGACCCCGAAGGATCGCCGTTCGCCGGGCCGAAGCCCCCAATCTGGTGCGGTCAAGAGGACTCGAACCTCCACGGGTCTCCCCGCTACCACCTCAAGGTAGTGCGTCTACCAATTCCGCCATGACCGCGACGGCTCCGACAATCCGCGCTGACGCGGTGAACTCCGGAGCGGCGCGGGTCTAGCAAATCGAATCCCTCGCCACAAGGGGCCTGCGCAGGAAAAGGCGGTCAGGCCGCCGCAGCGACACTTTGCAGGCTGTAGACGGTCGGTCGCTTGAGCATCTGGGTGATCTCGACCGAGATCCTCGAGCCGCTGACGACGACGATTCCCTTGGCGAAGGGGTGGTTGTTGGCGAGAATCTGGACCTCGTCGGTCTCGCTGGCATTGAGTTCGATGATCGCGCCGCGGCCCATGCGCAGCAATTTGTAGATCGGCATCCGGGCGGAACCCAGGACGACGGTCAGTTCGACGGGGACGAGATCAAGATCGGCCTTCAAGTCGTGCCTCCGAAACCCTACTTCAACATTCGACCAACGAAACTTGCCTGTTCTCCGAACGGGGAGCATGAGGCGGGCCGCATCCTCAGTCCCGAGGTTGGTCGCAACAGGGTTAATGCGCAGTGAAGACCCGCGAGACGCTCGCCGAATTGTTCCGGAGCGAGGCTGGCTGCGCGCCGGTCGAATGGGTCGTGGCCGACGGCCTCGTCGGCTATGACGATGCGGTTGCGCAGATGGAGCGCCGTGCCGGGCTGATCGCCGACGGGCTGGTCCCCGAGCGCGTCTGGCTGGTCGAGCATCCGCCGCTCTACACCGCCGGCACCTCGGCGAAGGACGCCGATCTGATCGCGCCCGAGCGCTTTCCCGTGCATCGCAGCGGCCGGGGCGGGCAATTCACCTATCACGGGCCGGGCCAGCGCGTGGCCTATGTCATGCTCGATCTGAAGCGGCGCGAGCCGGACCTTCGGCGCTTCGTCGCGGCGCTCGAATCCTGGCTGATCGCGACGCTCGACGGTTTCAACGTCAAGGGCGAGCGGCGCGAGGACAGGGTCGGCGTCTGGGTGCGCCGGCCGGAGAAGGCGGTGCGTGGTGGGCACGCGATGGCCGAGGACAAGATCGCCGCGATCGGCATCCGCGTGCGACGCTGGGTCTCGTTTCATGGCATCTCGCTGAATGTCGAGCCGGAGCTGTCGCATTTCGACGGGATCGTGCCCTGCGGCGTCAGCGAGCATGGCGTGACCTCGCTGGTCGATCTCGGCCTGCCGTTGACGATGGCGGATGTGGATGTCGGGCTGCGACGGGAGTTCGAGCGCATCTTCGGGCCGACGGTCTCCGCGCCGGCCGGCTGAGCGCCGGCTTCGGCGCGCGGGGCGGTTTGCCCCGACCCTTGTGAGCATCGTCGCCGGTTGGCGTTTGCGCCGCGCCGCGCCATAACCCGGGCAAGCCTATTTCGCCTGGGAGGGCGCCGTGCCGGTCATCGAGAGCAAGGTCGATCTGAATTCGGTCGAGACGCAGGCCAACCGCCAAGCCTGGGCGGGGCTGCGCGCCGAACTCGAGGCACGGCGCGCGGCGGCTGCGCTCGGCGGCAATGAGAAGTCGCGCGAGCGCCATACCGCCCGCGGAAAACTTCTTCCCAGAGAGCGCGTGCTGCGCCTGCTCGATCCAGGCTCTGCCTTTCTCGAGATCGGGTCGCTGGCGGCGTACGGGATGTATGAGGGCGATGTCCATGGTGCTGGCATGATCGCCGGCATCGGCCGTGTCGCCGGGCGCGAGGTGATGGTCGTCTGCAACGACGCCACCATCAAGGGCGGCACCTATTACCCGATAACGGTGAAAAAGCACCTCCGCGCCCAGGAGATTGCCCGCGAGAACCGGCTGCCCTGCATCTATCTGGTCGATTCGGGCGGAGCCAACCTGCCGCACCAGACCGAGGTCTTTCCCGACAAGGAGCATTTCGGCCGGATCTTCTACAACCAGGCGACGCTCTCGGCGGAGGGGATTCCGCAGATCGCGGTCGTCATGGGCTCCTGTACGGCCGGCGGCGCCTATGTCCCGGCGATGTCGGACGAGACCGTGATCGTGAAGCAGCAGGGCACGATCTTCCTTGGGGGGCCGCCTCTGGTGAAGGCCGCGACCGGCGAGGTGGTGAGCGCCGAGGATCTCGGTGGTGCCGATGTCCATGCGCGGCTGTCGGGCGTTGCCGACCATTATGCCGGCGACGACAGCCATGCGCTGGCGATCGCGCGCCGCATCGCCTTCAACCTCAACAGCCTGAAGCGGCCCGACATCGACATCGCTGAAGCGGCCGAGCCGCTCTACGACCCCGCCGAGTTCGAAGGCGTCGTCCCGACCGATCTCAAGAAGCAGTACGACATTCGCGAGGTCATCGCCCGGCTGGTCGATGGTTCGGAATTTGACGAGTTCAAGAAGCTCTACGGCACGACGCTGGTCACGGGCTTTGCCCGCATCCACGGCATTCCGGTCGGCATCATCGGCAATAACGGCATTCTGTTCTCGGAGAGCGCTCTGAAGGGCGCGCATTTCATCGAATTGTGCTGCCAGCGCCGGATTCCGCTGCTCTTCCTGCAGAACATCACCGGCTTCATGGTCGGGCGCGATGTCGAGACACGCGGCATCGCCAAGGATGGCGCCAAGCTGGTCACGGCTGTTGCCACGGCCCGCGTGCCCAAGATCACCGTGCTGGTCGGCGGCTCCTTCGGGGCCGGCAATTACGGCATGTGCGGGCGGGCCTATTCGCCGCGATTCCTGTTCTCCTGGCCCAATTCGCGGGTCTCGGTGATGGGGCACGAGCAAGCGGCGAGCGTGCTCGGCACGGTCAGGCGCGACAACATCGAGGCGGAAGGGAAGAGCTGGTCGGCCGAGGAGGAAGAGGCCTTCAAGGCGCCGATCCGCGACAAGATCGAGGCCGAGGGCTCGCCCTATTACGCCACCGCCCGGCTCTGGGACGATGGCATCATCCTGCCGTCGGAGACCCGTCGCGTGCTGGCACTGGCCTTCTCCGCCTGCCTCAACGCCCCGGTGCCGGAGACGAAGTTCGGCGTGTTCCGGATGTGACGCCCTAACGGAAGAGGTGACCCGATCGCGTTCTCGCGCCGTAGATGAGCAAACGTCGCCGCTGCACGAGGCCGCTCATCATGTCGCTTCCCGCCTGGCTCACGGACGGCATGGCCGCGCTCAGGGCCTATGCGCATCATCCCGATCCGCGCGTCGCCACGGCCAATTTCATTGCCCTGCTGGTCGCCTCCAACCAGCCCTTCTACCCGCTGTATTTCTACTGGTCGGTCGGTCCCGAGATCGGCCCGACCGCCTGGACCTTCCTGTCGACGCCGTTCTTCCTGGCGGTGCCGGCGCTCTCGCGCTGGAACACGGTGCTGGGCCGGGCGCTGCTGCCGATAGCCGGCATCGCCAACACGCTGCTTTCGGCGAAGGTGTTCGGCGTCGCCTCGGGCGTCGAGATATTCCTCATTCCCTGCGCCGTGCTGGCGCTGCTGATCTTCCGGCCGTCCGAGCGCTGGATCGCGGCCTTCCCGCTCGCCGGCTTCTGCTTCCTGGCGTATTTTTTGTTCCATGACGCCTATGGCGCGCCGAGCCGCATCTACAGCGCGGCCGAGTATGCGGCGCTGCTGCGCCTCAACATGCTGAGCGCGGGAGGGCTCACCGCCTTCACCGCGCTCACCTTCTCGACGCTGCTGGCCGATGCGGAAGTCGCCTCAGCCAAAGCGCCGGGCGGCGGCGAAGCCCGCGACTGAAGCCGAGGCCGTCAGCAGCGTGCCCCAGATCATGTCGGCGACCGTGATAATGAGCGGCCAGTCGCGTAGGGTCGCGTGGTTGGTGAGGTCATAGGTGCCATAGGCGACGAAGCCGAGCGCCGCGCCGTGGAGCGCTGCGGTGGCGAGCCGCCCCGTCACGAGCGCCGGACGGATGGCGAAGAAGACGATGCCGCCGATATAGATGACGTAGAACGCCACGGCGGGCGCCAGCGCGAACTGGGGCGCAAGCATGTCGCCGAGCAGCGGCCGGTACAGAAGATTGGCCATGGTGGAAAGCCACACCGCGTCGACCGCGAGGAAGGCAAGGGCGGCGGCGGCATAGGCGATCAGGATGGTTTTCAAGGCATGTCTCCGGTTGCGGGTCTGGTGCTTCCTACGCCCCCGGTGCCCGGGGGGATCACATTCCGCGTGATCGTGAAACCGCTGCGACGGAAGCAGCGTATCGACAGGCCAGACCGATTGGGAGAACCGACCATGAAGCCGACCCTGGCTGCTCCGACCCTCATTTTGGCGCTTCTGGCGCCTCTGCCGGCGCTTTCCAACAGCCCCGACCCCAGCGGCGTCTGGCTGCGCGACGACGGCAATGCCCGCGTGCGGATCGCGCCCTGCGGCAGCGACATCTGCGCCACCAATGTCTGGATCAAGGACACCAGCGGCGGCGAGGAGGTCGGCGACCGGTTGGTGCTGACGCTGAAGCCCGAGGGGGCCGACACGCTCAAGGGGGAGGCCTTCGATCCCAAGCGCAACCGCCGCTTCGCCATGACCCTGACGGTCAAGCCCGACGGCCTGTCCACACGCGGCTGCATCGTCGGTGTGATCTGCAAGACGGTGACCTGGACGCCGGTGGAGTAGGGCGGGCGGGTCGACGATCGAACCAGCGGCCGGCCGCCGAGGCGCTGCGCGCCGGAGCGTGACGGGTCAAGTGGCCGCTGCGCATCGATGCGCCCAAAACGCGGCATCGATCTTTACGTTTGACTATCGATTTCGCTGTAACGGTTCCGGACTGACGTTGGTGTTCTCAAGTCTGGACGAGCCTGTTGTTTGCGCATCCCCCCGTGGTTCTGCAGCCCTCGGGCGAGGTCTCCATGGCCTTGTTCCCGATCGTTCGGCGCAATTATCTTCCCTCCCTGTTCGTTAACTTTGCGGCATCGGTCGCAGTAAGCTTGTCGGCGGCATCGGCCGGCGTGGCGTGGGTGTGGTGGTGGCTGGGTTTTGTTACCCTTGCCTCCCTGCTCCGGATCATCGTGCATGTGTGGACGGGAGGACGCGCGCCGTCCGAGGACGGTAGCGAGGCCGAGGCCCGGCGCCAGATCCTGATCGCGGGTCTCGGCATGCTGGTGGGGGCGGCCGGCTGGGCGGTTCTGGGCTGGCTTCTGCTGGCGTTCCCCGATCCTCTGGTCAGATACAGCACCAGCATCATCCTGGCCGGCATGGCCGCGGGTGCGATTGGCGTGCTGGCACTGTTTGCGCTGATTGGCCCGCTCTACATTTCCATCCTGATGGTTCCGGGCTGTGTCCGGCTAATGGCGTTCGGACAAGGCGAAGCGGTGACCGCTGTGATCGGTCTCGTTGGGCTGATCTTCACCGTTGTGATGATCGTGGCGCATCGGGGCAACCGCCTTCTCCTGATGCAGTCGGTGCAACTGGGGCAACGCAACACGGAGCTGATGGCGCAGGTGCTCGATGCAAACCAGACGCTCGAGAACAAGGTTCGCGAGCGAACCGAGACGCTGAAGCACCAGGCTTCGCATGACCTGTTGACGGGGTTGCTGAACCGACGCGGGCTGAGCGATCTGTTCAGCCTGGCCGCCGAGGGGCACTGTCAGGGCTATGTCTATTTCCTCGACCTGAACCGCTTCAAGCGAATCAACGATACGTTGGGCCATGAGGCCGGTGACTATGTGCTGCGAGAGGTGGCAGCGAGGCTCGTGGTGCGCCTGCCCCCAGATGCGATGGTCGGCCGCTGGGGTGGTGATGAACTTGTGATCCTCATCCCCGCGGCCAATGAAGCCGACCGGATCGACTCCCAGCTTGTCGCGCTCTTCGCCGCGCCCTTCGTGTTCTACGGCCAGACGCTGGACGTCAGCGCCAGCATCGGTGTCGCGCGCTGCCCTGAAAACGGGACAGGTCTGGAAGAGCTGATCCGGGCAGCCGATCTCGCCGCCGCCCAGGCAAAACGACAGGGCTCGGTCGTTCCAATCTGTTACGATCCGTCACTGGCCGCCGCCCTGGAGCGGCGCGAGCGCATTGCCGACGATATTCGCTCCGGCCTCGACGAACATCAGTTTTGGCTCGCGTTCCAGCCGATCGTGGGCGCCGCGACGGGCGAATTGCGGGCATTTGAAGCGCTGATCCGCTGGGCTCACCCCACGCTCGGTCATCTGTCGCCGGATGAATTCATCTCCATCGCCGAGGAAAGCAACCAGATCGGCGCGCTGGGCGCCTGGGTGCTGGACCGGGCTTGCGAGGCCGCAGCACTCTGGCACCGCTCCGGCATCCGCGCAGCGGTGGCGGTCAATTGCTCGGTCAGACAACTGGTGCAGCCGGACTTCATCGAGATCGTGCGCACGACGTTGGCCCGACATGGGCTGGCGGCCTCCTGGCTTCATCTCGAGGTCACCGAGTCGGTATTCATGCCGGCTAGCGACGCTCAGATGCTCGAGGTGCTCAACCAGCTGGACGCCATCGGCATCTGTCTTGCCGTCGACGATTTCGGCACGGGCTATTCCTCGCTGGCCCGCCTGCGCGATTTTCCGATTCGACAGATCAAGATCGACCGGTCCTTCATCGCCGATATCGATGGCAAATCCCGCTCGGTGATCGAAGGGGCGGTGTTGATCGCCCGACGGTTCGATCTGCAGATCGTCGCCGAGGGCGTCGAGACCCCGAAACAGGCGCAGGCGCTGCTGGCGCTGGGGATCGATGCGTTCCAAGGCTATCTCATCGGTCGCCCCGTCGAGCCGCCGCAGCCCGTCGTCAACTGCCCCTGGATCAGCATGGCGAAGGCGGGATAGGGCAGGCCCGGCCTGGCGACACGCGCGCAGGCCATCTGCGCGAAAGCCGGTTCCGTCTTACTCTGGCGCTGCTATGGTCGCCGACACCGTTTCAAAACGGTTGAACGATCAAGAAACCAGAGGATACGCCATGCCGTCCGCCAGCAAAGCCGCTCACACAAAGGTCGCGATCATCACCGGAGCCGGATCGGGCGTCGGGCGGGCCGTGGCGCTCGCCTTCCTGAAAGACGGCTACCGCACCGTGCTGGCCGGGCGCCGGATCGATGCGCTGGAGGAGACGATCGCGCTGTCGGGCGTGGACGCCTCGCAGGCGCTCGCCGTTTCGACCGACGTCACCGACAAGGCCTCGGTGGATGCGCTGTTTGCCAGGACGAAGGAAGCGTTCGGGCGGCTCGACGTGCTGTTCAACAATGCCGGCGTGAACGCGCCCGGCGGCATCATGCTGGAGGATCTCTCGCTGGAGGACTGGCAGAAGGTCGTCGACACCAACCTGACCGGCCCCTTTCTGTGCACGCAGGCCGCCTTCAGGCTGATGAAGAGCCAGGAGCCGCAGGGCGGGCGCATCATCAACAACGGCTCGATCTCGGCCCATGCGCCGCGGCCCAATTCGGTCGCCTATACCGCAACCAAGCACGCCATCAACGGCCTGACCAAGACGGCCTCGCTGGACGGGCGCAAATACGGCATCGCGGTCGGCCAGGTCGATATCGGCAATGCCCTGACCGAGATGGCGCGCAAGATGACCACCGGCGTGCCGCAGGCCGACGGCTCGATCAAGGTCGAGCCGGTGATGGATGTCGACCATGTCGCGACGACCGTGCTGCACATGGCGAGCCTGCCCCCGGAGGCCAATGTGCTGTTCGTCACGGTGATGGCGACGAATGCGCCGTTTGTCGGGCGCGGGTGAGGGGCAGGCTGCTTCCGGTTTCGTCGTTGAAGCGCTCCGTCATTCCGGACGCAGCGAAGCGGAGCTCCGGAATCCATCGTAAAGCACTGCGCCTATGATGGATTCCGGATCGGCACCGCTTCGCTTGCCCGGAATGACGGTGAGGGTTTGAGGGATGGCTGAGCCTCACGACAATGCCGTGCCCGTCGCGCCGCGCATCGCCCGCGCCTACACCCTGACCATCTGGGGCATCGCGCTCGGCATCCTCGTCTTCGCCAGCGGCGTCGTGGCTTACGCGCTCGCGGTGGGCAATGCGCAATTGTTCAAGGATGGCGTCGACTGGGTCTATGACGTCGCGCTTTATGGTATCGCGGCGGTGGTGTTCGGGCGCGATGCCCGGGCCGAGCGGCTGGCGGCGCTGGCGATCGGCGCGGTGATGGCGGTGGCGGGCTTCCACACGCTCTACGACCTCGCCGCCAAGATCGCCGTGCCGCGGCCGATCGAGATCTGGGCGCTCGGCTTCTCGGCCGGCAGCGCCGTGGTGATCGCGGTCTTGATCGTCGCCGTGCTCTGGCGCTTCCGGGGCGAGGACAATCCCGTCATCAAGGCGACCTGGCTGTCGTCGCGCAACGATGTGATCTCGACGACGGGTTTTGCCCTGGTGGGGCTGGCGGCGCGCGTCGCGCCGGTGCGTTGGCCGGAATATGTCTTCGACGTCTTCGTCGCCGGGCTCTGCTTCCAGGCGACCTGGGCGATCTGGCGTTCGCTGCGCGTGAAGCCTGCCGATGCGCCTGTGCACAACAAGGCGGCGACAGCACCCGTCGGCGGGCTATAAAGGCGGCACGCCTGCGCAGGAACGACGCCCGAGGACCGCCGCCCATGACGATCGCCGAGACGCTGCCCTCCATCCTGATCGCCAATCGCGGCGAGGTCGCCTGTCGCGTCATCCGCACGGCCAGCCGGCTGGGCCTGCGCACCATCGCGGTCTATTCCGACGCGGACGCCGAGGCGCTGTTCGTGCAGATGGCCGATGAGGCCTATCATATCGGCCCCGCGCCGGCCCGCGAGAGCTATCTCGACGGGGCCAAGATCCTGGCGGTGGCGAAGGAGTCCGGCGCTGCCTGCATCCATCCGGGCTACGGCTTCCTCTCCGAGAATGCCGATTTCGCCGAGGCCTGCGCGCAGGCGGGCATCGTCTTCGTCGGGCCGCCGGCCTCGGCGATCCGCGCGATGGGATTGAAGGACGCCGCCAAGGCGCTGGTCGAAAAGGCAAATGTGCCGGTGGTGCCGGGCTATCACGGCGCCGAGCAGGGCGTGGAGTTCCTCGCGAAGGAGGCCGAACGCATCGGCTATCCCGTGCTGATCAAGGCGGTCGCGGGCGGCGGCGGCAAGGGCATGAAGAAGGTGGACCGCGCGGCGGATTTTGCTGACGCGCTTACCAGCGCGCAGCGCGAGGGGCAGAGCGCCTTTGGCGATGCCCGCGTGCTGGTCGAGAAATATGTGCTCTCGCCGCGCCATGTCGAAATCCAGGTTTTTGGCGACAGCCACGGCAACGTCGTGCATCTGTTCGAGCGCGACTGCTCGCTGCAGCGCCGCCACCAGAAGGTCATCGAGGAGGCGCCGGCCCCGGGCATGACCGACGAGGTCCGCGCCGCGATGGGCCGGGCCGCGACCGAAGCGGCGAAGGCGGTTGGTTATGTCGGGGCGGGCACGGTCGAGTTCATCGCCGACGGGCGCGAGGGCCTGCGCGCCGACCGGTTCTACTTCATGGAGATGAACACGCGGCTGCAGGTCGAGCATCCGGTGACGGAGGCGATCACCGGGCTCGATCTGGTCGAACTGCAGCTGCGGGTCGCGGCCGGCGAGAAGCTGGGCTTTTCGCAAGGCGATGTGACCGCCACCGGGCATGCCGTCGAGGCGCGGCTCTATGCCGAGGATCCGGAGAAGGGCTTCCTGCCCTCGACCGGCAAGCTCTGGGCGTTGCAATTCCCGGAGGGCGAGGGCATCCGCATCGACACCGGCGTCGAGGCCGGCGATACGGTGACACCGTTCTATGACCCGATGATCGCCAAGATCATCGCCCATGGCGCGACGCGCGACGAGGCGCTCGATCGTCTCGGCGCGGCCCTGGGGCAGACGGTGGTCGCGGGCCCGCGCACCAATCTCGCTTTCCTGAAGAAGCTAACGGAGGCGCAGGGCTTCCGCGACGGCCCCTTCGACACCGGCTTCATCGAACGCAACATCACGGCGCTGGGGGCCGAGCCGCAGCCGCTCGACGCAGCGGCGGTGGCGGCCGCTGCGCTCCAGCTCGAGGAGGAGCGCGAGCTTGCCGGCGTGATGCAGGCAGCCGAGCGTGTCGATGGCGAGCATCGTTCGCCCTGGCTCGTAGCAGACGCCTTTTCGCTGATGCCGCGCCCGGCGATTGGGCTGCCGCTGCTGGTCGATGGCGAGCGGGTCGAGGCGCGGATCGAGTGGCATGATGAGGGCGCCCACATCAGCCTGCCGGGCCATGATATTGCCGAGGGCGAGCACGAGATCGCGCTGGCGCAAGGCGAGCGGGGCACCTGGCTGGCGCTGCATCGCGGCCGGCAGACTTCTGTGGCTCTGTTCGATCCGTTCAGTGTGGATCTCGACGCGGCAGCCGGTTCCGGCGGCGTGATCAAGGCGCCGATGCACGGCAAGCTGATCGCGCTGTTCGTTGCGGCCGGTGACGCGGTGGTGAAGGGCCAGCGGCTCGCCATCGTCGAGGCGATGAAGATGGAGCATGTGCTGGTGGCCCCGCGTGACGGGACTGTGAGCGAGGTCGCGGGCGAGGCGGGTGCTCAGGTGGCCGAGGGCGCGAAGGTGGTGGTGCTGGGGGACTAAAGGTGGTGGTGCTGGGGGACTAGCTGAGTCGTTGGAGTCGCTTGCGGACGGTTCCTCATTTGGAATCGCGTTCATCGGCTCTTTTCCCGCAGAGCAAACACGTGCTCCGTCATTCCGGGCGAGCGCAGCGAAGACCCAGAATCCATCGTAAGGCATGACGGTGCTCTATGATGGATTCCGGAGCTGCGCCGCTACGCGGCTTGTCCGCAATGACGTCGCGTGTTGGATGGGTCTTGGCATTCGCGTTTTGACGGGATCGCCCGCTCACATCCGCCCGATCACCGGGAACTGCTCGACCTCGTAGATCTGGCCCGAGACCGGGGCGCTCTGGTCCGACAGCCAGAAGGCGGTATGGGCGGCGATCTCGGCCGGCTGCATGATCTGGCCGCTCGGGGCCTGGCGGAGGGGCACATGGTTCTCCCAGCCCGGCGCCTTTCCCTCCTTCTGCTGTGTCGCATCCTCATTGGCGGTGAAGGTCCAGCCGACATTGAGCTGGTTGAGGCGGATGCGCTCGGGGCCGAGCGCGTCAGCGAGGTTGCGCGTCATCGTCATCAGCGCGCCCTTGGACATGGAATAGACGGTGAGATTTTGCTGTCCGCACCAGGCGTTGATCGAGCCGATGGTCACGATCGATCCACCCGAGCCCTGCCGGCGGAAGGCGCGGATCGCAGCCTCGGCGCAGAGCAGCGGCGCGCGCGCGTTGACGGCGAAGACCTTGTCGAAGAAGTCAGCCGTGGTCTCGCCGATCGTGCCGCGCGGGTACATGCCGGCATTGTTGACCAGCCCATCGATGTGCCCGAACGCTTGGACCGTCGCATCGACCAGCGCCTGCGCCGTGGCCGGATCGGCCAGATCGCCGGTGGCGCCCTTGGCGGCGGTGCCGAGTTCGCGGCAGGCATCGTCGACCTCGGCCTGGTCGCGGCCATGGACGAGGACCTTCGCGCCATCGGCGACCAGCCGCTCCGCCATCGCCCGGCCGATGCCGTTGGTCGAGCCGGTGACGAGGATGGCCTTGTCGTTGAGCCCGTGCATGTCTGTCTCCGTTCGATCCAATGTCTCGTCGGCGGTGCTGAATCATCGTCATTGCGAGCGCAGCGAAGCAATCCAGGCGGACATAGTGCGAAACGCTGGATTGCTTCGCTGCGCTCGCAGTGACGGTTGCGCATCGCATCTGTGGAGAGAAACGCGCGGGTGCTGGTCGGGTTGCGTCGCCGGCATTAGGTTGCCCGCCATGGCTCTCCATCTGCTCAAGCTCTGCGTCGGCGCCGAATCGATCAACGATCTCGAAGAGTGGATCGAGGAGCGGCTGACGCTGGAGCGGCGGCTTGGTCGGCCGGCCGAGCAGATGCACACCACCCGCATGGTGCCCAAGCGCCTCGACGAGCTGCTCGATGGCGGCTCGCTCTACTGGGTGATCAAGGGCCAGATCGCGGCGCGGCAGCGCCTGACCGCCATTCGCCCCTTCACCGATGGCGACGGTATCGGCCGTTGCCATCTCGTGCTGGAGCCCGTGGTCGTGGCGCTGGAGCCGCGGCCCTGCCGCCCGTTCCAGGGCTGGCGCTATCTCACCGAGACCGACGCACCCCGCGACATCGACGGCCGCAGCGGCGATCTCGGCGCGATGCCCGAGGCGCTGCGGCGCGAGTTGGCGGGGTTGGGGCTGCTTTAGCGCAGCCGCTTGGCGGCGAGCCCACCGCTCGCTATCTTGAAAGCCGGGTCGAGGGAGACGTCATGTCGAAGATCACGTCGGTTTCGCTCGATGAGCATTTCAGCAGCTTTGTGGGCGTGCAGATCGAAACTGGTCGCTATGGCTCGGCGAGCGATGTCGTGCGCGCCGGGTTGCGCCTGCTCGAGGATCACGAGGCTAAGGTCAAAGCCCTCGAGAACGCGTTGATCGAAGGGGAACAGTCCGGGCCCCCGCGCCCCTTCGACAATGAGGCGTTCAAGGCGCGGATGCGCGCCCGGAATGGCTGAGCCGCTTGGCTATCGGCTTTCACCTCGCGCGGAAGCCGATCTCGAAGAGATCTGGTCCTACACGGCCGAGCGCTGGTCACTGATGCAGGCAGAACGTTATCACGGCATGATCGTGGCGGGTTTCGAGGCGCTCGCCTCCGGCCAAAAACGCGGTCGCCCGAGCGATATTCGTGCCGGATACCTATGCTATCCAGTGGGATCGCATAGGGTGTTCTACACAATCTCGGGGACGGGGTTGGACGTCATGCGCGTACTTCACCAGCGCATGGATGTGAGCCGCCATCTGGGATGATTCTTCACATCACACCGCGATATTGTCGATCAGCCGCGTTGCGCCCAGGCGCGCCGCGATGAGCAGGCGGATGGGGCCGTCGGCCAGCGAGGTCACCGGCGCCAGCGTGTCGGCATGGCGGGCCTCGAGATAATCCAGTTCGAATCCCGCCGAAATGATCTCGCCCTGCGCGTCGGCGACCGCCCTGAACAGGTCGTCGCGGTTGCGGATGCGGACCGCCAGCGCCTGCATGACCCGGTGCAGCAGCGGCGCCAGCGCGCGGTGTTCGGGGGTGAGGTAGCGGTTGCGCGAGGACATGGCGAGGCCGTCTTGCTCGCGGAAGGTCGGCAGTGGCACGATCGCGATGCCGAGGTCGAGATCGGCGGCCATGCGCGTCACCACCTTGAGCTGCTGGTAGTCCTTCTCGCCGAAGACGGCGAGATCGGCTCGCGACTGCGTGAAGAGCTTGCAGCAGACCGTCGCGACGCCCTCGAAATGGGTCGGCCGGAAGCGGTCGTCGAGGCCGACGGCTGCGGGGCCGAGCAGCAGCACGCGGGTCGCAAAGCCGGCCGGGTACATCTCTTCGACGGAGGGGAAGAAGACCGCATCGGCGCCGGCTGCGACGAGCTTGGCGCAATCGTCGTCGAAGGTACGCGGGTATTTCTTGAAGTCCTCATGCGGCGCAAACTGCGTCGGGTTGACGAAGATCGTGACGATGACCCGCCTGGCATGGCGCTGCGCTTCCTTCACCAGCGCGATATGGCCCTCATGCAGCGCGCCCATGGTCGGCACGAGCCCAACCTTGTCGCCCGCCGCGTGCCAGTTCGCCACCGCCGCGCGCATGGCGGCGACGGTCTCGAAGATCGCGATCTCGGTCATAGGCCTTGTCCCTCGTCCGGGGCGGTCATCTGCCGCTGACCGCCCGTGGCGGTGACGGGTAGCAAATGTCCCGGCGATGGCCAATATCAGACGCATGACAGACAAGACCGACAGGGTGGTGGGCAAGGCCACGAACGCAGGGATCGCCGGCGGCCGCTCGGCACCCGGCGAGATCGACCGCTTTCTCGGCGCGGCGAAGCAGCTTGCACCGCTGGCGACGGGACAGGCGGGGCGGCTGGTCTTCGCACTCGACGCGACCATGAGCCGCCAGCCCACCTGGGACCTCGCCTGCTCGCTGCAGGCCCGCATGTTCGAGATCGCGGCGACGAGCGGCGGGCTGGCGGTGCAGCTCGTCTATTTCCGGGGCCTCGCCGAATGCCGGGCCTCGGGCTGGGTCGGCGAGCCGCGCCGGCTGAACGGGCTGATGGCCGGCATCGCCTGCCAGGGCGGCCAGACCCAGATCGCGCGTGTCCTCAAGCATGTCCGCGACGAGGCGAGAGCCGTGCCGATCCGCGCCTTCGTGTTGGTAGGCGATGCAATGGAGGAGGAAGCCGATTCGCTGGCGGGGCTGGCCGGCGAGCTCGGCCTGCGCGGCATTCGCGGCTTCCTGTTCCAGGAGGGGCATGATCCCGCCGCCAGCGCAGCCTTCGCCATGATGGCGCGGCTGACCGGCGGGGCGCATGCCCGTTTCGATGCCAACGCACCCGATTCGCTGCTCGATCTGCTGCGCGGGGCCGCCGCCTATGCGGCCGGCGGGCGCGAGGCGATGCTGAAGCTCGCTGGTGGCAGCCCGGTCGTGCGCGGGCTGATCGGTTCGATGGATGGAGGTCGCCGGTGACCCTGCTCTACGGCATCGCCGCCGTGCTGTTGTTCTGGTGGGTTTCGAAGCTGTTTGCCAGCACCAACCCGAAGCTTCTTGCCCGGGCCTTGAAGACCGGCGGCGGCTTCCTGTCGCTGGGCGTGGCTGGCCTGCTGATGATGCGCGGCCGGCTCGACATGGCGATCTTCGTCGGCGGCATCGGTGCCTGGCTGCTCGGCTGGAGCGCGACCGGCCCCGGCGGCTTCCGTTTTCCCTGGAGTTCGACGGCGGGCGAGACGCCCGGCGCCCGATCGACCGTCACCTCGCCGCTGCTGGCGATGGAGCTCGACCATGACAGCGGCGGCATGACCGGCAAAGTCAGTGGCGGCAGCTTCGCCGGGCGCGATCTCGACGATTTGTCGATGGGCGAGCTCGGCGCCTTGATGCGCGAATGCCTGGCGCAGGACCCCGACGGGGCGAGGCTGCTAGAGGCATATCTCGACCGCCGGTCGCCCGGCTGGCGTGAAGACGCTGATCGTCACGGCGACGCGGGGCAGGGCCGCGCGGCGGGCACGGGCGCGATGTCGCATCAGGAGGCCTACGAGATCCTGGGGCTTCAACCGGGGGCGGGAGAGGAGGCGGTCCGCGAGTCCCATCGCGCCTTGATGAAGCGCATCCACCCGGATGCCGGGGGCACCAGCGGTCTTGCCGCTCGCGTCAACCAGGCCAAGGACGTCCTT
This sequence comes from Allobosea sp. AAP35, assembly GCF_001295925.1. Lineage (GTDB taxonomy): Bacteria > Pseudomonadota > Alphaproteobacteria > Rhizobiales > Beijerinckiaceae > Allobosea. Next base: position 16,633 of record NZ_LJHQ01000065.1, on the reverse strand, counting down.
CTGAAGTGAGGTGCCGGCCGGGAACAGGGATGAGGTCTGGTACGACATGTCAGCTATCCTTGTCCTTGTCCGTCAGCCGCGGGTGGCGAAGCAGGCGAAGCCGTCGCGCTTGAGCCGGGCGCAGGCATTCTGGGCATCCTTGGAGTCGTCGAAGCCGGCGAAGCGGGCGCGGAACAGCGTCGAGCCGCCCTTCTCGACCTTCTCCGTCACGGCCGTGGCATCGGCCAGCGGGCCGGCGGCCTTGGCGCGGGCGCGGGCGAGGATGTCCCTGGCCTTGGCCTCGTCATCGGTGGCGCCGAGCTGGATGATCCATTTGCCGGTGGTGGCCAGCGCCGTGCGGCTGTCGGCCGCCTTCAATGGCTCAGGCGCCCTTTCGATCGTCTTCTCGATGGTCTTTGCGACATGGGTGGTCCCGGGCTCGTGAGCCTTCTCGGCCGGCGCCGGGGCGGCGGCGAGCCTGACGGGGGCGGGCTCCTGCGGCTCCGCCACCTTGGCGATCGACGAGGTCACATCGACATTGGCCGGCGGGCGCATCACCTTGCCGTCGGCGGCGGGCGCGCCGATCGACCAGCGCATCGCCGAGGGCGTCGTCGTGGCGGTGACGGGACGCATGCCGGAGATCTGCAGCTGCTGGGCGCTGATCGGGCGCGGCGGCGCGATCGGCGTCGTTGTTGCAACCGGTGCATAGGCGCGGGCGGCGATCGGAAGGGGAGCTTGCGCCTCGACGCGCGGACGCGGGATGGGCAGTGGCGTCGGCTCGGCGCTGGCGGCCGTTACCACCGGTGCGGCGGCACGCTGCTGGATGCGCTCGGAAGCGCGCTCCTGCGGCCGCTCTTCCGGCTCGGGGGCTTCGGCGACCATGCTCGCGGCGCGGCCCGAAGTGGCGGCCTTGGGCAGGTTGGCAAGAACCAGATCGGCCATGATCTTGTCGCGTGAGGCGCCCGAGCGGCCCCCCAGGACGATCGAGACGACATGGCGGCCATCGGCCTTGGCCGAGGTCATCAGGTTGAAGCCCGAGAGGTTGGTGTAGCCGGTCTTGATGCCGTCCACACCCTCGATGCGGCCGAGCAGCTTGTTGTGGTTGCGATAGGCGCCGCCGGCATAGTTGAACACCCGCGTCGAGAACATCGGATAATAGCGGGGGAAACGCTCCTGGATCGCCCGGGCGAGGATCGTGAGATCGCGCGCCGTGGTGATGTTGGGCGGGCTGTGGGGCAGGCCGTGGGGGTTGTAGAACGCGGTGCTGCGCATGCCGAGCGAGCGGGCGCGGGCGGTCATCATCCGGGCGAATTCATCCTCCGAACCGGCGACGTTCTCCGCAACGGCGACGGCGACGTCATTGGCCGATTTGGTGACCAGCGCCAGGATCGCATCGCGGACCGCGATGGTCTCGCCCGGCCTGAAACCGATCTTGGAGGGGGCCTGACGCGCCGCATAGGACGAGACCGTCAGCTCCGAATTCATCGTGAACTTGCCGCGCTCGAGCTGCTCGAACAGCAGATAGAGCGTCATCACCTTGGTGATCGAGGCGGGGATGCGCGGCGCGTCCTCATTGACGCCATGCAGGGTGCGGCCGCTTTTCACGTCCACGACCATCGCCGCATAGGGCGGCGCATAGCCCCCGCCGGGGCGCCGCTTCTTGCGCGCCGCTTCGGCCGGAGACACCGATGCGACCGCGACCGCAACGATGCCGATCATTCCGACAAGCGCGCGAAAACGCACGCGTCGGGACCCAACGCAACTGAAAGCCATGAACCCGCCTCAACTCGAACGCTCGTTCAGGTCCCCTGCCTGTCTTGCGACGTGGCATATGGGACACAGTTTTGGAGGTTAGGGCGATGCGGTTACGGAGCCGTTAAAAGGCTAACGATCTCTCGCCGCGACAGCGCGCTTCCCGCCTGCGGCTGACGCAACGCACCACGCGCTTGACTTTTATGTTGCGGTGCACAATATGACATGCGTCCCGGTGGTGAACACTTGTCATCTGACCCAGGGGCGCCAAACCCGGGCCTTCAAGGCTCGTCAGCAAGAGGCGGCCTTCGGGCCGAGGGAAGAAACATGATCCAGCAGTTTGAAACGATCCAGAAGGCCTCCAAGGAGAACGTCGACGCGGCCCTGAAGGCTTTCGGCGCGACCTCCAAGAGCGTCCAGACGATCGCTGTCGAGGCGAGCGACTACGCCAAGAAGTCGTTCGAGACCAGCACCGCGACGCTCGAAAAGCTCGCCGCCGTCAAGACGATCGACAAGGCCATCGAGATCCAGACCGAATATGCCAAGGCCGCTTTCGAGGGCGCCGTCGCTCAGATGACGAGGATGGGCGAACTCTACGCCTCGCTCGCCAAGGATGCCTACAAGCCGTTCGAGGGCATCGTCGCCAAGGCCGTTCCGGCCACCAAGTGAGCTGACGCCGCGCCGCCCATGGGTGGAGCCGGTATCGCTGACACGCTATCAAGCCCGGCCGTGAGGCCGGGCTTTTTTATTGCCCGAACGCCGGCCTCATGCTGCGCTGCGGCATCTGAAGCCTCTTTGAACCGATTGAAAACTGATGCGATGAGGCGCATGTCTGGCACATCGCCGCGGTGGGCCGTGGCTTGCTAGCCAGTGGTTGCTCCCCATGCTCGACAAAGCCATTCCGCCCCGCACCCTCAGACTGAACGCGATCGACAATGTCGCGGTCGCCGTCGATCCGGTTGATCTTGGTGTGACAGTGGCCGGTGTGACGGCGCTGAAGCGGATTCCGCGCGGGCACAAGCTGGCGCTGAGCCTGATCGCCAAGGAACAGCCGATCCGTAAATTCGGCCAGATCATCGGCTTCGCCACGGTCGACATTTTGCCCGGCGAATGGGTGCACGAGCATAATACCGGCTTCCATGCTTTCGAGCGCGACTATGCCTATTGCGCCGAGGCGAAGCCGGAATTCGTGCTGCCGGTCGAGAGCCAAGCGACCTTCGAGGGTTTCCGCCGCGCGAATGGAAAGGCCGGCACGCGCAATTATGTGGGCATCCTGACCTCGGTGAACTGCTCCGCCTCGGCCGCCCGCTTCATGGCCGAGGAGGTCAAGCGCTCGGGTCTGCTCGCCGATTACCCGAATGTCGACGGCGTCATCGCGCTCACCCACGGCACCGGCTGCGGCATCGACTACAATGGCGAGAGCTTCGAGGTGCTCAAGCGCACTACCTGGGGCTATGCCTGCAACCCGAACATGGCGGCTGTCCTCGTCGTCGGGCTCGGCTGCGAGGGTTTTCAGATCAAGCGGATGAAGGACGCCTATGGCGTCGAAGAGAGCGACGTCTTCCGCACCCTGACGATCCAGGAGACCGGCGGCACGAAAAAGGCGGTCGCGGCCGGCATCGACGCTCTCAAGGTCATGCTGCCGATCGCCAATCGCGCGGTGCGCGAGACCGTACCGGCATCCGAGCTGATGCTGGCGCTGCAATGCGGCGGTTCGGATGGATATTCGGGCATCACCGCCAACCCGGCGCTGGGCAAGGCCGTTGACCTTTTGGTCGAGCATGGCGGCACGGCGATCCTTTCCGAGACGCCGGAGATCTACGGCGCCGAGCATCTGCTGACGCGGCGCGCCGCCACGCGTGAGGTCGGCGAGAAGCTCGTCGGCATCATCAAATGGTGGGAGGATTATACAGCGCGCGCCCGGATGGACATGAACAACAACCCGTCGCCCGGCAACAAGGCCGGCGGGCTCACGACCATCCTGGAGAAATCGCTGGGCGCCGCCGCCAAGGGCGGCACCAAGACGCTGGCGGCCGTCTACAACTATGCCGAGCCGGTCCGGTCCAAGGGTTTTGTCTACATGGACACGCCCGGCTACGATCCCGTCTCGGCGACGGGGCAGGTGGCGGGCGGGGCCAACATCCTCGCCTTCACCACCGGGCGCGGCTCGGCTTATGGCTGCAAGCCGACGCCATCGGTCAAGCTCGCCACCAACACGCCGATGTATCTCAAGCAGACCGACGACATGGACATCAATTGCGGCGATGTCCTCGACGGCGTGACGCTGGAGGCCAAGGGCCAGGAGATCTTCGACTATCTGCTGAAGGTGGCCTCGGGCGAGCCCTCGAAATCCGAAGCGATGGGCTATGGCGACGCGGAGTTCGTGCCCTGGCAGATCGGCGCGACGATGTGAGGGTGGGAACCGGCGTAGAGGTCGCGGCGTTCTTTCCCATTGCCTGGGAAAGGGATTCTATGACCCGTCACGCGCTCGCTACCATCGTTATCGCAGCTTTCCTCTTCGTCGGAGGCCCTGCCGTCGCAACCCCCGTTTCCGCACCCGCAGCATCGACAGGCCTTCTCGGCGCGGCTCAGCCGTTCGATATCGAGACGGTCCAGATCCGCGGCAACGAGCCCCAATATCGCGGGAACCGTCAGTTTCGCGGCAACCAGCAGTATCGCCGCGGCGGTCCCGGCGTGAGACGCTACGGCCCCCGTCCGCGTTACGCGCCAGGCGCACGCTTTCGCTCTCCGCCTTCCGGCTATCGCCGCTATGGCGCGCGGCCGGGCAATTGGCGGACGCGCGGCTGCGTCACGGTCGGCGCGATCTGGTTCTGCCCCTGATCTCACATGAGTTCTTGACGTTGAAGCCGGGCTTGCGCCCGGCTTTTTTTCGGGAGAACGTGAACCCTGGGGAGGGCTGAAATGACTGCGTAACGATGCCGCGCCAAGAGACAGCGCGCCGGCCGTTCCCTTTCCTTCGCCTGAGGTTCGTCATGAAGACCGTTGTGCTCGTCACCATCCCGCGCATCCTGCTCGGGCTGCTCTTTCTCGTCTCCGCCGTCGACGGTTTCTGGTGGCTGGCGACCGGCAGCCACCTGATCCACCCCCCGACCAGCGCGCGTGGCGTCGCGTTCGAGGCGGCGCTGCAGGAGACGGGCTTCTTCTGGCCGCTGCTGAAAAGCGTGAACCTGATCGGCGCTTTGAGCCTGCTGACCAACATCGCGCCCGCGCTGGGCCTGGCGCTCATCGCGCCGGTGATGGCGGTGATCGTGCTGTTCCACCTGGTGCTCAACCCGCAGGGTCTGCCGGTGGCGATCATCCTCGTGGTGCTCGGCGTCCTGCTGATCTGGGCTTATCGGGATCGCTATGCGGCGCTGCTGCGGTAGAGGCCTCATTGAGGCCCGCTCCGCCGTCATTGCGAGCGCAGCGAAGCAATCCAGAGGCGTGCGCTCGACGTCCCCCTGGATTGCATCGTCGCTGCGCTCCTCGCAATGACAGTGACGTCTAAACCGAAAATCCGCGCAACCGGTCGCTCAACGCGCCGATCCGGTCGGCGGCGACATTGGCGATGGCGATGCGCAGATGCTGCTCCTGGCCCGGGCCGAAATAGGGACCGGGCAGGGTCAGCACGCCGCGCTCCTGCACCAGCGCGCGCACCACATCCGCTGCCGGCACGCCGGCGAAGGGATGCGCGACATAGGCGAAATAGGCGCCGGCCGCGAGCACGCGCCAATCGTTGAGCGGCGCCATGGCTTCGCGAAAGAGGGCGGCGCGGGCGTTGATCTGCGTGCGGTTGGCCTCGCGCCAGTCGCGGATGCCGTCGATTCCCCAGGTAATGGCAGTCTGGCCAGCGCGCACCGGGCTGATCTGGACGCAGTCGAGCACCTTGGCGATCTGCGCCATCACGGCTTCAGCGGCCGTGATGGCGCCGAGGCGCCAGCCGGGCACAGCATAGGCCTTGGAGAAACTGTAGAGGCCAATCACGGAGTCCTGCCAGGGTCTTGTGGCGAAGACTTCATGCGGTGCGGCAGCGCCGGCGGGCAGGAAATCGCGATAGGTCTCGTCGAGCACCAGCCAGAGCCCGCGCCGCGCGCAGAGCTCGGCGAAGGCTGCGATGGTCGCGGGCGGATAGATCGCGCCGGTCGGGTTGTTGGGTGTCACCAGCACGATGGCGCGGGTGCCGGCATCGATCAGCGCCTCGGCGGTCGCGGCATCGGGCACGAAGCGCGCAGCCGGGTCGCAGGGCAAGGGCCGCGCCTCGATGCCGAGCATGCGCAGCGTCATCTCGTGGTTGAAATACCAGGGCGCCGGCAACAGCACGCTCTGTCCTGCTTTGGCCACCGCCATCATCGTCATGACGAAGGCCTGGTTGCAGCCCGAGGTGATGGCGACTTCCGCTGGTCGGAAGCGCGTGCCGTAAACCGTCGAAATCTCGGCCGCATAGGCCTCGCGCAGCGCCATGTCGCCGGTGATCGCCCCATAGCGGGTGGCATCGGGCGAGGCCGCGGCCTGCGCCAGCCGCTCCAGGAGTTCGGCCGGGGGCGGGGAGCCCGGCACGGCCTGGGAGAGATCGACGAGCGGGCCGGAACGCCCGTCATAGGCCCGGGCCCAGGCTTGCGCCTGCGGGATCGGCGGCGTGCCGGTGTCGAGGAGATCGGGGTTCAGGGTCGGGAGCGTCGTCTGGAGCATGGGCGCAAGCTTTGGGATGCGGCCCGCGTTGCGTCAATCGGGCCGCAGCCAGCTATCCGATGACACGCGTTGAGGGTCACGCCATGCAGGGCCGTCGTTTGGAAAGGCGAGAAGAACGCCCAACCGGGAGATGCGCTCCCGCGCCTGCTCCCTATATCCTGTCAAAGAGCGAACGGGACCGCGCGCATGCCAGACGATAGCACCGACACCATCGACAGGCTGCACGAACTGCTCGACCGGGCGGCGTCCATCGTCGCCTTCACCGGGGCCGGCATCTCGACGGAATCGGGCGTGCCGGATTTCCGGACGCCGGGCTCGCCCTGGATGGTCAACAAGCCGATCCCCTTCGAGGCCTTCGTCAAGAGCCGCGAGGCGCGCATCGAGGCCTGGCGGCGCAAATTCGCCATGGATGACCATTATGCCGATGCCGCGCCGAATATCGGCCATCGGGCGCTGGCGCGGCTGGTGGCGGAGGGGCGGGCGCCCGCCATCGTCACCCAGAACATCGACGGTCTGCACCAGGCCTCGGGCGTGCCCGACGGCAAGGTGATCGAACTCCACGGCAACGGCACCTATGCGACCTGCCTCGCCTGCGGCTGGCGGCACGAATTGGCGGCGATCCGCCCCGCTTTCGAGGCAAGCGGCGAACCGCCGGCCTGCGTGATCTGCGCCGGACCGGTGAAATCGGCGACAGTCTCCTTCGGCCAGGCGATGCCGCAGGACAAGATGAGCGCGGCCCAGCAACTGGCTCTGGAGGCGGAGCTTTTTCTCGTCGTCGGCTCGTCGCTCGTGGTCTATCCGGCGGCGACGCTGCCGATCATCGCCAAGAAGCAGGGAGCGACGCTCGTCATCGTCAATCGCGAGCCGACGGAACTGGACGCGATCGCCGATCTGGTGGTGCGAGCCGAGATCGGGGCGGTGCTGGGACGGCTGGCGGGGTAGGGTCCGCAGCCAAGGACTGGGAGACGGGCAAGCGGTGGCCGCGAGGTCGCTACGGGCCTTTGGCGAATTCTTGACCTTACCCTAGGACAGGCTGGTCGATTGGGTGTAGCATCCCTCCAACGGTTCAATAAAAAAGGCCGGCAGGGAGAGAGCTATGCAAAAAATCCTGATGGCGGTCTGCCTGATCGGCAGTTCAATGACATTCATGTCGAGCGAGGCCAACGCTGTCGTCTGTGCGCGCGGCGTCGTGCGCGCCGGCTGCGTTTCGGCTGGCGGCGCGGTGGCTGTCCGCCGTCCGGTCGCCGTCGCGCCGAGGGCGGTCGTGGTCGCGCCGCGCGCCGTGGTCGTCGCTCCCAGGCGCGCGGTGGTCAGGCGCCCCGTTCGCTATTGAATCCTTGACTGTCGATCAGACGGAGAATTCCGATGCTGAAGCAAATGAGCATTGTGCTTGCGATGTCGCTGGCGGCGGGGCTGGCAGGTTGTGCATCCTCCCCGGTGGTTACGACCCAGACTGTCATGGTCGCTGGCGTCGGGCCCGTCGAGGTCGAACAATTGAATGTCGAGGTTGTCGATGTGGAGCCCGCCGAACGGATCGTGCGCGTGCGGCAGGGCCGGAATACCTGGCAGGTCGCGGTGCCGGAATTGTTCGGCGACCTCCAGAACATCAATGCCGGAGATCGGGTTGAAATCCGGCGCGTCGAAGGGGTGATTCTCGGAGCGAGGCGGGCTCGCAGGGGCGCTCAGCCCAGCATCATCTACTCGGAGGCGGTCAGCGATCCGTCCTTCCAGGGCCTTCCGGAGAGATTCGTGGTGCGCTCGCTCACGCTGACGGCGCGGTTCGAAAGCTTCGATCCCGCGACCCGCATCGTGAACTACGTCGGACCGGCGGGAGCGCGAACCCATACGGTGTCCGATCCCGCCATTCAGAACGATCTCCGGCGCCTCAAGCGCGGCGATATGGTTGAGTTGACCTTCGCGGAAGCTTTTCAGTTCCGAAAGTACTGATCGTGAGACCGACCCGCCCCCGGCTCGACCGGCGCGGGTAGGACCTTACAGGATGGTGCCGGCGCCGCCCACGGGTTGAACGCCCCTGCGACGTTTCGGTCCAGGGCCGCCAAAGGACTTGAGGCTGCGCGGAAACAGGCTATGCGGGCAGGGCGTCGCCATCCCGTCGTCCGTAGCCCCGTCGAAGGCCAGCCATGTCCAGCGAGAAATCCATCCCGCCCGCCGCGCTCGTGCTGGGCGTCGCGGGCATCGTCCCATTCCTGGCCTGTACGGTCGGGCTGGTGTCCGGGCTGACGCTGCCGGTGCTGGGCGGCGGCGCGCAGCTGACGCAGGCGCTGATCGTCTACGGCGTCGCGATCCTGTCCTTCCTCGGTGGCGTCCGCTGGGGGATCGCGATCGGCTATGAAAGCGAGGCGGTGCAGCGGCGGGATTTCATCATCGCGGTGGTGCCGGCCCTGATCGGCTGGGGCGCCACGCTTCTGTCTCCCGTCGGTGCTTTATGGACCCTTTGCGCAGCCTTCATCCTGCTCGGCCTGCTGGACTATGGCTTGTACTGCCGCGAGGTCGCGCCCGAATGGTATGGCCGGCTGCGGCTGGCCTTGTCGGGGGCGGTCGCGGTGCTTCTGGGCGTGGCGGCGGCTGCGGTCTGACGGGGCGATCGCAGGGCCGCCTCACCGCGCTTGATCTATCTCAAAAATCATCCCGCGCACGCATTTTGGGTGGTGCAGGTGTGGATACCGCGAAGCCGGCTGTATCGCGACTCAGCAGCAATGGTATCGTAGGGGCACGAATCAAGCTGTTCGTGGCGGCGGGGGTCAGCGGCACATGTCCGACGAGTATGGTGGGAACGGGCGGCCACCCATGGGGCCGATCCAGTCTCTGAACCGCATCATGCGGCTCGACGGTGCCGACGGCCTGGAGACGGGTGTCGAGCTCAGCGGCCATGTCAAATGGTTCGACGTCAGCAAGGGCTACGGCTTCGTTGTGCCCGAGGATGGCGGCGCCGATGTGCTGGTCCATGTCACCATCCTGAAACGCGACGGTTTCAACGCCATCGCCGAAGGCGCTCACATCGTGCTCGAGGTCATCGAGAAGCCGCGCGGCCGCCAGGCGATCCGGGTTTTGTCGATCGACACCAGCGCGGCACGCCATCCCGCCGAGATGCCGCTGGCGCGCACCAATGTTCAGGTCACGCCAACAAGCGGGCTCGAGCGCATGACGGTGAAATGGTTCAACCGGCTGCGCGGCTTCGGCTTCGTCTCGGCCGGCGAGAATGCGCCCGACATCTTCGTCCATATGGAAACGATGCGGCGCTACGGGCTGGTCGAGCTGATTCCCGGCCAGACCGTGCTGGTGCGCTACGGGCCTGGGCCCAAGGGCCTGATGGCGGCCGAGATCCGGCTGGAGCAGGGCGGGGCGCCCAGCTCGCACTGAGGGGGCCCGTAGCCTCCCGTCATGCTCGGGCTCGACCCGAGAATCTCATCCCAGCAAGCTTCTGATGCCGCGAATAGCACCTGTTCCGGCCTGAGATGGTCGGGTCAGGCCCGACCATGACGCTTCACAACGCAAACGATGTCCCGCAGCCACAGGAACTCGTTGCGTTGGGATTGGTGATCTTGAAGGATTGGCCGACCAGGTCGTCGACGAAGTCGATGGTGCAGCCTTCGAGCAGATCGAGCGAGGTCTCGTCGATCAGCACGGTGGCGCCGTGGCGCTCGATCACGAGGTCGCCGGGCGCCTTCTCGCTATCGACATCGAAGATGTACTGAAAGCCTGAGCAGCCGCCTCCAGCGACGCTGACGCGCAGCATCGAGCCCGGTGGCTCATGAGCCATCACCGAGAGAATGCGGGTCGCGGCCCTGTCCGTCACGGCTACGCCGCGCGGTGGGGTTTCCAGAATAGCGGTCATGGCGGTCTCCCGGAGCAGAAGCTCCTTGCACCTTCGTTGCCTGCGAAGGTAATTGCGGCGCAGCGCCTCCACAAGCCGGGGCGGCGACGAGGCCGCCATGCCGCATCCGGACATCTTCGACCCAATGGCCGGTTCCGCGCGCGAGCCCGGCGATCGCTGGCGCGCGCCTTATGCCTGCCGGACCGCGACGAGCCGGGGCAGGCTGGTTGCCGAACCGGCCTCGCCGACGCGCAATCCCTATCAGCGCGACCGCGACCGCATCATCCATTCGACCGCATTCCGGCGGCTGAAGCACAAGACGCAGGTTTTCGTCTCGCATGAAGGCGACCATTTCCGCACAAGGCTGACGCATACGATCGAGGTCGCGCAGATCGCGCGGGCTCTGGCGCGGGCGCTGGGGCTCGACGAGGATCTGGCGGAGGCGCTGGCGCTGGCCCACGACCTCGGTCACACGCCCTTCGGCCACACCGGCGAGGATGCGCTGGCGGAGTGCATGGCCGCGTTCGGCGGCTTCGACCACAACGCCCAGACGCTGCGGATCGTGACGCGGTTGGAGCGGCGCTATGCCGGCTTCGACGGGCTGAACCTGACCTGGGAGACGCTGGAGGGGCTGGTCAAGCATAATGGCCCGCTGCTGCTGGCCGACGGGGCTCCGACCGAGCGCTATGCGGAGGCGGGCATTCCGGCCGCGATCGTCGAATACCAGTCCAAGCAGGATCTCTGGCTCGACACTTACGCCTCCGCCGAGGCGCAGGCGGCGGCGCTCGCCGACGACATCGCCTACAACGCCCATGACATCGACGACGGTTTGCGGGCGGGGCTGTTTGGGCTCTCCGACCTGCGAGCCGTGCCCTTCCTTGCCGATCTGCTCGACGAGATCGAGGGCCTGCATCCGGGTCTGGAGACGACGCGGGCCACCAACGAATTGGTCCGGCGGGTGATCACGCGCTTCGTCGAGGGCGTCATCGGCGAATCGCAGGAACGCCTTGCGGATTTGGCGCCGGTGGATGCCGATGCGGTACGCCGGGCAGGGCGGCCCGTCATCGCCTTTCCAGCCGCGATCGAGGCCGCCGACCGCGCCATCAAGGCCTTCCTCTACCCCAACATGTACCGCCATGCCCGGATCGCGCCGATCCGCGAGCAGGCGGCGCAGGTGGTGCGCGATCTGTTCGCGCGCTTCAGCGCCGATCCGGCCCTGATGCCGGCGGACTGGGCTGCGGGTTGCGAGCGCCTCGACGCGCAGCGCCGGGCGCGGCGCATCGCCGACTACATCGCCGGCATGACCGACTGGTACGCGCTCGACGAACATCGCCGCCTGTTTGACGCGACCCCCTCGCTGCGATAGGGCCGGACCCTCCCGACCTTCCCGACCTGCCGTTTTGCAGCAGATATTGGCCGCCATGAACCTGTTCGAGACCTATTCCGCCCGCGTCAATGCCGCGCTGTCGGCGCTCGCCGAGCGCGGTGCGCTGCCTGCGGGGCTCGATTTCGGCCGCGTCGTGGTCGAGCCGACGCGCGATACCAGCCATGGCGATCTGGCGACCAATGCCGCGATGGTGCTGGCCAAGGAGGCCGGGACGAACCCGCGTGCGCTCGCGGCGCTGCTGGTCGAGGAACTCGTCAAGGACGGCGAGATCGTGAAGGCGGAGATCGCCGGCCCCGGATTCATCAATCTGACGCTCGAGCCTTCCGTCTTCACCGCGATCCTGAAGGATGCCGTCGAGCGCGGGCAGGACTACGGACGCGGCGCGGCCAAGCCCGAGCCCAGGATCAATGTCGAATATGTCTCGGCCAACCCGACCGGGCCGATGCATGTCGGCCATGGGCGCGGTGCCGTGTTCGGCGATGCGCTCGCCAATATCCTCGCCTTCGCCGGCCATGACGTGACGCGCGAATACTACATCAACGATGCCGGGGCGCAGGTCGATGTGCTCGCGCGCTCGGCCTTCCTGCGCTATCGCGAGGCGCTGGGCGAGACGATCACGATCCCGGAGGGACTCTATCCCGGCGATTACCTCGTTTCGGTCGGGCAGACGCTGGCGAAGACGTATGGCGATGCGCTGCTGGCGAAGTCTGAAGCCGAATGGTTGCCGCTAGTTCGTTCCGTGGCCATCGACGGCATGATGGCGATGATCCGCGACGATCTCGCGGCTCTCGGCGTCGTCCATGACGTGTTCTTCTCGGAGCGTTCTCTGCAGGATGTTGCGGGCGGAGGCGATGCTGTCGCCGAGACGATCGCGGATCTGCGCGCCCGTGACCTGATCTATCAGGGCCGGTTGCCGCCGCCCAAGGGCCAGAAGGACGAGGATTGGGAGGACCGCGAGCAGGCGCTGTTCCGCGCCACGCAGTTCGGCGACGACGTCGACCGTCCGCTGCTGAAGTCGGATGGCAGCTACACCTATTTCGCCAACGACATCGCCTATCACCGCTCGAAATTCACCCGCGGCTTCGCCCAGATGATCGACGTGTGGGGCGCCGATCATGGCGGCTACGTCAAGCGCATGCAGGCGGCGGTGAAGGCGGTGACGCATGAAAAGGGCAGCCTAGACGTCAAGCTCTGCCAGCTCGTCAAGCTTTTGCGCAACGGCGAGCCGGTGAAGATGTCGAAGCGCTCGGGCGATTTCGTCACGCTGCGCGAGGTCATCGACGAGGTTGGCCGCGATGCGGTCCGCTTCATGATGATCTTCCGCAAGAACGACGCGACGCTCGATTTCGATCTGGCCAAGGTGGTCGAGCAGTCAAAGGACAACCCGGTCTTCTACGTCCAGTATGCGCATGCGCGCTGTGCCTCGATCTTCCGGCAGGCACGGGAGACCTTCCCCGATCTCGATCTGGCACCGTCCGCCTTGGCGCAGGCGGATCTGGCGCGCCTGACCGATGAGGCCGAGCTTGGTATCGTCAAGTTGATCGCGGCCTATCCCCGAATCATCGAAGGCGCGGCGAGTGCCCATGAGCCGCATCGCGTGGCCTTCTTCGTTCACGAGCTTGCGAGCGCATTTCACTCGCTGTGGAACAAGGGCAAAGACTCGCCGCAATTACGGTTCGTTAATCAAACTGATCGAGAGTCGACTGTGGCGAGGTTGGCGTTTGTGCATGCGGTGCGCAGCGTTCTTGCTTCCGGTCTGGCAGTCGCTGGAGTTGCGGCGCCGGAAGAGATGCGCTGACGGCCCGCTTGGCCCTCAGCGCGCACAAGGTCAGGTTGACCGCGAGGCGCAATGGGAATCCATGCGCGCCGGGTGGCCTGCGCTGGAATGGATCAAGCCATGAGTGAGCCCGCAAGAAACCGTTTCGCCCTCGATCTCGAAGATCTCGAGCGCCAGCTTCGCAGTGCCGGGCAGGCGCCGAAGGTCGGCAAGCCCGTCGATCCGCTCGCCGAACTGACGCGCATCGTCGATCAGGGCGATCCGCTGAAGGACATCTTCGGCCATCGCGGTCAGGTGTCGGGGGGGAGCAGGGCGCCGGCATCATGGCCTGCCCAATCCGCGAACCATGATGCGGCGTCGCGCCTGGAACCCTCATTCGATCCTGTCCAGCAGCTGCAGTCAGCTGTTGAGCAGTCGCCGCCCCCGGCCGAACTGCGTGGAGCGCTCGACGAATTCGAGGCGCTGCTGCGGCGCAGCGATGCGCCGCGAGCCGTGCCCGCCCAGGCCGCGCCCGACGCGAAGCGGGCGGAGCCCCGTTTCGAGGTGGCCGATGAGGGCTTCGATCAGCCCGCGCCGCAAGCCTACCAGCCGCAGTACCAGCACCCGATCGCGCCGCAGGCGCAAGCCGGGATGCCGCGCGATCTCGACGCGGAGCACCAGACCTATCCCGATTACGAACAGCCGACGCCTTACGATGCACATCCGTCGCAGGCGCAGCTTCAGGCGGAAGACGAGTTGCCGGACCTCGAGCCGCGCCGCTCCCGCAGAGGTCTCTATACCGCAGCTGCCCTGATCGTGGTCGGCGTGGTCGGCGTTGGCGCCGTCATGTCGATGCGCGGTACGACCTCTCCTTCGGGCGGTCAGCCGCCGGTCATCGCGGCCGATACCGGACCGACCAAGGTCGAACCGGTCAATCCCGGCGGAGCCGAGATTCCCAACCAGAACAAGCAGATCTATGAGCGCCCCGGCGAGGCGCAGACCGCTCAGACAAAGGTCGTGAGCCGCGAAGAACAGCCGGTCGACGTCCAGCAGGCGGCGCGCTCGCTGCCGGCCCGCGTCGTGCTGCCCGGTCCCGGAACCGGCACGGCGACGACCCCATCCGCCGATCCGCTGGCGCAGGCCCCCGCGGCCATCGCACGCGATCTGATGCCGTCGGAGCCGCTGCTGACCCCCGTGCCCCCTGTCCCAGGTCTGGGTGAGCCGCGCCGGGTCCGCACGGTCTCGATCCGTCCCGACGGCACGCCCGCAACACCGGCCAATGGTTCGGCCGGGCCCAGCAACGGCGCGGCGCCCCTCGTCACCGGCTCGGCCTCGCCGGCTCGCCCGGCCTCGATCGCTGCATCGGATACGGCTTCGGCGACGGCCCAGCCTCGGCCGCGCGCGACGACGCCGGTGCAGGAGCCCCCCAAGGTTCAGGACCGCGCCGCAGCGCCCGCAACGACGCCGTCCGGCCCCCTGCGCATCGCCAGCGCGCCGGCCACCACCGCGCCGCCTGCCGCACCGGCCACGGCGGCGATTCGCAGCGGCACGGGCGACTTTGTCGTCCAGCTCGGAGCGCCCGGCAGCGAATCGGAGGCGCGCGCGACCTTCGCGGCGCTGCAGCGCAAATATCCCGGCCAGCTCAGCGGCCAGGCGCCCATCGTGCGCAAGACCGAACTGGCCGGCGGCAAGACGGTGTTCCGCCTCCGGGTCGGGCCTTATTCGCGCGACGACGCCACGGCGATGTGCACCGCCCTGCAGGCAGCCGGCGGACAGTGCTTCATCGCCAAGAATTGATCCCACGGGCGCAAGCCCAGGTTCTGCGAAAACCGGCGGCGCTTCTGGCGCCGCCGGTTTTTTCGTTCGCGTGGGGCGCAATGCCTGCCGGCAGACCAACGATGGTTCGCGCCGTCGTTTCATGCGATGAGCGGTGCGGCAGGTCCGCCGCGATAGCCCGCTGACGCCGTGGACCCAAGACCATAAGAACGACCGGAGGACTACCATGGACCGTCGCAATTTCGTGAAGACAGCCGCGACCGGCGCTGCCGGCAGCGCGCTCGTCGCCGCCCCCGCCATCGCCCAGACCGCGCAGCCCAAGGTCAACTGGCGGCTGACATCGAGCTATCCCAAGAGCCTCGACACGCTGTTTGGCATCTCGACCCAGGTCGCCAAGCGCGTCGCCGAAGCGACCGACGGCAATTTCCAGATCCAGGTCTTCGCGCCCGGCGAGATCGTGCCCGGACTGCAGGCACTCGACGCCGTCCAGAACGGCACGGTCGAGTGCAGCCACACCCTGTCGAGCTTCTATGTCGGCAAGGACCCGGCTTTCGCCTTCGAGACCTCGCTGCCCTTCGGCTTCAACACCCGCCAGCAGAACGCCTGGCTCTATGCCGGCGGCGGGCTGGAACTGTGCCGCGCCTTCATGCGTAAGTTCAACATCCACACCATCCCGTCGGGCAACACCGGCGCGCAGATGGGCGGCTGGTACCGCAAGGAAATCAAGTCGCTGGAGGATCTGAAGGGCCTGAAGATGCGCATCGCCGGCATGGGCGGGCAGATCATGGCGAGGCTTGGCGTCGTGCCGCAGCAGATCGCCGGTGGCGACATCTACCCGGCGCTGGAGCGCGGCACGCTCGATGCGGTCGAGTTCTCGGGGCCGCTCGACGACGAGAAGCTCGGCTTCCAGAAGGTCGCGAAATACTACTATTACCCCGGCTTTTGGGAGGGGAACGCCAATGTCAGCTTCATCGTCAACACCGAGAAGTGGAACGCGCTGCCGGCCTCCTACAAGGCGATCGTCGAAGCAGCCTGCGCCGAGGCGAACGCGCTCTGCATGGCGAAATACGACCATGGCAACCCCGATGCGCTGATCCGCCTCGCCGGGACCGGCGCCGAGTTGCGGCCCTTCCCGCAAGAGGTGATGCAGGCGGCGTTCAAGGAGGCGTTCGCGCTCTATGGCGAGCTTTCGGCCAAGAACCCCGAATTCAAGACGTTCTACGATTCCTTCCTGCCGTACTGGAAGAAGGAGA
This sequence comes from Allobosea sp. AAP35, assembly GCF_001295925.1. Lineage (GTDB taxonomy): Bacteria > Pseudomonadota > Alphaproteobacteria > Rhizobiales > Beijerinckiaceae > Allobosea. Next base: position 206 of record NZ_LJHQ01000065.1, on the reverse strand, counting down.
ACCTCTGGTTCCGCGTCGCCGAGCTGCCCTTCGACGCCTTCAACGCCCAGATGGCGGCGCAGATGCGGTGAACGGCACTGGCCTCCTGATGTTTAGCGCGCCGTCATTCCGGACGTAGCGAAGCGGAGATCCGGAATCCATCATAGGGCAATGCCTTACGATGGATTCCGGATCGGCGCCGCTTCGCGGCTTGTCCGGAATGACGA
>NZ_LJHQ01000064.1 GCF_001295925.1 Allobosea sp. AAP35 | reverse complement strand
ACCTCGTCCTCGTAGATCGCCTCGCCGGAATGGCGGTCGAAGCCGGTCTGGACGGTGCGGGTGATGACCTCGCCGGCGGCCTTGGCCTCGACCACCCTCGCATTGAAGCCGTCGATGTTGCGCACCGAGAGCTTCGACATCTTCTTGTAGCGCTCCTCCATCTCGCGCACCGCCCATTTCAGCGCGACCACCGCCTTCTTGGGATCGGTGACCACGGGCGTCAGCAAATGCGGAATGCCGTCATAGACCGACAGTTCCAGCATCTTGGGGTCGACCATGATCAGCCGGCACTGCTGGGGGGTGAGCCGATAGAGCAGCGACAGGATCATGGTGTTGATCGCCACGGACTTGCCCGAGCCGGTCGTGCCGGCGACCAGCAAATGGGGCATCTTGGCGAGATCGACGATCACCGGCTCGCCGCCGATGGTCTTGCCCAGCCCCAGAGCGAGCTTGTGCTTGGAGCTCTCGAAATCCTGGCTCGCCAGCAATTCGCGCAGGAAAACGGTCTCGCGCCTGGCGTTGGGGAGTTCGATGCCGATCGCGTTCTTGCCGGGAATCACCGCCACACGCGCCGAAATCGCGCTCATCGAACGGGCGATGTCGTCGGCCAGCGAGATCACGCGGGAGGATTTCGTGCCCGGCGCGGGTTCGAGTTCGTACAAGGTCACCACAGGGCCGGGGCGTACCTGCGTGATCTCGCCGCGAACGCCGAAATCCTCGAGCACGCCTTCGAGCAGCGTCGCGTTTTGCTCCAGCGCGTCGGTTGAGATCGCGGAGGCGGGCAGCTTCTTGGGCTCGCCGAGATAGGTCAGCGGCGGCAGTTCGAACGCGTCGCGATCGAGCAGCGAGGGTTGCGCCTCGCGCTGAATGCGCTTGCCGGGTTTGGGGGCGGGCGATGGGGCTGTCACGCGCGGCGCGTTCAGGTCGCGCAGATCGAGCGGCTCGTCCTCGTCGGTGGCGAAAGCTGGACCGGGTTCGGGCTGTGGCATACGGGTGCCGCGCACCGGCGGCAGCGGCGCCGGTTCGAAAGGCGGCATCGCCGGGCGGCTCGCGGGCTCGCGCCGGACGCTGTCGCTGAACTGCGGCTCGCGGCGCACGCGACCGGCGGCCGGTACAGCCTCGCCGGCCTGGCGTCCCCCGGTTTGAGCGGCCGCGGCCGGCGGCTGCGGCAGGCGG
>NZ_LJHQ01000063.1 GCF_001295925.1 Allobosea sp. AAP35 | reverse complement strand
ACGGCGATATCAGCCACCATTCGACCATTGCTGCCACCTTTTCGCTCCGCTGCGCGTTATCGCGAAACGAACTCCCCTGAAAACGTCGCTCTGTGGAAGAAGGAGGTCCTCGATGACGGCAACAAGCGGACGCATTCGGGTCGGAATTGGCGGATGGGTGTTCGAACCCTGGCGCGGAACCTTCTATCCCGAAGGGCTGCCCCAGAAGCGTGAGCTCGCATACGCGGCCGAGCGGCTGGACTCGATCGAGATCAACGGCACCTATTATGGTTCGCAGAAGCCCGAAAGCTTCGCGCGCTGGCATGCCGAGACACCCGATGATTTCGTCTTTGCCGTGAAGGGATCGCGTTACATCACCAATCGGCGCGTGCTGGCCGATGCCGGCGCCTCGATCGACAAATTCTTCACCGGCGGCGTGACCGAACTGAAGGACAAGCTCGGGCCGATCAACTGGCAGTTCATGCCGACCAAAGCGTTCGACCCGGTGGATTTCGAAGCCTTCCTCAAGCTGCTTCCGAAGCGCGTCGATGGCATCGCCATCCGCCATGCGGTCGAGGCGCGCCATGACAGCTTCCGCACACCCGATTTTGCAGCCTTGCTCAGAGCGTATGGCGTTGCGGCGGTCACCTCGGGCGATTCCGACTTTCCCCAGATCGCCGACATCACCGCGTCCTTCGTCTATGCCCGGATCATGGGGACGAAGGAGGCCGAACCGCTTGGCTACGGCAATCACGCCCTCGAAGCCTGGGCTAGGCGTGCCCGCACCTGGTCGACCGGCCAGGTTCCCGACGACCTCGACACCATCGGCGCGGCGCCGGAAAAGGCCGGTCCGCGCGACGTTTTCCTCTATGTCATCAGCGGCGACAAGGTCCGCAATCCGGCTGCGGCGATGGCCCTGACCGACCAGCTACCGGCGGATGCGTGAGGGGCTGCTTCAGGGCGCGGTACGAACCGCGTCCTGGCAGACATCGACCCATTGGGCGTCCGTCAACGCCGCCAGGCGCGCAGGCGCGATCCGGACAGCGCTATGGGTCGAGCCGGCAGCCGGAATGACGACGTCGAATGCTCTCAGCGAGACATCGCAATAGACCGGAACCGGCTGGCTGAGACCGAAGGGGCAGACGCCGCCGATCGGGTGGCCGGTGACGGCCAGCGCCTCGTCGGCCCCAAGCAGTCGCGGCTTGCCGCCCAATGCCGCCCTGGCCTTGCGGTTGTCGAGCCGGGCATCGCCGCGAGTCACCACCAGCACGACCCGGTCCTCGACGCGCAGCGACAGCGTCTTGGCGATGCGGGCCGGCTCGACACCATGGGCGGCTGCGGCCTCAGCCACGGTGGCGCTGCTGGCTTGGGTCTCGATGATGGCGATCTCGGGCGCATGCTGCGCGAAGAAGGCGCGGACGGAATCGAGGCTCATCGTCTCACCGGAAACGGAGAAAGAGCAGGATCGCGAAACCCGCCGGCAGGCCGAAGACCAGCGTGAAGAACGGCATTTCCTGAAGCAGCGTATAGCCGGCGTGGTTGACGCCGACCCAGAGATTGACCAGCGAAGCCAGGAGCCAGAGCGGCAGGAAGAGCTTGACGGCCACGCCCGTCGGATTGCCGCCGCCCCGGTTCAGGCGGCGTGCCAGAAAATGCAAGGCACCAAGGAGGGCGAAGCCGGCGGCGATGACCTTGAGCGTATGCATGCGGTTGTCCTCCGGCGTATGGCGAAGTCCTCAGTGGCGGAAATGGCGGTGCCCGGTGAAGACCATGGCAAGGCCGGCCTCGTCGGCAGCCTTGATCACCTCGTCGTCGCGCATCGATCCGCCCGGCTGGATAACGGCCGTGGCGCCGGCTTCGGCTGCGGCGAGCAGACCATCGGCGAAGGGGAAGAAGGCGTCGGAGGCGACGACCGAGCCCTTGGCCAGGGTCTCGGACAGCCCTGCGGCCCTGGCGGCTTCGCCCGCCTTCCACGCTGCGATGCGCGAGGAATCGACACGGCTCATCTGGCCCGCGCCAATGCCGACGGTCGCGCCGTCCTTCACATAGACGATCGCATTCGACTTGACGTGCTTGGCGACGCGGAAGGCGAAACGCAGATCGGCGAGTTCGGCCTCGCTCGGCTTGCGCCTGGTCACGACCGTCAGCGCCATGTCGTCGACGACGGCGTTGTCGCGCGCCTGGGCAAGGAAGCCGCCGGAGACCGTGCGCAGCGACAGGCCCGGCGCGCGGACATCCGGAAGGCCGCCGGTCAGGAGCAGGCGCAGATTCTTCTTGGCGGCGATCAGTGCGATGGCGTCCTCATCGGCATCGGGCGCGATGATGACCTCGGTGAAGACCTCGACAATCTTCGCAGCCGCCTGCGCATCGAGCTTGCGGTTGAGAGCGACGATGCCGCCGAAGGCAGAGACGGGGTCGCAGGCCAGCGCGCGCTCATAGGCCTGCAGCAGCGAATCTCCGGTTGCCACACCGCAGGGGTTGGCGTGCTTGACGATGACGCAGGCAGCCGAGGCGGAAGGATCGAATTCGGCCACGCATTCGAAGGCGGCGTCGGTGTCGTTGATGTTGTTGTAGGAGAGTTGCTTGCCCTGGACCTGTCTTGCGGTCGAAACACCGGGCCGGCTGCCGGGGGTGCGGTAGAAGGCGGCCCATTGATGGGGGTTCTCGCCATAGCGCATCGTTTCGGCGAGCTCGCCACCGAGCGCGCGATAGGCTGGCGCAGTGTCGCCGAGTTCGTTCGCGAACCAGTTCGAGATCGCGGCATCATAGGCTGCGGTGCGGGCATAGGCCTTCTGGGCCAGCTTTCGGCGCAGCGTCAGCGTCGTCGCGCCCTTCTGGGCCCCGAGATCGCCCAGCACGGCGGCATAGTCGGACGCATCGACGACTACGGCGACATCGTTATGGTTCTTGGCGGCGGCCCGGATCATCGCCGGGCCACCGATGTCGATGTTCTCGATGCAGTCGTCGTAAGGCTTGCCTGCGGCCACCGTCGCCTCGAAGGGATAGAGATTGACGACGAGCAGGTCGATCGGCGCGATGCCGTGGCCGATCATCGAGGCCTGATGCTCGGGATGCGAGCGGATCGCCAGGAGGCCGCCATGGACCTTGGGGTGCAGGGTCTTGACGCGGCCGTCCATCATTTCCGGGAAGCCGGTGAGATCGGAGACGTCGGTGACGGGCAGCCCGGCTTCGGCAAGTGCCTTGGCCGTGCCGCCGGTCGAGACCAGCGCGATGCCGAGTTGGTGCAGGGCGCGGGCGAAGTCGATCAGCCCGGTCTTGTCCGACACGGAAAGGAGGGCGCGTTCGACGCGGCGAAGCTCGGTCGGCATCGGGATATATCCAGGATTGATGAGGCAGACGCGGTCTGTCGGCTGGCGGTTCGGGCGAGCTATCATGCTGCGCTGCGCAAAGCAAAACCTGCTGGCGCACAGAACTTATGCGCTGCCTGTGGATTCCGGCCCCAGCCCGGCCTCGGGCGGCGCCGGCCTGAAGCGTCCCATCGCGGGCGCCGCGGCGCCGATCCGGCTGAAGCTCCAGACGATCTGGGGAGTGGCGACGGCGTCGAACGCGACACAAAGCTGCTCGGAGCGGCGTCGGCCGTCGGCGCTGGCCAGGAAGATGCTCTCCTCGATCGAGACCGCATGGCCCGAAGCCTCGAAAGCCCAGACTTCGCCGTTGGGCGTGGCGAGCATGACGCCGTGTCCCTCGCGGATGAGGCTGGGCTTGATCGACGGGTGCAGATGGAAGCGCGCGACAGCCGGGAGCATGGCGGGTGAACTGGTCAGGGTGATCTCGTCTTCGCCGCTCAGCGCGGCGCCATCGCGTGCCAGGAGCAGCCGGCGGGTATGGACGGCCCCAAGGCCGCGTTTGTAGCCGTCATGGCTGCCGACCCATTCCTGCCCCCCCTCCGTGTCCTGACGGGCGACGCGGACATCGCTGGGCCCCGCGACGATGCGCATCTCGCCCAGAACGCGGCCAAAGGTGGCGCTGGAGCGATCGTCGAGGGTGACCGTGGAATGAGCGGCAGTGCTGCGCGCCGCCAGCCGCAATTCGGCGGAGCCGTGGCGGCTGGTCCCGCAATTGACGACGAGGCGCTGGGCACCGCTGGAGAATTCGAAGGCGAGGCAACCGGCATGCGCCTCGATCGAATGGGGTCCACGCGGCGCCGCGCCGGCATCGACCACGACCATGCTGCGATCGCCGGTCAACCGGCTGTAACCGGAATACGCGGCCTGTTCGATCGGGCGCGCCCGGGCGTCGTCATAGGCGGCAAGGGTCGCCATCAAATCGGGCGGCGTCGTGCTCATGCCGTTGAACAAGGCCATTGCCCCGTCGCCATGCCGGAACAGCCGCAGATGCGGCATCATCCGCTCGATCCCCATCAGCACGCCGCGCGGGGGCTCGATCCCGCGGGCCATGAAGGTTTCGCGCAGGGGCAGAAGATCGAGCAGCAATTCGATCAGCACGCGGGGATTGCGGCTGAGATGGCCGCCATCGGGAAGGATCTGATGGTCGAGCTCGTCGGAGAGCTGGTATTCCAACCGCTTGCGCCGGGCATCCTGACCGTCGAGGCAGACCGCGGCAAAGGTCACGGCGATCAGGCAATTGAGCCGCGTCGTTCCCTCGACGGCACCTGACAAGGCCAGATCGAGCCGGTCGGCCAGGCGGGAGACATGGCGCACGAAGCGCTCATAGAAAACGTGGTCGGCGCCTTCCAGCAGCAAAGGCGAATGGGACAACAGCGAGATCAGCCTGCGCGCCGCAACGACAGGACGGCGCGCGATCTCATGACGCTCGCGTTTCCTGCCGATGAAGTCGTCCACAAGCGCGCGGGCATTGGCGCGGGCGATCGCCGTATCGGCCGCATGCATATGGCGCAGCCAGGCGAAACCATACAACGCCTCCGCCCAGCCTTCGCTCGCGGGCTCGCTGTCAAAGGGCGCTTCGCCATGGGTCCGCAACGTGCGGCCGGCGAACGCATAGTAGCCGGCATAGATGTCGCTTGCCGTCGTCGGATCGGCCGTGCGCAGATCATGCGGGGCAAACAGCAAGCGGGTGGCGGTGCCGCGTCCGAACGGCCAGAGCCTGCGCGCGACGCCGACGAACTGTCCACGGGTTCGCCGCGCCGCCCGTGCGATCGCGGCCTGCGCCAAACCTCTGCGCTCAGACCAACCGTTCAATGCCCCGATACGCCCCGTACTCATCACACCCGGCATCGCCCGTCAGCGCGAATCCCCGTTCTGTCATAACCTGATCAGACGGGTTGCGTAAAATCCACTCCATCCCGAGAGGCGGGGCGTGTCGTTGCGGAGTTGATGGGGCAGGGTGCGCAGATCGCCATTGGCGTCGATGGCTTCGCCGAGGCCGCCGATCTCGGCCGCTTCGATCGGCTTTCGAACGAAGTCCGGATGCGTCTGCAGGAAGGTTTCGATCTGCGCCTCGCCCTCCTGCGGCTCGAGCGAACAGGTGCAATAGACCAGCCGGCCGCCAGGCCGCGTCAGGCGCGCCGCCGCTTCGAGCAGGCGGGCCTGCAGCGCGACGAGCTTGTCGCGGTCGTCGGGCGATTTCGTCCAGGCCACGTCCGGGTGGCGGCGGATGGTGCCGGTGGCGCTGCAGGGCGCGTCGAGCAGGACGGCGTCGAAAGGCTCGGCCTCCCAGAGGGTGGCGTCCTTGGTGACGATTTCGGCTTCAAGGCCGAGACGTTCCAGATTGGCGCGCAGACGGCGCAGGCGCGGGCCCGAGCGGTCGACGGCGGTAACCTGCGCGCCAAGTGCGGCAATCTGGGCAGTCTTGCCGCCGGGCGCGGCGCAGAGATCGGCGATGCGCTCGCCAGGCTGGGGAGCGAGCAGGCGTACCGGAAGCGCGGCGGCGGCATCCTGAACCCACCAGGCGCCCTCGTCGAAACCGGGCAGGCCGGTAATGCCCTGGCGTTCGCGCAATCGGATCGAGCCGGTGGGCAGGAGCAGGCCGTCGAGCTTGAGCGCCCAGTCCTCGGCAGAATCCTTCACGGAGATGTCGAGCGGCGGTTCGTCGCGGTGGCTGCGGGCGATGGCCGCGGCCGTCTCCTCGCCATAGCTCTCCATCCAACTCTCGGTCAGCCATTCCGGCGTGTCGAGGAACGGGTCGACGGCTTCCGCCAGGATCGCCTCGCGCTCGCGGGCGAGGCGCCGCAGCAGCGCATTACCGAGCGAGACATAGCGGGAAGAGCGCGCATCCTCGTGGAGGTGGCGGATGGCGAGGTCGACAGCCGCATGGTCGGGCACGTCGAGGAAAAGGATCTGGGCAGCGGCCGCCACCATGATCGGCTCGAACGGCCCGGAATTGCGCGGGCTGCCCCGTTCCAGCCTCGCATTGATCGCCTCCTGGATCGTGCCGAGCCGGCGGAAGGCCGTGATGGCGATGGCGCGCGCCAACGCGCTGTCGGCGGCGTCGAGGTGATAGGCCGGCGCCAGGCGCTCATGGGTGTCGTCGAGCGCGAGCCTGGCCCGCAGCACCTCGTCGATGACGGCGGCGGCAAGCTTGCGGGCCGGCAGGCCCGGAGCGGGCCCGGCACCGCTCTCGCCATCCTCGTGTTGCTGCGCGTCGTGAAGAAGATCGTCCGATTTCAGGTCCTTTGCCACGCTGTCAGCCCCAGGGCCCGGATCGGCGGCCTGTGCCGCCACCGCTCCAGGGGCTCTGCGCGGCCTGGCTCGTGAAACCGCCCCCGGCCGCCTGACGACCGACGCCCATGGCGCGGGCTTGCTCCATCAGCGCGGCGATGCGGTTGCCGGTGTCGGGATGTGTCGAAAACAGGGAATCCATGCCGCCGCCAGTCAGGGGATTGATGATGAACATATGCGCCGTAGCAGGCTTCGCCTCCGCCGTCTCGTTTGGAATATGCGCGACGCCGCCGGCGATCTTGGCGAGCGCATCAGCCAGCCAGACCGGATTGCCGGCGATTTCGCCGCCGAGCTTGTCCGCTTCGTATTCGCGCGAGCGCGAGATCGCCATCTGAATCACCATCGCCGCCAGCGGCGCCAGGATCGAAAGAAGGATTTGGACGATCATGTTGGGGCGGTTCTCGCGCGAGCCGAACATCATGCCGAAGGTGACCAGCGAGGAGATCGCGCCGGCCATGGTCGCGGTGATCGTCATCGTCAGCGTATCGTGGTTCTTGATGTGGGCGAGCTCATGGGCCATCACGCCGGCGAGCTCCTCATAGCTCAGCGTACGCATGATGCCGGTCGTCGCCGCGACGGCGGCGTTTTGCGGGTTGCGCCCCGTGGCGAAGGCGTTGGGCTGGTCCTCGTCGATGAGGTAGACGCGCGGCATCGGCATGTTGGCCCGTGCCGCAAGATCGCGCACCATGCCGTAGAGCTCGGGCGCGCTCGCCTCATCAACTTCATGGGCGTTGTGGGCAGCGAGCGCCAGCCGGTCGGAGTTCCAGTAGCTGAAGAGGTTGGTGACGGCGGCAAATCCGAGCGCCATCAGCATGCCGCTGCCGCCGCCGAGCAGATAGCCGACGGCACCAAACAGCGCCGTGAGACCGGCCATTAGCATGCCGGTGCGGACATAATTCATCGTCATCCCCATGGTTCACATCGACGGGCAACGCGGCGTCATGCCTCTCCCCGGATGCGGATCTGCAGCTTATGTGGTGAAGGCGAGGGCGATCCTGCAAGAGTGGCTGAGACGAGAGAGGCTGTGATGATGAACGAGACCAGCGCACAGGCCGTCGCGGCCGCGGTCCCCGAAGACGCGCCCTCGAAGCCCTTGTCGCCGGCCGCCGAGCGCGCCCTGGCGGAGGCGCAGGCACGCCGCGCGGCGATCGACGCCCGGGCGGCCGAGCTTGCCGGCGCACGCGAGATCGATGGTCGCGGCGGCCTGGAGCCGGTCCGCTACAATGACTGGGAGGTCAAGGGCCTCGCCAGCGACTTCTGAGACAAGCGTCCTGCGATCGCGGCCGTGCTCCGACGCTGGGCGGGATCACGCGCCGGCTTGCGTCGCGTTGGGGAAGAACAGCTGCTGACCCTCGATCTTGTAATCGGCGATCGCCTTCTGGCCCTCGGGGCCCACGAGCCAACTGACGAAGGCCTGACCGTCGTCGGTCTTCACATGGGGATGCCTGGCCGGGTTCACCGCGATGACGCCGTACTGGTTGAACAGGCGACGGTCGCCCTCGACGACAATCGTGAGATCGCCGCGGTTCTTGAACGAGATCCAGGTGCCGCGATCGGCCAGCACATAGGCCCCCATGCCGCCGGCGGTGTTGAGGGCCGCGCCCATGCCCTGGCCGATCTCGCGATACCAGGCGGCCTTCCGGGCTGCGAGATCGACACCGGCCATTTTCCAAAGCGAGAGTTCGGCCGCATGCGTGCCGGATTTGTCGCCGCGCGAGACAAACGCCGTGCCCTTCTCGGCGATCTTCACCAGCGCGGCGGCGATGTCTTTCGTGCCGGCAATCCCGGCCGGATCGCTCTTGGGTCCGATGAGCACGAAGTCGTTGTACATCACCGGCCTGCGCTCCAGTCCGAAGCCGTCGGCGACGAACGTCTCTTCCTGCGCCTTGGCATGGACGAAGACGACGTCGGCATCGCCGCGCCGGCCGGTGTCCAGCGCCTGGCCCGTGCCCTGTGAGACGACACGGACCTCGATGCCGGTCTTTGCCTTGAACAGCGGCAGGATGTGGCCGAACAGGCCGGAATCCTGCGTCGACGTCGTCGAGGAAACGGTGATGAAGCGGGTGCCCGCCGGGGGTGCGGTCGTGGTCTGGGCCAGCGCGAGGGCGGTCAGGGCGGCGGTGAAGCCGCTGGCGATCAGCAGGCGTCGGGTTGGGCTCATGATCGTCTCCCTGGAATTTTTGTGGGATGTCCGACGGGTCACCAGATCAGTTCCCCCGCGATGAACGCGCGCGCCTCGGGCGTGGCGGGGCCCGCGAAAAACGCGCCGGCGCCAGCATCCTCGAACAGCCGCCCGCGATGCATGAACAAGACCCGGTCAGCGAGGCGCCGGGCCTGGCCGAGATCATGGGTAGACATCAGGATAGTGATGCCCTCCGCCACAAGCCCGGCGAGCAGCTCCTCGATCTGCCGCGTGGCCGCCGGGTCGAGCTGCGAGGTCGGTTCGTCCAGGAATAGCAACTCGGGCCTTAAGCTCCAGGCGCGGGCGATGGCGAGCCGCTGCTGCTCGCCGCCGGACAGCAGCCGCGCCGCTTGCGTCGCGCGGTCGGTCAAGCCGAAGCGGGCCAGCGCCGCATGGGCGCGTTCCCGGCGCTCGTGGCCCGCCACACCGGCCGCCGCCAGCGCATGGGTGATGTTGGCCTCGACCGAGCGGCGCAGCATGATGGGCTTCTGGAACACCATCGCGTGACGCTTGGCTCGACCATGCGCGCCGGCCGCCCAGCCTATCCGGCCCTCGCTTGGCGTCAGCAGCCCGTGGCAGAGCCTCAGGGTCAGCGATTTGCCGGCGCCATTGGGGCCGAGCAGCACGGTCAGCCCACCGGCGGGAACGGTGAAGCTCAGATCCTCGATCAGCGCGCGACCACTGCCGAGGAAAGACACGGCGTCAACCGACAAGGGCAGGATGGAGGCGACATCACGCATGTTCGTCATCCCGCATAGCGGGCGCCGATGCGGCTGGCGCCGAAGGCGATGGCGTTGATGGCGAGGGTCAGGACGATCAGAACCAGGCCGAGCCCCAGCGCGAGCGGAAGGTCGCCCTTCGAGGTTTCCAGCGTGATCGCCGTCGTCATGGTGCGGGTGTAGCCGGCGATGTTGCCGCCAACGATCAGCACGGCGCCGACCTCGGCACTGGCGCGACCAAAGCCGGCAAGCAGGACTGTCGCCAGCGCGAAACGCCCGTCGAAGAGCAGCGTCGGGATGGCGCGTACGCCCTCCAGCCCGACCGAGCGCAGATGGTCGCGATACTCGCCCCAGAGATCCTCGACCGTCTGGCGCGTGAGCGCGATCACGATCGGCAGGACCAGGATGATCTGCGCCACGATCATCGCGGCCGGCGAAAACAGCAAGCCGAGCGATCCCAGTGGCCCCGAGCGCGACAGCATCAGGAAGACGAACAGACCGGCGACGACCGGCGGCAGCCCCATCAGCGCGTTGAGGCAGACGATGACGACGGAGCGCCCCGGAAAGCGCGCCAGCGCCAGCGCAGCGCCCAGCGGCAGGCCGATAAGCGCGGCGACCAGCACGGCGGTCAGCGTCACGCGCAGCGACAGCCCGACGATCGTCAGAAACGTCGGATCGAGCCCGACAATCAAGGCGAAAGCGGCTGAAAAAATCGCTGCGAAGTCCAACCCAGCCCGCTCCCGTGGATGACGTCATCCTGCAAAGACTTGTCTTTCTTAGGGTTCAATGAGACAAATTGCCAATATCGTAACTAGCGCAGGCCAGCGCATGTCCATGCAGGATCAGGTCTATCTGACGACCGAGGAGGCTGCGGGTTATCTGCGGCTGAAGGAGCGCAAGCTCTACGAGCTCGTTGCAAGCGGCGCCGTGCCCTGCACCAAGGTCAGCGGCAAATGGCTGTTTCCGCGCGCGGCACTCGATCGCTGGCTCGAGGCCGGGTTGTCGCGGCCCGGGGGGATGCAGCCGGTGGTGGCGCCGCCGATCATCGGTGGCAGCCAGGATTCGCTGCTCGAGGTCGCGGTGCGGGATTCGGGCTGTGGGCTGGCGCTGCTGGCCGAAGGGTCGCAAGCCGGGCTCGACCGGCTGGTGCGGGGCGAGGTCGCGATCGCGGCCATCCATCTCCATGCGACGCCCGACGATGACACCGCCAATCCAGCGGCCATCCTGGCGCAGCCCGGCCTGTTCGACGCGGTGGTGATCGGGTTTGCGCGCCGCGAGCAGGGTCTGCTGGTCGCACCCGGCAATCCGCTGGGTCTCGCCGGGGTGGCGGCGGCGGTGGCGAAGCAGGCGCGGTTCGCGCGGCGCCAGGCGGGAGCGGGCGCGCAACTTTTGCTCAACAGCCTGATCGAGCGCGAGGCCGTGCCCATGACGGCGATGGTGTTTGCCGAGGGCATCTGCGCGACGGGGCAGGATCTTGCGCTTGCCATCCGCACCGGCCGCGCCGATTGCGGTATCGCCTCAAGAGCCGTTGCCAGTGCCTTCGGACTCGATGTCCTGCCGCTGGTCTGGGAGCATGTCGATCTGGTGATGCGCCGCCGGACCTATTTCGAGCCGGCGACGCAGCGGCTGCTGGGCTGGATGCGCAGTGAAGCGATGCTGGCCCGCGCACGGGAGCTCGGCGGCTACGATCTGTCGCAAAGCGGCGCGGTGCGGCTCAATCGCTGACGGCTGCATCGGCGGGTAGCCGAGGGTCGCTCGCGATCGGGCCGTCTGCCGGTCAGGTCAGGGCGCCGCGGGCCGCCACCGGCCAGAGCGCCTCGACATGGGCATCCGGGGTGTGCAGCCCGCGCACGCAGACATACCAGTCGTGGAGATTGACCGTCGGGTCGCAATGGCCCGGCACCAGCAGGAGCCTGTCGCCGCGATGCGGCAGGGTGATGGGGTCGCCCGTCAGCACGCCATGCTCATCGGAGGGCTTGGTGTAGACCACGCCCTCGCGCCGGAAGGGGACCGGCAGACCTGAATCGACCGAAGCCGCCTTGTGCCCGGCATCGACCACGGCGCGGTCGGGCACCGGTTTGCTCATCACGCCCGCCAGGATGAACAGCGCATGCTCGAAGGTGCGGAAGGGGGTGCCGTCGGCGGTGCGATTGCGCGCATAATCGGCGTCCATGAAGATGTAGGAGCCGGCCTGGATCTCGTTCCAGATGCCGCTCTGGCTCTCGATCTCGAAGGTGCCCGTGCCAGCCCCGCCGACGACGGCGCAGCTGAGCCCGGCCTGCGTCAGCCGCTCGACCGTGTTGCGGGTGCCGAGCGCAGCGCGCTCGATCGCCTCGCGGCGCTCGTCGATCGAGCGCATGTGCTGGGCAGTGCCATGATAGGCCTGCAGGCCGCCGAAACGCAGCGAATTGCTGCGTGAGATCGCCTCGGCCAGCCTGACCGCGGTTTCGCCCGGCGCGACGCCGCAGCGGCGGCCGCCGACATCGATCTCGACCAACACGTCGAGGACCACGTCCTGGCGCGCGGCGGCTTCCGCGGCTTCGCGCACGCCGTCGAGGTGATCGACGCAGAGACTGATCTTCGCCTGGCGCGCGAGCTTCGCCAGCCGGTCGAGCTTGACGGCGCCGGCGACCTCGTTGCTGACGAGCACGTCGGTGACGCCGCCCTCGACCAGGATTTCCGCCTCCGAGACCTTCTGGCAACATTGGCCAACTGCGCCATGGGCAATCTGGCGCAGGGCGATCTCGGGGCTCTTGTGGGTCTTGGCATGGGGGCGCAACCTGACGCCATGGCCCTGGGTATAGGCCGCCATGGTGACGAGGTTGCGCTCGAATGCGTCGAGATCAAGGATCAGGGCCGGAGTGTCGATCTCGGCAAAACTCTGGCCGGCCTGGGCCGGCGGCTGCAAGGGCATGGTCTGTCGCGCTTTCCTGAATCGGGTCGCGCCATGGGACGCCAGCTTCTTGTCGGGGGCAAGGCCCCAGGGCGCGAATGGCGAGAGGCGAGTGGAGGCCGCTTGTTCGCCACTCGCCACTCGTCACTCGCCACTCGTCACTTGCCATGATAGGTCGCGCGCCATGAAGATTGGCCGCGTCACCGACGACACCTTTGCGCTTCTCCTCCGCGTCTGGCGCGAGCAGGTCAAAGACTATCTGCCGCAGATGGCGATGATCCTGGCGCTCGTGGTGGTGATCGCGGCGACGACGAGCTTCTATCCGCTGCTGATCAAGGCCGCGTTCGATGCCTTTGCCGACCCGCTGACGGCGGAATCGACCGGTTTCGTGCGACGGATGGAGCGGCTGGTCTCGAAATCGATCGGCATCGAGATCGGCGTCGTCAACGCGGTCGCTGTCGTCGTCGTCATTGTCACGGCGGTGAAAGGCTTTTCGCTGCTGGCCCAGACGGTGATGACCAACAGCGTCGTCAGCCGGATCGAGGCCGACATGCAGACGGCGCTGTATTCGCATCTGATCCGCGCCGACCTTGCGCAGCTCCACCGCGAAAACCCGGCCTCGCTGACCCAGCGTTTCACGACCGATTTCACCTTCGTCAAGGAGGCGCTGACTCGGCTGATCAACATCGCCGTGCGAGACGTGCTCACGGCGGTCGCGCTGGTGGGCGCGATGTTCTGGATCGACTGGCAGATGACGCTGGTCGTGATGTTGATCGCCCCCATCGTCGCGCATCCGATCGGCAAGATCGGCCGCAAGCTGCGCCGCATGGCGACCTCCCAGCAGGAGCAGACCGGGCTGATGGCGAGCCTGATCACCGAGAGCCTGCAGGGCGCCCGCGCCGCCAAGACCGACACGCTGGAGCCCTATCTCGAGCGGCGCGCGGCCGCGGCCTTCGAAAGCATCCGCGCCTTGAAGATGAAAGCCGCCAATGCGCGCGGGCGGCTCGACCCGCTGCTTGAGGTCGGCGGCGGCATGGCGGTGGCCGGCGTGCTGGCGGCGATCGGGGTACGGATCACGGCCGGCGGCGCGACGGTCGGCGATTTCACCGGCTATGTCTCGGCGCTGCTGCTGGCGGCCCAGCCGATGCGCTCGCTGGGCAACCTCAACGCCATCGTCCAGGAGGCCGGGGCCTCGCTGAAGCGCTATTACGCGCTGCTTGACGAGCAGCCGCAGATCGTCGAGCCGGCCGATGCCAGGCCGTTGCAGATCACGGCGGGCGAGGTGGCGTTCCGGGATCTGCGTTTCCGCTATCGCGACGATGCGCGCGCGCTCGAAGGGATCGACCTCGTCGCGCAGGGCGGCAGGACGACTGCTCTGGTCGGGCGCTCGGGATCAGGAAAATCGACGCTGCTGGCGCTGGTGCCGCGGCTTTATGACCCGAGCGACGGCCGGGTCGAGATCGACGGGCAGGATCTGCGCGGACTGACGCTTGCGTCCCTGCGTGCCCAGATCGGCGTCGTCAGCCAGGATGTCGTGCTGTTCGACGACACGGTGCGCGCCAACATCGCCTTCGGGCGGCCGGGTGCCAGCGACGCGGAGATCGTCACTGCGGCGAAGGACGCCGCCGCGCATGACTTCATCATGGCGATGCCGGAGGGCTATGCGTCTTCCGTTGGCGAGCGGGGTCAGAGGCTGTCAGGCGGCGAGCGCCAGCGCATCGCGATTGCGCGCGCCATCCTGAAGGATGCGCCGATCCTTCTGCTCGACGAGGCGACCAGCGCGCTCGATGCCGAATCCGAGCGGCTGGTCCAGCAGGCGCTGGCGCGGCTGATGCGCAACCGCACCACGCTGGTCATCGCGCACCGGCTCTCGACCGTGCGCGACGCGGATTCAATCGTCGTGCTGGAAGAGGGCAAGATCGTCGAGACGGGCAGTCATGACGCCCTTCTGAGCCGGGATGGCGCCTATGCGCGCCTGCATCGGCTGCAAGTCATCAAGGATTGAGCGCGACGCCCGCGGATCCGCCCGTTGTCGTTCGTCTGTCATCAAATTCACATCGGCCGCGTCGATTCTCTCGCGATGGCTGATTCGATCCTCCGGCTCCATCAGGCGGTGCTGGCCGCACGCTCGCGCGACCCCGCCTTGTCGCGCACCGCACGACTTGCCGCCGAAGGCATGCCAAAGATCGCCAAGAAGATGGCGGAAGAGGCGGTCGAAGTGGCCCTGGATGCGGTGCAGGGCGACCGGCGTCGCACCATCCTCGAGAGCGCCGACCTGATCTACAATCTTGTGGTGCTGTGGAGCGAGATCGGCATCGAACCCGCCGATGTCTGGCGCGAGATGGACCGGCGCGAGAAACTCTATGGCATCGCCGAAAAGCTGCCCAAGGGACGGGACAAGCCGGTGACCCGGCTGGCGCCCGGTCCGGCTCCGCTCCTGGGAGTGGAAGGCTAAGCCCGTCGGGGCGAGGTTGCAGGACCTACGGGCCGCCACGGGCCGCTATGACGCCGCGAGCTTTCACACGGATCTGCGGCCGGCAAAACTTTCCGGGAGAGCGCGTTTGAGGGTTGCCAAGATGCGGGAGAGCGGCTATCTCCCCCGACATCGGGCGACGCGCCAAGCGCTGTGCCCCGATACGCGCCCGTAGCTCAGCTGGATAGAGCATCAGACTACGAATCTGAGGGTCAGAGGTTCGAATCCTTTCGGGCGCGCCACTAATTCCCATCTAACTCATTGGTAGGCGATCGTTTTAGCGATTGCTCATGCCATGGGTAGACGCGAGTTAGAGTGAAGGTGATTGATACCTTCGCCGAGCGTGGCGCGTTCTGCTTCTCGCGCCGGGTCCCGGCTATTCAACCCCAGTTCGATCGGCAACGCGTCGTCCCTTGTCTTCACGCGCGGTCGCCTACCCGAGCCCAGACGCTGGCGAGCGCCTTGGGAGTGCAGTCGGAGATGGTCTGGGCGCTGATGTGACTTGCGGCGGGTCTCAACCCTCTCGACCACGCTGCCGCAGACAGCACACCATCGGCAGAACCTGGCGTTGGTCGCCAACATCGCTGTCTGCTGAGCGGGTCGCGCGCCATCTCGACCTTGTGATCGTCGGGCGCGGCAGGTTCAAAGATGATCGTCAGTGCGATGCGCCGCCTGGGGGGCGCCCAGCATCCGGCAGAAGCAGCGCGCAAGTGAGCTGGTCATCGTGGCGGGCCTTCCTCGGGCCCGCCCGAAGCGTTTTGAGACGACCTACTTCTTCTTGCCGTCCGGCCCGAACTGCTTGAGATAGGCGATCAGGTCGGTGATGCGGGCGTCTTCCTTGAGGCCGGGATAAATCATCTTGGTGCCTGGCGTCACGCCGCGCGGATCCTTGATGTAGACCCGGAAATTCTCCTCGCTCCAGACCTTGTCCAGCGTCTTGTAGGCCGCGGAATAGGTGTATCCCGGCTGCGTTCCCGCCTTGCGGCCGTCGAACAGGCCATTCAGCGCGGGGCCGACGGCGTTCTTGGCCGTTTCGCCAACCTGGTGGCAGGTCCGGCATTGCAGGAAGACCTTTTCGCCGGCAGCGGCGTCCTGCGCTTGCGCGGCAAAGGGCATGAAGCTGATGAAGCCGGCGGCGATGGCGTAGGCAAGCTGTCTCATGGCGATGACCTCTCCAGACTTATTGCAATTATCATGTAAGCAGAAGTTGCAACGAGCAAGCCCGTCGTGTCGTTCCCTCGGGTATCTATTTCACGATTTCGCGGCCTCGGGCCGCTTGGCTGTCACGGGCCAATTCGCGAAAAAAGCCCGACCAAAACGATTGCATGTCGTGCAACTCCTTCGTAGTGTATCGTCAGCCTTACAGCAATATGTAAATTCAAGTTGACATATTCGACGAGCGAAGGGGAGCTGAATGCCTGATACCCCGCTTCTGGACGGCGTCACCATTCCGGCCGATCTGCGCCAGCTTTCGGTGCCGCAGCTTCGGCAACTCGCAGACGAACTCCGCGCCGAGACGATCGATGCGGTGTCGGTGACCGGCGGCCATCTCGGTGCCGGGCTCGGCGTGGTCGAGTTGACCGTGGCCCTGCATCATCTGTTCGACACCCCACGCGACACGCTGATCTGGGATGTCGGCCACCAGGCTTATCCGCACAAGATCCTGACCGGCCGGCGCGACCGAATCCGCACCTTGCGTCAGGGGGGCGGGCTATCTGGCTTCACCCGGCGCAGCGAAAGCGAATACGACCCCTTCGGCGCCGCCCACACCTCGACCTCGATCTCGGCGGCGCTGGGCTTTGCCGTGGCGCGCGATCTGAAGGCGCAGGACGGGCATGTCGTGGCGGTGATCGGCGACGGCGCGATGTCGGCCGGCATGGCCTATGAGGCGATGAACAATGCCGGCGCGCTCGGCAAGCGGTTGATCGTGATCCTCAACGACAACGACATGTCGATCGCGCCGCCGGTCGGCGCGCTCTCCGCGCATCTGGCCAGGCTGCTCTCGGGAAAAGCCTATCTCTCGCTGCGCGACCAGGGCCGCCAGTTGACGCGAAGGCTTGGGCGCGGCCTCGATTCGAAAATCACGAGGGCGGTCGAGCATGCGCGCGGCTATCTCACGGGCGGGACGCTGTTCGACCAGCTCGGCTTCTACTATGTCGGCCCGATCGACGGCCATAATCTCGACCATCTGATCCCGGTCCTGCGCAATGTCCGCGATGCGCCCAACGGGCCGATCCTCGTCCATGTCGTGACGCAGAAGGGCAAGGGCTATGCGCCCGCCGAAGCGACGACCGATAAATACCATGCGGTGGTCAAGTTCGATGTCGCCAGCGGCGTGCAGGAGAAGGCGGTCTCGGCCGCGCCTTCCTACACGAAGGTCTTTTCCCAGGCGTTGATGCAGGAGGCGGCCCGCGACGAGCGCCTCGTCGCGATCACCGCCGCCATGCCGTCTGGGACCGGACTCGACGCCTTCGCGAAGGCCCACCCGTCGCGCTTCTTCGATGTCGGCATTGCCGAGCAGCATGCCGTGACCTTCGCGGCGGGGCTCGCGTGCGAGGGGCTCAAACCCATCTGCGCGATCTATTCGACCTTCCTCCAGCGCGCCTATGACCAGATCGTCCATGACGTCGCCCTGCAGAAGCTGCCCGTGCGCTTCGCCATCGACCGTGCCGGGCTCGTCGGGGCCGACGGAGCAACCCATGCCGGCGCGTTCGACACCGCCTATCTCGGCTGCCTGCCCGGCTTCGTGTTGATGGCGCCCGGCGACGAGGCCGAACTCGTCGATATGGTCGCCACCGCCTGCGCCTATGATGAGGGGCCGATCGCACTGCGCTATCCGCGCGGCGACGGTGTCGGCGCCAAGCTGCCGGCCGCCGGCACGCCGCTCGAAATCGGGCGTGGGCGCGTTCTGCGCGAGGGCACCCGTGTCGCCATCCTGTCCTATGGCACAAGGCTCGCCGAATGCCTGCAGGCGGCCGAGCAGCTCGAAGCGATGGGGCTTTCGACGACCATTGCCGATGCGCGTTTCGCCAAACCGCTCGACCGGGCGCTGATCGGCCGTCTCGCGCGCCATCACGAGGCGCTGATCACGGTCGAGGAAGGCTCGGTCGGCGGCTTTGGCTCCTTCGTGCTGCATGCGCTGGCCGAGGACGGGCTGTTCGAGGCCGGTCTGAAGATCAAGACACTGACCCTGCCGGACCGTTTCCAAGAACACGACACCCAGACGCGCATGTATGCCGATGCCGGCCTCGATGCCGCTGCCATCGTCGCGGTCGCGACGGGGCTGTGCCGGCCGGGGCAGGCGGCCTGGCGCCACGCCATGGCGGGTTCGGCGGCGCTGCGGCTTGTGCCGGCGCATTCCGAAGGGCCGCGCTCGCTTCACGAGGCCTCGACATGACTGTGGTGATGCCCTTCAAGCGCCCCTTGCAGGTGCTTCTGGCCAAGCCCCGGGGCTTCTGCGCCGGCGTCGTCAGGGCGGTCGAGATCGTCGAGCGCGCGCTCGCCCAGGCTGGTGCGCCGGTCTATGTCCGCCACGAGATCGTCCACAACACCCATGTCGTCGAGGGGCTGCGGGCGCAAGGAGCGGTCTTCGTCGGCGAGGTCGACCAGATCCCGCCGGGGGCGACCACGATCTTCTCCGCCCATGGCGTCTCGCGCACGGTCGAGGCGGCCGCTGCGGCACGGGGGCTCGATGTGATCGACGCAACCTGCCCGCTGGTCCAGAAGGTCCACAACCAGGGCCGGCGCTACGCCCAGCTCGGCTATGACGTCGTGCTGATCGGCCATGAGGGCCATGCCGAGGTCGAGGGTACGCGCGGTCAGATTCCCGGCCGCCTGCATGTCATCGCCACCGCCGCCGAGGTCGCCGATCTCGTCGTCATCGACGAAAGCAAGGTCGCCTATGTCAGCCAGACGACGCTGAGCGTGCAGGACACGCGCGAGGTCATCGCGGCGCTCACCGCACGCTTCCCGGCGATCGTCGGCCCCGATATCCGCAACATCTGCTACGCCACGCAGAACCGCCAGGCGGCCGTGCAGGCGATGGCGCCGCATTGCGACCTGATCCTCGTCATCGGCTCGCGCTCCTCCTCGAATTCGAGCCGGCTGCGCGAGGTCGGCGCGATCGCCGGCGTCGAAAGCCATCTGATCGAGGGGCCGGACGCGATCGATCCGGCCTGGTTCGACGCGGTCGATACGGTGGGCTTCACGGCCGGCGCTTCGGCGCCCGAGCAGCTGATCCAGGACACGATCGACCGGCTGCGCACATTCCGCTCGGTCAGCGTGCGCGAACTCGACGGCACGGAGGAGGACATCGTCTTCCGCCTGCCGCAGCGGCTGGTCGAGGCGATGGCGTCCTGAACCCGGAGCGACAGATGATGGACGGCCTGATGGATTCTTCCGACCTCCTCTCCGACGGGCGGCAGAATGCTGCCGATCCGGGGATCGTCGGTGGGCCAGCGGGCGCCGCAACGCGCGATACCGCAAAGGCTTTACCCGCACCGGCAAAGGCTGCGCGGCGGGCCCGCGCCACAACGCCGATGCGGGTTTCGCGGGATGCCTCCACCGGACGGGCGCCGCCCTTCCCCTTCTCGGCGATCGTCGCGCAGGAGGAGATGAAGCGGGCCCTGCTGCTGGCAGCGATCGACCCGACGATCGGCGGTGTGCTGATTTTCGGTGATCGCGGCACCGGCAAATCGACCGCGATCCGCGCGCTCGCGGCGCTGCTGCCGCCGATGCAAGCCGTGATCGGCGACCCCTATAACGCCGCGCCTGATCCCGGCCAGCGCGGGCAGAAGACGCATCTCGTGCCCGTCCCCGTGGTCGATCTGCCGCTGGGGGCAACCGAGGACCGCGTCGTCGGCGCGCTCGATCTGGAGAAGGCGCTGGCGAGCGGCGAGAAGGCGTTCCAGCCCGGCCTGCTCGCGCGGGCCAATCGCGGGTTCCTCTATATCGACGAGGCCAATCTGCTGGAGGACCATCTCGTCGACGTGCTGCTCGACGTCGCGGCCTCCGGCGAGAATGTGGTCGAGCGCGAGGGGCTGAGCATCCGCCACCCCGCCCGCTTCGTGCTGGTCGGCAGCGGCAACCCGGAAGAGGGCGAACTGCGCCCGCAGCTGCTCGACCGGTTCGGCCTTTCGGTTGACGTCACCACGCCGACCGATCTGCCGACGCGCATCGAGGTGGTGAAGCGTCGCGACGCCTTCGACCGCGACCCGCACGGCTTTTGCGGACAATGGCGGGCGGCCGACGAGGCGATCGGCCGCAAGCTGATCGCCGGACGCAAGCGGCTGGCGCAGATCGAGACTTCGGACGCGGCGCTGACGCGCGTGGCGGAGCTTTGCCTGCATCTGGGCACCGACGGCCTGCGCGGCGAGCTCACCCTGATGCGGGCGGCGCGCGCGCTGGCTGCGCTCGAGGGCGCCCAGGAAATCCTCGACAGTCATATCCGGGCGGTCGCGCCGATGGCGCTGCGCCACCGCCTGCGCCGCAACCCACTGGACGAGGCCGGCTCGACCGTGCGGGTCGAGCGGGCGCTGGCCGAGGTGTTCGGCCCATGAGCGCGGCCGTCGCCAGCGCGACAGAGACCCCCTTGCTGACGCCCTGGCGGCTGGCCGAGATCGCGGCCGCGCTGCTTGCGCTGGACGGCGCCTCGATCGGGGGTGTGTCCCTGCGCGCTCCGGCCGGCCCGGTCCGGGAGGCCTGGCTCGCCCGGCTTGCGACCTTGCGCGGCGGGGCGCGCTCCCTGCGCATGCCGGCCGGCATCGGCGATGCGCGCCTGCTCGGCGGGCTCGATCTCACCGCGACGCTGGCGATGGGGCGCCCGGTCGCCGAGCGCGGCCTGCTCGCCGAGGCGGATGGTGGGGTTCTGCTCGTCGCCATGGCCGAACGCGTCGATGCCGCGACGGCGGCGAAGCTTTGCGCCGTGCTCGATGCTGGCGCGGTGACGGTCGAGCGCGACGGCGTCGCCCTGACGACTCCCAGTCGGTTCGCCATCGTCGCGCTGGATGAAGGCATCGCCGCCGACGAGCGGCCCGCGGCGGCGCTGTCCGACCGCCTGGCGCTGCGGCTCGATCTCACGGCGCTGTCGCATCGCGAGGTTGAGGCGCCCGCCTTCGACGCACAGATCATCGCCGCCGCGCGCGAACGCGTCGCCGCGACGATCAGCGACGAGACGATCGCCTGCCTGTGCACGGCGGCGCTGGCGCTCGGCATCGGCTCGACGCGCACCGCGCTGCAGGCGGTCAAGGTGGCGCGGCTGGCGGCAGCGCTTTCGGGACGCGACGCGGTCTCGCCCGAGGATGCGGCACTGGCCGCCGCGCTCGTGCTGGCGCCGCGCGCGACGCAGCTCCCGGCCCAAAGCGATGAGGCAGACGACCAGGACCAGGAGCCCGAGCCGGAGCAGCAGGCGCAACCGGATATACCGCCCTCCGAAAGCGAGGATCAGCCGGTCGAGCCACGCGATCTCGACGACATGGTGCTGGAGGCCGCCAAGGCCGCGATCCCCGCCGGTCTGCTGGCGCAATTGCTGACGGCGGGGGGCCGGACCCAGGCGCGCGCCGCCGGTCGCGCGGGACAGTTCCAGAAGGCGGCGCGGCGCGGCCGCATCATCGGCTCGAAGGCCGGCGATCTGCGCGGCGGGGAGCGGCTCGATGTGGTCGAGACCCTGCGCGCGGCGGCGCCCTGGCAGCTTCTGCGGCGCGGCGAGGCCGCGATGGCGGGCCGCCCCGGGTTGATCGTGCGCCGCGAGGATTTCCGGATCGCGCGCTACAGGCAGCGCAGCGAAACCGCGACTTTGTTTGTCGTTGACGCTTCCGGCTCCTCGGCGCTGGAGCGCCTGGCCGAGGCCAAGGGCGCGGTGCGGCTTTTGCTGGCGGAGTGCTATGTCCGCCGCGACGAGGTCGCGCTGATCGCCTTTCGCAAGGCGCAGGCCGATCTCCTGCTGCCGCCGACGCGGTCTCTGGTGGCGGCCGAGCGCGCGCTGGCGGCCCTGCCGGGCGGGGGCGCGACGCCGCTTGCCATCGCGATCCAGGCTGCCATGGGGCTGGCGGATGCGGTGCGCCGCAAGGGCCGCACGCCCGCGCTCGTATTCATGACAGACGGGCGGGCGAATATCGATGCGGACGGCAAGCCGGGTCGCGGCAAGGCGCAGGCCGATGCGCTGATGGCGGCGCGGGGCCTGCGCGGCGCGGGGCTGACCGCGATTCTGATCGACACCTCGCCCCAGCCGCAACCGCAGGCGGCCGAACTGGCGGCGGCGATGGGCGGGCGCTATCTGCCGCTGCCCCAGGCCGATGCAGCCGGCGTCAGCCGGGCGGTCGGCGCCGCCCTGTCGGTGGCGCGATGAGCGCCGCCTTGTCCTGGGCGATCGAGGGCCGCGACTGGCCGCATCGCGCCGCGAGCCGCTTCGTCACGGCGGCCGGGCTGTCCTGGCATGTCCAGTCGATGGGGCAGGGCCCGACCCTGCTGCTGCTGCACGGCACCGGCGCCTCGACCCATTCCTGGCGCGATCTGATGCCGCTGCTGGCGCGGGATTTCCACGTCGTCGCCGTCGATCTGCCGGGCCACGGCTTCACCCAGGCGCCGGACCGCGACCTGCTCTCGCTGCCGGCGATGGCGCGGGGGCTCGCAGCGCTGCTGCGCATGCTCGGCGTGTCGCCCGATGGCGTCGTCGGCCATTCTGCCGGCGCGGCGATCGCGCTGCGCATGGTCCTGACCAAGACGATCGCCCCCGATTGCCTGATCAGCCTGAACGGGGCGCTGCTACCGTTCAAGGGCGTGGCGTCGCAGTTGTTTCCCTCGGTCGCCCGGCTTCTGGTGCTCAACCCGCTGGTGCCGCGCTTCTTCGCCTGGCGGGCGGGCAGTGCGGACGCGGTGACGCAATTGTTGGAAGGCACCGGCTCGCGGCTCGATGCGCGCGGGCAGGAACTATACCGGCGGCTGTTTTCCAACCGCGTCCATGTCGCCTCGACGCTCGGGATGATGGCAAACTGGGATCTGGAGGGGCTGGGCCGCAGCTTCGGCAAGATCGACGTGCCGGTGCTGCTCGTCGTCGGCGCCGGTGACAAGGCCGTCTCCCCCGCCGAGGCGCGCGAGGTCGCACGACGCCTGCCCGACGCCCGGACCGAGACGCTGCCAGGGGTGGGCCATCTCGCTCATGAGGAGCAGCCCGAGGCGGTCGCGCGGCTGATCGGGATCGAGATGCTGCGCCACAGGGAGCTGATCGCATGCTGACCGAACTGCACCCGCCGAGCCTGGGTTCGGGCACGCGCGCGCCGGAGCCCGACCGCCGCCCGCATGCGGTGGTGATCGGCTCGGGCTTCGGCGGGCTTGCCGCCGCGATCCGGTTAGGGGCGCGCGGCTACCGCGTCACCGTGCTGGAGACTCTCGACCAGCCCGGCGGGCGGGCCCGCGTCTTCCGGCAGGACGGCTTCACCTTCGATGCCGGGCCGACGATCGTCACCGCCCCGTTCCTGTTCGAGGAGCTCTGGGCGCTGTGCGGGCGGCGGATGGCTGACGATGTCAGGCTGACCGCGCTCGACCCGTTCTACCGCCTGATGTTCGACGATGGCTCCAGCCTCGATTGCTGCGGCGATGTCGAGGCCATGCGCGCGCGGATCGCGGCCTTCGCGCCGGGCGATGTCGCCGGTTATGGCGGCTTCCTCCGGGACGCCGAGGCGATCTACAAGGTCGGTTTCGAGCAACTTGCGGATGTGCCGTTCAGCACGCTCGTCGACATGCTCAAGGCGCTGCCGGCGATGGCGCGGCTGCGGGCCGATCGTAGCGTCTACGGTCTCGCGGCGCATCATGTCCGCGACGAGCGGCTGCGCACGGCGCTGAGTTTCCACCCGCTCTTCATCGGCGGCAGCCCGTTCTCGGCGACGGCGATCTATGCGCTGGTGCTTCATCTGGAGCGGAAATTCGGGGTGCATTTCGCCCAGGGCGGCACGGGCGCGCTGGTGCAGGGCCTCGTGCGCCTTCTCGAAGGGCAGGGCGCGACCCTGCGCTATGGCGCCAAGGTCTCGGAGATCACCGTGGCGAACGGCGCCGCCACCGGCGTCAGGCTTGCGGATGGCGAGGCCATCGCCGCCGATGTCGTCGTCTCCAATGCCGATGCCGCCTACACCTATGGCACCTTGCTGAAGGCGCAGCCGCGCAAACGCTGGAGCGACGCGAAGCTCGATCGGGCGCGTTATTCCATGTCGGTCGTGGTCTGGTATTTCGGCACGCGCCGCCGCTACGAGGATCTGCCGCATCACACCATCCTGTTCGGGCCGCGCTATCGCGGGCTGGTCGACGACATCTTCGAGCGGAAGGTGCTGTCTCAGGATTTCAGCCTCTATCTGCACCGCCCGACCGCGACCGACCCGACCCTGGCTCCGGAGGGCTGCGACGCCTTCTATGCGCTGGTGCCGGTTCCCAATCTGCAGGGCGATGTCGACTGGGCGAACGAGGCCGAGCCGTTCCGCCGTCGTATTCAGCAGCGGCTGGAGGCAACGCTGCTGCCGGGCCTGGGCGACTGCCTCGCCACCTCCCGGCTGATGACGCCGCCCGCGTTCCGCGACGATCTGCTCTCCGTCCATGGCGCCGCCTTCGGGCTCGAGCCGCGGCTGATGCAGAGCGCCTGGTTTCGGCCTCACAATGTCAGCGAGGAGGTCGCCGGGCTTTATCTCGTCGGTGCGGGAACCCATCCCGGCGCCGGGCTGCCCGGCGTCCTGTCCTCGGCCAAGATCCTCGATTCAGTGGTGCCTCATGCGACAGAACGGGTCTGATATGCGTTTCTCGGGGCCCTCAGGGACGGATCTGGCCGCCTGCGACGCGATCCTGCGCGTGGGCTCCAAATCCTTCCGGGCCGCGGCGCTGCTCTTGCCGCGCGACATCCGCCAGCCTGCGACTGCGCTCTATGCCTTCTGCCGGCTTGCGGACGATGCGATCGACGAGGGGCCGGGCGATGCCACGACGATCGCGCTGCTCGAGCGCCGTGTCGCCGCCGCCCATGCCGGCCGCCCGCATGATCACCCGGTCGACCGCGCCTTTTCTGAGACAGTGCGCGGCTTTGGCCTGCCCCCGGCCGTGACGCTGGCGCTGATCGAGGGGCTGGCCTGGGATGCGCAAGGGAGGCGCTACGAGAGTTTCGACGACCTCTGCGACTATGCCGCGCGCGTGGCGGGTTCCGTCGGGGTAATGATGGCGACGCTGATGGACCGGCGCGCGCCCGAGGTGCTGGCGCGGGCGGCCGATCTCGGCGTGGCGATGCAGCTCAGCAATATCGCGCGCGATGTCGGGGCGGATGCGGCGATGGGGCGTATCTATCTGCCGCTGTCCTGGCTGCGCGAGGCCGGCATCGACCCCGACGCCTTCCTGGCCGACCCACGCTTCTCTCCGGCCTTGGGTCAGGTGGTGGCGCGGCTTCTGGCCGAGGCCGACAGGCTCTACGCCCGGGCCGATGCCGGCATCGCGGCGCTGCCCGCCTCCTGCCGGTCGGGGATTCGCGCGGCGCGGTCGATCTATGCCGAAATCGGCCGCGAGGTCGCGCGACGCGGGCATGACGGCGTATCTCGCCGGGCCGTCGTGCCGGCTTGGCGCAAGCTGGTGCTTCTCGCCCGCGCGCTGGCGGGCGGCTCTCGCGATGCCGTGCAACTGGGGCTGCCGGCAATGCCGGCGACGGCCTATCTTGTCACGGCCGTGGCCGTGATGTCGCAGGGGGCCCGGATGCCGTTGCATGTGGCTGTCGTCCCATGGTGGGATCTGGTGGGGCGCACGACGGCGGTGATCGAGATGTTCGAGCGCCTTGGCCGGGTCGAGCGTTCCGCCGCCGGGGGGCGATGAGGAGGATTTGCCGCGATGGCGTCCAGCACGCTGATCATCGCCGAGATGCTGTTGACGCTGGGATTGTGCCTCGGCTTCGGCTTCTACCAGCTCTGGGACCTGCGCCGCGAGAAGGCCAAGGATGCGGCCAAGGCGGCTGAAAAGGCCGCGGCAGACGCAGATTCCGAGCGCGCTGGCGCGTCCTGATCTCACAACGACCCATGGCGTCGTCGTCCCGGGCTTGACCCGGGACCCATTCCAGAACGCGTCCGATCAAGATTCAGGAATGGATCCCGGATCTCCGCTTCGCTGCGTCCGGGATGACCGGCTTTGTATCAAACGCAGCACGCGCTACCTCCGCCGCGGCATCTTGAACGGCAGCATCGCCTGGACGACCGGGTTGGCGAAGCGGTCCAGCGACAGGCTCTCATGCATCGCCGTGACGCTCTCGCCGCCAAGCGAGGTGCGCACCAGCGAGCGCGCATAGAAAGGCGTGTCTTCCAGCGTTTCGACCAGCACGGCCGGCCTGCCGGGGTCGCTGCGGGTCTCGCGCGCGATGCGCCAGCCGCTGCTGGGCAGGGCGACGGTCGGTCCCGGTGCAAGCGCGGTCGCCTGGCCGTCCTGGCCGAAGCGCCAGCCGAGATCGAAGATCGAGCCGTCGCGGCGCGTGCCGCCATAGAGCACGGCCGCGCCGTCGGGCGTCGGCGCGCGCGACCAGTGCCAGGAACGGAAGCCCTCGGCGAGCGGTGCGTCGCCCTGGTTCATGTCCAGATAGCCCGGGCCGCTCCACGACAGATCGGGCTCGCTCAACGCGACCTCGACCCGCGACAGCGGCGCGATCGGCCACCAGCGATGGTCGCCATCCGGGTTCAGCGTCACGACATGGTCGGTGATCGCTTGCGGTGTGACACGGACCGTCCCGCGCACCCGGCGCGGCACGGGCAGCGGCATGCCGATCTCGTCGATCGTGATGGTCAGTGTCCGCCCGTCCCAGTGAAGCGCGCTGGGGCCGACCGCGAAATGATCCGGCCCAACATCGACGTGCCGCCGCCCGCGCTCGGTCATCGTCCAGCGCCGCGCGCCGGGGCCATACAGCCCGACGTTCAGCGCGCAATGGTCGCGCGGGTCGGCAGGCCTACGCCGCCGCGCCCAGGCGTAATAGGGTGAGAAGACGCTGCCGATGAAGGCGATGATGCTGAGACCGTAGCGGCCATCGTCGCTCAGCGCGTCGACATACCACCAGACATAGCCGCCTGGCGCGACCGCGACGTCGAAGCGAGGTCCGCGACCACGCTCTGCGTCGCCAGCCACCCCGATAGCGCCACCATCGGCACGCCCGGTCCCGGATGGACGCTGCCCCCGGTCAGGTAAAGCCCCGGCAGGCGGCTGCGCGAGCCCGGTCGGTTGAAGCTCGCCATCGCGCCATGGGTCGAGCGGCCGTAGAGCCCCCCGCCCGTCGCCGGAAACAGTGCCTCCCAGTCGCTGGCTTGCGTCGTCAGCATCGTGTCGCGCTGCAGGGTGATCTCCAGGCCGCATTGCGCCATCCGGGCGAGGCTCCTGCGCAGGCATGTCTCCATCTCCTCGGGCGGAAAGGCGGGGCGGTCGCCGCAGGGCGGGGCGTTGACCAGGACGAGCAGGCGTTCGGGGCCGGGCGGCGCCGCGCCCGCCTCGTCGCGGTCCTGCGCGCAGACATAGATCGTGGGTTCGTCCGGAAGCCGGCCCCGACGAAAGATCGCCTCGAACTCGGCCGCGTAGTCGCGCGAGAAAAAAACGTTGTGCCGGTGCAGCGGAAAGCCGCCGGTCTGCGCAAAGGCGGCGAAGGTCAGCGCCGAGAGCGAGCGCTCGGCGGGCTTGGTCGGTGTCGCGAAGGGGGCGGCAGCCCGGCCAAAGCGGCCGGTGGCGATGGCGTTGACGTCGGCATTGCTGATGACGGCATCGGCGCGCAAGGTCTCACCGTCGGCCAGGCGCACACCCGCGGCGCGGCCGCCCTCAATCAGGATCTCATCGACGGCCTCGCCGTAGCGCAGCCGCGCACCCTTGGCCTTGGCGAGCCCGGCCAGCGCAAGCGCCAGCTGGTGCATCCCGCCCTCGACCAGCCAGACGCCCTCCTGCTCGACATGGGCGACGAGCATCAGCGTCGCGGGTGCGGCAAAGGGGGAGGAGCCGCAATAGGTGGCGTAGCGGCCAAAGAGCTGGCGCAGGCGCGGGTCCTGGAAGGACTGGCCCAGCGCGTCCCACAGCGTTCCGAACGGGCTCGCGCCCCAGAGCTGGCGCAGGCCGCCGAGCCCCGCATGCTGCACCAGCCCGAGCAGGCTCGGCCGCTCGCGTGTCATGAAGCTGTCCTTCAGCGCATCATGCAGGCCGCGTGCCTGATCGCAGAAGGCAAGGTAGTTGCGCCCCTCATTGGGGCCGGCGAAGGCGGCGATCGCGTCCGCCGAGGCGTTCCGATCGGCGAAGAGATCGAACCGCTCCGACTCGCTCCAGGCATGGCGGGCGAGCACCGTGGCGGTCGTCAGCGCGACATGGGCGTCGAGCGTCTCGCCGGCTTCTTCGAAGATCTTGTCGAAGACCCAGCGCATGGTCATCACGGTGGGGCCGGCATCGAGCCTGCGACCTCCAACCACGACCTCGCGCATCTTGCCGCCGGGCGCTTCCGCCTTCTCGATCACCGTGACGTCGCAACCGCGCGTGGCCAGGAGCAAAGCCGAAACCAGCCCGCCGATGCCGGCGCCGATGATCAGGATGCGGGGAGTGCCCAAGCGGCGCCTCGTGCGGGTTGACTTCACACTCACAACTGTCCAGTCTTGTTGACACATAAGTTGTCAGCTTGGAAGAACGTTCATTCGCAAGGGGGATCGTGATGGATACCGGAACACGGATCGAACAGACCCTCGACGCCGCCATCGCGGCCGCCCATCTGCAGAACTGCCCGCCGCTGCTGGCCCAGGCGATGCGCCATGCGGTGTTTCCCGGCGGCGCGCGGATCAGGCCGCGCCTGACGCTCGCCGTCGCCCGGGCCTGCGGCGATCCCGAGCCGGCGATGGCGAACGCTGCGGCCGCCGCGATCGAGTTCCTGCATTGCGCCTCGCTCGTCCATGACGACCTGCCCTGTTTCGACGATGCCGCGATGCGGCGCGGCAAGGCCTCGGTCCACAAGGCCTATGGCGAGCCGCTGGCGGTGCTGGCGGGCGATGCGCTGATCGTGCTCGCCTTCGAGACACTGGCCGAGGCCGCCATCCGCCAGCCGCAGAATCTTGCGACGCTGGTGCGCGTTGTCAGCGCCGCCGTCGGCAGCCGGGG
The DNA here is from genome assembly GCF_001295925.1 of Allobosea sp. AAP35. Taxonomy (GTDB): domain Bacteria; phylum Pseudomonadota; class Alphaproteobacteria; order Rhizobiales; family Beijerinckiaceae; genus Allobosea. The sequence continues at coordinate 54,288 of NZ_LJHQ01000063.1, read as the reverse complement.
CGGCATCGTCGCCGGCCAGGCCTGGGAATCGGAAGCGACGATCGATTGCGCGCTGTATCATCAGGCCAAGACCGGGGCGCTGTTTGCCGGCGCAACGATGGCCGGTGCTGCGGCCGCCGGCGCCGCGCATCGGGATTGGCGGGGGCTTGGGGAGAAGCTCGGCGAGGCCTTCCAGGTCGCCGACGACATCCGCGACGTCGCCGCGACACCGCAAGAACTGGGCAAGCCCTGCGGCCAGGACGCGGCGCATCTGCGGCCGAACTACGCGTCGGCCCATGGGCTTGGCCCTGCGATCGCCCATCTCGACGCCCTGGTGCTGGAGGCGATCGCCGCGATTCCCGCCTGCCCCGGCCGCCAGGAACTCGGGATGCTGATCGGCCTCACGGCCAAGAGCTTCCTGCCGGAGAGCCTGCAGCGTCGCGCGGCCTGATGGTGCCCGAGGCGCCGGCCTTGGTTGCTGGGCCTGCGGTGGAACCGGCACCCGCCGTCTCGCTGACCGACCGGCTGGCGGGATGGCGCAACCGGCTGGTGGCGAGCCCGGGCTTCCAGCGCTTTGCCGCCTCCTTTCCCCTGACCAGGCCGATCGCGCGGCGGCAGTCGCAGGCGTTGTTCGATCTCTGCGCCGGCTTCGTCTACGCGCAGGTGCTGCAGGCCTGCGTCCGTCTCGATCTGTTCCGCATTCTCGAGCCGGGACCGCGCAGCGCCGCCGAACTCGCGCCGCGCCTGGCGATGACCGAGGCCGCGACTACGCGCCTGCTCGGGGCTGCGGCTGCGCTCAAGCTGGTCGAGCATCGCCCCGGCGGGCGCTATGGGCTTGCCATGCTGGGCGCGGCGCTGCTCGGCAATCCCGGCGTCGGAGCGATGATCGCCCATCACGATCTGCTCTATGGCGATCTCGCCGATCCCGTGGCGCTGCTGCGCGGCGAGGCGGGGCCGACCGCGCTGTCGCGCTACTGGTCCTACGCGACGGCGGAGAAGCCAGCAGACGCACCCGCCGTCGATGTCGCCGCCTACAGCGCCCTGATGGCGCAGTCCCAGCATCTGGTCGCCGACGACATTCTCGCGGCCTACGATTTCTCGGGTCATCGCCGCATTCTCGATGTCGGCGGTGGGGAGGGGGCCTTTCTGATCCGCGTGGGGGCCCAAGCGAAGGCTCCGGCTTTGACGTTGTTCGACCTGCCGGCCGTGGCGGCGCGGGCGAGAGAGCGTTTCGAGACGGCGGGAATTAGCGCGCGCGCCGACACCGTCGGCGGCGACATGCACCGCGATCCCTTGCCCGAGGGCGCCGATCTGGTGACGCTTGTGAGGGTGCTGCACGACCATGATGACGAAGCGGTGCGAGCCCTGCTGGCGCGGATACGTGCCTGCCTGCCGGCTGGCGGCACATTGCTGATCGCCGAGCCGATGGCGGGCTCGCCCGAGACCGCGCGGATGGCCGAAGCCTATTTCGCCTTCTATCTGCTCGCCATGGGCAGCGGCCGGGCGCGCAGCCCCGCGGAGCTGACGCAGTTCCTGCACGAGGCCGGATTTTCCGATGTCCGCCGGCTGAAGACGCGGAGGCCAATGCTGACCGGCGGACTGACTGCGCGTGTCAGTTGACACAAAAAGTGTAAATTCAATTTGACACCTTGGATTGTTCCGATAACCTGACAGTCAGGCGATCGGCGAGCCAGTGCGGCCCGCCCCGACCCCGAAGGTTCTCCGATGCAAGCGCTGGCAGTCCTCGTCGAAAGGCCCGAGCATCTGGTTCTCAGCCAACTGGAACTCGTCGCGGCCGGGCATGAGGACGTCGTCGTCGCCACCCAATGGAGCGGGATTTCGACCGGCACCGAGCGTCTGCTCTGGTCGGGCCGGATGCCGCCCTTTCCGGGCATGGGCTATCCGCTGGTGCCGGGGTACGAATCGGTCGGTCGGGTTATCCAGGCCGGCGACGCCTCGGGGCGAAATGTCGGAGAGCTCGTCTTCGTGCCGGGTTCGCGCGGCTTCAAGGAGGCGCGCGGCCTGTTCGGCGGCGCCTCGTCCCATCTCGTCGTCCCCGGCGCCAAGGCCGTCCCGATCCCCGAGAGCCTCGGCCCGTCCGGCGTGCTTCTGGCACTCGCGGCCACGGCCCAGCATGCCCTGGCGAATGGCGTCCTTCCGGAGCTGATCATCGGTCATGGCGTGCTTGGACGCCTGCTCGCCCGGCTCGTCCTCGCCCATGGCGGTCAGCCCACGGTGTGGGAGAGCAACCCGCTGCGGGCGACGCAGGCGCAGGGCTATGCGGTCGTCTCCGCCGAAGCCGATGCTCGCAAGGATTACCGCGTCATCTGCGATGTCAGCGGCGACGCCTCGCTCCTCGACACGCTGATCGCAAGGCTGGCGCCGGGCGGCGAGATCGTTCTCGCGGGCTTCTACGACCAGCCGGTCGCCTTCTCCTTCCCGCCCGCCTTCATGCGGGAGGCGCGGTTGCGCGTCGCCGCGGAATGGCGCCAGGCCGACCTCGACGTCGTGATGACCCTCATCGCCGACGGAAGACTTTCACTGGACGGGCTCATCACCCACAGCGCGCCGGCCAATGACGCGCCGGCCGCCTATCGCACCGCTTTCAGCGACCCGTCCTGTCTCAAGATGATCCTGGATTGGAGTGCCTGCTCGTGAACATCCAAATCCGAAATCCTGTTCCCTCGCCCGCCGCCGCCATGGCCGCGCGTCTGCGCGAGGAGGCGGCCCAGCCCGACGCCGAGATCGTCACCGCCGCTCCGACCAAGGAGACGCAGATCATCGCGATCTACGGCAAGGGCGGCATCGGCAAATCCTTCACGCTCGCCAATCTCAGCTACATGATGGCCCAGCAGGGCAAGAAGGTGCTGCTGATCGGCTGCGACCCGAAATCCGACACGACATCGCTTCTGTTCGGCGGCCGGGCCTGCCCGACGATCATCGAGACCTCCTCGCGCAAGAAGGCAGCCGGCGAAGACGTCAAGATCGGCGATGTCTGCTTCAAGCGCGACGGCGTCTACGCGATGGAGCTCGGTGGCCCCGAGGTCGGCCGCGGCTGCGGCGGGCGCGGCATCATCCACGGCTTCGAGCTGCTGGAGAAGCTCGGCTTCCATGATTGGGGCTTCGACTTCGTCCTGCTCGATTTCCTCGGCGACGTCGTCTGCGGCGGCTTCGGCCTGCCGATCGCCCGCGACATGTGCCAGAAGGTCATCGTCGTCGGCTCCAACGATCTCCAGTCTCTTTATGTGGCTAACAATGTCTGCTCGGCGGTGGAGTATTTCCGCCGTCTCGGCGGCAATGTCGGTGTCGCCGGCATGGTCATCAACAAGGATGACGGCACCGGCGAGGCGCAGGCCTTCTGCGAGAAGGTCGGCATTCCGGTTCTCGCCGCCATCCCCGCCAATGACGACATCCGCAAGAAGAGCGCCAATTACGAGATCATCGGGCGGCCGGGCGATGTCTGGGCGCCGCTGTTCGAGGAACTCGGGCTCAACGTCTCGGAAGCGCCGCCGGTGCGGCCGGCGCCGCTGACGCAGGATCAGCTGCTGGGCCTGTTCTCCAGCGAAAGCACCGGCCGCAACGTCGTGCTGGTTCCCGCCACGCTCGAAGACATGTGCGGCCCCTCCGCCCTCACGAAGACGACTCTCGAAGTCGTCTACGACCAGGTCTGAGGCGCATCATGACCGTGCATCAGCCCCTTCCCGACGCAGCCTCCGCCCCCGCGATCAACGCGGCCGCGACGCAAGGCGATGGGCTCGGCTGCCATTCCGGCAAGGATGCGCTGCGGCAGGCCGCGACCGCTGCCGGCAACAGCGAGATGCTGGAGCGGTTCGCCAAGGATTATCCTGTCGGCCCCCATGACAAGCCGCAAAGCATGTGCCCGGCCTTCGGCTCGTTGCGTGTCGGCCTGCGCATGCGCCGCACCGCGACCGTGCTCTCGGGCTCGGCCTGCTGCGTCTACGGGTTGACCTTCACCTCGCATTTCTACGGCGCGCGGCGCTCGGTCGGCTATGTGCCGTTCAACTCCGAGACCCTGGTCACCGGCAAGCTGTTCGAGGACATCCGCGAGGCGGTGTTCAAGCTCGCGGATCCCGCGCTTTACGATACCATCGTCGTCACCAATCTCTGCGTGCCTTCGGCGTCGGGCGTGCCTTTGCGTCTCCTGCCCAAGGAGATCAACGGCGTCCGTATCATCGGCATCGACGTGCCAGGGTTCGGTGTGCCGACCCATGCCGAGGCCAAGGACGTGCTGGCGGGCGCGATGCTGGCTTATGCCCGCAAGGAGGCCGAGGCCGGCCCGGTCCAGGCGCCGCGCGCCGGGAAGGCGCAGCGTCCCACGGTCACCCTGCTTGGCGAGATGTTCCCAGCCGATCCCGTCGGCATCGGCATGATGCTCGAGCCGCTGGGTCTGGCGGCCGGTCCGGTCGTGCCGACGCGCGAATGGCGCGAACTCTATGCCGCGCTCGATTGCGCGGTCGTCGCGGCGATCCATCCGTTCTACACCGCCTCCATTCGCGAATTCGAAGCGGCGGGTCGCAGCATCGTCGGCTCCGGCCCGGTCGGCGTCGAGGGCACGGCGGGCTGGCTCTCGGCGATCGGCGAGGCCTGCGGCGTGGCCAGGCCGGTGGTCGAGGCTGCTCAGAACCGGCTCCTCCCGGCGATCCGGGGCGCGCTTTCGGCGATGCCGATCACGGGCCGGATCACGCTTTCGGGCTATGAGGGCTCGGAGCTTCTGGTTGCGCGGCTGCTGGTCGAGAGCGGCGCCGATCTGCGCTATGTCGGCACCGCCTGCCCGCGCACGCCCTGGTCGGAAACCGACCGGGAGTGGCTCGCGGCACGCGGCGTGATGGTCCATTTCCGCGCGACGCTGGAGCAGGATCTGGCCGCGATGGCCGAGTTCCAGCCCGATCTCGCCATCGGCACCACGCCGGTGGTGCAGAAGGCCAAGCAGCTCGGCATTCCCGCGCTCTACTTCACCAATCTGATCTCGGCGCGGCCGCTGTTTGGGCCCGCCGGTGCCGGTTCGCTCGCCCAGGTGGTCAATGCCGCCATCGGCAACAAGGACCGCATGGACGCGATGAAGGCCTTCTTCACAGGGGTCGGCGAGGGCGACACCGCCGGCACCTGGCAGGATACGCCCCAACACTATCCGAATTTCCGCGAGAAGTTCGCCCGCCGCGCCGCCAAGGCGAAGGCGGCGGCCGAGGAGATTCCGTGATGCTGATCCAGGATCACGATCGCGCCGGCGGCTATTGGGGGGCGGTCTACGTCTTCTGCGCCATCAAGGGCCTCCAGGTCGTCATCGACGGCCCTGTCGGCTGCGAGAACCTGCCGGTCACCTCGGTGCTGCACTACACCGACGCGTTGCCGCCTCATGAATTGCCGATCGTCGTGACCGGTCTGGGCGAGGAGGAACTCGGCCAGCACGGCACGGAAGGCGCGATGAAGCGCGCCAATGCGGCGCTCGATCCGCATCTGCCCAGCGTCGTCGTCACCGGTTCGATCGCCGAGATGATCGGCGGCGGCGTGACGCCCGAAGGCACCAATATCCAGCGCTTCCTGCCGCGCACCATCGACGAGGATCAGTGGCAATGCGCTGATCGGGCGCTGTTCTGGCTTTGGGGCGAATTTGGCGCCAAGCGCGGCATCGTGCCCAAGGCCAAGCCCCGCAAGGAGGGCGCCAGGCCGAAGGTCAACATCATCGGCCCGGCCTATGGCATGTTTAACATGCCCTCCGATCTCGCCGAGATCCGTCGGTTGATCGAGGGCATCGGCGCGGAGGTCCACATGACCTTCCCGCTCGGCTCGCATCTCTCTCAGGTGCAGCGGCTGGCCGATGCCGAGGTCAATGTCTGCCTCTATCGCGAATATGGCCGGCTGCTCTGCGAGGCGCTCGACCGTCCCTATCTGCAGGCGCCGATCGGGCTGCATTCGACGACCGCCTTCCTGCGCTCGCTGGGCGAACTGCTCGGGCTCGACCCCGAGCCCTTCATCGAGCGCGAGAAGCACACCACGATCAAGCCGCTCTGGGATCTCTGGCGCTCGGTGACGCAGGATTTCTTCGGCACGGCTTCCTTCGCCATCGTCGCCAACGAGACCTATGCGCGCGGCGTGCGCCATTTCCTCGAAACCGAGATGGGCCTGCCCTGCACCTTCTCCGCCTCGCGCTGCGCGGGCAAGAAATCCGACAACGACGCGGTGCGCGCTTCGCTCAAGGACAAGCCGCCGCTGGTGCTGTTCGGCTCGTTCAATGAGCGCATGTACATGGCCGAGGCCGGCGGGCGCGGAATCTACATCCCCGCCTCCTTCCCAGGCGCCGTAATCCGCCGGCACACCGGCACGCCGTTCATGGGCTATTCCGGGGCGACCTATCTCGTCCAGGAGGTCTGCAACGCGCTCTTCGACGCGCTCTTCCACATCCTGCCGCTGGGCACGCAGATGGACGCCGTCGAGGCGACGCCGTCGCGGCTGCACCGGGAGCTGCCCTGGTCCGAAGAGGCCAAGGCCCTGCTTGATGGCGTGCTCGACAAACAGCCGGTGCTGGTGCGGATTTCCGCCGCAAAGCGCCTGCGTGACGCCGCCGAGGCGCGCGCCCGCCGGGATGGCGCCGAGCGCGTCCAGCCCGACCATCTCGACGCGGTCGCCAGCCGCGAAGGAGCCCTCGCATGACGGGCTTGTCCATGCCTTTCGCCGGCGGGAGGGCCCAGGCCCTGCTGCCTGGCACAGAAACCGTCCCAGGGGAGACCACCACCATGACCATGCAGTTCACGGCGCGTCATTCGCAGCAGGACCATGTTCGCCGGATGAAGTCCCTGGCGTCCGACGGGCGGATGTGCCGGCGCCTGACGGCGCTGTCGATGCCCTTCTTCCTGGTGTCCACCCTGGTACAGCGGGCAGTCCGCCCTGTTGCCGGCGGCCACCGACTTTCCGTTTTCGCGCAGGCCCGCGCCAGCGCCAATGCCACCATTCCCTTCATGTTCATGGGCTGACGCCGGAACGCGAGGGTCACGTGCTTTCGCCCGTTTTGGGCGGGAGGAACTGCCGGGGGTCAAAGCCCGGCAGCCAGCCGCACGGCTTCGTGCGGTAACGGCCGCAAGGCCAAAGGAGAGTAATCATGACAGAGAGAGACTCACTGTCAGGGTTGACCGAAGCGGAAGCCAAGGAATTCCACGGCTTCTTCATCACGAGCTTCATCGGATTCACGGTCATCGCCGTGATTGCGCATTTCCTGGTTTGGTCGTGGCGGCCCTGGCTGCCCGGACCCAACGGATATGCGTCACTCGACGAAGGCGTGAAGACGGCCCTGACCACAGCCGTTTCGCTGATCTCGTAACCTGGAGCGAAACCCATGTGGAAAATCTGGCTGCTGTTCGATCCGCGTCGCACGCTGATCGCGCTTTTCACCTTCCTGTTCGGACTCGCCATCCTGATCCATTTCATCCTGCTCTCGACGAACAGGTTCAACTGGATCGAAGGCCCGAGGCGGCCTGCCGCGGCGACGCTGCAGATCGAGGTCCCGGCCTCGGATGTGACGATCACCCGGATCGGCTGACGACACTGGCGGACGGGGCGCGACCTTCGCGCCGCTCCCGTCCGCCGATCGAACCCAAAGACGCGCACACGAAACCGTTCAGACGAGGCGCGGCCGCAACGGCCACGGCCCGCGGAGGGATGCGACCATGGCCTTGCTCAATTTCGAACGCAAATATCGCGTCAGGGGCGGTACGCTGATCGGAGGCGATCTCTTCGACTTCTGGGTCGGCCCCTTCTATGTCGGCTTCTTCGGCGTCGCGACGGCCTTCTTCGCCGCGCTCGGCACGGCTTTGATCTTCTACGGCGCCGCGATCGGCCCGACCTGGAACCCCTGGTTGATCTCGATCGCCCCGCCGCGGCCCGAACACGGCCTGGGCTTCGCGCCACTCAAGGAGGGCGGCCTGTGGCAGATCATCACGATCTGCGCGACGGCGGCGTTCGTCTCCTGGGCGCTGCGCCAGGTCGAGATCTGCCGCAAGCTCGGCATGGGCTACCACGTGCCCGTGGCCTATGGCTTCGCGATCCTGTCCTATGTGACCCTGGTGATCTTCCGGCCGTTCCTGCTCGGTGCCTGGGCGTATGGCTTTCCCTACGGCATCTTCAGCCATCTCGAATGGGTCTCCAACGTCGGCTACCAGTACCTGCAGTTCCACTACAATCCGGCGCATATGATCGCGGTGACGTTCTTCTTCACCAGCGCGCTGGCCCTGTCGCTGCATGGCGGACTGATCCTGTCGGCGACCAATCCCAAGCGCGGCGAACCGGTGAAGACCCCCGAACACGAGAACACCTTCTTCCGCGACACGATCGGCTACTCGATCGGCACGCTCGGCATCCACCGGCTCGGCCTGTTCCTGGCCGTATCGGCCTCCTTCTGGAGCGCGGTCTGCATCATCATCAGCGGCCCGTACTGGAGCGAAGGCTGGGCCGAGTGGTGGGATCTGTCGCGCCACTTTTCGATCTGGCGCTGAGGCGACGAGCCTCAGGCCCTAGCCACCCACGAAGCATCCGGCTGTCCAAGGATTCAGGCGATGGCAACGTACCAGAATATTTTCACCCGGGTTCAGATCCACGGCGCGCCCGATCTCGGCGTCCCGATTCCCGGCCGGGGCACGCGTCGCGGCACGGCGACGCGGGTCAACAACCTCTTCGGCATGATCGGCGACGCCCAGATTGGGCCGATCTATCTCGGCTGGACCGGCGTCACCTCGATCGTCTGCGGCATCATCGCCTTCGAGATCATCGGGCTCAACATGCTCGCCTCGGTGAACTGGGACCCGATCCGGTTCGTGCGCGAATTGTTCTGGCTCCAGCTCGCGCCGCCGCTGCCGCAGCACGGCATCACGATTCTCCCGCCCCTGCAGGAGGGCGGCTGGTGGCTTCTCGCCGGCTTCTTCCTGACGACATCGATCCTGCTGTGGTGGGTGCGGACCTACAACCGCGCCCGGGCACTCGGCATGGGAACGCATGTCGCCTGGGCGTTTGCCTCCGCGATCTGGCTTTATCTCGTGCTGGGCTTCATCCGCCCGCTGCTGATGGGCAGCTGGAGCGAGGCGGTGCCCTTCGGCATCTTCCCGCATCTGGACTGGACGCAGAACTTCTCGCTGCGCTACGGCAACCTGTTCTACAACCCGTTCCACGCGCTCTCGATCGCGTTTCTCTACGGTTCGGCCCTGCTGTTTGCGATGCATGGCGCGACCATCCTGGCCGTGTCGCGCTATGGCGGCGATCGCGAGGTCGAGCAGATCATCGATCGTGGAACGGCCTCCGAACGCGCCGCCCTGTTCTGGCGCTGGACCATGGGCTTCAACGCGACGATGGAATCGATCCATCGCTGGGCCTGGTGGTTTGCAGTGCTGACGACGCTGACCGGCGGCATCGGCATCCTCCTGACCGGAACGGCCGTCGACAACTGGTATGAATGGGCGATCAAGCACAAATTCGCTCCCGCCGATCCGACCATGTGGCAGGAGATCGCGGTCCCGCCCCCGCGGACCTGATCGCAACCCGCAAGCTCCAGGCGCGCAAGCTTTATCAGGGAGGCCGGAAACGGCCTCCCTTTCGCATGGCGGGCGCAGTTCGCTAGAAGCTCAGAGCCTGCGGATTTCACGAGAAACCATGGCGTCGTGCCGGGCTGGACCCGGGGCCTATTCCTGAGCTCGCGCGATCGTGGGTTCAGGAAGGCATCCGCGCTTCCATAGGGAAAGCAGCACGCGCCAGCCGAAATGGTGTCGGCCGGGGGAAAGCGACGCTTCGCAGACCGGGCGCATGGCCGCGCTTCGCCGCCTTGCAGCCACGCGAGCAGGTTGCGATGGCGTTTCGCCAGCTTTGGCCGGCTCTCGCTGCACGAACCTTGATGGGTATCGGGGCCGGCCACAGAAAAACGGCCAGGCGGGTGCCTGGCCGTGGTGATGGAGGGAATTGGTGAAGGTGCTTCAGGCTGCGAGCTTGAGCCCGACCTGCCCCCAGATCGCGGTCAGCGCGCCGACCAGATCGGCGATGTCGGCGTCCGAATGCAGCGGCGAGGGCGTGATGCGCAGCCGCTCCGTGCCGCGCGGCACGGTCGGGTAGTTGATCGGCTGGACATAGATGTCGAAGCGCTCGAGCAGCTCGTCGCTGATGCGCTTGCACAGGACAGGATCCCCGACCATCACCGGCACGATGTGGCTGGGGTTGGGCAGATGCGGGATTCCGGCGGCGTCGAGCCCCGCCCGGACCGCCGCGACGCGGTCGCCATGGCCGGCGCGCTCGGCGTGGCTGGCCTTCAGATGGCGCACCGAGGCGAGCGCACCCGCCGCCAGCGCCGGCGGCAGCGACGTCGAGAAGATGAAGCCCGAGGCGAAGCTGCGGATGAAGTCGCAGGTCGCGGCACTGGCGGCGATATAGCCGCCCATGATGCCGAAGCCCTTGGCCAGCGTGCCCTCGATCACGTCGAGGCGGTGGCTCAGCCCCTCGCGCTCGCTGACGCCGCCGCCGCGCGGGCCGTAAAGGCCGACCGCATGGACCTCGTCGATATAGGTCATGGCGCCGAACTCGTCGGCGAGATCGCAGAACTCGGCGATCGGGGCGATGTCGCCATCCATCGAATACACCGATTCGAAGGCCAGCAGCTTGGGCCGGCGCGGGTCGATCGCCTGCAGCTTGCGGCGCAGATCCGCAGCGTCGTTATGGGCGAAGACAACCTTGTCGGCCCGCGAATGGCGGATGCCCTCGATCATCGAGGCGTGATTGAGCGCGTCGGTCACGACGACGCAGTCGGGGATGCGCGAGGCGAAGGTCGAGAGCGAGGCCCAGTTCGACATATAGCCGGAGTTGAACAGGAGCGCGGCTTCCTTGCCATGCAGATCGGCGAGCTCGCGCTCGAGCAGTACGTGATAGTGGTTGGTGCCGCCGATATTGCGCGTGCCGCCGGCGCCGGCGCCGCAGCCATCGAGTGCGCCATGCATGGCGGCGAGCACGTCGCGGTGCTGGCCCATGCCGAGATAGTCGTTCGAGCACCAGACGGTGACATCGCGGGGCCCGGTGTCGCCATGATAGGTCGCGCGCGGGAACTGTCCCGCCTGCCGCTCCAGATCGGCGAAGACGCGATAACGGCCTTCCTTGTGAAGCCCGTCCAGTTCCTTGCGGAAGAACATTTCGTAGTCCAGGGGCGTTTTCACGGGGCGGCCCTCCTCACGGCTGTCGACCTAAGCGACCAGGGTTGACGGGTTGACGGCGCGCGGGGTCGCGAGGCCGGCGGTTGCGGGTGCCGGCTGGGATGCCGGTCTGAGTGGAACGGCCGCGGACTCGGTCTGCGGCTGAGCGCGGGAGCGCAGGCCCCAGGCCCAGAGATCGGCGAAGGGCAGCGGGACGACCAGGAACCAGTGTTCGATCAGGCCGAGCACGGCCAATGTCGCCAAAAGGACGAAGCCTGTCGCGATGAAGGGGTCGGCCGACAGCGCGACCTTGTGAACGAGCCAAGCGCTGAGCAGCGTGGCGGCGGTGACCGAGAGCGGGAACAGCAGATTCATCGGCTTCTGGCGGAAATAGGATTTCAGATAGGCCAGATGCTCGGGGAGGAACTCCACCGTCGTATTGGGCACGCCGAGGAAGATGTTGAGTTTGGTCGAGAGTCGCATCGCAAACAGCAGCGCGAAGGTCGCGAGCCCAAACGAATTGGTGCCGTCGACAGTCAGCGCCGCGATCGCAGCCAGCGAAGCGAGCAGCGCCAGCTCGTGGTGCAGGATCGCCCGCGTTGCCTGGACGAAGCGCGCCCAGCCGCGCAGCGCGGGGTCGCAGGGCTCGCGGCTGGAGCCGGCGATGTAGCCGAACAGGAACGCCATCTCGTTCCAGCCCCAGACCAGAACGGCACAGAGCACGGCGAGATAGGCGCCGCCGACGCTGGTGTCGCCGGCCGTCTCGGCGAGGCCCCAAAGAGCCGCCAGCCCGATCGCGGTCGCGGCGCTGAAGCTCCAGCGGAAGGTCGCCCGCGGCAGACCGTCGAGATACAAGATCGCACCGGTGGAAAACCACCAGGCCAGCAATGTCGCGACGATCGGCAGGCCGTAGGTGACCAAGACGCCTCTCCCTCAATAAGCCGGCTGAAGCCGGCTGGTCTGCGGGATCTCGTTCTTGATCGTCGGCAGCAGATAAAGCCGCAGCAGCACGGCCCCGACCTGGGCCTGATAGGCGCGCATCCGCAGTTTGGCGGCAAAGCCGCCCTCCTCGGACGCCTCGGCGATCTTGCCCGCCAGGATGCGGACCCGCTCCAGGCCGGCGCGGAATTTCGGATTGTCGGTGTCGAGCACCACGGGGAAGCACTGCCGCGAGATCTCGGAGGTGATCCGGTAGACCTCGAAATCATACTCGGTCGGGTCGATGTCGAGCGCCTTGTGGAACTCCGGCCGGACATGGTCGCGCACATACATCGTGGCGTAGACGGCGAGCAGGAAGAACCGCACCCAGAGCTTGTTGCCGCCGGTGAGAAGATGGGGGTTGGCCCGCATCAGCAGGGAGAACGCCTCGCCATGGCGGAACTCGTCATTGCACCATTCGCGGAACCATTTGAAGATCGGATGGAAGCATTTGTCGGGGTTGCGCTCGAGGTGCCGGTAGATCGTGATGTAGCGCGCATAGCCGATCTTCTCGGACAGATAGGTCGCGTAGAAGATGAATTTCGGCTTGAAGAAGGTGTATTTCTTGGCCTTGGTCAGGAAGCCGAGATCGACGCCGATGCTGAATTCCTTCAGGGCGTCGTTGATGAAGCCTGCATGGCGGGCCTCGTCGCGGCTCATATACTTGAACAGCTCGCAGATGTCGGGATTGGTGCCGCGCTTGCGCATCTCGGCATAGAGCACGCAGCCGGAGAACTCGGCCGTCAGCGACGACACCAGGAAGTCGATGAACTCCTTGCGCAGCGGCTCGGGGATCCGCTCCAGCTCGAGCTTCCAATCGGCGTTGCGGGTGAAGTGGCCCTTGTTGGGGTCGCTCTTCATCTCAGCGATCAGCACGTCCCATTCCGATCGCACGGGCGTGACGTCGATCTTGTCGAGCTCCTCGAAATCGGTGGTGTAGAAGCGCGGCGTCAGCAAGGTGTCTTGCTGGGCCATGCGGGTGGCTTCGTTGGGGAGCTTGGCAGTCTTGCCGACGGACATGGTTGCGGCTGTCATAGCTTCATCCTTTCCGAGAAGCTGAATTCGAGCAGCTCCATGAATTCGGCGCGGCCCGAGATCTTGGTCCAGATCTGCTCCAGCCAGCCGGCGCGCTTGACGGTGGCGACGCGGCGGAACGTCTGGACCTCACCATAGGGGACCTTGATCGGCTCGCCATGCACCACGACCTCGTCGCCGGGGCGGATCTTGATGTCGCCGTCGAGCGTGACATGGGCGTGCAGGCTCTCGAAGGTGTGCGAGACCTCGATGGTGCAGCCGACATCGAACTGCTTGGGTTCGGCCATGCGTGTATCCGTCATCGTGTAATCGGTCATGAGCGGGTCTCCCGAGGCGGCAGGAAACGCCCAAAGCTGGCCGCGTTGCCGGGCCCGAAGGCGTCCAGCTCAATCCTGCCTCCAGTCGAGGGATCGCTCAAGCTCAAGCGGCCATTCTCGCGTCGTTCCAGGAGAAAAGGCAGTTCGGGCGACAGGCCGGCCTGCTTGCGCTGCCGCGCCAGGCTGCGCATCGTGCCGCGGATGAAGCCGTCGGCGCTGACGGGAATGGTTTCGAGCACCTGCCCCCTGCCATCGCGAACCACGACAGCGCCATCGCTGAGGTCTTCGAAGCGCAAATCGACCTGGGCGACGGCGGGACTGTCAGGCACGCCGGTGACGCCGATACCGGTCTGGCGCGCGAAGCCCGCGATCGCGATGGTCGACAGCGCCAGCAGGGCCATGCCGATCAGGGTCCAGCGGGGCGGCGACTGGGCTGCCGAGGCGCTGCCTGTCAGGGTTGAGTCGCTCATCGTCTTCCCCTTCTCAACCGGCTGCAGCCATGCCTTGCGGCACGCGCTGGTCATGGCTTGCAGGCGAAGCGGGCTGGCGCTTGGCAACCGCAGCGCCGGCTTGAGCCGCCAGCGCCCGCGCCAGGATGTCGGCGACGCGCTCCGCCTCGGGCAGATCGCGCAGCATCGGCTCCGGGCGCCCCATGCGCCAGGGCCGGGCATGCGGCCACAGCACGATGTAGGAGACGCGCTCGCCCGGTACGAGGCCGATCGGGAGATCGCCCCGGCCGCCGCGGCGTAGACGCAGCCCCGCTTCGGCGATGACGGTAAAGGGCAGGTTGATCGTCATCGGCAGGGCGATGCCGAAGCGCATCACCAGGCGCCGGCTCGTGATGGTGTAGACGGTGCCGCGCGCCGACAGCCAGGCCAGCATCCCCAGCACGCCAAGCGCAACGCTGCCAGCCAGCGCAATGAAGGTCATCGGCAGCAGCGTGGCGCTCACCGCCGTGCCCTGCATCAGCGCCAGAACCGGCTGGGCTGCGACCAGCGCCGCGAAGTAGAAGGTGACCTCGCGCAGATGGAAGGCGCGCCAGGCCAGCCCGCGCCAATCCGGGCTGCCCTGCCAGAGAATGGTCTCGCCCTCGGGCGGCAGAGCCGGGAGCCCGGGAAGGGGCTCGAATGCGAAATCGTCGTGGCTCATAGCAGCGGCTCCGCGCGAAGGGGTGTCGCATAGAGGGTGCCGGCGCCGAAATAGGCGCAGATCTTTTCCTCTTCGAGCCGCGTGACGGAGTCGGGCTTGCGGGTGGCAGGCACGTCGGCAAACTGGCTCGCCAGCAGCGCCTCGACCTTGATGCGCCCGATACCGGGCTTCGCGCCGCGCGTGATGTCGGAGAAGGTGACCGGCAGCAGCACGTTGCGGCCGCTGGGCAGGGCGACCTCGAAATAGCGCAGCAGGCCCTCGGAGCGATCGACCCACATATCGACGACCTTGCCCGCGACCTTCATGTCGGCGCCGATGACGTCGTAGCCACGCGGATCCTCCTTGACCGAACAATGGTAACCCGTGGCGATGCGGACGGGGAGGATCTTGATCAGGTTGTCGTAGGTCATCTCAGGCACATCGGCGCGCTCGACCCAGGAGCCGGGACCGATCGAATCGAGCATCGGATTGGCACCGGTCGGCGCGAGCGGGGCTCCCGGGAATTTGGCCGTGGGCTGCGCCGCGAGAGGCCGAAAATCGGGCCGCCCGTTCGGAACCGAGGTCGTCGCACCCGTCGAAAGCCGGAAGGTCTTCGGCGCGGGATAGAAGACCAGGCTCGGCGGAAGCAGCTTGCCGGGGTGGGTGTCGGATTCGAGCGGGTAGCCCTCGCGCCGGTCCTCCCGGCGCAGATAGACGACGAGCCCGGCGAAGAAGAGCCAGAACAGCCAGATCGCGACCTGGGCGACGTCGATATATCCCATGATCTCACCCATCAGAGAGCCCTCCTTGGCTGTCGGCTTGAAACGGTGTCAGCCTGGAAATTCCGCGAGGCCGAAACGGGTTGATGGACTCGGTCGCGCTGCTGGCGTGCTGCGCACCAGCGGACCGATGGCGATAAGCGTGGCGAAAAGCAGCGCGAGCTCGATGTGGTAGACGGCGTTGTAGGCGGCCGACGGATCGGCGAAGCCGGGGCCCAGCGCGCCGGTGGCTGCCAGCGCGGCGAAGCCGTCCTTGATGGCTCCGCCGAGCGCGATGGCGAGGCCGGCCGCACTGGCCTGGACCGCACCCCAGATGCCGACCGCAAGGCCATTGTTCGAGCCACCTTCGAGTTCCATCGCGATGGTCAGCGTGCTGACCGCGAACAATCCGCCACCGAAGCCGATCAGCACCGTGCCGAGGCGGAACAGGCCGGGCGCGTCGATGGCGCCGGCAAAGATCACGCAAGGGAAGGCGATCAGCCCCGAGACGAGCCCGAGTCCGGCCAGGCGATAGGGGTCGATCCCGCCCGCCAGCAAGCGGGCTGCGAGCGCAAACGCCGCCAGGGCGCCGGCTGCGAGCAGCGCGGTTAGGATGGTGGTGCCGCTGACGCTGAGATTGAGAACCTGCGCGCCATAGGGCTCCAGGATGATGTCCTGCATATTGAAGGCGGCCGTGCCGAGTGCGACCGCAACCAGGAACCGGGCGGCGCGCGGCCTGGCGATGAACTGGCGAAACATCGCGCGGAAGGCCGGGCGCTCGATATGGGCCGCGGTGCGGGCCGGGTTGCGCACCTCCTGCTTCCACAAGGCCACGACATTGAGCGCCATGGTGACGACGGCGGCGCCCTGGACGACCTGGATCAGCCGCAAGGGCGTAAAATCGGCCAGCAGCCAGGCGAAAACCAGCCCGCTTGCGACCATGCCGACCAGCAAGGTGACATAGAGCAGCGCGACGACCCGGGCCCGGGTCGCGGGCGTGGCGAGGTCGGTGGCGAGCGCCAGCCCCGCGGTTTGGGTGGTGTGAAGGCCCGCGCCGACGAGCAGGAAGGCCAGCGCCGCCCCGATCTGGCCGTAGAGGACCGGGCCGACGCCGTCGCCCGACAGGACCAGAAGCGCGAAGGGCATGATCGCCAGCCCGCCGAACTGCAGCAGCGAGCCGAACCAGATGTAAGGCACGCGCCGCCAGCCCAGCACCGAGCGATGCGTGTCGGATTTGTAGCCGATCAGCGCGCGCAAGGGCGCAAACAGGAAGGGCAGGCAGACCATCGCCGCGACCAAAGCCGCCGGCACGTTGAGCTCGACGATCATGACCCGGTTCAGCGTGCCCACCAGCAGGACGGAGGCCATGCCGACCGCAATCTGGAACAGCGAGAGCCGCAGGATCCGGCCGAGCGGGAGTTCCGGCGAGGCGGCATCGGCAAAGGGCAGCCAGCGCGGACCAATCCGCGTCAGACCCTTCACGAAGGCTGCCGAAACCGGATTCATCTGGCGACGAGCTCCAGGGCCTGGGATTTGTAGAAGGCGCTCGAAATCCGCTGCGTGCGGCCGGCGCGCCAGGAGGCCAGGGCGCTGTCGCTTTCGATCTGATGGCCCAGCTTGCGCTCGCTGACGGGCTCGATCGCTGGCGCCCGGTTCGAGCGCGGGAAGGCGAGGCCGACCCAGTGCATCAGGGTCAGCGCCGGGGTGCGCGGCGCATGGGTGATCAGCATCGAGCCGCTGGTGCGCGCGGAAAATTGCGCCAGCACGCGGACGATGTCGGCGGTCTTGTAATGGATCAGCGAATCCATCGCCACGACATGGTCGAAGCGGCCAAGCGCGGGATCGAGCATGTCGCCCGAACGGAAAGAGATCGAGCCGCCGCGCAGGTCGCGCGGGCTGCGGTCCTGGGCGAGCGCGACCAGCGTGGGAGACAGGTCGATGGCGGTGACATGGGCGCCGCGCAGCGCGCATTCGACCGCGAGCGCGCCGGTGCCGCAGCCGGCATCGAGGATGCGGGCGCCGCGGATGTCGTCGGGCAGCCAGCTTAAAAGCGTCGCGCGCATGGCGTCGCGGCCGGCGCGCACGGTGGCGCGGATGCCGCTGACCGGCGCATCCGTCGTCAGCTTGGCCCAGGCCTCGACCGCGGTGCGGTCGAAATAGGTCTTCAGCTCGCCGCGGCGCTGCACATAGGTGGCGTCGGTCATCATTCGTACCCCAGGAAGTCGAAGATCTCGCGGTCCTTCATCGGCCTGGCTTCGAGCGCCGGGCCGCCGGCCCACATCTGCTCGGCGAGGTTCATGTATTCGCGCTGGACGGCGAGGACCTCGGGCGCGTCGCCCATCTCGAACAAAGTCGCCTTCTTCAGCCGCGAGCGGCGGATGGCGTCGAGATCGGGGAAATGGGCAAGCCGCTTGAGGCCGGTGGCGGCGTTGAAGCGGTCGATCTCGTCGGTGCCCGCCGAGCGGTTGGCGATGACGCCGCCGACGCGGACCTCGTAGTTCTTCGACTTCGCCTTGATGGCGGCGACGATGCGGTTCATCGCGAAGATCGAATCGAAGTCGTTGGCGGTAACGATGACCGCGCGTTCGGCATGCTGGAGCGGGGCGGCAAAGCCGCCGCAGACGACATCGCCGAGCACGTCGAAGATCACCACATCGGTGTCCTCGAGCAGATGGTGCTCCTTGAGCAGCTTGACGGTCTGGCCGACGACATAGCCGCCGCAGCCGGTGCCGGCCGGCGGTCCGCCGGCCTCGATGCACATCACGCCGGCATAGCCTTCGAAGCAGAAATCCTCGACGCGCAGCTCCTCGGAGTGGAAGTTCACCGTCTCCAGCACATCGATGACGGTGGGCATGAGCTTCTTGGTCAGGGTGAAGGTCGAATCATGCTTGGGGTCGCAGCCGATCTGCAGCACGCGCTTGCCCATCCGCGAGAAGGCGACGGAGAGGTTGGACGAGGTCGTCGACTTGCCGATACCGCCCTTGCCGTAGACGGCGAAGACCTTGGCGCTCTCGCAGCCCATCAGCTGGTCCATCTGGACCTGCACCGAGCCCTCGCCATCCTCGCCCGCAGGCGGGGGCGTCTTGGCGCGGTAATCGGCCTTGAGGCCGGGATGCTGGAACAGGACGGTCATGCCATGGCCTCGCTGCCGCAGTCGGCGCGTCGATCGCGGCGGCGCCGGCTGCCGGCGCGTCTCGGCGTCGGGCCCGCGGCGTCGGTGTCCGTCCGGCCGTCGCCGGCGGATTCGGAGCCATCGCCCATCAGGGCGCGGCGACGGTCGAGCATGACCATCGCCAGCATGGTGGGGACGAAATCAGCGGCCGAAATGAGCTTTGGCATCGTAGAGTGTCTCCACCGTGATCGGGCTGATCCCGCGTTCGCCTGCGAATTTCTCGGTGTTGCGGCGAGCCTTGCCGCGCACGAAGAACGGGATCTTCTTGAGTTCCAGCTCGGCCTCGGCGGCCCAGCTGAGGACGATCGGCTTGTCTGCGAGTTCGCCGTCATTCCGGGGCGGCCCGTCAGGGCCGAGCCCGGAACCCACGACGGGGTGAGCCCTGTCGTCCGGCCGGTCATCCGCGTTGAGCCCGGTCGTGGGTTCCGGGTTCGGCGCTTCGCTTCGCCCCGGAATGACAGGCTTGGCGCCATGCCCGAGATGCGAGGAGCCCGCGCCGTCGTTGAACTCGAAATCGTCGCGGAACATGCCGAGCAGATGCTCTTCCAGCCCCATCATCAGCGGATGGACCCAGGTGTCGAAAATGACGTTGGCGCCCTCGAACCCCATCTGCGGCGAGTAGCGCGCCGGGAAGTCCTGGACATGGACCGGGGCCGAGATCACCGCGCAGGGGATGCCAAGGCGCTTGGCGATATGGCGCTCCATCTGGGTGCCGAGCACCAGCTCCGGCTGAAGCTCTGCACACGCCGCCTCGACCTCGAGATAATCGTCGGTGATCAGGGCCTCGAGCCCGAGCCGGCCGGCCGCCTCGCGGACGTCGCGGGCGCGCTCGCGGGAATAGGTGCCCAGGCCCACGACCTTGAAGCCGAGCTCCTCGCTGGCGATCCGGGCCGCCGCGATGGCATGCGTCGCGTCGCCGAAGATGAAGACGCGCTTGGCCGTGAGATAGGTCGAATCGACCGAGCGCGAATACCAGGGCAGGCGCGAGGTCTCGTCGGCCAGCACGGCCGTGGCATCGACACCGGCGAGGCGGGCGACCTCGGTGATGAAGTCGCGGGTGGCGCCGACGCCGATCGGCACGGTGGCGATGGTCGGCTGGCCGAAGGCGCGCTTGAGCCATTGGGCCGCGAGCCCGGCAATCTCGGGATAGAGCACGACGTTGAAATCAGCCTGGCCGAGCCGCGCGATGTCGGCGGCGCCGGCCTGCCAGGGCGCGACGACATTCACTTCGACGCCAAGCCGCGCCAGCAGCTCCTTCACCGCGCGGACATCATCGCGGTGGCGGAAGCCGAGCGCGGTGGCGCCGAGGATGTTGCAGCGGGCCGGCTCGCCGGGCTTGCGGGCGGGGCGGTCGGTGCCCGGCGCGGGCATATGGGGCCCCGCCAGGGTGCGCACCAGCTGGTAGAAGGTCTCGGCCGCGCCCCAGTTCTCCTTGCGCTGATAGGAGGGCAGTTCGAGCGGGATCACCGGGATCGGCAGGCCGAGCGCGCGGGCGAGCCCGGCCGGATCGTCCTGGATCAGCTCGCCGGTGCAGGAGGCGCCGACCAGCATGGCGGCCGGCTTGAAGCGCTCATAGGCGTCGAGGGCGGCGCGCTGGAACAGATCGGCGGTGTCGCCGCCGAGATCGCGCGCCTGGAAGGTGGTGTAGGTGACCGGCGGGCGCTTGCCGCGCCGTTCGATCATGGTGAAGAGCAGATCGGCATAGGTGTCGCCCTGGGGGGCATGTAGCACGTAATGCACATCGGTCATCGCGGTGGCGATGCGCATCGCGCCGATATGGGGAGGGCCCTCATAGGTCCAGACGGTGAGGTGCATCGCTACACCTCCAGCAGGGCGCGGCGATTCAGCGGCCGTGCGAACAATTCGGCGAGATCGCCGGCCTGTTCGAAGCCCTGGATCGGTGTGAAGACGAGCTCGATCGCCCATTTCGTGGTCAGGCCGTGCTCCTCCAGCGGGTTGGCGAGGCCGAGCCCGCAGACGGTGATGTCGGGCGCCGCCGCCAGGCAGCGGTCGAGCTGGCGATCGACATCCTGGCCCTCGCTGAGCTGCACGCCTTCGGGCAGCAGCGCGAGATCGGCGGCGAGATGGTCCTTGTGCAGATAGGGCGTGCCGACCTCGACCAGTTCCATGCCGAGCTCGCGCGACAGGAAGCGTGCGATCGGGATCTCGAGCTGGCTGTCGGGGAAGAAGAAGATGCGCCGGCCGTTCAGCGCCGCGCGCGAATGCTGCAGCGCCTTGTTCGCCCGCTCGCGCGGGGCGGCGATGGCGGGCTCGAACACCGCATCGGACACGTCGAACGCATCCGCCGCGGCCCGCAGCCACTCGGTGGTGCCTTCGGCGCCGAGCGGGAAGGGGGCGGCAAGTCGCGTCGCGCCGCGGTTTTCAAGCGCGCGGGCCGTCTCGCCGAGGAAGGGCTGGACGAGCAGATAGCGGGTGTTCGCACCGACGGCCGGCATGTCGGCGGCGCGACGGGCCGGCAGGAAGGCGACACGGTTGATGCCCATCGCGGCCAGCAGCCGACGGAACTGGTCCTCGACCGCATCCGCCAGCACGCCGACGATCAGCAGCGAGGCCTCCGCATCGACGGGCTGCGCCGGCAGGGTCGGCACGAGCGAGGTCAGGCAGGCGTCTTCGCCCTGGGTAAAGGTCGTCTCGATGCCGCTGCCGGAATAGTTCAGCACCCGGACCTGCGGCGCGAAGCGCTGGCCCAGCCGGATGGCGGCGCGCGACAGATCGAGCTTGATCACCTCGGAGGGGCAGGAGCCGACGAGGAACAGCATCCGGATCTCGGGCCGCCTGGCGAGCAGGCGCTCGACGACGGCGTCGAGCTCGGCATTGGCGTCGGCCAGCCCGGCGAGATCCTTCTCCTCGATGATCGCGGTGGCGAAGCGCGGCTCGGCGAAAATCATCACGCCAGCGGCCGACTGCATCAGATGGGCGCAGGTGCGCGAGCCGACGATCAGGAAGAAGGCGTCCTGGATCTTGCGGTGCAGCCACATGATCCCGGTGAGGCCGCAGAAGACCTCGCGCTGGCCGCGCTCGCGCAGGATCGGCGGCGCTGCGCAGCCCGATGCGGGAACAGGCGTGACAAGCAGGGGCGCGTTCATGACGCGAGCTCCAGCCGGTCGTCGATCGAGGCGGACGTCGCTGCCGCCTGCAGGCGGGCCGCCCGCAGCTTCAGCAGGAACTGGGCGGCGTTGACCACATAGGTCGCGTAGGCCGCCAGCGCGATCAGCATCTGCTCCGTCGGCGTCAGCCAGCCGGTGAAGATGGCGACAAGATAGGCCGTGTGAAGGCCGATGACGATGAAGCTGACGGCGTCCTCCCAGAAGAAGGCGGGAGCGAAGAGATAGACGCCGTAGACGTCGCGCTCCCACAGGGCGCCCGTGACCATGATGGTGTAGAGGACGAGCGTCTTGAGAATGATGGACAGGTTGGCCGCATCATAGCCGGCGCCGGTGGCAAGATAGCGCAACACCAGGCCGAGGCTGACAAGGAAGACCACGAACTGCAGGGGGGCGAGGATGCCCTGCACCAGCGTCCAGTGCGACGCGTCGCGGCGCCGGCGCTGCTCGGGCGTATAAAGCGGTTTGCCGCTGTCGGGCCTGGCTGGCGATGGCATCGGACGTCTCCGGTCCGTCGCGCCGCTGGAAGAAAACCGCGGCGCCGATGCCTGAAGATTGGCGCGCCGCTTTTCGAGTGTCAACCGTGCATGACACTATTTGTTGCCGCCTTGTCATTTTATATGGACATATGCGGGGCACTTAGCTAGCTTCGGTGTCACGGCGTCGTGAGTGGCGCGCCGCAGCCGCGTGCCATCCTGGGGCAGCGTCAGAATATCGGTCGATCGGCTTGGTTTTGCTGATCTTTTTTTCGTTTTTCGCAGCGTCAGCCCTGCGAATATTGTCTCGAAACATAGTCATTTCGTGATTGCGGAGTGTTCGGCGGCATGCTTCACTCCAATGTAATAGGTCAAGAGGAACCGCCTTCCAGACCGTTGGCTGCCATGTGGCCACCACGTAACAGGACCAATAGAGTTCCTGGCTGGATCGTTCGGTTGCCTCAGGGAGGTGGCCTGATGCCAGACTCGGGACGCGGGTTATCGGCGGTTCGCGCGCCATTCTTCGACGATCAGAACGGTCTGCCGGAGCTTCCGGATGCGGGTTGGTGCCCGCTGGAACCGACCGGTCCGGCGCCATCGTTGCGCATGGATCTCGCCCGGACCATCGAAACCGAGATCATTCCACGCCTGATGCTTGCGCATCGCGGGCCCGGTGCGGTCCGCGAACCGCTGCCGGTGGCCGTGCCGATGGTGATCACCGATGGAGATGTAGCGGATTTCGCCGAGATGATCGTGCGAAAGCCGCTCAGCGCGGCCCGCGCTCATCTTGACGGGCTGCGTGACAGGGGGCTGACGGCGGAGGCCCTGATCACCAGCATGTTGTCGGCGACCGCGCGCCATCTCGGCGTGCTGTGGGAGCAGGATCGATGCACCTTCGTTGACGTCACCGTCGGGCTGTCCCGGCTGCAGCAATTGCTGCGGGTCTATGGACCGGCCTTTGAGATTTCGCCCGCTCCCGAAGTCGAGCGTGGCCGGGTGCTCCTGGCCGTGGTGCCGGGCGAGCAGCACACCTTCGGGCTGGCGGTGGTCGAGGAGTTCTTTCGGCGCGCCGGCTGGCATGTCCAGTCGGAATTCCTGCCATCGAAGCCGATCCTGCTCGAGCATGTCCGCACGGAATGGTTCGACCTCGTCGGCCTTTCGGCCAGTGGCGAGGTCGCCGCGGCCAATGTCGCCGCCGTGGTCAAGGCGGTGCGGGCCTGCGCGCTCAACAAAAAGCTTCACATCATGCTCGGGGGCAACCTGTTCGTTGCCGATCCCGCCCTGGCCGTGTCGTTGGGAGCCGATTTCGGCGCACGCGACGCTGCGGAAGCGGTGAACCGCGTCGATTGGATGCTCGAGACAAAAAAGATGCCTTGTTGAAGATTGGGCACGCCATTATCTGCTAAAGGCCTTTGGAACACCCCGTCACAGGCAGGAACCGGGTACTCGTTGCTATGAACGTCTTCGCACCCCAGGCTCCTACGCTCGGTTTCAAGGGGCAGTCCGGCTGGCTGGGGCGGCTTGCGCCCGAAGTCGCCGGAAGTCTAATCACGGCCGCCAGCGACATCGCGCTCGTG
Organism: Allobosea sp. AAP35; assembly: GCF_001295925.1. GTDB lineage: Bacteria > Pseudomonadota > Alphaproteobacteria > Rhizobiales > Beijerinckiaceae > Allobosea. The sequence goes on along the minus strand of NZ_LJHQ01000063.1, from coordinate 30,575 downwards.
CTTGATCGCGACGGCATCATTCTCGATGTTTCGCTCGGCACGGAGCAATTGCGGCGCGAGGGCCATGGCGCCTGGATCGGGCGGAACTGGACCGATGTCGTATCGGTCGAGAGCCGGCCCAAGGTGCTCGACCTGATCGAGAGCTCCGGCAACGAGACCTCGATCCAGTTTCGCGAGCTCAACCACCCTGTCGAGGGGGAAGCCGATGTTCCTATCCGCTATTCGGCCATGCAGGTCGGTGAGGATGGAACGATTGTGGCGTTGGGTCGCGACCTGCGCAATCTCGCCCATCTGCAGCAGCAGCTTGTCGAAGCGCAGCAGGCGATGGAGCGGGAATATGCGCGGCTGCGCATGGCGGAAACCCGCTATCGCATGCTGTTTCATCTCACCTCCGAGCCGGTGGTGATCGTCGAGGCGGCGAACTTTCGCGTCGTCGAGGCCAATCCCGCCGCGCAGCAGCAACTCGAGCTGCCAAGCGACCGGCTGACGAACACCTCGATCCTGGCCGGGCTCTCGCCCGAGAGCGGCGATGCGCTGCAGGCGATGCTGCGAGCCGTCCAGGCGAATGGACGCGCCGAGGAAACCGAGGTGGAGCTGGCTTCCGGCGCAAGGCGCTTTCGGGTGCTCGGCTCTGCCTTCCGGCAGGACAATGCGGGCTATCTTTTGATTCGGCTGACGCCGCTGACCGGGGCTGGTCGGTCGGACAGTGTTGCCGAAAGCCGTGTTCTCAGCGTGCTGGAGAAATTTCCCGACGGTTTCGTGGTGATCGGTTCCGAATTGACCGTGCTCGAGGCCAATCGTGCCTTCCTCGATTTCACCCAGCTCACCACCAAACAGCAGGCGCTCGGCGAGCCGCTCGAGCGCTGGCTCGGCCGGCCCGGGATCGACCTGCCGCTGCTGATGGTGACGCTGACCGAGCATGGCGTCGTGCGCAATTTCTCGACGATCATCCGCGGTCAATTCGGCACGGTCGAGGAGGTCGAGATCTCCGCCGTTCCCGCGCTGAGCGGCAGCTCTCCGTCCTATGGCTTCGTCATCCGCAGTCTGGGCGCACGCACCGCTTTGGCCGGTCATCGCGGTCGCTCGCTGCCGCGCTCGGTCGAACATCTGACGGAGCTGGTCGGACGGGTTTCGCTGCGCGATCTCGTCCGTGAAACAACCGACGTGATTGAAAAGCTCTGCATCGAGGCGGCGCTCGAACTGAGCAAGGACAACCGCGCTTCGGCCGCCAACATGCTTGGCCTCAGCCGCCAGAGCTTCTACGCCAAGCTGCGCCGTCATGGGCTCGGCGATCTCGACGACACCGAAGGTGGAGAGCTCAACTGACGGACCTGATCTGTCAGTTTTAGTTGACGGTTTTTGCTGCCCAAAACGTCAAACATAATTGACAGTCGGCAGCGGTCCGCCTAGCCTTCGGGCATGACGCGCTGGTGCATCACCTCCCGGGCCGAATGGCATGTTCTGCCGGCTGATCATGCCGTGCCGACTTCATCCGGTGCGGCGCGATGATGGCGCCGCTGGGCTGGCTCGGCATCGCACGCCTGGGGCTTGTCCAGACCGCCATCGGCGCGGTCGTCGTCCTGACCACCTCCACGCTCAACCGCGTCATGGTCGTCGAACTGGCGTTGCCCGCCACCCTACCCGGCTTGCTGATCGCCTTGCATTATGCCGTGCAGGTGCTGCGGCCGCGCTGGGGCCATGGCTCTGACATCGGCGGGCGGCTGACGCCCTGGATCATCGGCGGAATGGCGGTTCTGGCGCTTGGCGGTTTCGGCGCGGCGGTGGCGACCGCGCTGATGGAGACGCTGTTCTGGCCGGGCGTGGCGCTGGCTGCGCTATCCTTCACGTTGATCGGCATGGGCGTGGGGGCGAGCGGCACCTGCCTGCTGATCTTGCTGTCGCGCCGTGTCGCAGATGCGCGCCGCCCCGCCGCCGCGACCGTGGTCTGGGTCATGATGATCGCCGGCTTCATCGTGACGGCGGGTCTCGCCGGCCAGGCGCTCGACCCGTTCTCCACAGGGCGCCTCGTGGCCGTCTCGGGCGTCGTCAGCGCACTGGCCATGGGCGTGACGGTGCTGGCGGTTCGCGGCGTTGAGGACACGGCGCGGTCGCCGGAGCGTGAGGCCGAGCCCGTGCCTGCCGTTTCGTTCAGCGTGGCGATGCGCGAGGTCTGGGACGAGCCGCAGGCGCGGCTCTTTGCCATTTTCGTCTTCGTTTCGATGATCGCCTACAGCGCTCAGGACCTGATCCTCGAGCCATTCGCCGGGACGGTTTTCGGCTACACACCCGGCGAAAGCACCAAGCTGGCGGGTGTCCAGAGCGGCGGGGTGCTCGCCGGCATGGTTCTGGTTGCACTGGTCACGACGCTGGCCGGCGCCCGCGCCGGGTCGCTGCGGATCTGGGCGGTCGGCGGTTGCCTGGCATCCGCCATCGCACTGGCCTGTCTGTCGGTCGGCGCTTTCGCCGGTTCAGGATTTCCGCTGAAGCCGATCGTCTTCGCGCTCGGTGTCTCCAACGGCGCCTATGCGGTCGCGGCGATCGGCTCGATGATGCGGCTCGTCGGCCAGGGCAAGCCGGAGCGGCAGGGCGTTCGTATGGGCCTGTGGGGTGCGGCGCAGGGCGTCGCCTTCGGCCTCGGCGGCCTGCTGGGAGCATCCGCCACCGATCTCGCACGGCATGTCTGGGGCTCGCCGGCTCCCGCCTATGCCACCGTCTTCACCCTCGAGGCGCTGCTGTTCGTGGTGTCCGCCGGGCTCGCCCTCGCGGTCGCGCGGCAGGCGACGGACAGCGAGCGCCGCCGCCCGCGCCACCCTGACACTCTGCTCGTCCCCAACCCAGGATGACCGTCATGACGAAGACGCCGCCGATGCCGCACGAAGCAGACCTCACCTATGACGTCGCGATCGTCGGCGGCGGACCGTCCGGTGCGACAGCTGCGGACGATCTTGCACGGGCCGGCCACAAGGTCCTGCTGCTCGACCGCGCGGGCCGCATCAAGCCCTGCGGCGGTGCGATCCCGCCGCGTGCCATCCGCGATTTCGCGATTCCACCGTCGCAGATCGTCGCGCGCATCGCCTGCGCCCGCATGGTCGCGCCGTCCGAGACGGGCGTCGATATGCCAATCGGGGATGGGTATGTCGGGATGGTCGACCGCGAGCATTTCGACGAATGGCTGCGCGTCAGAGCTGCCCAATCCGGCGCGCACCGGATGACGGGGACGTTCGAACGGTTCGAGCGCGACGCCGACGGCACGGCGCGGCTGCAGATCCGCCTCAAGGATGGCGGCGCTTCGACCAGTATCCGAGCGCGCATGGTGATCGGTGCCGACGGGGCCAATTCGAATCTTGCCCGCGCCGCGATGCCCGGCAGCAAGCGGCCGCCCTTCGTTTTCGCCTATCATGAGATCGTCCGCGTGCCGGCCCAGGCGAACCCGCGCTACGACGCCAAGCGCTGCGACGTGATCTATCAGGGGCGCATTTCGCCGGATTTCTACGGCTGGGTCTTTCCACATGGCGAGACGGCAAGCATCGGCACCGGCAGCGCCCATAAGGGCTTTTCGCTCAAGGACGCAGTCACGCTGCTGCGGCGCGATGCCGGGCTCGACGGCGCCGAGACGATCCGGCGCGAGGGCGCGCCGATTCCGATGAAGCCGATGAAGAAATGGGACAATGGCCGCGACGTGCTGCTCGCCGGCGATGCCGCCGGCGTGGTCGCGCCGGCCTCGGGCGAAGGCATCTATTACGCGATGCTGTGCGGGCGGCTGGCGGGCGAGGCGGTGCAACTCGCGCTGCGCACCGGCGATGCACGCGCACTCGCCACCGCGCGCAAGCGCTTCATGGCCGATCACGGCCGGGTGTTCTTCATCCTCGGCCTGCTGCAGTGGATCTGGTACCGCAACGACAAGCGCCGGGAACAATTCGTCAAGCTCTGCCGCAACCCCGACGTCCAGAAGCTGACCTGGGATTCCTACATGAACAAGGAGCTCGTGCGCGGCAAGTTCTTGGCGCATGTCCGGGTGTTCTTCAACGATCTCAGCCATCTGCTGGGCATGGCGCGCTGATGCCGCTGCCGCCGCTCGTCACGACGATCGACCTGGCGCTCGCGGTCATCGCCCTCGAACTCGTGCTGATCGGGGTGGCCTCGTGGCGTGGCTCCTCGTCGCCGCGTCGCGCCCTGTTGCTGACGGTCCTGTCGGGCCTGGGGCTGTTGCTGGCGCTGCGGACGGTGGCGGTCGGGGCTGATCCGCGCCTGACCCTGGCCGCGCTGACACTGGGCGGTCTCGCCCATGCAGCCGACATCACGATGCGCCTGCGCCGGGGCGGGTCACCCGCTGCGGCCCTGACCCGGCAGCCCTGACGCGCGGCTGTCGCTCCTCCGCCCGGCTCAGAGCGGATCGTTTTCGTCGTCGAGGTCTCCGAGACCATGGCGGCGGAGCTTGGCGTAGAAGCTCTGGCGGCTGAGGCCGAGCATCTGTGCGGCGGCGGCGCGGTTGTCCTTACTCAGGTCCAGCGCTGATTCGATACACAGCTTCTCGATCACATCGCTCGTCTCGCGCACGATATCCTTCAGCGGCGTGCGGCCGACCAGTTGCGAGAGCTGTTCCACGGATCGTGGCAAGGCCTGGCCGCGTGGGGCCTGCAGCGCGGTTTGAGCTCCCTTGCTGCGGATGATCAGCCCGGTCGAGCCTGCATCGCCGGCCCAGGCCGTGACCGCCGACAGTTCCACGGTCTCGACGCTGCCGAAGGCGCCACGGATGATCGTCGGGAAGTTCCGGATGACGCCGTGATCGGCCAGCGTCTCCTGGATCATCGGCAGGTCGATTCCCGGCCGCCCGAGCCAGCGATCGAGCGGCTCGCCGATGGCCTGATGCCGCGAGGCGAGTTGTGCCAGTTCGAGAAAGGCCTTGTTGGCGTGGACGATGATGCGCTCCGGGCTGATGATGACGCAGCCATCGGGCGTCTGTTCGACCATCCCGTGCAAATGGCGCAACGGCGTGTCGCCAGCGGGAATGTCGGGCTCCTGCGCATCGAAGCGAAGCCGAACCAGCAGATTGATGGCGCCGTCCTGACGAAAGGCCGTGGCGCGAACCCAGGTCTTGCGCTTGGTGCCGGGACGCGACACGTCGGTCTCCTGCCCCTCGCCGGAGACCCGCGCCGTGGCCAGCATGGTTTCCAGCGCGTCTGCGCTCGTCGGGGCAAACAGCGATGGCAGCGTGATCTTGCCGATGCGATCGGCGGCAACCGCGAACTCGCTCAAGGCTGCGGGGTTGGCTTCGAGGAGTTTGAACGTGACGGAGTCGGCGATCAGGATCGGCTCCGACGACGAGTGGAAGATCATCCGATAGCGCGTTTCGGCCAGGCGCAGCCGCGCATATTCCCGTTCCATGAGCTGCTGGGCATCGATGAGGCGCTGCTGAAGCGCCGCGATGGGCAGGAGGTCTTGCCCCACCAGACACCGCGCCCCGCTATGGCCGTCCCGCACGATCTTGTACCGAAAAGCCTGGTGCACGCCGTCCTCTGCGGGATGATTGATCTCGCTGACCCGGCCGGGCTCGGACGCCGCGCCTTCAATCAGATCGAGCGCCTTGGCCTGGCTGTCCGGCGAGACGACATCGCTGAAATGCCTGCCGATCCAGTCGGCGCGGGCGCCTGTGCTGTGCAGGCTGACAACCGATGCGATCCTTCCGCCGGAGTCGAGCAGGACTGCGATGTCTGATGCGGCCGTGATGATCTGGCGTGCAAAGGGCGAAAGCGCGTCCGATCGGAGTTCGCCAGCCGGCTGTTCGGTCGAAGGGTTGTGTGACGATCCGGAGGACATGGCGACGAAGGCCCATTCCTTGTTGAGAAGGCCTGCATTCACGCGGTCGCGCTGGATCACCGATCTGACGGGACCGGCAAAAACATCATCTTCCGCCTCGATCTCCAATGCGATTCTTTGCTCAGTCAGGTTGTCCCGGCACGATCCCGATCGACTGGGCCGGTGTTGGCTACAGCGCAAGGCGTCTGGTCCGGAAGGACCTTATGATATCGACCCTACCGAAAGCTCCGGATTTGTAAAGTCAACATTACATTTTTTGGGTCTTAAATAGTCAATCTAACTTGACACTCACATCGCTTGGCTTCAGCTTCCAAGAGCCGCGAGCGCAACCGCAGTCCGGTTGACGTCGTCGGCAGGGGGCGTCCCATGACGTTTCGTGCAGAGCTTACCCGGCCGATCGCAGACAGCGCCGGCACCCCGATACCCACCTCCGCCTGTCGCCCTGGTCAGGGCGCCGCAGCTGTTGCCAGGACCGAGCTCCGGTCCGGATCGATGATCGGCTGTCCGACGAGGCGGCTCCTCGCTTCGCTGGCATCACGGTCCCAAGGCCGACCCGCCGGCGCTCCTGCGACGGCGTCCGCTACGCCCGAGGTGCCGTGACATGGGCATAATCGACGATATGGGCACGATGGCCAGAGCCCGCCCCCGGAAGGCCGACATCGCCGCCACGCCGGTCCGCGTCGTCATCGTCACCATGGATACCCATGTCGCCAGCGCCACAGTGCGGGCGCATCTGGCGCTGAAGCGCGATCTGCCGGGCCTTGAGCTCAGCGTTCACGCCGCATCCGAATGGTCCGCCGATCCGCGCACGCTCGCGCGTTGCCTCGAGGCGATCGCGTCGGCCGACATCATCATCAACACGATGCTGTTCATGGAGGATCATTTCCTGCCGCTGATGCCGGCGCTGCAGGCACGGCGCGACGCCTGCGATGCGATGGTCTGCATCATGTCGGCCGGCGAGGTCACCAAGATGACCCGGCTGGGTCGTTTCAGGATGGACGGCCCGTCGAGCGGCCCGATGGCCCTGCTCAAGCGGCTGCGCGGCAACAAGGGCAAGCCGGCCGGCGGCGGTGCCAGCCAGATGAAGATGCTGCGCCGGCTGCCGCAGATCCTGCGCTTCATCCCGGGCACGGCCCAGGATGTGCGCGCCTATTTCCTGACGCTGCAATATTGGCTCGCGGGCTCGGAAGAGAACATCGCCAATCTCGTGCGCTTCCTCGTCGATCGCTATGCCGATGGCGAAAGGCGCGTCCTGCGCGGCACGCTGAAGGTCGGCAAGCCGGCCGCATATCCCGAAACGGGCGTCTATCACCCGGCCATGCCGGGCCGTGTCAGCGCCGAGGCGGACAAGCTGCCGGTGCGGGCCGGTGCCAAGGGCACGGTCGGGCTGCTGGTGCTGCGCTCCTATGTGCTGGCCGGGAATTCCGCCCATTACGATGGCGTGATCCGCTCGTTCGAGGCACGCGGCCTCAATGTCCTGCCGGTCTTCGCCACGGGGCTCGATGCGCGCGAGGCGATCGACGCCTTCTTCTTCAGGAACGGCCGCCCTGTCATCGACGCGCTGGTCTCGCTGACCGGGTTCTCGCTGGTCGGCGGGCCGGCCTATAATGATTCACACGCCGCGCAGGAAGTCCTGGCGCGGCTCGACGTGCCCTATATCGCGGCGCATCCGGCCGAGTTCCAGACGCTCGACCAGTGGGGCCCGTCGGATCGGGGCCTGCTGCCGGTCGAAGCCACGATCATGGTCGCGATCCCCGAGCTCGACGGCGCGACCGGTCCGATCATCTTCGGCGGCCGTACCGAAAACGCCGGGCATTGCACCGGCTGCGCCCGCTCCTGCAGCTTCCCGGCGAGCGAAGGCCAGCGCGACATGCATGTCTGCGCCGAGCGCGCCGAAGTGCTGGCCGCGCGCACGGACAAGCTGGTGGCGCTGCGGCGCTCCGCCCGGGCCGCGCGCAAGATCGGCATCGTGCTGTTCAACTTCCCGCCCAATGCCGGCAACACCGGCACGGCGGCGTATCTCTCGGTGTTTGAATCGCTGCACCGGACGCTGCTGGCGATGCGGGCCGAGGGCTACAGCGTCGAGGTTCCCGACAGCGTCGATGCGCTGCGGCAGTCGATCATCGAGGGCAATGCCTCGCGTTTTGGCGCCATGGCCAATGTCCACGTCAAGATCGGCGCGGGCGAGCATGTCCGGCGCGAGCGCTGGCTTTCCGAGATCGAGGCGCAATGGGGCCCCGCGCCCGGCCGCCAGCAGAGCGATGGCTCCTCGATCTTCGTGCTGGGCGAGCGCTTCGGCAACGTCTTCGTCGGCATCCAGCCGAGCTTCGGCTATGAGGGCGACCCGATGCGCCTGCTCTTCGAGAAGGGCTTTGCGCCGACGCATGCCTTCTCGGCCTTCTACCGCTGGATGCGCGAGGATTTCGGCGCCCATGCCGTGCTGCATTTCGGCACCCATGGCGCGCTCGAATTCATGCCGGGCAAGCAGAGTGGGCTTTCGGCCCAGTGCTGGCCCGACCGGCTGATCGGCGATCTGCCCAACATCTATCTTTACGCCTCCAACAACCCCTCCGAGGGCGCGATCGCCAAACGGCGCGGGGCGGCGACGCTGATCAGCTATCTGACGCCGCCGGTGGCATCCGCCGGGCTCTATCGAGGGCTGATCGAGCTCAAGGGCTCGCTCGACCGCTGGCGCGGATTGTCCCCGGAAGAGACGCGCGAGCAGGACGAACTGGCGGTGCTGGTCCAGGCCCAGGCGGCCGCGCTCGATCTCGCGCCGGCCGAACCGGCCTGGAACCGCCTGGAGCTGGAACCGCACGTCGCCCGGTTGACCGAGACGGTGCTGGAGCTGGAATACACGCTGATCCCGCATGGCCTGCATGTCGTGGGCGAGCCGCTTTCGACCGAAGAGCGCGTCGACATGCTGCTGGCGATGGCGGAATCGAGCCATGGCCTGCGGCCCGACCGTGCGCTGATCGAAGATCTCGTCGCAGGGGGAAGCCCGGAGCGGGCGCTGAAGGCTCAGGGTCTCGACCCGCAGGGCGCCATGCTGGCGATGCTGACCGAACTGGCGGCCGCCGATGCGCATTTGGCGCAGGACCACGAGATTCAGGGCCTGATGCGCGGGCTCGACGGGCGCTTCATCCGCCCGGCGCCGGGCGGCGACCTGCTGCGGACGCCGGCCGTGCTGCCGACCGGGCGCAACCTGCATGGCTTCGACCCGTTCCGCATTCCCAGCGCCTATGCGGTGCAGGACGGCGCGAAACAGGCTGCGCGGCTGCTCGAGCGCCATCTCGCGGACGGCAACCCGCTGCCCGAAACCGTCGCGCTGGTGCTGTGGGGCACCGACAACCTCAAGACAGAAGGGGCGCCGATCGCCCAGGCGCTGGCGCTGATGGGGGCCGCGCCGCGCTTCGACAGCTATGGCCGGCTTGCGGGTGCGCAGCTCATCCCGCAGGACCAGCTCCAGCGCCCGCGCATCGATGTGGTGATGTCGCTTTCGGGCATCTTCCGCGATCTGCTGCCGCTGCAGATCAGGCTTCTGGCGGAAGCCGCCTTCATGGCGGCATCAGCCGACGAGCCGCCGGAGCAGAACTTCGTGCGCAAGCATGCGCTCGCCTATCAGGCGCAGCATGGCTGCGATCTGGAAACGGCGTCGCTGCGCGTCTTCGGCAATGCCGAGGGCGCCTATGGCTCGAACGTCAACAACCTGATCGAGAGCGGGCGCTGGCAGGACGAGGACGAGCTGGCCGAGACCTATACGCGCCGCAAGGGCTTCGCCTATGGCGTAGGCGGCCGGGCAGTGCAGCAGCCGGACCTCTTGAAGAGCGTGCTCGGCGGCGTCGAACTCGCCTATCAGAATCTCGATTCGGTCGAGCTCGGCGTCACCACGGTCGACAATTATTTCGACACGCTGGGCGGCATCAGCCGCGCGGTGCGGCGGGCCCGGGGCGGTGTCTCGACGCCGGTCTATATCGGCGACCAGACGCGGGGCGAAGGCACGGTGCGCACGCTCTCCGAGCAGGTCTCGCTGGAGACGCGCACCCGCATGCTCAACCCGAAATGGTATGAGGGCATGCTCAAGCATGGCTATGAGGGCGTGCGGCAGATCGAAACCCATGTCACCAACACGATGGGCTGGTCGGCGACGACAGGCCAGGTCGAGCCCTGGGTCTACCAGAAGCTGACCGAGACCTATCTGCTCGACCCGGCCATGCGCGAGCGGCTGGCGGCCCTGAACCCCACGGCCTCCGCCAAACTCGCCAACCGCCTGATCGAAGCGCAGCAGCGGCAATACTGGAAGCCCGATGCGGCGACGCTGGCTGCACTTCAACAGGCCGGCGACGAGCTCGAGGACCGGCTCGAGGGTATCGGTATGGATGCGGCGGCATGAGCGAGACCGGCGCCACGCTGGGCCCACGTGCTGCCACCGGGACCTATCCCGCGCCATCGGCCGTGCTCGAACTGCTCAAGCCGATCACCTGGTTTCCGCCGATGTGGGCCTTTGCCTGCGGGGTGGTGTCGTCGGGTGTGTCGATCGTCGACAATGCCCTCGTTGCGGCTTTGGGCATCGTGCTGGCCGGGCCGCTGGTCTGCGCGATGAGCCAGGCGATCAACGATTGGTACGACCGCGAGGTCGATGCGATCAACGAGCCGCACCGGCCGATTCCCTCGGGCCGGATTCCCGGACGCTGGGGGCTGTATATCGCGATGATCTGGACCGGGCTGTCGCTCGCGGTCGCCTCGATGCTCGGCTCCTGGGTTCTGATCGCGACCTGTCTCGGGCTGTTCCTCGCCTGGGCCTACAGCGCGCCGCCCTTGCGGCTGAAGCGCAATGGCTGGCTCGGCAATGCGGCCTGCGGGTTTTCCTATGAGGGGCTGGCCTGGGTGACGGGCGCTGCGGTGATGCTCGGCGGTGCGTTGCCAGCCTGGCCGGTGCTGACGCTGGCGCTGCTTTACAGCTTCGGCGCGCATGGCATCATGACCCTCAACGACTTCAAGGCGATGGAGGGCGACCGGCAGATGGGCATCGCCTCGCTGCCGGTCCAGCTCGGGGCGCAAGGTGCGGCGCGCGCCGCCTGCGCGATCATGGCCGCGCCGCAATTCGTGGTGATCGCGCTGCTGCTGCACTGGCAGCGGCCGGTCGAGGCAGTCGTGGTGGCTGTCTTCCTGGCGGGTCAACTCGTGCTGATGGGCCGCTTCCTGCGCGATCCCGTCGGCAAGGCCCTGTTCTACAGCGGGTTTGGCGTGCCGCTCTTCGTCTTCGGCATGATGGCGAGCGCGATCGCGGTGCGCAGCCTGCCCGCGGGATTCTAGGCCGTGGGTTTGCGCGCGGCATGACTATAAGCGGCCCGGGCCGGCCTGCCTTGGGATGGATCCGGCTTTTGCTCGGAGGCCTCGCCGTCGTCGCGATCGGTGTCGCACTGGTGCAGTTGCAGGATGCCAGGCGCGGCGTCATCACCGAGTCGATGTCGGTGGATGGCACGCCGATGACGGTGTTTCGACCGGTTCAGGGCAGTGGCGCCGCCCCGGTCGTGGTGATCGCCCATGGTTTCGCCGGCTCGCAGCAATTGATGCAGCCCTTCGCCGTCACGCTGGCGAGGGCCGGCTATGTCGCGGTGACCTTCGATTTCGCTGGCCATGGCGCCAATCCGATGCCGCTTACCGGCAGCATCTCTCGGGAGGACGGCGCGACGCGCCGGCTGGTCGACGAGACCGCGCGCGTCGCCGAAAGGGCGATCGGCCTGGGCGATGGGCGGCTCGCCTTGCTCGGCCATTCGATGGCGACCGACATCATCGTGCGCGTCGCCCAGAGCCGCGCCGATGTCGCTGCCACGGTCGCGGTCTCGATGTTCTCGCCGGCCGTGACGGCCACAACCCCGCGCAACCTCCTGGTCATCGCCGGGGAATGGGAGGGCGGCCTGCGCCGCGAGGCGCTGCGCGCCGTCGGGCTGGTCTCGGCGCCGGCCCCGCCCGAGGCCGGCGTCACCTATGGCGATGTCGCGGCGGGGACCGCCAGGCGCGCCGCCGTCAGCCCCAGGGCCGAGCATGTCGGCGTGCTCTACAACGAGGTCAGCCTGCGCGAGGCGCTGGCCTGGCTCGATGCGAGCTTTGGCCGGCCGGCTGTGGCGAGCCCCGATCTCGATGGCCGGGGCGTCTGGATTCTGCTCCTGCTTTTGGGCGTCGTCGTGCTGGCCTCTCCGCTCTCGGCCCTGCTGCCGCGTGCGGCCTCGCCGCCGGTGGGGGCGGCGCTGGGCTGGCGGCGCATCGCGTTGCCTCTGGTTCTGCCGGCGCTGCTCACGCCGGTTCTGCTGCGCTTCGTGCCGACCAACTTCCTGCCCGTCATCGTCGGCGATTATCTCGCCGTGCATTTCGCCGCCTATGGCGTGCTCACGGCGCTCTGCCTCGCGTTCGTCCAGCGCGGGTATACCGTCCCGCGTGCGACCGTGTCGCGCGGCGCGCTGGCCACTGGCACCCTGGCGCTGATGCTGTTCGGGCTCGTCGCCCTGGTCTGGCCGGTCCACAGTTTCGTGACGGCGTTCGTGCCTGCGGGCCATCGCCTGCCGCTGTTTGCCGCGACACTGGCCGGCACGCTGATCTATTTCCTCGCCGATGAATGGCTGACGCGCGGGCCGGGGGCGGCGCGCGGGGCCTATCTCACCTCGAAACTCGCCTTCCTGGTTTCGCTTGGGCTGGCGGTGGCGCTCGATTTCCAGCGGCTGTTCTTCCTCTTGATCATCGTCCCGGTGATCGTGTTGTTCTTCCTCGTCTATGGGCTGTTCAGCGCCTGGGCATTCCGGCGTTCCGGGCATCCCTTCATGGCCGGCACCGCCAACGCCTTTGCCTTCGCCTGGGCGATCGCCGCCACCTTTCCGCTGGTGGCGCGATGATGGCGCGTCCCGGAGATGGAAAGCAGTTGACGTTGCCTCGGCGACTTGCTCGGCTGATAGAGATTTCGTTCGTCCATGAGTGCGCCCAAAGGGCCCAAGGCTAGGTCATTCGTCCATGCTTCTGAAAATCGGTACGCGGCGCAGCCCACTCGCCATCGCGCAGACGAACTACATCGCCTCGCTGATCAAGGCGAAGCATCCCGACACCGAGTTCTCGCTGCATCCGATCGCGACGATCGCCGACAAGGACCGGGTCTCCGAATTCCACCAGTTCGGCATCATCGGCGTGTTCTCGACCGAGCACGAGGACCAACTGACCTCGGGCGAGGTCGATATCGTCGTGCATTCGCTGAAGGACCTGCCGACCACGCTGCGCGAGGGACTGGTGCTGGCGGCGGTGCCCGAGCGGGTCGATCCGCGCGACGTGCTCTGCGGCGCGACGCTGGCCGATCTGCGCCAGGGCGCACGCGTCGGCACCGGCTCGCTGCGGCGGCGCTCGCAGATGCTGAGCCTGCGGCCCGATGTCGAGGTGGTGCCGATCCGCGGCAATGTCGGGCCGCGGCTGGCCAAGATCAACGGCGATGACGGGCTTGATGCGGTGATCCTGGCGCAGGCCGGGCTGCAGCGGCTGGGCCTCGAAGGCGCGACCTCCGAATTGCTCGATCCGGTTCTGTTTCCCTATGCGATCGGGCAGGGTGCGCTCGGCGTGCAGGCGCGCGACGACAACCCGATGATCCTGGCCATGCTCAAGGACATCGAGGACCCCAAGGCGCGCGCCGAGGTCGATTGCGAGCGGGCGATGCTGCATGCGCTGGGCGCCGGCTGCAGCCTGCCGGTCGGCGCGAGCGCGACCTGGCGGGGCGACAGGCTCCATCTGCACGCGCAGATCACCTCCTTCGACGGCGACAAACGCATCACCGCCAGCGACGAGCGCCCGGGCCGCGAGGCGGTCGAACTCGGTCTCGCCACGGCGGAGGCGCTGCGGCTCGCCGGCGGCGTCGATGTGCTCGAGGCGTCGTACCGCAGCGTCGGCGCCCATTTCAAATATGTCGGTGCTTAGGCTGTACGGTTCCGGGGCGATGCGTCGGGATTCATCCGCCAGACGGTGAAGTTCAGGCACGCCGCAAAGCTCACCCAGACGAGATAGGGGACGAGCAGCCAGGCCGCGAGCGCATCGATCGGCGCAAACAGCACGATCAGCGCCAGGATCGAGAGCCACAGCGCGCAAACATTAACGAAGGCGAGGTCCATCCGGCGCAGGCCGAAGAACATCCCCGACCACATCGCGTTCAGGACGAGCTGGAGCCCGTAGACCGAGAGCGCCAGCCCCGCTCCGGCAAAGCCGGCCTTGCGCCAGACCAGCCAGCCCGATGCCGCGATCATGCAGTAGAGCAGCGTCCAGGCCGGCGGAAACAGCCAGTTCGGCGGCCGCCACCAGGGCTTGGCGAGGCCTTCATACCAGGCGCCGGGCTTGAAGATCGCCCCCGAACTCGCCGCCACCATGCAGGCGACGACAAACCCCGCCAATCCCAAGCCATCCGTCCACGTCATGAAATCCAGGCCCATCGTCGGGTCGGTGCGACCCCTACGGGCAGGCTAGCACATCCCGTGGCGGATGGGAGCGCGCTCGACTTGCGGACCGTCCGAGCCGTTTGCGAAGGATCAGCCGAAGACAGCCGCAGAGCCGCGCGCGACGACATAGGCGCCCACGATCGCGACGATGGCCGCAAACACGCGCGTCAGCAGGGATTTATGGCTGGCGAGCCGCTTCGCCAGTAGCGTGCCGCCAAGGCCGCCCGCAACGCCGCCCGCGACGAACAGGATGGCGATGCGCCAGTCGACCAGACCCGACAGCGCATAGGAGATGGCGGTGGTGATCCCGAAGGCCGTGACCGCGACCAGCGAGGAGCCGATGGCCAGGATCATCGGCATGCGCGCCGCGCCCATCAGCCCGGGCACGATCAGGAAGCCGCCGCCGATGCCGAAAAACCCGGACATGGCGCCGACGAGCCCGCCCATGCCGAGCAGCCGCGGCAGAAGCGAAGGCGCCGTCTCGCGCGCCAGCGGCCGGAATGCGGTGCCGTCGCCCGCCTTGCGGACCAGCATCATCACTGCGATCACGATCATCAGCACGCCGAACAGGAGCATCAGCTTCTGCCCGTCGAAGCTCTTGCCGAGGGTCGAGCCGGCCGCGGCGCCTGCGATGCCGGCGGCCGAGAAGATCAGCGCGCAGGGCCAGCGGACGTTCCCGGCCCGCGCATGGCCCAGCAGATTGGCAAAGGCGCTCAGCGCCACCGCCACCGCGCTGGTGCCGATGGCGACATGGGGCGAGGCCACGCCGACGACATAGACCAGGAGCGGCACGGCCAGGATCGAGCCGCCGCCGCCGATCAGCCCCAGCACGAAGCCCACCAGCGTCCCCGAGCCCACCGACGCGATATCGGGACCGCCGATCATGCCGCGGTTGCCGCCGCGATGAAACATGCATCTGCCGTGCTCAGCGAGCCATTCTGCCGGCAAATTTTTTGGCCCGCCGGTCCGTGCGAAATCATGGAGTGTTTGGTCATCGTTTTTGCATCCGCGGCTTCAGCTTTACCCAACAGGCGGTTTCCAGTGTCTGACGGGTTTGCGCGGCGTTATTGACCGATGACCTTGATCGCGGGATCGACCATCATGGTGGCGATGTCCTGCGGGCGAGCGGCGCTGACGCCCTCCATCAGAGCATCGGCCTGGAGCTTGCGGTTGGGCAGGTAGATGGCGCAAACTTGGACGGTGCCACCCTTATTCAAGAGACCCTCCAGAAGCGTGCGGACCGTCATGCCCTGCGGCGTGACGGTTTTGGTCGCCGCTTCCGGCGCGGTCTTCAAAGCCATGTCGCCAGCCTCGCCGCAGAGCAGCATGTGGATGCCATGTCCGCTCGCCTGCACCTGGTTGGCCAAAACCAGATTGAAGGCCTGCGCCTCCGCCGCCGGCGCGCTCAGCAACATCAGCATCTTCTGGCCTGCGACGGCGGGCGACGCCATCGCCGCCAAGGCCAGCATCGCGCTCGAAAGCGCTTTGAATACTGTTGTCATTTGCGTGTCCTCAAAGGTCATGGGGTGTCAGGCGTCAACAGCACCGTTCATGAAAGCCCGTCATGACGGCAGCGGAAATCATTTCTCGCCGATGGGGAATTTCGAGCGATCGAGCGTGTAGCCCCATGGCAGGTCTGAGTTCTTCCAGCCATTGACGCGCCGCCAGTTCTTCTGCGGGCCGTCCTTCACCGTGTCGCCTTCAAAGCCGTCGACGACGACATAGACGCTGGCGAAACCCTTGCCCCACAGTTCCCTGGCCGATGGCGCGCCCCGCTCACCGCCCGAGCGGCACATCAGGAGAATGGGTGTGTCCTTGCCGAGACCGCGATCGGCAAGGGCCTTGGCGATCCTGTCGGCAAAAGCGGGCTCGCGTTCGACCTGATAGACGGATCGCGTGTCGTTCCACTTCGACCGGTTGGCCGACATGTAGGGCACGACCACATCGACCGCCGGCGCAAAGCCGGTGAACATGATCTCGATGGGATCACGCACATCGACCAGCAGCACCTTGTTGCCCTGAGCCTGTTTCATGGCGAAGGCCTCGGTCGAATCGACATAGAGCTTCCAAGGTGTCTGCCGCGCGGGATCGGCTGGCTCCGGCGCCGCTAGGGCCGGGGCCACACCCAGAAGGCTCAGCACAACAAGCCAGTTGATGCGTTTGGACATGACCGCTCCCTTCGCGTGTCAGGTAGGTGTTGAGCATCCGCGCGGACCTGCGACAGGCCGAGGCTGCGAGGCCTGATGACGTGTCGGAGCGCAGGGTGATCGCGATCAAGACGGTCCGGGCCGATTTACGAAGGCGCGTCAGGATGCGCCCGTCATCCGCTCGATCGTCACGGGGCGTTTGCCGGCTCGATGATGAAGGCCGTGGCGCAGCCGTCCTGCCCGAGTGGCGCCCGCAGGAGGGTCACCTGCAGGGACGGGGCTGGCGGCCTGGGTATCACCTGCGGCTGCTGGCGGTGCGCCCGCCTGCAGCCGCGGTTGATCATGACTTGGCGAGCGGGCAGGTCCGTACGCCCAGCAGCGTATAGGCGGGGCAGAAGCGGAAGGCCGCCGTGCCGATCATCACGACGCCCCACGCCGTCAGAGCGTATTTCCAGGCGCCCCAGGGCGCGACCATTTCAGCGAAAGGGGGAATGAAGACCGCGACGACGAGCAGCGCGCCCAGCGCAAACCGGAGGACACGATCGACTGTACCGACATTGGCCATGGCACTCTCCTGTGAACGACGATGACCTCATCATTGGCCAGCATATTCGCGCTTCTGTCAATATAATATGTATCCCACGTCTATATTTTATCGAGGCCTTTGCAGGGGCGCCTCGCTCAGGCGCAGCGCGTGGCTGGAGCGTCCTCGTTCACCGTGGCCAAACGCTCGAGCAGGGCGCTCCGGTTGATCGCGATGTCGGCGATCGTCAAATCATCGAGCACGGAGAGGAAGGCCCGCAGCGCTCGCTGGAGCCCGCGAGAGAGATGACAGACGCCGAGCAGCGGGCATGTGTTGGTCTCGGGGTCGAAACATTCGACCAAGGCCAACGGCGCTTCGGTCCAGCGAATGATCTCGCCGACCGTGATCTGGTCGGCCGGGCGCGCCAGCTGCATGCCACCATTGCGCCCGCGCACCGTCGTGACATAACCGCGACGCCCTAGCTCATGGGCGATCTTCACCAGATGCGAGCGCGAGATCCGGTGCGCCCGCGCCACGTCCTCGACAGACACGATTGCGGGCGCGCGCAGTGCCAGCAGCTGCAGCGTGCGCAGGGCGAAATTCGAATACTGGGTCAGGCGCAACTCGGCCTCCTGCGACAACAATGCTGTATCCGAAATATTGCTTTTATCACTGCACCGCAATATTGATCATCGGCATTATTCGAATTTGAAAGAGGCGAACATGTTCGGTCTCGAAGCCCTGATGCTGGCGCGCATCCAGTTTGCGTTCACGATCAGTTTTCACATCATTTTCCCGGCGTTTTCGATCGGCCTCGCGAGCTATCTCGCGGTGCTCAACGGACTCTGGCTCGCAACCGGGCGCCCGGTGTTCCTGGACCTGTTCAACTACTGGAAGAAGATCTTCGCCGTCGCCTTCGGCATGGGCGTCGTTTCCGGCATCGTCATGAGCTACCAGTTCGGCACAAACTGGAGTGTCTTCTCCGACAAGGTCGGCCCGGTGATCGGGCCGCTGATGGGCTATGAGGTGCTATCGGCCTTCTTCCTCGAGGCGGGCTTTCTCGGCGTGATGCTATTTGGCCTGTCGCGCGTCGGTCCGCGCCTGCATTTCGCGGCGACGCTGATGGTCGCGCTCGGCACCTTCATGTCGGCCTTCTGGATCCTGTCGGTGAACAGCTGGATGCAGACGCCGGCCGGCTACGCCATCAACGATGTCGGCCAGTTCGTCGCCACGGACTGGTGGGCTGTGGTCTTCAATCCCTCCTTCCCCTACCGGCTCGTCCATATGGTGCTGGCCGCCTATCTGACGACGGCTCTCGTTGTCGGCGCGGTCGGGGCGCTGCATCTGCTGCGCGATCGCGGCAATGAGGGCGCGCGCATCATGTTCTCGATGGCGATGTGGATGGCGGCGATCGTGGCACCGATCCAGATCGTCGCCGGCGACATGCATGGGCTGAACACGCTCGAGCATCAGCCCGCCAAGGTCATGGCGATGGAGGGCCATTTCCAGAGCCATCCCGAAGGCGCGCCGCTGATCCTGTTCGGCATCCCCAACAGCGCCGAGAAGCGCATCGATTACGCCATCCAGATTCCCAAGCTCTCGTCGCTGATCCTCAAGCACGACCTCAACGCGCCGTTGGCGGGGCTCGACACGATCCCCGAACATCTGCAGCCGCCGGTCGGCGTGGTCTTCTGGAGCTTCCGGGTGATGATCGGCATCGGCTTCGCGATACTGGGCCTGGGCGCGGTCAGCCTGTATCTGCGCTGGCGCCGCACCCTCTACGATGCGAGGCCGTTCCTGCGGGCGGCCGTGCTGATGGGCCCCACGGGATTCGTGGCGGTGCTGGCGGGCTGGATCACCACCGAGGTCGGCCGGCAGCCCTATACGGTCTATGGCCTGCTGACGACGGCGCAGTCCGTGTCACCAATCGACGCGGCGGCGGTCGGCGCCTCGCTCATCGCCTTCATCGTCGTCTATTTCGCGCTGTTCGGCGCCGGCACCTTCTACATCCTGCGCCTGATGAACCACCCGCCGCATGTCGCCGAGAGTGGGCTCGCGCCTGACGAGCCGGTTCGCGCCGGCGGCATCATGCCCGGCCCCGTGATGGACGCCAAAGGCGCCCTTCCAGTCGCCTCGTAAAGGAGCCGAAGCCATGATGCTCGATCTCCCCTTCATCTGGGCGGCGCTGATCGCGTTTGCCGTGCTGGCCTATATCGTGCTCGACGGCTTCGACCTCGGCGTCGGCATCCTGTTCCCGCTGATCCCCGGCGAGGCCCATCGCGACGAGATGATGAACTCGGTGGCGCCGGTCTGGGACGGCAACGAGACCTGGCTCGTGCTGGGTGGCGGGGGTCTGCTCGCGGTCTTCCCGCTGGCCTATGCGATCATCCTGCCGGCGCTCTATGTGCCGCTGACCGTGATGCTGCTCGGCCTGATCTTCAGGGGCGTCGCCTTCGAGTTCCGCTGGAAAACCAAGCGCGGCCAGTTTCTCTGGGACTGGTCCTTCGCATTCGGCTCGACCATCGCCGCCTTCAGCCAGGGCGTGGCGCTGGGGGCGCTGGTGCAGGGCATCCCGATCGCCGGACGGGCTTATGCCGGCGGCTGGTGGGACTGGCTGACGCCGTTCAGCGTCGTCACGGGCGTCGCGCTGGTGATCGGCTACGCATTGCTCGGCGCGACCTGGCTGATCCTCAAGACCGAACACCATGTCCAGCGCCGGGCCTATGCCATCGCGATGTGGGCCGCGCCCGCGACGCTGCTGCTGATCGGTCTCGTCAGCGCCTGGACGCCGACCTTGAGCGCGAACTATCTCGAACGCTGGCTGGTCTGGCCGCAGATCCTGCTGGTCGGCCCGGTGCCGCTGGCTGTGGCGGCGCTGGGCTTCGTGCTCTGGCGGGGTTTGACCCAGCGGCACGAACTCAGCCCCTTCCTGGCGTCGCAGGGCCTGTTCGTGCTCTGTTTCATCGGGCTGGGCATCAGCTTCTATCCGCATATTGTGCCCAACAGCGTGACCATCTGGGAGGCGGCCGCGCCGGACAACTCCTTGTTGTTCCTGCTGGTCGGCGCCGTCGTCCTGATCCCGCTGATCCTCGCCTACACCGCCTATTCCTACTGGGTGTTCCGCGGCAAGGTGAACGCGGCAGGAGGAGGCTATCACTGATGGCCGCTGACAACCGCGACTTGGCCGCCAAGCCCGATATGGCTGCGAAGCCCCGGGCGCTCGCGCGGATCGGCTGGTTCGTGGCCTATTGGGCTGCGGGCGTACTTTGCCTCACCGCCGTCGGCCTCGTCATCCGCTGGGCGCTGAAGATCTGATCTTCGGCAAGCGAGGCTCAGCAAAACCCTCCGGCTTGCAGCCTGTCAGGTCAGGCCGGGAGCACGACGACCTTGGTGCCCTTGGGGATGCGGTCGTGCAGATCGATCACATCCTGGTTCATCATCCGGATGCAGCCCGACGACACCGCCTCGCCGATGGTGTCGGGTTCGTTCGTGCCATGGATGCGGTAGAGCGTGTCGCGACCATCCTTGAACAGGTAGAGCGCACGGGCACCCAGCGGATTGGTGTCGCCGCCCTTCATGCCGCCGGCCCATTTGGCGTAGCGGTCGGGCTCGCGCTTGATCATGTCCTGCGTCGGTGTCCAGCGCGGCCATTGCGCCTTGCGCTGCACCGTCGCCGAGCCCGTGAACTCCAGCCCTTCGCGGCCGACGCCGACGCCATAGCGCAGCGCCTTGCCGCCTTCCTGGACGAGATACAGGAACCGGTTAGCCGGATCGACGATCAGCGTGCCGGGTTGATGCGGGGTCGGATAATCGACGAGCTGGCGCAGATTGCGCGGTTGCAGATCCTGAAGCGAGACGGCAGGCACGTGGAACGGCTCGCCGCCGACCTCGCCATAGCGCCGCAGATCGAGCGCGCTGAACTGCGGCGCCGGGGGCGTCGTGGCGATGGGCTGTTGCGCGATGGTCGTGCAGCCCGCCGCGGCCAGGGCGATCATGAGGCCCGCCAGGCGGCGGGTCGGGTGTGGGGTGTCGGTCATGCGGGCAATCTGGCCTGTCGCTTACGGGGAAGTCTGCTTCTTGCGGGCGTCGGCGACGACCTGCTTGAAACCGGCATAATCCTGGGTGGAGGTGCGGAACGGCCCGATCAGATAGGTCGGCGTGCCCTGCAGCCCGAGCGATTCCGCCTGCGCCATGTTGCGCCGGAGCAGGGCCGTGATGCTGGCGGACCGGGCGTTCAGATCGGTTTCGAGCCGGGCCATGTCGATGCCGGCCGCCTTGACGGCGGCACCGATCTGCTCGCGGCCAAGCCGCCCCCTTGTCGCCATCAGGGCGTCATGGGCCTTGGCATAGGCGCCCTGATAAGCGGCCGCGAGGGCGAGCTGCGCCGCATAGACCGAGGTCTCGGCAATCACCGGCCAGTCCTTGTAGACCAGCCGGATCCGGCCATCCTCCTTGACCAGACGGGCGAGATCGGGCGCGGCCTTCTTGCAGAAGGGGCAGTTGTAGTCGAGAAAGGCGACGATCGTGACATCGCCTTTCGGATTGCCGGAAGCCGGCGCCTCGGGATCGTTGAGGATCGCCTCGACATCGATCTCGCTGCCCTGTCCCAGCGCCAATCCTGGCGCCGCGGCGAGGAGAACGGCGAGGCCGGCGATGATCCTTCGGCGGTCCTGCTGCATCGGTTTGGTCCTTGTCAGCTGTTTTTGGGTGGCGGCCGCTCTGGCCTCGGATGCCGCCATCGGCGCCCCTCAGCTTAAGCCAGCCTTAAGCTGGGCCGGGTTGCTGGCGCCGAGGAGATCACATGCGCGTGTTGATCGTCGAAGACGACCCGATCCTGGCCGACGGGCTTGCCGTCGGGCTCAAGCTCCATGGCATCAATGCCGAGGTGGTTGGCTCCTGCGCCGATGGTCGCCATGCGCTGGTGGCGGGGCTTTTCGATGCGATCGTGCTCGACGTGATGCTGCCGGACGGATCGGGCCTCGACCTGCTCGCGAGGCTTCGCGAAGCAGGCGAGACGCGGCCGGTCCTGGTCCTGACCGCACTCGACGAGAGCCGCGACCGGATCGCGGGGCTCGATCGCGGCGCCGACGACTACCTCGGCAAGCCCTTCGATCTCGGCGAACTGGCCGCGAGGCTGCGGGCGATCGCCAGGCGCGGGCAGGGCCGGGCCGCGGCCACGATCGCGGCCGCCGGTCTGGTGCTCGACCCCGCCAGTCACAGCGTCGCCCGCGACGGCCTCGCGATCGAGGTCACGCGGCGCGAATTCGCGATCCTGCGCGCGCTCGCGGAACGTCCTGGCGTGATCTTCTCACGGCCTGATCTCGAAGAGCGGCTCTATGGCTGGCAGGAGGATATCGAGAGCAATGCCATCGAGGTCCATATCCACAATCTGCGCCAGAAGCTCGGCCGCGATCTGATCGAGACGATGCGCGGTCTCGGCTATCGTCTGAGGAGGGGGCCATGACCTCTCTGAAAACCCGGATCTTCATGATCCTCGTTGCGACCACCAGCGTGATCTGGCTGGCGGCGACAACATGGATCTATCTCGGCACCAAGGCCGAGCTCGAACGCGTGCTCGATACAAGGCTGCAGGAGGCCGCGCGCATGGTGGCCTCGCTCGTGCGCGACGATGAAGGCACGGCGCAGGCGGCCATCGGCGCGATCCCGCCAGCGGCTGCCTCGACGGGAGGCGCGGCTTATGAACGCCAGCTGTCCTGCCAGATCTGGTCGCTGGGCGGGCGTCTTGTCGCTGCTTCCAGCGCGGCGCCAAGTACGCGGCTCTCCGGCCATGGCGCGGGCTTTTCCGACAGCACCATCGAAGGCGAACTCTGGCGCGTCTATGCGATCGAGGATGCCGTGAAGGGCGTGCGCGTGCTGGTCGGTGACAGGCTCGGTCTGCGCGATCGGCTGGTCCAGGATCTCGTGCTCGGCCTCGTCGCGCCGACCCTGCTGATGCTGCCGCTGTTTGCCGGGCTGATCTGGCTTGCCGTGGGCCGTGGGCTGGCGCCCCTGCGCCAGGTGGCAGCCGATCTGCAGGCGCGCCCGGCCGATGATCTTGGTCCCGTCCAGCCCGAGGTCGTCGACGAGATCCGGCCCGTGACGGATGCGCTCAACGGGTTGTTTTCCCGTCTCGACACCGCGCGGGCGCAGGAGCGGGCCTTCACCGCCTTCGCGGCGCATGAGCTGCGCACGCCGCTTGCGGGAATCCGGACGCAGGCCCAGATCGCCCAGGCCGCCGAGACCCCCGAGATGCGGTCATCGGCGCTGGAGAAGATCATTCGCGGCGTCGACCGCACGGCGCGGCTGGTGAGCCAGCTGCTCGCGCTGGCCCGGCTGGAGGCCGCTGTCGCCAAACGCGAACGGATGCCGATGGCCGTCGGACCGCTGCTCGCCGAGATCGACCGGGACAGGCAGTGGGCAAATGTTCGCGTCGATATCGACCCCGCGCTCGACACGCTCGTTCTGGTGGGGGATGCCGATCACCTCAGGTTTGCCCTGCGCAATCTCCACGAGAACGCCTGCGAACACAGCCCACCCGGCGGGCTTGTCAGTTGGCGGCGCGTCGGCGCCTGCGAGGTCACGGTCGAGGATGCGGGACCGGGCATCCCCCCTGACGAGCTGGCGCTGGTCACTCAGCGGTTTTATCGCGGGCGTGCGTCGCGATCGGCCGGCAGCGGGCTCGGCCTGGCCATCGTCGAGGCGGCGCTGGGGCGCCTGGATGCGACGGTCAGCCTGACGCCTTCGCCTTCGGGCCCGGGGCTCCTCGCGACCGTGTCGTTCCCGGTGCCGCCGAAGTGACGGACTGGAAAACTGAGCTTCGCCTGGTTGCCGGGGTTGAAGGAGGAGCGTTTCGAGCGCTTCCACCGGCTCGTCGAAGACGGTGGACTTCGCTTTTGCGATCAGAGCATGCTCCCGGCAGGACCCGACCAGGGAGAGATGAAGATCATGGCATTGCCGCAGACGATGAAGCAGGTGCGCTTTTCGGGGCCGGGTGGCCCCGAGGTGATCGAGATCGAAACCGCGCCGGTGCCGCAACCTGGCCCTGGCCAGGTGTTGATCGCGGTCGCGGCAGCCGGTATCAACCGGCCTGACTGCCTGCAGCGCGCCGGTGGCTACCCGCCGCCTCCCGGCGCCACGGCCATCCCCGGCCTCGAGGTTTCGGGCCACATCGTCGCCGTGGGGACGGGCGTCGCGGAAAGCCGCGTCGGCGAGGCGGTCTGTGCGCTTTTGATCAGCGGCGGCTATGCACAATATGCGGTGGCCGAGGAGCCGCTCTGCATGCCCGTGCCCAAGCCGCTTTCGCTGCTGGAGGCCGGCGGCCTGCCGGAGACCTATTTCACCGTCCATGACAACGTCTTCACGCGCGGGCGGCTGACGACAGGCGAAACCATCCTGATTCATGGCGGCTCCAGCGGCATCGGCTCGACCGCGATCCAGCTTGCGAAAAACGCGGGCGCCACGGTCTATGCGACGGCCGGGTCGCCCGAGAAATGCGAGTTCTGCCGCTCCCTTGGCGCCGATGAGGCGATCGACTACCGCGCCCGGGATTTCGGTGCCGAAGTCAAGCGGCTGACGGAGGGGCGTGGCGTCGACGTGATTCTCGACATGGTCGGAGGCCCCTATATCCAGCGCAACCTCGCGGCGCTCGCCGTCGAAGGCCGGCTGGTGCAGATCGCTTTTTTGCAAGGCAGCAAGGCGGAGCTCGATCTGACTCCGCTGATGATCCGGCGCCTGACGCTCACCGGTTCGACCCTTCGGCCACGTTCCGTCGCGCTCAAGGCCGAGATCGCCGCGCATCTGCGTCGCGATGTCTGGCCGCTGCTTGAGGCGGGCACGGTCAAGCCGATCATCCACGCGACCTTTCCCCTGGACGAGGCGCGGCAGGCGCATGAACTGATGGAGACGAGCGCCCATCTCGGCAAGATCATGCTCGAGATCGCCATCTGACCGACGCGCCCAGCCAGCCAGAAGGGCAGGGCAATCGAACCCGCCATCAGCGCGTATACCATCGGATGAGGGAATGGCGTCCCGGAAGGGATTCGAACCCCTGACCTACGGTTTAGGAAACCGTTGCTCTATCCTGCTGAGCTACCGGGACGCACGCCAAACCATGTAGCATAATCACCATGCCGGTGAAGCCTCTTCTTGCCTCTTTCCTTGGCGTGCCGCTTGTGGCCCTGCCGCTACTGGCCGGTGTCGCTGGTGCGAGCGATGCCTGTCTGCAATTGCCCGACACCCCCGCGGTGCGTCTGTCGGGGCTCGACGAGGCCGGCGATCCGGTTCTGCTGGACGGGCGACGGCTGCGCCTGGTCGGGCTCGCGCCCCGGCAGGACGAAGCGGAGGCCGCGCGGTTTGCCGCCGGCATCGGGCCATGGCGCGAGCGGGATCTGCTGCTGGTTCTGGTCGGCGAGGCCGACCGCTGGGGCCGGCTGCCGGCCCGGCTGTTTGAGCCGGCGGCGGCGGGGCAAATGCCGCGCGACGTGGCGTCCATCCTGCTTGGCGCAGGGGCAGCCTCTGCCCTGCCGGAGGTCAGGCAGACGCTGTGCGGCGAGGTGCGTCTCCCTGCCGTGCGTACGCGCCGCAACCCGGTGCCCGCCACTGTCGCGTCTGCAGGTGCGTCCGCCGGCGGCCTTGCCATCGACGGTCATGATCTCGCCGCGCTCAAGGAACAGGAAGGGCGGCTCGTGCTGCTGGAGGGGCGGATCGCCTCGGTCGGCGAGCGCGCGCAGAGAACCTATCTGAATTTTTCACGCCGGCGCGGAGAGGCCGCATCGATCGTGGTGACGAAGAGGCTATGGCGAGAGATGCAGGATGCCGGCTGGACCGCGAAGAGTGTCAGCGGTAAACGCTCGCGGGCGCGCGGCGTGCTCTCCGGGCGGGACGGGCTTCTGCTCGACGTCACCACGTTGCTCGCCCTGGAACTGATCGACTGACAGCATGCTGGCGTTCTGGCGACATCGAAGGCCGCTCTGGCCCAGACTGGCCGCGCTCGCGCTGCCCGCGGTCCTGCTGCTGGGCTGTGCCGGGGATCAGAGCGCGCTGCTGCCGCCACAGCCGCCCGGCGATGGCGAGATCGCGCCGCGCGTCAACACGCTGCAGCGCGCCTCCGCGAGCGAGCATCAGCGGCTGCTTGCGGCCTTTGGCGGCGAATACCGCGCCTCCCGGGCCCGCGCCGCGCTGGACGAGGTGGTGGCGCGATTGGCGAAGGCTGGCGAGGGCCAGATCGGCACCTATGAGATCACGATTCTGAATTCCCCGGCGGTGAATGCCTTCGCGCTGCCCAATGGCCGGCTCTACGTCACGCGCGGCCTGCTGGCGCTGGCCAACGACACCGCCGAGATCGCCTCCGTGCTTGCCCATGAGATCGCCCATGTCACGGCGCAGCACGCGGTCGAGCGGGCCGAGCGCGAACTGGAATCGGCGCTCGTCAGCCAGGTCGTCTCGCAGGTCCTCAAGGATCCGGCCCAGGGTGCGGCGGTCCAGGCAGGTTCCAAGCTCTCGCTCGCCAAATTCTCGCGACAGCAGGAGCTGACCGCCGACGAGATCAGCGTCCGCAACATCGCGCGCGCCGGTTACGACCCCTATGGCGCCGGGCGTTTTTTGGTTGCGCTCGGTCGCAACACGGCTTTCCGCAGCCGCAGCGAGAATCAGTCTCCTGACGAAAAGCGGCTGGACATGCTGTCGAGCCATCCGCAGACGCCCGAGCGCATCGCCGCCGTCACCGCCGCCGCCCGCCAGATCGGGGCGCCAGGCCTTGGCGAGCGCGATGCCGGGCGCTGGCTCTCGGCGATCGACGGCATCGCCTATGGCGACGATCCGCGCGACGGCGTCGTGCGCGGGCGGCGTTACCTCAACAGTGCGCTGCGCATCGGCTTCACCGCGCCCGACGGCTTTGGGCTCGAATCGGCGCGCGACATGGTGATCGGCGTCAGCGCCAATGGCGCGCAGGCGCTGCGCTTCGATTCCGTCACGCTGAAGCCCGACCAGACGCTGCAATCCTATGTCGCCGCGGGCTGGATCGACGGGGTCGAGACGACCGCGATCGAGACTCTCGAAGTCGGCGGGCAGCCGGGCGTGATCGCCCTGGGCCGGGGGACGGACTGGAGCTTCCGCCTCGCGGCCGTGCAGGCGGGCGGCCGCGTCTATCGCTTCATTCTGGCCGCGAAGGGCAACGCCGATCCGGAGCGACCCATGCGGGCGCTTCTGGAGAGCTTCCGGCTCTTGAGCGCCGAAGAAGCGCAGGCGGTCAGGCCGATGACCATCAGGGTGGTCGCAGCGGCCGCCGGCGACACCCCGGCGACACTGGCGGCGCGGATGCCCGAACAGGAACGGGCGCAGGAGCTGTTCCTGGTTCTCAACGGCATCGAGCGTGGTGGCGTGGTCACGCCAAGTCAACGCTACAAGATCGTCGCGGAATAGCCGGCGAAGCGCGGATCACGAAGCCGCGACGGGATGGATCTTGCCGCCTCTCGGGGCCTGAAGCCGCTACCATTGTGGCCGTCCGATTTCGTACAGGAGGTCACCATGGCGCTCGATCGCCGGATCGTCGAACTCTACGACGAATACACCCACAAGCCGCTCGACCGTCGCGTCTTCTTCAACCGGCTGATGGTGCTCGCGGGGTCTGCGGCAGCTGCGGAGGCGGCGCTGTCCGTGCTCGAGCCGAACTATGCGCAGGCTCAGCAGATCGCGCCCGACGATGCCCGCATCGCCGTCGAACGGCTTGACGTTGTCGCGGGCGGCGTCGCTCTCAAGGGCCATCTCGCCACGCCCAAGGCGGCGGGTCGCCGCGGCGGCGTTCTGGTCATCCATGAAAATCGCGGGCTCAATCCGCATATCGAGGATGTGACGCGGCGCATGGCGCTTGCCGGCTTCACCGCGCTGGGGCTCGATTTCCTAACGCCGCTCGGCGGCACGCCAAAGGATCCCGACGAGGCCCGCGCGATGTTCTCGCGGCTGCCTGCGGCGGATGTTCTGAGTCAGGGCCGGGCGGCGCTGGCGCTTCTCGCCGCGCGGCCGGATGCAACGGGCAAGACCGGCGCGATTGGCTTTTGCTGGGGTGGCGGGGTGGTCAACGATCTTGCCGTGGCCATTCCCGAACTTGCCGCAGGTGTTGTCTTCTATGGCCGCTCGCCGGATCTGGCGAAGGTGCCGCAGATCAAGGCGCGGATGCTGATCCAGCACGCCGCGCGCGATGCGCGGCTGGTACAGGCGCTGCCCGCGTATGAGGCGGCGCTGAAGACAGCCGGCATCCGCCACGAGGTTGTCGTCTATCCGGATGTCGACCATGCCTTCCTGAACGACACCAGCACCGAGCGCTACAATGCGGCGGCGGCAAAGCTGGCGTGGGAGCGGTCGGTCGCCGTCCTGGCGGCGGAGACCGGCGCCAGCTGACGGCGTCGAACCCGCCAAGACGAAAGAACCCGGCGGTCGCCCGCCGGGTTTTCGTTTCGCAGACCGGAGAAGCCTGGATCAGGCGGCCTCTTCCTTGATGTCGTCGTTGTCGCTTTCGGCCTCGTCCTCGGCGGCTTCCACGACTTCGCCCTTGCCGGGGCGGCGCGGCGACTTGGCGAGCTGCCCCTCGATCTTCTTGAGGGCTTCGGTCTCGGTGATGTCGTCGACGACCGCGATCTCGCGGGTCATGCGATCAACCGCCGCTTCGTAGAGCTGACGCTCGGAATAGGACTGCTCGGGCTGGGCCTCGGACCGATAGAGATCGCGAACGACCTCAGCGATGGCGACGAGATCGCCCGAATTGATCTTCGCCTCATATTCCTGGGCGCGGCGCGACCACATGGTGCGCTTGACGCGGGCGCGGCCGGTCAGCGTGGTCAGGGCCTTGGTGACGCTCTCGGCATCGGCGAGCTTGCGCAGACCGACGCTGGCCGCCTTGGCGGTGGGAACGCGCAGGGTCATCTTGTCCTTGGCGAAGCTGACGACGAAGAGTTCGAGCTTGAAGCCAGCGACTTCCTGCTCCTCGATCGCCGTGATCTGACCGACGCCATGAGACGGGTAAACGACGAACTCGCCCGTCTTGAAACCCTGGCGCACAACAGCTTTCTTCACCATGGACATGCCGTTACGACTCCTGACCGGACCGCTGGACGCGGGCTCGAAATTCTCAATCCCCGGCCGGATGACCGGAGACACTCCGCCTGATGCAGCGCAACTTGCGCCGGCCGCTTCACGCTCCCTCAGTCGATCGTCTGTTCTACGCCACCGGCCAAAGACATCTGGTGCTCCGGCAAAAGATGCCGGCGGCTCTCAGTGTTCTTTTGAAGGGGACGCCCCGTCTGTGGAAAACCTCGCAGGGGCATGCGGAACGAATGCGACTGAGCTGATGATATAGCATAAAAAACACGCCGAATCAAAGGTAAACGCATTCAGGCAGGCTGCCGCCCCTGCGTGGTTAACGCTGCCGGACGGTTTTCTTGCGCCAATCGGACGCGTTCTCGTCGCTGGAACCGGCGCTTCAGTCGCCTTCGCCGGGATTGGCGGAGAAATGCGCGTCGAGCTTGCCGGCGACGCCGTCGAAGGCCTTCGCGTCAGAGGGCGCGTCCTTCTTCTGCGTGATGTTGGGCCAGCTGGACGCGTACTTTGAATTGAGCTGCAGCCAGCTCTCCAGTCCGGGCTCGGTATCTGGCTTGATCGCCTCGGCCGGGCATTCGGGCTCGCAGACGCCGCAATCGATGCACTCGTCAGGATGGATGACGAGCATGTTTTCGCCCTCATAGAAGCAGTCGACCGGGCAAACCTCGACGCAATCCATATACTTGCACTTGATGCAGTTCTCGGTGACCACATAGGTCATGTCGCCGGTCCTTC
This sequence comes from Allobosea sp. AAP35, assembly GCF_001295925.1. Taxonomy (GTDB): domain Bacteria; phylum Pseudomonadota; class Alphaproteobacteria; order Rhizobiales; family Beijerinckiaceae; genus Allobosea. Next base: position 801 of record NZ_LJHQ01000063.1, on the reverse strand, counting down.
CCGTCTACCAGTACGGCCCATAAAGCCTTGAAAACCTCGCGTTTCAAGGCCTGCCGGTTCGCTTGGGGGCAGGACCCGCGCTTTGCACCGATCGCCGCCTGATGATGCTCCCATCCGGGAGGCCTTGATTCATTTGCATACAAACGATCGGCAGCATTTTTTAGCTGTCGTCGTCCGCAACGGCAAGAGACGGATCGCCGCGTCCGGCCTCATCGAGCCGCTCGTAGAGCAACCGCGCCTCCTCGAAGGGGCCGCGCCGCTCACCCAGGGCGAGCAGCTTCACCACCGGGGTTGCATGCGGCAAGGCGAGCGTGAGCACGTCGCCAAGCTTGAGCCCATGCGCCGGATTCTTGACCCGCCGGCCTTCCAGCCGGACATGGCCATCCTCGATCAGGCGGACGGCCGCCGGGCGCGTCTTGGCGAAGCGCGCGAACCAGAGCCATTTGTCGAGCCTCTGACGATCGTCCCGCACGTGTCGCCAGCCGCCGTCAGCTCTTGCGGCCTTCGAGCTGGGCTTTCAGCGCGGCGAGCTTGGCGAAGGGCGAATCCGGGTCCGGCTCGCGATCGGCCGGGCGTGGCCTTGGTGGCTGCTGGAAGCGTTCGCCGCCGCCGCGATCGTCGCGGCGCGGACCGCCGCTGCCACCGCCGCCGCCTGGGCGGCCGTCGCGCTTGCCATCGGGCCGGGGGCCACGACCCTGGTCGGTACGGCCCTGACCCTGAGGCTGACCGGCGCCCTGCCCCTCGGGCCGGGGCCCACGCGGGCCGGAACGGGGCCGCTCGTCGCGTCGCGGCTCGCGCTCG
>NZ_LJHQ01000062.1 GCF_001295925.1 Allobosea sp. AAP35 | reverse complement strand
CATCGGGAACCTCCATCGGATCCATTATGGCCGCCCGCACACGGAAATCCTGACAGTCCCTGCTAGATAGGCTCCGTCCTGACCCGTGACACCCGTGATCAGGGCAATCTTGTCCGTCATGCGGCTGGTTCCGGATGGTTGGTCGACGATGGCAGGAAGTCCGGCCGCCCGACGGCGGTCGGCATCACGTATTCGGCCTCGCAACCTGGCTTGCGTTCATCCATAGTGCTTCTCAACTCTCGATCAGGACACCGCCGAAAACCGGCATCTTCATCTGTTCGAGCAGCGCCCCTGCGGCAGCCACATCATCCCTGCGGTCCAGAGCCGACACAGCCGTCAGGACCACGCCGTCGACGATACCCGCCAGCAGATACGTCATTGATGAAGACAAGAGCGGCTCAGCTGCCAGGAAGCAGACTTTGTAGCGTTCCCTCAGCAGCGCGGCGACGCCCTGGAGGTCAGCTCCGACGAATTCGTCGATGCTCAAGCCAGTAGCACCAACCAGGCTCAGCAGTCGAAGTCCGCGCGCCGGCCCTTGGACCCCAGCAATAGCCGGCCCACCCTGTTCGCTGAGGCATTCAAGCAATCCTCCTTGGCCAACGAGCGCCTTGAACTCAAGACGGCCCGTACTGTCGAAGGCACAATCGAGCGTGGCTGTCTGATCGCCGCGCATCAACGCAAAACAGCTTCCAAGTTGGACAGCAAGCGCCGCCGCGCCGTGATCGTGTCGGATGCCGCAAACCATCACCAGTCTCGCATCACGCATGCCGAAACTAAGACGTGCGGCCAACTGCATCGTTTCCGGCAGGGGCGAGCCGGCCGTCTTTGGTGCGTCAAGCGGCATGGGGCACCTGCCTTTCGCCCTGAGCGATCCGCTCACGCATGAGCCGGTCAAGCACGAGTATTAGACCCGCAACAAGCCACCAGCCTTTCAATGGGAAGTGAAACACATCCACTTGCAGGCCGAATACGGGCGCGACCAGCAGCGCACAGAATGAGGCAGCTGCGAACCAGCGCATTCGCGAAAGTTCAGGATCGGCGTTGCATTGGCGCATCACCCGCCAGCTTCGCAGCAGCAGCGACCCGATGAAACTCATGAAGACCAGAAGGCCGGGAATGCCAAGCTCCGTGAAAATCTGCAGGAACTCGTTGTGTGCCATTATCCATTCTCCGTCGAAGCGCAACGGATCAAGATACGAAATGATGGCCGTGCGGTTGCCGACGCCGACGCCGGCAAGCCAGTGCTCGCCGCCAAGTTTCAGTGCGGCGGCCCATAAATTGAAGCGCCACTGCAGGTTGGTAGCGTTCTCGAGGTCATATGCATCCAGATGCAGCACCCGGTCCCAGATGCTTTGCGGCAGCAGGGGCAGCAGCATGGCCCCCATCAAGATGGCGGAGAGCGCACGCACCGCCGTCATTCGGTACAGGCCGAGCGCTGCGATCAGGCTAAACATCAGCACGGCCAGGATGAGCACAGCACGGGTGTTGGTGAGCATCAAGTTGTAGACGACCAGCACCAGACCAACTGCCCAGAACCCGGCCGCGGGCCATGAGCGGGCCACCCTCATCCGGTAGAACACGAAAGGCAGAGCAAGCAGGAGATTGATGCCATAGACGGCAGAATTGGACGTCGTACCCATGGCCCGCTTGGCAGCACCCAGTGTCTCTTTTTCCGAAAGTGCATTGAGTGTCGTCGAGAAACGGGCACTGACCGAGCCGATGTCGAGATCGCTGATCTCCGCGCCAAAATGCCAGTCGTAAACCTGATAGAGGCAGATCAGCAGCGTTGCCACGAGCCAGGCAAGGAGTGTGGCTTCGACCGCGCGCCAAGAGCGCACGCCTTGAACGATAGTAAACAGCATCAGCAGGCCGCCCAGCATGGTAATCGCATGGGCTTGCGTCGAAGCTGGATCGAGCGCATAGGTTATAGATGCGAAGGCCTGCGCCTGCAACAAGGCACAGAGCGCTAGCGGCGTCGACAAGACCAGCGGCTGTCGCCGCAGCAGCATCTGCGCAATCACGGCCAGCAACGCCGCCAGACCCACAATCCTCATAAGCGAGAAGGTCTGCAAGGTGAGATCGTCACCAAAACGGCCGATCCTTTCAAGCGGTGTGACAAATGCCATCGCCAGCAGCATGATATTCGGCGCGTAGACAACGAAGGCAGTGGCCGCCACAGCGGCAAAGAGCGCAAGCACGCCAATCAACGGAGAATACAGCAACGCACTGATCAGTAGGATCAATCCACCCACTGTGCCTGCTCCGACGCTGATGATCGCCGCCAGCCAGCCACGTTCTGGATAAGAGTGCAAACCACGTGATAGGCTGCGCGCCGTCATCATGCAGCCCGCTTTTTGCCGCCGGCCTGACTGCCTGGGCTGAACGTCCCGAGCGCCGGGATGCCCGATGCACGCGTGAAGTCATTCAAGGTTAGGACGCGCGGGTCGAGGAAGGTGAAAAGCGCCGCGAGGGCCAGCCCAAGCAGAAGGCCAAGCGGCAAGGAAACAAGCATAATCATGACGCGGCGCGGAGAATCCGGCAACGACGGGCGTGTTGGCGGCGTAAGTACGGATATGTTGGCGACGCGCCGCTGCTCGAGTTCCGCGCCAATGAGGGCGACGTCACGCTGTTTGCGGTGCTCGCCATACCGCTCGCGCGCGAGACTGCGTTCGAGGTTCATGCGGTCGAGTTTCAGTTCACCGCCATTGAGTGTTTCAAGACGGAGGTCGATGCTGCGACGCTCGGCCGTCAATGTAGCGATCTCCTTAGCTGCCGACCGTTCCAGCAGGGCTGTCAACTGGCCAATTCTGCCCTCGATCTCTTGCATCGGCTGTGCGTTGGTGGCGAAACGTTCCAGCAGTGTCGCCCTCTCGATGATCAGATCAGCGATGCGCGCGCGCACTGCGGCGGGGCTGGCACCTGCACCGGACTGGGCTGTATCTCCGTCGGCGGGAACAAAACGGGCAAGGGTTTCGGTTATTGCGGACGAGCTGGCGGCCGCCGCGATCGCCGAGTCCAGTTCGGCTGACCGGCGCAGAAGGTTGCCACGCTCCACTTCCACTGAGGCGAGCGACAACTGCGAGCGCAACTGCATTATGTCCATATCGAGCTGGTCAAGGCGTACCTTGTCGTCTGTAACCCTGTCGTCGAAGAACCTGGTAATCCCGCTACTGCGCCTGGCGACCGAGCGCTGGGTCATGAACTGCTCGACATGCATTTCGAGGAAGCGTGCCCCCAGGTCGGGATCCGGCGTGCGCAGGATGACCGAAATCACGTCGGATTCCCCTTCACGCCGTACCATCAGCGCAGTCTCGATGCGATTGATGATCTTCTCGCGCGGAGTCTGCTCGCGAGCCAACCTGAGCACAATGAGAGTCTCTTCGAACATGCGCAACAGCGATTGTACAAACCGGCTAATGGCCTGGCGAATCATCTGGGTAATGCTTTGCGCCAGCGGTTGCTGACGCTGGAATGCCTCGATGCCAAGTGCGTCGATCGACCGCTCGATTAGGGCGCGCGAGCCAAGCAGGCTGACATCCGAATTGACGTCCTCCTTGCGCACGCCGGTGGAGACGAGATTGCCGCTGCTTGTAGCACCGGGCACTTCGACATTTTCGCGGCCGATCTTGGCTAGTAGGTTTGCCCGGGGCGTGTAGACATCGCCGATCATCTGTAGCGCGCCATAGACCACAAGCACCATCGTCACGGCCACCAGCAGCACGAAGCGCCAGCGCCGGAGGATGGCCATAACGAACAGCGAAACCAGCTCGGACGGATCGCCAGGTTCGGCATCCATCCGTGTCCTATTGTGAATCCGACCAAAAGGCAGTTGCATCAGAAGAGCCGCCTATTGGGTTGATCTGCGCGCATCTCGCTGTTCATCCAGTCGGGATACTAGCCCGGGCTGCAACCATCTCGATTAAAACGACCCACGGACGCCGATGTCTAGCTCTGCTGTTGCCGGAACATTGTCTCGCCAAGTGGCATCATTGCAAGATTTATTTGACGCCCCAGCCAAGCCATATCAGTATCACATAACGTTGGGGCATCAGATCGGCGGCTGCGTGTGGTCAGTGTGATGGTTTTCGGGGCTGCAGGTATGCTCGGACATGCGCTCTGCCGCAGTCTGGCTGCTTCCCGATTCACACCCTGGGCGGCAGTGCGTACAGAGTGGAGCCAGCATCCGATCCTGCACGGCGCTGTCGCGACCGATCATGCAGTTTCATTTTGCGACGTCCTCGATGAGGCCAGCGTTGTTGGTGCCTTGGAACGCGCCAGCCCAGATGTGGTAGTCAACTGCGTCGGCATGATCAAGCAGCGTGCCGAAGCGGCAAATGCCGAACTTTCGATCGCCGTAAACGCGCTGGCTCCCCATCGGTTGGCGCGGCTTTGCGACCGTATTGGTGCAAAGCTGATCCAGCCGGGGACGGACTGCGTCTTCTCCGGCAACAAAGGCCAGTATACCGAGGATGACATTCCGGACCCGCTGGACCTTTACGGGCGCACGAAGTTTCTTGGCGAAGTCACCCGCGCCCCGCATCTGACGATCCGGACCTCGATCATCGGCTGGCAGCTCTCCGGTAGTGAAGGCCTGGCCGAGTGGTTCCGCTCGCAGCGCGGCAAAGCTGCACAGGGCTGGACCGGGGCCATTTTTTCCGGCCTGACCACCTATGCGCTGGCTGACATCATCGTTCGTCTGATCGCGCAACATCCCCGGTTGTCCGGGCTCCATCACGTCGCGGCGGCGCCGATCTCGAAATTCGACCTGCTTTCGAAACTGAACTCCCTTAACAATTTTGACATCGATCTGGCCAAAGTCGAAGGTCTACGGATTGACCGTAGCTTGTCGGGAGAGAAATTTTCTGCATTGACCGGCATTAGGTCGCCTGGCTGGGATGAGATGCTTGCCGCGATGGCCTTGCGAAGGAGCGACTATGACCAAGCGATCGCTGCGACTTGCACTTGATCACAAGCGTGTCCTGATTATCGGGGGAACCGGGTCACTTGGCAAGGTTTTAACCTCAAGGCTGCTTTCGGGTTTTTACGGTCGACCGCGCCGCATCACGGTGATGAGCCGGGACGAGGCCAAGCACCATGACATGCGTGTCTCCTTCCACAACATGGCCATGGCCTCGGAAGACATCATCTATAAGGACAACCAGAGCCTTTTGAGCTTTCGCGTGGGGTGCGTGCGCGATATTTCTGCCGTGCGCATGGTGCTGCGCGATGTTGATGTGGTGTTTAACGCGGCTGCACTCAAACAGGTGCCATCCTGCGAATACTATCCGTCGGAGGCCATCGACACCAACATTCTGGGTCCGCGCAATATCATCCGCGCCATCATCGAGGAAAGCCTTCCGGTCGAGGCAGTAATCGGCATCTCGACAGACAAAGCCTGTCACCCCGTCAACGTGATGGGCATGACCAAGGCCTTACAGGAACGACTGTTCATCGCGGCGAATACTGAGACATCGAAAACACGTTTCGGCGTAGCCCGCTACGGCAATGTCCTAGCGACGCGGGGCTCGGTGATACCGCTTTTCCATGCCCAGATCACCAATGGCGGGCCGCTGACAATCACAGAACCCACGATGACGCGCTATTTGCTGACCTTGACGGACGCGGCGGACACAATTGTTTCGGCCTATGCCTTTGGCGAACGCGGCGACACGTTCATCCCGCGCGCGCCGGCGGCCCGTATCGAGACGCTGGCAAAAGTTCTGATCGGTGACCGCCCGATCCGGATCAAGTATACCGGCATCCGGCCAGGCGAGAAAATCCACGAGACACTTGTGGCCGAGGACGAAGCAGTGCGGACTGTCGAGCGCGACGGCCACTATGTGATCCGTTCGAGTCTGCCCGAACTCGCCGGTCCGGTGGAGACGCCAGCCCTGACGCTACCCTACTCGTCCGACCTGGACCTCATGGACGAAGCTGCGCTGGCGGCGCTTCTGACGCGAAGCGGACTGAGGGTCGAAGACAAGCCGAACTTTGCTGCGATGTATTGAGTCTACTAGCGGCGCGGTCTGCCGCTAAATCTTAAGTCAGTTTGGTGTCAGCAGCCGGCGAGGGTCGGCGGTCGCCAGGCAAGGAGATTGGCATGATCGCCCAGCCAGATACTGCCACTGCGAGCCGCAAGTCCACACGGCAGCTGCCATTCACTTCGGTTGCCGGCCGGATGCTCCTAGTATTGACAAACGGGCCGGCGGACCAGTCTTTCCTCGGGAACCCGCTACTGCCAATTTTGATCCGCCGCATGCCGGAAGCGCACAGGCGACGCTTCGTACTGAGGCTCTTGAGCATCTCCCCTCATTATTTCACCGAAATCGGCAGCGACCGCTATCCACCGCCGATGCCGATGCGAGATGTGCTTGAACTTGAACTTGCGCGCAACGTGCTGTCACGCCGGCAATTGGCGGATGAAGTCATCGCGCCCTTCCTAAATCCCGGGTCGCGCGTTCTCGATTTCGGTTCCGGAATAGGTATTCTGGCCAGCCACATGGCGGATCGCTGCGCCCAGGTGACTGGTGTTGACATTTCATGTGGCGCAATTGCCTGCGGCAGAGTGCTTTTTCCGAAACCAAACCTTGGTTTTGTAGCCGTAGCTCGCGGCCAACTGGTGGGCGTCGCGGACCAGTGCATGGATCTCGTCACGGCTATCGCCGTGATGCAGCACATGGATGACGTGGCACTGGCCAGCACGCTGCAGGAAATCCATCGGGTGTTGGTTCCGGGCGGAATGGCCCTTTGCCACGTGCCGCTCGCCGAGTCCTTGGTCGCGACGCCCAAGGCCACCCAGCACCAGGACAGACGCAACCCGGTCACGAGGCTTCTTCAGCGCCGCTACGGCCTGCTGATGCTCTACCGCGACCGTGCGCAGATCGAGGCGATGTTTCAAAATGCTGGTTTCGTGATCGAAAGTTCCGGCAGTATCGGCGAGCGTGCGGAGATCGAGGATGACATCGCGCACCAGCATTTATTCGTCCTTAAGCGCGCATAATCTCGAATGGAAAGGCTGATGAAGCAGGGCGGCGGTCAGAAACGCGGCTAGCTGGACACCCGCAACAACGTACCGCGTTTGGTGCCGTCTTGCCCGCCTTGATCGTAAGACCGTATGTCCGCCTGCGGCGCTGAGGCGGCTCGCCCTACACTGCCGCGGCGAGGGTTACCCGGATTGGCCGGGCCGATCCTCAGCGCAGGAGGGCGAGCCGTGGAAGATCATACACAGGTTTTCGTCGGCATCGACGTGGCCAAGCTCCGCAATGCGGTGGCGGTGGCTGAGAGCGGCCGCGCAGGCGAAGTGCGGTTTCTTGGCGAGGTCGATGCCGGCGACGAGAGCATGCGGCGGGTCATCAAAAAGAAGATCCGGGACCGCCTGTCCTGGATGCGCTTCCTGCGCTTTGATCTCGGCGGTCCGACGCCCGA
>NZ_LJHQ01000061.1 GCF_001295925.1 Allobosea sp. AAP35 | reverse complement strand
TTTCATCCTTCGAAAGCCCGGCTCCCCGGTCAATTCCCTGTCGTCACACTGTCCGCCTCAAGGGGGCCCACTCCAGCATGCCGCGCACCCCGCGAGGTTTGCGGGTGCCCAGCTTCGACATGGTCACCCTGCCGCTGGTGGATGATCGCCGACAGCCTGCTTGAACCATTTCGCATAAGCGGCTACGCCGTGCGCAAGCCCGATAGCTGGTCGCCAGTTCAGTGCCGTGGCTGCACGGATATCCGCAACCATATCAAAGGGATCACCGGTTCGGGCGACGCGCGAAAAACGAATGACCGGGCGGGGCTTGAAATGACCCGCTAGCAGCGTTAGCACCTCGAACACCGCCGTGCCGGTTCCGGTTCCGCCGTCAACGAGGGGGCACCCCGACCCAGCATGCTCTCCAGCCTGCCAGAGCAGGCTGACGGCATCCTCGACAGCAAGGAAATCTCTCAGTTCCGCACCACTACCGCCAAATTCGGCATGTCCGGCCCGAAAACGTTCGCAGGCGTCCCAAAGCAGCTGCTTGCGCAGGCCTGGACCGAATATCGAGAACAGCCGCACAATTGCCGCTTTGAGGCCGTTCTGGATTGATGCGGCCCGGATCACCGCCTCCGCCTCTGCCTTGTGTTGCCCATAGGGTGACAGCGGAGCAGCGGGCTGCAGGCAATCCCGCGGCAGGATTGCTGCGTGCGCACCATAGACGGCGCCACTCGACGGATAGACGAGGCGCGCCTGAGGTGCGTTCTCGACAATGTGGCGAACAAGCAATTCAGTGGTTTCGACTGTTCTGCGCCGGTCTAGTGCGGGGTCGCTTACAGATGCAGCCACGCTTGCGCCCCCCGCGCAGTGCAGAACTAGATCAGGCCTGAAGGGCAAGCTTGCTAGAGCCGCCATGTCGATCGGACCTGGCCGGTGCCAGGCCAGACCCGACCTTGCCAAATCTTCCGGGCAGAGCAGTGCCGCGCCGCCAAGTCCGGCAACCTCGCAACCAAGCGATACGGCATGGCGTGCCAGGTGTCCGCCAATGAATCCTGTCGCGCCTGTGACCAAAACCTTCACGCCGCTGCCCCCGTGCCTTGATGATTGTCGCCCGCTGCCGGCTTGCGCAGGCCGGCAGCGCGTTCCACTGTCAAGCAAAGCGCAACCGGGGCAACCCCTTGACCGTACCCAACAGCAAATGGCTCCGGGTTCTTCGCGACATGGCGCTCACTGCCGGGCCCAAGATTGCCGGTGGCGTGCTGATCCTTCTGCTTAATGTGGGTTTGGTTTTTGTATGGCCGCCGGTGATCTACGGGAATTGGGCATTCTGGCTGATGCTGGTGTTTTTGGCTGATGCGTTGATCGGCGCTCCCTTCGACCTGGCCGTCATCCGGCTTGCGCAGTCGACGCTCAACGATGCAAGCAGCGCTGACGTGCCGATCATCAGTGCGCTTGGTTGCGAGCACGCCGCAATGATCATGAAAATGCTGCTGTTGCTCCCGGCAGGACTGGTCTTCATTGTGACCGGGCAATCCGCCGGCGAAGTGGCTTCTGGTGAGCCTCTGGCCCTGCCATCTCTGGCTGCTCTGGGCGCTTTTCTGCTCCTGCGCAGCACGTTGGTGCATCTGCAGATGCGGCGAAGGTTCGCTTCCTATGGTGCGGTCGAGACACTTCATGTGGTCCTGAGACTGACGTTTGCTGGTTTTGCAGTCTGGCTAGCTGGCCTCGGCCCTGCTGCCCTTATGTGGAGTTTTGCTGCGGCTGCCGCGAGTGCCACCGCATTTTCAGTGTATGCGTCAAGACGCAGTCTCCTGCTATGCAGCGATGGAATAGCCAGCGCGGCCCGCGCAACGGCGAGCCAAGTGTCTTGGTACCTGCCCACCATCGCCCTCGGTGCGGTGATTGGCCGCCTCGATCTTCTTCTGATGGGGTGGCTCTCCAACGCGCAGGAACTCGGACAGTATGGCGCTGCCGCAAACTTCGCCGTCGCACCCGAACTGGTCGGTACCTATCTCGGGATCGCCCTTCTGCCGACCCTGGTATCCCATGTGCAGGCCGGGCTTGGGCGGCGGTTCCTGGTACAGAGCCATGCAGTCATGCTATCGGCGGCGCTGTCGATGTACGCAGCGGCTTTTGTCCTTGCGGAGCCATTATTGCTGCGCTATGCGCCGCAGGCTTATGCCAGCATGGTGCCCTTGCTCCTCATCTTGCTCGGCGGAACCCTGGCCGGCATGTTGACAACACCGCTGGCGCTGCCTCTGGTGCTGCTGACCCAGAAGGACTTTCTGCTCAAAACTGACTTTGTGGTCGCGCCGGTGGCGTTCCTGGCCTACTGGATCGCCATACCGGCCTTTGGAGCCATGGGAACGGCGACCGTCGCAACGGCTGTTCACGTGGTGCGGTCGATAGCCGTACATGCCATGGCCTGGCGGCTTTCTGCTCACGTCCATGACCTGCGTCGGCACTGATGATCGTCTTCAGAATCGGGGTGGCGCTGCGCGGATCGCCGACTGGTTGAGCCAGCGGCTCCAGACCTCAAAGGCCGCCTTCGGACGCAGGTCTGCATCGAACAATCCGGTGTTGACCCAGATATTCATCCATTCCTGGACCGTGCCCATCTCGCGGAACTTTGCAATCAGCTTTGTATAGTCGATGGCAATGAACCACACTACGAAGAGATATGAATCGCGGACGGAAAATTCGATCAGATCCTCCAGAAACTGCTTCTGAAGGGCGGAGTCACCTTTGAACTCGATTCCTGCCTCCGCTAGCTTCACGTTGGCCGTGGTGTACCCCGTCTCGGCCATGGCAACAGGTTTGGCTGTCCACTGGCGCAGAAAGCGGAGCGGCGCGCGCCATTGTTCCGGCGGGGCGGGAAGGGCGGGGGCTCCAAGCTTGACGCCATACTCTCCACCATAGGGGTAGAAGCTGACGCCGATGAAATCGCCAAGCTCCGCAGTCGGCTTCACCATGTCACCGACGCTTTGTTTCATGACCGTTTGCAGGACGATTTCGAGGCCAACTTTCACATTTGGGTGAGATTGCCGCATGGCTTCGACCGTACTGCGGAAAAGTTCGTCAAACTCCATCCATTCGCCGGGATGCTTTATGGCAAGTTCACTTATCTCAATCGCGACGACCATATAGGTCGGCTTCAGCTCGTCAGCAATCCGACGTACATAGTTGACATAGGCGGTCTTGAGGGCGGGCGCGTTGAGACGCGCTGAACGCAGGACGGATGGCATGCTGCGTTCCTTGCCCTCTGTCTCGGCGCAAGCGGCCGCGACGGATCGCCGATCATTTTTTGTTGGCGTCACGGCCACGTACATGACCTGCTGCGGGGTGCGCCGTGCTCGGATGTCCTTGAGGTCGTTCTGCAACCAGGGTGGGAAGGCACCGCCCGTCAGGGCGGCATGCCAAGGAAGGCACTGGTCCATGTGCTGTGCATAGAGCGTGGCGTTCGGCAGAATGCGCTGGTGCACCTGGTCAACCGCCTCAGCTGTCAGATCGTGCGGAAATGCCGTGAAGCCGTAAAGCACGTCCCGCGTCTGCGCTTTCGCCATGGCAAGCCCTAGAGATAGGAAACACGCAGCTACGCTCGCAACCAGTCTTGCAGGCAACATAAAGTGATCCTCTTGTGCTTCCGAGCCACACTTCATTCTGATTGACGTTACAACACATATGCGTCTAGCTTCCAAGCCGGGCGGAACACAACTCCGGTTTCATGCCTAAAGCGCACCTAAAATATTGTAACGGCCGGAAAACAGATGTTCTGGCGGGCAGGTGATGGTGATGGGCCACGTACTTGTAACAGGTGGTGCCGGCATGATCGGCTCGACGCTGACCCGGAGGCTTGTTGCTGCGGGACATCGCGTCAGCGTTGTAGACAATCTCTGGCGTGGCCAGCTGGCATACCTCCAAACGGCATGCGGGCGGTTCGTCATCGACATCGAGCATGACTTTCACAGACGCGACCTGTCAGTTCCTGATGTGCTGGATGGCCTGCTTGGCGACGTTAGCTACGTTTTCCATCTGGCCGACGTGGTGGCCGGCATCGGCTATGTCTTTAGCCACGAACGCTCGCTGTTCCGGCAAAACCTACTGATCAATTCCAATGTCGTGGCAAGCGTGGCGCGATTTCCGAAGCTCAAGGGCTACGTCTACGTTGGAACTGCCTGCAGCTTCCCTGCAGAACGGCAGACCGGCCCGGATGCTGCGCCGCTGCGAGAGGAGGAGTTGTTTCCCGCTTCGCCTGAATCCGCATATGGCTGGAGCAAATTGATGGGCCAGTATGAAGCCATGCTGTTGGAAAAGGAAACAGGAATTCCCGTCTGCTTGCCGATGCTTCACAATGTTTATGGCGCGCCGTGCGACTTTGGCACCGAGCGCAGTCAGGTCTTGCCCGCGATCACGCGCAGGGTCATTGAGTGGCCAGCCGCACCGTTTACAGTATGGGGTACCGGTCGGCAGGGGCGTGCCTTCGTCCATGTCGATGATGTCGTCGACGCACTTGTTGCAGCAATGGACAAAGGCCTCGGCCGAGGTGCCATCCAAATCGGCCCCGATACCTGTACCACAATACGTGAGGCTGCCGAAACCGTGGTCCGCATTTCCGGAAAGCCGATCGACATCATTTACGACCCGACTAAGCCCGAAGGTGATCTCGGCCGGTGTGCCGATTTTTCCAAGGCCAAGCGCGTTCTCGGCTGGGAGCCGCGTATCGCGTTCGAAGAAGGCATGCGCGAACTGTATGGCTGGATCAGCGAACGCCTCGCTACCGAGAAGGCTTCGTGATCAGATGGCGGCAATTCCACGTCGCGCAAAGTGTCTGACCGAGGCAAGGGCAAGTGTTCGGACCCTTGCGTCGGCCATGTCGGTTTCATGGGTGAACAGGGTGACAAAGCCATGGCTGTCAAGAACTTCGTCGATGCGAGCCAGGAATCTTGCTGGGTCGTCAGCTTCGTCGGCAAAGCTTTCAAGCCTAAGATGACTTCGGATCATTGTAAGACCGTTCGCTTCGGTCATACCAAATCGCCCAAGTTCCTCGGCCTCGCGCGGACCCATGCGCCAGGTAAGGGCGGGCTTATCGGTTGTCAGCAGAGCTTCGACGCCATGCTCGCGGAAGACCGGGGCGATCTCGAAGCATTCCGAAAAGTAGTGCAGACGGACCCAGCGCGCCCGCGACTCCGGCAGGGCAAGACGCGAGATGATCTCGAACAGGCCATGCATGGTCGCCGCCTGTCTATCGAGCGTCTGCGCGTGCGGGGCTGTGGCGTAGTTTTCGGCATGGGGCCCGAAGCGCACGCCTGCCAGCCCTGCAAGGGCCTCGATAACCAGCGGATTGGCGACTTCGTCAAGGCTGCGGACCCGCCCATCGATGCCGTTCATCCGGCGAAAGAGATAGAGATCGGTGATAGCACCCTCGGACGCAAGCTGCGTACAGAAAGCGAGAAAAGGCTGCGCACCGACGCGAAGATGCCAGTCGGAGAGCATCAGCAGACTCTCTAGAACATCATCCACCGAAAAGTGATAGCCGGGGCGCTTCGTCACGTTTCCTCTCCTCCGGCGCAAGCCCGAACTTGAAACGGAGCGCCATGGCCATCAAAATCCTCTTTGTTGGCAGAACATGGGCCATGGGCGGGGCGCAGACAATCCTGCTTTCGCTCATCAGGTCGCTGCCGCGTGACGCAGTCGAGATCGTCGTAGCACCTTATGACAGCGGCGAAGAGGCCGATCGCGTCTTTGCAAGCATGGCTGCTGCTGCCGGTGCGTGCCTGGCGGAGCCTGTTCCATGGAGAGGCTGGCGTTCGTGGCCGGCGGCCGTGGCCGCGCTTAGTCGGATCGTAGACAAGGAACGCATCGACCTGATCCACAGCCATGACAACATGTCGAACACGCTTGTTGCATTCAGCCGAGCACGGCTGGCAAGACCCGCCATCGCGACTGCATTCGGCTGGTGGGAACTTAATGCCAAGCTGAAGGCGCTCTATGCGTTCGAAAGACGCTTCGTGCTGCCGCGCTTTGATGCGGTTTACACCGTGTCGCACCAGATGGCTGGCAAGATTATACGCGCCGGCACCCCGAAGGATCGGGTCGAGGTGATACATACAGGCATCGACAGCGCGGCTTGGGCACCGGGTGGCCATCGTGTCGAAAGCCGCGCAAGACTGGGGATTGGCCAGGAGGCGCTGGTCGTCGGCGCTGTCGGCCGCATCTCGCACGAGAAGGGGCACGAGCACCTGCTCGGCGCGATGGCCATCCTGATGTCCGAGTTTCCCGACCTCTTGGCCTTTTTGGGCGGAACCGGTCCCGACATGCAGGGATTGCGCGAAATCGCGTCGGAACTGGGCCTTTCCGACAGGCTGGTTATGCCAGGCTATGTCGCAAGTGTTGCCCAGGCTCTCGAAATGCTCGATGTCGCCGTGTTGCCGTCGGTCCTGGAAGAGGGCTTTCCGACCGCCTCGATGGAAGCGCAGGCCGCAGGACTTCCAATTGTCGCCAGCGACATCGGTGGCACGGGAGAGACACTGGTTCCGGGGGTCACCGGCTTCCTTTGTCCGCCAGGCAATGCCGCCGCCCTTGCCGCCGCGCTGAGGCCGCTGCTCCTGGACACGAGGTTGCGGCAGCGCATGGGCAATGCGGCCCGGCGGCGCGTGGCCGAGGACTTCACACTGGAGGGCATGCTTGTGAAAATCGAGGCACTTTATCGCTCGGTTCTCGATAGCCAAGATGGTCAACAAGTGCCGTTCAGGCGATCTTGAGGTCAGCCATCACGCGGCGGTACACTGCCAGTGTTTCGGCTGCAGTTCGTTCCCAGGAAAATTGCTTGGCCCGTTCCAGCCCGGCAGCGGACAGCCGTGCACGCAATCTCGCATCGTGCGCAAGACTGCATAGGCCGGCGGCGATTTCGTCGACAGATAGAGGGTTTATCGTCAGCGCCGCGCCACCTGCGACCTCCGGCAGCGACGATGTGTCGGAGGTGAGAACCGGCGCTCCGCAAGCCATGGCCTCTAGAACCGGTATCCCGAAGCCTTCCCAAAGCGAGGGAAATGCGAACATTACCGCCCCGCCATACAGGTGCGGCATATGATCGTGCCGGACATAGCCAAGCCTGACTACCCCGTCGGCAAGCCCAAGTTCCCTAATCTTGCGCGCAAGTGGCTCGGCTTCCCAGGTCATGTCGCCGGCGAGCGCGAGGACGCAATCGGGATCGGTGGCACGCAGCCGCGCAAACGCCTCTAGCAACCTTGCAAGGTTCTTGCGCTTCTCGAAACGCGCGGCGCTAAGGACATAGCGGCCGGTCAGGCCGTATTTTAGAAGGGTTGGCGCGCGCTGCTCGGGCGTCGTTGGCTGGAACTGCGCACCGACACCATTGTGGACGACGCTTAGTCGGGCCTTGTCCAGCCGGTAGTGTTCGGCAGCGCGTGCGAGCACGTCGTGCGACACGCAGATGACATGGGCCGCATCGCGCATCCCCCGTGCCAGCAGGAATTTCAGCCGCGCCAAAATCGCAGGCGGAAATAGCTCCGGTGTGGCGAACGGGCTGGAGCAGTGGAGCGTAAAAACGTAAGGCACGGGCGACCAGGTTGGTGGGATATAGGCCGCGTGCATGAAATTGATGCTCTCCCGTTTTAAGACCCAGGGCAGGCCGACAGTCATGGCTAGTGGCCGCACACCGCCGGGAATGATGTGGGACCGGAAATTAGGCTGCCCGGTCTCCAGAGCCGCTGCGGCCGCTGAATTCAGGCAGGTAATATGATAGTCCGTCTCTCGATCATGAACGGACAAACCCCTGACCAATTCACGCTCATAGGTTTCCGGCCCGCCCCCATTTCGGCCGGACATGACCGGGAAGATTGCGATTTTGCTCAAGCTTGTGCCTTCGTGGCCAAGACCATTAGCCACGGATTGAACCCCGAACGCCTCAGTAGGTCGAGTGGCGGCAGTGACAACAGGCCCAGATAGACTTTCAGCACCTGGGCCAGAACCCAAGTCGCCGGCCGCTCCTGCTTGCTGTGGAAGCCCCAATAGCCGCTGACCGGTAAGGTAGAAACAACCGCCGCATTTCCAAACAAGCGGACATGATCGTTGAACGAGAGAAGGAAGCGCTCGGTCAAGGGATGCCAGCGGCCAAGGGCTCCGGGATGTGCCATCTGACCCTTGTGAAATAGGTCAACAGGACACAGCCGGTTCGGATTTCCCATCACGATGTGGCCGCCTGGTCGCGTGACGCGCAACAATTCACTTGCGACCTGCTGGCGCGCCTCGTCGACGCCATCGCTGACGTCCACGCTGTCGCCAACAACCCCGATATGGGGGAGCAGGCAGCCGGTTACGACTGCATCGAATGTCGCGTCCGGGAAGGGCAGGTGCGAGACACTGGTAAAGTACAGTGCCTCTGGGTGCTGCCTTGTTGCCCATGCCGCGATCCGCGCCCCGCAATCCACACCGTGAGCTTCGATACCTGCGGCACGATATAGATCGACATCAACGCCCACGCCACAACCCGCGCTGAGCACGCGCAGGCCGGTCGGGTCTCGTCCCGCAAGCTTGCGTAGCAAGGGAATACTGTAGTTCAGGGTGGTGAATGTATTGGTCCTGATCTCGTCGGCGTTAAGGCAGCAGTCGGAGACATCGTCGAAACGCTGATCGGAGGCCGTCAGCAAGATTGGCCAGCCATCCTCGACAACATAGACGGCTTCGCATTCCGTGCAGGTGATCATCTGTTTATCGGCCCGCAGCTCGCCAAGGCAATTAGGGCAGACCACGAGGCTGCCAATCCGGATCGATGTTTCGCTTTCTTTCATACACGAAACTCCTCGCGACACCACAAAAGCGACCAACGCAAAGCACCTGTCAAGGTACGCCACACAAGTGCCGCAGACATGCCTACCGTAGAGTTATTTCCCTAGTTCTAACCACATAGCACTTATCTTTCATGGGATTCTGCACTCCAATTGGGTTGATGATGCATTAAATTTTTGCTTGCCCGTGCGCGGGAATGCATTTAGACTGCGATGCCTTAAATTTTTTGCCACGGATAGCAATAGTACTCTCGCTAACCATGGTCATCTCAGCTGTTATCTGCAAGATTAGACATGTAAATTAAAGGCCCATGTCAAATCTTGACGGAGTATTGGTCATGCAAAAAGGGCTCATTCGCACTGCTCGAAGCTTTGATGTAAACAAGGGCGAGGCATCCATAACGTCCCCGTTATCTGTTTCACCGCAGCTAAACAACCCGTGGTGGTTTGTTTTTCTAGAGCGGTGTTTCGCGGTCATGGCACTGTTACTTTTTTTGCCGGTGATCCTTGTCCTCATGCTGATCGTGAAGTTTGAAAGTCCAGGACCCGCACTGTTCGTGCAGGAACGTATTGGCCGGTATGCACGCAGGCCGTTCAGGTTCGCAAAGTTGAGAACCATGTACACCGACTCCACGACACGCTTTCCTGACCTGTGTGCATATTCCTTCAGCAAAGACGAAGTCGGCGAGGTAAAGTTGTCACTCAAGGTCGACCCGCGAGTGACACCCTTTGGTAATTGGCTTAGACGCACCAGCCTCGATGAGCTTCCCAATTTCTGGCATGTGATAGTCGGCGATATGGCGCTGGTGGGGCCGCGCCCGGAAATGTGGAAGATGCTGCAATACTATGACAGTCGGACGCTGCAGAAATTCGACGTCCTTCCCGGGATCACCGGCTATGCCCAGATTTATGGTCGCGGCGATCTGACCTTCGACGAGACGGTTGAGCACGACCTAGCCTACATCAGAGAGAAGTCTGTGCGTACAGATTTGCTGGTTCTGTTTCGGACCGTATGGTGCACGATTGCTCGCAAGGGCGCTTTCTGAAGTTCTGCACGCTAGGCGAGTGAGGTTTGGAATGGCAGTAAACAGACGCGCTAGCCGCCTCCTGAAGAGTATTCCGCAGTACACACGGATGGGACGCCATATGCGAGCCGTGTTGGAGCATGGCACGCCGCGCAAGTGGATTAACCTTGCGCTGGTCGAATCCGAACGCAAGCTTCGTCGAATTGAAGTTAAAGGGCGACCGTACATCCTGTTTCTGGATCCGTGCAATTTCTGTAATCTTCGGTGCCCGCTTTGTCCGACGGGAATGGAGGACCTGGGACGCAAGCAAACCATGATGTCTTTTGATTGTTTCAAGCGCTATCTGGACCCGCATCTACCTTATTTATTCGAAGTGAACGTTCACAATTGGGGAGAATCGTTGCTCAATCCGGATGTTTTCCGGATGATAGCCTACGCCCAGTTGAATAACGTAGGCACGAACATGTCGTCGAACCTGGTGATAGCGCAGGAGCACCATCTCGACGGACTGCTCGACGCTGGCCTGGAACATCTGACCGTCTCGCTCGACGGCACGGATCAGGCCTCCTACGAGAAGTATCGCGTGAGGGGTAAGTTCGATCGCGTCATCGAGAACTTGTCATCCCTGATCCGCAAGCGCAACGCACGTGGCTTGAAAACTCCGTTTGTGGAGTGGCAGTACATTGTGATGAAACACAATGAAGACAACGTTGATGAAGCTGAACGCCTTGCCGTCAGCCTTGGTGTGGACCGGATACGCTTCATTCCGGTCGGACTGCCTTTCGAGTCCCGCAACCGTCGCATTCTCGCTGACGAGTGGTTTCCGACAAAGTTCGAAGGGCGAGACAAGGGCGCGGACACACCCCAGACATTCGGGCAGGCAGACCGGCCGGCACCCTGCTACTACCTGTATCGCTCGATGGTTGTGAACGCCGACGGGGGAGTGTCTCCATGTTGCATTGTCTACAAAGATCGGCGTGACTTCGACCATATGGAGGCGCACGAGACCATCGACATTCCCGGCATCTGGAACAACGAGAAATACCGAAGCGCGCGCGCACTCTACACAGACAAGGACTGGGACGGACGCAAGAAAACCATTTGTGATGGCTGTGACATTTTCCAGCGCCACCCGAGTAAGCTTCCGAAGAGCGCGCGGCAACCAAAGCCCGCTGTGTCGGCGGTTGATAACGTTACTACCGGGGTTGCTGGCTCGGTGAAGGGCCCGACGACAGTGCTGAATGTTTCCCACCGTCCGTCACCTGAAAGGCAGGCGCCGTGATGTCCGGACGCATCGCACCTAAGTTGTCGATCGTCATCGTTAACTACAATGGCGGCGAATTGCTGAAGCGCTGCCTCACCGCGCTCAAGCGATATGCGCCGAAGGCTCACCATGAGACAGTGATTGTCGACAACGCATCCGTGGATGGCAGCCGTGAATGGGTCCGGCAAACCTGGCCCGATCTGCGACTGATCGAGTGCGAACGCAATCTCGGCCTGACTGTCGGGTTCAATCGCGGTGTCGGCAGCGCCCGCGGCGAAATCGTGCTCTCTCTCGACAGCGACACCGAGGTCACGGAAGGAGCTGTCGATGCTATGCTGGGTTTCCTGGACTCAAGCCCCAATGTCGGGGCTTGCGGTTGCACCCTGGTTTATCCGGACGGCACGCCACAACGCACGGCGCGCCGGTTTCCGTCACCCTGGGCAGGACTTTTCGGACGGCGGGCCCTGCTCACTAGAATCTGGCCGAACAATCGGTTTTCACGGCGCTACCTGATGGCAGAGCATGATGGCGACCGTGAACCGTTCGATGTTGACACGCTTTCAACAGCCTGCATGGCAGTTCGCCGCGCGGTGATAGATAAAGTCGGTGCCTACGATGAAAATTATTTCGTCTATTGGTCCGACACCGACTGGTGCCAGCGCATTAAGAAGGGTGGCTTCCGTATCGTGTCGCTTCCAGGCCATATTGTGATCCACAACGAGAATCTGAAAGCCCGTCACCGCAAGGTTCGACGGACGCGGATGGTGGTCGACTTCCATCGCGGAGCCTATCGCTACTATGCCAATCATCATGCGGGTCCGCGGAACCCTATGCGCTACATCGCCATGGCCGCCCTGTTGGGGAGAGCGGCTGCTGTGCTGCTGGGCGACGAGATTGCTCGTCTTAGGGCGACCGTTCGTGCAACGGCTCAGCGGAGTGGCTGAAGCGTGAGGGATCAGCGAACATGACGGTACAAAAAAAATACATGGGGGCGATCCTTGCCGCCGGCTACGGAACGCGTATGGCCCCGTTCGGCGAGACGATCCCCAAGGCGGCGCTGCCGATCGGCAACCGCGCCCTGATCGAATACCAGATCGGACAGATGCGCGATCTTGGTATCACCGAGATTGTGGTGCTGATCGGCCATCGTGGCTACCAGATCACCAAGATCCTGGGCGATGGCGAAAAGCTCGGTGTCAACCTGCACTATGTCGAACAGACCGAAATGGCTGGTATCGCTCACGCGCTTGGCCGCCTCGAGCCTGTGTTGACAAGGCCGTTTTTGCTGATGCTGGGGGACATCTTCTTTTTGCCGCATGATCTGAAGGACATGATGCGGGTCATGGAAACCGAGCAATGCCAAGGCGTACTTGCTGCCAAGATCGAGGCTGACCCGGCTGCGATCCGCAAGAACTTCGCCATCCTTCAGGACAGCGATGGCCGGGTACGTCGCGTCATCGAGAAGCCGCGCCATGCCCAGAACAATCTCAAGGGCGTCGGTCTGTACCTGTTTGATCCAGTGATCTTCGACGCCGTACGACGGACCCCGCGCACGGCGATGCGGAATGAATATGAGCTGACGGAATCGATCCAGGTAATGATTGATGACGACCATCATGTCCGGGTCAGCGATTGCATTGAGGACGACATCAACCTTACCTTTCCGGCCGACCTGCTGCGCTGCAACCTGATCGTGGCGGCGCGGCGCGGGCAGCACAACATTATTGATCCGACCGCACGGCTGCATCCCGATGCCGTGCTCGACCACGCCATAATCGGCCGCAAGGCCGTGATCGATCGCGCAATCAATGTGAGGCGCTCCGTTATCCTCGAAGGCGCGGTGGTCTCCTCGCGGCAGGACATTGATGGGTTTGTGGTTTCGTCGACGCAGATGGTCGATTGCCGGGCCGACCTTGCCGAGTGGTCCGTCGGCAGCGGGACGTGAGCCATGCGCATCCTTGTCCTGCTGCCCTCGCAGCCGTTCCCTGCCTACAACGGACAGACACATCGCCTAGCGCTGGTGACGCGTTCGCTTGCGGAACGTCACCAGGTCTCACTCGCTTGCTTCGTCGAGCCACTGCAGAGCCAGGAAATGAGCGACGCCGACCGGGCGCGTTTTTTTGATGTCCGCCTGGTGAAGCGCACCGCTGGATCCGGGAGCTTTGGCGGCAGCGTGATGCGCCGGCTCTCGGCTGAACCTGCCGATGTGCACGAGTTTCGGTCGGAAGAGATGGCACGGCATCTTGCAGAACTCGTTGCTGCAAGCGAGCCCGAACTGGTGCTGCTTGGCGATCCGGCTCTTGTTGGCTGTGTCGAGTTTCTTGGACGCAAGCCTCTGGCAATCGACTATGTCTGCGAATCCATGCTCCAATTTGAGCGGATGGGAGCGCTGGCGGGGCCGATCGAGCGGCAGTTGTGGACACTGCGGCGCGCCAAGTATGCTCGCTTCCTGCGCCGCATCGAACCGCTGGTCGATGTCGCTTTCCTCAATTCTGCCGAGGATCTCGTGTCGCTCGCAATGGTCTGGCCACGTTCCAAGCTCATGCACGTCGCCAACGGTCTCAATCTTGACGACTATCCTGTCGGTCTTGCGACGCCGGTCCCGGACCGACTTCTTTATCCTGGATCGGTCGCGTATCCACCCAACAGGGATGCCGTAGCCTGGTTCGGCACCGAGGTGATGCCGCTGGTCCGGAATGCGCACCCAGATGCCGAATTGCGTGTCACTGGAATGAAGCCGGACGACGGCAGCGCCCCAGAATTTCCCGGTATCGTCTACACCGGACGAGTGCAGGATGTGAGGGTCGAGATCGCCAGCGCTTGGGCGACCGTAGTACCGTTACGTCTTGGCGCGGGTGGGGCTCGTTTCAAGGTCATTGAATCCATGGCCCTGGGCACGCCTGTCATAGGAACGGCGATTGGTGTAGAAGGGCTCGAGCTGGCAGACGGCCAAGACTATCTGGCGGCTGAAGCCCCAGCCGACCTTGCTGCTGCCTGTGTCAGGCTCCTGACGGACGGCGACCTGCGCCACAGGGTCGGTGTAGCCGGCAGGCGGCGCATGGAAATGGACTATAGTTGGGGCAAGCTTTCACGTCGCATCGAACACAGGCTCATGGACCTTTTGCATGGGCCTGCGGCGGTTGCGGTATAAGTGCCATGGTGAGAATCCTTTCTGTCCTCACGATCTGGCTGTGGTCCGTCGCGGCATCGGCACTTGAGGGTTACCGGATCGGGCCTAGCGACCGGCTAAGGATCGAGGTTCTGGACCAGGCGCAGCTGAGCCGTGAGTTCATGGTACAAGCGGATGGGTCTGTCAGGTTGCCACGCGTCGGAACAGTTGCCTTCGACGGGCTCACACTCGGCGAAGCACAAGTGCTGCTGACGCATCGTATAGCTTCAAGCATGGGTCTGGCGCGGCCAGATGTGACCATCGAGATCGTGACTTACCGGCCAGTCTATGTGACCGGTCATGTGCAGACGCCCGGCGCCCACGCCTACGCGCCGGGTATGACGGTGATGAGCCTGATAGCGCTTGCGGGGGGTTACAGGCGCAGCAACGCCGACGATTCTGTGTCGCGTCTCGAGGTTGGCAGATTGCTGGAGCGGCTCGGACAACTTCAGGACCAGCTAGCAGCCTCTCATGTGCGCCTCGCACGGCTACAGGCCGAGCGAGATGGAAGGGAGCAAATCGTTCGCGTTCCTGATTTGCAGCAACTGGTTCCAGAACAGCGTATTTCTGATCTTTATACGCTTGAAACAACACTGCTTGACGTGCGCAGGCAGACCCTTTCGGAGGCTCTCAGCAACGCAGCCAACCAGCGTGCGGAACTTAACCGCGAGCTTGACTCGTTGCAGTCGCGCCGCACCGGAAAGAATGCACAGATTGTCATCCTACAACGTGAAATCACCATGTTTCGCGGACTTCAGGAGCGCAATCTCTCACCCGTTACGCGTGTTTTCGAACTCGACCGGGCGATGATCGGCTATGAGGGCGACTTGCGCGAGATCGACGCGACCGTTGCCCGTGCACGCCGTGAAGCAGCCCTCGTCGAGCAGCGCGAACTGTCGCTTAAAGCGGACCGACAACTAGAGATCGCCAATGGTATTAAGGAAATGGCTGATGCGGTTGCGCAGCAATGGGCTTCGATCCTCAGTCTCGAAGCCCAGATCAATACGGCTCGTGGCCTGACAGCGGCCACGGGTGCCGCCGTTGATCCATCCGGCGTGGCGTTCGAAAAGCTGATGGTGCTGCGGCGGGGAGCGGAGCATTTCGTGCAGATCGGTCTTATCGATAATGTCAGGCCCGACGATGTCTTGGCCATTCCGACACCGCCGCCGTCACGAAACGCTCGCAGGCTGGATTGATCCGCCTCAGAGGACCCGACCGGCTACGACGGCCAGCTTTTCAAGCAGGACAGGGTCACGCATGGCGGGAGCGGTCATGATCGCACCATCCAGAGAGCGCTCCGACTTGACCGGGCACGGCTCTCGCTCGGCTGGTAATTACCAACGGCCCTCACGATTGACCGATATGGGCCCATTCGCGCATCCCGATGGTTGTGATGGTGCTGGGTTGATCGACGAGGCGGTTCCGCGGTTCCAGGCGTCGCAGGCGGCGTCGATGATGTCGTTATAGCTGTTGAAGACGCGGTCTGAGAGCCAGTTGGCGCGCATATACTGCCAGATGTTCTCGACCGGGTTCAGTTCGGGCGAGCGCGAGGGCAGGAAGATCAGCGAGATGTTTTTCGGCACGACGAGTTTGGCCGTCATGCGCCATCCGGCGCGGTCGAGCAGCAGGACGGCATGGGCGCCCTTTGCGACCGCCCTGGCGATCTCGTCGAGATGGGCCTGCATGGCATGGGTGTCGGCAAAGGGCATGGCGAGCGCCGCGCCGACGCCCCGTGCCGGGCAGATCGCTCCGAACAGATAGGCGCTCTTGTAGCGTTGATCGGCGGGCTGGCGCGGCCTGGTTCCGCGTCTGGCCCATTGCCGGACCAGGCCATTCTTCTGGCCGATGCGCGCCTCGTCCTGGAACCAGAGTTCGATCGGCTTGCGCCTGGGCACATGGGCGAGATGGGCCTTCAGGGTAAGGTAAGCATGCGCCGTAGGCCGCCTTGTTGAGACGGATTTCGTCGTCCAGCTTTTCGCGTTCGTTAATCCGGCACCAGTGCCGGCAGCGGTGCTGGAGAGCTTTGCATGGACGATGAGACGTAAGCGCTGTCCCGTTGGCACCTTTGCTTGAGCGGTCTGAGCGCCGATCTTTGAAGCCCCTGAGGGCTTCGACACATGACGATTTCAGAGCTGGACACCCGCAAGAACCTACCGCGCCTGCTGATTTTATGATTCCATCTCCCCTCGGCGCAGGGGGCGGATTGCGATGGAACAGCGGTCGTTTTTCGGGTTGTCGGAGCATCTGGAGCGGCTGAGCCAGATCGGCGATCCGCTGGAGACGCTCGAAGCGACGATCGATTTCGAGTATTTCCGTGGCTGGCTCGTCGAGGGCCTCGGCTACGGCGATGGCGCCAAGGGCGGGCGCCCGCCCTTCGATCCCGTCTCGATGTTCAAGGCGCTGATCCTGCAGGCGCAGCACAATCTCAGCGACGCGAAGATGGAGTTCATAATCCGGGACCGTCTGTCCTGGATGCGCTTCCTGCGCTTTGATCTCGGCGGTCCGACGCCCGA
>NZ_LJHQ01000060.1 GCF_001295925.1 Allobosea sp. AAP35 | reverse complement strand
ATCGCGATGGAAGAGAAGCTGCGCTTCGCCATCCGCGAAGGCGGCCGCACCGTCGGTGCCGGCGTCGTCGCCAGCATCATCGCTTGAAGAGGCCAATAGCGAATAGCGGGTGGCTTTATCTGCCACTCGCCACTCGCCGATCGCCATTCGCCTCAGGAAGAAAAGTACCATGAACGGTCAGAACATCCGGATCCGCCTCAAGGCGTTCGACCACCGCATTCTCGACGCTTCGACGCGCGAGATCGTGTCGACCGCGAAGAGGACGGGCGCCCAGGTCCGCGGGCCCATCCCGCTGCCCACGCTCATCGAGAAGTTCACGGTCAACCGCTCGCCGCACATCGACAAGAAGTCGCGCGAGCAGTTCGAAATGCGGACCCACAAGCGGGTTCTCGATATCGTCGACCCGACCCCGCAGACGGTCGACGCCCTCATGAAGCTTGATCTCGCTGCCGGCGTCGACGTCGAAATCAAGCTCTGATTTGTTTTAGCCGGGTCCTCTGCCTCCAGCGTTTTGGCTGGATGAGTATGACCCCAAGGGAAGGTATGCACCGATGCGTTCCGGTGTGATTGCACAGAAAGTCGGGATGACCCGCATCTTCACCGATGCCGGCGAACATATCCCGGTCACCGTGCTGAAAATCGATAACTGCCAGGTCGTCGCTCATCGCACGGTCGAGAAGAACGGCTATGCCGCCGTTCAGCTCGGATCGGGCCTGGCGAAGGTCAAGAATGTCTCGAAGGCGGAGCGCGGCCATTTCGCCGTCGCCAATGTCGAGCCCAAGCGCAAGGTCGTCGAGTTCCGCGTCAGCGATGATGCGCTGATCCCGGTCGGCGCCGAAATCACGGCGGATCATTTCGTCGTCGGCCAGTTCGTCGATGTCTCCGGCACGACGCTGGGCAAGGGCTTCGCTGGCGGCATGAAGCGCTGGAACTTCGGTGGTCTTCGCGCCACGCACGGTGTTTCGGTCTCGCATCGCTCGATCGGTTCGACCGGCGGTCGTCAGGACCCTGGCAAGACCTTCAAGAACAAGAAGATGCCCGGCCATCTCGGCGCCGAGCGCGTGACCACGCAGAACCTGCGCGTCGTCCAGACGGATGTCGAGCGCGGCCTGATCTTGGTCGAAGGCGCCGTCCCCGGTCATGCCGGCGGCTGGATCCATGTGCGCGACGCCATCAAGCGCGCTCTGCCCAAGGATGCTCCGCTTCCGGGCAAGTTCAAGCTGAATGGCGGCGATGCGCCGGCTCCCGCAGCCGAGACGGTTGAGGAGAACGCGTGATGAAGCTCGATATCACCACTCTCGAGGGTGGCTCGGCCGGCTCGGTCGAGCTCTCGGATGCGATCTTCGGCCTTGAGCCGCGCGCCGACATCCTTGCCCGCATGGTGCGCTACCAGCTCGCCAAGCGCCGCGCCGGTACGCACAAGTCCAAGGGCCGGTCGGAAGTCGACCGCACCCGCAAGAAGATCTACAAGCAGAAGGGCACCGGCGGCGCTCGTCACGGCGCGGCGTCTGCTCCGCAGTTCCGCGGCGGCGGCAAGGCTTTCGGTCCGATCGTGCGCGACCACGCTCACGATCTGCCCAAGAAGGTCCGTGCTTTGGCTCTTCGCCATGCGCTGTCGTCCAAGGCCAAGACCGGCGGCATCATCATCATCGATGACGCCAAGCTGTCCGAGCCGAAGACCAAGGTTCTGCTCGGTCATTTCGGCAAGCTGGAGCTCTCCAGCGCGCTGGTGATCGGCGGCGCCGAGATCGACACGAATTTCGGCCTGGCGGCACGTTCGATTCCGAATGTCGACGTCCTGCCGATCCAGGGCATCAACGTTTATGACATCCTGCGTCGCGACAAGCTTGTCCTGACCCGCGCGGCTGTCGATGCGCTGGAGGCGCGCTTCACATGAGCACGGCGAAGAATCTGGACCCGCGCCACTACGACGTCATTCGTGGCCCGGTGATCACCGAAAAGGCGACGATGCTCTCCGAGCATAACAAGGTCGTCTTCAAGGTCGCCAAGACCGCGACCAAGCCGCAGATCAAGGCGGCGATCGAGAAGCTGTTCGACGTCAAGGTGAAGAGCGTCAATACGCTCGTCACCGAAGGCAAGATGAAGGTCTTCCGGGGCCGGCTCGGCCAGCGTTCGGACGTCAAGAAGGCGGTCGTGACCCTCGAGGAAGGTCACTCCATCGACGTGACCACCGGCCTGTAAGGAAGGATCGCAAACCATGGCTTTGAAGCATTTCAAGCCGGTCACGCCGAGCCTTCGCCAGCTCGTGATCGTCGACCGCAGTGAGCTCTACAAGGGCAAGCCCCTGAAGGTGCTGACGGAGGGCAAGTCGTCCTCCGGCGGCCGCAACAATCTCGGCCGCATCACCGTCCGCTTCCGCGGCGGTGGACACAAGCGGACGCTGCGCCTGATCGACTTCAAGCGTCGCGGCAAGGATGGCATCCCGGCCGTCGTCGAGCGGCTGGAATATGATCCCAACCGCACGGCGTTCATCGCGCTGATCAAGTACGCCGATGGCGAGCAGGCCTATATCCTGGCCCCGCAGCGCCTCGCCGTCGGCGACAGCGTGATCTCGGGTCCGTCGGTCGACGTGAAGCCCGGCAACGCCGCCCCCATGGGCTCGCTGCCGATCGGCACGATCGTCCACAATCTGGAGCTGAAGATCGGCAAGGGCGGGCAGCTTGCCCGGTCCGCCGGCAACTACGCCCAGATCGTCGGTCGCGACCAGGGCTATGTCATCATCCGCCTGAATTCGGGCGAGCAGCGCCTGATCAGCGGCCTGTGCTATGCTACGGTGGGCGCGGTTTCGAACCCCGACCACATGAACCGGAATGACGGCAAGGCCGGGCGCTCGCGCTGGCTCGGTCGTCGCCCGCATAACCGCGGTGTCTCGATGAACCCTGTCGACCATCCCCATGGCGGCGGCGAAGGCCGCACCTCGGGCGGTCGTCACCCGGTTACCCCCTGGGGCAAGCCGACCAAGGGCAAGAAGACCCGCTCGAACAAGCGGACCGATACGTTCATCGTGTCGAGCCGTCACGCCCGCAAGAAGAAGAACTGAGGTCCGTCATGGCGCGTTCGCTTTGGAAAGGTCCGTTTGTCGACGGATACCTTCTGAAAAAGGCCGAGGTTGCCCGTTCGGCGGCCCGGTCTGAGGTTATCAAGATCTGGAGCCGTCGCTCCACGATCCTCCCGCAGTTCGTCGGTCTGACGTTCGGCGTCTATAACGGGCACAAGCATGTGCCGGTGAACGTGTCCGAGGAAATGGTGGGCCACAAGTTCGGCGAGTTTTCGCCGACGCGCACCTTCCACGGCCACGCCGCCGACAAGAAGGCGAAGAGGAAGTAAGCCATGGGAAAAGCATCAGCCCCCCGTGCGCTGCCTGAGAACGAAGCCGTCGCG
The DNA here is from genome assembly GCF_001295925.1 of Allobosea sp. AAP35. GTDB lineage: Bacteria > Pseudomonadota > Alphaproteobacteria > Rhizobiales > Beijerinckiaceae > Allobosea. Next base: position 9,768 of record NZ_LJHQ01000060.1, on the reverse strand, counting down.
ATCGCTCGCAACCTTCGCGTCTCGCCGCAGAAGCTCAACCTCCTCGCCCAGCTCATCCGCGGCAAGAAGGTCTCGACCGCGCTTGCCGATCTCGAGTTCTCGCGCAAGCGGATCTCGCTGGATGTGCGCAAGTGCCTGCAGAGCGCGATCGCCAATGCCGAGAACAATCATGATCTCGACGTCGACGATCTCGTCGTGGCCCAGGCCTTCGTCGGCAAGGCCCTCGTGATGAAGCGCTTCCATGCCCGCGCCCGCGGTCGTGGCGCCCGCATCCTGAAGCCGTTCGCGAACATCACGATCATCGTGCGCGAAGTCGCCGCGGCCAAGGCCTGAGGAGAGAACGATGGGTCAGAAAATCAATCCGATCGGGCTTCGCCTCGGCATCAACCGTACCTGGGATTCGCGCTGGTTTGCGCAGAAGGGCGAGTACGGCAAGCTCCTGCATGAGGATATGGCGATCCGCGCCTCCCTCATGAAGATGCTGAAGCAGGCCGCGATCTCCAAGATCATCATCGAGCGCCCGCACAAGAAGTGCCGCGTCACCATTCACTCGGCTCGTCCGGGCGTGGTGATCGGCAAGAAGGGCGCCGATATCGAGAAGCTCCGCAAGTCGGTGATGAAGCTGACCAAGGCGGATGTGACGATCAACATCGTCGAGGTGCGCAAGCCCGAGATCGACGCGACGCTGGTCGCCGACTCGATCGCGCAGCAACTCGAGCGTCGCGTTGCGTTCCGCCGCGCCATGAAGCGGGCCGTTCAGTCGGCCATGCGTCTGGGCGCCGAGGGCATCCGCATTAACTGCTCGGGCCGTCTCGGCGGCGCTGAGATCGCGCGTCTGGAATGGTATCGCGAAGGTCGCGTGCCGCTGCACACGCTGCGCGCCGATGTGGATTACGGTGTCGGCACCGCCTTCACCACCTATGGCACGTGCGGCATCAAGGTCTGGATCTTCAAGGGCGAGATCCTCGAACACGACCCGATGGCCCAGGACAAGCGCATGGCAGATGAGGGCAGCCGTTCCGGCGGTGGCCATCGTCGCGAGCATGCATAAAGGCTGATCGAGAAAAGCCATGTTGCAACCAAAAAAGACGAAGTTCCGCAAGCAGTTCAAGGGGCGCATCGCTGGCGTCGCCAAGGGCGGCACGGATTTGAACTTCGGCCAGTTCGGCCTGAAGGCCCAGGAGCCCGAGCGCGTCACCGCGCGGCAGATCGAGGCGGCCCGCCGCGCGATCACCCGTGCGATGAAGCGTGCCGGCCGCGTCTGGATCCGCATCTTCCCGGACGTTCCGGTGTCGAAGAAGCCGACCGAAGTCCGCATGGGCAAGGGCAAGGGCGCGCCTGAATTCTGGGCAGCCAAGGTCAAGCCGGGCCGGATCATGTTCGAGATCGACGGCGTGCCGGAAGAGACCGCTCGCGAGGCCATGCGCCTCGGCGCGGCCAAGCTGCCGATCAAGACGCGCTTCATCCAGCGCATCGCCGAGTAAGGGAGGACAAGATGAAAGCTTCGCAACGCCTGTCCGACCTGACCGCCATGAGCGTGGACCTGCTCCAGGACGAACTCCTGAAGCTCAAGAAGGAGCAGTTCAACCTGCGCTTTCAGAAGGCCACCGGCCAGCTCGAAAACACCGCCCGGGTGACCGAAGTCCGCAAGGACATCGCCCGCATCAAGACGCTGCAGCGGTCCAAGACCGTCGCGGCGAGCGCCTGAGGAGTCAGACAATGCCGAAGCGCGTGCTGCAGGGCGTCGTCGTCAGCGACAAGCAGAACAAAACTGTTGTGGTCAAGGTCGAGCGGCGCTATACGCACCCTCTCCTCAAGAAGACGGTTCGCCGTACCAAGAACTATCACGCCCATGATGAGGCGCAGGTGGTGAAGGTCGGGGATCAGGTCTGGATCGAGGAGTCCAAGCCCATTTCCAAGCTGAAAAGCTGGGTTTTGCTCGACGGCGCCCCCAACAAGGCGTAGGTCGTCGCGGTCTTCGCCGCCCGGTTCTTTCGGGCAGCGGGGAGGGCGGAATACGGAGTCGGGCATGTCAGCCGCAAGAGTGCGTGGCACTTTTGCGGTTCGTGCTTTGTTTTGAGGCCAGGGGGCGATCGACCCCCGTCAGTCGTAGTCCCGAAGGCGCTGATGCTTTCGGGAAACCGCGCTGATACACACTGGAAGGATCAAGGCCATGATCCAGGTGCAAACGAATCTCGAGGTCGCGGATAATTCCGGCGCCCGTCGCGTGATGTGCATCAAGGTTCTCGGCGGGTCGAAGCGGCGCTATGCCCGCATTGGCGACATCATCGTCGTCTCGATCAAGGAAGCCATTCCCCGCGGCCGCGTGAAGAAGGGCGACGTCATGAAGGCGGTCGTCGTTCGCACCGCCAAGGACGTCAAGCGCGCCGATGGTTCGGTGATCCGGTTCGACCGCAACGCGGCCGTGCTGATCAACAACCAGAAGGAGCCTGTCGGCACCCGTATCTTCGGACCGGTTCCGCGCGAATTGCGCGCCAAGAACCACATGAAGATCATCTCGCTTGCGCCAGAGGTGCTGTGATGGCTGCGAAAATCAAGAAGGGCGACAAGGTCGTCGTGCTGGCCGGCCGTGACAAGGGCAAGGCTGGCGAAGTGCTCCAGGTCATCCCGAAGGATGCCCGCGCGATCGTGCGTGGCGTCATGATGGTCAAGAAGCACACCAAGGCTTCGGCGCAGTCTGAAGGCGGCATCATTTCCAAGGAAGCCACCATCGACCTGTCGAATCTCGCCGTGGCCGATCCCAAGGATGGCAAGCCGACCCGCGTCGGCTTCAAGGTCCTGGATGATGGCCGCAAGGTCCGTTTCGCCAAGCGTTCGGGGGATCTGATCGATGGCTGAGAACCAGCAGGCGGCGCTTACGCCGCGCATGAAGCAGCATTACGAGGACGTCGTTCGTCCGGCGATGATCGCCGAGTTCGGCTACAAGAACGCTATGGAAGTGCCGACCATCGAGAAGGTCGTCATCAACATGGGCGTTGGCGAAGCGACCGCCGACCGCAAGAAGGTCGACAACGCCGCCGGCGACCTCGCCCTGATTGCCGGCCAGAAGCCGGTCATCACCAAGTCCCGCCTCGCCATCGCCGGCTTCAAGCTGCGCGAGAACATGGCGGTCGGCTGCAAGGTCACGCTGCGCAAGACCAAGATGTTCGAGTTCGTCGACCGTCTCGTCACCATCGCGCTTCCCCGCGTTCGTGACTTCCGCGGCCTCAACCCGAAGTCGTTCGACGGGCGCGGCAATTTCGCGCTCGGGATCAAGGAGCACATCGTGTTCCCCGAGATCAACTACGACAAGGTCGACCAGGTCTGGGGTATGGACGTGATCGTCTGCACGACTGCGAAGTCGGACGACGAGGCACGCGCCTTGCTCAAGCACTTCAACTTCCCGTTCCGGCAGTGAACTTAAGCGTTCATACGCGGAAACCAGGAGAGATCGATGGCTAAGAAGAGCTCCGTCGAGAACAACAATGCCCGCAAGCGGATGGTGAAGAAATTCGCCGGCAAGCGCGCGCGGCTTCTCGCGATCGCTAATGACGAAAGCCAGTCCATGGACGAGCGGTTCCTCGCTCGCCTCAAGCTGGCCGAACTGCCGCGCAACTCGGCCCCTAACCGCGTGCGCAATCGCTGCGAAGTCACGGGGCGTCCGCGCGCCGTGTACCGCAAGCTGAAGATGTCGCGCATTGCGCTGCGCGAGCTCGGCAACAAGGGGCTGGTTCCCGGCCTCGTCAAGTCGAGCTGGTGAGGAGTACGCATCGTGATCATTGATCCGCTTGGAGATATGCTGACCCGCATCCGCAATGCGCAGATGCGGCGCAAGTCGCGCGTTTCGACGCCCGGTTCGAAGCTGAGGGCCCGTGTCCTCGATGTGCTTCAGTCCGAGGGTTACATCCGCGGCTACACCCAGACCGAGTTCGGCAATGGCCGGACCGAGTTCGATATCGAGCTGAAGTACCATGAGGGACTGCCGGTCATCCGGTCGATCTCGCGTGTGTCCAAGCCCGGCCGCCGCGTCTATTCTTCGGTGGAGACGATGCCCCGCGTGGCCGACGGCCTTGGCGTGACCATCATCTCGACACCGAAGGGTGTGATGCCCGATCATCTTGCCCGCGAGCAGAACGTGGGCGGCGAAGTGCTTTGCAAGGTCTTCTGACCTTCCGCGCCGCTCGTTTTCAGGAGAAATCCAATGTCTCGTATCGGTAAGAAGCCTGTTCCGGTTCCCGCTGGCGTCACCGCCAACGTCGCCGGCCAGCTCGTCAAGATCAAGGGCGCGAAGGGGGAACTCTCCTTCACCGTGCCCGATGACGTTTCGGTCGCCATGGAGAATGGCGAGATCGCGGTTCAGCCGCGTTCGCAGAGCAAGCGCGCTCGCTCGCTCTGGGGCACTTCGCGTGCCCGCATCGCCAATCTCGTGCTCGGCACCACGTCGGGCTTCGAGAAGAAGCTTGAGATCAACGGCGTCGGCTACAAGGCCGCCGTCAACGGCAAGGTTCTGAAGCTCTCGCTGGGCTACAGCCACGACATCGACTATGCGATCCCGGAAGGGGTTGCGATCGTGACGCCGAAGCCGACCGAAATCGTCATCACCGGCATCGACAAGCAGGTGGTCGGCCAGACCGCCGCCGAAATCCGCGACTATCGCGGGCCCGAGCCCTATAAGGGCAAGGGCGTCAAATACGCCGGCGAATTCATCTTCCGCAAGGAAGGGAAGAAGAAGTAACCGCCATGAGCAAGCAGACAGACAACACTGCGCGCCGCAAGGCCCGCGTCCGCCGCGCGATCAAGGCTGTTGCCAATGGCCGCGCCCGCCTTTCGGTGCATCGCACCGGCAAGCAGATCTATGCCCAGATCATCGACGACGTGAAGGGCGTTACCGTCGCGTCGGCCTCGAGCCTGGACAAGGACATCCGCACCGACATCAAGTCGGGCGCGAATGTCGAGGCGGCTGCGACGATCGGCAAGTTGATCGCCGAGCGCGCCGTCAAGGCGGGCGTGAAGGACGTGGTCTTCGACCGCGGCTCCTATATGTATCACGGCCGCGTCAAGGCGCTGGCCGATGCGGCCCGCGAAGCTGGCCTGAACTTCTGAGTTCTGCTACCCGGCCCCTGCAGTCGCGCTCACCAGCGCGGGGCAGGGGCCGAGCCCCGTTTTTGAGACGTCGTTCCGTCAGGAACGCTCGAGCGAGCGGCGCAGGGCATGGACCCGGCGGCCGCGCAAGTAAGAGGAAAGACAATGGCGAGAGAGCCTCGTGATCGCGAAGAGCGCGATTCAGAATTCGTGGACCGTCTGGTCCACATCAACCGCGTCGCCAAGGTGGTGAAGGGTGGTCGTCGCTTCGGCTTCGCCGCTCTCGTCGTCGTCGGCGACCAGAAGGGCCGCGTCGGCTTCGGTCACGGCAAGGCGCGTGAAGTGCCGGAAGCCATCCGCAAGGCGACGGAAGCCGCCAAGCGCGGCCTGGTCCGCATCCCGCTGCGCGAGGGTCGCACCCTGCATCATGACGTCCAGGGCCGTCACGGCGCCGGCAAGGTCGTGCTGCGTGCGGCTCCGGCCGGTACCGGCATCATCGCCGGCGGCCCGATGCGCGCCGTCTTCGAGGCGGTCGGCATGCAGGACGTGGTGTCGAAGTCGCTCGGTTCTTCGAACCCGTACAACCTCGTTCGCGCGACGTTCGACGCGCTGAAGAACGAAGACAGCCCGCGCGGCGTCGCCGCGCGCCGCAACCTCAAGGTCTCGGCCCTGCAGACGCGTCGCCGCGATGCCGGCACCGACGCCGCTGTCGAAGCGTGAGGTGGCAATCATGGCAACGTCAGACACCAAGATGGTCGTCGTCGAGCAGATCGGCAGCCCGATCCGCCGCGAGGCTTCGCAGCGCCAGACCCTGATCGGTCTGGGGCTCAACAAGATCCGCCGGCAGTCGACCCTGGTCGATACGCCGTCCGTGCGGGGCATGATCGATAAGGTCAGGCACCTCGTGCGCGTCATTGACGCGAAGTGAGGGGTATCGTTCGATGAAACTCAACGACATCCGTGACAACGAAGGCGCGCACAAGTCGCGCATCCGCGTCGGCCGGGGCATCGGCTCCGGCAAGGGCAAGACTGGTGGTCGTGGCGTCAAGGGTCAGAAGGCCCGCTCCGGCGTCGCGGTCAAGGGCTTCGAAGGCGGCCAGATGCCGCTGTATCGGCGCCTGCCCAAGCGCGGCTTCAACAACCTGTTCGCCAAGGATCTGAACGAGGTCAATCTCGGTCGCATCCAGCAGGCGATCGAAGCCGGCAAGCTCGACGCCAACGGCGCGGTCACGATCGAGGCGCTCGTCGCCGCTGGCGTGATCACCCGTCAGGCCAAGGACGGCGTCAAGATCCTCGGCGTCGGCGAACTCACCACGAAGCTCGCCTTCGAGGTCTATGGCGCGTCGAAGTCGGCCGTCGAGGCGATCGAGAAGGCTGGTGGTTCCGTCAAGATCCTGGCGGCTGCCGCTTCACAGGCGTGAGCGCAACGCTTACATGACGAATCGCGAACGGCGGCCGGGCCAGAAGCCCTGGCCGCCGTTTCACTGTTTGACCGGGCGCAGACCAGCGCGCTCATGGATCTGAAGACCAAGGACCGGACGCATGGCATCGGCGGCTGAACAGCTTGCTTCAAACCTGAACTTCGGGGCGTTCGCCAAGGCGGACGAGCTGAAGAAGCGGATCTGGTTCACCCTTGGTGCGCTGATCATCTACCGGATCGGAACTTACATCCCGCTGCCGGGCATGAACCCGGATGCGGTCGCCGATCTGTTCAGGCAGACGCAGTCGGGCGTGCTTGGCCTGTTCAACATGTTTTCGGGCGGCGCCGTCGGCCGGCTTGCGATCTTCGCGCTGGCGATCATGCCGTATATCTCGGCCTCGATCATCATCCAGCTGCTCTCCAGCGTCGTTCCGACCTTCGAGGCGCTGAAGAAGGAAGGCGAGCAGGGCCGCAAGGTCCTCAACCAGTATACGCGCTACCTGACGCTCGTGCTGGCCGTGTTCCAGGCCTATGGGATCGGCGTGGGCCTGCAGGGCTCGGGCAATCTCGTGCTCGAGCCGGGCCCGTTCTTCCTGCTCTCCACGACGCTGACGCTGGTTGGCGGTACGATGTTCCTGCTCTGGCTCGGCGAGCAGATCACCAGCCGCGGCATCGGCAACGGCGTCTCGATGATTATCTTCTCGGGCATCATCGCCGAGTTCCCGTCCCAGCTCGCCCAGACGCTCGAACTTGGCCGCCAGGGCGCGATCTCGACGGGGCTCCTGCTGCTGATCCTGGTGATGGCGATCTGCGTCATCGCCTTCGTCGTGTTCATGGAGCGCGCGCAGCGACGCCTGCTGATCAATTATCCCAAGCGCCAGGTCGGCAACCGGATGTATGAGGGTCAGACCTCGTTCCTCCCGTTGAAGCTCAACACTGCCGGCGTGATTCCGCCGATCTTCGCATCTTCGCTGCTGCTGCTGCCGACCACGATCGCGAGCTTCTCGCAGGCGTCGGGCGGCACCGGCTTCCTGTCGATTGTCGCGACCTATCTGGCGCATGGCCGGCCGCTGTTCATGATCCTCTACGCGGCGCTGATCATCTTCTTCTGCTTCTTCTACACCGCGATCGTGTTCAACCCGACCGAGACGGCCGACAACCTCAAGAAGCATGGCGGCTTCATGCCGGGCATCCGTCCGGGCGAGCGCACCGCCGAGCATATCGACCGCGTCCTGACGCGCATCACGGTGCTCGGGGCCGGCTATTTGACTATCGTCTGTCTTATCCCGGAGTTCATGATCACCTATGCCCAGATCCCGATCATCCTGCTTGGCGGCACTTCGCTGCTGATCGTGGTGACGACGACGATGGATACCGTGGCGCAAGTCCATGGACATCTGCTGGCCCATCAGTATGAGGGGCTGGTGAAGAAGGCCAAGCTGCGAGGGGCGAAGCGCTGATGCGTATTATTTTCCTGGGGCCGCCGGGGGCGGGCAAGGGCACTCAGGCTGCGCGTATCGTCGCGAAGCACGGCATTCCCCAGCTCTCGACCGGCGATATGTTGCGCGCGGCGGTGGCTGCGGGTACCCCGATTGGCGTCAAGGCCAAGGCCGTGATGGACGCCGGTGGTCTGGTCTCGGACGAAATCGTCATCGGCATCGTCGCCGAGCGCATCGAGGAGGCCGACTGCAAGAAGGGCTTCATCTTGGACGGGTTTCCCCGGACGCTGGCGCAAGCCGAGGCACTCGATGTCATGCTTGCCTCGAAGGGGTTGTCGCTGGACACGGTGCTCGAACTCAAAGTCGACCAGAGCAAGCTCGTCGGACGCATCGTCAAGCGCGCCGAGGAGGCGAGGGCGGCCGGGCAGCCGGTTCGCAAGGACGACGATCCCGAGGTCTTCACGGCCCGGCTCGACGCCTATAATCGCGATACAGCGGTGGTCACGCCCTATTATGCGGCGCGTGGCCAGGTCATCGAGATCGATGGCATGCAGCCGATCGACGCTGTGACAGCTGCGATCGAGACGGCGCTGCTCGGGCACTAAATTTGGAGTTGGCACGCTTCTTGGCGTCTGTGGGTTGACTCAGCGTCTTCAAGCGACTAACGACCCGAACTCCGGTTTCATGTCAGCGATGCCGTTACCTTCGTGAGAAGGAGCGACGTCGCATTCCCGCGTGGAACAGGTTCAACGCTTCGCAAAGGCCGGCCTCCACCGGCGCGAGGTCATCAATAACCGCCGCGGCGCCATTGGGCGTCGAACGGCCGACATGGAGAGATCATCATGGCACGTATCGCCGGCGTCAATATTCCGACCAACAAGCGCGTCGTCATCGGCCTGCAGTACATTCACGGCATCGGCCTGGCCAAGGCCAAGGAAATCTGCACCACGGTCGGCATCGCCGACGAGCGTCGCGTCAACCAGCTGACCGACGCCGAGGTTCTCCAGATCCGTGAAGCCATCGATCGTGACTACCTCGTCGAGGGCGATCTGCGTCGCGAAGTCTCGATGAACATCAAGCGCCTGATGGACCTTGGTTGCTATCGCGGCCTGCGCCATCGCCGTGGCCTGCCGGTTCGCGGTCAGCGCACGCACACCAACGCCCGCACCCGCAAGGGCAAGCCGAAGGCAATCGCCGGCAAGAAGAAGTGACGATCGCCACCGGCGTTCGTCATCCTCGGGCCTGACCCGAGGATCTCGTGACGAGGGCGCCACATGGCGCCTTCTCCTGCCTGGGATGCTCGGGGCGAGCCTGAGCATGACGGCAGAATACCTCTCCCCAGCGCCTGGCATCACGGGCGCGCTCGAAGGATGAAAGAAAGACTATGGCCAAGGAAGCCCAGCGCGTGAAGCGCCGCGAACGCAAGAACATCGTTTCCGGCGTCGCCCATGTGAACGCCTCGTTTAACAACACCATGATCACCATCACCGATGCGCAGGGCAACACGATCTCGTGGTCGTCGGCCGGCACGATGGGCTTCAAGGGTTCGCGCAAGTCGACCCCCTATGCGGCTCAGGTTGCCGCCGAGGACGCCGCCCGCAAGGCCGCCGAGCATGGCATGCGCACCCTCGAAGTCGAGGTCACCGGCCCGGGTTCGGGACGTGAGTCGGCGCTCCGCGCGCTGCAGGCCGCCGGTTTCACCGTGACCTCGATCCGCGACGTGACGCCGATCCCGCATAATGGCTGCCGCCCGCGCAAGCGCCGCCGCGTCTGAACCCGTTCCTCGAGGCGCCCGCACCGGCGGGCGCCTGTCCGGGGCGGCCCGCC
>NZ_LJHQ01000006.1 GCF_001295925.1 Allobosea sp. AAP35 | reverse complement strand
CCACCAACGGCACACCTCCGGATGGCTGCCCCTCGGGGATGAGGTGGTGGGAGGATAGGCGACTTGGGAAGGGCGGGGATAAGTCGGCCTGCGTATGCCCTCGGGGGAGAAGGATCGCGCCCTCCCGCCGCCTCTCCCCCTCACCCGTAAACACACCGAAACCCGATATACACCGCCGTGAACCCCGCGTCTTTCCATTGAGGGGTGTCGCTGCGGGTCTGTGCCGGGCCGTACCACCAGGAACCGCCCGCCGTCAGGGCCTCGCTGCCGCGCCGGTCGGCGAGCCATTCCCAGAGATTGCCGCCCATGTCGTGGAGGCCGTTGACGCCACGGCGGGTCGCTCCCGTCGGCGCGTGGCGCTCCCAGACATCGCCGGCGGCCGGGTCGGTGCCGGTGAGGTTCATGCCCTCGGGCCTGTCGCCGACGGGGAAGGGATAGGTCTGGCCGGGCTTGAAGCCGTCGGTCGGGGCCGCGCGGCGCTCGGTGAAGGCGGCCTCGCGCCATTCCGCCAGCGTCGGCAGCCGCCCGCCCTGCGCCGCGCAGTAATCGCGCGCCTCGAACCAGGTCAGATGCGCCGCCGGGTCGTTCTCCCGTGCCGGGGTGCCGGAAGGACTGCGATAGCTCCAGCCCGGCCGGCGCTGCCAGCCGAGGCGGTATTCATGCCCGCCGCCCTCGCGTTCGGCCACCGTCGTCAGGCCACGCGCAGCAGCATGACGCGCGAACGCTGCGACCGTGACCTCGGTGGCGTCGATCGCAAAGCCGCCGACCGTGATCGCGCCTTCCGGGCCTGCCGCTCGCGCCGCGCCCGCCCCATGCAGCGCCAGCGCGATCAGCGCGCCCCATCGCCAGCCACTCGCCATGTCGTTCCCCGTGCCTTTGCCACCGCGCGATGTTGCGGGGAGCCGGCTGGGGCGCAACCCGCGCATCGCCGCACCCACGACGATGTGAAGGCAGGCGCGCCTCAGCGGTTGCGCCGCTCCCCCCGCAGCGTCGCCAGCCCGATCCCGACCGCATCAAACCCGCCATCCACCGCCAGCGTCTGGCCGGTGATGTAGCTCGCCTTGTCGCTGCACAGGAAGAAGATCGCCGAGGCCAGTTCCTCCTCCAGCCCGTAGCGGGCGAGCGGGATCGCGTCGCGGTAATCGGCGCGGATTTCGGGCGAGTGGACGGCGGCCGCCATCGCGGTCTCGACCGGGCCGGGCGCGACCGCGTTCACCCGGATGCCGAGCGAGGCCAATTCCGCCGCCTGCTGCTTGGTGAGGTGCCCAAGCGCCGCCTTCGAGGTGCCGTAGGCGACCCGCAGCGTCGAGGCGCGCAGGCCCGAAATCGAGGTAATGTTGACGATCGCGCCGCCGCCCTGGTCGGCCATGAGCGGCGCGGCGAGCTGCGTCGCCAGGAACGGGCCGGTCAGATTGACCGCGAGCACGCGGTTCCATTCTTCCAGCGTCGTCTCCAGCAGCGGCTTGAACACCGCCGTGCCGGCATTGTTGACCAGCGCGTCGAGACGCCCGAAGCGGCCGATCAGTACCGCAAACGCCGCCTCCAGCGCGGCGGGGTCGGAGATGTCGCTGTGCAGCGCCAGCGTCGCCTCGGGCGCGCCGATCGCGGCGACGGCCTGCGCCAGGAGGTCGCCCTCGATGTCGAGCAGCGCGACCCGCCAGCCCTCCTCCAGGAAGCGCCGGGCGGTGGCAAGCCCGATGCCGCGCGCGGCGCCGGTGACGAGGGCGACCTTGATGGAGTCCTGAGACATGGTGCGTTTCAAACCCTGTAGCTTTTGTTCTGGCTGGCGACAGCCTATGCACAGCGGCGCAGGCGTCGCCAAGCCGGGCCTGGATGCAGGAGCGGGCGGCGCGCCACGCCCCCGCTCGACAAGCGCGGCCATCTCCTGTATGGCCCGCGCACTCAACTGAAAACAGCGTGCCGAACGCCCGCGCAGATCAAGCGCGACAGCGGCAATTGGAGAGACCCGTGAACATCATCGAACAGCTCGACAAAGAGCAGGTTGCCAAGCTCAGCGAAGGTCGCGAGATCCCGCACTTCCAGCCCGGCGACACCGTCCAGGTCAATGTGAAGGTCAAGGAAGGCGAGCGCAGCCGCGTTCAGGCCTATGAAGGCGTCTGCATCGCCCGCAATGGCGGCGGCCTCAACCAGAGCTTCACCGTCCGCAAGATTTCCTATGGCGAGGGCGTCGAGCGCGTCTTCCCGCTGTATTCGCCCAATCTCGACTCGATCAAGGTCATCCGCAAGGGCAAGGTGCGCCGCGCCAAGCTGTATTACCTGCGCGATCGCCGCGGTAAGTCGGCCCGCATCGCCGAGCGCGTCGAGGCCCGTCCGCCCAAGGCGTCCAAGGCCAAGGTCGAAGCCAAGTAAGGTTTCGCTTCAGGCGAAAGAGTTTTTCAAACGCGGTCCTTCGGGGCCGCGTTTTTTTGTGGCTGGAGCTGCCGTCACAACACGCGCCGTCATCCTGGCGCGAGCGAAGCGGAGCGCCGGGATCCATCATAGGGCACCGTGGATTGCCCTATGATGGATCCCGGTCGACCTGCGGTCGCCCAGGATGACGCCGAGGTGGGTGGAAGCGACGCTTTACTCCTGCCCGCCGAATGTCATGTCGCGCCGCGCGGTGAGGATCGAGATCGAATAGCCGGCCACCACATCGACCAGCGCCATCAGCGTGATGATCAGGAAGGTGCCCGTGCCGAAGCCCGGGACCAGCAGGAAGCCGATGAAGCAGGCGATGAAGACGAGCATCGACAGGCCGTGATTGAGGATCGAGCTCGATTTGGCGCTGGTCGCGTTCATGATCTCGAAGAACAGCACGATCGTCGAGAGCGCCAGCAGCAGTTCGCTGACGGTCAGCGAAAACCGCGTCGCAGAGGGCAGGTTGAAGCCCGCGATCTCGCTGCTCAGCGGCACGCCGCTCGCCGCGACGGTGAGGCCATAGGCGACGACCGCCAGCAGCATGAAGGGGAAAAACCGCAGCATCGTGTCACCTGTCCGTTGCCACGGCATCAGGGCGCCGCGTCGCTTAGGTGCATAGCAGCGGAAGGCGCAGGACGCACGCCACCCGGCATGCGAGAGCCGCGATGATGAGACCTTCGCTTTCCGCAGCCCTGATCGCCATCGGCTTCGTTGCCGCCGCAGTCTGGAACTGTTAGAACCGCGCCATGACGAAGCGCCCCGCGATCGAGCATGGCCGGCTTTGCGTGGTTCGCCGCGAAGCGAACCTGCGCCGCATGCCCACAACGCAAGGCTTTGCCGCGCTGCATGACCATGCCCGGCTGCCCTGGCGCTTCTTTGGCCGCTTCACGGCGTCGCTCGTAGGCCTTACCCGCGCCTGAGACCTGCGCTAGTGCAGGCGACAGGCCGACGCCAGACGACGCCCGGCTGCGATGGCACCGGCGCCCAACAAGATTTTCCGTTCCGCTTCGAGACTCCAAAAGGCTTCACGCCATGACCGCGACCTCCGCCCCCCGCACGCTCTACGACAAGATCTTCGACGACCACATCATCGACCAGCAGGAGGACGGCACCTGCCTGCTCTATATCGACCGCCACCTCGTGCATGAGGTCACCAGCCCGCAGGCATTCGAGGGCCTGCGCATGACCGGCCGCAAGGTCCATGCGCCTGAGAAGACGCTGGCCGTCGTCGATCACAACATCCAGACGACGGATCGCTCGAAGGGCATCGTAGAGGAGGAAAGCCGCATCCAGGTCGAGGCGCTCGCCCGCAACGCCAAGGAGTTCGGCGTCGAGTATTTCAATGAGCTCGATATCCGCCAGGGCATCGTCCACATCATCGGCCCCGAGCAGGGCTTCACCCTGCCCGGCACGACCATCGTCTGCGGCGACAGCCACACCTCGACCCATGGCGCCTTCGGGGCGCTGGCCCATGGCATCGGCACCTCCGAAGTCGAGCATGTGCTCGCCACCCAGACGCTGATCCAGAAGAAGGCCAAGAACATGCTCGTCCAGGTGGACGGCACGCTCAGCCCCGGCGTCACCGCCAAGGACATCACGCTGGCGATCATCGGCGAGATCGGCACGGCGGGCGGCACCGGCTCGGTCATCGAATATGCCGGCGAGGCCATCCGCGCGCTCTCGATGGAGGGGCGCATGACGCTGTGCAACATGTCGATCGAGGGCGGCGCCCGCGCCGGCATGGTCGCGCCCGACGAGAAGGCCTTCGCCTATCTCAAGGGCAAGCCCAAGGCCCCGCATGGCGCGGCCTGGGACGAGGCGATGCGCTACTGGCAGACGCTGCGCTCCGACGAGGGCGCGCATTTCGATCGCATCGTGAAGCTCGACGCCAACAACCTGCCGCCGATCGTCTCCTGGGGCACAAGCCCGGAGGACGTGATCTCGGTCGCCGGCAGCGTTCCCGACCCGGCGCTGATCGAGGACGAGACCAAGCGCACCTCGAAGCAGCGCGCGCTCGACTATATGGGCCTGACCGCCGGCACCAAGATGACCGACATCCCGCTCGACGTCGTCTGGATCGGCTCCTGCACCAATGGCCGCATCGAGGATCTGCGCGCCGCCGCCAAGATCGTCGAGGGCAAGACCATCGCGTCCTCGCTCGATTATGCGATGATCGTTCCCGGCTCAGGGCTGGTGAAGCAGCAGGCCGAGGCCGAGGGGCTGGACAAGATCTTCATCGCGGCGGGCTTCGAATGGCGCGAGCCGGGCTGCTCGATGTGCCTGGCGATGAACCCCGACCAGCTCAAGCCGGGCCAGCGCGCGGCCTCGACCTCGAACCGCAATTTCGAGGGCCGCCAGGGCTTCAAGGGCCGGACGCATCTGGTCTCGCCGCAGATGGCGGCAGCGGCCGCGCTGGCGGGACGGTTCGTCGATGTGAGGCAGTTGGGCTGACCGGGTATCGCGGGGAGAGAGCGCCATGTCGAAGGACCCCCGCGAAGCCGCCCGCGCCGCCGAGGCGCAAGCCGCGCTGAACCGCGTCAAGCGCGACAGCGAGAGCCTGCTCGGCTCCTCGATGGGGCGCGCCGCCGATCATTTCAGCGGCGGCGATGCACCCAAGGGCGACAAGATCGAGCTCTGGGGGCGGCGCATCGGCCGTTCGCTGTCGCTGGTCGGCGTGATCGTGCTGGCCTGGTGGCTCGGCCATCAGCTCAAGGTCTGGTGATGGGCAGCGTTCCCCCTATCCGCGCCGCCAAGCAGGCAGGCACTGAGGCGTCAACATCGCCGGACATCGACTGGGACGGCGCCCGCGCGCCCTCCATCGCCGCCTTCGAGATCCTGGCGCAGGAGGCCTTCGACCGGCTGCCCGAGGAATTCCGCGCGCTCTGCAGCGACGTGATCTTCAACGTCACGGAATTTCCCGAAGACGACGTCTGCAAGGAGCTCGAGGCCGAGAGCCCCTTCGACATCCTGGGCCTGTTCACCGGCATCGGCCTGCCGCAGCAGGGCTACGCCCCGCAGACCGGCCAGATGCCCAACACGATCCATCTCTACCGCCGCCCCATCCTCGACTACTGGGCCGAGCATGACGAGACGCTGGGCGGCATTGTCAGCCATGTGCTGATCCACGAGATCGGCCACCATTTCGGCTTCTCGGATGAGGATCTGGAAGCCATCGAACGCGCCGCGGAGTGATCCCGGCCTCCCTCTCAACATGACGCCGACGCGAATAAGGACCTTGCCATGCAGCCCTTCACCACCCTGACCTCCACCCCCGCGCCGCTGAAGGTGATCAATGTCGACACCGACATGATCATCCCCAAGCAGTTCCTCAAGACGATCAAGCGCACCGGCCTGGGCACCGCGCTCTTCGCCGAGATGCGCTACAAGGAGGACGGCTCGGAGAATCCCGATTTCGTGCTGAACCAGCCGGCCTATCGGAAATCCGAGATCCTGGTCGCGGGCGACAATTTCGGCTGCGGCTCGTCGCGCGAGCACGCGCCCTGGGCCCTGCTCGATTTCGGCATCCGCTGCGTGATCTCGACCTCCTTCGCCGATATTTTCTACAGTAACTGCTTCAAGAACGGCATCCTGCCGATCGTGGTGTCTCCGGAAGACCTCGAGAAGCTGTTCGACGACGCCGATCGTGGTTCCAACGCCACCCTGACGGTCGATCTCGAAAAGCAGCAGATCACCGGCCCCGATGGCGGCACGGTCACCTTCAACATCGACCCCTTCCGCAAGCACTGCCTGATGAACGGCCTCGACGATATCGGCCTGACCCTGGAAAAGGCGCCAAAGATCGCGGCATATGAAGAGAAGCTGAAGCAGCGCGCCTGGGCTTGAAGCGTTTCGTCATTCTCGGGCGCGGCGAAGCCGCGACCCGAGAATCTCTTGCAGGAGATGCTCGGGTCTTCGCCCGAGCATGACGGAGGAGCCCTACCCCACCAGCCCCGCCATCGGCCCGATCCCGCCGCTGCCCGGAAACACCTTCTCCGCCAAAACCGGCCCCGAGAGCCCAAACAGCTCCGACACCACGCCCTTCGCCACGCCGCGAATATCCGTCGTCGGCTTGAGGTCGCGCTTGTCGTAAAGCTGCTCCGGCTTCAGCCCCGGCCAGTCGACGATCATCCGCCCGCCCTTGACCGCGCCGCCCACGAGGAAGGCCACCGTGCCGGTGCCATGATCGGTGCCGACCGTGCCGTTGACCCTCGCGGTGCGGCCGAACTCCGTGACGACCATCACGACGGTATCCTTCCAGACCGGCTTGAGCCCCTGCTCGAAGCTCGCCAGCGCCCCGTCGAGCCCACCCAGCAGTTGCGCCAGCCGGCCCTTGGCGCCGCCTTCATTGGCATGCGTATCCCAGCCCTCAAAGGCGAGAGCGGCGATGCGCGGCCCGTCATCGGCCCCCACCAGCGCGGCCGCGCCGTCTGCGATGCGCTTCATGCCCTCGGCGCTGTCGGGCCCACCGCCCCCCTTGGCCTCGCCGCTCATGCCGCTGCGCCGCGCGATGCCTTCGGTCGTGACGGCCTGGCTCAGCGCCCGCGCCAGACCGGGATCGCGCTGGCCGTAGAGGTCTTCCAGCCGCTGGATCAGATCGCTGCCCGCGCGCGCCATGCGCGGCGGCGCCCAGCCGAGGACAGGAGCCTCCCCGCGCACCACCAGCGGCGGCACCACACCGACACCGAGCACGCCGCGCTGAGAGATGCCCTCGCCCGGCGGCAGGCTCGCGATCAGCCGGTTGAGCCAGCCGCTCTCGGTCTGGCCGGGGCCGGCCTGCCCACTCTCCAGCACATCCTGCCCGTCGAAATGCGAGCGCTCGCGATAGCCCGTCGCCGCGGCATGGACGATGGACGCCTGACCCGACGCATAGAGCCGCGCGAGATTCGGCATGGCGGGATGCAGGTAGAAAAAGCCGTCGAGCGGCAGCGCGGCGTCAGGCCCGTCGCGCATCAGGGCGATGTCGTCGCGCAAGGCGGCATAATCGGGATCGCCGATCGGCGGCACCGCGGACAACCCGTCGAGCGCGCCACGCAGCACCACCAGCAGGAAGCGCGGATCGCGGCTGCCCGCCGCCGCATAGGCGAATTTCGGCACGAAGGACCAGGCGAAGAGCGCGCCTGCGGCACCCAGCATCGCCCGGCGCGATGGCGTCATCCGTTCGCAATCGTCGTCGTCATCGACCATCGGCGCTATCTCCTCTGGAATTCGGGCGACATCAGCATCAGGGCAAGCGCTTGCGGCTTGCTGTCGGCGCGCGCGACCGCAGCCCGCGTCTGCGGCGACAGCAGCGGGCCCAGGATGTCCTCGGTGAGTGCGCGCGGATCGGGCACGCTGCCCGCCGCCTGTCGCCCCCAACCCGCCGCGACGTCGATGCGGGTCTTGACGCCTTCCGGCGAGGCCCAGGCATCGTTGCTGTCGGGATAGCCATTGGGGCCCGAAGGCTGCCAGAACGGTTGGCCCATGGCGTTGAGCGGCCCGATGACCTGCCCGAAATCCGGTTTGCGACCGAGCGCCCGGAAGGCCGCGAGCAGAAACTCCTGCGGCGAGCGTATCTTGGTCGGCTCGGCCGTCCAGGCGGCATTCGACTCGATCAGGGCCCGCGACACCGCCGCCAGATCGCCCTCGGTCCGGCGGAACACAGCGGAAAGATCGCGCACCAGCGCGGGCGACGGATCGTCGGCGACGAAATGCCGGACGAGCTTGATCGCGATGAAATCCGCCGTCGCCGGATGTCGCGCGAGATCGCTGAAGGCCGCCAGACCCTTCTCCTTGCCGGGCTGGCCATAGGGTTTGCCCAGAAGCGGCGGCGTGCCGGGCTCATGCAGACCGGCATTGAAGGCAAAGGAGCCGGGAAAGCCGAGCACCGCCTCGCGACCGACGACCGTCCATCCGGTGATGATGCGCGCGAGATTGGTGACGTCGATCTGGGCATAGCCGCCGGAGACGCCCAGCGTATGCAGTTCGAGAATCTCGCGGGCGAGGTTTTCGTTGAGGCCTCGCTTGCGCCGCTTGCCGACCGGCGAGCCGGGGCCGATCGAGAGCCGGTTGTCGAGAAAGTCGAGCATCGCCGGGTGGCTCTCGGCCGCGACCAGCATATCCTCGAAACGGCCGAAGACATGCGGACGGATCGCCTCGCGCTCATAAGCGCCGGCCATGATGCGGGTCATGTTGCTCTTGGTCGCACTGACGCAGAAATGGTTCGACCAGAACTGCACCAACCGCTCACTCAGGCCGGTCTCGGCCTCCAGCGCCAGGCGCACCCGCGCCGAAACCTCGTCGCGATAGGTCTTGTAGGGCAGCGCCGGCTCATTGGCCGGCTTGGGCTGCGCCATCTGGTTCGAAGATGCTGCCGGTACGGCTGCGACCTTGCTCTCGGTCGTGCGGCGCGCCTCGCGTTCGATCCGCTCGCGATCCTCGAAGGCATAGAGCGCGGCCCCGATCTCGGCCGCTCCCGAAAATGGTACGCCGGACGGCTGCGGCGGCGTCCTGCGGTCGATCTCGGCCAGCAGCCGGTCGCGAACCGAAGATCGGATCTCCGCGCTCTGCCCCAGCCCGAAGCCGAGGCCGAAACGCTGCAGTCCCACGCTGTCGCTGCGCGCATCGGACGGGCTGGCCATGCGGTCGCCTCCGCTGGAGTTCGTCGGGCGCCGCAAGTGTGCCCGCAGAACTGTGGCGAAAACCAGAAGCAAAACGCGAAAATCCGAGGCTTGCCCGGATCGGCCTGAAGCGGTGAAGCCCAAATCGCCCCGCAATCAGCAAAAAACCGCCGCCCCTTGCGAGGCGGCGGTTCCCGAATGGTCGGTCAGGTTCGGGCGATCACATCGCCGGCAACGCCGCGACATCACGCGCCGGCGCGGTGAGCCCGGTGACCTTTCCAACCATCGAGGCTTTGCCGGTGGCGAGGTCGACCTTGTGCAGGGCGCCGTCCGCGAGGAGCCAACCAGTATTCGTTCCGTCCGAGGCGGTTTCGATGTCGAAGGCGATCGCCTTGGGCATCACACCGAGCTTGCCGACGGCGCCGAGCACGCCGTCATTGGGCGGCGCCTGCTTGATCAGGCCGCCGATGGTGGCATCGATGTTGTAGAGCGTGGTTTCCTTGGTGCCCTTCACCGAATTCGTGTAGGCGCCGGCGACGATGTTGGGCTTCTCGCCCTTGTGCATGTCGGCTTCGGCGAATTTGTGCGAACCATCGACCACGACCTTGCCGTCATCGACATTGACCCGGTAGTTCGTGCCGTCGGCACCCATCACGCGCAGCCGGTCGGCCGCCGGGTTGAAATCCACCGTCGCCATCGTCGAGGCCGCGAGGACCTTGTCCATCTTCGACTTCATCGTCGCCTTGCCGGCGGAATCGACCGTGTAGATCGTGCCGTCTGTGGTCAAAGCGTAGAGCATGCCGTCGGCGGGGCGGACATCGATGCCGGCGATCTTGCCCGAGATGCCGCTGACCTTCATCGACTTGCCGGCCTTCTGGCTGGCGGTGTCGATCATGGTGAGGGTGTCGTCGCCGGTGAGCGCGGCGAGCATCGCGGCCTGGGCCGAATGCGACGCGGCGAAGGAGGCACCGAGGATGGTCGAGGCGATCAGCGCGAGGCGGCGGGCCTTGTCGAGACGGGGCGTCCGGGTCATGTCGTTGTCCTCCGATTGCTGTAGAGGTGCCGCTCAGACCATCGGGGCCGCGGCACTCGCAGCGGATATCGACGGCGCCAGGCCGCGGATGCAGATTGAAAAATAAAGCCAGAATGCGCATCCGCAGCGGAACCACGCGCTTAGCCCAAGGTTGGCATCGGCCTTGGGTGAAAGCCTGATGGAACGGGGATGGTGGGGGACATCGCGTTGACGCAGACGGCAGGAGAGATCGAGGCGGCGCTGCTGGCCTGTGCCGCGGGAGATAAATCGGCGCTGCGCCGCATCTACGAGGCCGAGTCGCCGCGTATGATCGGTGTGGCTCAGCGTTTGCTGAAGCGTCGCGCACTGGCCGAGGAGGCGGTGCAGGATGCCTTTGTCCTGATCTGGCGGCATGCCGCGCGCTTCGATCCGCAGCGCGGCGCCGGCTTGACCTGGATTTACGCGATCCTGCGCAACCGCTCGCTCTCGATCCTGCGCGACGAGAAGCGGACTGAGACGAGCGATGCTCCGCTCGGCGAAGAAGCGGCCAGCGAAGAGGACGACCCCGAGACCGTGATGTCGAAACTGTCGGACGCCAAGGCGCTGCACGCCTGCCTCGAGACCCTGCCGCCCCAGCGGCGCGGCCTCGTGCTGCTCGCCTTCGTCCAGGGCCTGACCCATGGCGAGATCGCGGGCAAGCTGAGCCTGCCGATCGGCACCGTCAAATCCTGGATCCGGCGCTCGCTGATCTCGCTGAAGGAGTGCCTCGGATGAGCCCCGCGACGGATCAGAATGCCACCCCGCCGGAGCGCGACGCGCTCGCGGGCGAATATGTGCTGGGCCTTGTCGAGGGCACTGAGCGCACGGCGCTGGAAGAGCGCATCGCGCGTGAACCGGCGCTGGCGGCCAGCGTCGAGAGCTGGCGCGGGCATCTTGCCGCCATCGACGCCACCGCCCGCCCGATTCCGCCCTCGCCCGGCCTCTGGCCGCGCATCGAGGCCGAGATCGCCGCGATCCTGCCCGCCGCCGAACGCGGCCGCGCCAAGGCGATGAAGGCCGGCAACACGCTGGGCGACTGGTGGAACAGCCTGTTCATCTGGCGCGGTGCGGCCTTCGCCGGCGCGCTCGCCGCCATCGTGCTAGCCATCGGCCTGAACGGCGCGCTCGACCGGGCCAAGCGCCAGCCGGTGATGGTCGCCGTCCTGCTGACTGACGCCAACGTCGCCGCCGCCGTCGTCAACACTTATCCCGATGGCCGCGTCGAGATGGTGCCGCTGCAGAACATCGCCGTGCCCGCTGGCATGGCTCTCGAAATCTGGACGCTCTGGGACCGCGCCGTCGGCCCGCGCTCGGTCGGGCTGATCGACCGCGCCCGCACCACGCCGTTGCGGCTGGACCAGTTGCCGCTGGGCACCGACCAGCTTTTCGAGATCACGATCGAACCGGCGACCGGTTCGCCGACGGGGAGGCCGACCGGGCCGATCGTCGCGAAGGGGAACACGGCGCAGGCGTTGTGAGGTGGGGCGCCTGAAACGCGCCGTCATCCTGGCCGGAGCGAAGCGAAGGCCGGGATCCATCGTAGAGCTCGTCAGCGCGCTATGATGGGTCCCGGGACGACCTTCGGTCGCCCCAGGATGACGCGGTGGTTAAGGCGCTCAATCTCAAACCACCACCGTGATCGTCTCCGCCGCCCGCGTCAGACCCGTATACAGCCACCGCGCCCGGTGCTCCCTGAACGCGAAGCTCTCGTCGAACAGGACGATGTCGTTCCACTGGGAGCCCTGCGCCTTGTGGACGGTCAGCGCGTAACCGAAGGTGAACTCGTCGGTGTGCTTGCGCAGCTCCCACGGGATCTCGTCCTCGGTGCCGTCGAAGAAGTTCGGCAGCACGGACACCTTCACCGGCTTGCCCGAAGGGTCGTCCTCCGGCGTCACCCGCATCGTGACGAGCCCCTTCTTCGAGGTCTTCAGCTCCTGCACGATCCAGGAGCCGCCATTGAGCAGGCCCTTGCTCTTGTCGTTGCGCAGGCAGACCAGCTTCTCGCCCGCGACCGGCACGGTCTCGGTCCGCCCCATGATCTGCCGCATGCGGGCATTGTAGTTGCGCCGCGTCTTGTTCATGCCGACCAGCACCTGGTCGGCGCTCATGACGAGTTGCGGATCGACCTCGCTGCGGCGGATCACGCGGCTGGGGCCATACTCGCCGACATCCAGCCGCCCGCCCTCGCGCACCGTCATCGACATCCGCACGATCGGATTGTCGGCCGCCTGGCGGTGGACCTCGGTGAGCATGATGTCGGGCTCAGTCTCGGTGAAGAAGCCGCCTCCCTTCACCGGGGGCAGCTGCGCCGGGTCGCCCAGCACCAGCACCGGCGTCCCGAAGGAGAGCAGGTCGCGGCCGAGATCCTCGTCCACCATCGAGCATTCGTCGATGATGATCAGCTTGGCCTTGGCGGCCGTGCTCTCGCGGTTGAGCACGAAGGTCGGGCTCTCCTCGTCGACCCCGCGTGAGCGGTAGATCAGCGAATGGATCGTCTGCGCGCCGACGCAGCCCTTGTTGCGCAGAACGAGCGCGGCCTTGCCGGTGAAGGCGGCAAACGCCACGTCGCCATCGACGGCCTCCGCGATATGCCGTGCCAACGTGGTCTTGCCCGTGCCGGCATAGCCGAACAGGCGGAAAAGCTGCGGTTCGCCGGTCTGCAGCCAGCGCGCGACCGCGCTCAACGCGGCATCCTGTTGTGGGGACCAGCTCATGCTGTGACGGGGCCAAGCGAAATCATGGCGCAGCATGGGGACGAGTCGCGCCGCGAAGGCAAGAGCGCTGGCGAGCGAGCCGCTCAGGCCGCCCGCAGCCGGCGGGCAAAATCGAACGCTTCGCGCTGCAGCGCGCCGATACGCTCGTCGAGTGCGCGGGCACTCGACGCCCCCATATCGGCCTGGACCACCGTCTGGGCATTGGCGATCGTGATCTCGGACATGGCTCCGGCCGCGGTGCCGGTGACATTCGAGATGCGCGAAACGGTTTCCCCCAGCGAGCCGAGCAACTCGGCCTGAGATCCAACCATCGTGGCGATTTCGGTGCTGGTCTGCTCCACCGCCCCCACGCTGGCCGCGATCGCCGAGATCGCCTCGGCCGCATGCGACAAGGCCTCGTTGACGAGCAAGATGCGGCCAACGATCTTGGCGGTCGCCGCGCCCGTCTGCCCAGCCAGTGCTTTCACCTCATTGGCAACCACGGCAAAGCCGCGGCCATGGACACCCGCACGTGCCGCCTCGATCGTGGCGTTGAGCGCCAAAAGGTTGGTCTGCCGCGCAATCGCCTCGATAAGGCCGACCACCTCGCGGATCTGGGAGGCATTGTCCGTCAGCCTTTCGACGAGCGCAGTGGTCCCAGCCGCCTCCTCCGTCGCCGCCGTCGCCATCACCGAGACGCGCCGGATCTCGGCATTGATCTGCCCGATCACGGCTTCCATCCGCAGGGCGGCATCGGTGCTGCGCTGCGCATCTTCTCCGGCCCCGGCGACCGAAGAGGCTGCCGTTTCGGCACTGCGCGAAACCTGATGAACCCGCACCGCTGAATCCTGCAGCGCCAGGCGCAAGACCTCGCTCGCACCGGCGATTTCCCCGAGCAGCGTTCCCAGCCTCAGTTCGAATTCATCGGCGATCCGGGCGAGTTCCTGCGTCCGCTCCTGCCGGTTCTGCTGGGCGAGATCGGCCTCGGCCTCGCGCGTCGTCAATGTGGCGCGGACCTCGCTGAGTGTTCGAACGGTTCGGGCGAGCTGCCCGATTTCGTCGGCCCGGCCCTGATGGGGCACCTCGATCAGCGTGTTGGACGAGGTGGCACGCGCGATTGCCGCCATCAGGTCCCGCAGCGGCCGTGTCAGATGTGACCGCAACAGCAGGAAGGCAACGCAGCCGCCGGCGAGCGGCAGCAATAAGGCGATCGCGATCGTCCATGCGCGGACGTCGTCGGCGAGATCGGCGGCTCTCTTCGTGGCATCGCGCGCCATGCGCCCGAGATCATCGCGTATCGCCGAGGTCGTGACGATGATCTGGCGCACATTCTCCCGCGCCGCATCCGCCCCCGCCTCCACCAGAGCGGCCTTGACCGAGACGCTGCGCCCGATCTCGACGATGTCGCGCTGGAAGGACATGAAGGTCTTCAAGCTCGGATCCAGCGTCGGGTTGGCTTCCAGCATCGCGGCCGGTAGCGACGACATCAGGCTGGCACGGGCCGAATCGACCAGTTCGACAGCACTGTCCAGTTGATCGAGCACGGCCTCGATCTCGCGGCTGGTGGCGCCCACCTCGAAGCGGCTGAGCAGCGAGGCATAGGTCACCCGGTTGGTCAGCAGGGCCGCGCGGTTGGCGAGCTCGAGCTTTTCGAGACTCTCCCTGTCGATCTGGCGGACGGCATCGAAGCCACGCACGGCGCTGACGAGCCCAAGACCTGACGCCACGCTCAAAATTGCGAAGAGCAAAGTGATCTTCGCGGTCAGTCCCAATCTGCGTATCGTCATCGCCGCCATAACCCACACCCCGGCGACGGTCTCGCAGATGCAAGACAACAGCAGGTTAACGGCGACCGCAAAACCGATTGAATTCAATCGATTAGCCGGATATCAAACCGACTGGTAAGCCTACGAGACCAGGCTCCCTCGCGGCGTGCGGGCCCTCACCAGGGGATCGTCTCGCCCTGCCAGGTGCGGAAGCTGTTGGTCTGGGCGATGCCCGACGCGTCGATCGTTGCGATGAGCCCGGCCGCGCTCTCCGACGGCGCGATGTCGGCCCCGCCGCCGCCCATATCGGTGCGGACCCAGCCCGGATGGAACAGCAACTGGACGATGCCGCGCTCGCGCACCGCATTGCCGAACACCACCATCGTCATGTTCACGGCCGCCTTCGACGAGCGATAGGGCAAAGACCCCGACGGATTCATCCCGATCGAGCCCATGCGGCTGGTGATGGTCGCGATCTTCCGGCCCGCGCCCGCCTCGACGTTGCGCAGGAAACCCTGGGCCACGCGCAGAGGACCGTAGACATTGACCTCGAAGACCTCGCGCCAGCCATCGAAATCCATCGCCAGCGCGCTCTCGGTCCCGCGCGGCCCATGGATGCCAGCGTTGTTGACCAACACATCGATCGGCCGGCCATCGAGCGCAGCTTTCGCCGCTGTCACACTCTCGTCGGAGGTCACGTCGAGTTCGAGCGGCAGCAGCGCGGCCGGATGGGCGGCGGCCAGTTCCGCCAATGCGCCGCCCCAGGGATTGCGTGCCGCAGCCACGACATGGTCGCCCCGCCGCAGCAATTCCATCGTCAGTGCAAGCCCGATGCCGCGATTGGCGCCGGTGATCATCCAGGTCTGGGGCATGGGGTGTCTTTCGTCGTCGAGGCCGGGTTATCGCGGTAGAGCGAAGCGCGACACGGTCACACTTGCTTTTATCGACTCTGCACGCTTCGTTACGCGGCCATCGCGCGAGGCCGCACCGTGATCGTCAACTCGACCTCCTGACCGAGCTTTCCGAGAATGGCAATCATCCGGTCAATGGTGAAGCGGTCCAGCTTGACGTTGCGAATTCGCGAAAACTCGGAGGCTGCGACACCCGTCAACTTGGCCGCAGCCTGAACGCCGAGCTGCCGGTCATCCATCACGGTGATGATCTTGGCTGCCAGCAGGGCCCGCGCCTGCTCTAGATCGGCGTCGGGCGACCCCATGTCGCGGAAGACATGGCCGCTGCCATGAACCAGCTCGATATCAGCGCTCATTTCAATGTTTCCCTCAGGCGTCTGAGCCGTTCCGCGACGAGATCGATGTCACCTTTGGCCGTTTTAATTCCTGACGTCGATTTCTTCTGGAAGGCATGAACCACCCAAACCGCATCGGCGATCTGGACGACATAAACCACGCGAAAAGCGTCGCCCCGTTGCCTCAAGACAATCTCGAAGACACCGCTGCCGAGGCCCTGCAGCGGCTTGCAGTTCCCCGCCATCCCGCCTTCGGCCGCAACGGTCAAAGCCCGCAACGCGTCCCGTTGAGCAGCATCCGGAAAGCTCAGAAAATCTTTCCGTGCCGCTTTGATCCAGGAAATGGGGCGCGTGAGCTTCACCATGAAGATTTGACATATTTGTCAAAACTGCACAAGGCGCACACGAGATTCAGAGCTGCCGACGGACAATGCGTTTGCATCCAAAGGCGTGCAGCGCTACCGATCTGGTGGATATCCATTTTCATTTATGAATATCCACCCGGGGGATGGATCATGCCGCTCTACATCCGCGACGATGAAGTCGATGAACTGGCCATCAAACTTCAGCATCTGACCGGCACCGCGACCAAAACCCAGGTGGTGCGCCTGGCCCTCGAACGGGAAATCATCCGGCTCGAAGCCGCACGGCCGCTGGAGGAGCGGATCGCCAGAAGCATGGCCCTTGCCGACGCCATGGGAGCGGGCGAAGGCGATTTCGACATGAAGGCGTTCACCGACGAGATGTGGGAAACATGACCTATCTCGACGCCTCGGTGATCGTTGCCATCCTCGGGCGGGAGAGCGACCGAGCGATCTTTCTGGAGCGCCTACAAGGTTCGTCGCGCCCTTTCCTTGTGTCGCCGCCCGGCGTTTTCGAAGCGGTGCTCTCTCTGGCGGCGAAGAAGGCGCGCGATACGCAAGCGGCTCTTGATGCCGGGCTTATCACCGCAGCCCAGAGCAGCGTCGCGCAGTTCATCGCCGATATCGGCGCCACGGAGGTCACCATCACCCCCGCCACCGGGCAGGCCGCGATCGAGGCCGCCAAGCGCTATGGCCGCGCCATCGGCAGCCCCGCCGCGCTGAATTTCGCGGACTGCTTCGCCTATGCCTGCGCGAAGGAACACGGCGCGGCCCTGATCTACAAGGGCAGCGATTTTGCGCAGACCGATCTGGGCTGAGTGCTCACCAACGGCAGCCGCTTACCCCTTCGCCTTGCCATACCCGCCCGCCGTCGGCGTGATCACCGTCACGGCCTCGCCGGCTTCGAGCCAGGTCTGGTCGCTCGGCTTCAGCTCCTCGATCGCGCCCGACAGCCTGCGCACCAGCGTCTTGCCCACCTGCCCGGGCTCGCCGCCCTTCATGCCGAAGGGGCGGACCTTGCGGTGCGAGGCAAGGATCGCGCAATCCATCGCCGTCCGGAAGCGGATGGTGCGGCTGGTGCCGTCTCCCGCGTTCCACTCGCCCTTGCCGCCCGAGCCGAGGCGGATGTGGAAATCCTCCAGCACCACCGGGAAGCGCGTCTCCAGGATTTCCGGATCCGTCAGGCGCGAATTGGTCATGTGGACATGCACGCCCGACGTGCCGTGGAAGCCCGGCCCCGCCGGCGAGCCCGAGCAGATCGTCTCGTAATATTGGTACTGGTCATTGCCGAAGGTCAGGTTGTTCATCGTCCCCTGCGAGGACGACATCGCCTCCAGCGCGCCAAACAGCGTGTTCGTGACCGCCTGGGAGACCTCGACATTGCCGGCGACGACGGCGGCCGGATAGCGCGGCGAGAGCATCGAACCGTCCGGAATGACGATCTTGATCGGGCGCAGGCAGCCGGCATTCATCGGGATCGCATCGTCGACCATCACGCGGAAGACATAGAGCACGGCGGCCCGCGTCACCGGGGCCGGCGCGTTGAAATTGTCCGGCCGCTGCTCCGAGGTGCCAGTGAAGTCGACCGTCGCCTCACGCTTGTCGCGGTCGATGCTGATCCTGACCTTGATCGCGCAGCCCTGGTCCATCGGATAGGTGAATTCGGCATCGTGCAGCTTGGTCAGAAGGCGCGCGACGCTTTCGGCCGCATTGTCCTGGACATGGCCCATATAGGCCTGCACCACATCGAGCCCGAAGGAGGCGATCATCTTCTTCAATTCGGCCAAGCCCTTGGCGTTGGCCGCGATCTGCGCCTTCAGGTCATTGACGTTCTGCACGACATTGCGGACGGGATAGCGCGCGCCGGTCAGGATCGCGACCAACTCATCTTCGCAGAAGCGGCCCTGATCGACGATCTTGAAGTTGTCGATATAGACGCCTTCCTCCTCGATCACGGTCGCCAGCGGCGACATCGAGCCCGGGGCGGTGCCGCCAACATCGGCATGATGGCCGCGGCTGGCGACCCAGAACAGGATGTCCTTCTCCGCCTCGTCGAAGACTGGCGTGCAGACCGTGATGTCGGGCAGATGCGTGCCGCCGTTGTAGGGCGCGTTCAGGCAGTAGACGTCGCCGGGCGCGATCTTCGGGTTGTTCTTGATGACGGTCTCGACCGACTTGTCCATCGAGCCCAGATGCACCGGCATATGCGGCGCGTTGGCGACCAGCGCCGCGTTCTGGTCGAAGACGGCGCAGGAGAAGTCGAGCCGCTCCTTGATGTTGACCGAATAGGCGGTGTTCTGCAGCGTCACGCCCATCTGCTCGGCGATCGACATGAACAGGTTGTTGAAGATCTCGAGCATCACCGGGTCGGCCCGGGTGCCGATGGCGGCGTTCTGGACGAGCGCCTTGGAGCGCACCAGCACGAGATGGTCCTTGGCCGTCAGCTTCGCCTGCCAGCCATCCTCGACCACCACCGTCTGATTGGCCTCGATGATGATCGCCGGCCCCGCCACGCTTTGGCCGGGCTGGATCGCCTCGCGGCGCACGATCGCCGCCTCGTGCCACTGGCCCTTCGAGAAGACGCGTGTCGTCTCGGCTGCCACGGGCTCACCGGCCGTCTCGGGCGCGGACGCCTCCTCGAATTTGGCGCCACCGCCGATCGCTTCGACCTCGACCGCCTCGATGACCAGCGCCTTGGTCTCGTCCATGAAGCCGAAGCGCGCCTTGTGCGCCGCCTGGAACGCGTCTTTCATCGCCTCGGGCGTACCGGCTGCGACCGCGATGGCAGTGTCGGTGCCGGCATAGCGGACATGGGCGCGGATCAGGATCGCGATGTCGCCATCCGGCACGCCCTGGCCCGACACCTCGGCCTGCGTCTCGGCGGCAAGACCCGCCGCTGACGCCTCGACCGCCGCCTGGGCACCGCCATCGAGCGGCACGTCGAGCGCGGCCGTCCGCGTCGCGCGGATTTCGGCGAGCCCCATGCCATAGGCCGAGAGCAGGCCGGAGAAGGGGTGCAGCAGCACGGTCTCGATCCCGAGCGCATCCGCCACGAGGCAGGCATGCTGCCCGCCGGCGCCCCCAAACGAGTTCAGCGCATAGCGGGTGATGTCGTAGCCGCGCTGGACCGAAATCTTCTTGATGGCCTCGGCCATGTTGGCGACCGCGATCTGGATGAAGCCATCGGCGACCTGTTCAGGCGAACGCCCGTCGCCGACTTCGGCCGCAAGCACCGCGAACTTGTCCTTCACCGCCTCGACATCGAGCGGCTGGTCGCGCTTCTCGCCGAAGATCGGCGGGAAATAGGCCGGGATCAGCTTGCCGACCATGACATTGGCATCGGTGACCGCGAGCGGCCCGCCGCGCCGATAGGCGGCCGGCCCCGGATTGGCGCCAGCGGAATCGGGCCCGACCCGAAAGCGCGCCCCATCATAATGCAGGATCGAGCCGCCACCGGCCGCGACGGTATGGATCAGCATCATCGGCGCGCGCATCCGCACGCCGGCCACTTCCGTTTCGAAGGCGCGCTCGTACTCGCCGTCGAAATGGGCGACGTCGGTCGAGGTGCCGCCCATGTCGAAGCCGATGACCTTGTCGAAGCCGGCCGAGCGCCCGGTCTCGGCGAGGCCGACGACGCCGCCGGCGGGCCCCGACAGGATCGCGTCCTTGCCCTGGAACAGCTCGGCGGCGGTGAGTCCGCCCGAGGACATCATGAACATCAGCCGCGCGCCGGTGCGGGCGAGGTCGAGCTCTTCCGAGACCTGCGCGACATAGCGGCTCAGGATCGGCGAGAGATAGGCGTCGACCACCGTGGTGTCGCCACGCCCGACCAGCTTGATCAGCGGCGAGACCTCATGGCTGACCGAAACCTGGGGGAAACCGATCTCGCGGGCGACCCTCGCTGCGACCTGCTCATGGGCGGGGTAGCGATAGGCATGCATGAAGGCGATGGCCACCGCGCGGAACCCGGCATCGTACTGCGCCTGCAGATCGGCCCGGATCGCCGCCTCGTCGGGCGCCTGCTCGACCGTGCCGTCGGCCAGCACCCGCTCGGCGACCTCGACCACGGCGTCGTAGAGCTGCTCGGGCTTGATGATCTCCTTGGCGAAGATGTCGGGCCGCGCCTGGTAGCCGATGCGCAGCGCATCGCGAAAACCCTTCGTCGTCACCAGCAGCGTGCGGTCGCCCTTGCGCTCGAGCAGCGCGTTGGTGGCCACCGTTGTGCCCATGCGCACCTCGCCGACCAGACCGGCCGGGATCGGCTCGCCAGCGTTGAGGCCGAGATGGTCGCGGATCCCCTGCACGGCGGCGTCGCGATAGGCGCCCGGATTTTCGGAGAGGAGCTTTCTGGCGTGAAGTTTGCCTGCCGGATCACGGCCGATAACATCGGTGAAGGTGCCGCCCCGGTCGATCCAGAAGTCCCAACGCGAAACAGACATCCCCGACATCCTTTGATTAGACACAGAACGAGCGTCCCTGACGTTTCATCGATAAATTGTCGATGTGTTGTTGACAAGGAGGTTTCGGGCGATACGATCGCAATTGTGACCGGAACATGGCTGAGGGGCCGGGCGGTCACAAGGCGGAGGATGCAATGATGGCGACAGTCCTGGCAATCGCAGGTGCAGTGCGCGCCCGCTCCATGGGGCGCGGCGTCTGATGCGGCGTTTCCTCGACGGCCTTTACCTCGCTGCCGGCTATCTCGC
Organism: Allobosea sp. AAP35; assembly: GCF_001295925.1. Lineage (GTDB taxonomy): Bacteria > Pseudomonadota > Alphaproteobacteria > Rhizobiales > Beijerinckiaceae > Allobosea. Next base: position 56,154 of record NZ_LJHQ01000006.1, on the reverse strand, counting down.
GGGCGTCTTTCTGGTCGTGATCTTCGGGCTGATGATGATCCTGTCCGTCGGCCGGGAGATCAATGTCAATGTTCCCTCGGGCGATGATTTCGCCGGCTGGGCACTGGTCGCGATGTCGTTTCTCGGCCTCGCCCACACCTTCAAGCGCGGCGAGATGATCCGCGTCGGCCTGCTCATCGAGCGGCTGAAAGGCCCCAAGCGCCAGGCGGCCGAACTGTTCTCGCTGGGCACGGCGGCCCTCTTCATCGGCTACTTTACATTCCAGGCCGGAAAGCTCGCCCATGATTCCTGGCAGTATTTCGACATGTCGACCGGCGTCGTCTCGGTTCCGCTCTGGATTCCGCAGCTCGGCCTCATCGTCGGTCTCGCCATTCTGTTCATCGCCATCCTCGACGAATTCGTCATCGTCGCGCGCGGCGGGCGCCCGACCTATGAGCCCGAGCCGCCCAAGAGCGCCGAGGAACTGATCGAGCGCATCGCGCAGGGCGGGAGCGTCTGACATGACCCTGCCCGTTCTCGCCCTCATCCTGCTCGGCTTCCTCGTCCTCATTCTCGGCAGCGGCGTCTGGATTTCCGTTGGCCTCGGCCTCGTCGGCCTTCTCGCCATGGTGCTGGTCACCGACATTCCCATCGGCCAGGTGCTGGCCACCACCGTCTGGAGCAGCGCCAGTTCCTGGACGCTGGCCGCGCTGCCGCTCTTCATCTGGATGGGCGAAATCCTGTTCCGGACGCGGCTCTCCGAGCAGATGTTCCAGGGGCTCTCGCCCTGGCTGCAATGGCTGCCCGGCCGGCTGATCCACACCAACATCATCGGCTGCGGCATCTTCGCGGCCGTCTCGGGCTCCTCGGCGGCCACGGTCGCCACCATCGGCAAGATCTCGCTGCCGGAACTGCGCAAGCGCGGCTACAGCGAGAGCTTGAGCCTCGGCACGCTTGCCGGCTCCGGCACGCTCGGCCTCCTGATCCCGCCCTCGATCCCGATGGTGGTCTACGCGGTCACGGCCAATGTCTCGGTGCTGCAGGTCTTCCTCGGCGGCTTCCTGCCCGGCCTGCTCGTGATGTCGCTCTATATGGGCTACGTCATCATCTGGTCGCTGCTCAACCCGGACAAGACGCCGCCGCGCGACCCGTCCCTGCCCTTCCTCCAGAAGCTCAAGCAGTCGGCCAAGCTGGCGCCCTGCCTGCTCCTGATCGCGGCCGTCTTCCTCGCCCTCGTGCTGGGCTTCGCCACCGCGACCGAATGCGCCGCCTGGGGCGTCACCGGCGCGCTGTTTCTGGCCTGGTGGAGCGGCACGCTGACCTGGGCGACGCTCTATGAGAGCATCATGAGCGCGACGCGCCTGACCTGCATGATCATGCTGATCCTGGCGGGCGCGGCCTTCTGCACGGCGGCGATGGCCTATACCGGCATCCCGGCTGCGCTCGCCGACTGGGTCAAGGGCCAGGCGCTCTCGCCGCATATGCTCGTGCTCGCACTGACCGTGATGTACATCATCCTGGGCTGCCTGATCGATGGCATCTCGATGATCGTGCTCACCGCCGTGATCGTCCTGCCCATGGTCAAGGAGGCCGGCTTCGACCTGATCTGGTTCGGCGTCTACCTGATCATCCATGTCGAGATGGCGCAGATCACCCCGCCGGTGGGCTTCAACCTCTTCGTGCTGCAGAACATGAGCGGCCGGGACACCTGGACGGTTGCGAAGGCGGCGTTTCCGTTCTTCATTCTGCTGAACATCGCCGTCTTCATAATCACGACCTTCCCGCAGATCGTGCTTTATCTGCCCAAGCTCGCTTTCCCGGACTGATGCGTTTCGACCAAGCAACCAAGCAACAAAAGAGGGAATAAGATCATGATCAACCGCAGAACCTTCAGCGCCGCCGCCCTCGCCTTCGGCGTCAGCGCGCTCGCCTTCGCAGCCCCCGCTGCGGCGCAGACCAAGTGGAACCTGCCGGCCGCCTATCCGATCGACAACCCGCACAGCGAAAACCTCATCCAGTTCGGCAAGGATGTCGAAGCGGCGACCAGTGGCAAGCTCGCCATCACCGTCCATCCCGGCGCCTCGCTGTTCAAGGCCCCCGAGATCAAGCGCGCCGTCCAGAGCGGCCAGGCCCAGATGGGCGAGGTCCTGATCTCGATCCACGAGAACGAGGATCCGATCTTCGGCATCGACGTCGTGCCCTTCCTCGCGGCGTCCTTTCCCGAGGCCAGGAAGCTCTATGCAGCCTCCAAGGCCGCCGTGGAGAAGAAGCTCGACGCCCAGGGCATCAAGCTGCTGTTCATGGTCCCCTGGGCGCCGCAGGGCGTCTACACCAAGAAGGACATCAACACGATCGACGACATGAAGGGCCAGAAGTGGCGCTCCTACAATGTCGGCACGGCCCGCCTGGGCGATCTGCTCGGCATGCAGTCGGTGACGATCCAGGCCGCCGAACTGCCGCAAGCGCTGGCGACCGGCGTCGTCAACTCCTTCATGTCCTCGGGCGGCACCGGGTATGATTCCAAGGTCTGGGAATCCCTGACCCATTTCTACGACACCCAGGCCTGGATCCCGAAGAACGCCACCTTCGTCAACAAGGCCGCCTTCAACGGCCTAGACAAGGCGACGCAGGACGCCATCCTGAAGGCCGCCGCCACCGCCGAGGAGCGCGGCTGGAAGATGTGGCAGGACAAGTCGGGCTGGTATCTCGAGCAGCTCAAGGCCCGGGGCATGAAGGTCCAGGCCCCGAGCCCCGAACTCGCGGCGGGCTTCAAGAAGGCCGGCGACACCCTGACCGCCGACTGGCTGAAGAAGGCCGGCGCCGATGGCCAGGCCATCGTCGACGCCTACAAGAAGATGTGAGGCGGCAGCCTTACAGGAAAAGCGCGGGGAACCCCTCTCCCATAGGGAGAGGGGCAGGGGTGAGGGGTCGGCCCCCTGACCAGTTAAGCTAAGGCCTGTCCGCAGCGGCGGTTGGGTTACAGCCACACCATCCGATGGTCGACCCCTCTCCCTGCCCTCTCCCTATGGGAGAGGGTTCCTCGCGCCCTCCCGATCAAGCGCAGATGTCCCCAACCAAGCCCCTCCCCGACGATCTCGGCCCCATCGTCTCCTCCGGCCATCTGGCCGCGGGCGCGATGCCGGCTCTGTCGGAATTCGAATTTGCGATGAGCATGACCGTGCATGCCTTCCATCGCTGGATGGTGCGCGGCATGGCAGCTGCCGGGCTGCCCGATCTCTCGCCGCTCGACGTACTGGTGCTGCACAACGTCAACCACCGCGCCAAGCCCAAGCGGCTCGCCGATATCTGCCTCGTCCTCAACATCGAGGACACGCATCTGGTGAATTACGCGCTCAAGAAGCTGGAGCGCCTCAAACTGCTGAAATCCGGCCGCAAGGGCAAGGAAAAGACGGTGACGGTGACGCCGGCCGGCGAGGAGGCCTGCCGCCGCTATGCCCAGATCCGCGAACAGCTGCTGGTCAAGTCGGTGTCGGCGACCGGCCTCGATCCCACCCGGCTTTCGGATATCGCGGCGGCGATGCGCTCGTTCTCGGGCCAGTACGACCAGGCCGCGCGGGCCGCAGCCAGCCTGTAGGTCTGGCCCAGACGCCCCTCAGTCCGCCAGCTCCGGCTCCGGCTCCGGCGCGATCTTGACGACGACGCGGGTCCCGCGCGGCTGGGGCACATAGTCGATCGTCGTTCCCAGCCCCCGGGCCATCGCACCCATGATCTTGCCGCCGAGACCCGTGCCGGAGGCCGGGCCCTGGCCCGACCAGCCGATCCCGTCATCCGACACGGCCAGCAGCGTGCCGTGATCGCCATCTTGCGACAGCGACACCCGGATCTCCCCGCTGCCCTCGGGATAGGCGTATTTGATCGCGTTGGTCACGAGCTCGGTCACGATCATGCCGATCGAGACCGCCTTGTCCGTCTTGGCCAGGATCGGCACCGCCTCGAAGCGGATGTCGGGCGTCTGCCCGGCCACCGACATCGACTGGCCCAGTTCCTTGACGAGCGAAGCCAGATAGGCCGCCAGATCGACGGTCCTGACATCGTCGGAGGTGTAGAGGCTGCGATGCAGGTTGCCAATCGCCGTGATCCGCGCTTGGGTCTCGGCGAGCGCCGCGCGTGCACCGGCATCCTTGACGGCCGAGGCCTGCATCCGCACCAGCGAACTCACCAGCGCCAGGCTGTTGGCGACGCGATGGTTGACCTCCGCCAGCAGGACGATGGCGCGGTCGCGTGCGGCCCGCACCTCGCGCTCGGCCTCTTCCTTGGCCCGCATCAGCCGCGCCCGCTCGACCGAGTGTTCGAGCGCCGAGGCGAGCAGCACCTCGAAATCCTCGCCGATCGTCTTGACGACGTAATCGACCGCACCCGCCTTCAGCGCCTGCACCGCGATCGCCAGTTCGGACGAGGCTGTGACATAGACCACCGGCGGCGCGCCCTCCCGGCCGTTCAGCTCGGCCAGCAGGTCCAGCCCGACGCTCGTGCCCAGGTCGTGATCGAGGATCACCACGTCGATCCCGCCCTGCGCGATGCGCGCGAGACCAGCGGCGGCATTGAGGACATGCCCGACAGTGTAGCCGCGCCGGCCGAGAAACCGCTGCACGAGGCGGCCGAGAGCCGCATCGTCATCGATGTACAGGACGGTGATGGTTGGGTTCGACATCGCGTTCACGCCGGCCGTCAGGGCGTCTCGGGCACCTGCATCACCGAGAAGAACAGCCCGAGCTGTCGGATCGCATTGGCGAAGCCCTCATAGTTCACCGGTTTGGTGATGTAGACATTGGCGCCCAGATCATAGCAGCGCTGGATCTCGCGGCTATCGTCGGTCGTCGTCAGAACCACGACCGGCGAGCGCTTGGTATGGACGTTGCCCTTCACCTTTTCGAGGATGTCGACGCCGCCCATATCGGGTAGGTTGAGATCAAGCAGGATCAGCAGCTGGCGTCCCGAACTGACCATGCCCGAGCCGTCGGCTCCAAACAGATAGGTCAGCGCATCGGTGCCGTTGGTGAACGGGATGATCTCGTTGTTGACGCCGGCACGCCGGATGTTTTTCTCGATCAACCGGGCATGGCCCTCGTCATCCTCGATCATCACGATCGAGACAGGCTTGGCTTGGTTCATGTCTGATGGCTCCGTTTCACGGTCCTGAGATCGGCCGGCAGCAGGACCGTGAAGGTCGTTCCCACACCGAATTCCGAGCGCACGGTGATGTCGCCGCCGAGGTTGCGCACGAGGCTGCGCACATGCGCAAGCCCGATGCCCTCGCCGGCCGTGTTTTGCGTGCCGGACCGGCGAAACAATTCGAAGATCCGCTCATGGTCGCTGGCCGCGATGCCGCGGCCATTGTCTTCGATCTCGATCGCGACCCAGCCGGCGCGGGGCGCCAGCGTGCGCGCGACGATCTGAAGCGGACGGTCCGGCGAGCGATACTTGATCGCGTTGTCGAGCAGATTGCCGATGATCTGGTCGAGCGAGAAGCGGTCGGTGACCATCCGGTCGACCTTGGCATCGATGGTGATGCCGCCGCCGGTCTCGGCGGCCTGGTGGTGCACTGCTGCAGCTGCCGCCTCGAGTTGCGTCTCCAGCATCAGCCGCTCGGGTTTCAGCGCCCGGGCGCCTTCGCGCGAGATCTTGAGGATGGCGTTGATCAGGCCGTCCATCTTGCGGGTCGAGGAGCGAATGAAGTCGAGCGCCTCGGGCGCATCGGCCTTCAGCGCCAGCAGGGCCTCGGTCTTCAGCTCTTCGGCCTTCTCGCCCTCGGCATCGACATAGGCCTCGATCGGCTTGAAGGTCGATTCCAGCTCGCTGGTAAAGCCCATGATATTGACCAGGGGGGCGCGCAGATCATGCGTGACGATATAGGCGAATCGCTGGATTTCGTCATTGGCCTTGACGAGCGCATCGGTGCGCTCGGCCACGCGCTCCTCCAGCCCCGCATTGAGGGTTTCGAGCTCCCGGCGCGCCGTCATGATCTCGCCGGTATAGCCCAGGATCGTCCAGGCGGCGGCGCCCGCCAGCCCGAGGATGATCATGGCGCCGAGTATCGTGACCCAGCGCAGCCGCATCGCCGCCGTCTCCTGCGCCGCGATGGCAGCGACCAGCGTCGCTTCGGACCGTTGCAGGATGCTGGCGAATCCAGCCCGCGCCTCGTCCATCAGGATCTTGCCACGCCCTTGGCCGACCATCGCGACCGCACTGGCGAAATCCCCGCTCTGCGCCGCCGCGACGGTCGTCGCGAGTTCGGCCCATTTGGCGTTGAGGGCCGATTCCAGCCTGTCGACATAGGGGTCCATGTCCGGCAGGTCGGCCACCGACGCCGTCAGGCGCTTGAATCGCTCTTGATAGCGCGCCACCGCGTTGCTGTAGGGATCGAGATAGGTCGAATCGCGCGTCAGCAGGAAGCCGCGCTGGCCGGTCTCGGCATCCTGCACCAGCGACAACAGATCGGCCGAGGCGCTGCGCACCTCGCGCACGGCCACGACATCGGCAAAGTTGCGTTCGGTCGCGAGCGTCAGCCAGAGCGAACTGCCGACGATCGCGACGAGAACGGCAAGCCCCGCCGCCATGAGCAGCAGATTGGTGCGCCGGAAGAGGGCTTGGGAGATCGGCATGAACGGTCCGGAGGCTGATGAACCTTCGATGACCGTTCCAGAGCCGGCAGGCAAGGCAAAACATATTGCGGCGCGGTCGATGCCGCTGATGCGCCAACAGGACGGACCAAACAGGCCCTTGACGCCCAATCGGCCGGCCTCAGCAGTTCGTCGACCCATGGCCCGGCTGGACCGCACGGGAGGTGCAGACGCACGATCTCGGCAATCTCTGTCCGACTATGCCCGGATCCGCCTTGGCGGCCATAACGCCCGGGTCGCGGGCCATGCCTCCCGAATGAACCAGATATCGCTGTTTGAGAGATTGAATTGATCTTATTTTAAGTTTCAATCTCTACCAGACGCAACATACGACCATTTGGAACTATTGGGTTCCAGCTACGTGAGGTTGGCGATGGCAATTTATCGGGAGGGAACCTTGCCCTCCCGCTCCGCCGGTTCGATGACCTCCAGCCGGGCCTTCGGCGCGAGACGCAGGGTGGCCGCTTTCGCCATGGGGGGCACGGGCCGATGAACATCATGATCGTCGATGACAACCGCACCTATCTGATGGTGCTGCGCGGCATCGTCAATAACCTCGGCGACCATGAGATCGCCGTCTTCGCCAATCCGCTGGAGGCGCTGTCCGCAGCCCAAACCACCGAATTCGATCTGGTCCTGGTCGATTACCTGATGCCCGAGATGGATGGCGTCGCCTTTATCCAGGCGCTCCGGCGGCTGCCAAATCATCAGCATCAGCCCATCGTGATGGTGACCACGACCGAGCAGCGCGAAACCCGGATCGCGGCACTCGACGCCGGCGCGACCGATTTCCTGCGCAAGCCCATCGAGCCGGTCGAATTGCGCGTTCGGGTCCAGAACCTGCTCAGTCTGCGTGAGGCGCAAACGGCGATGCGGGACAAGGCGGCCTGGCTTGCAAGCGAAGTGCGGCAGGCGACACAGGCCTTGACCGAGAGCCAGCGCGACATGGCGCGGCGCCTGTCGCGCGCGATCGAATGCCGCGATGGCCATACCGGCGATCACGTCTCGCGCATGGCCGGCCTCTGCCGACTCATCGCCGAGCAACTCGGCCTCGATGAGGAGCGGTGCGAGACGATCCATGCCGCCGCGCCGATGCATGATGTCGGGAAAATCGGCATCCCCGATGCCATTCTGCAGAAGCCGGGCCGCCTCACGGATGCCGAAATGGCGATGATGCGCACCCATGTCTCCATCGGCGAAGCGATCCTGGCCGATGGACGGTCCAGCCTGATGCAATGCGCCGAACGGATCGCCCGGTCGCATCATGAACGCTGGGACGGCAAGGGATATCCGCGCGGCCTCGCCGGCGACGCCATCCCTTTGGAGGGGCGAATCGCAGCCGTGGCCGATGTCTTCGAGGCGCTCTGCGCCAACCGCATTTACCGGCCGGGTCGGCCGATCGAGGATGCGCGCGACTTCATCAGGTCGGGCGCTGGAAGCCATTTCGATCCGGCCTGCGTGGCGGCGTTCGAAGGTTGCTGGGGCAAGATCGTCGCTTTGATGCACGAGACCTCGGAGCCGGTCTGCCCGCCGCTTGCCCGCGCGAGCTAGATTTAGCCTTCGTCAGCCAGGGGATTGAAGCCATGTTCAAACGCATTGTCGGCGCCTGCCTTGCCCTGATCGTGACCGCCGCTTCGGCTTTGGCGGCCGAACTTCCTGCGCCCAAGGGCGCCGTGGTTTTGACGGTCAGCGGGAAGATCACGAACCGCAACAGCACGGATGGCGTTTCGCTCGATGCGGCCATGCTTGCGGCCCTGCCAGGCAAGGTGACCATTGCCGACACGCCGTGGTATCCAGCAAAAACGCAGTTCGAGGGGCCGCTCGGAGCCGCCCTGCTCGATTTCGTCGGCGCCACCGGGACCGTGCTGCGGGTCACCGCGCTGAACGACTACGCCGTGGAGATTCCGGTTGCCGATTTTCGGAAATGGCCCGTGATCCTGGCGACGAAGATCAATGGCAAGCCTATTTCGGTCCGCGAAAAAGGCCCGATCTTCGTGATCTATCCCTTCGATCAGGACCCAGCGCTCTACAACGAGCTCTATTTCGGCCGGTCAGCCTGGCAGCTGAAGTCGATCGAGGTTCGCTGACGGTGCCAGAACGAGGCTGCATGTGATGCAGGCGCGCCTGTTCAACTTCGGAATCCTGGCGCTGGTCTGCGTCAGCCTCCTGCTGGGCGTCGTGGTGCTTGCGACGTTCTCGGCACTCGGCTCGCGCCATCGCGCGACGGATGAGAGCGTGCGCGAGGACGCTGTCTGGGCGGCCTACCAGTTGGATCGCGAGGTCAAGAGACTGGACCTGACCGTTCGCGAACTCGCCGACGAATACACCGACGCTCGACGTGCCGACGTGACCCTGCGCTATGACATCCTCTACAGCCGCACCAGCGTTCTCACCAGCGACCATTACGCCAAGAAATTCGGAAGCGACGTCGAGGTGCTGACCCTGGCGCAGGATGCCCGGCAGCGCATCCTGCGCTTGGCCCCCCTCGTCGACAGCCTCGAGCAGCCGTCCGAGCCATCGCACGAGCTTTCCCCACTGCTGGGCGAACTCGCTAGCCTGGCGCGCGTCACCGAGCGCCTGCTCAATGTCTCCAACCTCGCGCAGTCCCGGATCAGGGTGGAAGATCGCGCCGAACTGACCTCTGCCTATGGCCAGTTGGCCAATGCGATGACCGCACTGATCGCGTCGCTCGCACTGATCGTCATTTATCTCGGCGTGCAACTCTACTTCATCCGCACTGCCAGACTGCGTTTCGAGAGGCTGAGCATCGAAAATGCGGAGGCCGCCAAGCGCGCCGAAGCCGGTGCACGCGCCAAATCGATTTTCCTGGCCACCATGAGCCATGAGATCCGGACGCCTTTGAACGGCATCATCGGTATGGTCGATGTCATGCGCGCCTCGGCGGTGACCCGTGACCAGCGCGACAGGCTCGGCATTATCGGGGATTGCAGCGACACGCTTCTGGCGCTCATCGACGACATCCTCGATTTTTCGAAGCTCGAATCCGGGGCTGTCGAATTTGAAATGGCGCCCTTCGAACTGGGCTGCGTCTGCAGCGCCGTCGCCAATGTGATGGGGCAGCGTGCCAGCGAAAAGGGCATCGCCCTGCATGTGGAAAACCCACAGGCCCTCATCACGACCGATGCGACCCGCCTGCGGCAGATCCTGTTCAACCTCGTCGGCAATGCCGTGAAGTTCACCGACACCGGCTGGGTCAAGCTGGTTTGCAGTCTCGATGACGAAAATGGCCTGCGCGTCGAGGTCGAGGATACGGGGATCGGCATTCCGGCAGAGGCGCGTGACCGCCTGTTCCAGGATTTCAGCCAGCTCGACATCACCATCAACCGCCGCTTCGGCGGCACCGGTCTGGGCCTGGCAATCTGCCGCCGTCTGATCGGCGCTCTGGGTGGCGACATCGGTGTCAGCCCGCGCGAAGGCGGCGGCACCCGCTTCTGGTTCACCTTGCCCGTCGGGCCGGTCGCGGCCTCGAAAGGTCTTGCCGCGCCCGAAACCGAGACGGTGCCGGATCGAACGTTTTCAGGGCGGGTCCTGGTGGCGGAGGACAATCTCATCAACTTCACCGTCGCCAGGGAATTGCTGCTTCGGTTGGGGCTGGAGGTCGATCATGCCCCCGATGGCGAGATCGCGGCCCATCTCGTCGGCGCCACCCATTACGATCTGGTGCTGATGGACATGCAGATGCCTGTGATGAGCGGACCCGAGGCGACGCGCGCGATCCGTCGTCAGGGGCTGGCCGAGCTGCCGATCGTGGGGCTGACGGCCAACGCCTTCTCGAGCGACCGCGAGGAATGCCTTGCGGCCGGGATGAGCGACTTCGTCGCCAAGCCGATCAACCGGGCCAAGCTGACAGCCATCCTCGCCAAATGGCTGCCCGGCTCGCAATCGGAGAATGGCGAGCCAATGGACACGCTGGCGGGCCTGCCCGACAGCATCGATGGCTGCTTGCTCATCGATCAGGCGGCGCGAGACGAGCTGAGACTCGAACTCGGCCACGACCTCCTCGAGGAACTGACTCGATCCTTCTGGCCGGATGCGACCCGCATGGCGGCGGACGCCGCCAGGGCAGTCGCAACCGGCGCAACCACCGCCGCCATCCGCGAACTGCATACGCTGAAGGGTGTGGCCGGAACGCTCGGCTTCACCGCACTCGAAGCGACGGCAACAATCGCCCAACGCGCGGTCGAGGCGAAACAGGACGTGGATCTGGCGGCGCTTCAGGCCGTTCTGCTGCGCACCGTTCTCGCGCTCGATGCCGACAGCGCCGACCAGGCGTCGGCACCGCCCGCGCCCGCCAGCCTCATGAGGATGACGATCTGAACGGCGGCAAACCGCGATGTCGATCCGCACCGCCGCATCACATCGCCACCCCCTTCTGCATCTCCGCATACTCCGACATCAGACCCTCATGCACCGACCAGAAGCCGCGCGGTTTCTGCCCGAGCAACTGATCCTCGAGCAGGCCCAGATGCAGGTGCCAGCCGCTGGAGACCATCGCCATGCGGTCCCTGGTGGCAAGCCGGCGATGAATCAGCACGAGGCGCACCTTGTCACCCGCTTGCGCCAACTCGATCTCGACGTCGGAATCGGGATCGCCCATGCCGACCCAGTTGAAGGCGAGGCGATGCGGGGGCTCGAACGCCGTGATTATGCCCCTCATCAGCGCGCCCTCGTCGTTCATCTTGCGCGCGCTTTCAGGCGGCGGCTCGTCCGTGATCTGCGAGTGCTTAAAGAACAGCTCGATCGTGCCGCCGACCCGCGCTTCCGTTTCGCCACCGCAAAACCAGGTCGCGCGCTTCTCGCCCTCGACCAGATAGGCCCAGGCCCGCTCGATCGGCCCCGGCAGCAGCCGCTCGAAACGCACCGCGCCGCTCTCCAGAACCTCGCCATACGCCTTGCCGGTCGTCGTTTCGCCGGTCGTCGCTGCGATTACATCGGTCTGCATCACGCCTCCTCGCCCGGTTCGGGCTTTTGCAAAGCGGCCTCCAGAGCCGCCAGACGATCGGGCCAGAAGGCGCGCACGCGCCCGACCCATTGGTCGAAACTGTCGAGGCCGGCAGGATCGAGCGCATAGATGCGCCTTTGGCCGGCGACAGTGACCTTCACAAGCCGGGCCTCGCGCAGCGTCTTGAGATGCTGCGAGATCGCCGGCGCCGACAGCGTGAACCCCTCCCCGATCTCGCCGGCCGAGAGCGCGCCTTGCGCCAGCATCTCGACGATGCGGCGGCGGGTCGGGTCGGCAAGCGCGGTGAAGCTGTCCATGGGCAAATAATTCGCTAATCACTTAATTAAGTCAACACAAAATTATTGTGCGGTGCTTCCGGTCTGCCTGCTGCGCGGCGGACGCGCTTGATCGCGGCGCAAGGCTCGGCCATTGCCATGGCTCGACGTTTGGAAGGTTGACCGCGACGCATGCCCACCCGCAACGCGACCCTGGCCGGCATCGGCATGATGCTGCTTGGCATCCTGATGTTTTCCCTCAACGACGTGATGGGGAAATGGCTGGTCGCGACCTATACGGTCGGGCAGGTGCTGCTGCTGCGCAGCGCGGCGGGCCTGGCCGTGCTGATGCCCTTCGTCATTCGCCAGGGCGTGATGCGGACCCTGCGGCCCGAGCGGCCCGGCCTGCAGCTGTTGCGCGTGGCGCTGGGCTCGGGCGAGGTCGCGCTGTTCTACCTCGCCGTTTCCTATCTCCCACTGGCCGACACGATGACGATCTGGCTGGCCGCACCCGTCTGGTCGGCGCTGCTGGCCATGTTGCTCCTGGGCGAGCGCGTCGATGCCGGGCGCTGGGTCGCCATCGCGGCCGGGTTCGCCGGCGTTGCCATCGCGCTCAACCCCACGGATGCGAGCCTGTCGATGCCGGCGCTGCTGGCGCTGCTCGGCAGCGTGCTCTTCGCCGGCATGATGATCGCCGGGCGCTCTCTGCGCGGCACGCCCGACGTCACCCTCGTCGCGTGGCAGACCTTGGGCGCGCTGGTGATGGGGCTGGTGCTGCTGCCCTTCGGCTGGGTGACGCCGGGCTGGGCGGATACCGCCATGCTCGGCCTGCTCGGCATCGTCGCGATGGTGGCGCATCTGTGCGTCACGCGCTCGCTCAAACTGGCGGAAGCCTCGGTCGTCGTGCCCTATCAGTATACGCTGATCGTCTGGGCGCTGGTCTTCGGCTGGCTCGTCTTCGGCGACTGGCCGACGCCGGCCATGCTCGCGGGCGCGGCCCTCATCGTGGCGGCGGGCCTAGCCCTGCTGCTGCTCGAACGCCGGGCGGGCCCGGCGAAAGCCGCGCTCGATCCGACCTGACGAACGGCGCGGCTTCCATCCCATCACACAGGCGCATGCCTTCACACCGTCAAAGGACACCCTCATGGCCCTGATCACCTATCTCACCACCGTCAAATTCGGCTTCGGCGAGATCGCCGGCATCGAAGCCGACCTCGCTGGGCTGGGCGTCGCCAAGCCTCTGATCATCGCCGACAAGGGCATCGTCGCGGCCGGCATCATCGGCAAGGTGCAGGCGGTCTCGCCGGCTCTCGCCGCCGCCCCCGTCTTCGATGGCACGCCGACCAACCCGACCGAGGAAGCGGTCGAGGCCGCGCTCGTGCTCTATCGCGAGCATGGCTGCGACGGGCTGGTCGCCATCGGCGGCGGTTCGCCGATCGACCTCGCCAAGGGCGTGGCGCTGCTGGCCACCCATGACGGCACGCTGGAGACCTATGCCGCGATCCTCGGCGGCATTCCGAAGGTCACGGCCGCCGTCGCACCCGTCATCGCCGTGCCGACGACCTCGGGCACCGGCAGCGAGGTCGGCCGCGCCGCGCTGATCACCCTGAAGGATGGCCGCAAGCTCGGCTTCATCTCGCCCCATCTGATCCCGCGGCTGGCGATCTGCGACCCCGAGCTGACGCTGGGCCTGCCCGCCTGGCTCACCGCCGCAACCGGCATGGACGCGATCACGCATTGCATCGAGACCTATCTCAGCCCGCGCGAGAACCCGCCGGCCGAGGCGATCGCGCTCGACGGGCTCAAGCGCGCCGTGGCCTTCATCGAGCGCGCCGTCAAGGACGGCAGCGACCGCGAGGCCCGCAAGGAGATGATGATGGCAGCCCTCCAGGGCGGCCTGACCTTCCAGAAGGGTCTCGGCGCCGTGCATGCGCTCTCCCACCCGCTGGGCGGGCTGAAGGAGGTCTCGCTGCATCACGGCACGCTCAACGCCGTGCTGCTGCCGGCCGTGCTGCGCTTCAACGAGCCGGACGCGAAAGCCAAATATGCCGAGATCCGCAAGGCGCTGGACCTTCCCGCCGATGCCGATCTCGCGGCCTGGATCGCCGATCTCGTCGCCAGGCTCGGCATGCCCGGCAGCCTCTCGGCCATGGGTCTGCCGCGCGGCGTCATCGGCGCGATCGCGGACGCCGCGACCAAAGATCATTCGAGCGCGACCAACCCGCGCACGGCCACTGCCGCAGATTATGCCGCGATGCTGGAAGCCTCCTTCGACTGAAGCGAACCGTCTCCGCGCCGGCCACCTGGCCGACGCGGCTTCGCAACAAAAAAGCCGACACAAGCTCACGGTAACGACAGGGAGAATGCGACATGACCAACAGACGCAGCATGCTGAAGGGCGGGCTCGCCGGGGCGGCCCTCGCCGCCACCGCCGCATCGGCCCAGACCCAGCCGGCCGCCACGACGGTCAATTGGCGGATGACCTCGAGCTATCCCAAGGCGCTCGATGCCGTCTTCGGCGCCGGCGAGATCTTCATCAAGGCGCTCTCCGACATGTCGGGCGGCCGCATCCAGCTGCAGCACTTCGCGGCGGGCGAGCTGGTGCCGGGCCTGCAGGCGCTCGACGCCGTGCAGAACGGCACGGTCGAATGCTGCGACACCGCCTCCTTCTATTATGTCGGCAAGGACCCCTCCTTCGCCTTCGGCGCAGCGGTGCCCTTCGGCCTCAACACGCGCCAGCAGAACGCCTGGTTCTTCCAGGGCGGCGGGCTCGCGCTCTTCAACGAACTGCTGGCGCAGTACAACGTCATCGGCCTGCCGATCGGCAACACCAATGCCCAGATGGCCGGCTGGTTTCGCAAGGAAATCAAGACGATCGACGATCTGAAGGGCCTGAAGATGCGCATCGGCGGGCTTGCCGGGCAGGTCATCGCCAAGCTCGGTGCCGTGCCCCAGCAGATCGCAGCCGGCGACATCTACCCGGCGCTCGAGCGCGGCACGATCGACGCCGCCGAATGGGTCGGCCCCTATGACGACGAGAAGCTCGGCTTCAGCCGCGTCGCGCCCTATTACTATTATCCTGGCTGGTGGGAGGGCAATTCCGCGATCCTGCTGATGATCAACCGGGCGAAGTGGAACGAGCTCAGCGCCTCCGACAAGGCGATCTTCACGGCGGCGGCGCATCAGGCGAATTCGCTGACGATCGCGAAATATGACGACGTCAACCCGGCCGCGATCAAGCGTCTGATCGCATCGGGGACGCAACTGCGGGCGTTCTCGCCCGAGATCATGGATGCTTGCGCCAAGGCGGCCGCCGAACTCTATGAGGAACTCGGGGCCAAGAACCCGATGTTCAAGAAGCTGCACGACCATATGATGGCCTATCGCAACGAGCAGTTGCTCTGGCAGCAGGTGGCGGAGTTCAACTACGACGCCTATCAGATCCGCTCGCGCGGCCGGCGCTGACCATCATCCCATGCAGCCGGGGCGCACCATGCGCGGCCCGGCTGTCATATGATCAGGCCGTGGCTCAGTAGAGCCGCGTCCGATAGGCCTCTTCGAGATTGGCCTCCGCCTCCGCAACGCCGACCGCCTTCGTCTGCTCGGACATGATGCGCCCCATCGTCGGAAAACGGCCGCGCTCGACCTGCGTGGCCGGATCCCACAGCTTCGAGCGAATCAGCGCCTTTCCGCAATGGAAGAAGGCTTCCTCGACCTCGACCAGAAGCCCGAGCGTCGGCGTCCGCTCCTGCACGGTCGCGGATTCGAGCAGCGCGTCATCGCGCGTCAGCCGAGCCCGACCGTTGACCCGCAGAGTCTCGGCGATCCCGGGCACCATGAAGATCAGCCCGACGCCCGGGGCAGCCAGGATATTGCCGAAGCTATCGACGCGGTTGTTGCCGCGCCGATCCGGGATGAACAGCGTCCGGTCGTCGAGAACCGCGACGAAGCCCGGCGCGTCGCCGCGCGGGCTCGCATCAGCCCGGCCCCGTTGATCGGCGCTGGCCAGCACGAGAAAGGGCGATAGCGCGATAAAATCGCGACAGAACCCGTCGAGATGGTCAAGCACCTTGCGCTCGGCCAACGGATTGACCGCACCCATATGCGCCCGCAGCTCCGCCGGATCGTCGATCGTCGTCATGCATCCATCGTCCGGCATACTGCTTCCCATCATGTCCAAATCGGCAGCAGTGTCGGCTATCCAACCCGGCCACGCCAGCCCGCAAAGCGGCATGCCGGCATGGACGGGCTGAAAAGCCACAACCCTTCAGGGAAGCTTCGTTCTCGCGCCCACGCGCCTTGACCGCTCCCGCAGCCCCCGCCATCGTACGGCTCCCGATCTGCACAAGGCTTATGCTCATGCGCCGCGCTTTGCTGCGAACCGCTTTGGCTTCACTCGCCGCATTGACGGCCGTCGTCTCGGCGGAGGCCTCCGGCCGTCGCCAGGTTCATCCTGCGGACGCTGCCGAGAACCGCATCATCGCGATGTATGGCAATCTGCCGGCCTGCGAAGATCCCGCCGTGCTGGGTGAGATCACCAGCTGGTTCAATTCGCGCGAGGAGAAGTTCTGGGGCCCGCTGCGTGCCGTTGCCTATGACAAGATCAAGCCGATCGGCTTTCGCCCGCTCGGCGACGATTTCATCCCGCGGCGCTTCTGCACCGGCCGTGTCGCGCTGAATGACGGCACGCTGCACCGCGTCGATTACTCGGTGCGCGAAAACCTCGGCCTGTTCGGCTATGGTTGGAACGTCAACTGGTGCGTCAGCGGCCTCGACCGTCATCGCAGCTACGCACCCGACTGCAAGATGGCGCGCCCCTGAGCGCAGGCCAGAACGCCATGGGCCAGATCAGCCTCGCCGGTTGCGCGCGAATCGCACTCACTCTGGCTGTTCTGACGGGCTCGCTTGCGACCGCGGGCGCGCAGGGCCGCGACCAGCGCGGTGGTCAGCCCGGCGATTTCGACTTTTACGTCCTGGCTCTGTCATGGTCGCCGGGTTTCTGCGAGCTCGATGGCGATCGTGACCGCAACCGCGAGCAATGCGGCGAAGGCGCTGGGCTGCGCTTCGTCGTCCACGGGCTCTGGCCGCAGAACGAGCGTGGTTTCCCCAGCGATTGCGGCCCGGCCGGGCGCACCCCGTCGCGGATCGCGCTCGACCAGGCCAGGGGCTTGTTCCCAAGCGAAGGCCTCGCCCGTCACCAATGGCGCAAGCACGGCACCTGCTCGGGGTCGAGCCCGAGCGATTATTTTGCCGATACGCGGCGCGCGCGCGAGAAGATCGTGATCCCCCCTGCCCTCGCCAAGGCCGAGCGCGACCAGAGCTGGACCGCGATCGACCTGGAACGCGCTTTTGTGGCCGCTAATCCGGGCCTGCGCACCGACATGATGTCGGTCGCCTGCCGGCGCGGCGTGCTTCAGGAGGTCCGCATCTGCCTGAGCAAGGATCTGCGCGATTTCCGCATGTGCCAGGAGGTCGACCGTTCCGGCTGCCGCACGCGCGACATCACCGTGAACGCGCCGCGCTGACAGCGGCGGCAAAGGCGCGTATGAGCGCGGGATGAATTATCGCCACGGCTTTCATGCCGGCAACTTCGCCGATGTCCTCAAGCACGTCGTGCTGATTCGCATCCTCACCCACCTGAACGCCAAGGCCACGCCCTACCGGGTCGTGGACACGCATGCCGGCGCCGGCCGCTACGATCTCGGTTCCGAGGAGGCGCTGCGGACGCATGAGTGGAAAGACGGCGTCGCGCGACTGGACCGCTCGCCGCTGGCCCCTGCCGTCGAGGCGCTGCTGAAGCCCTGGCGTGATGCGGTATCCGGGGCCCGCGCGCTCTACGGCGCGGATGCCTATCCCGGCTCGCCCTGGCTTTGCCGACATGCGATGCGCCCCGATGATCGGCTGATCGCGGCCGAACTGCACCCACACACCCACAAGAAGCTGGTCCAGGCGATCGGTCGCGACGAGCGTTGCAAACCCTTGGCGATCGATGGCTGGAACGCGCTGCGCGGCAATGTCCCGCCCAAGGAGCGGCGCGGGCTGGTGCTGATCGACCCGCCTTTCGAGGAGAAGGATGAGTTCGCCACGCTGGAAGCCGAGTTGATCGCGGCTCATCGCAAATGGCCGACGGGGATCTATGCGCTCTGGTACCCGGTGAAGGACAAGCTCGCGGTGGCCAATCTGCTGGCCGGCATCACCCAGGCCGGCATCGGCCGTCTGCTGCGCCTCGAGATCGACGTCGATCGCCCCGAGGCTGCCGGTGGGCTCAGCGCCACCGGCATGCTGATCGTCAACCCGCCCTGGATGCTCGTCGATGAAGCCCGACTCATCCTGCCGGCCCTGACGGAGCGCCTCGCCCAGGGGCCGCAGCCGCGCTATCTTTGCGAGCCGATCCGTCCGGACGGCTGAACCGCCCGTTGCCTGAGGCCCGCCGATGCTGATTCTCCGCTCCTCCCCCGCCTCCCCCTTCGGTCGCAAGGTCAAGATGGCAGCTCTCGAGCTCGGCCTGATGGACCAAATCGAGATCGTCGTGGCCGACACCAATGACCCGGCCGAGCCGCTGCGCCAGCAGAACCCGCTCGGCAAGATCCCGACATTGGTCCTGAACGACGGCACCACGCTGTTCGATTCCCGTGTCATCGTCGATTATCTCGATCATCTGGCTGGCGGCGGTCGCCTGATTCCGGCTGGCGGAGAGCGCTTCGTGCAGTTGCGCCTTCAGGCTCTGGCCGATGGGCTGTGCGATGCGGCCCTGCTTCAGGTCTACGAGACCCGCTTCCGTCCCGAAGAAGGCCGCAACGCCGCCTGGGTCGCCAATCAGGCGAGCAAGGTCTCGCGCGCCCTTGCCGCGCTCGAAGCGGCGCCACCCGTCTATACCGACCGGCCCCGGATCGGCGAGATCGCGCTGGCCTGCGCGCTCGGCTATCTCGATCTGCGCTTTGCCGGGACCTGGCGCGCCGATCATCCCGCCCTGGTGACCTGGCTTGATGCTTTCGCGGCCAAGGTCGGTGCTTTCGAGGCGACGCGCTTCAAGGGCTGAACGGCCAAGACGGCCGTCCCGCAGTCGGCGCCCCGTCATTGCAGACAACAAAAAACCCGGTGGCCGAAGCCACCGGGTTCTTTTTTCCCCGGAAGGGGAAGCAGACTAGAACTTGTAGTTCAGGCCGGCGCGGACGACGGAGAAGTCGGTGCCGACCTTCACGCCCGAGTTGAACACGTTCTTCTCGCCGAGGTCGACGTAGAGATACTCGACCTTGGCAGTCCAGTTGTTGGTGAAGGCGTATTCGAGACCGCCGCCGACAGCGTAGCCGCCAGTGTGGTTGTTGTCGGTGGAGCCGAGACCGACGATCGAGGTCTTCACGTTGCCGTAAGCCCAACCACCGGTGATGTAGGGCATGAACCGATCGAAGGCGAAGCCGACGCGGCCACGAACCGTGCCGAAATACTCGGTGCGAACGCGATCGCCGAAGCTGTTGTCGGTCTGCAGGTCGGCGCCCTGGATGTCGGCCTCGACGCCGAGGACGATCTGGCCGATCTGGTAGTTGTAGCCGATCTGGCCACCACCGATGAAGCCATCGACGTCACCGATCGAGACGGTACGGGCGAGGGCAAAGGTGCCGGCGTTGACATTGCCGAAGCCGTAGCCGGCGTTGGCACCAACGTAGAAGCCGGTCCAGGTGAACACGGGCGCATAAACCGGCGCCATCACCGGGCCCTTGCGCGACGGCAGATCAGCGGCGGAAGCGGCGCCAGCAGCGACGAGACCGATCACTGCAACGGTCGAAAGCAGAAACTTCTTCATAATGGGACTCCTGGGGACGTCGCTTTGCCGGTCGACCCGGCGGGTGATTTCGATGTGATGGTTATAAGACGAGTTGGCGGCTTTGTCTGTTGCCTCGGAAGCACATCCGCCTTCCAGACCACGGCAGAAATGCGGCACGATTGCGATGACTGCGGCATACGTATCAAGGCATGTTAACGTTCGTTAAAGCACACCTAATGGTGAACCGAATACTAACAAGGGCGTGATCGAATACGGCCACACGCCGGAACAACGTGCAGCGCCAGGCAATGTTCCCATTCCCGCCACATTTCCCCACGTTTGCTTGCGGGCCCGGGCGGAGCGTGCTTTAGCCTCGAATACCAGGCGAAAATGAGACCCCGGGTGCCGCTCCTTTCGATCTTCATCATCGCGCGCGACGAAGCCGACCGTATCGAGCGCACGATTCGAGCGGTGCGCGCGCTGAGCGACGATATCGTCGTGGTCGATTCCGGCTCGACCGACGACACCCGGGATTTGGCCAGGGCGCTGGGCGCACGCGTGATCTCGAATCCATGGCCTGGTTACGGCCAGCAGAAGCGCTTTGCCGAGGAGCAGTGCCGCCACGACTGGATGCTCAACCTCGATGCCGACGAAGTCGTCCCTCCCGACCTCGCGACAGAGATCGCGGCGCTGTTCTCGGGCTCGGGCCCCCAGGCCGACGCCTACGAACTGCGCATCGCCGAGATCTTTCCCGGTGAGCCCGCGCCGCATCGCTTCGCCTATGCGCTCGCGCCCGTCCGGCTGTATCGCAAGGACAAGGGCCGTTATTCGCCCTCCCCGGTGCATGACCGCGTCGACCTCGCGCCGGGCGCGCGGATCGCCCGCCTCAAGGGGATCGTGCATCACTACTCGGTGCGCTCGCTGGGCGAGCAGATGGCGAAACTCAACAGCTACAGCGACGCCCAGGCCGAGGATCTCGACAAGCGCGACGTCTCCCTCTCGGTATTTCGTCTGGCGGTCGAGTTTCCGGCGAATTTCATCAAGGCGTATATTGGCCGCCGGCATGCGCTGCGCGGTGTCTATGGCTTCATGACCGCGATGAATTACGCGTTTTACCGCTATCTCCGGGTGGCCAAGCACTGGGAAAAGCGGCTGCAGCGTCGCGCGCCCGG
Source organism: Allobosea sp. AAP35 (assembly GCF_001295925.1). Classification (GTDB taxonomy): domain Bacteria; phylum Pseudomonadota; class Alphaproteobacteria; order Rhizobiales; family Beijerinckiaceae; genus Allobosea. The sequence continues at coordinate 35,362 of NZ_LJHQ01000006.1, read as the reverse complement.
GGCAACCGACCCGGCGGCAAGGAACCCATCCGATGTCTGAAGTGGCCCTCGTCACGGGTGGAGCGCGGCGCATCGGCCGCGCCATCGTCGAGCGTTTGGCCGATGCCGGCTATGCCGTCGCGATCCATTGCGGCAGCGCCCGCGACGAGGCGCAGGCGCTCGCCGAGGCGATCACGCAGCGCGGCGGCCGCGCGATGGTCGTTCCGGCCGATCTGGTCGATCCAGCGGCTGTCGATGCGCTGATGCCGGCCGTCGAGTCGGCACTCGGTCCGGTGACGCTGCTCGTCAACAATGCCTCGAGCTTCCTGATCGACGAGGTGACAGCGATCGACGTCGCGACCTGGAACCGGCAGTTCTCGATCAATCTGCGAGCGCCCTCTGTCCTGGCCGGCGCGCTGGCCAACAGCCTCCCCGAGGGGCGCCATGGCGCGATCGTCAACATCATCGACCAGCGCGTCTGGAAGCTGACGCCGCAATATTACTCCTACACCCTGACCAAGGCCGCCCTGCTGACCGCGACCAAGACCATGGCGCAGGCCCTGGCGCCGCGGATCCGCGTCAATGCGGTCGGCCCCGGACCGACACTGCCCAACCCCCATGACGGCGCCGACGCGATGGAGCAGGAGGCCGCCGGGACCCTGCTGCAACGCAAGATCGACCCTCGCGACATCGCCGAGGCGGTGCTGTATCTGGCGCAGGCCCGCTCGATCACCGGCCAGATGATCGCGGTCGATGGCGGCCAGCATCTCGGCTGGCGCACGCCCGACATCGTCGCCTGAGCGGACCCGTCAGGCGTGCGGATCGGGCCGATAGGCAGCGCGGCCGCTGGCAAGGGCATCATCGAGCAGTTCCAGCCGATCCTGCCCCCAGAACACCTCGCCATCGAGCACATAGCTCGGCGCGCCGAAGACACCGGCCGTAATCGCCGCCGCGATGGTGCCCTCATAAATCCGGGCCACCGCTTCGCTGTCTGCCGCCGAAGCCAGCGCCTGCGCATCGAAACCACAGGCCTGCGCCAACGCCGCGACCGCATCGGGCTGCGTCATGTCGTCGTTGCGGGCCCAGACGCCGGCCATGACCTCGCCCATGAAGCGGCCAGGATTCCCGCCCGCCTGCACGATCGCGATCAGGAAGCGGTCGGCAAGCGACGGATCGAACGGAAAATGCTTCGGCTGCAGCACGAGCGGTACCTTGCGAGCCTCGCGCCAGCGCTGCAGATCCATCAGCCGGTAGTGCTGCCGAACGGGATGGCGCTTGGGCAGCGGCACGCCGCCGGTTTCGTCGAACACCGCCCGCAACGGCACTGGCCGGTACGCGATCTCGCAGCGATGGCGCGTGGCGATGTCGAGGAAGGTCGCGTGCCCCAGATAGGTCCAGGGCGAGTGCAGCGAAAAATAGTAGTCGATCGTGCGGGGCATGGGCGTCTCCTCAAGCCAGCGTGATTGCCGAGATCAGCCGCCCGTAATCCGGCTCCCCCCGATGCGTCGTGCGGCGATAGCTGAAGAAGCGGTCTTCGTCGCCATAGGTGCACAGCGAGAGATCGAGAAAGCGGCCGATCCCCGCCTCCTGCGCCCGCAGGCCGATGAAGGCCGGCAGGTCGAACATCGCATGCGCCGCGCGCTCGGACGCCGTGAAGAAGCGCGCATAGGTCTGGTTTTCCGCCTTGAAGCGCTCGACGAACTCTGGCCCGACCTCATAGGCTTTTGCACTGATCGTCGGGCCCAGCACCGCAACGATGCGTTCGCGCCGCGCGCCGAGCTTTTCCATCGCTGTCACCGTCGAGGCGACAATCCCCGAGAACGCGCCTTTCCAGCCCGCATGCGCGGCGCCGATGACCCGCGCCTCGCTGTCGGCGAACAGGATCGGTCCGCAATCGGCGGTCGAGATGCCCAGCGCGACGCCGGGCGCTGCGCTGACCATGGCGTCGGCCTTGGGCCGCTCACCCGGCCAGGGGCCGCCGATGATTTCAACATCGGCTGAATGCACCTGATGGAGGCTGACGAGATGCGACGGCGCCACCGCCAGATGCGCCGCCATCCGCGCCCGATTCTCGGCGATCGCCGCCGCGTCATCGGAGGATCCGAGCCCGCCATTCAGCGATGCGTAGATCCCGGACGAGACGCCGCCCTCGCGGGTGAAGAAGGCATGGCGCAGGCCGGGCTCGGCGGCGAGGTCGGGAGAGGTGATGAACATGGTGTCGTCCGGTTTCAGCGCAGTGCTGCTCAAGGTCACCCCTGCTCTGGCAGGCGATGAAGGTCAAATCCGGGCAAGGGCAAATCCGGGCAGGGGCGGCAGATCCGGATGCGAAAACGCCAGGGCCTTGAACAGATCGCCCATGCCCGTCTCGCCCCGTTCGGTGAGCCGGTCGAAGGCCGCACCGATCGCTGCCGCCTGTTCGGGTGTCGCCTCCGCCGACAGGGACTGCGCCCGCGTGGCCAGCCCAAGCGCCAGCAGGAAGTCGGCCTGCCTGACCGGGCCATGGACAGCCGCCCCGGCGCACAAGCCCGCCTGTGCCATGCGCGCGAAATCGACATGGACGGTCAGGTCCGCCTCGCCGGGCTGCACCAGCGGATCGACGAAAGCATGCCCCCGCATCGCCTGCAGCGTGTCGCCGAAACCCGATTCCAGCGAACCGTAGTCGATGAAAATCGCCCCGCCGCCCTGCGCTGCGACATAGCCGGCGATCTGGGCAACGAGATCGAGTGCCATGACCGGCTGCTCGAGGACCGCGCCCACGGGCACAATATGTCCCCTTGCCCCCGCTTGCGGCGGAGAAGCGAGCGGCGCCTCGCCTGCCAGCCCGAACGCCAAATGCCCCTCGCCGTCGAGCCCGACCAGCCGTTCGCGCCAGCCGCTTTCCGTCATGACGAACTGGTCGAGCGGCAAGGCGTCGAGCAACTCGTTGGCGACCACGATCGCCGGGCCATCCAGCGCCGTCTCGACACGCTCATGCCAGACGGGATCGGCCTTGCCCGAGAGGGTCGCCGTCTGGATGGCGCGCAGCACCGGGCTGGTCTCGACCAGATGCACGGACGCCGCCGCCTGGAACCCCGGCACGATCCGCGTCGCGCGCAGCATGTCGGCCATCAGCGTGCCACGTCCGGGCCCGATCTCGATGAATGCAAACCGCGCCGGCGCGCCCATCGCCTGCCAGAGATGGGCCGCCCAGAGCCCGATCATCTCGCCGAACATCTGGCTGATCTCGGGCGCAGTTGTGAAATCACCCTGCGCCCCGAAGGGATCGCGCGTCATGTAGTAACCATGGCGCGGGTGCCCGAGACACAGCGCCATGTAGCGCGAGATCGAAATCGGCCCCTCGTCGGCGATCAGGCGGATCAACTCCGCCTTCAGCCCGCTCACGCAGCAACCCGCCTGGCGCGCAGCACGAGCCACAATCCAGCGGCGAAAAGTGGCAGCGACAGGAGCATTCCCATGGTGATGCCGCCCGACAGAGCATCGACCGAGGTCCCGAACAGGAAGCCGAGTTGCGGATCGGGTTCACGGAAGAACTCGCAGATGGTCCGGGCTACCGCATAGCCCATGCCGAACACGCCAGCGACGAGGCCGGGGCGCTTGAATCCGCCGGCCTGCACCAGCCACGCCAGCAGGATGAAGAGCAGAAGCCCCTCGCCCAGCGCCTCGTACAGCTGGCTCGGATGGCGCGGCAGCGGCCCGGCATTGGGAAACACCATCGCCCAGGCCACATCAGGCGCCGGCCGGCCCCAGAGCTCGGCATTGATGAAATTGGCGATGCGCCCAAGGAACAGCCCGATCGGCACAACGGCCGCGGCGAGATCGAAGACCGACAGCGCCGGATAGCCGCGACGGCGCGCAAACAGCCACAAGCCGGTCGCAGCGCCAATCAGCCCGCCATGGAAGGACATGCCGCCCTGCCAGATCGCCAGGATGTCCTGCGGCCGTTCGAGATAGCGCGCCAGATCATAAAACAGGACAAAGCCCAGCCGCCCGCCGAGCACGACGCCGAGCGCCACGAACAGCAGCATGTCGTCGAGTTCATCCGGCTTGGGCCGCGCCCGTCCTCCCCACAGGCCCTCGGCCGAGACCAGGCGGCGCGCATACCACCAGCCGCCCAGCAGGCCGACGACATAGGCCAGCCCATACCATTTGACCGAGAGCGGCCCGAGTTGCAGCGCGACCGGGTCGATCACCGGGAAGGCGATGGCGAAGCTTGGCATGGCTTGGTCCGGTTGGCAGGCGGATGGTGATGGCCACGCCGAAGAGAGCCGGTCAAGTCCTTAGGCAGGCCGATGGCCCGACGAAATCGGATCTCTTTAATGGGCGCCGACAGGATCAATGGGCGCCGACAGGATCGGCACCCCGCCGAACCTGCCGGTCGAGATGATCGCGCGCACCAGCCGGCGGCATGACACCGGCGAAGCCTTATCGAACCCCCAGCGATGTGAGAACAAGCTGAGACACATCGTCTCGAGCCATGGGCCGCCCCAGGAGGAAGCCCTGGAGATGGCTGCACCCCTGCTGCCTCAAGATCGCGATCTGCTCTTCCGTCTCGACGCCTTCGGCGGTCGTCTCGACACCCAGCGCTGCGGCGAGGGCAAAGATGGCATTCAAGATCGCGCGACCTTGCGGATTGCTGACGGCATCGCTGACAAAGGAGCGATCGACTTTCAACCGGTCGATCTTGAGATGCTTGAGATAGGCCAGCGAGGAATAGCCGGTCCCGAAGTCGTCCAGTGCCACCGCGATACCCAGGCGGCGAAACCCGTCGAACGCCGTCTGAACCGCGGCTCCCTCATGCAACAGCGTCGATTCCGTCACCTCGAGTTCCAGACGGCGACCAGGGAGCCCGGACCGGTCAAGAGCGGCGACGACCTGCTGCTGCAGGGCACTGCCGCGAAACTGGACCGGCGAGAGGTTGACCGAGACGAACAGATCGCCCTGCCAGCGCATCGCTTCGCGGCACGCCTCCTCGATCACCCAGGCCCCGAGCGCGAGGATCAATCCGGTTTCTTCGGCAACGGGAATGAAGACATCGGGCCCGACCTGACCGCGCTCGGGATGCTTCCAGCGCAGCAACGCCTCGAAACCGGCCAGTGTTCGCGAGTTGATCTCGAAGATCGGTTGATACGCGATGTAAAACTGCCTCTGTCGCCAGGCGTCGTCGAGATCGCGTTGGAGCGCGTAGCGTGTTTGCGCCGCCAGCGTAATCTGCTCCGAGAAAACGCGGGCGACACTGCGGCCATCCGCCTTGGCTTTGTACAATGCCAGATCGGCCTTCTTGAGCAGCGTCACCACCGCGTCGCCATCGGCTGGAAACAGCGCCACGCCGATCGAACAACCGGTCACGATCTGGTGCGGCCCGACCGTGATCGGAGCCTTGATCGCCGCGATGATGCGATGGGCCAGTGTCAGCGCGTCTGTTTCGCCCGAGATTCCGCGCCGCGTGATCGCGAATTCATCGCCTCCGACGCGGGCCAGCGCATCGTGAGCCTCGAGCCCCTCAGACAGGCGTGCCGAGACGGCCTTCAATACAGCGTCCCCAACATCATGACCAAGCTGATCATTGATGGCCTTGAAGAAATCGAGACCGATGATCAAAAGCGCGAATGGCCGCGCGTCGACCGACTGGGTCAAGCGTTCGAGATGTTCGGCACACCACAGACGGTTGTGCAGACCGGTCAGCGTATCAGCCCGCGCCTGCCGGTGCTGCGTCGCGGCAAGACGACGCTGATTGCGAGCCTGACGACCGAATGCGGCGCCGATCAGTCCGATCACCAGACAGATCAGGAAAGCCGCGATCACGGTGGGCAGCAGCGCGGCGGAGACCTCCTCGTTGAAGCTCTGGGTTGTCAGGCTGACGACGATCGACGCCGGAAAATTCGCCAACGGCCGCACCGCGGCCAATCTCTCGTGTTGATCCAGCACCCCGGGAGCCAGCACGCCGCCCTGCGGCGACAACGCCGTCAATGTTTTGGCGAGCACGTCAGACGATCCGTCGGGCTCGTCTCCCGCAAAACCGATCCCACCCGGTGATTTGGCAAGAAGGCTGCCGTCGCTGCGCACGAAAGCGATGGTGCCACCCGGCCCCAAATCCACATTCGAAAGCGCCACCTCGAAATAGGCCTGGTCGATCGCCGCGTTGACGACACCGAGAAACGAGCCCGTGGCCGAGGTGATACGACGCGTCAAAACCAGGTTCAGCCGATTGCCGATTCGCCCGATGACGGGCTGGCTGAGAAACGTGGGTTGGGCGGACAGGTCCTGCAGGGCCTTGAAATAGGCCCGATCCCCGAAATTGAGGTCGGGCGCCGGCCAATACCGGGTCGTATTGAGAACTTTTCCGCTCTCGCCAACCAGCGTCAGGGCGTCGATATAGACCAGCGCGGCGATCCGGGCACGCATGAGGTCATGCGCATCGAGGGTCGACATCGCGCTTTCCAGCTGGGCGGCGTCGCGGATCCCGGCGCTCTCGATGCGCTCGGTGACATTGCGCAGGACCAGATCCATCGCCTGAAAGGCACGATCCGTTTCACCGGCAAGCGGCAAAGCCAGATTCGCCAATGACCGCAGACGCGCCTGGACCGCCTCCCGCCGCAAACCGTTCATCACGACGAGAGTCGCGACGACGACCAGCGCAATCAGCAAGAAGCTGACGGCAAAGATCTTTTTTTCGCCGATGGTCAGCCGTTGAAGCGGTGCGTTTCCCTGATGGCGCAGCTCGCTCGCCGCGGATGCCAGCGGTGACGGGCCGAACTGCAAAGATTTCCTCCCAGACATCGATGGGCGTAAAATAGAAGCTGATGATACGCCAAGAGCGAAACTGTTCGACAGGACAGCCTCAGCGGAGCTCCGCACGCGAAATCTGTGCTGATGGAGGGCTTTGAACGACGTCACCGAATTTGATAAGGTATCATGCCGATTTTGTGATCTTACCCTTAGGTTATATGACAAATTTACTCAACGACAGTTAGGGCCGCGGCGCGGTCCGACCACCGCGATGGTTCACCGACAGTTGGGGAAGTTGGCTGCACCGGCGCAAGTACCAAGCCATCGATCGAGCACCGTCAAGGCTGCTGCTCAAGGCGCCGCCCCGTCGCCTGACTTTGGCGACGCGCGACACGGCGCCCCTCGCGGCGGCGGGCCTTCCGGTTTTCGATCCTGGACCGAACCCAGAGGCCCGACCGGCCCCTTACAGCTTGACGATCAGCTTGCCGAAATTGCCGCCCTCGAGCAGCCTGATGAAGGCATCGGGCGCCTGGTCCAGCCCCTCGACGATGTCTTCCTTGTATTTCACCGCGCCGCTGGCGATCCAGGCTGCCATCTCGCGTTCGAAATCCGGGCGTTGGGCGGCAAATTCGCGCTGGATGAAGCCGCGGATCAGCAGGCTCTTGGACAGGACCTGCCGCATCAGCACCGGCAGCATGTCGGGCCCCTCGAAATCGCCGCTGGCGTTGTATTGCGAGACCAGCCCGCAGACCGGGATGCGCGCAAAGGTGTTGAGCAGCGGGAAGACCGCGTCCCAGACCTTGCCGCCGACATTCTCGAAATAGACGTCGATGCCATCCGGGCACGCCGCCGCGAGCTGCGCCGCGAAATCCGGCGCCTTGTGATCAATCACGGCGTCGAATCCGAAGGTGTCGCGCACGACCGCACATTTCTCAGGCCCGCCGGCGATACCGACGGCGCGTGCGCCCTTGATCCGCGCAATCTGCCCGACCGCCGAACCGACAGGCCCGCTCGCAGCGGCGACGACGACGGTCTCGCCCTTTTTCGGCTGGCCGATCGTCAGCAGACCCGCATAGGCGGTGAAGCCCGGCATGCCGAGCACGCCAAGCGCGGTGGTGACGGGCGCGGCGGCGGGATCGAGCTTGCGCAGTTGGTCACCCTTGGCCAGCGCATGCGACTGCCAGCCGGAAAAGGAGAGCACGATATCGCCCGCCGCAAAGCCCGGATGCCGGCTCTCCAGCACCTCGGCAACCGTTCCGCCCTCCATGACGGCGCCGATCTCGGTCGGCGCGGCATAGCTCTTCGCCGCGCTCATCCGCCCGCGCATATACGGGTCGAGCGAGAGATAGAGGACCTTCAGCAGGACCTCACCCTCGCCAGGCGTCGGAAGAGGCGCCCGCTCAAGCCTGAAATTGGCAGGCGCGGGGCGTCCATCGGGACGCGAGGCGAGAATGATCTGCAGAAGGTCGGTCGAGGACATCAGGCGCTTTCGATCTGATTGCGGTCTCAAGCAGATGGCGACGCGGACCGGTGCGATCAAGCGACGCGCCCGCAACAGCAGTCCTGAACGCAGGATCGCGACTGCTGACATGACGAAACGCCTCGCGCATCCTACATGCGTGCCATGACTCGCGAACCCGCCCCCCATCAGCCCGAATCCGACCTGCCGGACACCGGCCCCGCCGTCGAGCCCGAGGCCGAGGACGCGCTCCCGACGCCCGCGCTCGATCTCGGCGAGACCGCGCCCGGCGCGCTCAAGCACGGCATTGAGGTGATCGCCGGCTTCGCGAAGCATCTGCCCAACAGGCCCGGCGTCTACCGTATGTTCGATACCGCCGGCGAGGTTCTCTATGTCGGCAAGGCCAAGAACCTGAAGAACCGGGTCACCGCCTATGCGCGCGGCATGGCCCACACCAATGCGGTGGCCCGCATGATCGCCGAGACGGCGAATATGGAATTCGTCACCACGGGGACGGAAACCGAGGCGCTGCTGCTGGAATCCAACCTGATCAAGCAGCTCAGGCCGCGCTACAACGTGCTGCTGCGCGACGACAAGAGCTTCCCCTACATCCTGCTGAGCGGCGACCACGAGGCGCCGCAGATCGCCAAGCATCGCGGCTCGCGCCAGCGCAAGGGCGACTATTTCGGCCCCTTCGCCTCGGTCTGGGCGGTGGAACGCACCATCGACGCGCTGCAGAAGGCCTTCCTGCTGCGCTCCTGCACCGATTCCTTCTACGAGAACCGCACTCGCCCCTGCCTGCTCTTTCAGATCAAGCGCTGCTCAGGCCCCTGCACCGGCGAGATCGCGATTCCCGACTATCAGGCCCTGGCAAACCAGGCCCGCGACTTCCTTTCGGGCCGCTCCTCCAACGTCAAGCAACTGCTCTCGACCCGCATGCAGGAGGCGGCCGAGGAGCTCGAATTCGAGAAGGCGGCGCGCTATCGCGACCGGCTGGCGGCGCTCTCGGCCGTGCAGGCGGGCCAGGACATCAACACGCAAGGGGTCGAGGAGGCGGACGTCTTCGCCATCGACGAGCAGGCCGGGCAGTTCTGCGTCGAGATCTTCTTCTTTCGGAACAAGCAGAACTGGGGCAACCGCGCCCTTTTCCCGCGCGCCGACCGCAGCCTGACGCCCGCCGACGTGCTGGCCTCGGTCGTCACCCAGTTCTACGACGACAAGCTGCCGCCGCGCCTCGTGCTGCTTTCGCACGAACTGGCGGAGATGGATCTGATAGCCCAGGCGCTCTCGGCGCGCGCCGGCCGGAAGGTCGAGGTCGTGCATCCAAAGCGCGGCGAGCGCGTCGATCTCATCGAGATGGCCCGCAAGAACGCCCGCGAGGCGCTCTCCCGCAAGCTCGCCGACAATGCCGGCCAGACCTCGTTGCTGGCTGCGCTGGGCGCTGCCTTCGGTTTGGCGAAGCCGCCGCGCCGCGTCGAGGTCTATGACAACTCGCACATCATGGGGACCAATGCCGTGGGCGGCATGGTCGTCGCGGGGCGGGACGGCTTCATGAAGAGCCATTACCGCACCTTCAACATCTCCACCGACACCATCGCCGGCGACGATTTCGGCATGATGCGCGAGGTGCTGCAGCGGCGTTTCGCGCGGTTGGCGAAGGAGAATGGGGTGGCTCTTCCCTTAACCGAAGGGACCTCTTCGCCCGCGTCTGGCAGGGTTGGCGAACGACCAGAGCCCTTGCCTTCTCCCCTTGCGGGAGAAGGTGCCCCGGAGGGGCGGATGAGGGGTCGCGCCGCCCCACCCGATGACCGGCCGGACGAGGCGCTGACTTTGCCGCCGTCGCGCGACCCCTCATCCGTCTCGGCTGCGCCGAGCCACCTTCTCCCGCAAGGGGAGAAGGGAGGGGTTGCGCCACGGCCTGCAACCGAAGCCCCCGAAGACGACAGCTTTCCCTCCCGCCCAGATCTTGTCATCGTCGATGGCGGCAAGGGCCAATTCGAGGCCGCGCGCAGGATCATGGCCGAGCTCGGCGCCCAGGACATCCCGCTCGTGGCGATCGCCAAGGGTGAGGATCGCAACGCCATGCGCGAGACCTTCCACATGGTCGGCCGCGAGCCCTTCAAGCTGCCGCCGCGCGACCCCGCCCTCTATTTCATCCAGCGACTGCGCGACGAGGCCCATCGCTTCGCCATCGGCACGCACCGGGCGCGGCGCAAGAAGGACACGATGAAGAACCCGCTCGACGAGATCCCCGGCATCGGCCCGTCGCGCAAGCGCGCGCTGCTATTGCACTTCGGAACGGTCAAGGCGATCAAGCGCGCCAAGCTCGACGATCTGATGCGCACGCCCGGCGTCAATGCGGCCACGGCCCAGGCCGTGCATGATTATTTTCACGATGCCTGACGCTGAATGGCAATGCTGCCGCATTGCGTGTTGACGCTGTCACAAGCCGGCTGCTTTGGTGGGACCCGTGACGAGCTTTACTGACGCGATCAAACGGCGTGGCCCCTGGTCCCTGCCGAACCTCCTGACCTACGGTCGAATCCTCGCGATTCCGGCACTGGTCGGCCTGTTGTTCTGGCCCCATGACGACTGGGTCCGCTGGATCGCGCTTGCCGTCTATGTCGCGGCGGCGGTGACGGATTATCTCGATGGCTGGATCGCCCGGGCCTGGAGCCAGCAATCGGCGATCGGCCGCATGCTCGATCCCATCGCCGACAAGCTGCTCGTCTGCGCCCTGCTGCTGATGCTGGTCCACACCGATACGATCAAGGGCTGGGCGATCTGGGCCGCGATCGTCATTCTCTGCCGCGAAATCCTGGTTTCGGGGCTTCGCGAATTCCTGGCCGAGCTGAAGGTCAGCGTGCCCGTCAGCAAGGTCGCCAAATGGAAGACCACGGCGCAGCTTCTGGCGCTGGGCTTCCTCGTTGCCGGCCCGGCGGGCGACAAGGTCCTGCCCTACAACACGCAGATCGGCATCGTGATGCTCTGGGTCGCGGCCGGGCTGACCATCTATACCGGCTGGGATTATTTCAACGCCGGCATCCGCCACATGGTCGATGAGGACACGCGCGAACCATGACGCAGCCTCTCGCGACATCTGCGCCCGCCTCCGACACCCGGACCGTGAGGTTGGTCTATTTCGCCTGGGTGCGCGAGCGCGTCGGCCTGGCCGACGAGCAGGTCGAACTGCCAGCCGGCATCGACACGGTGCTCGACCTCGTACGCTGGCTGAAGACCCGAGATGAAGGCTATGCCGCCGCCTTCGAGAACGAGACGCTGGTGCGCGCCGCCATCAACCAGACCCATGTCAAGCCGGGCGCGAGCCTGGACGGCGCCAGGGAGATCGCCTTCTTCCCGCCGATGACGGGCGGCTGAGATGACAGCCCCTATGTCATTCCGGGGCGCGCCAAGGGCGCGAACCCGGAACCCACGACCGGGCTCAGCCGATGGAATGGCACGTTCATGGCGCACCCAGTCGTGGGTTCCGGGTTCCGCGCTGCGCGCGGCCCCGGAAAGACAGGGATGAGCATGACCCCGACCATCCGCATCCAGAGCGAGGATTTCGACCTCGCCGCCGAGATCGCCGCGCTCTCAGAGGGCCGCCGCGACATCGGCGCGGTCGTCAGCTTCACCGGTCTGTGCCGCGACGAGGGCGGCACGCTCGCCGCGCTGGAGTTGGAGCACTACCCCGGGATGGCACAGGCCGAGATCGCCCGCGTCGCGGATGAGGCCGCCGCGCGCTGGCCGTTGATGGGCCTGCTCGCCATCCACCGCTATGGCCTGGTCAAGCCGGGCGAACAGATCGTGCTGGTGATCGCGACGTCGGCTCATCGCCGCGCCGCGTTCGAGGCAGCCGATTTCATGATGGACTACCTCAAGACCCGCGCGCCCTTCTGGAAGCGCGAGCACCTCGCCGATGGCACGACCGGCGGCTGGGTCGAGGCGAAGCGGGAGGATGACGATGCGGCGAGCCGGTGGGAAGAGACGGCAGCGCGCGCCTGACGTTGAGATGATCCGATTGAAGCGGTCCGCAAAATCGCTATTATCCGGATAATCCTCGAAACGCTGGCATGGCGTCATGATCACGATCACCGCTGCTGAACTGCAGAAGAAATTTGGCCGCTATCGCGAAGCGGCGATCAGGCAGCCCGTCGCGATCACCCATCACGGCCGCGACAGCCTCGTGCTGCTTTCGGCCGAGGAATATGCCCGGCTGAAGTCCTTCGACGACCGGAAGGCGTATTTTGCCTGGGAACTCCCGGACGACGTCGTGGAAGCGCTCGACACGATCGAGATTTCCGAGGATGCGACGCAGTTCGATCACGAATACAAATGAAGCAGCCGGAGCCCGGGCTGGTCATCCGTTTCGCTTATCTGTGGCGTTCGGAGGCCGCTGTCGGCAGGGACGAAGCCGCCAAGGACCGCCCTTGTGCGGTGGTGGTCGCCACCACGCGGCAGGATGGCAATCTGACCGTCTACGTCGCGCCGATAACCCATACGCCGCCTGGCAATCCGCTTCACGCGATAGAGATACCGGCCGGGACGAAACGACGCCTTGGCCTCGATGACGCCCGATCGTGGATCGTCACCACCGAGGTCAACGGATTTACCTGGCCGGGGCCGGACCTTCGCCCGATCGGCAGGGGCGCCGATCGGGGTTTTATCTACGGCCCATTGCCGAGGTCGATGACCGTCGATCTCGTTCGCGCCATCCGCGAGCATATCCGCGAAGGCCGCGCGAAGATCATCGGCCGGGACGAAAAGCCCGTAGGGGGAGGGTAAGAGAGGCGTCTGCCGCGCCCTCAAGCCGCCTTCGACTTCGGCCGCACCGCGTCGGAATAATCCTCCATGATCACCTTGCCCATATTGCCGGTGACGAAGGAGTAGGGTCCGATCTCGGAGACCAGCGTCACCTCCGCCGCCGAGCCGGTGATGAAGCACTCGTTGAAGCCTTCGAGCTCCTCGGGGAGGATCCGCCGCTCGACGACCTCGAAGCCGCGCTGGCGGCAGAGGTCGATCACCGACTGCCGGGTGATGCCGTTCAGGAAGCGATCGGCCAGTGGGGTATGGATGACGCCGTCCTTGATGAAGAAGATGTTGGCGCCGGTGCATTCGGCGACATTGCCCTCCCAGTCCAGCATCATCGCATCGGCGTAGCCGCCACGCTCGGCCTTATGCTTCGACAGCGAGCAGATCATGTAGAGCCCCGCCGCCTTGGCGTGCACGGGCGCGCAGGCGGGGTCGGGCCGGCGATAGGCGGCGACGTCGAGGCGCACGCCCTTCAGTTTCTGGGCCATGTCGAACATGCTCGGCCATTCCCAGACCGCGATCGCGGTATGGATCGTGTTGTTGAGCCCCGACACCGCCATCATTTCGGAGCCGCGCCAGGCGACCGGGCGGACATAGGCGTCTTTCAGCCCGTTCTCCTTCAGGCAGAGGTCCTTCGCCGCATCGAGTTCGGCCACCGACCAGGGGATCGTGAAATCCATGATCTCGGCGGATTTGTGGAAGCGCTGCGAATGCTCGGTGCCCTTGTAGATCACGCCGTCATAGGCGCGTTCGCCCTCGAACACGCAGGAGCCGTAATGCAGCCCATGGGTCAGTACGTGAACTTTCGCGTCCTTCCACGGCACGAGCTTGCCGTCGAACCAGATGACGCCGTCGCGCTGGTCGAAAGGAATGACTGACATGGGGTGCTCCTCTTGCACGTCCGGTCTGGCTGATCCGTTGGAGCCCCCTGACACCGTCACCATGGCGGGAGGGGCGAAAGACCGGAATTATACTGCGCTGCAACATCATCTGACGACATAATCCGTCGCCCAGCGCGCTTGACCGGTAATCTTGCGTCTGAGATATGTCAACATCACTGACATAAATTTCAGGACGGATGCGATGGCCAATACGCAGCACCGACCGGATGACGCTGCCCTGACCGTCGCGACGGGCGAGGACACGACGCAACAGGCCGTGCCCTACGACCTGATCGAACTGCTGTTCTTCGCCTACCGCGATTTCGTCGGCGGCCCGGACCTGATCCTGGCCGAATACGGCTTCGGCCGCGCCCATCACCGCGTCCTGCATTTCGTCCTGCGAAGGCCGGGCCTGACAATCGCCGAACTGCTCGATATCCTCAAGATCACCAAGCAGAGCCTCAATCGCGTCCTGAAGGAGTTGGTCGAGACCGGCTTCGTCGAGCAGCGCACCGGCGTCCACGACAAGCGCCAACGTCATCTGCATGCCACCCATTCCGGCCAGGATCTCGCCTTGCGCCTGGTGCAGTTGCAGGCGAAGCGGATCAACGGGTCGCTGTCTCACCTCCCCCCGGAGGCGGCGCAGACGATCGCGCATTATCTCGCGGGGTTGATCGATCCCGCCGAACGCCACAAGGTGCGGGGCTTCCTCGCCATCCCGCAGTGAGGACCGACGCTCAAGCCTATGGATCAGGTCGCAAGGCCGACGCGATGGCCCCGCGCCGACGATATCGCACAAGACAAGGCGGATAAAAGATGGCCGCACAGCCGGCGCGCAAGCCCCTTCTCGACGAAGCACCCCACATCCTCGTGGTCGATGACGATCGCCGCCTGCGCGAGCTTCTGGGGCGCTTCCTCGGCGACAACGGCTACCGCGTCTCCACGGCGGCCAGCGCAAAGGAAGCCGATCTGCGGCTCGCCCGCCTCGTCTTCGACGCGATCGTGCTCGACATCATGATGCCCGGCGAGAACGGCTTCGACTTTGCCCGCCGGCTTCGGACCGAGTCCGTCGTGCCGATCCTGATGCTGACCGCCCGGGCCGACGGCAAGGACCGCATCAACGGGCTCGAGATCGGCGTCGACGACTATCTCGCCAAGCCCTTCGAGCCGCGCGAACTGTTGCTGCGCCTCGGCAATATCCTGAAGCGCACGGCGATCATCGATCCCGCCCAATCG
Organism: Allobosea sp. AAP35; assembly: GCF_001295925.1. Taxonomy (GTDB): domain Bacteria; phylum Pseudomonadota; class Alphaproteobacteria; order Rhizobiales; family Beijerinckiaceae; genus Allobosea. Next base: position 20,269 of record NZ_LJHQ01000006.1, on the reverse strand, counting down.
CCGCCGCGACCCGACTTCGTGCGCTTCGGCCCGTTCCTCTACGGGCTTTCACGCGGCGAATTGCGCAAGGATGAGGAGCCGATCCGCCTGACCGAGCGCGAGCGCGAGATCCTGACCGCCCTGGCCGAGCGCGCCGGCGAGGTCGTGGCGCGCGAGGAACTCGCCGCTCAGGGCACCGCCGCCAATGACCGCACCGTCGATGTCCAGATGAACCGGCTGCGCCGCAAGATCGAGCGCGACCCGGCCGACCCGCTCTATCTGCAGACCGTGCGCGGCGTCGGCTACCGGCTCGTGACGGACCGGACGTGACGCAGGTTCAGCCAGGCAGGCACCGCCAGGGCGTGGCACAGCGGGTCGCGGCCGGGCTCGCACGCCTGTCGGCCGCCGGAGTGCGCTGGAAGTCGCATCTCAACGAGCAGATCAAGCCCCTCCTGAAATGGGCCGGGCGGCCGTTGCACATCATCGCCCGCTACATGCCCAAGGGGCTCTATCCCCGCGCGCTGGTCATCGTCATCGCCCCGGTCGTGCTGCTGCAATCGGTCATCGCCTATGTCTTCATGGAACGGCACTGGCAGACGGTGACCCAGCGCCTGTCCTCGGCCGTTTCGGCCGACATCGCCGCGATGATCGACGTCTATGAAAGCTACCCGCAGGATGCCGACACGAGCGCGCTTTCGCGCATCGCGGCCGAGCGCCTGAGCATGGATATCGACATCATTCCCAACACCGACCTGCCGCCGCCGGGCCCCCGCCCCTTCTTCTCGCTGCTCGACAGCGCGCTCTCGTCCGAGTTGGCTCAGCAGGTCGCCAGGCCCTTCTGGCTCGACACGGTCGGACGCTCCAGCCTGATCGAGATCCGCGTCAAGCTCGGCCAGAACGTGATGCGCATCCTGACCCGGCGCAACTCCGCCTATGCCAGCAACAGCCATATCTTCCTGCTCTGGATGCTCGGCACCTCGCTGATCCTCCTGACCATCGCGGTGCTGTTCCTGCGCAACCAGATCCGGCCGATCCTCAAACTCGCCGACGCGGCGGAAGCCTTCGGCAAGGGCCGCGACGCCGAGTTTCGTCCCCGTGGCGCCCGCGAGGTCCGCCGCGCCGGCAACGCCTTCATCGAGATGAAGCGCCGGGTCGAGCGCGCGGTCGGCGAGCGCACGACCATGCTCAATGGCGTCAGCCACGATCTGCGCACCATCCTGACCCGCTTCAAGCTGTCTTTGGCGCTGATGGAACGGTCCTCGGAAATCGACGCCCTGGAAAAAGACGTCGACGAGATGGCCCGCATGCTCGAGGACTATCTCGCCTTTGCACGGGGCGATGCCGGAGAGGCGGCGGTCGAGACCGATATCCGGGCCCTGCTGGAAGAGCTGAAATCCGATGCCGAGCGCCAGGGCCACCAGACCGAACTGACGGTCGTCGGCGATCCGCTGGTGGTGATCAGGCCCGATGCCGTGCGCAGGCTCCTGACCAATCTCGTTTCCAACGCCGCCCGCTTCGGCGACCGCATCGCCATACGCGCCACCCATGATGCGCGCTATCTGATCATCATGATCGATGATGACGGGCCGGGCATCGCGCCCGAGCTGCGCGAGGACGTCTTCCGCCCCTTCTTCCGCCTCGACGAGGCCCGCAATGTCGATTCAGGCGGCACGGGGCTGGGGCTGGCCATCGCCCGCGACATCGCCCGCGCCCATGGCGGCGACATCATCCTGGCGGATTCGCCGCTGGGGGGCTTGCGGGCGACGGTTAGGCTGCCGGTTTAGGGCTGCTGTGGGTCGAGAGCAGACATTTGGCGGCAGTCGGTTTACTCAATCGGAAGCGTCGTTGGATCGGAGGTCGGTCATGCTTCGAATTTGCGTGACAGTGTCGCTTGCTCTGGCCGTCTTTGATGCAAACCTCCCTACGCGCGATGAGGAGGCCACTGGGCACGAAAAATGGATAAGCCAAGAATGAAACTCCGCTACTCAGCGCCTGTCTTGGTTATCAGCGTTGCCTTCCTGCTGCCGGGCTGCGGAACACCTCCCGACGCTCAGGCTTCTGGCGCGATTGCATCAATGATTAACAGATCATATGCCAATTTGTTTGTTCCTCCTAAAAGTGACAGAATTTCCAGCTGGCCTTCAGATGTTTGTAGTCAAACCGATACAGCTAAATTTCTTGAATCAAGCATGTCACTCAATGAACTGTATCGTATATGCAGGCTTAGTAGCTCAGTATCTCACGATGGTTCTATTATTTTAACAACAGACCCTGGAGAAGCGCACTGCATTAAGCTAAAAATCATTCTAGAAGATATGATTTCAGTAGCTTATGCAGGTAATACATTCGATAATGAGAATGAAATTGAAGTTAGAATGCGTTCTCTAAATCTCAAGAGATTTAATGTTAATACATCATGCAAAGATGGATCTTTGAGGGTTGTCCTAGAGAAAATCAAAGGCAATCTACATTGGTTTACAATTTTCGGAAGATGATGCGAATCGCCGGGTTGCTGCCTTCAGTCTCGCTCGATCGCATTATGAGCGCGGCGCGAGATGCAGTCAGATTGACAGTCCGCAACGGGTCGGAAGCTGACATGCCGACGGCCATCCCTGACGCGGTCGCGGCAGCCTAATACACCCGCCCACCCTTCGGCACATCCAACCCCGGCCCGATCAGCACGACCTCGCCGTCCGCGTCGGGCACGCCAAGCGTCAGCACCTCCGACATGAACTTGCCGATCTGGCGCGGCGGGAAGTTCACCACGGCCAGCACCTGCCGGCCGGGCAGGTCCTCGCAGGCATAGTGCTTCGTGATCTGCGCCGAGGATTTCTTCAGGCCGATCTCACCGCCGAAATCGATCACCAGCTTGATTGCGGGCTTGCGCGCTTCCGGATAGGGCCCGGCCTCGACGATGGTGCCGACACGGATATCGACCTTGAGGAAATCGCCGAAGCCGATCTGGGCGGCAGGCAATGGCAGATCGTCTGGAGCGCTCAAGGCGGTGACCCTCCTTCATCAACGGTCCCAGGACCCGCCGCCTGATATCGTCAGCGCCGGGTCGGGCCCACAGACATTGGCCGCCGCCTCGCCCTGCCGCAACCGGCAGAGCACGCCGCCGTCAGATCGCGGGTGCGTAATCCTCGCCTTCGCGACGCAGGCTTTCGTCGCTGCGCTCGCGCCGGCGCACGCTGGGGCGACGGCCCGAGCACATCGCCCGCGCCAGCCCCCGCAGCGGTGCGGTCAGGCGATGCACATCCTCGGCGCGCGCCATGATGGCACCGGCCGTCTTCAACTCGCGATCGAGCCGCGCCATGGTGCGCGAAAGATCGGGCTCGTCATCATCGAGCCAGACCTCGGACACGCGCGCCATCAAAAGCACGGCGCCCTGGACCCGCAGATGCCCCAGCGCATCTTCGGTGGGAATGCCGGCAGAGGCGAGAAGGTAGCGCCAGGAATTGACCGCACCGCGGTTAAGCGCCGCCATCGTCAGCGGGTCGCGGCGGATCTCCGGAGCGATCCTGCGCAAGCCCGCTTTGTAGGGCGCCAGCGCATCGAGGCGGCGCATCACGAGATCGAACAGGCGTTCGCGCGCCGGCTCGGCGGCAAGGTCGTCCGAGATGTCCGCCAGCATCGCATCGTCGACGATGCGGGTCAGGCCGCCCAGCATCGCGAGCTTTGACGGAAACAGCCCGCGCAGCTTGGCGAGCGACAGCCCGGCCTCGGTCGCGATGTCGCCGAGCTCGATCTCGTCCCAGCGCCGGCTGGCCGCCAGACGCATCAGGGCCTCGACGGCCTGCTTGCGCGGATCGGTGGGAGGCGTCGCGGCGGCCGCAGCGCCGAAGTCGGAGGAAACGGTTTCGCTGGTCATGGGAGAGCTCCTTCGAGACGCAGACGAATTGAAGATAGGCCGCGATCGCGGCCCCGGAAAGGCCGTTCAGCCCGAAAGCTCCCCGGCGCGACGTTTGGCGGCAGCCACGGTTGCGACCATCAGGGGCGCGAGCCCGCCTTCCGCCATCAGGACCTCCAGCCCGGCCGCCGTCGTGCCGGCGGGCGAGGTCACATTCTGGCGCAGGGTCGCGGGCGACAGCGACGACTGATGCAGCATCTCGCCCGCGCCCTCGATCGTCGCCCGCGCCAGCCGCTCGGCAATGACGTCGGGCAGCCCGGCCGCCTTGCCCGCCGCCGCCAGGCACTCGACCAGATGGAAGACGTAGGCCGGCCCCGAGCCGGAAACGGCGGTGACCGCATCGATCAGGCTTTCGTCGTCGAGCCATTCGACGATGCCGATGCTGGCCAGAAGCGCATCCGCCATCGCCCTCTGGGCGGCTGTTACGCCGGACCCGGCAGCCGCCGCCGTGGCGCCGCGCTGGACGGAGGCCGGCAGGTTGGGCATCGCGCGGATCATCGCGGTCGCATTGGGCAGACGGGCGGAAAGATCGCCCAGCGTCTTGCCGGCGAGGATCGAGATCAGCAGCGTCTGCGGCCTGATCAGGGCCTGCACCGCCGGCGCGGCGGTATCGAGCATCTGCGGCTTGGTCGCCAGCACGAGGACATCGACGTCACCCACCGAGCCGGGACCGGGATTGAGCGCCATGCCTTTGGCGGCGGCAAGCCCGACCATGTCGTCGGAGGGATGAGGATCGATCAGGGTGATGCCGGCCGGATCCATGCCGATCCGAAGCCAGCCCTCCAGCATCGCACCGCCCATCTTGCCGGCACCGAGAAGGACGAGCGATTGCGGCAGGGGGCTGGAGGGGCTCGGGCTGGACATGACGGATTCTCACGGCTCTCGGGGACGGACGTCATTCTCGGGCTCGCCCCGAGAATCTCATGACCAGAAGTCTCCGGTTGGAGAGGGTCGGGTCAAGCCCGACCATGACGTGCTGTGCCTCAGCCCGGGTCAAGCCCGGGCATGGCGACCCGCGAAACTCACGCCTCGCCGACCGTCTCCAGCATCGCGCCCTCGAGGCCTTCCTTGGCGGTCTTGCCGGCCCAGACGACGAACTGGAACGCCTGGAAATAGCGCTCGCAGGCATCGATCGCGGCCTTGATCAGCGCGGCGGCCTGCTCGTCGGTCGGCTCCGCCCCGCCCGACAGCAGCAGCGCATGGCGATACATCACCACGCTTTCCGAGCTCCACAGGTCGAAATGCCCGAGCCACAGCTGCTCGTTGACGAGGCTGACCAGTTGCAGCACCTCGCCGCGCCGCCGGTCGGGCACCTTGAGGTCGAAGGCGCAGGCGATATGGATCGCCTCGACCTCCTCCAGCCAGGTGATGGCGACGTGGTAGTCCGACCAGCCGCCGGAGACGGAAACCGACAATTCGTCGTCGCTGTCGCGGTCGAAGCTCCAATTGTTGAGGGCGGCCAGTCGTTCGATCAAGTCGAGAGGGTTGGAGGGCCGCTCAAGCTCGGCATCCAGGTCGAGATCCATCATGCCCTTGGGTCCAACTGCCGGGGACCGCGTGATGCGGCCCGGCGCGTTCGAGAACGGGAACACGGCGACGGGAAATCTGAAGGACGCAACCCACAGTCGCAATGCCCACCGAACCGGGCACCACATATCGCCGATGGCCCCCTAAGAGGCTGGACCGACGAATCAATTTCTCCACCGACGTTAGCGCAGGGCGTGTGACACTCCCAACACGATGTGACGCTCGGCGGATTCGGGGGCAGGCTCAATCCCTGCCGGGGCCTGTCCACAGCACATGGCTGTGGATGCGCGATTGGGAGGGATGCTGTCGGAGCCGCTCGCCTCAGGCGTTCGGTTCGGCAGACTTGGTCTGGCCGGCTTCGAGCCTGGCAAGGCGCTCGCCGAGCTTGTCGTTTTCCTCGCGGGCGAGAAGCGCCATCTCGCGGACGGCCTCGAACTCCTCGCGCGTGACCACGTCGAGATCGCGCAGCAGGCGCTCGATCTGGGTCTTCACGACGGTCTCGACCTCGCGGCGCACGCCCTGGGCGGCGCCTGCGGCATCGGTGGCGAGACGGGCGATGTCGTCGAGGATGCGGCTGCTGGTCGTGACCATGGGATTCTCCGATCGCGGGCGTCGAAACCCGTATGAGCCGATATATGGGCGAGGATGCGCCTTGCCGCAATCGCGGCGCGCGGCCGCGCCCGATCGGCCGTCGAAAGGGGCCATCGCCGAGAGCTTGGCACGCGATCTGGACCTGGCGCGCGCCAGAGCCTAGAAAGACGGCGCAGGGACTATCCAGAGCACTCCAACCCGTACGCGCAAAGACAAGCGGGAGGCGTCATGATCGATCGTTTGAGCGGCCTCGTCCTGGGGCCGGCCTTGGCGCTGGCGCTCGCCGGTTGCCAGGAAACCACCTCCGCCGCGCGACCCCGCGTCGATGCGCCGGGCGTGCCCGTTTCCGTGCAGAGCATTTCGGGTGCCCCCGATGCAGTGACGACCCGCTTTGCCGGGTTGCTGGGCGAAGCCGCCGCCGAGCGGCGCATGGAGATCGTCCCCGGCGACAAGCCGGCCCGCTTCCGGGTTCGCGGCTATCTCACCGCCCAGCCGACCGAGGACGGCCAGACCTCGCTTGCCTTCGTCTGGGACGTCTATGACGAGACCAAGAAGCGGGCCCAGCGCGTCCAGGGCGAAAGCCTCGGCCGCCGTGGCGGCACCTCCGATCCGTGGTCGGGCATCGACCAGACCATCGTCGCCAAGGCGGCCGCCGAATCGATGGATGCGATCGCGAGCTTCCTGGTGACGACGCCGGCCGTTGAAGCGGTTCTGCCGGCCGACAAGAGCAAGGCGGCAAACGCGCCCGCCGCGAGCGCATCGGCAGTCGGTGGCAAGCCCAACGCCATCGCGCGAACCGCCGCAGCGCCGGCCGGCAAGAAGCTTTAGAGCGGAGCCCGGCGGCCCCGACCGGGGCCGTTGCTCACCTCGCCCCCTTATTGCTCGGGAGCATCGCCATCCGCCGTGGCGAACTGGCAACCATTCCACACGGCTTTCGCAGTGCAGCGGTCGACTCGCTGTCACACCGCTGTTAAGAGCCGTGCGAACCGAGCCGGCTTCGTGCAGGCCCGCCCCCGCCCAGATTCAACGGTGCGTTACGGCATGCCTTCTTCGTTTAAAGTCGTCGCCGGCAATTCCAACCGGCCGCTCGCGGAAGCGATCTGCGCCCATCTCGGCATTCCGCTCGCCAAGGCGTCCGTGCGGCGCTTCGCCGACATGGAGGTCTTCGTCGAGATCCAGGAGAATGTGCGCGGCCAGGATGTCTTCATCATCCAGTCGACCTCGTTCCCGACGAACGATCACCTGATGGAACTGCTGATCATCACCGATGCGCTGCGCCGCTCCTCCGCGCGCCGCATCACGGCGGTGATCCCCTATTTCGGCTATGCGCGGCAGGATCGGCGCGCCTCGGGCCGTACGCCAATCTCGGCCAAGCTCGTCGCCAACCTGATCACCCATGCCGGCGTCGACCGCGTCCTGACGCTCGACCTGCATGCCGGCCAGATCCAGGGCTTCTTCGATATCCCCACCGATAATTTGTTCGGCGCCCCGCTGATGTCGCGCGACATCAAGGAGCGGCTCGACTGGAAGAACGCCATGGTCGTCTCGCCGGACGTCGGCGGCGTGGTGCGCGCCCGGGCACTGGCCAAGCGGATCGACGCCTCGCTCGCCATCGTCGACAAGCGCCGCGACCGGCCCGGCGAATCCGAGGTGATGAACATCATCGGCTCGGTCGAGGGGCGCTCCTGCATCCTGCTCGACGATATCGTCGATTCCGGCGGCACCCTGGTCAACGCCGCCGAGGCGCTGCTCGCCCAGGGCGCGCTCGAGGTCTACGCCTACATCACCCATGGCGTGCTCTCGGGCGGCGCCGTGGCGCGCATCGCCAATTCCAAGCTCAAGGAACTGGTGATCACCGATTCGATCATGCCGACGGAAGCCGTGAAGGTCGCGCGCAACATCCGCGTGATCTCGATCGCGCAACTGATGGGCGAGGCGATCGAGCGCACCGCGCAGGAAACCAGCGTCTCCAGCCTGTTCGACTGACGAAGTGTCGGCGTTTCTCACAGCCCTCATCCTGAGGAGCCGCGAAGCGGCGTCTCGAAGGATGCTTCAGCGCGCTCTGGACCATCCTGCGACACGCGGCCTGAAGGCCGCTTGTCAGGATGAGGGCTGAGGAGAACGCGAATGACCGCCTCACGCGCCCTCGTGCTGTTCTCCGGCGGCCAGGATTCGACCGTTGCGCTCGCCTGGGCGCTCGAACGCTTCGATGAAGTCGAGACAGTCGGCTTCGACTATGGCCAGCGCCATCGCGTCGAACTGAACTGCCGGACAGTGATCCGCGACCGGCTGCCGACGCTCTCGCCGATCTACGCGCGGCGCCTCGGTCCCGACCATCTCGTCGATCTCGCCGCGCTGGGCGCGATCTCCGAGACCGCGCTCACCCGCGACACCGAGATTGCCTTCGCCGAAACCGGCCTGCCGACCACCTTCGTGCCCGGTCGCAACCTGATCTTCCTGACCTTTGCCGCCGCGCTCGCCTATCGCCGCAATGCCAGGCACATCGTGCTGGGTGTGTGCGAGACCGATTACTCGGGCTATCCCGACTGCCGCGATGACACCATCAAGGCAATGCAGGTCGCGCTGGGCCTGGGCCTCGATCGCCGCCTCGTGCTGCACACTCCCTTGATGTGGCGCGACAAGGCGCAGACCTTCGCGCTCGCCAGGGCGTTGGGTGGCGAGCCCCTGCTCGATCTCGTCATCGCGGACAGCCATAGCTGCTATCTCGGAGACCGTTCGACGCGCCACGACTGGGGCTATGGCTGCGGCCATTGCCCGGCTTGCGATCTGCGCGCCAAAGGCTACACCGCCTATCTGATCTCTCCCGACGACAGCGGACCGTCCCATGACACTTGACCGGCAGCGCCGGGTCGAAGGGCTCCTGGCCCTTGCCCTGTTCACCCTGACGATTCCCGTTGCCAACTGGCTGATCGGCAATGCCGGCACGCTCTGCGTTCCCGGCGGACCCTGCCTCGTGCCGGTCTGGCCCGGCATCAAGGCCCCCAGCGGCGTGCTGATGATCGGTCTCGCGCTGGTGCTGCGCGACATCGTCCAGCGTCGCCTTGGCGCGCCGGCGGCGCTGGGCGCGATAGCGGTCGGTGCCGCAATCTCGGGCTTCCTGGCACCGCCAGCCATCGTCGTCGCCTCGGTCGCGGCTTTCCTTGTATCGGAACTTGCCGATTTCGCGGTCTATACACCCCTTCAGAAGCGCCGCTTCGTCACGGCCGTAATCGCATCGAGCCTGGTCGGCCTCGTGGTCGACAGCATCGTCTTCCTGCAGCTCGCCTTCGGCAGCCTGGATTTCCTCAGCGGGCAGATCATCGGCAAGGCCTGGATGGTGCTGCTGGCGTTGCCGCTGATGCATCTGCTGCGCCGTCGCGACGAGCGCCTCGGGCTGGCGGCAGCCTGAGACCACCAGCGCGACAGCCCCCGCTGACGGGCAGGGCCGCATTCGGACAGTCGTTGCCGACAATTTGATGGATCGCCGAAACCGCGCTTTCACGCAGCCCTGACATAGCTTGCCGCATGGTCAGACCGGGTTTCCAAATGCGTGTGATGCGTGCGGCCAAGCGCTTGCAACACCTACAGAACGAAACGCTAGAGGCGATCGCACAGGGCGAGGCGCTGCATGCGATCATGAATCGTCTCTGCCTGCGTGTCGAAGCGATCGCGCCGGGCGTGACATGCTCCGTGGTGACCGTCGATGCGCAGCACTGTCTGCAACCACTGGCCGGACCAAGCCTGCCTGCAGATTGCGCGGCAGCGATCAGCGGTGTGCCCATCGGCCCGGCGGTCGGATCATGCGGCACAGCGATTTTTCGCGGGGCACCCGTCGGCGTATCCGATATCGCGACGGACCCGCTTTGGAACGGTGTGGCGCAGGGATGTCTCGCGCATGGTCTGCGTGCCTGCTGGTCGAGCCCGATCAATGCGCGCGATGGTCGCGTGATCGGCAGTTTCGCCTTCTATTACGACCAGCCACGCGGGCCCAACGATCTCGAACGCCAAATCGTCGCCACCTGCGTCCATCTCTGCGCGATCGCGATCGAACATGAGGAGGTGCAGTCCAGGAACCTCAGGCTCGCCTATTACGACACGCTGACGGGGCTGCCGAACCGCGTCAGCTTCAACGACGCCATCATGCGGGCAACGTCGGCTCCCCCGCTGGATTACGGGCTGATGCTGATCGATATCGATCACCTCAAGACCGTCAACGACACCATGGGACATGCCGCAGGCGATGCGCTGATCGCGGCGGTCGGGACGAGGATCCAGTCCGTGATCGGCGAGGCAACCGCCTTCCGGATCGGGGGCGACGAGTTCGCGGTGCTTCTCCCCCAGAGCACCCGGGCCGTCCAGATGCGAATGGTCGCCGCCGCCATCATTGCGGCGATGCCCGCCGTGCTCGATCACGAAGGTCACGGCATCATCCCCAGCGTCACGATTGGCGCTGCGCTGGGCGGCGAGGACGGACATGACAGCGTCACGCTCAGGCAAAACGCCGATTTCGCCTTGTATCACGCCAAGGAAACCAAGCGTGGCGGCTATGTTCGCTTCAAGCAAGGCCTGCGCACCTCGATGACCCGGCGCCTGCAGACAAGGCGCGACGTCGATCTGGCTTTAACGGACGGGCGCCTTGTTCCCTATTATCAGCCGGTCGTCCGGATCGACACCAACGAGATCGTCGGCATCGAGGCGCTCGCCCGCATGCGACTGCCGGACGGCAGGATCGTCTCGGCCAGTGAATTTCAGGAGGCAATGCTCGATCCCAAGGTCGCCCACCGGATCACGGGGCAGATGCTCGGCGCCGTCGCCACCGACATGGCGGCATGGCAACGCGCCGGCATCCATTTCCAGCATGTCGGCCTCAACGTCACCTCCGCCGATTTCGAAAAGGGCGATCTCGTCCAGCGCATCGTCAAGGCGATGGACCGGGCCGGCGTCGCGCCCAAGCACCTCGTCATCGAAATCACAGAGCGGGTTTTCATGGGCGGCCGCAAGGACGGGGTCGCACGGACCATCGAGGCGCTGCGCGAACGCGGCATCCGCGTGGCACTCGACGATTTCGGCACCGGCTTCGCCTCGCTGACCCATCTCCTGGATTTTCCGGTCAATATCATCAAGATCGACCGCTCTTTCATCGCCGCGGCACAAAGCAGCGCCAAGAGCAGCGTCATCGTCGAGGCGATGGTCGTCATCGCCAATCGGCTGGGCATGAAGATCATTGCCGAGGGTATCGAGACCCCGGAGCAGGCGCAGTGGCTTCAGGTGATGGGCTGCCGGCTGGGTCAGGGCTATCTCTATGCTCAGGCGATGCCGGCGGGAATTGTCAGCGGATTGATCCAGCGTTTCGGCCAGAAAGCCGACAGCGAGACACAGGCGCAGCCTGGTCCGGTCGCAACCGCAGCCTGAGGGCCGGCTGGCTGCGGGCTTGAGATCGGGCGGCTTTTCGCCTATGGCACTGCCAGCGCTCGACTGACACCCTTGGAGGCACGCGCGCTGAACCACACAGAGGCCGCCAGCAGGCGGCCTTGTCATTTGAAGCAAGGACTAAAACCATGACCGCCGTGAAGCAAATCGAGGCTTCGGCGCGCGCACAGGTCGGCAAGGGGGCCGCCCGTGCAGTTCGTCGTCAAGGCCTGACACCCGCCGTGATCTATGGGGGCGGCGCCGCTCCCGAAGCGATCGCGCTCGACGCCAACAAGACCCGCCTGATGATCTATGGCGGCCACTTCCTGACCACGCTGTTCGAAATCAGCGTCGACGGCAAGAAGCAGCGGGTCATCCCGCGCGACTACCAGCTCGATCCGGTCAAGGATTTCCCGATCCATGTCGACTTCCTGCGCGTCGCCGCGGGCCAGACCGTGACGGTCGAAATTCCGATCCACGTCATCGATCAGGACGCCAGCCCCGGCGTCAAGAACGGCGGCGCGGTGCAGATCGTCGAGCATTCGCTCGAAATCACCGTCGAGCCCGAGAACATCCCGGAAGCCTTCGAGGTCTCGGTTGCGGGCCTGGAGATCGGCGATTCGCTCGAGGCCAGCGTGATCAAGCTGCCCAAGGGCGCCAAGCTCGCGATCGGATCGGACGCCACCATCGTCACCATCGTCCCGCCGATGGCCGAGGAGGTCGATGAGACCGCCGAGGGCACCGAGGCCGCCCCGGCCGCCTAGGCCAAGCCCAAGGCTTGATCGACAAAATTGCTGGATTAATACAACGCAGACGGCCGGGATTTCCCGGCCGTTTTGCTATGAGGCGGTTGAACCGACATGCTGATCTTCGCAGGGCTGGGCAATCCGGGCTCCCGCTATGCCGGAAACCGACACAATATCGGCTTCATGGCACTCGACGAGATCGCGCGCGTCCATCGCGCTTCGCCGTGGCGTTCGCGCTTCCAGGCCCAGGCCAGCGAGGCGACGATCGGGGCTGAGAAAGTCGTCCTGCTCAAGCCGCAGACCTACATGAACGAGTCGGGCCGCTCGATCGGCGAGGCGGCCCGCTTCTTCAAGGTCGAGCCCGCCGATGTCATCGTCTTCCATGACGAACTCGACCTTGCTCCCGCAAAACTGCGCATCAAACTCGGCGGCGGCAACGCCGGCCATAACGGCCTGCGCTCGACCACGGCCGCGATCGGCAACGACTATCGCCGCGTGCGGATGGGCATCGGCCATCCCGGCCTGAAGGAACTCGTCCATGCCTATGTGCTGAACGATTTCGGCAAGGCCGAGCAGAACTGGGTCGAGGATCTCTGTACCGCCTGCGCCGACAATGCAGCCTTGCTCGCCGCCCATGACGATGCCGGCTTCCAGAACAAGGTCCATCTGTTCATGGATGCGCGTGGGCATGGCGCCGTGAAGCGGCTGGGTGAGAAGACCCAGGACTGAGCCCGCTCAGTAGGGCAGTTGTGTTCCGGGCCTGGCAATGGTGACGCGGCTCGCCGTCAAGCTGCCATCGGCCTGCTTGGTCGCCGTCATCGCAACCTGTGCGCCCGCGACGAGTTCGGAGGCGTGAGCCGGCGCCGCCACGATGATGTTGGCATCCGGCGTGATCGCCACCTTCTGCTCGCCGCCGGGATAGGTCAGCATGATGTTGGCGCCATCGACACGCGAGACCGTCTCGGCGACCGTGGCGTTCGTCATCGTCGAATCCGGCAGCACGCCCCAGGGGCGGTGCCCCTCGCCCGCGCCGCGCATTGACTCGGGGAAGATGAAGACCTGCACCGCCAGCAGCGATCCATCCGGCTGGGGCCGAGCGCCGACGCCGATAAAGCTGCCCTTCTTGATGTCGGCCGTCGTCGCCTTGACGATACCGCCGACCGCAAATCCTGGTGTGAGCGCAACGTTTGCCGAGCCGCCTTCGAGCGTCTTGACCATCAGCGTGTTGCCCTCAGTCTTTTCGATCTCACCGCGGATTCGTGTCGTCGGTGACTGGGCGGAGGCGGTCGCGGTAAGGCCGAGGATGACCAGAGCGGTGGCGAAAGCACGCATGAGACGTCGTCCATCATACAAAGAGGTCGCCGGCGATTCCTGCGCCTCGAACAATTGGGCGACCACGCACGTTCGCGTGACCATCGACGCCCAGCACAATTGACACGAAAACACGGAAACACGATATCTGCGCCAGAGGTGCTGCTGTGAAGAATGTCACGATCACAATGCCTGAGCAGACACTGACGAAGGTTCGCATCGCAGCTGCGAGCTCGGGAAAAAGCGTGTCGAGATATCTGACCGAACTCGCCGAGGAGCGTGTCGGCCGTCCCGGCGACAAGCGCGCGGCATTGGCGGCGTTCTTGTCTGGCCCCCTGCTCGACCTGACGGATGCTGATGGCAACGCTCCGACCCGCGATCAGATTTATGACCCATAGGGTCTTCGTCGATAGCAACGTGCTGATTTACGCGCGACCTGAAGGCCGACGGCAAGCGGATCGCAGCCTTGGCGTGGCTGGAAGCCTTGGCGGACAACCAGAGTCTGACGGTGAACTTGCAGGTTCTCAACGAACTCGCGCGGTGGATGCTCAAGAATGACGCTCATCGCCCGCTCAGCGCGATCCGGCACGAAGTCGATTCGATGATGGCCTATGGCGACGCTGCCATCACCGGCCAGGATACTGCACTGGCTTGGGATGTCCGTGGCGCGCTTGGCTACCAGTGGTTCGACTGTCTGCTCATAGCCGCCGCGAGCAATGCGGGCTGTCGCTATTTTCTCAGTGAGGATATGAGCGACCGGGCGAATTTCCGCGGGCTCACCATCATCAACCCGTTCCGCTGCACGCCAGCAGATCTTGTCTTGAAGAACTGAAAGACCACCATGGGTTTCAAATGCGGTATCGTCGGCCTGCCGAATGTCGGCAAGTCGACCCTGTTCAACGCGCTGACGCAGACGGCGGCCGCCCAGGCGGCCAATTACCCGTTCTGCACGATCGAGCCCAATGTCGGCGACGTCGCGGTGCCTGATCCGCGGCTGGAGAAGCTCGCCGCGATCGCGGGCTCGAAGGAGATCATCCCGACGCGGCTGACCTTCGTCGATATCGCCGGGCTGGTGCGCGGCGCCTCCAAGGGCGAAGGGCTGGGCAACCAGTTCCTCGCCAATATCCGCGAATGCGACGCCATCGCCCATGTCGTGCGCTGCTTCGAGGATGGCGACATTACCCATGTCGAGGGCAAGGTCGCGCCGATTAACGACATCGAGATCATCGAGACGGAGTTGATGCTGGCCGACCTCGAAAGCCTCGAGAAGCGCGTGCAGCCGCTGGAGAAGAAGGCCAAGACCGGCGACAAGGACGCCAAGGAACTCGCCGATCTGATGAACCGCTGCCTCGTGCTGCTGCGCGAGGGCAAGCCGGCCCGGCTCGTCCAGGTCGCGGCCGACGAGCGCAAGACCTTCGAGACGCTCGGCCTGCTCTCCTCCAAGCCGGTGCTCTATGTCTGCAATGTCGAGGAGGCAGCCGCCGACAAGGGCAATTCCTTTTCCGAGGCCGTGAAGGCCCGCGCGGCGGAAGAGAACGCGGTCGCGGTCGTCGTCTCGGCCAAGATCGAGAGCGAGATCGCGGTGCTGCCCGCCGCCGACCAGAAGGATTATCTCGAGGCCGTCGGGCTGGAGGAGCCGGGTCTGAACCGCGTCATCCGCGCGGGCTACACCCTGCTCGACCTCGTCACCTATTTCACCGTCGGCCCCAAGGAGGCCCGCGCCTGGACGATCGAGAAGGGCACCAAGGGCCCAGCCGCTGCCGGCGTGATCCACAGCGATTTCGAAAAGGGCTATATCCGCGCCGAAACCATCGCCTTTGACGACTACATCACCAACAAGGGCGAAAGCGGCGCGCGCGAGGCCGGCAAATTCCGGCTCGAAGGCAAGGAATACGTCGTCGCCGATGGCGACGTGCTGCATTTCCGCTTCGCGAACTGACGGCCCGGACGGCGATGCTGTATTTCGAGGACTTCATCGTCGGCGAAACCGTTTCGACCGGCAGCATCGCGGTTTCGCAAGGTGACATCATCGCCTTCGCCTCGCGCTTCGATGCGCAGGACTTCCATGTCGATCCCGAGAAGGCGGCAGAGAGCTTTGTCGGCACGCTGATCGGTTCGGGCTGGCATAGCTGTTCGCTGCTGATGCGGCTGATGGCGGAGAGCTTCCTGCTCAACTCCTCGGGCATGGGCGCGCCCGGCATCGAGGAGGTCAAATGGCAGCGCCCGGTTCAGCCCGGCGACATGCTGCATGGCCGCCGCACGGCCATCGAGGCCAAGCCCTCCCGCTCGCGCCCAGAAATGGGGCTGGTGCGCTTCAGGCTCGAACTCCTCAACCAGCGCGACGAGCTGGTGCTGGAGCAGACGAACTGGATCATGTTCGGCCGGCGCGGCATAGCGGCCCTGCAGCCGGCCGGCGACTGGCTCAGCCATCCAGCCCGCTACGTGCCGCCGGCCTCCCCCTCCCCGATCGAGCCGCCAGCGGCCCCGACGGAGGCCGCCCGCTTCTTCGAGGACATCGCCATCGGCGACCGCTTCGAGCTCGGCAGCACCGTCTTCACGGCTGACGAGATCATCGCCTTCGCGCGCGCCTTCGATCCGCAGCCCTTCCACATGGACGAGGCGGCCGCCGCGGCCTCGTCCTTCGGTCGGCTCGCAGCCTCTGGCTGGCATACGGCTTCCGTCTGGATGGCGACCATGGTCACTCATCGTCGGCGCGAGCTTGCCGCCTTCGGGCCAGGCCATGCGCCGCGCCTCGGGCCCTCGCCGGGATTCAAGAACCTGCGCTGGACGCGTCCGGTCTTCGCCGGAGACCGCATCACCTATCATTCCGAGGTCACCGACAAGCGCGCCAGCGCCTCGCGCCCGCAATGGGGCCTGTTCTTCCACCGCAACACCGGCGTCAACCAAAACGGCGAACAGGTCTTCAGCTTCGATGGCTGCGTCTTCGTCGAACGGCGGCCGGTTGGCAATCGGCCTTAAGTCGGCTGGCCTCAGCCGACCTTGCCGTAACCTGCGAACTTCGCACCGACCCGCGCCATCTCTTCGGCATCCAGGATGACGGGCTCCAGCCCCGAGGCGAGGATGTCGAGATATTGCCCGGCAAGATTCTCGACTTCGGCGACGATCTGGTGCGCGCCCGCCAGCGATCCGCCGAGCGCGATGACGCCGTGATTGGCCAGCAGCACCGCCTTGCGCCCTTCGAGCCCCCGCACCGCATTCTCCGCCAGTTCCGGCGTGCCAAAGGTGGCGTAGTCGGCGCAGCGGATATCCGCCCCGCCGCACAGCGCGATCATGTAGTGGAACGCCGGAATGCCGCGCCGCGTCGAGGACAACGCGGTCGCGCGCGGCGAATGGGTGTGGACGATCGCCTGCGCTTCGGTTCGCGCCCGGTAGATCGCCGCGTGGAAAGGCCATTCCGAGGAGGGCTTGCGGGTGCCCGACAGCACCACACCCTCGAGCGAAAGCGCGATCAGGTCGTCCGGCGTCGTCTGCGCATAGGGCAAGCCAGACGGCGTGATCAGGAAACCGCTTTCCGTCCGTGCCGAGACATTGCCGGATTTGGAGGGGCAGAAGCCGGCCTTGTCGATCGCCTGGGCCACCGCGACGATCTCGGCACGCAGCAAAGCCTCGGTCATGCCGCCACCGCGCGTGCGAGGTCGGGGAACAACCGTGCCAGCCCCTCGCGCGACGCAGCAGCGACGCCGCGCTCCGTGATCAGCCCGGTGACAAAGCGTGCCGGCGTGACGTCGAAGGCCGGGTTGGCCGCACCGCTGCCGGGAGCCACGACGCGGAAGGTCGCTACCTCGCCATCCTCCCCCAGCCCGCTGAGATGGGTAACCTCGCGGGCCGAGCGCTCCTCGATCGGGATCTCGCGCAAGCCGTCCGACAGGCTCCAGTCGATGGTCGGCGAGGGCAGCGCGACATAGAAGGGCACGCCGTTGTCATGGGCGGCGAGCGCCTTGAGATAGGTCCCGATCTTGTTGGCGACATCGCCGGTCGCGGTCGTCCGGTCGGTCCCGACGATCACCATATCCACCTGGCCGCGCTGCATCAGATGGCCGCCGGCATTGTCGGTGATCACGGTGTGCGGCACGCCATGGGCGCCCAGTTCATAGGCGCTCAGGGCCGCGCCCTGGTTGCGCGGGCGCGTCTCGTCGACAAAGACATGCACGGGGATGCCCGCATCATGGGCGAGATAGATCGGCGCCAGCGCCGTGCCCCAGTCGACGGTCGCCAGCCAGCCGGCATTGCAATGCGTCAGGATGTTGATGGTTTGGCCAGCCGGCCGCCGCGCGGCGACCTCCCGGATCAGCCCCAATCCATGCTCGCCGATGGCCCGGCACAGCGCGACATCCTCATCGCAGAGCGCGGCCGCTTCGGCATAAGCCGCAAGCGCCCGATCCTGCGGCGCCAGCGGCACCAGGCGGTCACGCATCCGCGCCAGGGCCCAGTGCAGGTTGACCGCGGTCGGCCGGGTCGCGCCGAGCAGCGACAGCGCGGCCTCCAGCGCTTCGTCTGAGGCCTCCACCCGCATTGCCAGCGCCATCCCATAGGCGGCGGTCGCCCCTATCAGTGGCGCGCCGCGCACGATCATGGAGCGGATCGCCTCGGCCGCCGCCTCGGCAGACGACAACGTCACCGTCTCGAAGCGGAACGGTAGCCTTGTCTGGTCGATGACGGTCACGCGCCAGCCATCGGGCGCGAGCCAAATCGTGCGGTAGGCCTGACCATGGATTTTCATAGCAAGCTGCCTTCAGTGCCCGCCGAACGCGACCAGTGTGCGCACCGGCACGCCGAGCCGACGGATTCGATCGGCGCCGCCGAGATCGGGCAGATCGACGATGAAGCAGGCCGCAACCACTTCGGCACCCAGTTGCGACAGCAGATTGACGGCGCCCTCCGCCGTGCCTCCGGTGGCGATCAGATCGTCCACAAGCAGCACGCGTTCACCTCGCGACACCGCATCCTTATGGACCTCGATCTCGTCCGTGCCGTATTCGAGCTCATAGGTCACGCTGACCGTCTCATGCGGCAGCTTGCCCTTCTTGCGCACCGGTACGAAACCGGCCGAAAGCTGATGCGCCACCGCGCCGCCCAAGATGAAGCCGCGCGCCTCGATTCCGGCAATCTTGTCGATCTTCAGACCGGCAAAGGGCTGCACCAACTCGTCCACTGCCCGGCGGAACGCGCGCGCATCGCCCAGAAGCGTGGTGATGTCGCGAAAGACGATACCGGGCTTGGGATAGTCCGGGATCGCGCGGATGCTGTCGGCGAGGTTCATGATCGTCACAAGGCTTTCAGGACCCGCCCCGCCACCGCATCGAGCTTGGCCAGCAGGGCGGGATCGCGCGCATCGGGCGCGGTGATGAGGGCGTTGTCGAGCGCGTTGTGGGAACCGGCAGGACAGGGCATGCGCTGTGCGGGGAAATCATTCGCGAGGCGGGCGACCAGGCGCTTGGCCTTGTCGGCGTTCTCATGCAGCACCTTGACCACGGAGGCGACATCGACCGGCCCATGCTCCTCGTGCCAGCAATCGTAGTCGGTGACCATCGCGACAGTGGCGTAGGTGATCTCGGCCTCGCGGGCGAGCTTGGCCTCGGGCATCGCCGTCATGCCGATCAGGTCGTAGCCGAGGGTCTTGTAGGTCATCGATTCGGCATAGGTCGAGAATTGCGGCCCCTCCATCGTCACCAACGTGCCGCCGCGCACGAAGGGCAGGACCTCCGCGGTCGCGGCTTCGGCGATGCGCCTTTGCAGGGCCGGTCCAACGGGATGCGCGAGCGAGACATGCGCAACGCAGCCCCGGCCGAAGAAAGAGCTTTGCCGGCCGCTGGTGCGATCGACGAACTGATCGACCAGCACGAAGAGCCCGGGATAGAGCTCGGCTTTGTAGGAACCGCAGGCCGACAGCGACACGAGATCGGTGACCCCCGCGCGCTTCATCACGTCGATATTGGCGCGGTAGTTGATCTCGGAGGGCGGGATCGCGTGGCCGCGACCATGCCGAGGCAGGAAAACGATCTTCGTCTGCCCGATGCGGCCGATTCGCAGAACGTCGGACGGCTCGCCCCAGGGGCTCGCAATCGCCTCCTCGCGCAGATCCGTCAGCCCGGGCAGGTCATAGATGCCTGACCCACCGATAATTCCCAGAACGGCAGCGGTCATGGATGATTCTCCAGCCAGAGGCGTGAGGCAACCAGCCTTGTATGACGGTCTTGCCACGTCGTGCCAGAGGCAGGCGCAATCGCGGACGAAAAACGAAAAAGCCCCGTCTCCGGGGCTCTCTCCTGAAGCAGTCTGGGATCAGTGGTGCGCCGGCGTGCCGTCGGGCATGCGCGACCAGACCTTCTTCTTGGTGTAGTAAAGCAGCCCGCCGAAGATCAGCAGGAACAGCATCACCTGCAGGCCCGTGCGCTTGCGGGCCTCGAGATGCGGCTCGGCGGCCCACATCAGAAAGGCCGTCACGTCCTTGGCGTATTGCGCCGCCGTCTCGGGCACTTGCGCCTGGCCGTCGGGCCCCTTGGGGAACTCGACCTGACCATCGTTGAGCACGTTCGGCATCGCGATGAGATGGCCGGGCATATAGGTGTTGTAGTACTGACCCGGCAGCAGGGTGACGCCCTCGGGCGGCGGATCCTTGTATCCCGTCAGCAGCGCGGCGATATAATCCGGACCCTGCTCCTGGTACTGGGTGAAGATATCGAAGATGAAGCGCGGGAAACCGCGCTCATAGGTCCGCGCCTTGGCCAGAACCGACAGATCGGGCGGGTAGGCCCCGCCATTGGCAGCCCGCGCC
>NZ_LJHQ01000059.1 GCF_001295925.1 Allobosea sp. AAP35 | reverse complement strand
GAGCGTGAGCGGGCCCGGCCGCCTTGCGCGGCGGGCGGATCGGGTCGGAGAAACGGTGACGACGGGATCAGGTTTCCGATCTGCGCGACACGCGAGGCTGCCGGCGCCAACGCCGAGCGCTCGCGAGGGGAGAGGGGCGAAGCCCCACTCCCCTTGAGTCGCATGCCGGCGAAGAATGGCGGGTCAGGCTGTCGAAAGATCGAGATGCCGAGAATGCGGTCTTTCGAGATCATGCAATCTCAACATGCTGGCATGCCTGATGTCGGAAGGATCTACATCGCGCCATCGGGAGCAGTTGCATGCCACGCGGGTCAAGACTGGCCGACTTGATGGCAGCGCCAGATGAGCCATTGGCGGCCGTGCCGCTTGATGCGGCCGCACTGGTTACGGACGCTGTTGATGGGCGTGAAGAGCGGGTGTCGCCGCTTGCGCCGAGCCGGCGCGGTCGCAAGGCGCTGACCGTGCATGTCGATCTCGACACGCATGTGCGCCTGAAGGTGATGGCAGCGCGCGAGGTGACGACGCTGGAGGCGCTGGTCACCGAGGCGGTCGACCTGCTGTTTGCGAAGCGTCATGATCGCGGTGGACACGCTTCAAGCGATGGACGTCATGCTGAACTGGACGCGGGGATGGCTGGTCGAGCGCCGCAATCGGCGGGCGAGAGAGCGTCGCATCATCGAGGATGACGCCCGCGCGCTGATACGCCGGCACGGCGCTTCGGCCTATTACAGCGCGCAAGCTCGCCGATGACCAGCGACCGGGCCGGTTCGTCGAACTCGACCGGTCCGCCGGGCACTGGTCAAAGGTGCGGCGCCGAATCGGCATGCTAACCGGGCTCAGCGCGCGCGCCGAATCCGCGACGCGGCGGCTCTACGAGTAGAGCGAAAGCTGCTCAGCGCCGCGAACCAGCAAAACTGGTGCACGAGGTCGAGCCGTCGCTATGAGTTGCGACAAATCCGGTCGGGCCGAGCACGACATGATCGACGAGCAGCTTGAGGCGCTGCTGGAACGCCGCCCGGATGGCGAGATCGTCGGGGTCGGCGTTGAGGCTGTCATAGACACCCTTGAGCCCGGCAGCGGCTTCGTCGATGTCGGCGGGCCGTGACTGCCGGAAGGCGCGGTCGAGCACGGCAATGTCGGTCTCGGCCGCCTCCAGCTCGGCCTCGAGCGCCTGGACCTGCTTGCCGAGACGACTGCCGCCGCCCGAGGCCTGGACGAGCTGGATCAGGTTGTCGAGCTGGCGCTCGATGCCCTCGCGCCGCGCTTGCGCTGCCGACAGCGCGGCCTGCGCCTGGCTCTGGCGGTCATTGGCCGCGTCGATCAGCGCCTTGCGGCGCTGGCCGAGGCCAAACACGACCGCGTACTCGACCTTCTTGTAATCGTACATGGTGCGGTGATCGCAGCCGGCGCTGGCATGGGCTCGGCCACAGCGGAGCTTGTGACCGCCGCCGCGGACCATCTTGTCGATGAACACCAGGTTGCTGTTGCAAGCTTCGCAGCGCACAAGGCCCGACAAGAGGTTCTTGCGGCGACCGGGCGTGCCCTTGCCGAAGCCGCGCGCCTTGGACGCGGCCTGGGCTGCCCAATAGGTCTCCTCATCGATGATCGCCGGGAAATAGTCGTCGATCGGCTTTTCCGCCGTCGCATCCGAGCCACCGGCGAGCTTGCCGCGCGGAACGTAGCGTCCGAAGGTCGCGGGGTTCGACAGGATTTTGGCGATGTAGCTGTCGTGCCAGTACTGGCCCTTCTTCTTGCCCGTGCCCCAGGTCGGGACTTCGTCAGCGTTCAACTTCGCCTGAATCGAGCGGCGGCCGAGTCCGGCGATCGTATCGGCAAACATTTTCCGAACGATCTCGACGCGCTTGGGGATCTCGCGATACTCGCCCGACTTCGGCCCGCCGACGAGTTCGAGCCAGCCTGGGCAGCGCGCCGTCATCGCCTGCTTGTCGTCAGCCGCACGCTGGCGCTTGGCCGCCCAGGCGTCGGAGACGCGCTTGGACTTTAGCGCGCTCTCCTCGTGCGCGCGCGACATCACCACGATGGAGATGATCAGCTGGGTCTGGTCCGCCCGCAGGGTCGCCCGCGAATAGACCCGCTGATCGGTCAGCGTGACGATGATGATGCCGTTGCGGGTGAGGCCGAGGAACAGCTCCAGCGCATCAACGACCTCTTCGCGCGACAGCCGGTCGAGGCTTTCGACCAGCAGGTATGAGCCTTTTACGACATCTCCGGTTTCGACGCGCTTCAGGAATGCGCCAAGCGCCGCGCGCTCGTCGCGATGCTTGCCCTTGAACGCGGATATGCCCTCGTCGCGAAAGCTCTCATCGAGCACGAGGCCATGCTTGGCGGCATAGGTCCGCGCCGCCTCGATCTGCCGGCGGAAACTCTCGCCGCGCGCCTGCTCCGGCGTCGAGAAGCGCACATAGGAATATGCGCACGGCTTCGCCGCCTCAGATTGCGCTTTCGTTCTCGATTTTGCCATCGCTGTCGACATTGACGTGCTCGCGGAAAAGAAGTGCTAACGAGCAACGACAATAGTGCATCTGACATTAGGAGATTGTGCCCGCCGGCCGCGGCGATCTCGAGCACGCGCTTGGCGCTTTCCTGGCCCTTGATGTCGGCGAGATCGGGCAGCGGGCCGGATGGGCGCGCGACCGCGGGCTCCGGCCGCGCCATCACCTGCGTGCCCTTGAAATGGTTGGCGAGCTGGATCAGCGAACGCGGCGCGAGGATGTCGATATCGGCCGCGGCCCAGGCGGCCTCCGGGCCCGACGCGTGCGGGCAGATCAGGCCCTGCCCCCGGCCATAGGCGGCGATTGCCGCCGGCAGCACGCCAGCCACCGCCGTGATCGAGCCATCGAGCGCGAGTTCGCCGAGCACCGTGTAGCCCGCCAGCGCGTCGGCAGGAATCGCGCCGATCGCCGCCATTACGGCGAGCGCGATCGGCAGGTCGTAATGGCTGCCCTCCTTGGGCAGATCGGCTGGGGCGAGGTTGACGGTGATGCGCTTGGCCGGCAGCGCCAGGCCCGAGGCGATCAGCGCGGCGCGGACGCGCTCCTTGCTCTCGCCCACCGCCTTGTCGGGCAGCCCGACCAGAATGAACGCGACGCCGCCGGGCGTAACCTGGACCTGGACATCGACGGCGCGCGCCTCGATGCCCTCGAACGCCACCGTTGCGACCCGCGTCACCATCCGCGCCCCCCCTGCACGAAGGGAGGCTAGCCGAGTTCCCCTCGACGTTCAAGAACAGAAAGTGAACCTCCGAGCCGGATCCTGGCTTCTTTTCTTCCAAGATCGGCTGCAGGACCTGGTGCGAAACAAGGGCCCATTCGCCATCATCGCCCATCTGCAGCAGGTCAGCGAGCCGTCTCGCGGGCAGGACTTGCGAGGCTCCTGCGAGAGCCGGCAGCCACGCTCATGCGGCGGCGACGCTGGTGCCAATCTGACAGGTCACGCCCGTTCCGCCGAGGCCGCAATAACCAGCCGGGTTTTTCGCGAGATATTGCTGGTGGTAGTCCTCGGCGAAGTAGAACGGTGGCGCGTCGATGATCTCGGTCGTGATCGGTTCATAGCCACGCTGCTGCAGCGCCTGCTCGTAGTCCTCCCGCGAGCGTTCGGCGATCTCGCGCTGGGACGCGTCGGTGAGATAGATGCCGGAGCGGTACTGCGTGCCGACATCATTGCCCTGACGCATGCCCTGCGTCGGATTATGGCTCTCCCAGAAGGTCTTGAGCAGGACCTCATAGGGCAGGACCGTCGGATCGAAGACGATCTTCACGACCTCGTTGTGACCAGTCTGGCCGGAGCAGACCTCGTCATAGGTCGGGTTGGGCGTAAAGCCGCCGATATAGCCCACGGCGGTGACCCAGACGCCCGATTCGAGCTGCCAGAACTTGCGCTCGGCCCCCCAGAAGCAGCCGAGGCCGAAGATTGCGGTTTGCGAGCCCTCCGGATAGGGCCCCAACAGCGGGCGCTTGCTGAGGAAGTGCCGTTCGGCTGTCGCAATCGGATGGGCGCGACCGGGCAGCGCCGTAGCCTGATCGGGCAGGGCGGTCTTCTTGCGCAGGAAGAACATGTCGGGCTCCATGGCTGGATTTGCGTCGGAATAACCGGTTTCGGTCCAGGACATAGGTATCGCTTCGCCCTTGCGACAGGCACGCCCCGCTTCACCGTCTCGTGACGATGCCGATCTTGGGCTGCGGCGGCGCGCCGAGCCTCAGCAGCAGGAACCCGAGCAGCAGAGCTACCAGCGCCGCGGGCGCCCGCAGCAGGGTCAACATCGCCGGATCCCACAACAGCGGGTGAATGTCGCGCTCGATCAGGGGCTGCAGCGTCTCGATGCGCATTCCCGAGAGCGTCGTCAGCGCGAGATTCAGGGGCGTATACTGAACGGCGGAATTGGCGATCGAACGGGCCCCGTCGATGACGATCGAGACAAATCCCGCCGCGACGAGCAGATAGCCGAGAAGTCGCAGGAAGAACCGCACCATTCGCTCTCCATAACCCGGCCCCGGACAGGCGCCAACCGCCCGGCTTGCGCCGCTCCGGACGCGTCGCCTCCGCGCGCCCGATAGCTGCCTCTTCAGACCCCGCTTTGCAACCGCGTGCCGCAGGTATTCACACCATCGGTCGATCGATGGCAGAACACGCTTGAAAGAAGCCGGCTCGACGGTCATAAGCAGCGCGCCGGACAGGTGGCCGAGTGGCTGAAGGCGCACGCCTGGAAAGTGTGTATACGGGAAACCGTATCGAGGGTTCGAATCCCTCCCTGTCCGCCAGCACGCCCCCATCGCTTGAGACCGCATGGTCGCCCAAAGAGCAGGGGCCGTGGGTCGCCGCTCCACGATGGATCCGCTTGCATGCAGACCAGCCTTGTCTCGTCCCGCGCGGTCGGTTCCGACCGGGAGGATTTCGATCTGGTGGTGGTCGGCGCCTCCTATGCCGGCGTCGGGGTCGTCGCGGCGGCGCGCGAGGCCGGCTTTTCGGGGCGCATCGCATTGGTCGGCGACGAGAGCGACCTGCCCTATCAGCGCCCGCCGCTCTCCAAGGGCTTTCTGCTGGGCAAGGCAGGCGCGCATCTGCCGCTGAAGGCGGCATCCTTCTACAGCGAGGCCGACATCGACCTCATCGCCGGGCGACATGCGGTTGCCCTCGATCTGGACAACCGCCGCATCCAGCTCGATGACGGCAGCGCGCTGAACTTCAGATTGCTGGCCCTGACGACCGGTGCGCGAGCGGCAGCGCTGCGCTGCCCCGGCGCCGATCTCGACGGTGTCGTCTCGCTGCGCTCCTTGGGTGACGCACAGGCTCTCAGCAGCCGGCTCGCCGCCGCCCGCGCCATCGTCATCATCGGCGGCGGCTTCATCGGGCTCGAGGTCGCCTCGGCGGCGGTCACGCTCGGCAGACAGGTCACCGTCGTCGAAGCTGGACAGCGCCTGATCGGCCATGCCGTCGCGCCCGAGATTTCCGCCTATATGCTGGGTGTCCACGAGGCCCATGGCGTCGCGGTCAGGCTCGCGACCAAGGTCGAGCGGATCGAGGGCGAGGGCGGCCAGGCGACCGCCGTGATCTGCGCCGATGGCACTCGCCTGCCCTGCGACCTCGTGCTGGCGGCCGTCGGCGCCGTGCCGAATACGGAGCTTGCCGTCAGCGCCGGGCTGATGATCGACGACGGCATCGTCGTCGATGAATTCGGTCGGACATCGGGTCCGGGCATCTTCGCGGCCGGCGATTGCACAAGTCACCCCAATGTCTTCGCCGGACGGCGCCTGCGGCTCAGCTCGGTGCAGAACGCCCATGACCAGGGGCGCGCCGCCGGCTTCGCCATTGCCGGTCGGCCCGAGCCCTACGGGGCCGTGCCGTGGTTCTGGTCCGACCAGTACGACGTCAAGCTCCAGATGGTGGGGCTGGGCGTGGTCGGCGGGCCCGCGATCCTGCGCGGATCGGTGGCGGAGGGGCGCTTCTCGCTGTTTCGCTATGACGGCGCACGGCTGGTCGCGATCGAAAGCATCAACCGCCCGGCCGACCATATGAACGGCCGCCGCCTGATCGCGGCCGGACTCTCGCCGACGCCGGAACAGGCGGCCGACACAGGTTTCGACCTGCGCTCGCTGGCCTGAGCCCGGAGGCGGGCGCGATTGGCAAAATCCACTTGCCAGGCGGCGTGAATGGGAGTGCCATGACGTTGGGGCAGACGCGCCCCTGCGATGGAGACGACCATGTTGAGGAATGCCATCCTTGCCGGTGCTGCCCTGGCGGCGCTGACGGCCCTGCCGGTCACCCGGGCGGCGGCGCTGACGATGAAGGAATGCAGCGCGAAATATCAGGACGCCAAGAAGGCCAACACGCTGAAGGGCCAGAAGTGGAACGACTTCCGCAAGGCCCAATGCGCCGATGACGACGCCGACGAGAACGAGGCCGCAGCCGCCGTAAGCGAGCCAGCCGCGCCGGCCGTGACGCCCGCGAGCGCCCCGCTGAACACGCAGGCCAAGCCCGCCGCCGCGACGGCGAAGGCCAAACCCGCCGTGTTCCCGAAGGCGGTGGCGTCGAAATACAACGACCTCACGGCCGGCAGGGCGCGTCTCAAGACCTGCGCCGACCAATACAACGCCAACAAGGCCGCCAACGCCAATGGCGACCTGAAATGGATCGCCAAGGGCGGCGGCTACTGGAGCCAGTGCAACACGAAGCTGAAGGGCTGAGGGGCGGGAGCGAAGGGTCGGTTAGCCGGGCTCTGAACCTCCACCGTCATCCCGGGCTTGTCCCGGGATCCATCGTAGGGCACTGGCGGCGCTCTATGATGGATCGCGGATCTGCGTCTCTTTGCGGCGCGTCCGGGATGACGGCACGGATGAACGAACGATCAGCGGGCGACGATGCAGGAAGGCTCGCTCAGCCCGAAAGCGAGGCCCGCGCCTGGCGGTACTCGGTCAGCAGCCGCGCGCCCAACTCGGCGGTTGTCGGTACGTCCTCGATCGCGCCGACGCCCTGGCCGGCCGACCAGATCGTCTTCCAGACCTTGGCCTCGTTGCCGAGGTCGAGCTTGCCGTGGGAGACCAGATTGTCGGGGTCGAGGCCGGCAGCCTGGATGCTTTCGCGCATGAAATTGGCATGCACGCCGCTGATTGCGGGCGTGTAGAGGATATCCGCCGCATGGCTGCGCAGCAGCATGTCCTTGTAAGCCGGGTCGGCCAGGCTCTCGGTGGTGGCGATGAAGCGGGTGCCGAGATAGGCGAGATCGGCGCCCATCATCTGCGCAGCGGCGATCTGGGCGCCCGTCGAAATCGCGCCCGCCAGCACGATCGTGCCGCCAAAGAAACGCCGGATCTCGGAGACCAGCGCAAAGGGGCTCATCGTGCCGGCATGGCCGCCGGCGCCAGCCGCGACCGCGATGATGCCATCGACGCCGGCTTCCGCTGCCTTCTGGGCATGGCGCAGGCTAATGACGTCGTGGAAGACCAGCCCGCCATAGCCATGCACGGCCTTGACCAGATCGGGCACCGCGCCGAGCGAGGTGATGACGAGCGGCACCTTGTGCTGGGCCGTGATCGCCAGATCGGCCTCCAGGCGCGGATTGGAGCGATGGACGATGAGATTGACGCCGAAGGGCGCCGCATCGGGAATATCGGCGAGCCGCTCCTCGATCTCGTCGAGCCAGGCGACGTAACCCTCGCTGGTGCGCTGGTTCAGCGCCGGGAAGGTGCCCAGGATGCCAGCCTTGCAGGTCTCGACCACGAGATCGGGGCCCGAGACCAGAAACATCGGCGAGGCAATGGCGGGCAGGCGCAGGCGCCCGGCGAGCGAGGCAGGTAGCGGCACGGTCTTACATCTCCCCAGCTTCGGTTTCTTGATCCCGGTCGTATCAGCGCGCGTGCCCATGGGAAACCCGTTGCAGGGCACGGATGCACCCGGGGCGCTTGCCAAACGGCGCGCGCTGCGCGAGTGCGGATATGACAGACCGACAAAAAGCCGGCCGACCCTTGGGAGACAGCGACGTGAGCAACCCCCACCAGCGCGACTACGAACTCCCCGGCCGTTCAGTGGTGATGGGCCGGCGCGGCATGGCCGCGACCTCCCACCCGACCGCGACGCTCACCGCGATCAGCATCCTGCAGGCTGGTGGCAATGCGATCGACGCAGCTGTGGCGGCCTGCGCCGTGCAATGCGTGGTCGAGCCGGGCTCAACCGGCATCGGCGGCGACTGTTTCGTGCTGATGGCGCAAGGCGGCAGCGACACGGTTATCGCCTATGACGGCTCGGGCCGTGCGCCGGCGGCGGCGACGCTCGACTGGTATCTGGCGCAGGGCTTCAGCGAGATTCCACGCCAGTCCCCCCATGCGGTGACGATTCCGGGCTCGGTCGAGGCCTGGGCGACGCTGGTCAAGGACCATGGCCGCCTGCCGCTGGCGACCCTCCTGCAGCCGGCGATCGAACTGGCGCGGGACGGCTATGTGGTGGCGCCGCGCGCCGCCGCCGATTGGGCCGGGCAGGCCGCGCTGATGGCGAAGGACGAGCCGACCGCGCGCGTTTTCCTGCCCGAGGGCCGCGCGCCGCTGGCCGGCGAGATCCACCACCAGCGCGAACTCGCCACGACGCTGCAGGCCATCGCCGAGAAGGGGCCGAGCGCCTTCTACGAGGGCGAGATCGCGCAGGACATGGTCGACCGCCTGCGCGAGCTCGGCGGCCTGCATACGCTGGAGGATTTTCGCGAGGCCAAGGGCGGCTATGTCACGCCGATCAGCACGCGCTTTCGCGGCCATGACGTCTTCGAATGCCCGCCGGCCGGACAGGGCGTGATCGCGCTGATGATCCTCAACATTCTCTCGGGCTTCGAGCCCGGCAGCGACCCGCTCTCGGCGGACCGCCTGCACATCGAGATCGAGGCGTCCCGGCTCGCCTATTCGGTGCGCGACGCGGTGCTGGCCGACCCTGGCCATGGCGAGGTGCCGCTGGACTGGCTGCTCTCGGAAGAGTTGGCAGCGCAGCTGCGCAGCCAGATCGACCTGAAGCAGGCGATCAAGGAATTGCCCTCCTTCGCGCCCACCGAGGTGGAGCATGCCGACACCGTCTATATCAGCGTCGTCGATGGCGACGGCATGGCGGTGAGCTTCATCAACTCGGTGTTCCACCCCTTCGGCGCGGCGCTGGTCGCGCCCAAGAGCGGCGTGCTGCTGCAGAACCGCGGCCAGGGCTTCGTGCTCAAGACCGGCCACCCCAACGCGATTGCGCCGCGCAAGCGCCCGCTGCACACGATCATCCCCGGCATGATGCTGCGCGACGGCAAGGTCTGCCTGTCTTTCGGCGTGATGGGCGGGCACTACCAGGCGATGGGCCACGCCCATCTGGTCAGCAAGGTCCTCGATTACGGGCTCGACCTGCAGACCGCGATCTCGCTGCCGCGCGTCTTCCCGCGCCCGGGGCAGGTCGCGATCGAGGCGGAAAAGACGTTGCCTGCGGCGGTGAAGGCCGAGCTGGAGCGGCGCGGCTTCACCTTCACCGCGCCGGGCGCGGCGATCGGGGGCGGCCAGGCGATCGCGATCGATCCGGTGACCGGCGTGCTGTCGGCGGGCTCAGACCACCGCAAGGATGGCTGCGCGCTGGGTTGGTGAGGTTCGCCTGGCGAACCGAACCGCCGTCATCCCGGGCGCAGCGAAGCGGAGACCCGGGATCCATGCCTGAACCGTTCAGGAATGGATCCCGGATCGGCGCCGCTGACGCGGCTTGTCCGGGATGACGCGCAGGGGGGAGCTAGTCCCCCACCACCAGAGGTAGCTTCAACGAGCGGCCGGCGACCTCGACCGTCAACTCAAGATCATTTTCCAAGGCAAGCTGGCGTCGCGCGTCGAGCAGCTCGATCCCGTAGATCACGCCATTCGCATCAAAATCGATGAGAACCTCGTCGCTGACCTGAACGGTCTTGAGCTCTCCCGGCTCTTTGCCGAGGGTGATGTAAGCAGCGTTGACGGCGGGATCATACGTGACTTGCACCGTGACGCTCCCCGCTCAATCGTCCATCTTCAGCGCGGCGATGAAGGCTTCCTGCGGGATCTCGACGCGGCCGAACTGCCGCATCTTCTTCTTGCCTTCCTTCTGCTTGTCCAGAAGCTTGCGCTTGCGCGAGGCGTCGCCGCCATAGCACTTGGCGGTGACGTCCTTGCGCAGGGCGCGGATGGTTTCACGCGCGATGATCTTGCCGCCGATCGCCGCCTGCACGGGGATCTGGAACATGTGCGGCGGGATCAGATCCTTGAGCTTCTCGCACATGGCACGGCCGCGGGAATCGGCGCGCGAGCGGTGGACCAGCATCGAGAGCGCATCGACCGGCTCGGCATTGACCAGGACCGACATGCGCACGAGGTCGCCCTCGCGATAATCGGTGATGGCGTAGTCGAAGGAGGCATAGCCCTTCGAGATCGACTTCAGCCGGTCGTAGAAATCGAACACCACCTCGTTGAGCGGCAAATCGTAGACGACCTTGGCGCGCGAGCCGACATAGGACAGGTCGGTCTGGACGCCGCGACGGTCCTGGCAGAGCTTCAAAACCGAACCGAGATAGTCGTCGGGGGTGAAGATCGTCGCCTTGATCCAAGGCTCCTCGATCGTCTCGATCTTCATCACGTCGGGCATGTCGGCGGGGTTGTGCAGTTCCAGCACCGTGCCGTCGCGCAGGTTGAGACGATAGACGACCGAGGGCGCCGTCGAGATCAGGTTGAGGTTGAATTCGCGCTCCAGCCGCTCCTGGATGATCTCCAGATGCAGCAGCCCGAGGAAGCCGCAGCGGAAGCCGAAGCCGAGCGCAGCCGAGGTCTCCATTTCATAGGAGAACGAGGCATCGTTCAGGCGCAGGCGGCTCATCGCGGCGCGCAGCGTCTCGAAATCGGCGGCATCGACCGGAAAGATGCCGCAGAACACCACCGGCTGCACCGGCTTGAAGCCCGGCAGGGCCTGGGGCGTCTGGCGCTTCTCGTCGGTGATGGTGTCGCCGACCGCCGTGTCCGCGACCTCCTTGATGGAAGCCGTGAAGAAGCCGACCTCGCCGGGGCCGAGTTCCTTGACTTCGGACATCTTCGGCTTGAACACGCCGACGCGGTCGACG
This sequence comes from Allobosea sp. AAP35, assembly GCF_001295925.1. Classification (GTDB taxonomy): domain Bacteria; phylum Pseudomonadota; class Alphaproteobacteria; order Rhizobiales; family Beijerinckiaceae; genus Allobosea. The sequence continues at coordinate 16,248 of NZ_LJHQ01000059.1, read as the reverse complement.
CCATAGGCGGCGTTGGCGCGCATCATGCGGATCGTCATGTTCTTCTTCAGCACGCCGTCGATGACGCGCACGAGCACGACGACGCCGAGATAGGCGTCATACCAGGAATCGACCAGCAGGCATTTCAGCGGGGCCTCGCTGTCGCCCTTGGGGGCGGGCAGCTTCTGGACGATCGCCTCCAGCACGCCCTCGATATTGATGCCGGTCTTGGCCGAGATCGCCACGGCTTCCGAGGCGTCGAGGCCGATCACATCCTCGATCTGCTGCTTGATGCGCTCAGGCTCGGCGGCGGGCAGGTCGATCTTGTTGAGGACGGTGACGATCTCGTGGCCGGCGTCGAGCGCCTGATAGACGTTGGCCAGCGTCTGCGCCTCGACGCCCTGCGAGGCGTCGACCACCAGGAGCGAGCCCTCGCAGGCCGCGAGCGAGCGCGAGACCTCATAGGCGAAGTCGACATGGCCGGGCGTGTCCATCAGGTTCAGGATGTAATCCTTGCCATCCTGCGCGCGATAATCGAGCCGGACGGTCTGCGCCTTGATGGTGATGCCGCGCTCTTTCTCGATATCCATCGAGTCGAGCATCTGCTCGCTCATGTCGCGTGCGGCGACCGTGCCGGTGGTCTGAATCAGCCGGTCGGCCAGCGTCGACTTGCCGTGGTCGATATGCGCCACGATCGAGAAGTTGCGAATGTTGTCGAAGGTCTTCGTGCTCATGCGCGGGCCATAGCAGCGAAGCCGCATTCCGCCAAGGGTTTGCGGCGTCGCGGATCTGAGAGACCATGGCTACGCCTGCAAGCGCAGCGGGGAGGGCCGACAGTGTGGTCGCGATCAGGCGAGACGGTCTCGGCGAGCCCTGCCCGGCAGAAGCACGCGGCTCAGGCCTCCGCGGGCGGCTCGCGGAAATAGGGCTCGACCTCACCCTTGAGCTTCACCGTCATCGGGTTGCCGAAGCGGTCCTTGGCGGAGCCAGCAGTCAGGCGCACCCAGCCCTCACTGACGCAGTATTCCTCGACATTGGTCTTCTCGACGCCCTTGAAGCGGACGCCGATATCCCGCGCCAGCAGTTCTTCGTTGTAGAAGGGGCTGTTGGGATTCGAGGAGAGGCGGTCGGGGAGAGTGTCGGTCATCGGAGCCTCGCAATCGGTTTTCGATGGCACCGTTAGCCCGATAAGAGCCTCAAGCCAATGCCGTTCGACCGTTCAGCCCTGCCAGTCCTCGACGCGAAGCCCCTCGACACGCGAGAATTCGGAGACGTTGTTGGTGACCAGGATCAGACCGCGCGCCAGCGCCTGCCCGGCGATCAGGACGTCATAGGGGCCGATCGGCGCGCCGCGAGACCGGAGCGCAGCACGGATCTGGCAAGCGCAGCGCGCGTCGGCATCGGTGAAATCGAGGCGGACGAAGGGAAGCTCCTGGGCTCGCGCAATGGTTTCATCCGTCCGCGAGCCGTGAAAAGCGCCGTAGTAATATTCGTGCATCACAATGCTGGAGAGGACGATGTCGCTCACGGCGACATCGCGGATTCTCGCTCGGACCGCGCGATGGCCGCGCATCAACGCCGTCAGCGCATTGGTATCGAGCAGATAGATCATTTGAAGAAATCGTCGAGTTCGGGTCGCTCCTGCTGCGGCAGCTTCTCGTTGATGGCCTCCTCGAAGGCCGGATCGAAGTCACCGGTGATCTTGTCGAGCCAGGCCCACTGGTCCTCGATAGGTTCGATGATGACCTGTCGTCCCTCGCGGCGGATTTTCACCGCATCACCCTCGAAGCGGAATTCCTTAGGCAGACGCACGGCCTGAGAGCGCCCGGACCAGAACAGCTTGGCCTCGCCAGGGGGGCTTGGCTGCGATCGAACGGTTTTGGTTTTGGCGGGGCTCATCGGCGCCTCCCATGCTACATATCAATTCCAACTTGATATGTAGCATGGTTCCTGCTGGAATCCCAGCTTCTGCGCCGCTGGAGCGTGCCGAAGGTGGATTCTACCGCTCCCCATCCAGCAGCCGCCCTACCACCTTGGCGGTGTAGTCGACCATCGGCACGATGCGGGCATAGTTCAGCCGGGTCGGCCCGATGATGCCGACGACGCCGACGATGCGCTGCTCGGAATCGCGGAAGGGCGCCGCCACCATCGAGGAGCCCGACATCGAGAACAGCTTGTTCTCCGAGCCGATGAAGATGCGCACGCCATCGCCGGCCTCGGCGCGCGAGAGCAGGTCGATGACGTCCGTTTGGGTCTCCAGATCGCCGAAGAGCAGGCGGATGCGCTCGAGATCCTCCTGTGCCTTCAGGTCTTCCAGAAGATTGGCCTGGCCGCGCACGATCAGATGGCGGTCGCTGGTGGGGCCCGACGAGGTCGCGATGCCGCTCTCGACCAGTCGCGCCGTCAGCGAATCGAGTTCGCTTTCCATCTGGGCGCGGTTCTGCGCGATTTCGGCACGCAGTTCGCCGAGCGTCTTGCCCATGATGCGGGCGTTGAGGAAATTTGCGGCCTCGCTCAGAGCCGAAGCCGGCAGGCCCGGCGGCAAGGCCAGCAGGCGGTTTTCGACCGTCCCGTCATCGGCGACCAGCACCACCAGCGCCCGGGCCGGATCGAGCCGGACGAATTCGATATGCTTGAGCCGCGCATTGGCCTTGGTGGTGACGACGACGCCGGCGCCGCGCGACAGCCCCGAGAGCAGCGCCGAGGCCTCGGTCAGCGTGCCGTCGAGCGTGCGTCCCGTCGCGGCGGCCTTCATCTGCGCCTCGATACGGGTCCGCTCGTCCAGAGTCAGGTTGCCGACCTCCATCATCGCATCGACGAAGAAGCGCAGACCCCGTTCCGTCGGCAGGCGCCCCGCCGAGGTGTGCGGCGCGAAGATCAGCCCGGCCAGTTCGAGATCGGTCATGACGTTGCGGACCGTCGCGGGCGACAGCGCCATCGGCAGCAGGCGGGCGATGTTGCGTGATCCGACCGGCTCGCCCGTGGTCAGGAAGCCATCGACGATCTGGCGGAAGATCTCTCGCGAGCGTTGATCGGTCTCGATCAACCCGCTCGGGGATTCGGGGCGCGGTGTATGGGCGCTCATTTCGGGTGTAAATTCGGGTTCGACATCGGGTGATTGTCGGCTTCGGCTTTCGGGGGATCAAGCGAAAACGCGCACCGCCAGCGCCCAACCTTGCCCCGCCGGACCCAACCGCCTACAAGCCGCCATTCTCTCAGACATTTTAGGATACCGCCATGCGACCCTCCAAACGCGCCGCAGACGAGATGCGCAAGGTCACGCTCGAACGCGGCGTGGTGCGCTATGCCGAGGGCTCCTGCATGGTCTCGTTCGGCGAGACGAAGGTGCTCTGCGCCGCGACCGTCGAGGAAAAGGGGCCGCCCTGGCTGCGCGGCACCGGCAAGGGCTGGGTCACGGCCGAATATGCGATGCTGCCGCGCGCCACGCATGAGCGCAACCGCCGTGAGGTCACCTCGGGCAAGCCGTCCGGGCGCACGCAGGAGATCCAGCGGCTGGTCGGGCGCTCGCTTCGCGCCGTGGTCGATCTGACCGCGATCGGCGAGCGCCAGATCGTGGTCGATTGCGATGTGCTCCAGGCCGATGGCGGCACTCGCACCGCCTCGATCACCGGCGCCTGGGTGGCGCTGCACGACGCCCTGAAATGGATGGAAGCGCGCTCCATGCTGAAGGGCTCGAACCCGCTCAAGGACCATGTCGCGGCGATCTCCTGCGGCATCGTCGCCGGCAACCCGGTGCTCGACCTCGATTATATCGAGGATTCCGGCGCGCAGACCGATGCGAACTTCGTCATCACCGGCACGGGCGGCCTCGTCGAGGTGCAGGGCACGGCAGAGGGCGCGCCGTTCTCGGAGGAAGAGCTGATGGCGCTGCTGAAGCTCGCCAAGGGCGGGGTGAGCAAGCTGGTGGCGCTGCAGAAGGCGGCCGTTGCTTAAGCGAATTTCATATCATCCGTCCCGAAATATTCGCTCGGAACCACGCCGTCATCCCGGACGTAGCGAAGCGCAGCTCCGGGATCCATCATAGGGCGCCGTCGCGCTTTAGGATGGTTCCCGGGGCAAGCCCGGGATGACGGCGAGGTTCGGGGCCAGAAAGGGCTGACCAGTGACATCCCACCGCCTCCTCACCGGCAAGGTCGTGATCGCGACCCACAACAAGGGCAAGCTCGTCGAGATGCGCGAGCTGATGGCGCCCTACGGGATCGAGCTGGTGTCGGCCGGCGAGCTCGGCCTGCCCGAGCCCGACGAGACCGGCTACATGTTCTCGGAGAATGCGGCGATCAAGGCGGTCGCGGCGGCTGAGGCCTCGGGCCTGCCGGCGCTGGCGGACGATTCCGGGATTTGCGTCGATGCGCTCGATGGCGCTCCGGGGCTGTTCTCGGCCAACTGGGCCGGGCCCGGCAAGGATTTCAAGCCGGCGATGGCGCGTGTGCTCTCCGAGATGGCCAAGCGCGGCGCGACGGCGCCAGACCAGCGCAAGGCGCATTTCGTCTCGGCGCTGGTGATCGCCTGGCCGGACGGCCATGAGGAGCTGTTCGAGGGCCGGGTTTACGGCACGATCGTCGACGCGCCGCGCGGCACGGGCGGGTTCGGCTACAACCCGATTTTCCAGCCTGATGGCTATGACGTGACCTTCGCGGAGATGTCGAGCACCGTGAAGAGCGGTGCCGAGGACGCTCTATCGCACCGGGCGCGGGCCTTCAAGCAGCTCGCGGCGGCCTGCCTGCGGGCGCCGCAGTGAGCATGCCTACCGAAACGGCCATGAGCGGTGCGGCCAGCCTCGCACCGTCCCCCCCGATCCTCCATCCCACGTCGGATGCGGGCTTCGCCGTCTATGTGCACTGGCCGTTTTGCCTGGCGAAATGCCCCTATTGCGACTTCAACAGCCATGTCCGCCTGCAGCCGCCCGACCAGGCGCGCTACATCGCCGCCTTCCGGCGCGAGATCGCCCATCGCGCCGCGTTGGCGCCGGGCCGGACCGTCAACTCGATCTTTTTCGGCGGCGGCACGCCCTCGCTGATGGAGGGCCGCACCGTCGGCGCGATCCTGGATGCGATCGGCGAATTCTGGGCGATCGACCCGAACTGCGAGGTTTCGCTTGAGGCCAATCCGACCAGCGTCGAGGCCGGGCGTTTCGCGGATTTCCGGGCGGCGGGTGTCAACCGCGTCTCGCTCGGAGTGCAGGCGCTGAACGACGCCGATCTCAAGGCGCTGGGGCGGATGCATTCGACGCGAGAGGCCTTGGATGCGGTCGCGATCGCGCGAAAATACTTCGAGCGCTACTCCTTCGACCTGATCTATGCCCGCACGCCGACGCAGACTCCGGCCTTGTGGCGGGCCGAACTCGAACTGGCGATCAGCCACGCGGCGGAGCATCTCTCGCTCTACCAGCTCACCATCGAGCCCGACACGATGTTCGAGCGCCTGTACAAGGCCGGCAAGCTCGCGATCCCCGACCATGAAGCCGGCGCCGTGCTCTACGAGATCACGCAGGAGATTACCGCGCGGCACGGCCTGCCGGTCTACGAGATCTCCAACCATGCCCGCCCCGGCGCGGAATGCCGGCACAACCTCGTCTACTGGCGCTATGGCGAATATGCCGGAATCGGCCCCGGCGCCCATGGCCGCGTGGTGACGGCTGAGGGCCGGATGGCGCACTCCACCGAGAAGCGCCCCGAAGCCTGGCTCGAACGCATCGAGGCCGAAGGCCATGCGCTGGTCGAGAACGACCGCCTCGATAACGTGGCTCAAGGCGACGAGTATCTGCTGATGGGGTTGCGTCTGGTCGAGGGAATCGATCCCGCCGTGTTCAAGGCCCTGTCGGGACGGTCCCTGAGCGAACGCCGCGTCGCAAGCCTGGTGCTGGACCGGGTTTTGACCCGCAAGCCCGGCGGTAAGCTTGCCTGCACCCCGGAGGGCGCCCTGCTGCTGGACGCGGTGGTGGCGGATCTGGCGGCGTAAAGCGCACCGTCATTCTCGGGCGAAGCGCAGACCCGAGAATCTCTCGATCAGGAGATGCTCGGGTCAAGCCCGAGCATGACGCCGAATCGTTACTGCGTCCGCGGTCCCAGATCGCGCGGCGCGGCGTTCACCGTGACGATCTGGCCGTTGCGCAGTTCGAGCACGGCGAGGCCGCGGTCGATCTGGCCATCGGGGCGAAAGCGGAAGACGCCGTCGGCGCCGGCGAACCCCGACGCATTGGTCAGCACAGCTTCCGAGAAGCGCTGGGACCCTTGCGTGCGCGCCAGCGCCGCCGCCAGCGAGACCGCATCATAGGCCAATGTGGCGGTGCGCGTCGGCGCTGCGTTGAAGCGGGCCTGGTAGCGGCCGGCGAAGGCGTTGAAGCCGGCGGTGTCGGGCGAGGCGAACCAGCCGCCCTGGATCGCCGGCACGCGCGCAACATTGGCGTCGTTCCAGACGCCGGTGCCGAGCGGCTTGACCTTGGTCGGGTCGTAGCCGGCCTGCTGCAGCGCGAGGCCGAGTGCCGGCATGGTGTCTGCGGCGGCGGGCACGAACAGCGCATCCGCCTGCTGCAGGGCCGGGGTCAGCCGCGCCGCGGCGGCGTTCATCGAATTCTGGTCAGGCGTAAAGCGCTCGATCACGACGACGCGGCCCCCGCGGGCGGCGACCGCCTGCTGGAACGCCGCTTCGACAACCTTGCCATAGGCGGTGTCGGGCAGCATGGCGGCGAAGGATTTGCGTCCCTGCTGCGAGGCATAGGCGATGACGCGGTTGACGTCGTTTTCGGGCGGGAAGGACAACAGGTAGATGCCGCGCGTCGCGACGCTGGTGTCGCTGGAGAAGGCGATGACCGGCCGGTTGGCGCCGCGCGCGACCTGGCCTGCGGCCTGGACGGATGGCGCAAAGAGGGGGCCAATGATGAGCTCCGCGCCTTCGCGCAGCGCCTCCTGCGCGGCGGCCTGGGCGCCGTCGGGCGTGCCGCGGTCATCCTTGACCAGCAGCGTCAGGTCGGCGTTGGGAAATTCGGCCAGCGCCATCTCAGCCGCGTTCTTCAGCGCGTTGCCGACGACGGCGCCCTGCCCTTCCGCGGTGAGCGGCAGAATGAGACCGACCTTGACCTTGCCGGCACCGATCGTCTGGCCAGTGCTCGGCGCCGGCTGGCCGGATGTGGCGGCGCTGTCGAAGCCCGGCAAACCGCTGGGCCCGCCGCTGCAGGATGCGAGCGCGAGGCAAGCCAGCGCGGCCAGCGAAGGCAGGCTTCGCCGCCGGACCGGTTCGATGAGCCGATGACGCAACACGGGCGATCTCCAGATCTCGGGCCGGACCGGCCGATGGGCCGTCCGGCGGTGCAGTCCCCCGACCGAGGGACTCTCCTGCCAGCGCGGCATGGTATTTTCAAGTTGTTAACTCTGTGTTGCACGCCCCGGGCGAGATGACAGCCGGGAGCCGCGATGGCGCGCAGCGCGCAGCTGTGGCAGGTTCGCGCCGATGTCGATCGCCCCCACGCCAGCGCCGCGCGCAACCACATACACCGCCTTCGGGCTAAAGGCGGAAGCCGAGCCGCTGTCGCCGGGGCTCCATATCGTCGCGACGCCGATCGGCAATCTGCGCGACATCTCGTTTCGCGCGCTGGCGACGCTCGCCGCAGCCGACGCGATCCTGGCCGAAGACACCCGGACCTCGAAGACGCTGCTCGTGCATTACGGCATCTCGACGCCGCTCTACCCCTATCATGAGCACAACGCCGAGCAGATGCGGCCGAAGATCCTCGCCAAGCTGCGCGAAGGCGGCAAGCTCGCCCTGATCTCCGACGCCGGCACGCCTCTGGTCTCCGATCCCGGCTACAAGCTCGTGGCGGAACTCGTCGCGGAAGGGCTGCCGGTGACGGGCATCCCGGGCCCATCGGCCGTGCTGGCGGCGCTGGTGCTGGCGGGGCTACCGACCGACCGCTTCTTCTTCGAGGGTTTCCTGCCGCCCAAGGCGGCGGCACGGCGCGGGCGCCTCACCGAACTCGCGGCCATTCCGGGCACGCTCGTTTTCTTCGAGTCGCCGCGCAGGCTCGCCGAGATGCTGGCGGACGCGGCAGCCGTGCTGGGGGAGCGCACGGGCGCCGTCGCGCGCGAGCTGACCAAATATTACGAGAACGTGCGTCGCGGGCCCCTCTCCACGCTGGCGGCGCATTACGAGGACGAGGAGGAAGCCCGCGGCGAGATCGTCGTGATCATCGGGCCGCCCGGCGCCGAGGAACTGGCGCCATCTCGCGACGTCATCGCCGAGCGGCTGCGCGCGGCGCTCGCCCAGGTGTCCTTGAAGGAGGCGGTGGCGCAGGTCGCCGCCGAGACCGGCCAGCCGCGCCGCAAGGTCTATGCGCGCGCGCTGGAACTGACCCGCGAGGAGCCTTGACGGAAGGCCGGACCGGCGAAGCCCGCAGCCGGCGCGCCCGACGCTCCGGCGTCACCGGCGCGCGGGCGGAGTGGCTCGCGATACTGTGGCTCGCCGCCAGGGGCTATCGACTGCTCGCCAGGCGTTTCGGCGGCAAGGGCGGCGAAATCGACCTGATCGTCAAGCGGGGACGGACGATCGCCTTCGTCGAGGTCAAGGCGCGCGGGGCTATGGGCGATGCGCTCGTTTCGATCACGCCGGATAAGCACCGGCTGGTCGAACTGCGGATCCGACAATGGCTGGCGCGCAACCCCTGGGCGATGGACCATCATCTGCGGGCCGACGCCGTCTTCCTCGCGCCCTGGCGCTGGCCGCGGCATGTGCAGGCAGTGGTCGAACTAGGGCTGTGATACCTGTCAATCAGGCTCCGCGAGCCCAAGAACGAAGGCCAGCATCCGATTCAAGGTCAGCATCTGCTCCTCATCGGCGCGACCAAACACAGGACCGACCTTGCTCCGGGGAACGGCAAACAGTTTTTCGACCAAAACATCAGACGGCTCGCGCAGCCCGTTTTTCGATGAAGGCACCATCGGCAAGCGGAACAGCGGGGCATCGAGGTGGTGCGTGCTCAGCGTCGCGACCACTACGCTGTCGACAGCCGTGAGCGCGTCCGCCTGGACAATGATTGCGGGCCGCGGCTTCCCGTAATCGCCCGACAGCGCGACGGTAACCAGATCGCCACGCCTCATCTCGGCTTGGTCTCGTTGTCCAAGGACGGATCCCACGCCGGCGGTGGACCCTCCGGTCCCCACTCATAGGGCGGGAGATCGAGGTCAGCCGTCGCCCTCTCAATGAAAGCCATGACCTCTTCATGATCGGGCGCAGCATTGATGATCGCCGCCTGTCTCGCCGCTTCCTCGGCAAATCCGGGCGCATTGACGTCCGGCACCCAGATGCGCAGCAGCTTCAGCCCCTGCTTTTTCTTGTCGGCGCGGTAGCGGGCGAACTTGCTCTGGGCGTTCTTCGCTGCGGGGCTGGACATGGCGGCTCCAATCGCCTCGGGCGGCGATTGGTCACCAAGGTAGCGCGCTACCTTGGTGCGGTCAATTTAAGAGCCTCGCCCTCGTCACCTCGTCCTTGTGCCGCCATCCATGCGGGAAGCCCCCCTTGCCGACGCGGGGCGGGCCGGTCGATAAGGGCGCGCAGGCGTCGGTCTTGCCGGACTCGACTTTCCTGACGAACTTCCCGGAGCGCACATCATGACCCTCACCGTCGCCATCCAGATGGACCCGATCGAGCGCCTGCGGGTGGCGGGCGATACCGGCTTTGCGCTGATGCTGGAGGCGCAGGCGCGCGGGCACACGCTGTTCACCTACACGCCCGACAAGCTCTCGATGCGCGAGGGCAAGGTGACGGCGCCGATCCGGCCGGTGACGGTGCGCGATGTCGAGGGCGACCATTTCAGCGCCGGCGCAGAGGTTCGGACCGATCTCTCGACGCTGGATGTCGTGCTGCTGCGGCAGGACCCGCCCTTCGACATGGCCTATGTCTCGACCACGCATATGCTGGAGCGCATCCACCCCAAGACGCTGGTGGTCAACGACCCGTTCCATGTCCGCAATGCGCCGGAGAAGCTCTTCGTCACGCATTTTCCCGAGCTGATGCCGCCGACGCTGATCACCCGCGACAAGGCCGAGATCGAGGCTTTCCGCGACGAGTTCGGCGAGATCGTGATGAAGCCGCTCTACGGCCATGGCGGCGCGACGGTGTTCAAGACCAGCAAGGACGACCCGAATTTCGGCTCGCTCTACGATCTCTTCGCCAATCTCTTCCGCGAGCCCTGGGTGGTGCAGGCCTATATCAAGGAGATCTCGGAGGGCGACAAGCGCATCATCCTGATCAATGGCGAGGCGGCAGGCGCGGTCAACCGCGTGCCGGCGGTCGGCGATCTGCGCGCCAATATGGTGCGCGGCGGCGCGGCCAGGCCGACCGATCTGTCGAAGCAGGAGCTGGCAATCTGCGAGGCGATCGGGCCGTCGCTCCGTGAACGTGGCCTGCTGCTTGTCGGCATCGACGTGATCCATGGCAAGCTGACCGAGATCAACGTCACCGCGCCGACCGGCGTGCGCGCGATCAAGAAGCTCGGCGGGCCCGATCTGGCGGCGCAATTGTTCGACGTCATCGAGGCCAGGGTCGCCCATCGCGCCTGACCGAGCGGCGCGGATGCGGGCGCGGCCCGTCAGCCTTTGACGAAGCCCTTCCAGCAGGCGCCGAGTTCGATCTCGCGGCGTCCGGCCATGGCGGGGGCATAGACCCTGTGCAGCGCCTGGTTGGCGACCGTCACCGGGCAGAGCGGCAGCAGAATCAGATCAGCCGCGGCGACGGCGGCCAGCGCCTTCGCATCGGGCTGCGGCACGGCGCGAAACGGATCGGCGCCGATCGCGATGTGGCGCACGCTGCCCCGACTCATCAGTGCCGGGAACGGGTTGACGAAGTTCAGGCTCATGATCGTCGCGAACCGGACGCCCGTCTTGGCCTCATGGGCCAGGATCGCGGCGATGCCGGCATCGACCGCCAGCAGCCAGCCGAGCTGGAAGTCGAGTTCCGAATAGAGCGTCTGGCCGGGCAGGATCTCCTGCCGCGCGATCGCCTCGAAGGTCTCGATCGAACCGGCGTAGATCGCCTGCATCTTGGCGGCCCTGCCCACCACCTCAGGGTGCTGCGAGACCTGGCCCAACGTCCCAAGATGGGTCTGCGGCAGCGGAATATAGCCGGCCTGTGCAAGCCCCGCCCGCCCGGCCCGCTGCAGCACCGTCTCGACCGGCGGGATCGCGGTCGCCGCCACCAGCGCGAGAACAGCGAAGGCGCCGTGTCGACCGCTTCCGGCCCAGCCCAACACGATACCGAGCAGCACCGGCCAAACGAAGATAAACGCCTGGCCGCCCGTGTTCTGGGTTTCCAGAAACAACCCTGCCACCAGGGTGACGGCGAGCCAGAAGAGGTCGCGGTCCAGCAAATGCCGCAGTGCGGGCCATGAGCGCTCTCGCACCAGTCGACGCAGGCAAGCCATCAGTTGCTGGCGCTCGAGCCAGCCCAGCGTCAGCATCAGAGCGGAGCCGGCCGCGACGATATCGAGATGCAACGATGCGGCCCGGAAGAAACGCTCCAGGATGCCGCCTGCATTGATCTCGAGCAGCGCCAGAATGCTGGCGGCATACGCGCTGAGAAGACCGCCCCGCAGTTCCAGGATGGCCAGGCCGAGCCCACCGACCAAGATGGCCAGAAGGCTCGTGCGGATGTCGATCCGGCCCGCCACCAGCCCAAAGGCGACGATCAGCCCGCCGGCGAGGAAGCCCGTGATCTTGATCAGCAGCAGGGCAAGCAGGCACCAGACCAGCACGCCCGTCAGCACGCGCCGGTCACGCAGGGTGGTGAGGCCGCAGACCAGCACGTAGAGCACGATGCTGATCTGGCGATTGTAGATGCCGAAACCGTCGATACCGGGGAAAAACGAGTGCTGCTCGACATTGATCGGCAGGATCTGGAAGACGAGATAAGGCAGGAGCAGCCCGAAGGCGGTCGCGCGCGAGGCCCTGTCGGCTTCCCGCAGGATCAGGACCATCGGTGGTGCCGTGATCGCGAACAGCGACCATTGTGCCAGCAGGAGCGGCTGCGCTTTGGGAAAGACATCGCCGAGCCCGGCATAGAGCCAGTACCCCAGCGGCCCCACAGGGGTGATGAAATCGAGCAAGGGCACTTGCCCATCGGCCATCCGGCGGGCGGCGTCGATGTAGAGCACCAGATCCCAGTACATCGCGCCGAGCGGCAGCATCAGGGGCTGGGTCAGGAGCAGCGCGCAGATCAGCACGGCGCCAGACAGCACGACCAGGGGGGACAGGAGCAAGGACCGCCAATGCATGCTGGCGGGGGGTGCAGCCTCCATCGGTTGGTCGGCCTGCATGCTCACCTCGCCATCGAACCGCCGTGACCGAGGCTCGATAACGCAAACAGGTTAAAACTCCGCTGAAACGTCTATCGCGCAGTGCCGTTCAGGCTGTTGGTCTCGTCCCAGCCATAGCGCATCGTCTCGAAGCGCATTGTCAGGGCATCGACCAGCAGCAGCCTGCCGACCAGCGGCTCGCCGAATCCGGTGATCGCCCGGATCACCTCCAGCGCCATCAGCGAGCCCATGACGCCTGGCAGCGCGCCGAGGATGCCGGCTTCCGCGCAGGTCGGCACTGAGCCGGCCGGGGGCACATCGGGGAAGAGGCAGCGCCAGGTCGGGTTGGGGCGGCCGTCGGGAGCGTTCTCATGCGCGCGGATCGTCGTCAGCGACCCGTCGAAGCGGCCGAGCGCGGCCATGACGACAGGCTTGCGCTCGTGGAAGCTCGCATCGGAGACGGCATAGCGGGTGGCAAAATTGTCAGAGCCCTCGGCGACGACGTCGTAAAAGGCGATCAGGGCGCGGGCATTGTGGGGATCGAGCCGCGTGACATGCTCCTCGACCACGACATGGGGGTTGAGCCGCTTGACGAAGGCGGCGGCCGCCACGGCCTTGTGGGCGCCGATGTCGTCCGTGCCGTAGATCGTCTGGCGCTGCAGGTTCGACAGCGAGACGGTGTCATCATCGACGATGCCGATATGGCCGACGCCGGCAGCGGCGAGATACTGGATCAGCGGCGCCCCAAGCCCACCCGCGCCGACCACGAGCACCCGCGCGCGCTTGAGCTTCTGCTGGCCGGGGCCGCCGATTTCCGGCAGCACCAGGTGGCGGGCATAGCGTTCGACCTCGTCTTCGTTCAGGCTCATTCGGGCAGGGTTAAGCCGATCCCGCGCCGGGGGCAATCGCGCGGCGCGACAGGGGTGGTCCGCGCGCCATGCGGCACAGTCTCCAGACCGATCCGAGACCGCTTGGCCGCGCCCGAAAGCCATGCCATCGTATCTGCCAGATGGGGCGGTCAACGCCCCCAGACATCGACAGGGGATTTCCATGCAGTTGAAATCGCTCGCGCTGGCGCTGGCCGGCGTTGCTCTTTCGGCCGTCGCGGCGCTGGCGCAGACGGCGATCAAACCGGCCATCGTCTATGACAAGGGCGGCAAGTTCGACAAATCCTTCAACGAGGGCGTCTTTGCCGGCGCCGAGCGTTTCAAGGCCGAAACCGGCGTCGAGTTCCGGGATTTCGAGCCGACCAACGATGCCCAGATCGAGCAGGCGCTTCGCCGATTCGCCCGCGACGGCCACTCCCCGATCATTGCCGTCGGCTTCAGCCAGGCGACCGCGCTGCAGAAGGTCGCCGCCGAGTTCCCCGACCTGAAGTTCACCATCATCGACATGGTGGTCGATCTGCCGAACGTGCAGTCGGTCGTGTTCAAGGAGCATGAGGGCTCCTATCTCGTCGGGTTGCTCGCCGGCATGGCTTCGAAGACCGGCAAGGTCGGCTTCGTCGGCGGCATGGACACTCCGCTGATCCGGAAGTTCGCCTGCGGCTACATCCAGGGCGTCAAGGCGGCGAAGAAAGACGCCGAGATCTTCCAGAACATGACCGGCTCGACGCCGGCCGCCTGGAACGACCCGGTCAAGGGCGGCGAGCTCGCCAAATCGCAGATCGACCGCGGCGCCGACGTGATCTACCACGCCGCCGGCGGCACCGGCATCGGCGTCCTGCGCGCCACGGCCGACGCAGGCAAGCTCGGCATCGGCGTCGATTCCAATCAGAACGCCCTGCAGCCCGGCCGGGTTTTGACCTCGATGCTGAAGCGCGTCGATGTCGCAACCCACAGCTCCTTCAAGGCGGCGCGCGACGGCGCCTGGAAGCCGGGCATGTCCGTGCTGGGCCTGAAGGAAGACGGTGTCGGCTGGGCGCTGGATGAGGCCAACAAGGCGCTGGTCACGCCCGAGATGAAGGCCGCGGCCGACAAGGCCCGCGCCGACATCATCTCGGGCGCGGTCAAGGTCCACGACTACATGTCGGATCAGAAGTGCGCGGTGTGAGGCAGCCGCGTCGCGGTCATGGCACGGGGAACCCTCTGCCGGAGGGAGAGGGCAGGGTGAGGGGTCGGCCACTCGATCATTTAAGTCATATCCGCCCCGACACAGGCTTCAGGCTAGCGATGTCTGGCCGTCACCTCTCCCCTGCCCCTCTCACTGATCTCGGGCTTGCCCGAGATCAGCCCTTCCAAGTGTCGATGTCGGCAACAGCCGACATCGATGCAGGAGAGGGGTTCTCCGTCCTGGCTCCTTTCCCATGACGATATCCGCATCCGCCATCGAACTTACCGACATCTCCAAGCGCTTCGGCCCGGTGCAGGCCAATCGCGAGGTGTCGCTCTCGGTCGCCGCCGGCTCGATCCATGGCATCGTGGGCGAGAACGGCGCGGGCAAATCGACGCTGATGTCGATCCTTTACGGCTTCTATGAAGCCGATTCCGGCGAAATCCGGGTCGACGGCAAGCCTTGCCGCATCCGCACCCCGGCCGATGCGATCGCCGCCGGCATCGGCATGGTCCATCAGCACTTCATGCTGGTGGAGACGCTGAGCGTCGTCGAGAACGTCGTGCTCGGCGCCGAGGGCGGTGCCTGGCTCAGTGGGGGCGTCAAGCGGGCCCGGGCCGAACTCGCAAGGCTTTCGGCGCAGTATGGGCTCGTCATCGACCCCGACGCCATCGTCGGCGAGCTCTCGGTGGGCTTCCAGCAGCGCGTCGAGATCCTGAAGGCGCTCTATCGCGGCGCGCGGATCCTGATCCTCGACGAGCCGACCGCCGTGCTGACGCCGCCGGAAGCCGACCAGCTCTTTGCGCTGCTGCGGGCGTTGCGGGACCAGGGCAAGACCGTCATCCTGATCACACACAAGCTGCGCGAGATCATGCAGGTGACGGACAGGGTCTCGGTGATGCGGCGCGGCGAGATGGTCGCGCATCTGGCGACGCCCGAGACCTCCCCGCCCGAGATCGCCGAAGCAATGGTCGGCCGCAGCGTGCTGCTGCGGGTCGAGAAAGAGTCGAGGCCGGCGGGCGCGGCAGTGCTGGAGGCGGTCGGGCTCGACCTTGTCGATGCGCGGGGCGTTGCATTGCTGAGCGGCATCGACCTGACGCTTCATGCCGGCGAGATCGTCGGGATCGCCGGTGTTGCCGGTAACGGCCAGAGCGAACTGCTCGAGGTCCTGGCCGGGCTCAGCCACCCGTCGCGCGGCGTGGTCAGGCTCGACGGGAAAATCCTGTCCAGCACTGAGCGCAACCCGGCGCGCTTGCGCAAGCTGGGGGTGATGCACATTCCGGAGGACCGACATCGCACCGGCCTCGTCACGGCTTTCCCGGCGGCAGAGAACGCCATCCTGGGCTATCAGGACGATCCGGCGCTCGGCCCCGGCCCGTTCCTGTCGCCCGCGACGATCGCGGCACGGGCGGCCCAGACCTTCGCGGCTTATGATGTGCGCCCGCCGGACCCCGCCCTGAAGACCGCCAACTTCTCGGGTGGCAACCAGCAGAAGATCGTGCTCGCCCGCGAAATCGAGCGTGCGCCGAAGGTGCTGCTCGTCGGCCAGCCGACGCGCGGCGTCGATATCGGCGCGATCGAATTCATCCACCGCCGGCTGATCGCCTTGCGTGACGCGGGCGTCGCGATCCTGCTCGTCTCGGTCGAGCTCGAGGAGGTGATGGCTTTGTCGGACCGCATCCTGTGCCTATGCGGCGGGCGGATCACCGGCGAGCGGATGGCGGACGCCGCCGACGAACGCGATCTCGGGTTGCTGATGGCCGGCGTGACGGAGCAGGCGGCGTGATGCGGACGATAGCCTTGTGGGCGCTACGGCATCCTTCCTTCTCCCGGATGGGAGAAGGTGGCCCGGAGGGCCGGATGAGGGCCTGCCGCTATTTCATTCTGCAGCGTCCGGGCCCCCCCCCCCCCCCCCC
>NZ_LJHQ01000058.1 GCF_001295925.1 Allobosea sp. AAP35 | reverse complement strand
CACCCCGGCCCTCCCCACCGCAAGCGGGGGGAGGGAGAGGAGCCCCTTCGCCCTGCGCATCGGCTTCCGCCAGATCGACGGCTTCCACGAGGAGTGGGGCCTGGCGATCGAGAGGGCCCGCCCGGCCGGCGGCTTTTCCGGCGTCGAAGACCTGATGCGACGGGCCTCCCTTCCGGCCCGCGCCATGCGCCTTCTGGCCGATGCCGACGCCTTCCGCTCGATCGGGCTCGACCGGCGCGAGGCGCTCTGGGCCGTGCGCCGTCTGCCGGATGACGATGCGCTGCCGCTCTTTGCCGCCGCGAGCGCCGGGGAACTGGGGCCCGAGCCCGACATGGCGCTGCCGCGGATGCCGCTGCCGGAACAGATCGTCGCCGACTACCAGACGGTCAGGCTCTCGCTGAAGGGCCACCCCCTGGGCATCCTGCGGCCGCGCCTGCGTCGGGAGCGCATTCTCAGCAGCGCCGAGATGGAGGGCCGGCCCGACGCCGCCTTCGTCCGCGTGGCCGGCGTCGTGCTGGTGCGCCAGCGCCCGGGCAATGGCAAGGCGATCTTCATCACCCTGGAGGACGAGACCGGCGTCACCAATGTCGTGCTCTGGGCGCGCCAGTTCGAGCGCTTCCGGCGCGAGGTCATGGCGGCCCGCCTGCTGCTGGTCGAGGGGCGCATCCAGAGGAGCCCCGAGGGCGTGACCCATCTGATGGCGAGCCGCGTCTTCGACCGGACAGCCGATCTCCAGGCCTTGTCCGACACCCACCGCGCCGACATCGTGCTGACCCGGGCCGACGAGTTCACGCATCCACAAGTCCCGCGCGGCCGCCATCCGCGAGACGTCCGCATCCTGCCGAAATCACGCGACTTTCATTGACTGCCTATTGAGTAGCCAAAACGCCCATTATGTGGGCGAATTACGCTGCGATTATACGAGGCCTCGCTGCCGGCCGCATCGTGGGCAGCCGTGAAGACCTGACCGAAAGTTCTAGTCGTACGACCTTCGTCTGGCATGCCGGTTGCAGACCGCCAGCCTGCCTCGTGTCGCAGATGCCGGGCCAATCATAGGGGAGACAAACCGTGTCCGTATCCAGCTTCACCCGCTCCGCCCTTCTCGGCCTGGGGCTTTCCACAGCGCTCGTCACCGCCGCGCTCGCCCAGGAGAAGGTCCTGCGCATCGGCATGACGGCGGCGGACATTCCGCGCACCCATGGCCAGCCCGACCAGGGCTTCGAGGGCAACCGCTTCACCGGCATCCCGATGTATGACGCGCTGACCCAATGGGATCTCTCCTCGGCGGAGAAGGCCAGCGTCGTCATTCCCGGCCTCGCCACCGAATGGGCGGTCGATGCCGCCGACAAGACGAAGTGGACCTTCAAGCTGCGTCCCGGCGTCAAGTTCCAGGATGGTTCGGACTTCACCGCCGCTGCCGTCGTCTGGAACGTCGACAAGGTCCTCAACAAGGAAGCCGCGCATTTCGCGCCTGATCAGATCGGCGTCACCGTTTCGCGCATGCCGACGCTGAAGAGCGCCCGCGCGGTCGATCCGCTCACCGTCGAACTGACGACGAGCGAGCCCGACGCCTTCCTGCCGATCAACCTGACCAATCTGTTCATGGCCTCGCCCGCGCATTGGGCCGCCAAGCTCGCAGCCGTTCCGGCTTCCGTCACCGATCCGGCCGAGCGCGCCAAACAGGCCTGGGCGGCCTTCTCGGCCGATCCGTCGGGCACCGGTCCGTTCAAGGGCGTCCGGCTCGCACCGCGCGAGCGCTTCGAGATGGTCGCCAACAAGGCCTATTGGGACCCCAAGCGCGTGCCCAAGATCGACCGCGTCGTGCTGGTGCCCCTGCCGGAAGCCAATGCCCGCACCGCGGCGCTGCTCTCGGGCCAGGTCGACTGGATCGAGTCGCCCTCGCCGGATGCCGTGCCGCAGATCAAGCAGCGCGGTTTCAGCGTCTACACCAACGCCCAGCCGCATGTCTGGCCCTGGCAGCTCTCCTTCGTCGAGGGCTCGCCCTGGGTCGACAAGCGCGTTCGCCACGCCGCCAATCTCTGCGTCAACCGCGAGGAACTGAAGACGCTGCTCGGCGGGCTGATGGAAATCCCCAAGGGCACCGTGCCGCCCGGCCACCCCTGGTGGGGCAATCCGAAGTTCGACATCAAATACGATCTCGAAGCCGCCAAGAAGCTGATGACCGAAGCCGGCTATTCCGCTTCCAAGCCGGCGAAGGTGAAGGTGCTGACTTCGGCCTCGGGATCGGGCCAGATGCAGCCTCTTCCGATGAACGAGTTCATGCAGCAGGCGCTGAAGGACTGCTTCTTCGACGTCGCGCTCGAAGTCGGCGAGTGGAATGCCGTCTTCACCAACTGGCGCGAGGGCGCCAAGCACGCCAATGCGCGGGGCGCCAACGCCACCAACGTCACCTTCGCCGCGATGGACCCGTTCTTCGCCATGGTGCGCTTCACCTCGACCAAGGCCTTCCCGCCGGTGTCGAACAACTGGGGTTATTTCGGCAATGACGAGTTCGACAAGCTCATCGCCGATGCCCGCACCTCCTTCGACGGCACGGCACGCGACGCGGCACTCGCCAAGCTCCATGCCCGCATCGTCGAGGAAGCCCCCTTCGTCTGGGTGGCCCATGACGTCGGCCCGCGCGCTATGAGTGCCAAGGTCAAGGGCGTGGTGCAGCCCAAGAGCTGGTTCATCGACCTCGCTCCGATGTCGATGGATTGACCTCCATTCGCGTCATTCTCGGGCGGTGCGAAGCGCCGACCCGAGAACCTCTTGCCGGAGATGCTCGGGTCTGCGCCCGAGCATGACGGCCAAAGGGCTGAGCTCTGGCACAGCCCTTGCGAAGCCAGATTGGAACCCATCCAGACCGGAGCTCCCGATGATCCGCACCGCCCTTGCCCTGTCATTCGCCGCCGGAGTCTCGCTGTTTGCCGCCTCCGCCCAAGCTCAGGGTACGCTGCGCATCGGCATGACAGCCTCCGACATCCCGCTCACCACCGGCCAGACCGACCAGGGCGGCGAGGGCATGCGCTTCATGGGCTACACGCTCTATGACGGCCTCATCAACTGGGATCTGAGCAAGGCCGACAAGGCCTCCGACCTCACGCCGGGCCTCGCCTCGAGCTGGGCGGTCGATGCCACCGACAAGACCAAATGGACCTTCGTCCTGCGCGAGGGCGTCAAATTCCATGACGGCTCGGAGTTCACCGCCGACGCGGTGGTCTGGAACCTCGACAAGCTCCTGAAGAACGACTCGCCGCAATTCGACCAGCGCCAGGCGGCGCAGGGCCGCTCGCGCATTCCCGCGGTCGCCGGCTACAAGGTGATCGACAAATACAAGGTCGAGATTACCACCAAGGCGCCCGACGCCACGCTGCCCTACCAGATCGCCTGGGTGATGATGTCGTCGCCGGCGCAGTGGGAAAAGCTCGGCAAGAGCTGGGAGGCCTTCGCCAAGACACCGTCGGGCACCGGGCCCTGGCAACTCACCGCCTTCCAGCCGCGCGAGCGCGCCGAACTCTCGCCCTTCCCCGGTTACTGGGACAAGGCGCGCGTGCCCAAGCTCGACAAGATGGTGCTGCTGCCGCTGCCGGAGGCCAATGCCCGCGCCGCGGCGCTCAGGGCAGGCCAGGTCGACTGGATCGAGGCGCCGTCGCCGGACCTGATCCCTTCGCTCAAGAGCGCCGGCTTCCAGATCATCACCAATGCCTATCCGCACAACTGGACCTGGCATCTCTCGCGGGCCGAGGGCTCGCCCTGGAACGATGTGCGCATCCGCAAGGCGGCCAACCTCGCCGTCGATCGCGAAGGCCTGAAGGAGTTGCTCGGCGGCCTGATGATCCCGGCGCAGGGCTTCTACCCGCCCGGCCACCAGTGGTTCGGCAATCCCAGCTTCAAGGTCAAGCTCGACCAGGCCGAGGCCAAGAAACTGCTTGCCGAGGCCGGATTCTCGCCCTCCAAGCCGGTGACCACCAAGATTCTGATCGCGCCCTCGGGCTCGGGCCAGATGCAGCCGCTGCCGATGAATGAGTTCGTCCAGCAGAACCTCGCCGAGGTCGGCATCAAGATCGACTTCGAGGTCGTCGAGTGGAACACGCTGATCAACATCTGGCGCGCCGGCGCCAACCATGAATCGTCGCGCAAGGCGACGGGCATGAACTACACCTATTTCATCCAGGATCCCTTCACCGGCCTGATTCGTCATCTCCAATGCAACCTGCAGCCGCCGGCCGGCACCAACTGGGGCATGTATTGCGATCCCGAGATGGACAAGCTCTTCGAGCAGGTCCGCAACACGTTTGATGCGACCGCGCAGACGGCGGTCCTGCAAAAGATCCACGAGAAATATGTCGACGAGGCGCTGTTCCTGATGGTCACCCACGACGTCAACCCGCGCGCCATGAGCCCCAAGGTGAAGGGGTTCATTCAGGCGCAGAACTGGTTCCAGGACTTCTCGTCGATCACCATGGCGAAGTGAGGAAGAGAGTGCGCAGGCAACCCTACGCCGTCATTCCGGGGCATCGCGCAGCGATGAACCCGGAACCCACGACCGGGCGAGCCCTGGGGTCGCTTGACGCAAGCGGAGTGGCCCGTCGTGGGTTCCGGGTTCGCGGCTCTGCCGCGCCCCGGAATGACAGGTGAGGATCGCATGCTGAAATACCTCGCCAAGCGCATCCTCTACGTCCTGCCGGTCGCCTTCGGTGTCAGCCTGTTCTGCTTTCTCCTGGTGCATATCGCGCCGGGCGATCCGCTGACCTCGGTGCTGCCGCCCGATGCCTCGCAGGCGATGCAGGACGAACTGCGCAAGATCTACGGTTTCGACCGGCCTCTGCCGGTGCAGTTTGGCCTCTGGCTGATGAAGGCGCTGCAGGGCGATCTCGGCACCTCGATCGCCACCGGCCGCCCCGTCGCGGCCGAGGTCTGGCGCGCGGTCGGCAACACCTTGCTGATCGCGGGGCTCGCGACGGTGATCGGCTTCCTGTTCGGCTGCTTGTTCGGCTTCGTCGCCGGCTATTTCCGCGGCTCCTTCCTCGACAAATTCGCCTCGATGCTGGCGGTTCTCGGCGTCTCCGTGCCGCATTACTGGCTCGGCATGGTGCTGGTGATCGTGTTTTCGGTGCAGCTCGGCTGGCTGCCGCCGGGCGGAGCGGGGCCGGGTGGTTCGGCCGCCTGGATCTGGAATTGGGAGCATGTCAGCTACATGATCCTGCCGGCGATCACGATGTCGGTGATCCCGATGGGCATCATCGCCCGCACCGTCCGCGCGCTCGTGGCCGACATCCTGAACCAGGAATTCGTGCCTGCGCTGCGGGCCAAGGGGCTGATGGATTTCGGCGTGTTCAAGCATGTCGTGAAGAATGCGGCGCCGACCGCGCTGGCGGTGATGGGCCTGCAACTCGGCTATCTGCTCGGCGGATCGATCCTGATCGAGACCGTGTTCTCCTGGCCCGGCACCGGCTTCCTGCTCGGCAACGCCATTTTCCAGCGCGACCTGCCGCTGCTCCAGGGCACGATCCTGGTGCTGGCGATGTTCTTCGTCGGCCTGAATGTCCTCGTCGACATCCTCCAGGGTCTGCTCGACCCCCGCGTCAGGAGGCGCTGAGATGACCGCGATCACGGAAAGCTCGGGCCCGGTCATC
Organism: Allobosea sp. AAP35; assembly: GCF_001295925.1. Classification (GTDB taxonomy): domain Bacteria; phylum Pseudomonadota; class Alphaproteobacteria; order Rhizobiales; family Beijerinckiaceae; genus Allobosea. The sequence continues at coordinate 14,045 of NZ_LJHQ01000058.1, read as the reverse complement.
GTCCCGCCGCTGGCGAAATCGCCGGGCTACTGGGCGGGTGTCTGGCGCCGCTTCAAGACCGATAAGGTCGCGGTGGGCGCCGGGCTTGTCGTGCTGGCGATCATCCTGATGGCGATCTTCGCCGATTATGTCGCGCCCGCCGATCCGACGCGCTCCTCGATGCTGCGGCGCCTGCGGCCGATCGGCACGCCGGGCTATCCGCTGGGCGCCGATGAACTGGGCCGCGACATGCTTTCGCGCCTGATCCACGGCGCCAGGCTCTCGCTCTTCATGGGCGTGGTGCCGGTCTTCATCGCCTTCTTCATCGGCTCGGTCATCGGCGTCGCCGCGGGCTTCTTCGGCGGCAAGTTCAACACCATCACCATGCGCACGGTCGATGTGTTCTACGCCTTCCCCTCCGTGCTGCTGGCGATCGCGCTGTCGGGCGCGCTCGGCGCCGGCATCACCAACTCGTTGCTCTCGCTCACGATCGTCTTCATCCCGCCGATCGCGCGCATCGCCGAGAGCGTCACGACGCAGGTGCGGGGCATGGACTATGTCGAGGCGGCCCGCGCCAGCGGCGCCAACGCCCTGACCATCATCCGCGTGCATGTGCTGGGCAATGTGCTGGGGCCGATCTTCGTCTATGCGACCAGCCTGATCTCGGTCTCGATGATCCTGGCCTCGGGCTTGTCCTTCCTCGGTCTCGGCACCAAGCCGCCGACGCCGGAATGGGGGCTGATGCTGAACACGCTGCGCACCGCGATCTATGTGCAGCCCTGGGTGGCGGCGCTGCCGGGCGCGGCGATCTTCATCACCTCGATCTCGTTCAATCTGCTTTCCGACGGTCTGCGCTCGGCAATGGACGTGAAGGGCTAATCATGGCGCTCGAAACCCATCCCGATCGCGGCGGCCCCGGCACGCCGCTGCTGCAGGCGAAGACCCTGACCAAGCATTTCCCGCTCGGCGGCGGCGCGGTCGTGCGCGCCGTCGACGGTGTCGATTTCGCGGTGATGAAGGGCGAGACCCTCGGCGTCGTCGGCGAATCCGGCTGCGGCAAGTCGACGACGGCGCGCGTCGTCATGCAGCTCCTCCCGCAGGACAAGGGCGAGATGCTGTTCGACGGAGAGATCGTCGGGGGCCAGGCCCTGACGCTGAAGGAATACCGCCGCCAGGCGCAGATGGTCTTCCAGGACAGCTACGCCTCGCTCAACCCCCGCCTCACCATCGAGGACTCGATCGCCTTCGGGCCGACGGTCCATGGCGTCTCGAAGGCGAATGCCATCCTCAAGGCGCGCGACCTGCTGCAGCGCGTCGGCCTCGATCCCGCCCGTTTCGCGGCGCGCTATCCCCATGAGCTCTCCGGCGGCCAGCGCCAGCGCGTCAACATCGCCCGTGCGCTCGCTCTGGGCCCGCGCCTCGTCATCCTCGACGAGGCGGTTTCGGCGCTCGACAAATCGGTCGAGGCGCAGGTGCTCAACCTCCTTGCCGATCTGCGCGAGGAGTTCGGCCTGACCTACATCTTCATCTCGCATGACCTCAACGTCGTCCGCTTCATCAGCGACCGCGTTATGGTGATGTATCTCGGTGAGGTGGTTGAGATCGGTCCGGTCGAGGAGCTCTACGGCGATCCGCGCCACCCCTATACCCGCGCGCTGCTGTCGGCGATGCCGTCGATGGACCCCGACAACCGGACGATGGAGGCGCCTCTCGCCGGCGATCCTCCTAACCCGATCAACCCGCCCGAGGGCTGTCGCTTCCATCCGCGCTGCCCTCACGCCCAAACCGTCTGCGCGAAAGTCAAGCCGATCCTGGCGACGGTGGGGGACGGCACACGCCAGGCCGCCTGTCACATGCAGGTGCCGGGCTCCGGCCACAGCCACGCACCCGCTCTGGAGGTCGCGGCATGAGCATGCCCCAGACATCGACGTCCCTGGTCGAAATCACGAACCTGACCGTCCGCTTTCGCGGCGCTCAAACGGTCCATGCGGTCAACGGCGTCTCGCTGACGCTGGAGCCGGGCAAGGTGCTCGGCATCCTCGGCGAATCCGGCTCGGGCAAGAGCGTCACGCTGAAGACGCTGCTGCGGCTTCTGCCCGAGAGCCGCACCGATATCGGCGGCAGCGTCAGGGTCGATGGGCGCGACGTGCTGGCGCTGAATCCGCAGGATCTGTCGGATTATCGCGGCGCGGTCACCTCGATGATCTTCCAGGATCCGGCATTGGCGCTCGACCCCGTCTATACGGTCGGCGAGCAGATCGCCGAGGCGATCGTCCGGCATGAGAAGCTGTCGATGAAGGCGGCGATGGCGCGCGCGCTCGAACTGCTCGAACTCGTCCGGATTCCCTCACCGGCGCGCCGCCTCAAGGCCTATCCCCACGAGATGTCGGGCGGTATGCGCCAGCGCGCCATGATCGCGCTGGCGCTCGCGGCCCGCCCCAAGCTTCTGCTCGCCGACGAGCCGACCACCGCGCTTGACGCCACCGTCCAGATCCAGATCCTGCTGCTGCTGCGCCAGCTCCAGCGCGATCTCGACATGGGCATGCTGTTCGTCACCCATGATATCGGCGTCGCGGTCGAGGTCTCCGACCGGCTGGCGGTGATGTATGCCGGCCAGATCGTCGAGACCGGCACGGTGCGTGAGCTGATCCGCGACCCGCGGCACCCCTACACCAAGGGCCTTCTCGCCGCGAACCTGCACGGCGCGAAGAAGGGCGAGCGGCTGGAAGCGATCCCTGGCGCACCGCCGGCTCTCACCGAACCGCCCAACGCCTGCTCGTTCGCGCCCCGCTGCAAATTTGTTCAGGAGCGCTGCCGCGCCGCGCTGCCGCCGGCCGTGCAACTGGGCGAGGGCAGGGTGGTGCGCTGCATCCTCGCGGAACAGGCGCTGGTTGCAGCTGCTTGAGGCCATTCCCTCCGCCGGATTGAGCCGCTATCAGCAGGGCGATGATGCGCCGCGACCCTGCTGCGCCTAATGGACGGAGCAGACCATGGATCTCGGCCTTCACGATAAGCGTGCTCTGGTGCTGGGCGCGAGTCGCGGGCTTGGCGCGGCGATCGCCCGCACGCTCGCCAGCGAGGGCGCCTCGGTGATCGCCGCCGCGCGCAATGTGGCGGCGACCGATGCTTGGGTCAGCCAATGCCCCGAGGAGGTGCGCAGCCGAATCTTCGCCGCCAGCCTCGATCTCTCCGATCTGGCTTCCGTCGATTCGCTCGTCGGCGTGCTCAAGGATGCCGGCGGCATCGATATCCTGATCGGCAACTCCGGCGGGCCGCCGCCGGCCGAGGCGCGCGAGGCTGGCCGCGACGACTGGCTGAAGCATTTCGAGGCGATGGCCGCCAATCTCTTCCATCTGGCGCAGGGCATGCTCCCAGGCATGGTCGAGCGCGGTTTTGGCCGCATCATCACCATCGCGTCCTCGGGCGTCGAGCAGCCGATTCCGCGGCTGGCCTTGTCGAACGGCATCCGCTCGGCGGTGGTCGGCTGGTCGAAGACGCTGGCGGCCGAGGTCGCCTCGCAGGGCGTCACAGTCAACGTCGTGCTGCCGGGGCGTATCCATACCGAGCGCGTCGATCAGCTTGACCAGGCAGCCGCCGACCGCACGGGCACCACGCCCGACCAGGCCGCCAAGGCGTCGCGCGCCACCATTCCCGCTGGCCGATACGGCACGCCGCAGGAATTCGCCGACGTGGTCGCGTTCCTGGCCAGCGAGCGCGCGAGCTATGTGACGGGCGCCAAGATCCGCATTGACGGCGGCGCGACCCGCGGCATCTGAGCTGGGCTCATAACGCTGCAAAGAGCGCCGGCCAGCTTCTGCTGACCGGCGTGGCTCAGGCTGCCTGCGAATAGGCGGTGCCCGACGTGTTGGCGGCACCGAGCTGATGGGTGTTGCCATAGGCCTGCGACGCGCTGGACGAGGCGCTCGACGGCGGAGGTCCGGACGGCGGCCCGCGCTTCTCCATGGCCGCCTGGAAGTCGCTCTGCTCCTCCTTCGTGACAGAACCGTCCGCGTTCGAATCAATCGCCTCGAACAGCTTGCTCAGCAGATCGTCGGACGAACTGGTGCCGGAAGAGTTGGTGCCGGAGGAGAAAGCCGAGAGAAATTCCTCGCTGGAGATTCCACCGTCGGAATCGGTGTCGATCTGGGCGAAGATATCCGTCTCCTCGTCGCTCTCCGTCTCGCTGCTGCCGCCGCTCTGCAGCCCGATCAGGAAGGACTGCAGTTGCCGCTGAGCCTGCTCGGCTTTGGCCTTGAAGGCTTCGGTTTCCTCTTGGGTGACCGAACCGTCGCTGTCGGAATCGATCGCCTTGAAGAGTTCCTCGCTCCTGGAGCTGCCGGCTCCCTTGGCTGTTCCGGCCTTGAACTCCTCGACGCTCAGCCCGCCGCTGGTGTCGGTGTCGAGTGTTTCGAAACTTGAAGATTTCGGCGGAGGCGGACGATAGCCGCCGCTGACGCTACTGATGCTGGACATGAATGGACTCCATCGCGTCACCGCCGGATGGCGGCTTCCGGAGTTTCGACCCTGAGTCCATGCTCGGCGGCTAAAGCGGCCCTGTCGATGAACGGATTTTGGTTACGGCAGATTGCGGACTTCGGCGCTGGAAACGGACGGAAACATAACAATATGCGGTCCTGCGGCGTCAGCCGCCGATCACCGCGGTGGCTTCGATCTCGATCATGGCTTCCGGCTCCACGAGAGAGACAACCTGCACCACGGCCATGGCAGGGAAATGCCGGCCGAGAATCGCGCGATAGACCGGTCCCATCTCCTTGAGGCTCGCGCGGTAGGCCTCGATGTCGGTGACGTACCAGGTCAGCCGGACGATGTCCTCGACACGCCCGCCGCCGGCCTCGACCACGGCCTTGATGTTGACCAGAGTCTGCCGGAGCTGCGGCAGGAAACCCGTTGCGAAGACGCCGGCGCTGTCCCAGCCGACGAGGCCGCCCGTCACGAGGATGCGCCCTTGCGCCACCATGCCGTTGGCATAGCCGCGCGGCGCCGGCCAGCCCTCGGGCAGGATGGCGCGGGACAGGGTTTCACTCGACATGGGCGTCGCCTCGGTTCGGGGCCGTTCCGGCTCGTCTGTTGGAAGGATATTCAGGCTTCGGCTTGCGCCATCTGCCGGAGCGCGAAGCGCTGCAGCTTGCCGCTGGCGGTCTTGGGCAGGGCAGTGACGAAGTCGATCGCGCGGGGATATTTGTAGGGCGCGATACCGGCCTTCACATGCTCCTGCAAGGTCTTCAGCATCGCTGCATCCCCGGCCACGCCGTCGCGCAGCACGACATAGGCCTTCACGATGTTGCCGCGCTCGGGGCAGGGCGCGCCCACGACGCCGCATTCGAGAACGTCGGGATGCGCCAGCAGACAGGCTTCGACCTCGGGGCCGGCGATGTTGTAGCCGGAGGACACGATCATGTCGTCGGAGCGCGCCTGATACCAGAAATAGCCGTCGGAATCGCGGATATAGGTGTCGCCGGTGATATTCCAGCCGTTCTGGACGTAGGTTGTCTGGCGTTGGTCGGCGAGATAGCGGCAGCCAATCGGCCCACGCACGGCGAGCCGGCCGGGGGTTCCGTCCGGCACGTCGCGACCGTCGGGATCGACGATCTTGGCCTCGTAGCCCGGCACCGGGATGCCGGTCGAGCCGGGGCGGATCGTCTCCAGAGGTGCTGCGATGAAGATGTGCAGCATTTCGGTCGCGCCGATGCCGTCCATCAGCGGCAAGTCGGTCTTCGCCAGCCAGGCGTCGAAGACTGGCTTCGGCAGGGTCTCGCCGGCCGAGACGCAGATCCGCAGCGATCCGATGTCGCGCCCGTCGAGCTTGTCCAGCATGGCGCGATAGGCGGTCGGCGCTGTGAAGATCACGCTCGCCTTGTGCCGCTCGATCGCGTCGATCATCTCAAACGGACCGGTCTTGTCCGGCAGCACGGCCGCCGCGCCGATCCGGAACGGGAACAGCACCATGCCGCCAAGCCCGAAGGTGAAAGCCAGCGGCGCCGAACCGATGAAACGGTCGTCGGGCCTGGCCTTGAGCACCTTCGCGCCATAGGTGTCGCAGATCACCAGCAAATCGCGCTGGAAATGCATGGTGCCCTTGGGTTCGCCGGTCGTGCCCGAGGTGAAGCCGATCAGGCAGACATCGTCGCTGGCTGTATCGACGGGCGAAAACACCTCGTAGCCCGGCTGCGCCATCAACGCTTCAAGCTCGCAGCTCTCCTCCCCGAAGGCGACGATCCTGTCCAGCTCGGAAGCCTGCGCCTGTGCCGTCTCGAGTTCAGCCAGCAGGCGATGGTCACACAGCGCCAGCGCGATCTTCGCCTTGCGGATCGGATAGACCAACTCGCCGGCCCTTAGCATCGGCATGGTCGCGACCACGACGCCGCCGGCCTTGATCACCGCGAGATAGGCCGCGACCATCATCGGCGTGTTGGCGGCGCGCAGCAGAACCCGGTTGCCGGGCACCATTCCCAGATCGCGGGTCAGCACATTGGCGATGCGGTTGATCCGCTGCGCGAGGTCGCGATAGCTCCAGCTCAGGTGATCCCCGAAAATCGCGATACGGTCGCCGCGCCCCTGAGCGACATGGTCGTCGACCAGCGCGGTCACCGCGTTCAGCCGCTCCGGATAGGCAAGCCCAGCCCTGTCGAGATCGATCTGCGGCCACTGCTCAGGCGGCGGCAGGTTGTCGCGCGCGAAGCTGTCGATATGGCCGGAGCGCAGAAAGTTCATCGTCAAACCTCTGTTCTTGCGCCATGGGCCTTCAGGAGGTCGCGCGCGATCACGACCTTCTGGACCTCGCTGGCCCCCTCATAGATCCGCAGCGCCCTGATCTCCCGGTACAGTTCCTCCACCTTGACGCCCTTGGTGACGCCAAGCCCGCCATGGATCTGGACGGCCCGGTCGATCACGGCTTGAGCGTTCTCTGTCGCGACGAGTTTGGCGAGCGCGGCCTCGCGGGTGACACGCGCCGCGCCGCGGTCCTTGGTCCAGGCGGCGCGATAGACCAGAAGCGCGGCCGCATCGACCTGTGCGGCGCTGTCGGCGATGGCCGCTTGGCTGAGCTGGAGATCGCCGAGCGTGCCGCCGAAGAGCTTGCGGGAATTCGCGTGCGAGATCGTCTCGTGCAGCGCCCGCCGCGCGAAGCCGAGCGCCGCTGCGCCGACAGTGGAGCGGAAGATGTCGAGCGTCGCCATCGCCACCTTGAAGCCCTCACCCGGCCCGCCGATCCCGTTTTCGACCGGCACGCGGCAAGCATCAAAACGCAGCGTCGCCAGAGGGTGAGGCGCGATCACCTCGATCCGCTCGAAGACGGACAGGCCCGGCGTGTCCGCCTCGACCAGGAAGGCGGAGAGCCCGCGCGCGCCCGGCGCCTCGCCGGTGCGAGCGAAGACGACGTAATGGTCGGCGATGCCGCCATTCGAGATCCAGCTCTTCTCGCCATCGATCCGGACATGGCCGTTGCCATCCGGCATGGCGGTGGTCGCCATCGCCGCGACGTCGGAGCCAGCCTCCTTCTCCGAGAGGGCAAAGGCGGCGATCCGCACGCCTTCGCAGACGCCGGGCAGGATGCGCGCCTTCATGGCCGCCGAGCCGGCGACCGTGATCGCACCGGTGCCCAGCCCCTGCATCGCAAAGGAAAAATCCGCCAGCCCGTCGCGTGCCGCCAGAATCTCGCGCGCGAGACAGAGCGTGCGGACGTCGAGCGTGGGCGAGAGCCCGCCATAGGCCTCCGGTACCACCGCCCGCAGGAACCCGCCTTCGCCCAACGCCGTGACGCGGGCGCGGCAGGCGGCGTCGACGTCATCATGCGGCAGGCCCGGCAGGGTCGCATCGGCCCAGGCCGAAAGCTCGGCGGCGAAGTGGCGATGCCGGTCCTCGAAGAAGGGCCAGTCGAGCGTGTCGCCGAGCATGCCTAGCTCTCCTTCGACCGAAGAATGCCGTCATTCCGGACAAGCCGCGAAGCGGCGCCGCTCCGGAATCCATCATAGAACGCCGCCGGTGCCCTACGATGGATTCCGGCGCTCCGCTTCGCTGCGGCCGGAATGACGCTGATGGCGAGGAGGGGCATCATTCAGTTGCCCTCGAAGACCGGCTTCTGCTTGTTGGCGAAGGCGTGGTAGGCGCGGGCGAAATCCTCGGTCTGCATGCACAGGGCCTGCGCCACGGCTTCCGCCTCGATCGCGCTCTCGACCGACATCGCCCATTCCATCTCGAGCATGCGCTTGGTCATCGCATTGGCGAAGGTCGGTCCATCCGCGAGTTCGGCGGCCAGCGCCTGTGCCTCGGCGAGCACCGCCTCCTTCGCGACGAGCCGGTTCAGGAAGCCCCAACGCTCGGCTTCCTCGCCGCGCAAGGTCCGGCCAGTGTAGAGCAGTTCAGCCGCGCGACCCTGGCCGATGATGCGCGGCAGCATCGCGCAGGCACCCATGTCGCAGCCGGCGAGCCCGACGCGGTTGAACAGGAAAGCGATCTTGCTCTCGACAGTGCCGAGCCGCAGATCGGACGCCATGGCGATGATCGCGCCGGCCCCGGCGCAGACGCCGTCGATCGCCGCGATCACCGGCTGCTGGCAGGCGCGGATCGCCTTGACCAGCTCGCCCGTCATCCGGGTGAACTTCAACAGCTCCTTGGTCTCCATCGCGACCAGCGGGCCGATGATCTCGAAGACGTCGCCGCCCGACGAAAAATTCCCGCCCGCGCCCGTCACCACGATCGCTTTGACGTCCTCCTCCTTCTGAGCCGCGAGGAAGAAATCGGTGAGTTCGCGGTAGCTTGAGAAGGTCAGCGGATTCTTTTTCTCAGGCCGGTTCAGCGTCACGGTCGCGACCTTGCCGGCGACCGACAGCGCGAAATGAGCGGGCTGGAAAGCCGCCAGTGGCAGGATCGTGGCGTTGGCAAGGCTCGTCATCAGGCGTCTCCTTGGGCCGCCCCGTCCGCCCGCGCCGCGATGGCGCGATGCAGCGAGGTCTTGGTCTGTCCGAGCAGGCGGAAGAGCTGCGTGATCTGCTGTTGGTCGAGTTCGGCGAACAGTTCGGCGATCCAGCCCTCATGCCGCTCCGCCATCGCCTTGAAGGCCTTGCGGCCCTGCGCGGTCAGCGTCAGCACCTGCACGCGCCGGTCCTGCGTCGCGGCGCGTTTGTCGACCAGCCCGTCGGCCAGAAGCCCGGCGACGACCGCCGTGACGTTGCCGTTGGACACCATCAGCCGCTGCGAGACCTCGCCGACCGTCATGCCGGTGCTCGATTTGTCGAGCTGCGCCATCAGGTCGAAGCGCGGGAGCGTGGTCTTGAACTCCTCGCGCAGCCGGTTACGGATCTCCGTCTCGATCAGCGTCGAGCAGGTCAGCATCCGCAGCCACAGCCGCAACTCGTCCTTGTGGTCGCCGGGGCGCTCGCTCGCCTTGGTCTCGCGGTCGAGCAGGAGGCCGGGGGCGTTCGTCTCCATGGCGCTAGAACTCCCCGCCATTGATCAGCAGCGACTGGCCGGTGACGGAGCCGCTGCCCGGCCCGCAGAGATAGAGCACGCTGGCCGCGACCTCCTCAGGCGCGATCAGCCGCCCCTGGGGATTGGCCTTGACCATCTCGGCGAGCGCCTGCTCGCGTGTCGCACCCGTCTTGGCGATGATGGTCTCGATCCCGCTCGCGACCATGTCGGTGTCGGCATAGCCGGGGCAGACGGCGTTGACCGTGATCCCGGAGCGCGCCGTCTCCAGCGCCAGCGACTTCACCAGCCCGATGACGGCATGCTTGGCCGCGACATAGGCTGAAACATAAGCATAGCCGCGATGCCCGGCGGTCGAGGCGAGGGCGATCAGCCGGCCGTCGCCGCCCTCGACCATGCCGGGCAGGGTGGCGTGGAACAGGTTGACGGTGCCGATCAGGTTGATCTCGCTCAGCCGGCGGAAGCGCTCGGCCGGGCTGCGCAAGAACGGGCCGGTCTCGACGGCGCCCGCATTGGCGATGGCGATATCGATGGGCTGCGCCTGCGCCAATTGCGCGATCGATGTGGCCATGGCGGTCTCATCGGTGACGTCGCAGGCCGCATGGGCATCGGCGTCACCAGCCGTGCAGGCGGCGACAAGAGCCGCCGCGTCGCGCCCGATGATGGAAACGCGGGCGCCGTTGCGCTTGAGCATGGCGGCAATTGCGCGGCCGATCCCGCGTCCGCCTCCCGTCACCACCGCGTGCCGCCCTGCCAGGAGCATCAGATCCACCTCCAGAAGCGACCAATCTATTTTAGGTCTAAAGCATTTTGCAAGCACCCGCAGCCGAACGGCCCGATTTTGCAGAAAACACGTGATATCTAGCCGATGATAACGGAAAGGAGCGATTCTGGCTGCGTCGATTGATCCCGGGTGAGGTGCAAAGACAGTAGCTTGAGCCCAAATTATTTTAGGCCTAAAATAATTTCGCAATCGGTTTTGGGGAGGGCATCATGCGTATCGCGGTCGTCGGCGGCGGGCCTGCCGGACTTTATTTCGCCCTCCTGATGAAGCGCGATTGGCCCGATCTCGACATCACCGTTTTCGAGCGCAACCAGCCGGACGACACCTTCGGCTTCGGCGTCGTCTTTTCCGACCAGACGCTCGACATCTTCAAGGCGGCGGATGAGGCGAGCTACGCCGCGATCCGCGACAATTTCGCATATTGGGACGATATCGAAGTCCACTTCAAGGACAGCGTCCACCGCGTCTCCGGCAACGGGTTCTGCGGCTGCTCGCGCCGCTCGCTCTTGCTGCTGGTGCAAGAGCGGGCCCGCGAGCTCGGCGTCTCCCTGCGCTTCGGCGAGGAGACGGCCGACATCGAGACGCTGAAAGCGGACTACGATCTCGTCGTCGGCGCCGACGGCATCAACAGCCGCATCCGCGAGGGCTGGCGCGACCGCTTCCAGCCCGAGGTGGATCTCCGCCCCAACCACTTCACCTGGATGGGCTCGACCCGGCCTTTTGATGCCTTCACCTTCTTCTTCAAGGAGACGCAGCACGGCGTTTTCATCGCCCATTGCTACCAGTATGAAGCCGGCCGCTCGACCTGGGTGCTGGAGACCGACCCCGAGACTTTCCAGAAGGCGGGGCTCGGCGCCATGGACGAGGCGGCCTCCGCCGCTTTCCTGGAAGGGGTCTTTGCCGAGGAACTGCAGGGCCACAGGCTGATCACCAACCGCTCGCTCTGGCGCAACTTCCCGATGATCCGCTGCCGCAACTGGGTCGTCGAGAACGTCGTCCTGCTCGGCGATGCCAAGGCGACCGCGCATTTCTCGATCGGCTCGGGCACCAAGCTCGCGATGGAGGATGCGATCGGCCTGCACAAGGCCTTCCACAAGGCTGGCCTGCACGTCACGGAGGCGCTCGCTTTGTTCGAGCGCACCCGCCGCGAGGAGGTCGAGAAGACGCAGCATGCGGCGGATGTCTCGCTGGTCTGGTTCGAGCAGCTTGGCCGTTTCTGGGATTTTAACCCCTTGCGCTTCGCCTTCGGCCTGATGACCCGTTCCAAGGCGATCACCTATGACAACCTCGCGCTCCGCGCCCCCGACATGGTCGCGGCCGTCGATGAGATGGTGGCCGGCGAGCTCGGCCCGCTCGCCCGCCGCCGCAAGGACGGCACGGCCGTACCACCTGCCTTCCAGCCGCTGAAGCTGCGAGACCTCCAGCTTGAGAACCGCATGGTGCTTGCGCCGATGTGCCAGTATTCGGCGGAGGATGGCGTGCCGGGCGATTGGCACCTGATGCATTACGGCTCGCGCGCCATCGGCGGGCCGGGTCTGATCTTCACCGAAATGACCTGCGTCTCGGCCGATGCGCGCATCACGCCGGGCTGCGCCGGGCTCTACACCGACGCGCAGGAAGCCGCCTGGAGCCGCATCGTCGCCTTCGTCCACGCCAACTCGGCGTCGAAGATTTGCCTCCAGCTCGGCCATGCCGGACGAAAAGGGGCCACCAAGCTGATGTGGGAGGGCATGGACCGCCCGCTGAAAGAGGGGGCCTGGCCGATCGTCTCGGCTTCGCCGCTGCCCTACTACCCGGAAAGCCAGGTGCCCCGCGAGATGACACGGGCCGATATGGACGCGGTCACGGGGGATTTCGTCGCAGCAGCGGAACGCGGTGTCCGCGCCGGCTTCGACATGCTCGAACTCCACTGCGCTCATGGCTATCTGCTGGCGAGCTTCCTTTCGCCGCTGACCAACCACCGCACGGACGACTATGGCGGCTCCATCGAGAACCGGTTGCGCTATCCGCTGGAGGTCTTCCGGGCCCTGCGCGAAGCTTGGCCGCGCGAGAAGCCGATCTCGGTGCGCATCTCCGCGACCGACTGGGCGCAAGGGGGCCTGTCCGGAGAGGATTCGGTCGCGATCGCCGAAGCCTTCGCTGCCGAGGGTTGCGACCTCGTTGACGTCTCGACCGGCCAGACGGTGCGGGAATCGCGGCCGGTCTATGGCCGCATGTTCCAGATCCCGTTCTCCGACCAGATCCGCAACGAAGCCGGGGTCGCGACCATGTGTGTCGGCAACATCACCACTGCCGATCAGGCCAACACCATCATCGCCTCCGGCCGCGCCGATCTCGTCGCGCTGGGGCGCCCGCATCTCTCCGATCCCGCCTTCGTGCTGCGGGCGGCCGCCTGGTATGGCGTCGATCTGATGCAGCCTGTGCAATATGGGCCGGGGAAGGATCAGCTCATGCGCAACACCCCGCGCGAGCGCCAGGATCTGGAGGAGCTGAAGCTCAAGGCCAAGCCCAGCCGTCACGCCGTGGCATAGGGCATGGCGGCGACAGAGAGGGAACATCGTCGGCCCGAGCCCGTTTGATGAGCGGTTGCCCGCCACTGCGGGCACATGAGGGGACGTTCCAATGCTGCGCTCTATGACTGGTCTCGTTTTTGCCGCCGTTCTGACGATTGCCGCGTCTGCCGCGTCGGCCCAGACGCCGTCTTCGACCACGCCGCCGCCGGATTCGCCGGCCGAGGCAAAGGCCAGCGGCGGACTGGGCCCCCGGATCACCGACCCGAGCCAGGTCGACAAAGGCCAGAACATGATTCTCCCCAATGCGGGGCTTGCTGGCGAGTCGGCCGCTCCGACGATGGTTTACGACTGCAAGAACAAGCCGCAGGATTGCACGACGCCCACCAATCAGGGCGACAAGGTGGATTTGCCAGCCACCTCGGCGACGCCTCCCACATCCAAGCCCTGAGCCTGGCAGGGAGCGTGGCAACACCCCAAGGCGGACAAGCTGAGGCAAGGATAGGCGGATAGCGATCGCGGCCGTGTTCGCGCCGATTGCGTGAATGCAACGAGCCGATTGCCGCGACAGCCGTTCCATTGTGCCGGAACCGCGTTATCTCTGCCCCAACAGCCGAGCCATTCCGGGCTCGGCATTCTTCAAGGGGCAAGCCATGAAGCTCACAGGCATTCACCACGTCACGGCGATTTCGGCCGATGCACCGGGAAACCGTCGCTTTTATGTCGAAACGCTCGGCATGCGGCTGGTCAAGAAGACCGTCAATCAGGACGACACTTCGGCCTATCACCTGTTCTACGCCGACGGCGCCGGCTCGCCCGGCACCGACCTGACCTTTTTCGATTGGCCTGCGTCGCCGGCGCGCCGCGGCACTCATTCGATCACCCGCACAACGCTGCGCGTTGCCGATGAGGCTTCGCTGGAATGGTGGCGCGCTCGCCTCACCGAGGCCGGCATCGCCGTGACGCCGATCCGCCAGATCAACGGCCGCGCGGCGATCGATTTCGAGGATCCGGAAGGTCAGCGTCTGACCCTGATCGCCGATGGTGGAGCGATTCCCTTCGTTGTCTGGGAGAAGAGTTCAGTCCCTGCGGAACATCAGATCCGCGGCTTGGGCCCCGTCACCATCTCGGTGCCGAAGCTGGAGCGCACGCAGGTCGTGCTGACGCAGTTGTTGGGGCTGGACCTCATCGGCAGCTATCGCGATGCAGCCCATGCGACTGGCGACATCCATGTCTTCAAGATCGGGGAGGGCGGTCCGGCGGCCGAGCTTCATGTCGCGGTCGAGCCAGACCTGCCGCAGGCGCGTGAAGGCGCGGGCGGCGTGCAT
>NZ_LJHQ01000057.1 GCF_001295925.1 Allobosea sp. AAP35 | reverse complement strand
CGCGGCATGGAGCCGCGCGCCGCCTCTCCCGCCAAGCGGCTGGAGACGATCAAGGCCTTGTCGGATGCCGGCATTCCCGTGACCGTGCTGGTCGCGCCGATCATCCCCGCGATCAACGAGCACGAGATCGAGCGGATTCTGGAAGCGGCGCAGGCTGCTGGCGCGCGCGAGGCCGGCTATGTGCTGCTGCGCCTGCCGCTGGAGGTGAAGGACCTGGTCCAGGACTGGCTCCTGACCCACCACCCCGACAAGCTGCGCCATGTCGTCTCGCTGATCCGCTCGACGCGCGGCGGCAAGGATTACGACGCGGCCTGGGGCCAGCGGCAGGTGGGGTCAGGGCCTTACGCCTGGATGATCGGCCGGCGCTTCGAGATGGCGGCGGAGCGTTTCGGCTTCAACGGGGCACGCTTGCGGCTGCGCAGCGACCTGTTCGTCAAGCCGGAGAAGGACAAGGCGCAGCTGAGCTTGTTTTGAGAGACGGCCGACCACTGCCGTCGTTCTCGGGCGAAGCGAAGAGCAGACCCGAGAATCTCGGGCCGGACTGAGCATGGAGCATCCTTCGGCAAGAGATGGTCGGGTCAAGCCCGACCATGACGTCCGCTCCAACATGCCCTCTGGCATTTCAGAGGCAGGATGTTGCATAAGCCCCGCCCATGACCGCCACCTTCCATCGCGAGACGCAGGCCATCGCCAGCGGGCTCTGGCCGCTCGCAGGCGTCGACGAGGTCGGGCGCGGGCCGCTCGCCGGGCCCGTGGTTGCGGCCGCCGTCATCCTCGATCCGCAGGCGGTGCCGGACGGCCTCGACGATTCGAAGAATCTGAGCGCGGCGCGGCGCGAGGAGCTTTTCACGCTGATCGCACAATCGGCGCTCGCCATCGGCGTCGCCAGCGCCACCGCAGCGGAAATCGACGCCATCAACATCCGCCAGGCGACGCTGTTGGCGATGCGGCGCGCCGTGGCGGCGCTGGCGGTCGCGCCGGCCTGCGTGCTCGTCGATGGCAACGACCCGCCCCAATTTGCCTGTTTGTGCGAATGCGTCATCGGCGGCGATGCGCAGATCGCCTCGATCGCGGCGGCCTCGATCATCGCCAAGGTGACGCGCGACGCAATGATGGCGCGGCTGTGCGCGCGCTTTCCGGCCTATGGCTTTTCCACCCATGCCGGCTACGGCACGCCGCAGCACCGCGCCGCCTTGCAGGCGCGAGGCCCCTGCCCCGAGCACCGCTATTCCTTCGCGCCGGTGAAGGGCGTCTGGCGGCGGTAGCCGGCATCGGAACCACGCCGTCATCCCGGACGCAGCGAAGCGGAGATCCGGGATCCATTCCGGAACGCTTGCCCGCGAGGTTCAGGCATGGATCCCGGGTCTCCCTCCGGTCGCCCGGGATGACCCGCGCGTGTTGCACGGGGGGCGCGGCGTTAACGCCGGATTAGGAATTCCCCATATCCGCCAAGACGATGGGCAAAAACTGCAGCCCCAGAATGGGACGCATTTTTTTCATCCTGGAAACGCGGCTTTTACCCTGACTGGCCAATATCGCGACTGTTGAAGTTGCGTAACGGTCTTGGGGCGTCATGGGTATTTTGCGTACCGGGACCACCAGCGCCGCCGTCCGGATTCAAGTTTCGCGTACCGGACGGCCCGCGCTGCAGTCACCGTCGAAGTTGCCCCCGATCAAGGCTGCGAGCCTGCCGGAAGCGTTGCCGCTGGACCAGATCCTGGTCGGCGACTGCATTGCCGCAATCGAACGGCTGCCGGCGGCCAGCGTCGATCTCGTCTTCGCCGACCCGCCCTACAACCTCCAGCTCGGCGGCGATCTGCGTCGGCCCGATGACAGCCTCGTCGATGCCGTCGACGACGACTGGGACAAGTTCTCGTCCTTTGCCGAATACGACGCCTTCACCCGCGCCTGGCTTGCCGCCTGCCGCCGCGTGCTGAAGCCCGACGGCGCGCTGTGGGTCATCGGCAGCTACCACAACATCTTCCGCGTCGGGTCGATCCTGCAGGATCTCGGCTTCTGGATGCTGAACGACATCGTCTGGCGCAAGGCCAACCCGATGCCGAATTTCCGCGGCCGGCGCTTCACCAACGCGCATGAGACTCTGATCTGGGCGGCGCGCGGCGAATCGTCCAAGTACACCTTCCATTACGAGGCGCTAAAGGGAGGCAATGACGACCTCCAGATGCGTTCCGACTGGTATCTGCCGCTCTGCACCGGCGATGAGCGGCTGAAGGACGGAAGCGGCGCCAAGGTCCACCCGACTCAGAAGCCGGAAGCCCTGCTCGCCCGCGTCATGCTCTCGGCCAGCAACCCCGGCGACGTGATCCTCGATCCGTTCTTCGGCACGGGCACGACGGGGGCTGTGGCCAAGGCGCTCGGCCGGCATTTCATCGGCTGCGAGCGCGATGGCGTCTATGCCGAGGCAGCCCGCAAGCGCATCGACGCGATCACGCCATTGCCGCCGGAGGCCTTCGCCACCGCGCCCTCCAAGCGCAGCGAGCCGCGCGTGCCCTTTCTGTCTTTGGTTGAAGCCGGGCTGGTCAAGGCGGGCGAACGCGTCACCGACGAGAAGCGCCGCCACAGCGCGATCATCCGCGCGGACGGCACCTTGCTGCTCGATCCCGCGGTGGGCTCGATCCACAAGGTCGGCGCGCTGGCGCAGGGGCTGCCGAGCTGCAATGGCTGGACCTTCTGGCATGTCGAGCGGCCGGGCGGCCTGATGCTGCTCGACACGCTGCGCGGCGAAATCCGGGCGCAGATGGCGGCGGCCTAAGCTCTCTCAGGCGCCGGCGACCGTCCTGATCCCGGCCCTCTCGATAACCTTCAGCATCACGCTCGAAAACGGCTCCTCACTCAGTCGCGCAGCCGGGGTGAAGCGCATGCCCTGCGGGGCCTGCATCCCGGCGGGAGCCGTCGCGGTGAACACCGTGAGTTCCAGCGGGAAATGCGTGAAGACATGCCGCACCGGCGGCGAAAGCTGCCGCCAGCGGGTGACGACCGGCGCATCCTGCGCGGCGCCGTCGAGCTCGTACCCGGCACTCCATTCACTGGTCGGCACCTCGGCCATGCCGCCGAGCAGGCCTTTGGGCGGGCGGGTGCGCAGCAGCACGGCTCCGTCCTCGCGCAACAGGACGAAGGCGGCGCCATAGCGGGTAAGGCCTGCCTTCTTCGCCGCCTTCCTCGGAAAGCTCTCCTGCGTGCCGGCGATGCGGGCAAGACAGGGCTCGCGCCAGGGACACAGGCCGCAGGCCGGATTGCGCGGGGTGCAGATGGTGGCGCCGAGATCCATCAGGGCTTGGGCGAAATCGCCCGGCCGGTCCTGCGGCATCAGGGCCAGCACGCGCTCGCGGACCAGCGGACGCGCACCGGGCAGCAAATCCTCGATCGCGAAAAGCCTCGTCATGACGCGCTCGACATTGCCATCGACGGCGGCAGCTGGCCTGTCGAAGGCAATCGCGGCCACCGCACCGGCCGTATAGGCGCCGATGCCGGGCAGGCTGCGCAGGCCCTCCTCGGTTTCGGGAAATCGCCCGCCGTGATCTGCCATGACTGCCTGCGCACAGGCATGAAGATTGCGCGCGCGGGAGTAGTAGCCCAGGCCCGCCCAGGCCTGCATGACCTCCTCGGACGCTGCGGCGGCGAGCGCAGCGACAGTTGGAAAGCGCGCCATAAAGCGTTCGAAATAGGGTTTAACCGCCGTGACGGTGGTCTGCTGCAGCATGATCTCGGAGGCCCAGACCCGGTAGGGGTCGGCGCGCTCGCCTGGCCCGGCGCGCCAGGGCAGGACACGGCGGTGACGGTCATACCAGGCAAGGAGATCGGCGGCGGACGCGTCGGGCCGAGGCACGGGTTGATTCATCACACCGCATCTAGCGGGCCGGCAGCAATCCCGCCACCAGCCCATGCGGCTTGCGGGGATTTGAACCCGATCCTGGCGGCTTGCGCGGATCACATCGGTGTGATCGCCCGCCGGGGCGGGTAACCGAACCACACTGCGAGACGAATAGCGGAAAGCCACCACCCGGCTGATCGCTCGTTCAACAAGGTCGAACCCATGCTCTCACGTCGCAGCCTCGTCGCCATCGTCCTGCTGGCGAACGCCTTCGCCGCTCCCGCCGCTTTCGCAAACGATGTCATCGTTCCGTTCACCACCGCCGCTTTCGCTGCCGCGCAAAAGGCCGGCAAGCCGATCCTCGTCGAGATTCACGCCGATTGGTGCCCGACCTGCAAGGCGCAGGGGCCGATCATCTCCGAATTGCGCAAGCAGCCCCGCTTCAAGGATCTCATGGTGATGCGCGTCGATTTCGACGGCCAGAAGGACGCCGTGAAGCAGTTCGGCGCCCGCACCCAGAGCACGCTGATCACCTTCAAGGGCAGCGCGGAAATGGGCCGCTCGGTCGGCGACACCAACAAGGCCAGCATCGAAGCTCTGCTCGGCAAGGCGGTCTGACGCCATGGAATTCGGCAGCGCCGGTCTGGCCTTCCTCGCAGGTCTGCTCTCGATCCTGTCGCCTTGCGTGCTGCCGCTGCTGCCGATCGTGCTCGGCACGGCGGCGGCCGAGCATCGTCTCGCCCCGGCGGCCCTGGCCGGCGGGGTCGCGCTTTCTTTTGTGGCCATCGGCCTGTTCGTGGCGACGATCGGGTACGGGATCGGGCTCGATGGGGACGTGTTCCGTATCGCGGCGGCGATCCTGATGATCCTGGTCGGCACGGTGCTCGCCGTTCCGACCCTGCAGGTCAGGGTGGCGACTGCCGGCGGGCCGGTCAGCGACTGGGCGGACCGCAATCTTTCGGGCTTCTCGACGCGCGGCGTCTGGGGCCAGTTCGGGGTCGGGCTGCTGCTCGGCGCCGTCTGGGCGCCCTGTGTCGGCCCGACGCTGGGAGCAGCCTCCGTGCTGGCGGCGCGGGGCGAGAATCTGGGCCAGGTCGCCATGACCATGGCGTTCTTCGGCGTCGGCGCGGGGGTGCCGCTGGTCCTGCTCGGCTTGATGTCCCGCCAGGCGATGGCGCGGTGGCGCGGGCGCCTGATGGGGGGCGGCAAGACGGCGAAGATCGTGCTCGGGCTCGTTCTCGTCGCCGTCGGCCTGCTGATCGTCAGCGGCTACGACAAGATCGCCGAGGCCGAACTCGTGCGTCGCTCGCCCGACTGGCTGACGAGCCTGACAACGCGCTTTTGAACGCGCGGGCGAGGTGTCGCCGCCTCGCCCGCTCGAGCAAATCGCTTGCAGCCGCTTCCCCCGCGGCCCATCAAGGGCCATGGCCGTGAAACCCCTCGCCGATCTGATCGACGACCTGCTTGCGCCCGCGCTGGCGGCGCAGGGCTTTGCCGGGCGCGCCATCGTGTCGCTCTGGCCCGAGATCGTTGGCGAGCGCCTGGCGGCGCGCACGCGGCCGCTCAAGATCGACTGGCCGCGCCGACGCCCGGCGCCGGGCGAGACGGCCGATCCGGCAACAATGGTCGTGCGGGTCGAAAGCGCGTTCGCGCTCGAAATGCAGCAATTGGCGCCGATCGTGCTGGAGCGGGTCAACACGCATCTCGGCTGGCGCGCGGTCGGCAAGCTCGTGCTCAAGCAGGGGCCAGTCGAGGCAGCCACGCCGAAACGCCCCCCGCCACCGCCAGACCCGGCCCTGGTCGCGCGGATCGGCGCGCAGGTCTCCAGCGTCTCCGACCCCGCCCTACGCGACTGCCTGGCGCGGCTGGGGGTGCATGTCGCGCAGAACGCCAAGCGCTGAGGCCATCGACACGGCTTCGTGAGCAGACGTCGTGTGGCGCGGTGACGATCTTGCCACAATCGTCGCGGCCTCTATGGTCCGCCCGGCCGATCAGACTATCTTCCAGACCTTCGTACCATTTTTTAGGAACCGTGACGATGACGAACAGGCGACAGCTTCTGACGGGCACAGCCGGCCTCGCGGCCGCCGCGATGCTGGGCGCACCCGCCGCCCATGCCCAGGCCGACCTCGCCACGCCCGGCCCGCTTGGCGATGTCTGGCTCGGCCCGGCGGACGCCAAGGTCACCATCATCGAATACGCCTCGCTGACCTGCGGCCATTGCGCGACCTTCCACAAAGACACCTGGCCGGCGCTGAAGGCGAAATACATCGACACCGGCAAGGTGCGCTTCACGCTGCGCGAATTCCCGCTCGATCCGCTGGCGACGGCGGGCTTCATGCTGGCGCGCTGCAATGGCAACGACAAATATGTCGCGATGACCGATCTGCTGTTTGCCCAGCAGAAGGCCTGGGCCTTCACCGACAAGCCAGTGGACGCGCTGTCCTCCATGGTCAAGCAGGCCGGTTTCACACAGGATTCGTTTGAGGCCTGCTTGAAAAGGCAGGATATCTATGACGCCGTCACAGTCGTGAAGGATCGTGGGGCCAAGGCTGGCGTCGACTCGACACCGACCTTCTTCATCAACGGGCAGAAGCGGTCAGGTGCGCTCTCGATGGCCGAATTCGACAAGATCATCGAGCCGCTCCTGGCGGGCTGAGGGCGGCTGGCGTCTCCGATCCAACCTCGGCGTCATCCCGGACAAGCGGCGCAGCCGCGCCGATCCGGGATCCATGCCTGAACTGTTCCGGAATGGATCCCGGGTCGATCTCCGATCGCCCGGGATGACGGGCGCGCTTGTTGCAGGGGCCCGTCCATGCATCTGACGCGCCTAAAACTCACCGGCTTCAAGACCTTCGTCGAACCGACGGAATTCCTGATCGAGCCGGGGCTGACCGGCGTCGTCGGGCCCAATGGCTGCGGCAAGTCCAATCTCGTCGAGGCCCTGCGCTGGGTGATGGGCGAGAGCTCGTTCAAGAACATGCGCGGCTCGGGAATGGATGATGTCATCTTCGCGGGCTCCAACGACCGCCCCGGCCGCAACATGGCCGAGGTCGCGCTGACCCTCGACAATGCCGACCGCAAGGCGCCCGCCGCCTTCAACGAGACCGATGTGCTCGAAGTGACGCGCCGGATCGAGCGCGAGGAGGGCTCGACCTACCGCGTCAACGGCAAGGAGGTCCGCGCGCGGGACGTGCAACTGCTCTTCGCCGATGCCGCCACCGGGGCGCGCTCGCCCGCGCTGGTGCGCCAGGGGCAGATCGCCGAGATCATCTCCGCCAAGCCTCAATCGCGCCGGCGCATCCTCGAAGACGCGGCGGGCATCGCAGGCCTCCACAGCCGCCGCCACGAGGCGGAGTTGCGGCTGAAGGGCGCCGAGGAGAACCTGACCCGGCTCGAGGACGTGCTCGGCGAGATCGACCAGCAGATCGAGGCGCTGCAGCGCCAGGCGCGACAGGCTGCGCGCTATCGCAGCCTCGCCGCCGATATCCGCCGGGCCGAAGCGACGCTGGCGCTGATCGCCCATCACGAGGCGCGGCTGCAGGAGGCGCAGGCCGGCAGCGCGCTCGATGCGGCGCAGCGCGCCGTGGCCGATCAGACCGGTGTCCAGGCGGAAGCGGCCAGGCGCCAGGCGATCGCCGCCCATGAACTGCCCGCGCTGCGCGACGGCGAAGCCTCAGCGGCGGCCGCGCTGGTGCGACTCAAACGCGGCCTCGACGAGTTGGAAGCGGAGAACCGGCGCGCCCGGCAGCGGGCCGAGGAGCTCGGCCGGCGCCTGGCGGAGCTGCAGGGCGATCTGGCCCGGCAGGAGAGCGTCGCGCGCGATGCCACCGAGAGCCTGACGCGGCTGGCCGATGAGGACGCGGCGCTGGCGCGCGATGGCGAAGGCGCGACGGGACAGGCCGAGACGGCCACCAGCGCGCTGGCGCAGGCGGAATCCGCGCTCGCGGCGGCGGAAGCGGCGCATGGCGCGGCACAGGCCGCCCTGTCCGAACTCGGGGCGCGGCGCCGTGCGCTGGAGCGGGCCCTGCGCGAGACGAAAGAGCGCGGGCTGCGCGCCGCTGCGGAACGCGAACGCCTGCTGCGCGACCAGGCGGCGCTCGATGCCGGCAGCGCGGCAGCGCCGCTGGAGGGGTTGCGCGGCGCCGTTGCGTCGGCGGATGCCGCGATGCGCGAGGTCGAGGCC
>NZ_LJHQ01000056.1 GCF_001295925.1 Allobosea sp. AAP35 | reverse complement strand
GCTGTCGCGTCAAGCGAGGGGCGCAGCAGCGGCTCGGCCACGGGCGCCCGGGCCTGTGTCACGGTGCTGTAGGCCGGCTCCTGCCGGGGCAGGGCGACTGCAGGCGACGCGCGCCGGCTCTGCCCGGCATCGACGGGGAGAGCGACATCGCTGCGCCGGCCCGAGCGGGTAACGATCTCGGTCAGCTCATTGAGCGCCTTGATCTGCTCGGCGACGACACGGCGCATCGCGGACGTCGATTCCTGGGTCTCGCGCGGCAGGTCGAGCACGCCACGCTTGAGCTCGGCACGTGTCTCCTCCAGCTCGCGCTGGATTTCGGCCGCGACGCCGCGCATGTCCTGCGCCGCGCCCTCGAACCGTTCGGTCACCTTGGCGAGCTCGCTGCCGACCTCGTTTGAAATCTGCTCATAGGCCTGGCGCAGAGCATGAGCTGTCCGCTCGCGTTCCTTGCCGGTCGTTGTGCGGATCAGCTCGAATTGCTGCGAGATCGCCGTCGTCGTCGCCTCGGCCGAATCGCTCAACACGCCACCGATCTCGCGGGCTCGGGCTTCTGCCGTGCTCAGTGACTCGTCCATCAGCGCGGCAAACGAGCGGGTGATCGATTCGACATCGTCGGTGCGGGTCGCGATCAGCCCGTGCAGGCCCTCGAGCGCATCCTTGCGCTCGGCCAGCGCCTTGCCGACGCGCGCCTCGACCTGCTCGAGGCGGTTTGCGACCGAGTGCAGCGCCGCGGTGCTGGCCTGAGTGACGTCGCCCAGCGCATGGCCCTTCTCGTCGAGCTGGCCGACGAGCACGGCCGTCTCGCGCAGGGTGCCCTCGGAGAACGCCTTCAACTCGCCGATCTGGGCCGCGATCTGCTGCGAGGCCTTGCCGGTTTCGCCCATCACGGTGGCGATGACGCTCTGCAGGTCACCGACGCGCGCCGACAGCCCTCCCTCGACGGCGGCGAGGTTCTTGTTCGCGCCGTTGACGATCTGCTGCATCAGCTTGTTGGCTTCGCCCAGGCGCCCGAGCATGCCGCCGAGTTCGCCACGCAGCTGCTCATTGGTGGCGACCAGCGCATCGACGGACTGGCGCGTGCCGTGTTCCAGCGTCTCGCGCAGGCCACTCGACGAGGTGTCGAGCGCGGTCGTGATCGCGGCGCCGCGCTCGCGCAGCCCCTCGATGATGGAAGAGCCACGGCTTTCGATCGCCCGCACCACGGTCTCGCCGACCATGGCGACCTCGCTGGCAATGGCTTCGCCGCGCTGGCCCAGTGCCTGGACCATGCCGCCGCCCTTGTCGTCGAACAGCACCCGCAGAGCCTCGGCGCGGTCGCCCAGCGCCGCGGCGATGGCATCGCCGCGCTGGCCCAGCGCCGCGACCATTCCGCCGCCCTTGTCGTCGAACAGGATGCGCAATTCCTCGGTGCGCTCGCCCAGCGAAGCCGAAATCGCGTCCGACTTGCTCTGCAGCGTGTCGGCGATCTCCTGACCGCGGGTGTCGAGCGTGCCGGAGACGGTATCGAGCCGGTTGACCACGCGCTCCTCGAAGCGCGCCACGCTGCGATCGAGCGTGTCGGCGATCTGGAGCGCCCGTCCGCCGAGCGTGGCGTTGATCGTGTCGGCCTTATCGCTGAGCGTGCGGGTGAGCGATTCGCTCTTGGAGGTGACGACCTCGCCGATCTCGTCGGCCTTGGCGGCCAGCGCACGGGTGACCTCGCGGCCGCCCTCCGCCAGCACGCGGGCGATGTCGACAGTGCGCTCGACCAGCGCCTCGTTCAGCGCAGTGGCGCGCGAGCCGAGGCTGCCGTCGATCCGCTCGATCAGCTGATCGAGCGAGCCCGCGATCTCTGCGCTCTTGGCCCCCGAACGCTCCTCGAACAGCTTGATCTGGCTTTCCATCGCGTCGGTGGCTTCGCGCGTGCGGTCGGCGAGGATCGCGGCCGCCTCGTTAGCGCGCGTTCCGACCCGGTCAGCCAGCGCCATGCCGTCCTGCGCGATGAGCCGCTCGACATTCGCGATGCCGGTCGTCACCGCGGCGGTCAGCGCCTGGGTGTCGTCCGACAGTCTGTTGGTCAAGGCGCCGCCCTTGTGGACGATGACGTCCTCGAAAGCCGCGAGCCGCGAACCCAGCGCGGTCTCGACCTCCCGGCCCTGGGTGTCGAACAGCTGCGCGAAGGCGCTGAGCTTGTCGCTCATGGTGGTTTCGATCTCGCAACCCTGCTCGTCAAACAGCTTGGTCAGCGCATCGTGACGGCCGGCCAGCGCTTCGGTCAGCGCCTGGGCGCGGCCCTCGACCGAGCGGAGCATCGATTCGGCATTGGCCGAGAGGGCCTCGTTGACGCGTCCGCCCTGCAGCGTCAGCGCCAGCACGATCTCCTTGCCGGTGCCGGCGAGCAGCGTGCGCGCTTCCTCGCCATGCACGGTGAAGGTCTCGCGCAGACCCTGGGCCGCCTCCGTGACCCGGTCTGCAACATCGCGGCCGTCGACATTGATGGTCTGGGTCAGGGCGCGGGTGGCGTCGTTCATGCGGCGCGCCAGATCCTCGCTCTGCTCCCCGAGCAGCGTGTGAACTTCGCGGCCGGTACTGACCAGATCGCGCAACAGGGTCTCGCGCTGGTCGCCGAGCAAGGTGCCGACCTGTTCGCCGGTTTCGCTCAGCCGCATCAGGAAGCCGCTCTGCTGCTGCTCCAGTGCCGCCTGCGCGGCTTCGGTCGCATCCTTTAGGCGCTCGGCCAACGCCGTGCCGCGCTCGTCCAGGCGTTGATCCAGGCTGTCGCCCGTCTCTGCCAGCCGCGTGATCAGCGCACCGCTGCGCTCGGCCAGAACGTTGTGGACCGAACGGCCGACATCGGCGACGCGGCTGACCAGGGCCTGGCTCTCGCTGCCGAGCAGATCCTTCACCTCGAACCCGGCCTGAGACAGCTTGACGGTCAGCGCGGCAGCCTGCTCGTCGAGCAGGGCACCGACCCGGGCGCCGGTCTCCGACAGGCGCGAGGCCAAGGCCTCGGCCTGCCCGCCGATCAGGCCATGAGCCTGCTCGCCCGCCTCACCGAGGCGCAGGACGAGCGTTTCGCTTTGCCCCTCGAGCAGCTTGGCAACTTCGGCGCCCGCGCCGGAGACGCGCGAGATCAGTGTGTCGCTCTGCCCCGCCAGCAGGCTCGCGACGTTCACGCCGGTGCTGGACACACGCGATACGAGCGCCTCGCTCTGATCCCCGAGTAGCTTGGCGACCTCGTCGCCGGTGCCGGAGACGCGCAAGACCAGGGCCTCGCTCTGATCGGCCAGCAGCTTGGCGACGTCGGTGCCCGTGCCGGAGACCCGCGAGACGAGCGCCTCGCTCTGGTCGCCGAGAAGCTTGGCCACCTCCGTGCCCGTACCCGAAACCCGCGACACCAGTGAATCGCTCTGGTCTGCGAGCAGCCGCGCGACATCTGTGCCGGTCCCCGACACCCGCGAGACGAGGCTCTCGGCCTGTTGGTCGAGCATGGCCTGAACCGTATCCCCCGTCTCCGACAGGCGCGACACGAGCTGGCCGCCGCGCTCGTCGATGACGCTTTGGAGACCTTCGGTGACGCTGGCGACGCGCGTCGCCAGCACATCGCCGTGCCGGCCGACGGTCTCGCCCAGCGACTGCCCGGCTTGGTCAACGCGCAGAATGATGGAATCGCTGCGTTCGCGCAGGACATCATCGACGGTGCGAGCCGTATCGTTGAGGCGCGTGACCAGCGCCTCGCTCTGCGACCCGATCAGCGTGTTGACGCTTTCGCCGACCTCGATCAGGCGAGACGCGATCAGCTCGTTCTGGCGGCCGAGCAGACTGTTGACGCCGCGGCCGACCTCGGCGAGGCGCGTGGTGACGCTGTCGCCTTCATCGGCCAGCGACGCGCGCAGGCTTTCGCCGGTCTCCGCCAGGCGCGACCGCAGGGCCTCGCTCTGGCTGTCGATCAGCGCGACCATGGTGCGGCTGCTGGTCTCGAAACGCTCGGCGGCCTCGCTGCCGCGAGCGGAAATGTCCTGCGCCAGGGTCTCGCCGGTCGCGCGCAGCGTCTCGTTCACGGTCTCGACGCGTGCGGCCAGCGTATCGACCACCTGGGTTCCGGTCTCGGTGATGGCGCGCGTCACGTCGCGGGCGCCATTGGCGAGGCCTTCCGTCAGCACGGCGCCGGTGCGCTCGAGCGAGGAGGCGATGTCGCGGGCACGGCCGTCGAGCAGCGTCGACAGGCTGTCGCTGGCGCCGGAAAGCCGTTCGCTGACCTCGCCGGACGTGACCTGAAGACGCTCGACCAGTTCGCCGCCGCGGCCGCTGATCTCGTCGATCATGCGTTCGCCGGCGCGGCCGAGCGCGAGCGTGATCTGGTCGCCCTTCTCGCCAAGCGATCCGGTGACGCGGTCGCCGGCCTGGGCGACGGCCTCCGCGATGGTGCGGCTGGCGTTGTCCAGGTCCTTGGAGAGGTTCTCATGCGCGCCGCTGATCGCGAATTTGACGCGCTCGGCATTGCCGACCACGGCTTCGCGCTGGGTCACCAGTTCGTCGATCAGGGAGCGCAGCCGGATCTCGTTGTCGGCATAGGCACGCTCAAGCGTGGCGATCTCGCCGCGAACGATCGTCTCCAGTTCGCCGGCACGCGCGACGGCGCGCTCGATGCCGTCGCCCATCGCGGCGACCTCGCGGCGGATGGTCTGGCTCAAGGACAGCACCGAATCGGCGCCGACCACCTCGGGCTCGGCCAGCCTGAGCGCGACCTCGGTCATCGCCCGTGCAACCAGGCGCATCTCCTGCGTGCGTCGATACAGGGCCGCCAGGACGAAGAAGAAGACGACGGGCGCACCGATCGCCAGCGCCAGCAGCGTCCACTCGCCGACGCCGAAGGTGGCAAAGCGACCCTGCAGCCCCGTCTCGACCGAATCAAAGCGGTTCAGCAGTACGAAGGCGGCGCCGCCGAGCCAGGTCAGCGAGGCGAGCGCTGCAAACCAATAGGGCTTGGCGGAGGGGCGGACCGAAAAGGCCTGGACGAGCGAGCTGGAATCGCGGCGGTCGTCATTGGCGACGCGGCTGGTATCGGGGGCGATGCCCGAGCGCGGAGCAGCCGCTGGCGGCGATGCGGCAGCGCTCGGCGCCGCCGGCTCGATGCGCGGCAGGTCGAGCTTGAGGTCATTCTCTGTGGTCGCGGGCAGCTTCGGAACGGGGCCCGAATTGCTGTCGAGATCCGACTTTGGCTGGTCGAGGCGCAGCGCCTCCTCGATCGCCGACATGGCAGCCTCGGTCGGATCCTGGAGCTTGTTTTGCCGGTTCATGCTGTGCCGCCTCGCCACGCTACTGAAGACAGGTGCCAGATCGCGCTAACCGCACCTGCGTGGACCGCCTCTGGTCCTCGGCAAGGGGAAAACACTGCGCCCATCATTTACCAAATGGAAGGGTAGTGGACGCTCTAAGCCTTGGGAACCCGTTTAAGGCGCTGATTCACAAACGTCGTTAACGCCTCATTCACCATGTGGGCGCTTGGTGGAGGCTGCCGCTGCCCCGTCCAACCGCATGGGCAATCCGCCAATCCAGAGTTCATGATGCCCCAGACTGCCATCGATCTCGACCATCTCGCCCGCCAGACCGGTGGCGATCAGGAACTCGAGCGCGAGCTCCTTGCCCTGTTCGCACAGCAATGCGTGCGACAGTTGCGCTCCATCCACCAGGCGCCGGATGCGGGCAGCCGGATGGACGCCGCCCACACCCTGAAGGGTGCGGCCCTGGCGATCGGCGCCTGGCAGGTGGCCGACGCGGCCGATGCCATCGAGCGCCTGACGGCCGAAGCCGACTCGCGGCGCACCGAGGCGGCGATGGACACGCTGGCGCTCGCCGCGGCCGAGGCCCGCGCCGTCGTCGCGCGCTATGACAGCGCTGCCTGACAGCGCAGCTTTGCTCTGTTCTGTCGCAGGCCCTCGCCGCGGAAAGCTCTTTCCCCGCCGCTTGGAAATGCTCTAAGCGAAGCGCAATCAAGCTTTTCTGGAGTTCACAATGCCGCAGGTCACCTTCATCGACGCGCATGGCGAGAGCCGGACGGTCACGGGCGAAGCCGGTGCGACGGTGATGGAAGTCGCCATCCGCAACGGCGTTCCGGGTATCGAGGCCGAATGCGGCGGCGCCTGCGCCTGCGCGACGTGCCATGTCTATGTGGACGAGGCCTGGACGGCCAAGACCGGCGCGCCGGAATCGATGGAGGAGGACATGCTGGACTTCGCCTTCGAGGTGAAGCCGACCTCGCGGCTCTCCTGCCAGATCAAGCTGCGCGACGAACTCGATGGGCTCGTCGTCCGCACGCCGACGCGCCAGGGCTGAGCAAGCCGAACTATTCGGCGGCTGCCGGCAGTGCCGGGGCCATCACGGTCTCGGCGCCCGGAGCCGGGTGGCGTGGCACGAGAAAAGCCAGCCCCAGCGAAACCGTCGCGACAGCCGAGCCGATATAAAACACGATTGCCGGGTCGCGCAGCCAGATCAGCCCGAAGGTCACCGGCAGCGCCACCGCGGCAATGTGGTTGATCGTGAAGGCCACCGCCGAGGTCGGGGCGATGTCGGCCGGGTCGGCGATCTTCTGGAAATAGGTGCGCTGCGCCAGGGTGAGCGTGAAGAACACGCCGTCGACGATGAACAAGGCCCCGGCGACAAAAACGCCCCAGCCGGCGAAATGGCCATGGCTCGCGAGCGCATAGCCGACGAAGACCGCGATCAGCGAGACGTTTTCAATCTGGATCGTTGCCCGTTCGCCGATCCTCCCCACGAGGCTGCCCAGCAGGGGCCCCATGAAGGTGTTGATTCCATAGGTCGCCAGCAGCAGCATTGCGGTCGCCGACACGTCGTAGCCAAAGCGCTCGACTAGGAGGAAGCCGCCAAAGGCCATGAAGATCTGCCGGCGCGCGCCCGACATGAAGGTCAGCGCGTAATACAGCCAGTAGCGCCTGCGCAGCACGAAGCCCTTGTTCTGCGGCACTGTGCCCTGGAAGCGCGGAAAAGCCAGAAAGGCCAGCACGGACAGGATCACGACGAGGCTGCCGGCGACCAGGAAGATGACCGTATAGCCCGGCTCGAAAGCCCGCCAGATCAGCGCGATCGACCCGAAGGCGAGAAGTTGCGCCGTGGCAGAAGCCCCTGCGATCCGCCCGAGCAGGCGCGGCGCCTCCGCCTTGGGCAGAAGCTGGAGCTGCAGCGATTGCTGCGCGGTCTCGTAATAATGGAAGCCCAGCGACATGATGGTCGTCGTCAGCAGCAGCCCGCCCAGCGTCGGATGGTATCCCGTCAGCGCGATGCCGATGCCCAGCGTCACCAGGCTGACATAGGCGAGAACCTGCTCGCGCATGAACCAGAACAGGATGATCGCGGTGAAGGCGAGGAAGCCCGGAATCTCGCGCACCGACTGCAGGATGCCGATATCGGCGCCGGAGAAACCGGCAGCTTCCTTGGCGAAATTGTTCAGCAGCGCGGTCCAGCTTGCGAAGCCGAGCCAGTTGATGAAGGCCAGCGTCATCAGGAAGATGGTGGGTGAGTGCAGCAGCGCGGCGGGGCCGCGCGGGGCCAAGGCGGTCTTCGTCATCTTCGGGCCCCGGCGGGAAACGCGGCGAGAAACCGCCGCTGCAGCGCGCGGTACACGACCACGCGGGGCTTGTTTAGAATACTGGTCTCAGGCTGGATAGCATCGCCTTACGCATGACGCACCGACGTCGCGCAAGGGGGACGCATTTGGCGAGAGACGCCGTTTGCGCTGGATCATCGCGGCCGGCGCCGCCAGGTCTAAGGTGCGGGTGACACACAGCGAGGAGAGCGCCATGTACAAATCGATCCTGGTTCCCGTCGACATCGCCGAGCCCGAGATGGCCGATGCCGCCATCGCCGCCGCCGTCTCCTTCGCGAAGGCCACGGTCGGCGTGGTCAGGCTGGTCTATGTCCGCGCCCTCGTGCCGATCACCTATATGGAATTCGTGCCGGCCGATTTCGATGCCGAGCAGCAGGAGGATGCGCAGGCCAAGCTCGCTGCCATCGCCGCCAAGATCGATCTGCCCGAGACGCAGGTCTCGGCCAAGGTGCTGGTCGGCTCGGTCCATGGCGAGGTGCTGGCCGAGGCCGAGGCCAGCGGCGCCGATCTCATCATCATCGGCTCACATGAGCCCGGCATGCTGGCTTTCGTCATCGGCTCGAACGCCTCGGCGATCGTGCGACGCGCCAAATGCTCGGTGCTGGTGGTTCGCTGAGCAGGGTCAGGCGGCAGGGCGGCCCGGCACCAGATCGTCCGGGACCTCGCCGAGAGCAAGCTCGCGCGGTCGGTTGAGTGCGACCATCGGCTTGATCTGCCAGTAGGACGCCACCGTCAGCAGCAGGCCGAGCAGGGCCGTCGAATGGGCACCCTGGAGCAGCGCGCGCCCGGTGAAGAAGACCAGCATCAGCAGGGACAGAAAGCTGACGCAGGCCAGCGCGACCCAGAAGGCGAAGGGCTTGCCCGTGACGAAGCGGGCACGCGGATTGGCCCGGGCGATCGCCGCCGCCAGCACGTGGACAAAGGCGTAGTAGCCGGCATCGTCCCGGTCCATGTCGGTGAGCGAGCGCCAGGACAGGTTGCCGAAGGTGATGGTCTTGCCGTCGCTCAGCCGCAGCTGCGTCTTGAAGCCCTTCGAACTCAGATTGCTCGGCGCATAGAGGAAGCGGACCTGCTCGACCGCCGCCAGCCGGACGCGGTCGATCTTCCGGGTGGTGTCGATCTCCAGCATATCGCCCTCGAGCTTGTAGGCGATCTCGAAACCGACCGGCTTCGGGCGCTGGCGCCAGGTCGGGGGAGGGGCGTCGTCGGGCGGGGATGTCATGGCGAGAGCCATAGCGTGTCGGCACGGCCTTGTCAGGACTGCGCGGCGATGAGCTTGCTGCCGAAGCCGACGAAGATCAGTCCTGTCGCGAGATCGAGCCGACGCCGCATCCGGTGATAGCTGCGCAGGACCGGGCCTCGCGTCAATGCCGCCGCGACAACGCTATACCAAAGGGCTGAAATCAGCACCATCGTCGCGACCGCCGAAGCGCCATAGGTCCAGGACGCGCCCGGCGGCAACGTCGCGGCAAAGAGGCTGGAGACGAAGATCGCCGATTTCGGATTGGCGAGATTGGCAACGAGGCCGATCCGGAAAGCCTTCGCTGCGGTGAGGGTGCCGGCGCGACCCTCCGCAGCCGCCGGTATAGCCCCGGCACCGATCCGCCAGAGTACGCGCAGGCCGAGATAGATCAGATAGAGACCGCCCAGGATTTTGAGGCCCAGATAAGCGGCCGGTGCCGCCTTGAAGAGCAATCCCACCCCCAGCCAGCCGGCCAGGCCCCAGCAGGCCGTTCCCGTGATCGTGCCGAGAATGGCCCAGACGATGATGGGCCGCGAGCCGGTCAGCGCGGCCTGCACCACGAACAGGAAATTAGCCCCGGGTGTCATCGCGGCGAGAGCCCAGATGGTGGCGACGGTCAGGAGAAACATCCAAGGTTCAATCTGGCTGGAAGCCCTACCGATCCGGACAGGCGGCTACAGGCACGGCCCGGGCACGTGCAATCACCGCGCCAAAACCTTCATCGCCCCATCAAGCCCATCCAGCGTCAGCGGGAACATCCGTCCGCCCATCAGCGCGCCGATCTGGCGGATCGACTGGGTGTAGCTCCACAGATGCTGCTGCACCGGGTTGAGCCAGACCGATTTCGCGAAGCGCCCGGTAAGCCGCTCCATCCAGACCGCGCCGGCCTCCTCGTTCCAGTGCTCGACCGAGCCGCCCGGCATCGCGATTTCATAGGGGCTCATCGAGGCATCGCCGACGAAGACCACGCGGTAGTCGGCCGGGTAGGTCCGCAGCAGCTCGAGGGTGGGGATCGTCTGGTCATGGCGGCGGCGGTTCTCGCGCCAGACCCGCTCATAGGGGCAGTTGTGGAAGTAGAAATGCTCGAAATGCTTGAACTCGGCCCGCGCCGCCGAGAACAGCTCCTCGGCCAGTTCGACATGCCAGTCCATCGAGCCGCCGACATCGAGAAACAGCAGCACCTTGACCGCGTTGCGCCGCTCGGGGCGCAGCTTGACGTCGAGATAGCCGTGCCGCGCCGTCTCGCTGATCGTCGAGTCGAGATCGAGTTCCTCGGCCGCTCCGGTGCGGGCGAACTTGCGCAGACGACGCAGCGCGATCCGCAGATTGCGGACGCCCAATTCGCGCGTGTCGTCGAAATCCTTGAAGTCGCGCTTGTCCCAGACTTTTACCGCGCTGAAATTGCGGTTGCCGTCCTGGCCGATGCGGATGCCTTCGGGATTGTAGCCATAGGCGCCATAGGGCGAGGTCCCGGCTGTGCCGATCCATTTGGAGCCGCCCTGGTGGCGGCCCTTCTGTTCGGCGAGTCGCTGCTTCAACGTCTCGAACAGCTTGTCCCAGCCGAGAGCCTCGATCTGCGCTTTCTCTTCAGCCGTGAGATATTTTTCCGCGAGCCTCTTCAACCATTCGTCGGGAATGGCGCTCGCCTCGACCGTCTGGCCGAGGAACTCCATACCCTTGAAGACCTGGGCGAAGACCTGATCGAAACGGTCCAGATGGCGCTCATCCTTCACCAGGCAGCAGCGCGCGAGATAATAGAAATCATCGACCCGGTGTTCGCTCAGGTCGGCCTCGACGCCTTCGAGGAGCGCGAGATATTCGCGCAGCGTGACGGGCACCTTGGCGGCGCGCAGATCGGTGAAGAGGCGCAGGAACATCGCGCTACTGTGGCGTCGGGAGCGGTGCGGTCAAGTGGGCGACCCCGCAGTCGAACCGGCCGGAAGAAATGGCCGGATCGACTGCGGGCTTTGCGAAATCACGCCACGGCGTCGGCGAGATCCTTGGTCACCTTGAACTTGACGACCGTCTTGGCAGGCACCTGGATCGTCGCGCCGGTCGAGGGATTGCGGGCCTCGCGGGCCTCGCGCTTGGCCGCCGAGAGCTTGCCGACGCCGCCGAGCGTGATGTCGTCGCCGGACTTGAGCGCCTTGGCGACAACGGTTCCCAGGGAAGCCAGGACGGCGGTGACGTCCGTCTTCGACTTGCCGGTCTCGTCAGCGATGGCGGCGATCAATTCGTTCTTGGTCATGGAGATCTCCTTCGGAGCGTGTTGTAGGGCGCCGCCCGGCAGGGTCGGCCGTCCTTGGCGATGCCGTCATCCGCAGCAACCTTGCCGCGCATCACAGGGCGCCACCGCGGCAGTTGCCACGACGATCGTCGAAATGCGATGCCCGCAGCGACAGATACGCACAGAATTCGCGTTCGTTCCCGCGAGCGGGACGGCTTCATGCAACCGTTGAGCGCCATTCTCACCGGATTGACAAAGCAAACCCGGTTATTTCAAGCTTGAAATAATAGGGGGCTGGGGATCGGCATGAAGGTCATCATCGTTGGAGCGGGGATCGGCGGGCTGACGCTCGCGCTCATGCTACAGGCGCGCGGCATTGCGGCGACCGTTTATGAGCAATCCGGCGAAATCCGCGAGGTCGGCGTCGGCATCAACACGCTGCCTCATGCGATCCGCGAACTGGCCGAACTGGATCTCCTTCCCGCGCTCGACGCAGTCGCGATCCGCACCCGCGAACTCGTCTACATGAACCGCTTCGGCCAGACCGTCTGGCGCGAGCCGCGTGGGCTTCATGCCGGCTTGGCCACCCCGCAGTTCTCGATCCATCGAGGGCGCCTGCAGGGCGTGATCCGCGACGCGGTCGTGGCGCGGCTGGGCGAGGGGGCGATCGCGACCGGCCGCCGGCTGCAAGGCTTTATCCAGGACGAAGGCGGCGTCACCGCGCATTTCACCGATTCCCGTCGCGGCGAGGCGGGCGAGACGGCGCGTGCCGACATCCTCGTCGCCGCCGACGGCATCCATTCCGCGGTCCGCG
Organism: Allobosea sp. AAP35; assembly: GCF_001295925.1. Taxonomy (GTDB): domain Bacteria; phylum Pseudomonadota; class Alphaproteobacteria; order Rhizobiales; family Beijerinckiaceae; genus Allobosea. The sequence continues at coordinate 77,902 of NZ_LJHQ01000056.1, read as the reverse complement.
CCCATTTCTTTCCAAACCAGGGTCCGCCGCGCTGGAACGGCGTCCAGATGTGGCGAGGCGCCTGCGACTGGCCGGTCTTCCTCGACGGGGAAAGCATGATCGTCGCCGGCGGCATGGCCGGAAAACTGGTGCTCTATCCGATCGCCAAGGGCGCGACGCCGCAGACCCGGCTGACCAACTGGGTGGTCAATATCCGCACCGGCGATCCGGCCCGGCCGCCCCCGAAGGAGGCCTGGTCGAAGCCGGGTCGGCTCGAGGACGTCTTGCCCTTCGCGCGTCGCTTCACCGTGCCCGGAGTCGATATCCTCGGGCTGATTCAGGCCAGCCCGGGGTTCTGGGACTATCCGATGTGTGATCGGGATCCGTTGCCGCGCTGGACGCATGGCCGCGTGACGCTGCTCGGTGACGCCGCCCATCCGATGTACCCGGTCGGCTCGAACGGCGCGTCGCAGGCCATTCTCGATGCCCGATGCCTCGCCGACGAACTGGTGCGCGCCGAACACCCGCGCCATGCGCTGTCGGCCTATGAGGCGCAACGCCTGCCGGCGACGGCGGAGATCGTCGCGCTGAATCGTAAGGGCGGCCCCGAGCGCGTCATCGACGCAGTCGAGCAACTGGCGCCCAATGGCTTCGACGATGTCGAGCGCGTGTTGAGCTATGCGCGGCGCGAGGCGATCGTGAAGTCCTATGCCGGCAAGGCGGGGTATTCCCAGGAACAACTCGCAAAGCGCGGCTGATCGCGCTCAGCCGGCTCCCGTGAGTTGCCGGATCCGCGTCGTCACCGGGCGTTGTCCTGCTCGCAACTCCGGTGGCAGCAGTAAGCTTTGCTGAACCTAAACGGCTCCGACGCTGGCGTGCGGGCAAGAGCCGTTGCAACTGCTTCACACCAATGGGGCGCCGGTCTGTCAGCCGCGCCTGGCGCGGGCATCCTGCAGCGAGACGACTGTGCAGGTTCGCTGTTCTTCGGCCGGGATGAAGACGACGCCGACATCGTCGCCGCGCCGCCAACATTGCCGCACCCGGACGCATTCTTCCGTGGTGGCGATGTCGAGTTCGAAGGTCTCGGGCAGCGCGATACAGTCGCTCATGCGCACCATCGCCCCCGTCTGCGACCAGTTGCGGACGGTGCAGGCCATGACCGATTGGCGACCGTTGAAGACCACGCTGGCGCCGTGGAAGACGCGGGTTCGCATCTCGATGCGGCGATTGGCGATCATGATCTGCTCCCTGACGGACGAGCCATTTCAGCCCGTCACTGTGTTCGTTGGAAGCAAACTGCCGGAAATGCGGCGCCAGCGCAGCCTTGACGTCGGTTTAACCTTAATCCAGCGCGCTCAGGCGCCGTCTGGGGGCGGCGGCAGGAAATCGACCTCGTGCCTGGCCGCCAGCGCGACGACATCGCCCGGGTTCTGCTCGGCCATCGAATGAATACCCCAGAACAGATCATAAAGTCGGCCGGTGGGGGCGACCCAGAACAGGCATTTCACCGGGGCGTCGCTCTTGTTGAACAGGCCATGCGGAACGTTGCGCGGCAGCCGGATCAGATCGCCGGGCAGGGCATGGCTCTCAGTGCCGTCGAGCACGAGGTCGAGCCGGCCTTCGAGCATGTAGATGAACTCGTCCTGCGTCGTGTGGATATGCGGCGGCACGAAGGTGCCGGCCGGGAAGGTGGCGTGCCAGGAGAAGGAATCCGGGCTCAGCGACTTCGGGACATAGGTTTGGCCGAGGATGTTCCAGGAAATGGAATCGAGCCCTTCATTGGCCTTTGTGACGCCTGCGGTCAGTGGCTTCATCATGGGTGGTTCTCCTTGGTCGTCCCTACGTCATTGCGAGCGTAGCGAAGCAATCCAGCGTTTTGCTTGACGTCCCCCTGGATTGCTTCGCTGCGCTCGCAATGACGCTCAACTCAAAAATGCAGGAAGCGGTCCTTGACCGCGCTGTCGCTGCGCAGGTCGTCGCTCGAACCGCGCCAGACGACGCGGCCCTTCTCCAGCACGATATGTCGGTCGGCGATCCTCGCCAACGCATCGACGTTCTTGTCGATCACCAGGATCGACTCGCCCTCGGCCTTCAGCGCCGCAAGGCATGCCCAGATCTCCTGCCGGATGATCGGCGCGAGCCCCTCCGTCGCCTCGTCCAGAACGATCAGGCGGGGGTTGGTCATAAGCGCCCGCCCGATCGCCAGCATCTGCTGCTCGCCGCCCGAGAGCTGGTTGCCACGATTGGCGCGGCGCTCCTTCAGGCGCGGAAAGAAGGCGTAGATCCGCGCGATGTCCCAGCGCGGCGTGCCGAAGCGGCTGGCGGCGGTGGCGATCAGGTTTTCCTCGACCGACAGCGTCGGGAAGATCATCCGCCCCTCGGGCACGAGCCCGATGCCGGCTTGCGCGATTCTGAATGAGGCCGCGCCCGTCAAATCCTTACCTGCGACGCTGACCCGACCCGCCTTGGGCTTGATCATGCCCATGATCGCTCGGATCGTCGTGGTCTTGCCCATGCCGTTGCGGCCGAGCAACGTCACGACCTCGCCTTCGCCGATCGACAGATCGACCCCGAACAGGATCTGCGCCTCGCCATAGCCGGCATCGAGCCCCTCGACGATCAGCATAAACGGCACTCCCCCGCTGTCTTTCCGGGGTGCGCCGTAGGCGCGAACCCGGAACCCACGACCGGGTGAGACCATTCGGCGGCGCCATGACGGGTGTACCCAGTCGTGGGTTCCGGGTTCTTCGCTGCGCGAAGCCCCGGAATGACAGAGGAGAGCGTACGAACCGCCATCACCCCTCCTCGCCGAGATAGGCTTCGCGCACGACAGGGTCGGCCCGCACGGATGCGGGATCACCCGAGGCGATGACGCGGCCATAGACCAGCACGCTGACCGTGTCGGCGAGCGCGAACACGGCTTCCATGTCATGCTCGACCAGAAGCATGGCGTAGCGGCCCTTGAGGCTCTTGAGCAGCGCGATCAGGCGCTCACCCTCCTCCCGGCCGACGCCGGCGAGCGGCTCGTCGAGCAGGATGGCGGCGGGCTCCAGTGTCAGCGCCATGGCAATCTCGAGCGCGCGCTTCTCGCCATGCGACAGCCGGCCGGCCAGGATATGGGCGCGGTCGGAGAGGCCGACAGCTTCGATTGCGGCAAAAGCCGGGCCGTTCAGGCTCTCGTCCTGCGCCGCATTGCGAAACAGCGCCAGCGGATGGCCCGCCCGGGCCTGCACGCCGAGCGCGACATTCTCCAGAACGGACAGGGAAGGAATCGTCGAGGTGATCTGGAAGGTGCGCGCCAGACCGGCTCGCGCCCGTTGTTCCGGCGGAAATCGCGTGATGTCCTCGCCCCGGAAGCGGATGCTGCCGGTGTCGGGCCGCAGCATGCCGGAGATCTGGTGCACGAGGGTCGTCTTGCCGGCGCCGTTGGGGCCGATCAGCGCATGCAACTCGCCCGGCGCCACCGAGAGGCTGACGCCGTCGGTGACCTTGAGCGCCCCGAAGGCCTTCTGCAGGCCAGACAGAATCAGCACGGGCTCAGTCATGACGCGCGACCCCGAGCCTGCGCATCAGGCCGACGATTCCGCCCCGCGTGAACAGCACGAATAGCACGATCATCGGGCCGAAGATTACCTTCCAATGCTCCGTCCAGCCGGCCAGAACGTCTTCGGCCACGAGGAAGGCGAGCGCGCCGATGATCGCGCCATGAAGGCTTCCGACGCCGCCGAGCACGACCATGAAGATCAACTCGCCCGAGCGCGGCCAGGACATGAAGGCCGGGCTGACAAACTCGGTCTGGTTGGCGAGCAGAAAGCCCGACAGCCCGGCGATCATGCCTGAGATCACATAGGCGACGAGCCGGATGCGCGAGACATGGAATCCCGTGACGGACACGCGCGTCGCGTTCTCGCGGGCTGCCCGCAGCACCCGCCCGAAGCGCGAGGCGACGATGACGCTGACGAGGGCATAGCAGGCCAGCAGCACGCCCAGCACCACATAGAAGAACGCGACGCGGTTCTTGAACGGGTCGAAGCCCAGCACCGTGCTGCGCTCATACAGCGTCAGCCCGTCATCGCCGCCATAGGCCGACAGCGCCTGTGCGAGGAAATACACCATCTGGCCGAAGGCGAGCGTGATCATGATGAAGGTAACGCCGCGCGTGCGCAGCGAGACGAAGCCGGTCACCAGGCCGAAGAGCGCGCATGCTGCCAACACCACCGGCAGGATCAGCAGCGTCTCCGTCTGGCCCTCGGTGATCATGATGCCGGTCGCATAGGCGCCGATCCCGACAAAGGCCGCATGGCCGAAGGAGACGAGCCCGCCGACGCCCAGGATCAGATCGAGCGAGAGCGCAGCGATCCCGAAGATCATCGCCCGCGTCACCAGCGTCATCCAGTGCGGCGGCAAACCCAGCGAAACCGCCAGCGGCAGCAGCGCGAGCAGGCCGAACAGCACGATCGCGACGACGGGCCGCCGTCGCGCGGGCGCGCTTTCCCGTGCCGCCCCCGGCGCGTCTGCACTGGCGAGGCTCATGCCCGGCCCTTGGCGGGCAGCAGGCCCTCGGGCCGAACGAAAAGCACGATCGCCATGACCAGGTAGATCAGCATCGAGGAGAGCGCCGCGCCGGCCGCCCGTGCCGAGGGTGCGCTCATGAACAGGCGCAAAAGATCGTTCATCGAGGAGCGACCGAGCGTGTCGACGAGGCCGACGATCAGCGCGCCGACGAAGGCGCCGCGGATCGAGCCGATGCCGCCGACGACGATGACGACGAAGGCGAGGATCAGGATATTGTCGCCCATGCCGGGCTCGACCGAGAGGATCGGCGCCGCCATCGCGCCGGCAAAGGCCGCGAGCATCGTCCCGAAGGCGAAGACGATCATGAACAGCTTGTTGATGTCGACGCCGAGCGCCGAGACCATCGGTGCATTCGAGGCGCCCGCCCGGAGCAGCATGCCGGCGCGCGTCTTCTCGACGATGAACCAAAGCAGTGCGCCGACCGCCAGCCCCGCGCCAATCAGCGCGAAGCGATAGGTAGGGTAGAGGATGCCGTCGAGCAGCGCGACATTGCCGGAGAGAAACTCAGGCACCGGGACTGACAGCGGCGCCGCGCCCCAGACCATCTTGACCCCCTGGTTGAGCAGCAGGATCAACCCGAAGGTCGCCAGCACCTGGTCGAGATGGTCGCGTTCGTAGAGATGTCGAAAGACCAGGAATTCGAGCGCCAGCCCGATCACCAGCGCCGCCGCCAGCGCCAGGACCAGCCCAAGCACGAAGCTGCCCGTCAGGCCGACGAAGGTCACGGCCAGATAGGCGCCGAGCATGTACTGCACGCCATGGGCCAGGTTGATGAAGTCCATCACGCCGAAGACGAGCGTCAGCCCGGCTGCGACCAGAAACAGCAGGATGCCGAGCTGGAGCCCGTTCAGGATCTGGACGATGAGGAGGCCGGTGGTCATCGCGTGATGTCGATCGCTCTACACCTCCCCGACGTCATCCCGGGCGCAGCGAAGCGGAGACCCGGGATCCATGCCAGAGCGTGAATCGTTGGCGTTCTGGCATGGATCCCGGATCGGCGCCGCTGACGCGGCTTGTCCGGGATGACGGCGGCGGATGTTGGTCCGCTGCGTCAGATCACTTCAGCCCGCAATCCTTGGCGTGCGGGTCGGCGTAATCCGTGAACACCTTCGAGACGATCTCGGTCTGGAACTTGCCGTCGGCGCGCTTGGCGGCCTTGACGAGATAGAAGTCCTGGATCGGGAAGCCGTTGGTGTTGAACTTGAACTTACCGCGCAGCGAGGTGAAGTCCGCCTTCTTGAGAGCCGCGCGCAGCTTGTCCTTGTCTGCGGTGCCGCCGGCGGCCTTCACGGCCGAGTCGATCAGCATGGCGGCGTCATAGGCCTGCTGGGCGTAGGAGCCCGGTACGATCTTGTAGGCCGCTTCATAGGCCGCGACGAACTTCTTGGTCTGCGGATTGTCCATGTTGGGGGCCCAGGTCATGCCGCCGAACAGGCCGACCGCCGCATCCTGCTGCGCCGGCAGCGTCGATTCATCGACCGTGAAGGCGGAGAGAAACGGAATCTTGCCCTGCAGCCCGGCCTGCGACCACTGCTTGACGAAGTTGACCCCGAGCCCGCCGGGCAGGAAGGCGAAGACGACGTCGGGCTTGGTCGAGGCGATCTTGGCGAGGTCGGAAGCGAAATCCATCGAGGTCAGCGGCGCATAGACCTCGTCGACGACCTCGCCCTTGAAGTAGCGCTTGAAGCCGGCGAGCGAATCCTTGCCGGCCTGGTAGTTCGGCGCGATGATGTAGGCGCGCTTGTAGCCCTGATCCTGCGCATATTTGCCCAGAACCTCGTGGACCTGGTCGTTCTGGTAGGAGGTCACGAAGAAGTTCTGGTGGCAGCCCTTGCCGGCCATGGTGGACGGGCCGGCATTGGGCGAGATCAGGAAGGCGCCTGAATCCAGAACCGGCTTGGCGATGGCGCCGAGGATGTTGGAGAACACCGGCCCGACCACGAAATCGGCCTTCGAACTCTCGACATAGCCCTTGATCTTGCCGACCGCTACGTCGGGCTTGAGCTCGTCATCGATCACGGTGATCTGCACCGGCACGCCGCCGAGCTTGCCGCCGTTCTGGTCGACGGCGAGCTGGAAGCCGTCGCGGACCTGCTGGCCGAGCGCCGCGGCCGGGCCGGTCAGCACGCTGACGACGCCGATCTTGAGCGGCTCCTGTGCCTGGGCCGACGCGATGCCGAGTGCGAGCAGGCCGGCACCGAGCGAAAGCGAAAACTTGAGTGTCATGTCGGATGTCCTCCCGGGACGAGCGAGAAAGCGACAGCGCAGCAGGGGTCCCCTCGACCTCCTTGACCACGCGATGAAGGCATATTGTTTCAAGCTTAAAATATCTGCAAGAGGGCCTCTGCTAGAATATTGGGCGGCTCCCTTCCTGTCATTCCGAGGCGGCCTGCAGGGCCGAACCCGGAACCGACGACTGGGTAAAACCTGCACCAATTTTGTTCGCGAACGCTCACCCGGTCGTGGATTCCGGGCCCTTCGCTGCGCGAAGCCCCGGAATGACAGCGCTAGGCCTGCACGCCCTCGACATACCAGTCCATCTTGGACAGGATCGCATCCGAGGCCGTCTCGCCGGCCTTGAGGCGAACCTCGCCCTTCTGGTCCTTCAGCTCGCCCGTGAAAGGGTGCAGCGTGCCCGCGACAATGCCCTTCAGGACCTCGTCGGCGGCCGCGCGGGCGGCCGGCGTCACGGCAGCGTTGTAGGGCGCGATCTTGACCATGCCGTCCTTGATCCCGCCCCAGACGTCGCCGGTCTTCCAGCTGCCGTCCATGACCTCCCTGACACGCTTGATGTAGTAGCCCGACCAATCATCGACGATCGCGGTCAGATGCGCCTTGGGCGCGAAGCTGCTCATGTCGGAGGCCTGGCCGAAGGCGAAGACGCCGCGTTGCTCGGCCGCCTGCAGCGCTGCGGCGGAGTCGGTGTGCTGGGTGATCATGTCGGCCCCCTGGTCGATCAGCGCCTTGGCGGCGTCGGCCTCCTTGGCAGGGTCATACCAGGTCGAGGCCCAGATCACCTTGGTCTTGAAATTGGGGTTCACCTTCCGCGCCGCGAGCGTGAAGGCGTTGATGCCCATAACCACCTCGGGAATCGGGAAGGAGGCGATGTAGCCCGCCTGTCCCGATTTCGACATGTGCCCGGCGATGGTGCCGATCACCGCGCGGCCCTCATAGAAGCGGGCATTGTAGGTCGCGACGTTGTCGGCGCGCTGATAGCCGGTGGCGTGCTCGAACTTCAGCTTCGGGAACTGCTTGGCGACCTGGATCGTCGGGTTCATGAAGCCAAACGAGGTCGTGAAGATGATCTGGTTGCCGGCCTGGGCGAGCTGCCGGATGGCGCGCGCGGCGTCTGGGCCCTCCGCCACCTTCTCGATGAAGCTCGTCTTGATTTTGGCGCCGAACTCCTTTTCCAGCGCCAGACGGCCCTGATCATGCGTCCAGGTCCAGCCATGATCGCCGACTGGGCCGACATAGATGAAGCCGACGCCGAGCGGCGCCTGGGCGCTGGCGCCGCCGATCAGCGGCAGGGTAGCGGCGGTGGCGCCAGCGCCGAAATTGAACCGGCGGCGCGTGATGATGGAGGTCATGTTCATTATCTCCCGTTGATCGTTGCGGCCTCAGGAGGCGGAAAAATTCTTGCCGAGACAGGCCGGCGCGTGCTGCCGGCCCGTCTTGCGGCCCAGCGACATCATGGTCAGAACCGCGATTGTCGCAAGATAGGGCGTCATGGCCAGCAGCTCGGGGGCGAGCCAGGTGACGCCCGCCGCCTTCGCCTGCAGCTCCAGCGTCATCACGGCGCCGAACAGATAGGCGCCCAGCAGCAGCCGGCCCGGCTTCCAGGCCGCGAAGACGACCAGCGCCAGCGCGATCCAGCCGCGCCCGGCGGTCAGCCCATCCGCCCACATCGGCGTCAGCGCCAGCGAGAAATAGGCTCCGCCGAGACCCGCCAGGGCCCCGCCGAAGGCGATCGCGCCATAGCGGATGGCGATGACGGGGTAGCCGATCGCATGGGCCGAGGCGTCGTTCTCGCCGACCGCGCGCAGGATCAGGCCGGGGCGCGTTCTGCGCAGGAACAGGCTGACGCCCAGCACGAGCGCCAGCGACAGATAGACCACGATGTCATGGCCGAACACGGCGCGCAGCCATGGATGCTCCGAGAGAGCCGCCGGAAACACCGGGCCGAGCCGCGTGATCGTGCGGCCGACGAAGCCCGCCCCGATCAGCGAGGAGGCGCCGATGCCGAAGATCGTCAGCGCCAGGCCTGTCGCGACCTGGTTGGCGGTGAGCGAGAGCGTCAGCACCGCGAAGACCATGGCGGTAGCGACGCCCGCCGCCATTGCCGCGATGAGGCCGAGCATCGTGCTGCCGGTGCTGAACGCGACCGCGAAACCCGCGACCGCGCCGCACAGCATCATGCCCTCGACGCCGAGATTGAGGACGCCCGCCTTCTCCGTGACGAGCTCCCCCAGCGCCGCCAGCAGGATCGGCGTCGAGGCGGCGACGAGCGTCATCAGGATCGAGACGAGGATGGCGGTGGTCATGGTCCGCCCCTCGTCATTCTCGGGCGGAGCGCAGCGCAGACCCGAGAATCTCCGGGGAGAGATGCTCGGGTCAAGCCCGAGCATGACGTGCGTGGCAGAACCCTCATGCCACCCGCACCCTCCAGCTGATGCGGTACTTCACCAGCACGTCGGTCGCCAACAGCACGAAAAGCAGCAGCGCCTGGAACATGCCGGTTGCGGCCTGCGGCAGCCGCACGGTCGTCTGCGCGATCTCGCCGCCGACATAGGTCGCCGCGAGCACGATGCCGCCGAAGACGATGCCGAGCGGATTCAACCGGCCCAGGAACGCCACGATGATCGCGGTGAAGCCGTAGCCGGTCGGGAATTGCGGGGTCAGCTGGCCGAAAGGACCGGCTGCCTCGAACAGGCCGGCCAGCCCGGCGAGACCGCCGCTGGCCAGCAGCGTCGCCCAGGTCACGCGGTCTGCGCTGAAGCCGCCATGGCGCGCGGCGGCGGGCGCCAGCCCCACGACCTTGACCGCGTATCCAGCGGTCGTCTTCTCCATCAGCAGCCAGGCGACGAGCGCGATCAAAAGCGCGGCGGGGATGCCGAGATGGACGAGTGAGCCCTCCATCATCGCTGGCAGCGTCTGGTCGGCACCGAACATCCGCGTCTGCGGGAAATTGAAGCCGTCCGGGTCCTTCCACGGGCCGCGCACCAGATAGTAGAGCGCCTGCACCGCGACATAGGTCAGCATCAGGCTGGTCAGGATCTCGCTCACCTGCAGCCGCACGCGCAGGAAGGCCGGCACTGCCGCCCAGGCCATGCCGCCGAGCACGCCAGCCAGCGCCATGGCGGGCAGAATCCACCAGCCGGTCATCTCATGCGTTACGAGGGCCACGCCGGTGCCGGCGATCGCGCCCATGATGTATTGGCCCTCGGCCCCGATGTTCCAGACATTGGCGCGAAAGCCGATCGCCAGCCCCAGCGCGATCATCACCAGCGGCGCCGCCTTGACGCCGAGATCGGGCCAGCGCTGCGGCTCCAAGAAGGGCGTCACGAAGATGCTCTCCACCGCGTGGAAACCGTTATAGCCCATCGCCGTGAAGACGATCATGCCGAGCAGCATCGTCAGCCCGATCGCGATCAGCGGGCTGAGCCAGAGCATCAGCGTGCTCGGTTCGCGGCGGCGGCGCCATTCAAGCATGGGCCGGCGCTCCCGGCGGCGAGGCCGCCCCATGCACGCCGCCCATCATCAAGCCGATTTCGTCGATGCCGAGGCTGGCCACCGCGCGCGGGGCAGAGAACCGGCCCTCATTGATAACGCAGAGCCGGTCGGCCAGCTCGAGCAGTTCGTCGAGATCCTGCGAGATCACCACCACCGCCGAGCCCTTTGCAGCGAGATCGACCAGCTCCTGCCTGATCGCCGCAGCCGCGCCGGCATCCACCCCCCAGGTCGGCTGGCAGACGACGAGGACGCCCGGCGTCTGGCCGATCTCGCGACCCATGATGAACTTCTGCAGATTGCCGCCCGACAGCGAGCGGGCGAGCGCAGCCCCGCCGGTGGTGCGGACATCGAAGCGCTTGATCACCGAGTCGGCGAAGCGGTTCACGTCTCCCGTGCTGATCAGCCCGAGCGGCGTCAGCGGCAGGCGGTGGCGCGCGGTCAGGATCGCATTGTCGGCGAGCGAGAAATCCGGCACGGCGGCATGGCCGTTGCGCTCTTCGGGCACGCAGGCGAGACCCAGCGCCCGGCGCGGACCGGCGCCCATGGTTCCGATCTGCCGGCCGTCGAGCGCGATTGCGCCAGGGTCGGTCGCCGGCCGCTCGCCCGAAAGCGCCGTCAGAAGCTCCGACTGGCCATTGCCCGCGACGCCGGCGATGCCGAGGATCTCGCCGGCGCGTGCCTCGAATGAGATGCCTTCTAGGTCGGTGCCGAAGGGCGGCTCGCCTGCAAGCGTCAGGCCTGACACCGCCAGTCGCACCTCGCCCGCACCCGTGCTCGCGGTATGCTCGACCTGGCGAAGCTCCGCGCCAATCATCAGCTCGGCCATGCGTTTCGTGCTCTCGACGCGCGGGTCGCAGGTCGCGACGACCCGGCCAGCCCGCAGGATCGTCGCGGCTTCGCAGAGCGCCTTGATCTCCTGCAGCTTGTGCGAAATGTAGAGGATCGCGCAGCCTTGCGAGGCGATCTGGCGCAGCGTCCCGAACAGCTTGTCGACCTCCTGCGGGGTCAGGACCGAGGTCGGCTCGTCCATGATCAGGAGCTTCGGCTCCTGCAGCAGGCAGCGCACGATCTCGATACGCTGCCGCTCGCCGACCGACAGCGTATGGACCTCGCGCTCGGGGTCGAGCGGCAGCGAATAGCTGTCGAGGATGGCAGCGACACGGGCTTTGAGAACGTCGCGGTCGACCGCCTCGTCAATGCCGAGCGCGATGTTCTCGATCACCGTCATCGCGTCGAACAGCGAGAAATGCTGGAACACCATGCCGATACCGAGCCGGCGCGCGGCCTTGGGCGAGGGGATCGAGACCGTTTCGCCCTCCCAAGCGATAGTACCCTCATCGGCCTGCTGGACGCCGTAGATGATCTTCACCAGCGTCGATTTGCCGGCGCCGTTCTCGCCCAGCAGCGCGTGGATCTCGCCGGGGCGGACGCTGAGGCTGATGTCCTCATTGGCCTTCACGCCCGGAAAGCTCTTGGAGATATGCGACAGCGCGAGCCGGGGACAAACCGTCTGGTCAGGCGGTTGCGTCATGGCCGGCTCGTTCCTCCGCTCCGGCTCCGCAGGAAGCCTGTTGTTTCCGAAGCAAACTCTGCACCAGTTCGGCGGCCGTCAAGGCCGCGATCACCTCGGGGCGCTTGTCGTCCACATCGCTTCCGCCGATCGGGCAAATGAGGCGGGCCAGCGCCTCGCGCCGCCCGCCGTCGCGCAGGAAGCCTCCCTCGAAGCGCGCCCGCTTCGTCGCCGAGCCGATCATCCCGACGTAGGCCGCGTCGCCCCGCTGCAGCGCCGCCTCGGCCAGCCGGTAGTCGAGGGCGTGGCTGTGTGTGAGCACGACATGGGCCGCGCCTTGGGGCGCCGTGGCGACGGCCGCGACGGGATCGGCCATGCGGATGCAGGTCACCGCGGCCGGCAGCCCGTCCATGACGCCGTCGCGATCGTCGATCAGCGTGACGCGGAAGGGCAGGGGGGCCAGCACTTGCGCCAGCGCGCGGCCGGTGTGCCCGGCGCCGAAGATGAGGATGGCCGGGCGCGTGTCGGCCTCAGCCTGCTCCCGCGCCACCTGCATCGCGAGGTCCGCCGATGTCGCGCGCCGCAGCGAAACCTGCACCCGCCCGCCGCAGCACTGCCCCATCTGGGGACCGAGCGGGATGTCCAATTCGCGCGCCGTCTCGCCCGCCTGCAGCATCGCGCGGGCGATGTCGATGCAATGAAACTCGAGCTGCCCGCCGCCGATCGTCCCGGCCGCGCCGGTCGCGCTCACCGCCATCGTCGCGCCTGCCTCGCGCGGGGTCGAGCCGGCCGCTTGCGTAAGGGTGACGAGGATAGTGCCGTCGGCGAGGTGGCGGGTGAGAAAAGGGATGAGGGTCATCGCTGTTTTGCCCGACATAGGAGGTCGAGGCTCTGGGAACCCCTCTCCCGGAGGGAGAGGGGCAGGGGTGAGGGGAAGGCCCTCTGCCCAGTTGCGTGAGATCTGCGGGCTGCGGCGGCCAGGTGGAGGTCAATACGGCAAATGGCCGACCCCTCACCCTGCCCGGGAGAGGGTTCCACGCGCCCCATTCTGCGGGCGTATTTGCTTCGGCCAGCGGCGCTCACAACCCCGCCTCCGTCCGAACCCGCTCCACCGCCGCCAGCACCCGCTCCGGCGTCGCGGGCGTATCCAGCCTCGGACACACCCGGTGGCCGCCGACGCTCGCCACCGCGTCCGACAGCGCATGCAGCACGCTGATCGCCAGCATCAGCGGCGGCTCGCCGACCGCCTTGGAGCGGTGGATCGTCGGCTCGCGATTGGGCGCGTCCTCCAGCAGCGCGACGTTGACGATGCGCGGCCGGTCGGAGGCGACGGGGATCTTGTAGGTCGAGGGCGCATGCGTCTTCAGCACGCCCTTTTCGTCCCAGACCAGCTCCTCGGTCGTCAGCCAGCCCATGCCCTGGATGAAGCCGCCCTCGATCTGGCCCTTGTCGATCGCCGGGTTCAGCGAAGTCCCGCAATCATGCAGGATATCGACCCTCTCGACCTTGTATTCACCCGTCAGCGTGTCGATCGCGACTTCGGCTGCCGCTGCCCCATAGGCGAAGTAGTAGAACGGCTGGCCGCGCCCGGCCTTGCGGTCCCAGTGGATCTTCGGCGTCGCATAAAAGCCCGTCGCCGAGAGCTGGACCCGGCCCATATAGGCCGCCTTGACCAGATCGACGAAGGCGATTTCGCGGGCGCCTACCTGGACGAAGCCTTGCCGGAAGACGATGGAATCGGGGCTTTCCTGCCAGTGCTGCGCCGCAAAGGCGACAAGCCGGGTCTTGATCGTCTCGCAGGCGTCGAGCGCCGCCATGCCGTTGAGATCGGAGCCCGACGAGGCTGCGGTGGCTGAGGTGTTGGGGACCTTGCCGGTCGTCGTCGCGGTGATCTTGATCTGGTCGAGCCCGATGCCGAAGGATTGCGCCACCACCTGCGCCACCTTGGTGTAGAGCCCCTGGCCCATCTCGGTGCCGCCATGGTTCAGCATCACCGTGCCGTCGGTGTAGACATGCACCAAAGCGCCGGCCTGATTGTACCAGGTGGCGGTGAAGGAGATGCCGAACTTGACCGGTGTCAGCGCGAGGCCGCGCTTGACGATCGGACTTTTCGCATTGGCTTCCCGCATCGCCGCCTGCCTAGCCCGGTAGTCGCAGGAGCACTCGAGCCGCGCGATCACCTCGCCGGCGATGTTGTCCGTCACGGTCTGGTGGTAGGGCGTGAGATCGCGGCCGGGCCCCTCGCCGGGCGTGCCGCCATAGAGGTTGCGCCGGCGCACCTCCAGCGGGTCGAGCCCCGTCGCGAAGGCGACCTCCTCGATGAATCGCTCGGCCCCGACCATGCCCTGGGGGCCGCCGAAGCCGCGAAAGGCCGTGTTCGAAACGGTGTGCGTCAGCAGCGGCTCGGAACGGGCGCGCACCGCCGGGTAGAAATAGCAATTGTCCATGTGGAACAGCGCCCGGTCCGTCACCGGCCCCGACAGATCGGCATTCCAGCCGCAGCGCGCGGCATAGACCGCATCGACCGCATGGATATGGCCGGCATCGTCGAAGCCGATCTCGTAATCGCAGACGAAATCATGGCGCTTGCCGGTAATGATCATGTCGTCGTCGCGGTCGGGCCGCAGCTTCACCGGCCGCTTCAGCTTGCGGGCGGCGAGCGCGGCGACGCAGGCGAAAAGGTTGGACTGCGTTTCCTTGCCCCCAAACCCGCCGCCCATCCGCCGGACCTCGATGGTCACCGCATGCGAACCGACGCCCAGCACCTGCGCCACCATATGCTGCACCTCGCTGGGGTGCTGGGTGGAGGAGAAGACCTGCATGTCCTCCTCCTCGCCGGGGATGGCGAGCGCGATCTGCCCTTCGAGATAGAAATGGTCCTGCCCGCCGATCGTCATCGAGCCCTTCAGCCGGCGCGGGCTTGCCGCCAGCGCGGCCGCGACATCGCCCCGCTCGAGCTTGAGCGGGTCGGTGACCAGCGTGCCGCCGGCCGCACGGGCCGCCGCGACATCGAGCACAGGCGGGGCCTCCTCATAGACCGCCAGCGCCAGCGCCGCTGCATGGCGCGCGGCCTGGCGCGTCTCGCCCACCACGGCGAAAAGGGGCTGGCCGTGATGCAGGATCGTCTGCGTCGCGAAGACCGGTTCGTCATGGCGATGCGTCGAGGAGATGTCGTTGACGCCGGGGATGTCGGCGGCGGTCAGCACCGCGACCACGCCGGGCGCCGCCAGCACGGGCGCGAGATCGAGCGAGACCAACCGGCCATGGGCGATGCGGCTCAGGCCGAGATAGGCATGGAGCAGACCCTCGGGCGCTGCGATGTCGTCGATATAGACGGCCTCGCCCGCGACATGGCGGGCAGCGGAATCATGGATGCGGGACGCTCCGAGCGACCCGACCGTTACCCCGGGCTGTATCGGCGGATCCTGCCGCTGGCGCGCATCAGCCATGGCGCGCCTCCGCCAGCAGGCCGGCGACGCGGGTCTCGACGCCGGGTCGCGTGGTCTCGATCAGGAAGCGCCGCAGCAGGTTGCCGGCCATCGCGAGCCGGTATCCGGCCGAGGCGCGCATGTCGGACAGTGGCGTGAAGTCGCGCGGGAGGGCGAGAATAGCGTCGTCGACCGCCGCGTCATCCCAGGCCCGGCCAATCAGCGCGGCCTCCGTTTCCAGCGCGCGCTTCGGGATGCCGGCCAAGCCGCCATAGGCAAGCCTTGCGTCCGTAATCCAGCCATCCCGGCCGATCTCCAGCAGAAAGGCGCCGCAGACGGCCGAGATGTCCTCGTCGAAGCGCTTCGAGATCTTCGAAATGTGGAACTCAGCGTCGCGCGGAAGCTTGGGCACGATCACGGCCTCGACGAACTCGCCCTCGCGCCGGTCCTGCTTGCGGTAGTCGAGGAAGAAGTCTTCCAGCGGGATGTCGCGCTGTTCGCCGCCACGGCGCAGGACCAGGCTCGCGCCAAGCGCGATGAGCGCCGGTGGCAGGTCGCCAATCGGCGAGCCATTGGCGATGTTGCCGCCGATCGTGCCGGCATTGCGGACCTGTTCACCGCCAAAGCGGCGCATCAGCTCGTCGAGCTGCGGCGAAAGCGATGCCAGCACGGGGCGGACCTCCGCATGCGTCGCCATCGCGCCGAAGACGATGTGGTCGCCCCGATCCGCGATCTCCCGCAGCGCTTCGATGCGTCCGAGGGAGATCACCGGATCGAGCCGGCGCATGCCCTTCGTGACCCAGAGCCCGACATCGGTCGCGCCCGCGACCAGCGTGGCCTGCGGATGGGCCATGACGAGATCGGCAAGGGCGTTGACCGTCGCCGGGGCCAGGAAGCGGCCCTTGGGGCTCGTCAGCGCCAGCGTCTCCATATCGGCCAGCGCGCGCAGCGTGTCTGCGACCGCATCACGGTCGAACCATTCGGCCTCATCGAGATGATACATCCGCTGCGCCGCCGCGATGATCGGCTCATAGCCGGTGCAGCGGCAGAGATTGCCCGCCAGCGCATCCTCGATCCGCGCAACCGACGGCGTATTCTCGTTCAGCCAGAGCGCGAAGAGCGACATCACGATGCCCGGCGTGCAAAAGCCGCATTGCGAGCCGTGACAATCGACCATCGCCTGCTGGACCGGATGCAGGCTGCCGTCGGGGCGCTTCAGATGCTCGACCGTCAGAATCTGGCAGCCATCGAGCGTCGGCAAAAAGCGGATGCAGGCATTGATCGCCTCATAGCGCAGCCGGCAGCGATCGAGCCGGCCGACGACGACCGTGCAGGCGCCGCAATCGCCCTCAGCGCAGCCTTCCTTGCTGCCGGTCAGGCGCCGCTCCAGCCGCAGCCAGTCGAGCACAGTGAGCGTCGGGTCGCAGGGCGCGATCTCGATCAATTCGTCGCCGAGGAGGAAGCGCAGCGTCTCACGCATGGGCGGCTCGCATGGTGCTGACCGCTCCATTGTGGGTCATCCCGGGCGACCGCAGGGAGACCCGGGATCCATGCCTGAACCTCTCCGGGGAACGCTCCGGAATGGATCCCGGATCTCCGCTTCGCTGCGTCCGGGATGACGGCGCGAATGGTAGGGGCAGGATTCGATCCGATGCGACACAAATCATGCCCTCAGATTAGGCATGATCCCCGCTTGGCCGGAAGCTTTGATTTGGTGCAGATGTGATGTGAATTTGAGCCGGAGTCCAAGCCCGTGACGGAAAACCCCGCCATTCGCGCCCTGCGCGGCCGCCTGCTTTGGTTTGTCGCCGATCCGCACGACGACGGCGAGGCGGCGCATCGTTATGTCGCGGACGGGGTGCTGGTGATCGAGGGCGGCGTCATCCGCGCGGTCGGCCCGGCGGAGGCCATCCTGTCGACCCTGCCGACGGGGGCGGAGATCACCGACCACCGCCCGCACCTGATCATGCCCGGCTTCATCGACGCCCATCTCCACATGCCGCAGACGCAGGTGATCGCCTCCTATGGCGCCCAGCTGATGGACTGGCTCGAGCGCTACACCTTCGTCGAGGAGCAGCGGCTGGCGCAGCAGGGCCATCCCGAAAAGCTCGCGGCCTTCCTTCTCGATGAGCTGTTGGCCAACGGCACCACGACGGCAGTGATCTACGGCTCCGTGCATCCGCAATCGGCGGAAGCGCTGTTTCGCGAATCCGAGCGTCGCAACACCCGCATGATCGCCGGCAAGGTGATGATGGACCGCAATGCGCCTGGAGCGCTCACCGATACAGCCGAGAGCAGCTATGCCGACTCAAAGGCGCTGATCGCGCGCTGGCACGGCAGGGGCCGCCAGCTTTACGCCATCACGCCCCGCTTCGTTGTGACCTCGACGCCGCAGCAGATGGAGGCCGCGGGGCGGCTCGCGGCCGAGCATCCCGACTGCCATGTCCAGACCCATATCAACGAGAACCGGGCCGAGATCGCGCTCGCCAACGAGCTCTATCCGGAGCCCGGCGATTATGCCGGCATCTACCAGCATTACGGCCTGCTGGGCCCCAAAAGCCTGCTCGGCCATTGCATCCACATGACCGACCGGGAATGGCGGCGTTTCGCCGAGACCAGCACGGTCGCCGTGTTCTGCCCGACTTCGAACCTCTTCCTCGGCTCCGGCCTGTTCGACTGGGCCCGCGCCCGGGCCGAGGGCGTGCCCGTCGCGGTCGCTACCGATATCGGCGGCGGCACCTCCTATTCGATGCTGCGCACGATGTCGGAAGCCTACAAGGTGCTGCAACTGCAGGGGCAGTCGCTCTCGGCGTTCGCTGCCTTGCACGCCATCACGCTGGGCAACGCCAGGGCGTTGAAGCTCGACCATCTGATCGGCTCTCTGGAGCCCGGCCACGAGGCCGACATCGTCGTGCTCGATGCGAGCGCCCAGCGGGCCATGGCCCACCGGCTGGAGACGGCGCGCGATCTGGCCGAGGAGCTGTTCGTGCTGGTCACGCTCGGCGACGAGCGCAACGTCGTCGCGACCTATGTGATGGGGGAGCATGTGGCTGGCCCAGTGCGCGGGCAGGCGTGTTCAACGATTTGATATTTTGTTGAACACATGGCATGTTCAACGTCATTCAGAGGTGTTGAACATGGCCTTGATCGACATCGCCGACCATTCGCCGCTGGCGCACGCGGCCTACCATGATCTCCTCAATGCGCTGCGGGACGAGAGCGTCTCCGAATTGCGCGGCGCCCCCACCCGCGTCGAGCGCAATGGGCGCACTTATTGGTATGACAGCTACCGTGTCGGCACGGAGGTCAAGAAGCGTTATATCGGGGAAGATACGCCGCAGCTGCGCGACCGCATCGACCGCGCCAAGGTTTTGAAGGTGGAGGCGGCCGAGCGGCGCTCGCGTCGCACGCGGCTGATCCGGATCCTGAGGGCGGAAGGCCTATTGCCCATCGACGCAGCAACCGGAGGCCTGGTTGCGGCGCTGGCCGCCGCCGGGGTGTTCCGTTTGGGCGGGACGATCGTCGGCACGCTGGCCTTCCGACTCTATGAGGGCGAACTCGGTGTTCGCTATCGGCTGGACGAGGCCGTGCAGACGAACGACATCGACATTGCGAGTTTCGAGCGCCTGTCGCTGGCGCTTCGGGACAGTGTGGATGGCAGTTTGCCGGGGCTGCTTGGCGAGCTCGCTTTTGAGCCCGTCCCAGGCATGGATCGCCATAGAAGTTGGCGTTGGCGGCAAAGCCGCAACGACCTTCTGGTCGAGTTCCTGACGCCGTCCTTTTCCGACAAGGAAGAGACACGGCCCTTGCGCGCCTTGGGCGTGCACGCCCAGTCGCTGCACTACCTGAATTTCCTGCTCGCCGAACCGATCTCGGCCGCTGTTGGCTACCGCAACGGCGTTCTCGTCCAGATACCCCGGCCGGAGCGCTTCGCGATCCATAAGCTGATCGTGTCCGACCGGCGTCGTGAGGGCGCCGACAGCCTGAAATCGATCAAGGACCGCCGGCAAGCGGCGTTCCTGATCAACGTCCTCGCGCGTGATCGTCCCGATGAGCTGCGCGAAGCCTATCAGGACGCTCTGGGGGGCGGCCCGCGCTGGCGGGAACGGCTGGGCTCAGCTCTGTCCCGCATCGAGGGGTTGGAGGCCCAGCTGGACGCGCTTTGAGCTTCTCGCCGTCTCACCCCAGCACGCCGCCCTCCCTGGCGAAATCGATGTAAATCTCGCGCAGGCGCAGCGCGGTCGGGCCCGGCGCGCCATTGTGGATGCTGTGGCCGTCGATTGTCGTCACCGGCATGACGAGGCTGGTCGCCGAGGTGATGAAGGCCTCCTCGGCGTCGAGTGCCTCCTGCAGGGTGAACTCGCGCTCCTCGAAAGTGAAGCCCGTCTCCGCGATATAGGCCAGCACGGCCTTGCGGGTGATGCCGGGCAGCACCTTGTTGGAAAGCGGTCGCGAGATCAGGGTCTTGCCCTTGACGATCCAGGCCGTGGAGGACGCGCCTTCCGTCACGACGCCGTCCTCGATCATCCAGGCTTCCTGCGCACCGTTTTCGGCGGCAAACTGCTTGGCGAGCACGGGCGCCAGCAGGTTGACGCTCTTGATGTCGCGGCGGGCCCAGCGCAGATCCGGCGTCGAGACGACCTTGATGCCGGTCTTGACCGCAGGCGCATTCACGAAATTGCGGGCCTGGGTGAACATCACCAATGTCGGCTTGGCATCCTTGGGGAAGGGAAAGTCGCGGTCAGCCGCGCCGCGCGAGACCTGCAGATAGACTCCGCCCTCGTCGAGGCTGTTGCGCTCGATCAGCTCCTCATGGATCGCGACCAACTCGGCCTTCGACCAGGGCAGTGAGAGCCTGATCTCGCCGCAGGAGCGCTCCAGCCGCGCCAGATGCGCCTCGCAATCGACGAGCTTGCCGCCGATCACCGCCGAAACCTCGTAGATGCCGTCGCCGAAGATGAAGCCACGATCGAAGATCGAGATGGTGGCGTCTTCTTCCGGCACAAAGGCGCCGTTCACATAGACAATGCGGCTCATCGATCAGGTCTCGTCAGCTGGTTGAAAGCATGATTGTCGTAGCCGACGACAGGCGCGGGCGCGAGGGCCAATGACCGCTTCATCCGGCCAAAGCCGCGCGCTCCTGCGCCTCGACGACCGCCACCGCCGTCATGTTGACGACGCCGCGCGCGGTCACCGAACCGGTCAGGATATGCACCGGCTTGGCCGCACCGATCAGGATCGGGCCGACGGGCAGCGCGTCCGCCAGCACCTTGGCAAACTGATAGGCGATGTTGGCGGCGTCGAGATTGGGGAAGATCAGCACGTTGGCGACGCCCTTCAGCCGCGAGGAGGGCAGCACGCGCTCGCGCACCATCGCGCTCAGCGCCGTGTCGGCTTCCATCTCGCCATCGCATTCCAGGTCCGGCGCGCGCTCGCGGATGATGGCCAGCGCCTTGCGCATCTTGAGCGCGGAGGGCGTATCGGCCGCGCCGAAATCCGAATGCGACAACAGCGCGATCTTGGGCTCGATGCCGAAGCGCGCGACATGGCTCGCCGCCAGCACCGTCATGTCGGCGATCTCCTCGGCGGTGGGGTCGTTCTTGACATGGGTGTCGGCCAGGAAGAACGCGCCCTTGTTGGTGATGATCAGCGTCATCGCCGAGATGTCGCAGACGCCGGGCTGAAGCCCGATGATGTCCTTGATGTGCCGCAGCCGCGACATGAACCGGCCTTCGAGCCCGGTGATCATCGCATCCGCCTCGCCGCGCGCCACCGCCAGCGCGGCGATCACGGTGTTGTTGGTGCGCACCAGCGAGCGCGCCGCCTCGGGCGTGACGCCGCGCCGGCCGGCGATGTCGAGATAGGTCTGCACATAGTCGCGATAGCGGGGATCATCCTCCGGATTGATCACCTCGAAATCGACGCCGGGGCGCAGCGACAGACCGAAGCGCTTGACCCGGGTCTCGATCACACTGGGACGCCCGATCAGGATCGGGATCGCCAGCCCTTCCTCCAGCGCGACCTGCGCCGCCCGCAGCACGCGCTCGTCCTCACCCTCGGCGTAGATCACGCGCTTGGGGTCGGCCTTCGCCTGGGCGAAGAGCGGCTTCATGATGAAGCCCGAGCGGAACACGAAGCGCGACAATTCCTCGCGATAGGCGTCGAGATCGGCGAGTGGCTTGCGCGCGACGCCGGTCGCCATCGCGGCTTCCGCCACGGCCGACGCAATGCGGATGATCAGGCGCGGGTCGAACGGGTTGGGGATCAGCGAGGTCGCCCCAAACGTCGAGGATTCGCCGCCATAGGCCCGCGCCGCGATATCCGACGTCGCCTCACGGGCAAGCGACGCGATGGCGCGCACGGCAGCCAGCTTCATCGCTTCGTTGATCGTCGTCGCCTGCACGTCGAGCGCGCCGCGGAAGATGTAGGGAAAGCACAGGACGTTGTTGACCTGGTTGGGATAGTCCGACCGCCCTGTGCAGATCATCGCATCGGGCCGCACGGCGAGCGCATCCTCCGGCGTGATCTCGGGGTTGGGATTTGCCAGCGCCAGGATCATGGGTTTCTCACCCATGGCCTTGGCCATCTCGGGCTTCAGCACGCCGGCAGCCGAGAGGCCGAGGAAGACGTCGGCCCCGGGGATCACCTCGGCCAGCGTGCGGGCCTCGGTCTCCTGGGCATAGACCTCCTTCCAGCGGTCCATCAGGGTGTTGCGGCCCTTGTGGACCACGCCTTCGAGGTCGGTGACCCAGATGTTCTTGCGCTGCGCACCGAGCTCGACCAGCAGGTTGAGGCAGGCCAGCGCCGCCGCACCCGCGCCCGAGACGACGATCTTGACGTCGCCGATTTTCTTGCCCGACAGGTCGAGCCCGTTCAGGATCGCTGCCGAGACGATGATCGCGGTGCCGTGCTGGTCGTCATGGAAGACCGGAATGTTCATCCGGGCCTTGAGCTGCTCCTCGATCTCGAAGCATTCCGGGCCCTTGATGTCCTCGAGATTGATGCCGCCGAAGGTCGGCTCCAGCGCCGCCACCACCTCGACGAATTTCTCGATGTTCTTCTGCTCGACCTCGATGTCGAAGCAGTCGATCCCGGCGAATTTCTTGAACAGGACCGCCTTGCCCTCCATCACGGGCTTGGACGCCAGCGGGCCGATGTCGCCCAGGCCCAGCACGGCCGTGCCGTTGGTGATGACGGCGACGAGGTTCTGCCGGGAGGTCAGTTCGGCGGCTTGCGAGGGATCATCGACGATGGCTTCGCAGGCCGCCGCCACGCCGGGCGAATAGGCGAGCGCGAGATCGCGCTGGTTGCCGAGCGGCTTGGTCGCCTGGATTTCGATCTTACCGGGGCGGGGCAGGCGGTGATAGACGAGCGCACCCGAGCGAAGATCGGGGGACAGGTTGCTCTTCATCGCAGCGGCTCCAGCAGCGTCGGCTCAATGGCATGAGCAGGCGAGGTCGCGCGAATGAGGGGGCGTCGTCAAGCGCGCGGGATGCATTAATCGCGAGCAGAGATGGCCGACCCACCGGTTCGACGGGCCGCCAGAGGCGCCTCAGAACGCCTTGAAGGTAATGATCGTGTGCGTATCGGCGATCTCTGGGATCGATTGCACCTTCTGGGCGACGAAATGGCCGATATCGACGTCGGCCGCGACGTGGAATTTCGCCAGGATGTCATAGTTGCCCGCGGTCGAGTAGATTTCGGAGGCGATCTCGCGGTCGGCGAGTTCGCTGGCGACCTCATAGGTCTTGCCGAGCTTGCATTTGATCTCGACGAAGAAGGTCTGCATCGCGCGGCTCCGAAGTTTGGCAGAGGCCTCTCGATAGAACCTCACAGCCCCTCAGATCAAGCGCCGGCGAGTTCGGCGATACGCCTGGTCATCGCGTTTTCCGGATCGGCGAGCCCTTCGATCACCGTGAAATGGTTGGTACCGACGATCTCCTCGTACCGAGTCTGCACACCCGACAGACCCCAGACATCAACGATGCGGCGGCTCTGCTTGAGAAATTCCTCGCTTTCGACGGCCCCAACGACGGCGTCCATGACGAGCCCCGACGGAGCCGGCCAGAAGAACGGACTCTCCCGCTCGGCCTCCTCGAAGCTCAAGCCCAGCGCCGTATTGATGCTGGTTTCGGTCAGGGGTTTCAGATTGTAGATCCCCGAGATGCCATAGGCCGCCGGCACGAGTTGATTGGGGAGATTGTCATCGACGCTGGCCCAGTTGGTCGCCAGCAGGCAGGCCGAAAGATGCCCGCCGGCCGAATGCCCGGTCGCCACCACCGGCAGCGCGTAGCGCCGCCACAGGGCCGCAGCCGCCTGTTGGATTTCCCACACGATATGGCCGAGCGTGACCTGTGGGCAAAGATCATAGCCGACGACGGCGACCGGCACGCCCCGTGCGTTCAGTCCGCGCGCCATATGCGAGAAGAAGCTGCGGTCGAGCCCCTGCCAGTAGCCGCCATGGATGAACATGACGATGGCCGTGCTGTTGATGGTCGCCGGCTTGAACAGGTCGTAACGCTGGCGCTCGCTCTCGCCATAGGAGACGCCGAGTTCGCACAGTGCCTCGCTCCGATAGATTTCGGCATCGCGCGCCCAGCCCGCGATCAGCCCAGGGTGTTCGGGCACGCGGGCGCGGTTGTTGTATTGCGTTTCGTAGTCGCTCGACATGCCTGGCTCCGGCTGGCCTGATGCCCACAGGTCTTCCCGCTGACGCAGGAACACGCCCGTCATGGCAGGTGCCGCCAGTCTGCGCCATGGCTTTTGACAGGTCGAGCGCCGGTCGGCACAAGGCGCTCGCGTTCCATGCAGGACGCCCGCTTGGGAGACGACCATGGAAAACCCGATCCTCGCCGAGGTGACGCGCGGCAACACCGTCGAATCGCGCCATCGCGGGGCCGCCCTCATCGTGGACGCCGACGGCGCCGTGGTGTTCTCGGCGGGCGATGTCGACCGCCCCGTCTTTCCCCGCTCGGCGGTGAAGGCGTTGCAGGCACTGCCGCTGTTAGAAAGCGGCGCAGCCGATCGCTATGGTCTCACCGAGCCGGAGATCGCGCTCGCCGTCTCCTCGCATTCCGGCGAGCCACTCCATGCGCAAACCTCGCTCGCCATGCTGGCCAAAGCCGGGCGCGACGCCGGCTGCCTCGAATGCGGCGCGCACTGGCCGATGAACGATGCCGCCGCGCGGGCGCTGGCGAAGGGCGGCCAAGAGCCGAGCGCGCTCAACAACAACTGCTCGGGCAAGCATGCCGGCTTCGTCTGCCTCGCCTGCGGTCTCGACGAGGACCCGGCCGGCTATGTGAAGGCCGGACATGCCGTGCAGAAGGCCGTGCGCGGCGCCTTGGAAGAGGTCACCGGAGCTGCCCATTCCACCGACCTCATGGGCACCGACGGCTGCTCGATCCCGACCTATGCCGTGCCGCTGAAGGCGCTGGCCATGGGCTTCGCCCGTTTCGGCACCGGCCACGGCTTCGGACCGCAGCGCACGAAAGCCGCCGCCCGCATCCGCAAGGCCGCGGCCGCCCACCCCTTCATGGTCGCGGGCACCGGCCGCTTCGACACCCGCGCCATGGAACTGCTTCGCGAGCGCATCTTCATCAAGACCGGGGCCGAGGGCGTCTATTGCGGTGCCCTGCCGGAGCTGGGCTACGGCATCGCGCTGAAATGCGACGATGGCGCCGGCCGCGCGGCGGAGGTGGTGATGGCGGATCTGATCGCGCGCTTCCTTCCGATGGACGAGGTGGAACTGGCCGCCTTCGCCCCGCTGCGCGAGAGCGTGATGACCAACTGGAACGGTATCGAGGTCGGACGCGTCAGGGCCGCCGCCATTTGACCAGCGAAAGGTCGCGCGTTACCTTTCGACGCCAGAACTTTCGACTGGGGGAGACCCGCCATGCCGCGTCCCGCCTTGAAGGACGGTCTGACCAAGCAGGCCCGCTACCGCGCCGCCAAGAAGGCGGCAGGGCTGAAAGAGGTCAGGCTCTGGACCTTCGACACGAAGGATCCGGCGTTTCTGGCGCAGTTGAAGCGAGAGATGACAGCAATCCGTGAGAGTCCCGCTGAGACGGATGATATCGCGTTCGTCGAGGCGCTGACTGACTGGCCCGCTGAAGACAAATGAAGCGAGGCGATGTGGTCATCGTTGCGGCGCAGGGTGAACACGGCAAGCCCCGCCCTGCGCTGGTCGTTCAGAACGATCTCATCGATGATGTCGATACGACGCTGGTATGCCTGATTACGACGAGTACGGAGATCTCGGCTGCATTCCGCCTAGCGGTCGCGCCGAACGCGTCAAACGGGCTAGTCGATCACAGTCATGTCATGCTGGACAAAACTACCATGGTGCTTCGGCGGAAGTGCCGGGCGGTGGTCGGACGGCTTTCTGACGCGCAGATGGCGGATGTCGATCTTCGCCTGGCCTTCGTCCTCGGCCTTGGCGGTTGAACCTCATCCCGCCGCGTTGCCCTCGACCCGGATGCCGGTCGCCCGCGCGTCGGGCGTCCTTGTCAAATCCCCGGTGACCGCCTTGCCATACTCCGTGCCGACGACCGCGCCGCGGCTCGCCTCCGCGATGACGTTGCCGGAGATCACCACGTTGCGCTGCTTGGGCACCAGCGAGACGGAGATGCCGATGCCGGTGCGGCGGACCATGTTGCCGGTCGCGACGAGGTTGCGCATGCCCCAGGACCAGCCGAGCGAGATGCCGATGTCGCTGGCGTCCTCGATGACGTTGCCGGTGACGGTGGCCTCCGCCTCGATATGAACGCCCATCCCGCCGATGGGCTCCTTGACGCCAGGATAGAGGCCTTTGCGGGCATTGCGGATGATGTTGTTGGCAAACACCGACAATCTGCCGCCATGGTCGAGATTGGTGATGTTGGCGCCCTGCGCGCAATCCTCGACGATATTGTTGGCGACGATCGCGCCCTCGAAGGCAAATTCGGAATAGATCCCGCATTCGCCGCAGCGCTTGCCCTGATTGCCGAGAATCTGCACGCTGGAGCCGGAATTGTTGCGGATGAAGGTCAGCGCGCAATCGCGCAGCTGATTGCCTTCGATGATGGCGCCGCCGGCCTTGTAAAGGCTGATGCCGTTGCCATGGGGTCCATCGCCGCCGGCATCGGCCCGGATGCGCTCGATGCGGTTGCCCCTGATGAACGAGCGTTCGTCGCCGGGCTGGCCGCGCCAGAGCTGGATGCCGTTATTGCCGCAATCCTCGACGCGGTTGCGTTCGATCTGCAGGCCGCGCGAATCCAGAGAGAACAGCGCGGCTTCGCGCATCCTCTGGAAGCGACTGGTTTCGACGCTGCCGCCGGTGCGGTTGAACACCAGCCCGAGCGCGCCGGCGTCGATGAAGGCGCAATCGCGGATGGAGATATCGGCGACGTCATCCGCGTTGAGCAGCCCTTCGCGACCCGCGATGCGGATGCCGACCCCGTCGAGGGTCACCCCCGTGAGGGAGACCCGTCGCAGGCCGCGCGCGACCAGCAGCGGCCCCCCCTGGGCCGCGACCAGCCTCGTCGCGCCCTCGATGCCGATCAGGCTTGCGCCGTCTGGCAGAGCGACGCGCGCGATGCGGTAGCGACCAGGCGCGAGCATCAACGGCGCCTCGCGCCGGGTGGCTTCTGCCAGCGCGGTTTGCAACTGGCGCGACTGATCGTCGGGCGAACCCGGCCGCAAGCCGAACTGCGCCGCATCGACCCCAAAGGAACCCAGCGCGCCTGCGATCGGGCGCCGCGACGTCTGGGCGAGCGCCGGTGGGGCCATGAGCGAGCCTGTGCCGAAAAAGGCCGCCGTTAGCAGCGACCGTCGGGAAAGGACCATCTGCACCTCCGTGAGTGTACGACGGTTCAAGCGCCGTGCCGCGGCGGGCCGTGCCATTCCGGGACGGGCTTTAGCGCAATCGGCGACCCTGCCTCGCCAGGGCGGCTCCGATCTCGGCCAGGCTGCGGGTGAGCTTGTCGGCGCCGGGCCTGAACGCTGCCACCCGCTCATGCGGACGCTGGCCCGGCCCCGGGCGCAGCCACGGCACATGCACGAACAGCACCGGCGTCGCGTCGCCTCCCGTCCGCCGGAGCGCGGCGGCATAGCAGGCATCGCAGAGATAGCGCCCGGCGGAAGGCGACAGGGCGCTGCGAAGGCCCCGCCGTTCCAGCGCAGCAAGCGCGCCGGGCGCATTGCCGGTCGTGCGCAGCGGCAGGGCCGCCGATACGGCGGCGGCGGCATGCGGCGTCGCGCCGGTGGCGTCGGGATGAAGCGGACTGGCATGGCCGCGCGCGAACAGCTCGACGCGCACCGTGCGGGCCCGCGCGGCGAGCCCCAGCATCAGGATGGCTTTCGGGCGTGTCGCCGCCAGCTGGGCCTGCAATTCCGGCAGGCCCTTGCCGTAGCTGGTTTCGAGGATGAGCGCGCGCGCGTCCAGCCCCGCATGTCGCAGACGAACCGCGACCGCGCGTGCCAGTGCTGTCGTCGGGTTGATGCGCACGCGCGGAAACGGGCCGAAGCCGGTAATCAGAATGTCCATCGGCCGCGCGTCTCCATGCTGAACCGTTTTTTTCGTTAGAGCCCCAGAGCCTGGGCGATCTCCTCGGCTGCCAGCGTAGGCGACAGCGTGCCGGCCGCAACAGCCGCCTCGAGCGCCGGGGTGCGAGCCTTGAGCGCAGGGTCCTGGCGCAATCGGGCCTGAAGCCTGTCCTGGACCATCGCCCACATCCACTTCACGTCCTGGCGGCGTCGCTTCTCGGCGATCAGCCCCTTCGCATCATGGCGGGCACGGTGCTCCTCGATCTTAGCCCAAAGTGCTTCGAGGCCTTCGCCGGTCAGAGCCGAGATCGTGACTGCCGGCGTCGACCACAGCGTCGATGCCGGGGCCAGGATGTGCAGCGCAGCCTGATATTGCGCAGCCGCCATGCGCGCGGCTGTCGCTCCCGAGCCATCGGCCTTGTTGACCGCAATCATGTCGGCAAGCTCGATGATGCCCTTCTTGATGCCTTGCAGTTCGTCGCCGGCATTGGGCAGCATCAGCACCAGGAAGAAATCGGTCAGATCCGCCACGGCGGTCTCCGACTGGCCGACGCCGACCGTCTCGACCAGGATGACGTCGAAACCCGCCGCCTCGCAGAGCAGCATGGTTTCGCGTGTCCGGGCCGCCACGCCACCCAGGGTCCCCGATGACGGGGAGGGGCGGATATAGGCGTGGGGATCGACAGCCAACCGCGCCATGCGGGTCTTGTCGCCGAGGATCGAGCCGCCGGTGCGGGTCGATGAAGGGTCCACGGCCAAGACCGCAACCTTGTGGCCTCTGGCCGTCAAAAAGCAGCCGAGCGCGTCGATCGCGGTCGATTTGCCGACGCCGGGCACGCCGGTGATGCCGACGCGGGTCGCGCCGCCGGTCCTGGGGAGAAGGTGCTGAATCAGGGCGCTCGCCTGCTCGCGATGGTCGGCCCGGCGCGACTCTGCCAGTGTGATGGCCCGCGCCAACGCTGCGCGGTCGCCAGCGGCTAACGCTGCGGCAAGGGCGGTGACAGCGGCGGTGAGATCGGCCATAACGCCACCTAGCAAGGCTGGGTGGCTTGCGACAAGGTTTGGGTTGGGGACAACGTGGCTTCGCTGCGGGGCGATGCTCGCCTCATTGTTACCCTTTTCGCGACGAAAGCTGTCTGGCGATGATCATGCGAGTGTTGCGGTTGCGGGTTCTCGCATGGGCTGTGTTTGTGCCCTTGGCACTGGGCGCCTGCGGGACGCCGCGGGTGCTGAACATCAACGCAACGCCATCGACCGAGATCGCGGGCAAGGTCGAGATGTTCGTCGCGACGACGCGCGAGACCTCGCTCGAGCCGGTCTTCTTCAGCGGCGAGCGCGGACCCCGGCTGGCCTTTGCCCGCCTGGATTTCACGGTCCCGAAGAGCCACAAGACCGGCGAACTGGAACTGCCCGATTCCGGACCGGGCGATCCTGCCAAGCATTTCACGATCACGAATCTGAAGCGGCTCGATCTTGCGCCCATCGTCGCCGATGTGCGCCGCGAGATCCTGCGGCGGCCGCCCGCGGAACGCGACGTGCTGGTCTTCGTCCATGGCTTCAACACGAATTTCGCCGATGCGGCGTTCCGCTTTGCCCAGATCATTCATGATTCGGGCTTCAAGGGCGTGCCGGTGCTGTTCACCTGGCCCTCGCGCGGACAGTTGCTGGCCTACCCCTATGATCGCGAGAGCGCCTATTATTCGCGCGACTTCCTCGAGCGCAATCTGCGGGCGATCGCGCGCGATCTCGGCACGACGCGCATGGATATCCTGGCCCATTCGATGGGCACGCTTCTGACGCTGGAAGCGGTGCGGCAGGCTGCGATCCGTGGTGACGGGACCTTCGGCGGCAAGCTGCGCGACATCATTCTGGCCGCGCCCGATGTCGATCTTGACGTTTTCAGGACCCAGATGGCGGAAATCAAGCGCCCGGTGACGATCTTCGTTTCGGCCGATGATCGCGCGCTCGACTTCTCGCGGCGTTTCGCAGGCGACAAGACGCGGCTGGGGGCGATCTCCGCCAAGGACAAGGACATCATCGCCGAGTTGGAGAAGCTCGGCGCCCGCATCATCGATCTGTCGGACGTGGCCTCCGGCGACAGCCTGAACCACAGCAAGTTCGCACAGTCGCCCAAGGTCGTGCAGATGATCGGTCGCAGGCTGAAGGAGGATGGCGGCATCGAAACGGCCGGGCCCCAGCTCGGCGACCGTCTCGGCGATATCGCGGGCGGTGTTGTCGGCACAGTCGGCTCGACCGTCGGTCTCGTAGTCACCGCGCCGGTATCCATCATCTCGGGCGGCCGCTGAGCCGCTATCTGCCGCATCGGCTCGCGTTCTTCCAAAGATCGCCGCATTCTGGCCGCGTTAGCCTGTCGTTAAGATGGCACTGGCCAACTCGGCCCCTCATGATCGACTGGATGCCTGACACGATGCTTGGTTTGCGGCACGCTCTCACCTGCCGTCGGGCGGCGCTTGCCGCGCTGCTCGCGCTGTCGCTCTCGGCCTGCGCCCAGAGCGAAGTCGCCGTCTCGCCCTTCTCGGAGCCGACCCGCGCCGACGCCTCGGCGATCGGCAAGGAGCCGGAGCTCCTCGTCGTGACGACGCGCAAGCCCGTCGGCCCGCGCCAGCCTTTCTTCGGCTCCGATCGTGGTTCGCTGACCTTTGCCGAGGCGCGCCTTTCGCCGCCCGCGGACGGAATCTCGGGCCGCGTTTCCTCTGTCGTCAGCGGCGATTGGGCGGTTCTGGGGCTCGACAGCCAGACCTCCGCCGATGCCGGCCGCGCTTTCGCCCAGGCCGCGACCGGACGCGACGTGCTGCTCTACATTCACGGCTACAACGAGACCTTCGAATCGGCTGCGCGCAGTGCCGGCCAGCTCTCGCATTCGCTCGAATTCCAGGGCCGAACCGCGATCTTCTCCTGGCCCTCGGGCGGCAAGCTGTTCGACTATGCCTATGACCGCGAAAGCGCGCTGTGGTCGCGCGACGGCTTCGTCAGGGCCTTGCAGGCGCTCGTCGCCAACCCGACCGTCGGCCGCATCCACATCGTCGCCCATTCGATGGGCACCTTCCTGACGCTGGAAGGCCTGCGCGAACTGCGCGATTCGGCCGATGTCTATGCGCGCATCGGTTCGGTCGTGCTCGCTTCGCCCGACATCGACATCGACGCCTTCGAGCAGACGGTCGGCAAGCTCGGCCCGCTGGCCCGTCGCATGACGCTGATCATCGATCCGGGCGACCGAGCCTTGGCGATTTCGTCCCGCCTTGCCGGCGGTGTCGCCCGCGCCGGCGCCGCCGACCGCTCGCGTCTCGAAGCGCTGGGCGTGCGCGTCGCCGATACGCAAGGGCGCGGCTGGAGCATGCTGCGGCACGATCTCTTCCTGTCCGACAGCGAGGTCACGCAGGTCGTGCGCCGCGCCATGGATCGCGGCAAGGGCGCCTGAGATCGGGCCGGGCCGCTCATAAGGGCGGCAGGCCGATGCGCTTCTTGACGGTAGCCAGCGCGAAATTCGATTCGACCGACTGGATGCATTTCAGCCGCGTCATCTTCTGCTTCAGGAAGCGCTCATAGCCCTCGATACCGTCGGTCAGCACGCGCAGCAGATAGTCCTGGCTGCCGGTCATCAGGTAGCATTCGGTCACCTCGTTCCAGCCCTCGACCGCCTTCTCGAATTCGGCGATGTGCTCCTGCGTCTGCTGCGAGAGCCGCACCGAGACGAAGACACTGAAAGGCAGACCATAGGCCTTGGGGTCGACGGTGGCCGAATATCCCTGGATCACGCCGGTGTCCTCCAGCCGCTTCAGCCGGCGCAGACAGGGCGTCGGCGAGAGCCCGACCCTCTGCGAAAGATCCTGATTGGTGATGCGCCCATCTTCCTGGAGGACGGCGAGCATGCGGCGATCGACGCTGTCGAGCATGGACTGCTCCTCATGAATTGATTTTTGGCAGGATCATGCTGAAATGAAATTCTAGACAGATGAAGCCATCCAAGCAATCGCCGGCTGGCGGCCTTATCTTCAGACGAACGGATCGGCGCTGGCCGGCCGCGGTTCGACAGGGAGATCGTCATGAGCGAAGACAATTATCACAAGGACCGCATCGCCAACCGCAAGCTCCATCCCGAGACGCTGATGATGGGCTTCGGCTACTCGCCGGCGATGTCGGAAGGCTCGCTCAAGCCGCCGATCTTCCTGACCTCGACCTTCGTTTTCGCCAATGCCCAGCAGGGCAAGGATTTCTTCGACTTCACCTCCGGCCGTCGGCAGCCCAAGCCGGGCGAGAAGCCCGGCCTGGTCTATTCGCGCTTCAACCACCCCAATATGGAAATCCTGGAGGATCGGCTGGCGATTTGGGACGAGGCGGAAAAATGCGCCGTCTTCGCCAGCGGCATGGCGGCGATCGCCACGACCTGCTTCGCCTTCCTGCGGCCGGGCGACACGATCATCCACTCCCGCCCGCTCTATGGCGGCACCGAAACCCTGCTCAAGAACCAGATGGGCGCCTCCGGCGTCACCGCTTTCGGATTCACCGACGGTCTCGACATCGTGCAGATGCGGGCCAGCGCCCAGGCTGCAGCCGCCAAAGGCCGTGTCGGCATGATCCTGGTCGAGACGCCGGCCAACCCAACCAACGGGCTGGTCGATCTCGCCGCCTGCAAGCTGATCGCCGACGAACTGGAAAAATCGCAGGGCCATCGCCCGCCGGTCGTTGTCG
Source organism: Allobosea sp. AAP35 (assembly GCF_001295925.1). GTDB lineage: Bacteria > Pseudomonadota > Alphaproteobacteria > Rhizobiales > Beijerinckiaceae > Allobosea. The sequence goes on along the minus strand of NZ_LJHQ01000056.1, from coordinate 45,448 downwards.
ACAACACCATGCTCGGCCCGAAATACCAGAAGCCGCTGAAGCAGGGCGCCGATCTCTCGCTACTCTCGCTGACGAAATATGTCGGCGGCCATTCCGACCTCGTCGGCGGCTCGATCAGCGGCTCGGAAGCGCTGGTCCGGCAGGTGAAGAGCTGGCGCGGATCGCTGGGCACCCAAGCCGACCCGAACTCCTGCTGGATGCTGATGCGCTCGCTGGAGACGCTCGACATCCGCATGAGCCGCGCCAACGAGAACGCCAAGCTGGTCGCGGATTATCTCTCCAGCCACCCGAAAGTGGCCAAGGTGCATTATCTCGGCGACCTCAAGGACGGTGACCCGCGCAAGGCGGTGTTCGACCGGCAATGCACGGCCGCCGGCTCGACCTTCGCCTTCGACGTGGTGGGCGGCGAGAAGGAGGCTTTCGCGCTGCTCGACAATCTCCAGATCATGAAGCTCGCGGTCTCGCTCGGCGGCACCGAGACGCTTGTGTCGCACCCCGCGGCGATGACGCATTCCGGCGTCGCCCGCGAATTGCGCGAGGAGATCGGCCTGACCGACGCGCTGATCCGCATCTCGGTGGGCATCGAGAACATCGAGGACCTGATCTCGGACCTGGCACAGGCGCTGGAGGCGGTGTGAGGCGAGCGGCGGCGCTCTGTGGCGCACTCGCCTGGGTCGCGTCCTGCGCGGCCCAGCCGGCCCTCGCGTCCGAGCCGCAGGAAAGCATCGCGGAAACGATCTGCCGGCTGATCGAGCGGGCGGCCCTCGACAGCAAGCTGCCGGTCTCCTTCTTCACCCGGCTGATCTGGCGCGAAAGCAGCTTCCGGCCCAACGTCACCAGTTCCGCTGGAGCGCAAGGCGTCGCTCAGTTCATGCCCGGCACGGCCAGCGAGCGGGGGCTGGCCGATCCGTTCGATCCCGAAGCCGCGATCCCGGCATCGGCCGCCTACCTCGCCGCTTTAAAGGGCCAGTTCGGCAATCTCGGCCTGGCCGCGGCCGCCTATAATGCGGGGCCGGGCCGGGTGTCGCGCTGGCTGGGACAGGGCGGCAGCCTGCCGCTGGAAACGCAAGCCTATGTCCGCTTCATCACCGGCCGCAGTGTCGAGGACTGGCGCCCCGGTGCCGGGGACATGTCTCTCGATCCGACGACGGACAAGACCGACTGCCTGGCGACCGTCGCTTCGATCCGGCGCTCGGCGCCGCCCGCTCTGATCGAGGGCGTCTACGCGCCGTTCGGCGTCCAGCTTGCCGGCAACGTCTCCAAGGCCCGTGCCATCCGTTCCTACCAGGCGGTCGCCCAGCGCTTTGCCTCGCTTCTGGCCGACCGGCCGACATTGATCCTCGGCTCACGCATTGCGGGGCGAGGCCGCGCGCCATTCTACCGCGTCCGCCTGCCGGCCCAGACGGCGCGCGAGGCCAGCGCCTTCTGCGAGCGGCTCAGGCGCGCCGGCGGCAACTGCGCGGTGCTGCGGAATTAGGGTTCGTCGGGGCTAGGCGAACAGGCTCAATGGGCTGACCCGCCCCCAGCCCGGCAGCTTCAGGGCCGGGCTGCGCAGGTCGAACCCGGCGACGAGTCCCAGCAGATTGACCTCGACGCCTTCAACCCAGCCGATCGTCACGCCCGCGAGCCCATAGAGCGAAGCCTGCACGCCCGTGCGGCTCGGAGTGAGCCCGGCGTAGAGCCCATCCTCGCGAAAATCCTTGCCGATCGCGGTCGGCGGCAGGGCTTGGGCGAGTTCGGGGACCTCGGCCATGACATGCTGGACGAAGCTGTTCGAGTTTGGACCGGGCCATGCCTTGTAACTGCCGGGCGTCACATAGGCATAGCTTTTCACCGCCGCGCGGATGCGCGGGATGAGCTGTTCCGCCGCCGCGCCCCGGATCTCGGTGACGAGTTCAGGCAGGTTGCCGTACCAGCGCCCATCCGCCTCGCGATGGTTGACGCGCACGGGCGTGCCCCAGCCGACCACGTCGAAGCGCGTATAGGCGCTGGCGCCGGGCTCCTTCACCACGACCCAGGAATGATGCGCGAAGACGCCGCGCCAGCGGCCGACGCGCGCGGCGAAGACATGGACGGTCGCCTCGGGCTCCGTGGAGGCCGCCGGAAGCAGTTTCGCGCTCGACCAGTCAGCCCGCCGCCAATCCTCCGCCATGCCCTGCATCGACCACCAGGCCGCATGCGTCAGCAGGGGAAGGATGAACAGCAGCAGGAAGAGCAGGGGAACGAGGCGGGCGGCGCGCATGACCCTTGATATGTGGCAGCCATGTTGCATCGCAAGGTCGTGGACAGCACGGCAGGATCACAACGGCTTGAGGCGCGCCGCCAAGCTGCTAGCCTCAGTGCCGTCTGGCTCAGGGGGAATCGAACGGATCATGACGAAGCGTGCTTGGCTGAAGGGGATCGTATCGGGTGCGGCGCTGGCGCTTTCGCTTCTGGCGGCGGGCCCCGCGGCGGCGCAGGGCAAGGAACTGCGCATCTACAACTGGTCGGACTATGTCGACCCCGAGGTTCTCGACGCCTTCAAGAAGGAAACCGGCATCACCGTCGTCTACGACACCTTCGACCAGATGGAGACGGTGGAGACCAAGCTGCTCGCCGGCAAGACGGGTTACGACCTGATCGTCGTGACGGCGTCCTTCCTGCCGCGCCATATTCCGCTCGGGCTCTACGCGCCGATCGACGCCGCCAAGGTGCCAAACCTCAAACATGCCTGGCCCGAGATCCAGGGACGGCTGGCCAAATACGACCCCGGCAACAAGCACGCCGTGAACTACATGTGGGGTACGACCGGGATCGGCTACAACGTCGGCAAGATCAGGGAGCGCCTCGGCCCCGACGCGGTCATCGACAGCTGGAAGATCCTCTTCGAGCCCGACCAGCTCAAGAAGCTCTCCAACTGCGGTGTCCATGTCCTCGATGCGGTCGAGGAGATGTTCCCGGCAGCGCTGCGCTATCTCGGGTTGAACCCGGATTCCAAGGTGGAGGCCGATCTCAACAAGGCCGGCGATCTGCTGCGCAAGATCCGTCCGCATATCCAGAAATTCCACTCCTCGGAATACATCAACGCGCTCGCCAATGGCGATATCTGCCTTGCCGTCGGCTATTCGGGCGATGTGCTGCAGGCGAAGAAGCGGGCTGAAGAAGCCAAGAACAAGGTCGAGATCGCCTATGCGATCCCGAAGGAGGGCGCGCTGATGTGGTTCGATTCCTTCGTCGTTCCCAAGGATGCCGCCAATCCCGAGGCGGCGCTGAAGTTCATCGATTTCGTCAACCGACCGGAAATGGCAGCGAAGAACTCGGACTTCATCCAGTATGCGAATGGCAACCTCGCCTCCAAGCCGCTGCTTTCGGCCTCGGTGCGCGACAATCCCGGCATCTACCCGCCCGAGGCGGTGATGGGCCGCCTCTACACGATCACACCCTACGACCAGAAGTCGCAGCGGCTGGTCAACCGGCTCTGGACGCGGGTGAAAACCGGCAAGTGAGCGACGACAGACGGGGCGCTGCTACCATGCGCAAGGCATCGCCTGGCAGCCTGCGCCGCGCCTTCCAACCGTGGGACGACACGAACGCCAAGCCGATCATCGAGTTCCGGGGCGTCACGAAGCGCTTCGGCGCAGTCACGGCGGTTTGCGATGTCTCGCTCTCGCTCTACCCGCGCGAATTCTTCGCGCTGCTGGGTCCCTCCGGTTGCGGCAAGACCACGCTGATGCGGATGCTGGCGGGCTTCGAGACGCCCGATGAGGGCCAGATCCTGCTCGACGGCGTCGACATCACGGCCGTGCCGCCGCATCTGCGCCCGGTCAACATGATGTTCCAGTCCTATGCGCTCTTCCCCCATCTCAGCGTCGCCGACAACATCGCCTATGGGCTGAAGCGCGAGGGTCTACCGCGCGCCGAGATTGCCCGCCGCGTCGAGGAGATGCTCGCGCTGGTCAAGCTCGACGGGCTTGGTCGCCGCAAGCCCGACCAGCTTTCGGGCGGCCAGCGTCAGCGTGTCGCGCTGGCGCGCGCGCTCGCCAAACGTCCGAAGCTGCTGCTGCTCGACGAGCCGATGGCGGCACTGGATCGCAAGCTGCGCGAGGCGACTCAGTTCGAGTTGATGGACCTCCAGAGCAAACTCGGCACGACCTTCATGGTCGTGACGCATGACCAGGACGAGGCCATGACCATGTCCGACCGCATGGCGGTGATGGACCAGGGCCGGCTCGTCCAGATCGGCCCACCGGACGTGATCTACGAGGCGCCGGCCAACCGTTACGTCGCGGAGTTCGTCGGCGACATCAATATTCTCGAGGGGCGCGTTGCGTCGATCGAAGGCGATCTTGTCAAGGTCGAGACAGGGATCACTGGGACGGTCGAACTCGACGAGGAGCGGCCGACTCTCGCGATCGGCGCTCCGGTCCTCATTGGTCTGCGTCCTGAGAAGATCGAGCTCAGCCATGACGAGCCGGCAGGCGACCTCAACAAGGTCGCGGGCGAAATCTGGGATATCGGCTATCTCGGCGACGTCACCATGGTGCAGGTCATGGTCGGCGGGGATCAAGGCCAGTTGCTCAAGGTCGCGCTGACGAACCGCACCCGCCGCGCGGCGCGGCCCTTCGCCTGGGAAGATCAAGTCTGGCTCTCCTGGGACGTCGAGGCCGGACTGGTGCTGCCGCCATGAGCGCGCCGGTCGCACCGCCTGCGCGTCTCGGCCGGCTCCTGGTGGCTGCGCCCTATCTCTGGCTGCTGCTGTTCTTCCTCGCGCCCTTTGCGATGGTGCTGCGCATGGCATTGTCGGATGCGGATACCGCGCTGCCGCCCTATGCGCCGCATTTCGAAGGCTTGGCGAGACTGGGAGAATTTTTCGCCCGGCTCGATCTCGAGAACTTCCGCCTGCTCGCCGAGGATTCCCTCTACGGGCAGAGCTACCTTTACTCGCTGCGCGTCGCGGCGCTGACGACGCTGATCGCGCTCGCGATCGGCTACCCGCTCGCCTATGCCATGGCGGCCGCGCCCCGGCACTGGCGGCCCGTCCTGCTGGTGTTGGTGGTGCTGCCCTTCTGGACCTCGTTTCTGATCCGGGTCTACGCCTGGATCGGCATCCTGCGGCCCGACGGCCTGCTCGACATGATGCTGGGTAGCCTCGGCCTGACCAGCGAACCCTTACGGCTTCTGAACACCGAGGCCGCCGTCCTGATCGGCATGGTCTATTCCTATCTGCCCTTCATGGTGCTGCCGCTCTACGCGACGCTGGAGAAGCTCGATCGCAGCCTGCTCGAAGCGGCGGCCGATCTCGGTGCGACACCCGCGACGGCCTTCCTCACCGTGACTCTGCCGCTGTCGCTGCCCGGTCTTTTCGCGGGCGCCGCGCTCGTCTTCATCCCCTCGGTGGGGGAATTCGTGATCCCCGATCTGCTCGGCGGGCCGGATACCACGTTGATCGGAAATCTGCTCTGGACCACCTTCGCATCGCGCGACTGGCCGCTCGCCTCAGCCGTCGCGATCGTGCTGCTGGTCGTGCTCGTCCTGCCGCTGGCGCTGCTTCAGCAAGCCAGGCTGGCGCGGGGCGGCCCATGAAGCGGCTCGGCCCCGGCCTGATCCTCGCCCTCGTCGTCGGCTTCGCCTTCCTCTATCTGCCGATCCTGGCGCTCGTCGCCTATTCCTTCAACGCCTCGCGGCTGGTCACGGTCTGGGGCGGGTTCTCGACGCATTGGTATGGCTCCCTGCTGTCGAACCAGCCCTTGCTCGACGCCGCCTGGCTGAGCGTCAGGCTCGCCTTCGTCTCCGCGACGCTCGCGGCCGGGCTCGGTACGCTGGCTGCGCTCGCGCTGGTGCGGCATGGCCGGTTCCAGGGGCGGCTTTTGTTCTCCGGCATGGTGCTGGCGCCGCTGGTCATGCCCGAGGTGATCACGGGCCTATCGCTCCTGCTGCTGTTTGTGGCGGCCGATGTCGAACGCGGCTTCTGGACGGTGACGATCGCCCACGCGACCTTCGGCCTCGGCTTCGCCTGCATCGTCGTGCAGGCGCGGCTCGCCGGCTTCGACCGCTCACTGGAGGAGGCCGCACGCGATCTCGGCGCCACGCCGCTCGTCACCTTCTGGACCGTCACGCTGCCGCTGATCTGGCCGGCTGTCGCCGCCGCCTGGATGCTGGCCTTCACGCTCTCGCTCGACGATCTCGTCATCGCCAGTTTCACCACTGGTCCCGGCGCGACGACCCTGCCGATGCGGCTCTATTCGGCGATCAGGCTCGGCGTCTCGCCGGAGATCAACGCCGCCTGCACACTGATGATCGGCGCCGTCGCGCTGGCCGTGATTTCCGCCTCGCTGTTGCTGAAGCGCCGGCAGGTGGCGGGCAGCTAAACCAGAGGTGAATGGCGGCCTCAAATGCCGTTCAGGCGCGATCAGTGAATGTCCGTGTCAGGCAAGGGATGTCCCCTGGGCCACCACACAGGACGAGGACCATGTTCCGCACATTCGCCGCGACCAGCCTGGCCAGCCTTGCCATCGGCGCCGCCGTCTTCGCCACCGCCAGCCTCACCACCGTCAGCCCGGCGGAGGCTTTCGGTGGCCGCTACGAGCGCGGCTATTACGGCCCGCCGGCCCATGGTTGGCGTCCGCCGCCGCCTGTCGTCCATGGCTATTGGGGCCGCCGCCACTGGCAGCGCTATCATGACGGCTACGGCTTCCGCCCGCCGCCGCCCCCGCCGCGTTACGGCTATGGCTATGGTCACGGCTGGCGCTGACGTCGCGCAGCGACGCCCGTGATCATGGACAGGCACGACCCGGTCGCGCCTGTCTTTCACTCCGCCGCGTCGCGCTGAACGTAGCCCAGCTGAGTGTTGAGGTCCTCGAGCAGCTTCTCGGCGGCATCCGCAATGACGGTGCCCGGCGGGAAGATCGCCGCGGCACCGGCGTCCTTCAGCGCCTCGAAATCCTGCGGCGGGATGACGCCACCGACCACGATCATGATGTCGGGCCGGCCGGCCTTGGCCAGAGCCGCCTTGAGTTCCGGCACCAGCGTCAGATGGCCTGCCGCGAGCGAGGAGACGCCGATGATGTGGACGTCGTTCTCGACGCCCTGGCGCGCCGCCTCGTCGGGGGTGGCGAAGAGCGGGCCGATATCGACGTCGAAGCCGAGATCGGCGAAGGCCGAGGCGATGACCTTCTGGCCGCGGTCATGCCCATCCTGCCCCATCTTGGCGACGAGGATGCGCGGGCGGCGGCCATCGGCCTCTTCAAACGCCTGCGTCATCATCTGCACGCGCATCACCGCCGGGTTCATCGTGCCGACCTCCCGCTTGTAGACGCCCGAGATCGACTTGATCTCGGCGCGATGGCGCCCGAAGACCTGCTCCATCGCCATGGAAATCTCGCCGACGGTCGCCTTGGCGCGTGCCGCCTTCACCGCGATGTCGAGCAGGTTGGCGTCGCCCCGCGCGCCGTCGGTCAGCGCGGTCAGCGCGGCCTGGACGTCGGCCTCGTTGCGCTCCGCCTTGAGCCTGCGCAGCTTTTCGAGCTGCTGCGTCCGCACCGAGGCGTTGTCGACCTTGAGCACGTCGATGGACGCCTCGTTGTCGGGCTTGAACATGTTGACGCCGATGATCGCCTGCAGCCCACCATCGATGCGAGCCTGCGTCTTGGCGGCGGCCTCCTCGATGCGCAGCTTGGGGATGCCAGCCTCGATCGCCTTGGCCATGCCGCCGAGCGCCTCGACCTCCTGGATATGCGCCCAGGCCTTCTTGGCGAGTTCCGCCGTCAGCCGCTCGACATAATAGGAGCCGCCCCAGGGATCGATGATCCGGGTCGTGCCGCTCTCCTGCTGCAGCAGGATCTGCGTGTTGCGGGCGATGCGGGCGGAGAAGTCCGTCGGCAGGGCCAGCGCCTCGTCGAGCGCATTGGTGTGCAGCGACTGCGTATGGCCTTGCGTCGCCGCCATTGCCTCGATCATCGTGCGCGGCACGTTGTTGAAGACGTCCTGCGCCGTCAGCGACCAGCCGGACGTCTGGCAATGGGTCCGCAGCGGCAGGGACTTCTCGCTGGTGGCGCCGAAATCCTTGACGAGCTTGGCCCAGATCAGCCGGCCGGCGCGCAGCTTGGCGACCTCCATGAAGAAGTTCATGCCGATCGCCCAGAAGAAGGACAGGCGCGGCGCGAAGGCATCCACGCCTAAGCCCGCGCGCTGGCCGGCACGGATGTATTCGACACCGTCGGCGAGCGTATAGGCGAGCTCGAGATCCTGCGTCGCCCCCGCCTCCTGCATGTGGTAGCCGGAAATCGAGATCGAGTTGAACTTCGGCATATGCTGCGACGTGTAGGAGAAGATGTCGCCGATGATCCGCATCGAAGGGGTGGGCGGGTAGATATAGGTGTTGCGGACCATGAACTCCTTGAGGATGTCGTTCTGGATGGTCCCCGAGAGCTTGGCTGCGGCTACGCCCTGTTCTTCCGCTGCGACGATGTAGAGCGCCAGCACCGGCAAAACCGCGCCATTCATCGTCATCGAGACGCTCATCTGGTCGAGCGGGATGCCGGAGAACAACGTGCGCATGTCGTAGATCGAGTCGATCGCGACGCCGGCCATGCCGACGTCGCCGCCAACGCGGGGATGGTCGGAATCATAGCCGCGATGGGTGGCCAGATCGAAGGCGACCGAGAGACCCTTCTGGCCGGCGGCGAGATTGCGCCGGTAGAAGGCGTTTGAATCCTCGGCCGTGGAGAATCCGGCATATTGCCGGATCGTCCAGGGCTGGTTGACATACATCGTCGGGTAGGGACCGCGCAGATAAGGCGCGATGCCCGGCAAGGTGTCGACGAAGGGCAGGCCCTCGCGATCCTGCGCCGTGTAGACCGGCTTCACCGGGATGCCCTCAGGCGTCAGCCAATCCTCGCCGGCTGGCAGCGCGGAGGCGCTCGCCGCCTGAGTGCCCTCGAAGGCCAGCGTCGAGAAATCCGGGATGGCGGTCATGGCTGTCTCCCGTCCTGACGATCCCACCAGTGGTGGAAATGATGCACCGGTCCGTGGCCATGGCCAACCGGAACCTCGTCGGCCGCCGCAATAGCCGCCGAGATATAGGTCTTGGCATGGCCGACGGCTTCCGGCAGCGAGAGCCCCTTCGCCAGCCCCGAGGCGATGGCGGACGACAGGGTGCAGCCTGTCCCATGGGTGTTGCGCGTGGTCAGGCGCGGCGCCGCGAAGCGCTGGCGGCTGCCGCCCGCGAGCAGGAGAAGATCGCTGCTGCTGTCGCCGCCGCCATGCCCGCCCTTGATCAGAACATTCGAAGCGCCGAGAGCGGCCAGCGCATCGGCCTGCCGCTCGACCGCGTCCTCGGTTTCAGCGACGCTGGTGCCGAGCAAAGCGGCGGCTTCCGGCAGGTTGGGCGTAATCAGGCTCGCCAGCGGGAAGAGATGGCGCCGGATCGCAGCCACCGCCTCGTTCTCCAGCAAGCGCGCGCCCGAGGCCGCGATCATCACCGGGTCGAGCACGATGTTGCGCGCCTTGTGGCGCTTCAGCCCCGCGGCCACGGTCTCGATCAGTTCCGCCGTCGCCAGCATGCCGATCTTCACCGCCTCGACGTCGAGATCCTCGAAGACCGCGTCCATCTGCTGCGCGACGAAAGCCGCTGGCACGGCGTGGATCGCGCTGACGCCCTTCGTGTTCTGCGCCGTCAGCGCGACGAGGACGCTGGCGCCATAGATCTGATGGGCCGCGAAGGTCTTCAGATCGGCCTGGATACCGGCGCCGCCGCTGGAATCCGAGCCGGCAATGGTCAAGGCGATGGGGTGGCGTGTGCTCACTCGGCGGCTTCCAATGTGATGCGGAGCTTGGTGCCGGTCGCCTTGGCGTAACGCTCCAGCGTCCGGGTCGAGGGCTTGCTGCGGCCGCTTTCGAGCCGGGCGACGACCGATTGTGTCGTGCCCATCCGCTGCGCCAGTTCTTCCTGCGTCAGGCCGGCCCGGTTGCGGGCCCGGGCCAGCGAGGTGAGAAGGGCAAATTCCTCCTCCAGCGCGTCATATTCGCGCTTGAAGTCGGGGTCCTTCATCTGTTCGGCGGCCCATTCGCTGAAATCTCTCATGTCACGTCCTTCGCCCGCTCGCGCGCGATCTCGATTTCGCGATGAGGTGTCTTTTCGGTCTTCTTGACGAAGCCCCGCGAGATCACGACGCGTCGCCCGCTCGCTGTCAGATAAATGGCGCGCGCGATCCCGTCTCGTCCTGTCAATCTCAATTCCCAGAGCCCATGACCGAGCGGCTTGATCCAGCCGAACGGCAACGCATGCAATCCATCGCGCTGGATCACCTCAATGAACCGCGTCAGGCGAGCCTTGATGTCAGGCGCAAACGCTTCCAATTCGCGCTCGACCACATGGCTGAAAACCTGGACCGTCCATCCCTCGCTGCGGTTCATAGCAAAAAAGCGCTAATCGGACAAGGCTGGCATTGCCGCCGCGAGAGCCTCCTGAAGCATAGCCACCGCATCACAGCCGGCATGAACATAACTGCCGACGCCAGCCGCGCGCAGCGCCGCCTCAAGTTCTCCCGGCTTTCCGGCAAGCCAGACGGTCGCGCCGGCATCCGTCAGCGCCTGAGCGGCCGCAGCGCCCTCGGCCGCATAGGCGGCGTCCGATCCGCACAGGCAGGCAAGCTTTGCGCCGGACATCTCGAAGGCGGCGACCAGTGCAGCGAGATCGGTGCCGCCATCCCGGGTGAAACCGTCGGCGATCGGGGCCGCGAGACCGCCCGCTTCGAAAAGGTTGCGGGCAAAACCGGCGCGCGCCGTAAAATCCGCGACCGGCCCCAGCGTCGCGAGGAAGACGACGGGCCGCGCCGCAGCCGCATCGGCCCGGTCGCGCAGCGCCTCAAAGGGTTCGGCCAGGCGCTGCGACGGCAGGGCCTGCGCCCGCAATCCGTCCTGCGGCGCGATCAGGCCCTCCCGACGGTTGGCGCCCGAGGCGAGCCGATCGATCAAGGCCTCCGGATCGAAAGTCTGGCCGGTTGCCCCGCTCGGCTTGCCGAGGGACACCGGGGCCACATCCAGCACGGCGACGGCGGCCTCCTTCAGGTTCGGGAATTCGCTCGTTCCGGTGATCGGTTCGCGCCGCGTCGCGATCGCCTTGGTTCGTGTCGCGCGCTGGTTGGCGAGGTCGGCCTGGAGCGTGCCGGTGGTCAGCGCCGCGAGAATGCCCGGCAGGCCGTCCTTCGCCTCCCGCTCGATCGCCTGCATCTGCGTCCAGCCCTGCTCGCACAGCGCCTGCGTTAGGGCTTCGAAGCCGCCGGCGCCCCCAGCAGGATCTGTGACGCGCCAGAGGTTGGCCTCCTCCAGCAGGACGAGCTGGGTATTGCGGGCGACGCGGCGCGCGAAGCCGTCGGCGAGGCCGAGTGCTGCTGTGAACGGCTGCACGGTCACCGAGTCGGCGCCGCCGATGCCTGCGGCAAAGGTCGCGATCGTGCCACGCAGCAGATTGACCCAAGGGTCGCGTTTCGTCAGAGAGCGCCACGCCGTCTCGGCATGCACAATCATCGGCGTCGGCGTCAGGCCGCAGGCCTGCTGCACACGCTGCCAGAGCAGGCGGGCGGCGCGGAACTTCGCGATGGTCAGGAACTCGTCGGTATCCGCCACCAGCGTGAACGAGAGCGCGTCGCGAGCCTCCGACAGTGAAAAGCCTTCGGCTTCCAAGGCGCGCAGATAGGCGATGGCGGTTGCCAGCACGCAGCCCAGTTCGTGCGCCTCGCTGGCGCCCGTCTCGTGCCAGGGGCGGGCATCCACCGTGACGAACGGCCCCTGGAAGCCGCGCGTTTTCAGGGCACGGATGGTGGCGGCGAGTCGCCGGCCGACCTCGGACCAGGGGGCGGCGAGACCGCCGGTCGAGGCAAACAAGCCGATCGGGTCCATGCCGAAGTCGATTGCGAGCGTCTCGGGCGAAAGCCCGCGTTTTTCGACCAGCGCGGCCAGCATCAGCGCGTTGACGCGGCCCTCCGGGGCGGGGTCAAGCCGCAGCTGGATCAAATCGAGCATCGCGCCGTCGAGCGCGGCATTGAGCGCGGCGACATCATCCGCAATGAGGCCGTAGCTGCGCGCCGCAGGAGAACCGGCGAAAGCGATCGTCAGCGAATCCGCACCGCCTTCGAGGTCGGCCAGAGCGAGCTTTTGCGCCTCGGCCGGCTCGGGATGGTCAATACGGGCCGCGACATGCCAGCGGCCGGTCTCGGCACGCAATGGCCTGAGCGTTGGGCTGGCGGCTGGATAAAGTGGCTCGATGCGGATGCCGTCGGCGGTCTTGGACACCAGCCGCTTCTCGAAACCGGCGCCCTTCAGCACCTTGTCCACGGCCGCTCGCCAAGCCTCCTGCGAGGGCACGGGGAAGGCGTCCATGAAGGCCAGTTCGCCGGGGAGGTCGGATGCTGGGGCCGATTTCATGCGCGCCGGTCCTCGTTTCGCCGCTGGTGCAGTCGCGATGGCGGTGATTGCCACGCGCCACGACGCATCGCCATTCCTACTTCGTCGCAACGCGGCTGCGCAAACCCGCGCCGCGGAGGGCGCAAATGACAACGCCGCCTCGCGGCGGCGCTGTGACGTTCACATTGCGGCGGCGCGGCTCAGACGAACTGGCCGAGGCCGGGGATGGCGCCGACGATTGCGCCCATCGTGTCCTCGCCCGCCTTCTCGCGGCCGACCGCGAACATTTCCTTCGAGACCGACTGGATCTGGCCCATCGACAGGCCAGCGCCCATCAACTGCCCGCCCAGCGCCATCACGCCGCCGCTGCCGCCCATCATGCCGCCGACCATGCCCATCAGCCCGCCCTTGGCGCCGCCTTCGGTCTCGGCGAGTTCCTGAGCGCCCGGCAGCGCCGCCATCAGCTCGCCGATCTCGGCCGGGGGGCCTTCCTTCTGCAGAAAGGCGAGGATGATGCCGATCGCCTTGCGGGCGAGCTCTTCATTGAGGCCCGAGGCCGCCATCACGCGGGAGATCAGTTCGTCCATGCTCTTGGTCCTGTCGGTTGCGGAGTGTCGGGCGAGATAGTTCACATATCAACGGTTCGATCAAGCACTGAGCCCGCGCGAGCGGGCTTCCGCCGGCGGGCGCGTTTCGCTACACCCTTGCCCTGACGTTTCGATAACGCAACAGGCGGGGCCCATGGCTGAAGACGGCGCGATTCTGATCGGCAAGAGCTGGAAGGCCGAGAACCTGCTGCTGAAGCTCGCCAACCGCCACGGCCTTGTCACCGGCGCGACGGGCACCGGCAAGACGGTGACGCTGCAGGTGATGGCCGAAGGCTTCGCGAGGGCCGGCGTTCCGGTTTTCGCCGCCGACATCAAGGGCGATCTGTCCGGCATTGCGGCGCCGGGCGATTCCAAGCCGCCCTTCGTCAAGCGTGCCGAAGAGATCGGCGTGAAGTACGAGCCCGACCAGTTCACAACCGTGTTCTGGGACGTTTTCGGCGAGCAGGGCCACCCCGTCCGCGCCACCATCTCCGAGATGGGTCCGCTGCTGCTCGCCCGCCTGCTCGATCTCAACGAGACGCAGGAGGGCGTGCTCAACATCGCCTTCCGCATCGCCGACGAGCAGAAGCTGCTGCTGCTCGACCTCAAGGATCTCCGCGCGATCCTGGCGCATATCGCCGAGAACGCCAAGGAACTGACCACCAAATACGGCAATGTCACCTCGCAGACCGTCGGCACGATCCAGCGCGCTTTGCTCGTTCTGGAAAACCAGAAGGGCGACATGTTCTTCGGCGAGCCGGCGCTCGACATCGCCGATCTGATGAAGACCGACCGCTATGGCCGCGGCATCGTCAACATCATGGCAGCCGACAAGCTGATGGCCAATCCGCGGCTGTATTCGACCTTCCTGCTCTGGCTGCTCTCGGAACTGTTCGAGCAGCTTCCCGAGGTCGGCGATCTCGACAAGCCGAAGCTCGTCTTCTTCTTTGACGAGGCGCATCTGCTCTTCAACGGCGCGCCCAAGGCGCTGCTGACGGCGGTCGAGCAGGTGGTGCGGCTGATCCGCTCGAAGGGCGTCGGCGTCTATTTCGTCACGCAGAACCCGCTCGATATTCCCGACACCGTGCTGGCCCAGCTCGGCAACCGCGTCCAGCACGCGCTGCGCGCCTTCACCCCGCGCGACCAGAAGGCGGTCAAGGCGGCCGCCGAAACCTTCCGCCAGAACCCCAAGATCAACACGGCCGACGTGATCATGCAGCTGGCCGTCGGCGAGGCGCTGACTTCGACGCTGGAGGGCAGGGGTACGCCGACCATCGTCGAGCGCACGCTGATCGCCCCGCCGATGGCGCAGGTCGGCCCCTGCTCGCTGCAGATCCGCCAGCAGGCGCTGGTCGAGTCGGGCTTCAAGGGCAAATACGACACCATGGTCGACCGCGAGTCGGCCTTCGAGATGCTGGCCGGCCGCAAGAATCTTGACACTGATGTCGACCCTGTCGAGGCCTCGACGACGGGCGGCGGCGGCATCCTCGACACGATCGGCGGCTGGCTCGGCGGCGCCGCGCCGCAGCAGCGCCCCAAGACCGGCCCCGGCAGCCGGGGCGGCCCTCTGCCGCAGAGCATGGCGGAAAAGGTGCTGACCTCAGCCGCCCGCTCGGCCGCGACCACGATCGGCCGCCAGGTCGGCACCGCGATCCTGCGCGGCGTGCTGGGCAGCATGATGGGCGGGAAGCGGTAGGAAACGGCGGCGCAATCTCAGCCCTCATCCTGAGGAGCCGCGAAAGCGGCGTCTCGAAGGATGCTCCGGATGCCACGGGAGCCTCCTTAAACATCCTTCGAGACGCCATTTCTGACGAAACGGCTTCTCAGGATGAGGACTGTGGTGAATGCCACGCTTGCAGGGCTGGCACTGCCTGCGTGTTCGGGTGCTGACGCCGCCCCCGCGCCTTGCCATGATGGCGTCACCTGAATCGGCTCTGCCTCCCCGCACGAGCCCAGACCTGCCGAGTGCCATGACCCAGCTTCCCGCGATCCTCTCCCGCCTCGACGCCGATCTCGACGCCTCGCTGACCCGCCTGTCCTCCTGGCTCGAAATCCCCTCGATCTCGACTGATTCGGCTTACGCTGCCGACAGCCGCCGCGCGGCGGAGTGGCTGGCGAGGGATCTGGAATCGCTCGGTTTCAACGCCGGCCTGCGCGAGACGCCCGGCCATCCGATCGTGCTCGCCCACCGGCCCAAGCCCGGCGCGCCGCATGTGCTGTTCTATGGGCATTACGATGTCCAGCCGGTCGATCCGCTGGAGCTTTGGGACACCAAGCCCTTCGAGCCGGTGGTCAAGGAGATCGAGCCCGGCCGGAAGGTCATCGTCGCGCGCGGGGCCTGCGACGACAAGGGCCAGGTCATGACCTTCGTCGAGGCGCTGCGGGCGACGCTCAGTGAGAGCGGCGATCTACCGATCGGCGTCACCATCATGGTCGAGGGCGAGGAAGAGTCGGGCTCGGTAAATCTGCCGGCCTTCGTCCGCGAAAATGCCGAGGAACTGAAGGCCGATTTTGCGCTGGTCTGCGACACCGGCATGTGGGACCGGCAGACGCCGGCCATCACGGCCTCGCTGCGCGGCATGGTCTATCAGGAGGTGACGATCACCTGCGCCGACCGCGACCTCCATTCGGGGCTGTTTGGCGGCGCGGCCGCCAATCCCGTCCATGTGCTGGCGAAGATCGTCGCGGCCCTGCATGACGAGGACGGGCGGGTCACGCTGCCGGGCTTCTATGACGGCGTCGAGGAGCCGACCAACCAGCAGAAGGCCGACTGGGCCGATCTCAACCTCACCGAAGAGGAGTTTTTGGGCCAGATCGGGCTGAAGCACTCGATCGGCGAGAAAGGTCGCATGCTGATCGAGCAGATCCAGTCGCGCCCGACCTGCGACGTCAACGGCCTCTGGGGCGGCTATACCGGGGAGGGCACCAAGACGGTGATCGCCTCAAAAGCCTCGGCAAAGGTCTCCTTTCGGCTCGTCGGGCAGCAGGACCCAGAGAAGATCGCCGCCGCCTTCCAGGCCTTCGTGCGCGCGCGGTTGCCGGCCGATGTGACGGCCGAGTTCATCGCCCATGGCGCCTCGCCGGCCATCGCCGTGCCGGTCGAGTCGCAGGCCCTGCGCAAGGCACAAGCCGCGCTGACGGAGGAATGGGGCCGCAAGGCCGTCACCATCGGCTCGGGCGGCTCGATCCCCGTCGTTGGCGATTTCAAGCGCCTGCTCGGCATCGACACGCTGCTCGTCGGCTTCGGGCTCGATGACGATCGCGTGCATTCGCCCAACGAGAAATACGACCTTTCGTCGTTCCACAAGGGCCAGCGCTCCTGGGCACGCATCCTGCAGGCGCTGGCGACGGAAGAGGTGTGAATCGATGAAATCCGTCTGCGTCTTCTGCGGGTCCAACCCCGGCAATGATCCCGTCTATGCCGATGGCGCGCGCGCCATGGGCGCAGAGATCGCACGCCGCGGCATGGTGCTGGTCTATGGCGGCGGCGCGGTCGGGCTGATGGGCGTCGTCGCCGATGCGGCGCTCGCCGCCGGCGGCGAGGTTCATGGCATCATCCCGCGCGCGCTGCGCGAAAAGGAGGTCGGCCATCACGGGCTGACCCGGCTCGAGATCGTCGAGACCATGCATATCCGCAAGGCCCGCATGGCCGAACTCTCGGAGGGCTTCATCGCCATGCCCGGCGGCATCGGCACCTTCGAGGAGCTGTTCGAGATCTGGACCTGGGCGCAGCTCGGCATCCACGACAAGCCGCTCGCCTTCCTCAACGTCGCCGGCTTCTACGATCCCTTGGCGACCTTCCTCGACAACACGGTGGAGGCCGGCTTCCTCAAGCAGACCCACCGCGCCATGACGATCACCGACACCCAGCCCGCGACCCTGCTCGACCGGATGGAGCAGTACGTGCCGGCGGTGACGTATAAATGGGTTGAGAAGGAGGAGGTGTGATGGACTCCAGCCGCGCACTTAATGGT
The DNA here is from genome assembly GCF_001295925.1 of Allobosea sp. AAP35. GTDB lineage: Bacteria > Pseudomonadota > Alphaproteobacteria > Rhizobiales > Beijerinckiaceae > Allobosea. The sequence goes on along the minus strand of NZ_LJHQ01000056.1, from coordinate 28,506 downwards.
TGTAGGAAATTAGTCCTTGACAGCGTCACGCTGATCGGGTAGACATCAGGAACGCTCACGAAGTGTGACTGAAACGAAGCCGCCGCGCTCATCCGCCGGCGGCTTTCGCATGTCGGGCCCTGCGAGGTTTTACCCATGTCCGATGACGACGATGACGCGCCGGCTTTGCCGGTCGCGAAGGGCAAGCGCTTGTCCGTGGCCCGCAAGGCCGTGGTGACGCGGCTCTGGCGCGCCGCGCAGCGCCAGCTCGACGCGCATGAGGCGCGGCTCGACGAACTGCCGAAGGGCGCGGCGGCCAGCGAATCCGAGGCGAAGGCGCTGGCCGTGCTCGCCCGCACCGTGCGCGAACTGGTGGCGCTCGATGCGACGGCGCCCGGCCGGGAGGACAAAACCAACGATGACCTCTCGCCCGCCGCAGGACTGCGCCACGTCGCCGAACTCCGAAAGGAGCTTGCACGACGTCTTGAAGTCATTGCCGCCGGAGGATCGTCTTCCGGCCCTGCGGCTCCTGATGGAAACAGCGACGCCTCATGAATACGAGGTCCTCAAGGCCGAGTGGCTGATCTGGGCGCGCCCTGATCAGAAGCCGCCGGAACCCCGCTGGTCGATCTGGCTGGTGCTCGGAGGGCGGGGCGCGGGCAAGACCCGCACCGGCGCCGAATGGGTCAAGGGCATGGCGCTGGGGCAGGAGCCTTATGCGCCGGCCGCCACCGAGCGCATCGCGCTGGTCGGCGAGACGCAAGGCCAGGTCCGCGACGTGATGATCGAGGGCGTCTCCGGACTGCTCTCGATCCACACGCGCTGGGAGCGGCCGAGCTGGTATCCCTCGCGGCGGCGGCTCGAATGGCCCAATGGCGCCATCGCCCAGGTGTTTTCGGCCGAGGATCCGGAAGGGTTGCGCGGCCCGCAATTCGGCGCCGCCTGGTCCGACGAACTGGCCAAGTGGCCGAAACTTCAGGAGACCTGGGACATGCTGCAATTCGGGCTTCGCCTCGGCGACCGGCCGCGCCAGATCGTCACCACGACGCCGCGCCCGCTGCCGCTGATCAAGCGGCTGCTGGACGATTCGCAGGTGGCGGTGAGCCGCGCGGCGACGAGCGCTAACCGCTTCAACCTCGCGGCAGACTTCATCCGCAGCGTGACGCAGAGCTATGGCGGCACCCGGCTCGGCCGGCAGGAATTGGACGGCGAACTGGTCGAGGAAAGCGCCGATGCGCTCTGGACGCGGGCGATGATCGAGGATTGCCGCGAGCGGGAAGCGCCGGCCCTGGCGCGGATCGTGGTCGCGGTCGATCCGCCGGCCTCGTCCTCGGCCCGGGCCGATTCCTGCGGGCTGGTGGTGGCCGGTGTCGACAGCGAAGGCCTCGGCCATGTGCTGGAGGATGGCACTGTGTCGGGCGCCCGCCCGCATGAGTGGGCGGCCAAGGCGGTCGCGCTCTACCGGCGCTTCGAGGCCGATGCGCTCATCGTCGAGGTCAACCAGGGCGGCGAGATGGCGACCGCGGTCATCCGCGAGGTCGATGCCGGCGTACCGGTGAGCGCAGTCAGGGCGACGCGGGGGAAATACCTGCGCGCCGAGCCGGTGGCGGCGCTCTATGCGCAGGGGCGGGTGCGCCATGCCGGGGCTTTCCCGGCGCTGGAAGACGAGATGTGCGATTTCGGCCCCGGCGGCCTCAGCTCCGGCCGCTCGCCGGACAGGCTCGACGCGCTCGTCTGGGCGCTGACCCATCTGATGCTGGGCCCAAAGGGCCGGCCGCGGGTGCGGGGGATTTAGCAGCCGTCATTCTCGGGCGTAGCGAAGCGTAGAACCGAGAATCTCCGGACGAGAAGACAATGGTTTCCGAGATGCTCGGGTCAAGCCCGAGCATGACGCGGCACCACAAGCTCAACAGCGAGATCTCCATGCTCAATTTCCTTCGCCACCTGCGCGGCCTCGCCGCGCCGGAACGCAAGCGCTCGCGCGTCGGGCCGCTGATCGCGCTGCATGAGGCCGGGCGCCCGGTCTGGACGCCGCGCGATTATGCGGCGCTGGCCCGCGAGGGCTATGAGCGCAACCCGGTCGTGCATCGCTGTGTCCGGCTGATCGCGGAGGCGGCGGCGCAGGCGCCGCTGATCGCCAAGGTTGGGACGCGCGAAATGCCGGAGCATCCGGCGCTGGTGCTGATCGACAGGCCCAATCCGCGCCAGGGCGGCATCGCCTTCCGCGAGATGCTGTTCGGGCATCTGCTGGTCGCCGGCAACGCCTATGTCGAGGCGGCAAGCGCAGGCCGCGAGCCGCGCGAACTCTATGCGCTGCGGCCCGACCGGATGAAGGTCGTGCCCGGCCGCGATGGCTGGCCTGAAGCCTATGACTATACAGTCGGCGGCGACACCATCCGCTTCCGACAGGATGAGGGCGAGGTCCCGCCGATCCTGCATCTGACCCTCTTCCACCCGGTCGACGACCATTACGGTCTGTCACCAATCGAGGCCGCCGCCTGCTCCCTCGACATCCACAACGCCGCCAGTAGCTGGCACAAGGCCCTGCTCGACAACGCGGCCCGGCCCTCCGGCGCGCTGGTCTATGACGGGCCGGACGGGGCGAGCCTGACCGACGCGCAGTTCGAGCGGCTGAAGGCCGAGCTGGAGGACAGTTTCCAGGGCGCTCGCAATGCCGGCCGGCCGCTGCTTCTCGAAGGCGGGCTCGACTGGAAGCCCTTGTCCTTGACGCCGGCCGAACTCGATTTCGTCGCGGCCAAGGGGGTTGCGGCGCGCGAAATCGCGCTTGCCTTCGGTGTGCCGCCTTTGCTGCTCGGCCTGCCCGGCGACAACACCCACGCCAATTTCGCCGAGGCCAACCGCGCCTTCTGGCGCCAGACGGCGATCCCGCTGGTGCGGCGCACCGCGCAGTCGCTGGCGCAGTGGCTGGGGACGCGTCCGATTTCAGTGCATCCTGCGATGCCAGATCGGAACCGTAGTCCGCCTCCTCAGCTACGCGCATGGCGCAACCTATGGTCGACGGTGAAACGAGGCGACTGAAGGTCACCGACCCCTCAACCGTTACCCTCGCCGCCATCGAGATGGCAAGGGTCCCCGCAACCGCTACTCCTATCACCCCCTGCTAGTTTAGAACAAAGCGTGAACGAATGCAAGTCTGGGCGCGAAATGTGTCCCCGCCCGCCCGGCCTCCGTCCTGCCTTCGGCGGGGATCTGACGCTGGAGCCCGATCTCGACGCGATCGAGGCGCTGGCCGAGGAGCGCGAGTCGCTCTGGCGCAGGCTCTCGGCCGCTACCTTCCTCACCGAGGACGAGAAGCGCGAGGCTGTCGGCTACGGCCGTGCGCCGCGAGCGGGAGAGGCCACCTCATGAACCTGCTCGAACAGCTCGTCACATCTTTCATCGGCAAGGCCGATGTCGGCCATCTCGGCCTCCTGCTCTGGGCCGTGACTTCGTCGGCTGCCGCCTGGTTCGTCATGCGCGAGGTCTCCGCCGCCAACCGGCGCTTCGACGATTTCGTCCGCGAACTCAACCGTTTCAACGCCCGCCATGAGGGGGATGAGCCATGATGCGTTCCGGAAAGACAAAGCCCGCGCCGCCGAAATCGACCGGTTCGGGCCGCAGCCAGCAGCAGGAGCCGGGACGGCCGCCCGCCAACACCGAAACTTTCGGCCGTTTCCTGCGCAATCTGGCGCGGCTGGAAGGCGGTGCGGCTCGCACGGGCAAGGCCAGGGAGCGGGCGCGATGAGGGCGGCCTTGTTCCCGAGCCCCTTCGCCCGTGAGTCCAAGTTCCTGCCGCTGCCGCCCGCGCGCATCGGCCTGGATGGCCTGTTCGAGGGCTATGCCAGCCTGTTCGGCATCGCCGATCTCGGCAAGGATATCGTCGAGCGAGGCGCTTTCCGCGAGAGCCTGGCGCGGCGCGGACCGGGAGGGGTCAAGCTGCTCTGGCAGCATGATCCTGCCGAGCCGATCGGCCGCTGGATCGCGCTCACCGAGGATTCGCGGGGGCTGTTCGTCAGAGGCCAGCTTTCGCTCGCCGTCGCGCGCGCCCGGGAGATCCACGCCCTGATGCGCGAAGGCGCCGTCGACGGGCTCTCGATCGGCTTCCGCTCCGAACGGGCCCGTACCGAGCCACGCAGCGGCCTGCGCCGGCTGGAGCGGATCGACCTCTGGGAGATCTCGATCGTCACCTTCCCGATGCTGCCGCAGGCCCGCATCTCCGCCGTCAAGGCGCTGGGCGCCGTGCAGCCTTCATCCCGTGCCGCCTTCGCTCACGCCTGAAACCGCTTCACCCGAGGAGAGACCATGACCACTGCCAACCACGCTCCCGAGAGCAAGGCCGCCGGCGCCGATCTGTCGCTGGCCTTCGACGATCTGCGCTACACGCTGGAGAGCTACCGCGTCAGCAATGACGAGCGCCTCGCCCAGATCGAGAGCCGCCACGGCGTCGATCCGCTGACCGAGGAGAAAATGGCGCGGATCGACACCGCGCTCGACGAGGCGACGCGCCGGCTCGACCGGCTGACGCTGGACCGCAGCCGCCCGGCCCTCGGCCGCGACGAGCCGCGCGATCCGCTCGTCGGCGAGCACAAGGCCGCCTTCGCATCCTATATTCGCAGCGGCGAGGCCGGCGGTCTGAAGCGGCTCGAGGGCAAGGCGCTTTCGGCCGGCTCGGGCCCCGATGGCGGCTATCTCGCCCCCTCCAGCGTCGAGAGCGAGATCTTGCGGCGGCTGGCGAGCGTCTCGCCGATCCGCAGCATCGCGACCGTCAGGACGATCTCCTCGGGCACCTACAAGAAGGCGTTCTCGACCACAGGCCCGGCCTCCGGCTGGGTGGCCGAGGCAGTCGCCCGGCCGCAGACCGGCTCGCCGACGCTGGCCGAGCTCTCGTTTCCGGCGATGGAGCTCTACGCCATGCCGGCGGCGACGCAGACCCTGCTCGACGACGCGATCGTCAACATCGACCAGTGGATCGCGGAAGAGGTCGAGAGCGCCTTCGCCGAGCAGGAGGGCGCGGCTTTCGTCAATGGCGACGGCATCGACAAGCCCAAGGGCTTCCTGGCTTACCCGACGGTGGCGGAGGCAAGCTGGAGCTGGGGCAATATCGGCGTGCTCAACACCGGCGTCGCCGGTGGCTTCGCAGCCGCCAACCCCTCCGATATCCTGGTCGATCTGGTCTATGCGCTGAAGGCCGGCTATCGCCAGAACGCCTCCTTCGTGATGAACCGCAAGACGCAAGGGACGGTCCGCAAGTTCAAGGATTCGACCGGCCAGCATCTCTGGCAGCCGCCAGCCTCGGTCGGCGCGCCCGCCACGCTGATGGGCTTCCCGCTGGTCGAGGCGGAAGACATGGCCAACATCGCCAACAACGCGGTCTCGCTTGCCTTCGGCGATTTCCGGCGCGGCTATCTCGTGGTCGACAGGGCGGGCGTCCGCATCCTGCGCGATCCTTACTCCGCCAAGCCCTATGTGCTGTTCTACACGACCAAGCGGGTCGGTGGCGGCGTGCAGGACTTCGCTGCGATCAAGGGTCTGAAATTCGCGTTGTGACCAAGTCTGGCTTGCGCCCTGTCCTCAGCGCGAGAACCACCAGCTGTAGCCGGCCGCCGGTGGCGGCCGGTCGAGCGGGCGCGGATTGGGGCCGAGCGCCAGCAGCCGCGCCGCGCTCTCGGTGATCCAGCCGCGATGATCGCTGATCGGGGTAATCGCCGTGAAGCCGCCGCAGATGCGTCGCTCGCGCGTGTTCAGCGGACCGCTGGACCAGCTGACGATTCCCACGAGATCGCGCGAGCGGACGTCGCCACGCAGGACCGGGCCGCCGGAATCGCCACGGCAGGCGCCGGCGCCCGGGGTCTCGCCCCGCGCTTCGGCATCAACGGCGACCTTGACCGTGTTCTGCGTAGTGTAGTTGCCGGCATTGACCAGCCGGGTCTCGCGCAGGCGCCGCGCCGTGTTCTTGTTGGTCTCCACCGACAGGCCAAACCCGGCCATGGTGACGTTCTCGCCCTGCCACAGGCTGCCACCCAGCGTCACCGGCTGGATATCGGCCGGCAACGGTGCCGCCAGCCGCAACATGGCGAGGTCGGCGCCAGGCTGGGTGCGCGGGGTCGTGCCCGGCACGAAGGTCGGATGCGGCAGCACTGCGACAACGGCGTGCCGGCGCGCGCGAAACCGCGTGTCGAGGCTGACGACGGTGACCGCGCCGCCGCCCATCAGGCAATGTGCTGCGGTCAAGACCAGTTCCGGCGCGATCACCGCGCCCGAACACAGTTCGCCGCGGCTGGTTTCGACGCGCAGCGTCGAAGCGCGTGCGCCGCGTACGTCCTGAGAGGCCGAACCGCCGACGACGGCCAGCGCCGGCACGGTGCCGACGACCAGCGCAGCGGCGAGAACGAGGAGATGCAGACGCGATGTCATGAGGCCAACCGGGTTGACGCGGCTCATTAATCTAGGGATTGCCGCGCCGTAGTCCAGCCTTTCCGTCAGCGGCTGGTCGTCCAGGAGGCGGCCTCTCCCCATTGTGACAGCGTGCCGTCGATCCAACTGCGCTGCGGCGCGACGAGGACGCCCTGGCTCAAAAGGCCGCAGCTCTTGCCGGACGGACCTGTCGACCAACTCGTGACGGCAACAACGCCGCCATCAGCCGTCATAGGCCCGCCGGAATCGCCCTGGCAGGCGCCAGGTCCGGGACGCTTGCCCGCACCCGCGGGATCGGCGGCCCAGAGCAGGATCTTGCCGGGACCATAGGGCTCGACCACGGCCAGTGCGGCCGAGCGATAGACGCCGGTGGTGCGCGCCTCGCTCTCGCGCGAGACGCCATAGCCGGCCAGAAGCACCACCGCCCCGGCGCGTGGCAGCCCGCCATCGACCAGGCTGGCGGGCGTGAATCGCGCCGGCAGCGGCGCGGACAGCCGCACCAGCGCGAGGTCGATCGAGCGGCGCCGCGCGGTCACCGCATCAGCCTTGAATTCGGGATGCAGTGCGATCGTGGCCGGTGCGATCAGCACGGGTTCGCCGCCGCCATCCTTCCAATGGATGCGCAGTTCCGTCCCGCCGGCCGCGCAATGGGCAGCCGTCAGGATTGCGCGCGCCGAGACGACGATGCCGGTGCAGACGCCGCCGCGCGCATTGAGAACCATCAGCGTCGAGCCCGCGACCGGCCCGCCATCGCGCCCGCCGACGACCGCGTCTGCGGAAAAAGAAGCGGCCAGCGCCAGTCCTGAAGCCAGTCCGGCCGTGGCGATCAAACGTCCGAGATGCATCTGCGGCTCTCCGTGAGGGAGGGTTGCATAGCGCGTCGGCCCCGCGAACCAAACCTGAATCGGAGCGACCATGACGCCGCTTGCCCTGACCCCGCCGGCCCAGGAGCCGGTTTCGCTGGCCGAAGCCCGGGCCTTCCTGCGCCTTGACCAGACCGATGAGGACGATCTGCTCGGCACGTTGATCACGGCTGCGCGGCTGATGGTCGAGGCGGCGTCGGGCCGCCTTCTCGTCGACCAGGCCTGGCGCATCGTCATCGACCGCTGGCCCGACAGCGGCGAGATCCGCTTGCCGCTTTCGCCAGTAAGCGCGCTGACGGCGGCGCGCGTCTATGACGCGCTGGGCGCGGCGCAGCCTGTCGCCACCACCGCTCTGCAACTCGATGGGCAGGCCGACCCGCCGATGCTGCGCATCGTCGCCGAAGTGCCCGAAATCGGCCGGGACCGGAGCGCGATCGAGATCGACGTCGTCGCTGGTTTTGGCGCGACGGCGACCGCTGTGCCGGTCCTGCTGCGGCAGGCGGTGCTGCGGCTGGCGGCGCGCTGGTTCGAGCGGCGCGGTGATGTCGTCGGCCGTGATGCCGAGGCGCTCCCGCCAGAGATCCTGGCGCTGATCGCGCCATTTCGCCGCGCGAGGTTGTAAGCCATGGCGACTTCGGATCTTGAGCAGGCACCCATCGGCGCGCTGCGGCGCCGGCTCACGCTCGAGGCACCCGTGGCGACGCCCGACGGCCTCGGCGGGGCGACGCTGACCTTTGAGACTGTCGCGGCGCTCTGGGCCCGGCTCGAATGGCTTTCGGGCGGCGAGCATTGGCGCCGGGGCCGGCCTGAACAGGCCGCGACCCACCGCGTCACGCTGCGCTGGCGCAGCGGGGTCGATGCCGGGCAGCGCCTGCGCGACGGCGACCGCCTCTTCGACATTCGCGCGGTTGCCGACCCCGATGGCAGCCGCCGCCACCTGATCTGCCTGGTTGAGGAAATCTCGCCATGAGCGACGCGATCCTCAGCGTGCGCGCCGCAATCCAGGCGCGGCTCGAAGCCGACGCCGATTTGGCCGCCCTGATCGGCCCCGGCCGCATCCATGACGAGGCGCCCCGCGCCGCGCGCGGCGTCTACATCGTCCATGGCGATGTCGAGGCGCGCGACTGGTCGACCGGCAGCGACCGCGGCTGCGAGCAGGATGTCGGCCTCACCATTTGGGCGGGCGAGAGCGGCTCGTCGCGGTTGGCGCTGGAGGCCGCGGCCCTTGCCGTCGCCCTGCTCGACGAGGCGTTGCTGACGCTCTCCGGGCACCGCCTGGTCAATCTGCGCTGGCGCTCCAGCCGGCTGGCCCGGGACGGCGCGACCGGGCTTGCCTTCGTGACGGTCCGCTTTCGCGCCGTGACCGAAGCCCTCTGATTTCAAACAAACAGCACGAAGGAGAGCCGCCATGTCGGCACAGAAGGGCAAGGATCTGCTGCTCAAGGCGGCGGATGGAGGAGGGGTCTTCGTCACGGTGGCCGGGCTGCGGGCGCGACAGATCGCGTTCAACGCCGAGACGGTGGATGTGACGCATTCGGAATCCGCCGGTCGCTGGCGCGAATTGCTGGCGGGGGCGGGCATGCGGCGCGCCGCGATCAGCGGCGCGGGAATCTTCAAGGACGAGGCGTCCGACGCGCTGGTGCGCCAGATCTTCTTCGATGGCGCCATCCGTGACTGGCAGGTGATCGTGCCCGATTTTGGCACCATCACCGGCCCGTTTCAGCTGTCGAGCCTGGAATATCGCGGCGACCATGCCGGCGAGGTCACCTTCGACCTGTCGCTGGAATCGGCCGGCCAGCTCGCCTTCGTCGCATTGTGAGGAGACGGGTCATGATCAACCGCCACCGCGGCGAGACCGCACTCCTGGTCGATGGCGAGGCGCTGCCGATGCGGCTGACGCTGGGCGCGCTGGCCGAACTCGAACAGGCCTTCAGCGTCGACAGCCTTCCCGAACTGGGTGAGCGTTTCGCCGGCGGCAGGCTCTCGGCCCGCGACATCATCCGAATTCTGACCGCGGGCCTGCGCGGCGCCGGCAGCAGCGTCAGCGAAGATCAGGTCGCGAGCCTGGCCTTCGACGGCGGGCTCAATGGCGCGATCACGGCCGTGATCGTCTTGCTCGACACGACCTTCGGCGGCGCGGACGACACCGCTACGGCGGCGCGAGCGGAGGTTGAAAACACGCCGCGCCCTCCGCAGCCGCCGGCGGCGTGAGCCCGTCGGCGGCGGCCGTGCCCTTTCCCTGGCGCGAGGTCATGGCGTTCGGGCTCGGCCGGCTCGGCTGGCCGCCGGCCGTGTTCTGGGCTGCGACGCCGCGCGAAATCGGCGCCGCACTGCGGGCTCACCAAACCTCCCACGGTGCCGTCGCGCCCAAACGGGCCGAACTGCGGGCGCTGATGGCCGCTTATCCCGACGCCTGACGTGGCGCTCACCCCCCGTTCGAAAGCGAGACCCTTCATGGCCGACGATGACATTGACCTGTCCTCCCACCTCTCCGACATGCGCTCGCTCGGCTCGTTGACCCAGAGCCTCGACAAATCGGCCGCGAGCTTCGGCAAATCGATCACCAATGCCTTTGCCAAGGGCATCATTGAGGGCAAGCGCTTCGAGGACGTGCTGCGCAGCGTCGGCCGCTCGATCACCGAGAGCCTGCTGAAATCGGCGCTCAAGACCTTGCAGTCCAGCCTGTCCGGACTGCTCGGGACCGGGATCAAGGGCCTGACCGGACTGTTCGGTGGCGGGCTGAGCCTGGGCGGTTTGAGCGGCGGCGGGGCCGTGCCGGTCGCGCCCTTCGCCGAAGGCGGGGTGATCGCCTCACCCGCCTATTTCCCGCTCGGGCGCGGGCTCGGGCTGATGGGCGAGCGCGGTGCGGAGGCGATCCTGCCTTTGTCGCGCGGCGCGGATGGCCGGCTCGGCGTGCGCTCGTCCGGGAGCGAAGCGCGCCGCCCGCTCAATGTCGTCGTGCAGGTCGCGACGCCCGATGCCGAGAGTTTCCGTCGCTCCGAGGCCCAGGTTTCGGCGGCGATCGCGCGCGCCGTGGCGCGCGGCAGCCGGGCGCTGTGAGGAGCGCGATCCATGGCCGATTTCCACGAGATCCGCTTTCCCACCGATATCGCGCGGGGCGCGCGCGGCGGGCCCGAACGCCTGACCCAGATCGTCACGCTGGCCTCGGGCCGGGAGGTCCGCAACAGCCGCTGGGCCCATTCGCGCCGCCGCTACGATGCCGGTGTCGGCATCCGCACGCTCGATGCGCTTTCGGCCGTCGTCGCCTTCTTCGAGGAGAGGCGCGGCCGGCTCTACGGTTTCCGCTGGCGCGACCGGCTCGACGGCAAGAGCTGCCCGCCTTCGCAGGCGCCCGCCGCAACCGACCAGCAGATCGGCACGGGAAACGGCGTCACAGGGGGCTTCCAGCTCTGCAAGCATTACGGCACCGGCATCGCGACCTATCGCCGGGAGATCACCAAGCCCGCGCCCGGCGAGGTGCTGATCGCGGTCGACGGCGTTGGCGCTGATCCCGCCCATTGGGCCTGCGATGCCACGAGCGGGCGCGTCACCTTCGCACCGGGCCATGTGCCGGGGCCGGGGGCGGTCGTGAGCGCGGGCTTTCTCTTCGATGTGCCGGTGCGCTTCGACATCGACGCCATCGAGGTCGATCTCTCGGCCTTCGAGGCCGGCGAAATCCCGCGCATTCCGATCGTCGAGATCATCCCGTAAGGCGAGACGAGGACAGCTCCGATGCGTGAGATTCCTGCGGCGCTGGCCACCCATCTGGCCCAGGGCGCGACGACCCTGTGCCGCTGCTGGAGCCTGACGCGCCGCGACGGCGCCGTGCTCGGCTTCACCGATCATGACAGGCCCTTGAGCTTCGACGGCATCGTTTTTGCCGCCGCGACGGGGCTGGAAGCGGCCGAGAGCGCATCCGAACTCGGTTTCGCGATCGGCGGCGGCGACGTCTCGGGCGCGCTGGCGGCGATCGGCCTGAACGAGGCCGACATCGCCCGCGGGCTGTACGATGACGCGCGGGTCACAGTCTGGCTGGTGAACTGGACCGACATCTCGCAGCGCCTGCTGCTGGAGACCGGCTTCGTCGGCGAGATCCGGCGCGGCGATGCAGCCTTCACTGCGGAGGTGAGGGGGCACGCCAAGGCCTTCGACGAGGAGCGCGGCCGGCTCTACATGCGCTCCTGCGCGGCCGATCTCGGCGGCTCACGCTGCGGCGTGACACTCGTGCCGGTCGAAGCCGGCGTGGCGTCGAGCGACGGCCGGCTCAGCCTGACGGCGCCGGAACTCGCTGCCTTTTCCGGCGGGCATTTCACCGGCGGGCGCCTCGTCTTCACGAGCGGCGGCAATCTCGGCTTTGCCACCGAGGTGAAGCGCCACGCGGCCGCGGGCGGTCTGACGTCGCTGCAATTGTGGCAGGCGCCGCCGTCCACGATCCAGGCGGGCGATACCTTCCTCGTGACGCCCGGCTGCGACAAGAGTTTCGCCACCTGCCAGGCCAAATTCGGCAATGGAATCAACTTCCGCGGCTTCCCGCACATCCCCGGAAACGACTTCATCATCGGGGGCGTCAGGCCCGGCGATGGCGGCCTCGACGGCGGGAGCCTGTTTCGATGAGCGCGCCTCTGACCCGCGCGGCCATCGTCGAAGCCGTTTCGCTGTGGCTCGGCACGCCCTATCACCACCAGGCCTCGCTGCGCGGGGTCGGCTGCGACTGCCTCGGGCTGGTGCGCGGCGTCTGGCGCGACCTCTACGGGGACGAGCCCGAGATACCGCCGCCCTATTCGCCGAGCTGGGCGGAGAGCCTCGGAACGGACACGCTGGCCATGGCGGCCTTGCGGCATCTGGTTCCCGTCGTGCCGGGGCTGGAACGGCCCGGCGACGTGCTGCTCTTCCGCTGGCGGGTGCATCTGCCGGCCAAGCATTGCGCCATCCTGAGCGCGCCCGACCGCATCATCCACGCCCATGACGGCGCGCAGGTCGCCGAGGTCGCCTACTCCGCCTGGTGGCGGCGGCACCAAAGCCACGCCTTTTCCTTTCCCGGAGTGACCGACTGATGGCGACGCTTCTTCTGCAGGTCGCGGGCAGCGCGCTCGGCACGGCGCTGGGCGGCCCGCTCGGCGCCGTCATCGGCCAGGCGATCGGCGGCATCGCCGGGGCGCGGATCGACCAGACGCTGCTGGGCGGCGGCGCTGGCACGAAGACGGTCGAGGGGCCGCGCCTGACCGAGATCGACGGGCTCGCCTCCAGCGAGGGCGCCGCGATCCCGCGCGTCTATGGCCGCGCCCGCATCGGCGGGCAGCTGATCTGGGCGACGCGCTTCGAGGAGGAGATCAAGGTCACCGTGACGCGCTCCAAGAGCGGCGGCAAGGGCAGCCCGAAGCAGAAGACGGTCGAGACGACCTACAGCTATTTCGCCAATCTCGCGATCGGGCTTTGCGAGGGACGGATCGCCTTCGTCCGGCGCATCTGGGTCGACGGTCGCGAGCTCGACGTCACCACCGTCACCATGCGCGTCCACCAGGGCGACGAAACGCAGGGTCTCGACCCGCTGATCGCCGCCAAGGAGGCTGGCGTGGCGCCGGCCTATCGCGGCCTCGCCTATGTCGTGTTCGAGCGTTTTCCGCTGGCCGACTACGGCAACCGCGTGCCGCAATTTGCCTTCGAGGTCGTGCGCGCCGTCGAGGGGCTCGGCGGCATGATCCGGGCCGTGACGCTGATCCCGGGGGCGAGCGAGTTCGTCTACGAGACGCGTGCCGTCAGCCATGAGCCCGAGCCTGGCGTCACCGAAAGCCTGAGCCGCCACCAGCTCTATGGCGGGGCCGATGTCGACACCGCGCTGGCCCATCTCACCGCCCTGTGCCCGAATCTGCGCCGCGTTGCGCTCGTCGTCGCCTGGTTCGGCGACGATCTGCGGGCGGACGCCTGCACGCTGTCGCCGCGCGTCGAGATCGCCCAGAAGCCCACGACAGGCGCCGAATGGGCGGCGGCGGGGCTGACCCGCGCGACGGCGCGCGTCGTCAGCGAGGCCGGCGGCAGGCCGGCCTTTGGCGGCACGCCGTCGGATGAAAGCGTGATCCGCCTTATCCGACGCCTGCGCGACGATTACGGCCTGGAGGTCGTGCTCTACCCCTTCGTGATGATGGACATTCCCGAGGGCAACACGCTGCCGGACCCTGCGACCGGCTCGATCGGCCAGCCCCGATACCCCTGGCGCGGCCGCATCACCTGCGATCCCGCTCCCGGCAGTTCCGGCAGCGTCGATGGCACGGCGGCGGCGCAGGCGCAGATCGCGGCGTTGCTGGGCAGCGTGTCTGCCTCGGACATGGCCGTCGCGGGCGAGCAGATCACCTGCGCCCAGCCCGATGAGTGGAGCTTCAGCCGCTTCGTCCTGCATCATGCCGCGCTGGCGCAGGCGGCCGGCGGGGTCTCTGGCTTCGTGCTCGGCTCGGAGCTGCCCGGGCTGACGCGGGTTCGCGGTGCGGCGGGCTATCCGATGGTCGACGGGCTCGTTGCACTGGCCGACCAGGTGAAGTCCATGCTGCCGGCCGCCACCCTGACCTATGCCGCTGACTGGACTGAATACGGTGCCCATGTCCGCAATGATGGGATGGACGTGACGTTTCCGCTCGATCCGCTCTGGGCCTCGCCGGCCATCGGCGCGATCGGCATCGACTTCTATCCGCCGCTCTCCGACTGGCGCGACACCACCGACCATGCCGACACCGCTATCGCCAGCGGGCCAGCCGATCTCGGCTATCTCCGTGCGCGGCTGAACACGGGTGAGGCGTATGACTGGTATTATGCTGATGCGGTGGGGCGGCTCGCGCAGACGCGTCTGCCGATCACCGACGGGGCCTATGGCAAGCCCTGGATCTTCCGCCCCAAGGATCTCGTCGGCTGGTGGAGCAACCTGCATGTCGAGCGCCTCAATGGCATCGAGACCGGCGCGACCGCCTTCGTGCCCGGGGCCAAGCCGATCTGGCTGACCGAGATCGGCATCCCCGCCGTCGACAAGGGGGCTAACGCGCCCAACGTCTTTCCAGACGCGAAATCCGCTGAGAGCGGCTCGCCTTATTTCTCCAGCGGCGCACGCGACGATCTGGTCCAGGCGCGCGGGCTGGAGGCGATCCTTTCGGGCTTCGACCCGGCGCGCGAAGGCTTCGAGGCCGCCCGAAACCCGGTCCATCCGGGCACCGGGATCCGCATGATCGATCCCGCTCATATCTTCGTCTGGAGCTATGATGCCAGGCCGTTCCCGGCCTTTCCCGATCTGGGCGGCATCTGGGCCGATGGCGCGGCCTACGACACCGGCCACTGGATCAACGGCCGCATCGAGGGCGCCCCGGTCGATCGCCTGCTGCGCCGGGTGCTCGCCGATTTCGGCCTGCCGGCGGCCGATCTGCTTGCGGTCGACGGCTTTCTCGACGGCTATGTGCTTGATCGGCCGCTTTCAGCGCGGCAGGCGCTCGAGCCGCTCGGGCAGGCTTTCGGCTTTGATGTGACGATGAGCGCCGGCAGATTGGTCTTCCGGGGCCGCGCGGGAGCTGTTGCGCGCCGCCTGAGTGCGAACGATCTCGTGGCCGACCGAGACGGCAACCCGTTCGCGCTGCGCCGGGCGCAGGAAAGCGAACTGCCGCTCGAATTGCGGCTGGGCTTCGCCGACGGCGAGAGCGACTACCGCACCGCCGCCGCCCGCTCGCGCCGGCTGGCCGGGGCGGCGCGCCGCGAGGTCGGGGTCGAAACCGCGATCGTCACCCGGCCGGCGGAAGGCCAGCGCCTTGCCGATCAGCGCCTCCAGGAGATCTGGGCCGGCCGCGAGACGCTGGAGCTCGAATTGTCGCCGCGCTGCCTCGATCTCGAGCCCGGCGATGTCGTCACCCTACCGATCGACGGCGCGGACCGGCTCTTCCGGCTGACGCGCATCGATGACGGTCCCAGCCGCAGGGCGAGCGCGCGCGCCGTCGAGCCTGCGATCTATCGCACCAGCGGCGCGCCGAGCCTGCCGCGCCCGCCGCGCAGCGCGCCCGCCTTGCCGGGGCGGCCGCTCGCCATCCCCCTGTCGCTGCCGATCGTGCGGACGCAGCCGCCGCCGCTTCTCTCATTGGCCGCCTTCGCGCAGCCCTGGCCCGGCGCGCTGGCCGTCTGGCAGGCCGACGGCGCCGGCCAGTTCGAGCTGCTGCGCCTCGTCGAGGCGCCCTCAATCGTCGGCGAAACGCTCTCCATCCTGCCGCCTGGCCCGGTCTGGCGCAGCGATGTCCGCGCGGTGCTCGATGTCCGCCTGCGCGGCGGCAGCCTGTCCTCTGTCCCCGCCGAGGCCGCGTTGGCAGGCGCCAATGCCCTGGCGCTCATTGATACAGACGGCACCGTGGAGATCGTGACAGCGGCGCAGGCGCAGCTGATAGGCCCGGGGCAGTTCCGGCTGTCAGGCCTGTTGCGGGGCATCGGTGGGTCGGAGGCCGCCGCCGCGCGCAGCCTGCCGGCCGGTGCGCGCGTGGTCGTGCTGGATGGTGCCGCCGTGACCCTCACCGATGCTCTCGCCGATCTCGGCCAGGAGCGGCGCTATCGCATCGGTCCCGTCCAGCGCGATCTTGGCGATCCGTCCATGGCCGAGATCGTCGCGACCGCCGGCGTCGCGGCGCTTCTGCCGCTCTCGCCGGTTCATCCGCGCGCGTTGCGAACGGCGGAAGGGATCACCTTCGCCTGGATTCGCCGCACCCGCATCGACGGCGATTCCTGGGACCTGGTGGAGGTGCCGCTGGGCGAAGAAACGGAATCATACGAGATCGATGTGGTGCATGCGGGCGTCTCGCTGCGCCGGACGCAGACGAGCGCGCCCGCCTGGACCTATCCGGCAGCCCTGGAACTGGCCGATTTTGGAGCGGTTCAGACGGAGATCGAGATTGTGATCGCCCAGATCAGCGCCGTGGTCGGGCGCGGGCATGAATGGCTTGGACGGGTCCGCATACGCTGAGATAGGCTGTTATCATGCAGCATTCATGGCGCGTTCACGCGTCAAGGACTAGCCGATGTCGATGATGCCCGTCGAACCCATCTTCGCCCTGACGCTGCTTGCGACGTTGCCGATCGTCCAGATCGACAATCAGGATCCGATGTCGTGCCTGTCCGCGGACGAGACGCGCGATGCGGTTGCCGATGGACGGGTGATCCAGCCGGCTCAGGCCTCGCGCCATGCGCGCCAGGCGGCGCCGGGGGAGGTCGTCCGCATCCGGCTTTGCCGTCAGGGCGACGATTATGTTTATGTGGTCACGACGCTCAAGCGCGACGGTCGCGTCGCCCGCGTGACGCTCGAGGGACAGTCGGGCAAGGTCGGCATGATTCGCTGATCGTTTCCGCCTTAGTCACCGCCAACAGGAGCTGCCCACCGTGAGATTGCTCGTCGTCGAGGACGACAAGGACCTCAACCGCCAGATCGTCACCGCGCTGGAAAACGCCGGCTATGCCGTCGACAAGGCCTTCGACGGCGAGGAGGGGTTGTATCTGGGCGAGACCGAGCCTTACGACGCGGTGATCCTCGATCTGGGCCTGCCCAAGGTCGACGGCGTCGCCGTGCTGCAGGGCTGGCGCCGCGCCGGCAAGACCATGCCGGTGCTGATCTTGACTGCGCGCGACCGCTGGAGCGACAAGGTCGGCGGCTTCGATGCCGGCGCCGACGACTATGTCACCAAGCCGTTTCATGTCGAGGAACTGCTGGCGCGCGTGCGTGCGCTGCTGCGCCGCGCGGCAGGCCACGCCACCTCAGAACTGACCTGCGGCCCGGTCAGGCTCGACACGCGTGCGAGCCGCGTCGTGGTCGATGGCAACCCGGTGAAGCTCACCTCGCATGAGTACCGCCTGTTGGCCTATCTCATGCACCATCAGGGCCGCGTCGTGTCGCGTACGGAACTGGTAGAACATCTTTACGATCAGGATTTCGACCGCGATTCGAACACGATCGAGGTCTTCGTCGGCCGGCTGCGCAAGAAACTCGGGGTCGAGGTCATCGAGACCGTGCGTGGCCTCGGCTACATCTGCGCCGCGCCCGAAAAGGTCTGATCGCGCGAGATGCTGTTCCGGTCGCATCGCTACTCGCTCGGCGCGCGGCTCTTCATTTCGGCGGCGGTCTGCTGCGCTCTGGTGCTGATTCTCGCCGGCTTCGGACTGACCACCTTCTATCGTCGCTCGGCCGAGCGTGGCTTCGACGAGCGGTTGAGCGTCTACATCAAGGAATTGATCGCAGATCTCGCCGCCCCGCCCGAGACCGAGCGCCAGGCGATCGGCGATCTCGGCGAGCCGCGCTTCGATCTGCCGCTTTCGGGCTGGTACTGGCAGATTATCCGGCTCGATGGCGAACGGCCGATCATCCGTGCCTCGCGCTCCCTCGTCGGCGGCCAGCTGCCCAAGCTGCTCGACCAGCCGATCGCGCCCAATGCGCGGGGCCTGCGCGAGAGCTACATCTCCGGCCCCGATGACCGCTCCTTGCGAATCCTCGAACGCGAGATCGATGTCGGTGAGGATGGCCGCTTCACCGTCGCGGTCGCCGCACCCTCCGACGAGATCGACGCCGACATCCGCGATTTCCGCTTCGCCTTGACCATGACCTTTGTGCTGCTCGGTCTCGCTTTGGTCGCCTCGACAATCGTCCAGGTCCGGTTCGGCCTGCGCCCGCTCGTACGGTTAGGGGCTGCCGTCGGCATGGTCCGCACCGGTGAGACGCCGCGCATCGTCGGCGAATATCCGCCCGATCTCGCACCGCTGGCGGGAGAGCTCAACCAGCTGATCGACGCCAATCACGAGATCCTCGACCGCGCCCGCACCCAGGTCGGCAACCTCGCCCATGCGCTCAAGACGCCGCTGAGCATCATGCTGAACGAGGCCGAGGCGGAAACCGGCGACGGCCTATTGCCGCAGACGGTGAAAAGCCAGGCCGCGATCATGCGCGACCAGGTTCAGTATTATCTGGACCGCGCACGCGCAGCAGCACTCTCGGGCGCGCTGGGCGGCGTCACCGAGGTTGGGCCGTCGCTCGATGCGCTGATCAGGACCTTCACCAAGATCTCGCAAGGCAGGGGCATCGTCGGCCGCCACAGCGTCCCATCGCGGGCCCGGTTTCGCGGCGAGAAGCAGGATTTCGAGGAAATGCTGGGCAATCTTCTCGACAATGCCTTCAAATGGGCGGAAGCGACCGTCGAGATTGCGCTTGAACCCTCGAAAGATCCGACGTCCGGACTCGTGTTGCTGATCGACGATGACGGCCCAGGTCTCCCCGACGCGGCGCTTGCCGATGTGCTCAAGCGGGGCCGGCGGCTCGACGAGGCGACGCCGGGCTCCGGCCTTGGCCTGTCGATCGTGGTCGATCTCGCCAAGCTTTACGGCGGCGAGCTTACGCTGCAGCGCTCGCCAATGGGCGGCCTGCGCGCCCGCCTCGTGCTGCCTTCCGTCTGAGCTGTGGGCCCGCGTGACCCTTTGTCGCCATCTTCGGACATGAAGCGGGGCCCGTCTTTGTCTATGACCTGTCCATGCTGATCTGGATCATCTTCGCAGTCATGACGGGGGCGGCGGTCTTTTCCCTGCTGTGGCCACTCAGCCGTAGCGGAATGACCGCCTTTGCCGATGTCGCCGATGCGACAAGCCTCTATCGCGCTCAGCTTGGCGAGATCGAGCGCGATCTGGCGCGCCGTCTGATCGCCCCCACCGAAGCCGAGGCGGCCCGCGCCGAAGCGGCGCGTCGCCTGTTGCGCGCATCCGGCGAGCAGGCTGATCCGGCGGGCGAGACGGAATCCTCGCTGCGCCGCCGCCGAGCGAGTTCGGCGCTGGCCTTGTCCTGCGTGCCGCTGCTGGCGTTGCTCGTTTACGGCGCCTATGGCTCGCCTGGACAGCCCGACCAGCCGCTGGCGGCGCGTCTCCAGGCCGATCCGTCTCAGCAGGATTTTGCCTTGGCGTTGACGCGCATCGAGACCCATCTCGCCAACAACCCGTCCGATGGCAAGGGCTGGTCGGTGATTGCGCCCGTCTACCTACGCCAGGGTCGCTACGATGAGGCAGCGAATGCCTTCGCCTCGGCGATCCGCCATGGCGCGACAAGCTCCGAAACGGTGGCTGGTCTCGGTGAGGCTCGCACGCTGGCCGCCGGCGGCGTCGTCACGGCGGCGGCGCGCGAAAGCCTGGTCGAGGCGGTTCGGCTCGATCCGAGCAATGCCCGCGCCCGCTTCTTTCTCGCCATCGGCAAGGAACAGGATGGTGATGTGCAAGGGGCAATCGCCGCGCTGCGCACGCTGCTGGCCGATGCAGCCGCCGACGCGCCCTGGAGCATGACTGTCCGCCAGCGTCTGGCGCGGCTGGAGGCCGAGGCCTCGGGAGGCGACCTCGCGGCGCTTCCGCCGGCCGAGCAGCAGGTTGCGGTCCGCGCCATGGTCGATGGGCTCGCCGAACGGCTGAAGGCCGGCGGCGGCACGTTACCTGAATGGACGCGTCTCATCCGCTCCCAGACCGTTCTCGGCGACAAGTCGGCGGCGCGCACCGCACTCGCCACCGCCCGTGAACGCCTGTCTCAGGACGCCGCTGCCCTGGCCGCGCTCGACGCGCTCGCCGTTGAACTTGCCCTCAGGGAGACCGCGCCATGAGCGCCGCCGAGCCTGTCGAGCCCGCGCGGCACGTCGTCACCAAGCGTCGTTTCACGCGCAAGCAGCGGCGGCTGGTGCTAATCGGCGCCGCCGGTGGCGTGCTGTGTCTGGCGGCGGGGCTGGTGCTCTTTGCGCTGCGCGACACGATCGTGTTTTTCTACGGTCCCACCGAGATTGCCGAGAAGGGCGTGACACCGGGCACGCGCATGCGGCTCGGCGGGTTGGTGGAGCAGGGCTCGGTCGTGCGCGGCCCTGGTCAGCGAATCGTCTTCTCGATCACCGACAGCCGCACCGTGATGAAGGTCACCTATGACGGACTGCTGCCGGACCTGTTTCGCGAAGGGCAGGGCGTCGTGACCGAAGGCGTGTTCCAGGGGGGCGACCAGTTCCGCGCCGATTCGATCCTGGCCAAGCATGATGAGACCTATATGCCGCGCGAAGTCGCCGACACGTTGAAAAAGCAGGGCCATTGGCAGCCCGGCGATGCCGGCGCCTCCGCGCCGCAGGCCAAGCCAGCGCCGCAGGCGACGCAGTGAGGCACTCATGATCGTCGAGATTGGCCATTTCGCACTCGCGCTCGCGCTCGGCGTCGCCGTGGTGCAGTCGGTCGTCCCGCTTTGGGGCGTTGCCCGCCATGACCGGGCCCTGGCCGGCGTCGGATCATCGGCTGCCATCGCCTGCTTCTTGCTGGTCGCGTTGTCCTTCGCCGCGCTGGTCGTCTCCTATGTGCGTTCCGACTTCTCGGTCGAGAACGTTGCCGCGAACTCGCATTCGACGCAGCCGCTGATCTACAAGCTGACCTCCGTCTGGGGCAACCATGAGGGCTCGATGCTGCTCTGGGTGCTGATCCTGACGCTGTTTGGCGCGCTCGTGGCCCTGTCGCGCCGGTCCTTGCCGGTCAGGCTGCGCGCCGGGACGCTGGCCGCCCAGGGCATGGTGACGGTTGCGTTCCTCGCCTTCACGCTTCTGACCTCCAACCCGTTCCGGCGGGTGTTCCCGGCCCCTGCGGACGGGCAGGATCTCAACCCGATCCTGCAGGATCTCGGCCTCGCGATCCATCCGCCGCTTCTCTATGTCGGCTATGTCGGCTTCTCGATCACCTATGCCTTTGCCGTCGCGGCGCTGATCGACGGGCGCATCGATGCCGTCTGGGCGCGGGCCGTGCGGCCCTGGACGCTGCTCGCCTGGGTCTTCCTGACGCTCGGCATCGCGATGGGCTCCTACTGGGCCTATTACGAACTCGGCTGGGGCGGCTGGTGGTTCTGGGATCCGGTCGAGAATGCCTCGCTGATGCCCTGGCTGGCCGGCACCGCGCTGATCCACTCCACCGTGGTGATGGAGAAGCGCGACGCGTTGAAGGTCTGGACGATCCTGCTCGCGATCCTGACCTTCTCGCTCTCGCTGCTGGGCACCTTCATCGTTCGCTCCGGCGTTCTGACCTCGGTGCACTCCTTCGCGACCGACCCGGCGCGCGGCCTCTTCATCCTGATGATCCTGGTGTTCTTCGTCGGCGGCTCGCTCGCCCTGTTCGCCTGGCGCGCGCCGCTCTTGCGGCAGGGCGGCCTGTTCGCGCCGGTGTCGCGGGAGGGTGCGCTCGTCGTCAACAACGTCTTCATCGCCACCGCCTGCGCCACGGTCTTCATCGGCACGCTCTATCCGCTGGTGCTGGAGATGGTGACCGGCGCCAAGATCTCGGTTGGCCCGCCCTTCTTCAACGCGACCTTCATTCCCGTGCTGGTACCGCTGCTGCTGGTGCTGCCACTCGGGCAGTCGATGGCCTGGAAGCGTGGCGATCTGCTCGGCGCGGCGCAGCGCAATGCCGCGGCCTTTGGTCTGGCGCTTCTGGTCGCGCTGGCAACGATCGCGATGACATGGGGCGGTCCCGTGCTGGCGCCGCTTGGCATCGGGCTCGGCATATTCCTTGTCCTGGGAGCGCTCTTCGATCTGGGGGAGCGCATCGTGACGCGCGCCAGCGGCTGGTCGGCGGTCCTCTCGCGGGCCAAGGGTCTGCCGCGCTCGGCCTGGGGCACCGCGCTCGCTCATGCCGGCGTCGGCCTGAGCGTGATCGGCATCGCCGCGACGGCCTGGAGCACGGAGGGCATCGGCGTGCTGAAGCCCGGCGAGCGCCTCACCAGCGGCCGCTACACGGTCGTGCTGGAATCGATCCAGCCTCGGAAGGGCCCGAACTTCACCGCCGAGGTGGCCCGCTTCCAGATCTTCTCCGGCAGCCGCGAACTGGCGCCGGTCGAGGCCGGAAAGCGCATCTACACCGCCCGCGCCATGCCGACGACGGAAGCCGGCATTCGCACCGACGGCCTGAGCCAGGCCTATATCGCGCTGGGCGAACCGCAGGGCGACGGCGCCATCGCTGTGCGGCTCTACGACAAGCCGCTGATCCTGCTGATCTGGATCGGGGCCATCGTGATGTCGCTGGGCGGCGCGCTGTCCTTGACCGACAGGCGCTTCCGCCTGGCGGCGCCGCGTCGCAGCGCGACGGCGCAACCCGTCGCCGTGCAGCCGGCGGAGTGATCGCGATGCGTCGAGCCGTCCTTCGCCGCCTGGCTTTCGCCGTCCTGCTCGGCGTCTTGGCCGGTCCGTCCTTCGCCGTTCAGCCCGGCGAAATCCTGCCCGATCCGGCGATGGAGCAGCGCGCCCGGGCAATCTCCTCGGAACTGCGCTGCCTGGTCTGCCAGAACCAGTCGATCGACGATTCCGACGCCCCGCTTGCCAAGGATTTGCGCGTGCTCGTGCGCGAGCGGCTCGTCGCCGGCGACAGCGACAGCGGCGTGCGCGATTTCGTCGTCGCCCGCTATGGCGATTTCGTCCTGCTGCGGCCGCCCTTCGACGTCAGGACCGCGCTGCTCTGGGGCTCGCCCTTCCTGATCCTGCTGGCGGCGCTGGGCTTCATGTGGCGCCGGGGCAGGGCGATGGCGGAACCCGCGAGTGCCGCGCCGCTGTCGGACGAGGAACGCCGACGCGTGGCGCGCCTGCTCGGCGACGAGGTTCCCTGAACCGCAACCTGCCGACGCAGACATAATTCGTTACCTTACGAAAACGTCATCTTCGGGCGAAATCGGCGTAACGCGCTGCCCGTCATGGTCCTCGTACGAGCAGGGAAGGCCCTGCCGACGCATTCGAGGTTTTCGCCATGACGACCAACACCACCCCCTCACGCTCCATCCTGAAGCGCGGCGCCCTTCTGGCCGGCGCGGCCACCCTCGGCATCGGCCTGGCGGCCGGCCTTGCCGACGGCGCGCTGAAGTTCGACCACCCCGCCTTTGCCCAGCCGATCCAGCTCTCGGGCGTCCAGAACCAGCTTCCGTCCTTCGCCGACATGGTCGAGAAGGCCAAGCCGGCCGTTGTCTCGGTGCGCGTCACGCAGACCGCCGCCGCCTCCGACGACGGCCAGGGCAATCTTGACGACCTGCCGCCCGGCCTGCGCCGCTTCTTCGAGCAGCAGGCGCCGCGCGGCATGAATCCCGGCCGGCCCCAGCCCCGCCAGGGCATGTCGCAGGGCTCGGGCTTCTTCATCAGCCAGGACGGCTATGTCGTGACCAACAACCACGTCGTCGACAAGGCCTCCGAGGTCCAGCTCGTCACCGATGACGGCAAGACCCTGAACGCCAAGGTCATCGGCACCGATCCGCGCACCGATCTCGCTTTGCTCAAGGTCACCGAGAGCGGCAGCTACCCCTTCGTTCAGCTGTCCACCAGCAAGCCGCGCATCGGCGATTGGGTGCTGGCGGTCGGCAATCCCTTCGGCCTCGGCGGCACGGTCACGGCCGGCATCGTCTCGGCGCAGGGGCGCGACATCGGCTCGGGCCCCTATGACGACTTCCTCCAGATCGACGCGGCGGTGAACCGCGGCAATTCCGGCGGGCCGACCTTCAACCAGCAGGGTCAAGTCGTGGGTGTCAACACCGCGATCTTCTCGCCCTCGGGCGGCAATGTCGGCATCGCCTTCGCGATTCCCGCCTCGACGGTCGAGCAGGTCGTCGCGGCCCTCAAGAAGGACGGGCGGGTCTCGCGCGGCTTCATCGGCGTCCAGATCCAGCCGGTGACCAGCGAGGTCGCCGATGCGATCGGCCTCAAGGAGGCTCATGGCGCTCTCGTCGCCGCCGCCGAGAAGGATGGCCCCGCCGCCAGGGCCGGTATCCGCCGCGGCGATACGATCCTCTCGGTCGATGGCGAGAAGATCAAGGATGCGCGCGACCTCTCGCGCAAGATCGCGACCTATGCGCCGGGCTCCAAGGCCAAGATCACGGTCTGGCGCGATGGCAAGGAGCGCGAGATCAGCTTCGAGGTCGGCCGTCAGCCGGCTGCGTGATCTTGAAAGCCATCACCGTGACGCCGCCCCTACAGGGTCGGCGTCACGGACAAGGCAAGGCGCGTGTTCTCCCGGCAGTCAGTCGCCCCCGCGCCGGGAGACCAGCCTTCACCGCGGCAGGCCGGATGCGTATCGTCCGGCCTGCCGTTTTTGTGTTTTCTGGGCTAGGGTTAGCTCATGCGACTCCTGATCGTTGAAGATGATGCCGAGGCTGCGGCCTATCTGACCAAGGCTTTCCGCGAGGCCGGCCATGTCGCCGACCATGCCGGAGACGGGCTCGAAGGCTATGCGATGGCCGAGGGCGGCGGCTACGACGTCCTCGTCGTCGACCGCATGCTGCCGCGCCTCGACGGCCTCTCGCTGATCCGCTCGCTGCGCGAGCAGAAGGACGCGACGCCGGCCTTGATCCTGTCCGCCCTGGCGCAGGTCGACGACCGCGTGAAGGGCCTGCGCGCCGGCGGCGACGATTACCTGCCCAAGCCCTACGCGTTTTCCGAATTGCTCGCCCGGGTCGAGGTTCTGGCCCGCCGCCGTGGGGCGCCGGCCTCCGAGCCGACAAGCTATCGCGTCGGCGATCTCGACCTCGATCGTCTGGCCCACCGCGTGACCCGGGGCGCTACCGAGATCCTGCTCCAGCCGCGCGAATTCCGCCTGCTCGAATATCTGATGAAGCATGCCGGCCAGGTGGTGACCCGCACCATGCTTCTGGAAAACGTCTGGGATTATCATTTCGATCCCCAGACCAATGTCATCGACGTGCATGTCAGCCGCCTGCGCGCCAAGGTCGACAAGGGCTTCGAGCATCCGATGATCCACACGATCCGCGGCGCGGGATACATGGTCCGTGACGCGGCGCGCTGAGATGGCGGCTGTGGACGCGCCGCGACAGGTGCAGCGCTTCCTGCCCAACCTGTTCCGCACGACGGCCTTCAAGCTGACGGCGATCTATCTCGTCGTCTTCGCGCTGTTTGCCGGTCTACTGCTCGGCTATGTCGCCTGGAACGCCAAGCGCCTGCTCGACGACCAGATCCGTTCCACGATCGATGCCGAGATCCAGGGTTTGGCCGAACAGCAGCGGCTCGGCGGCATCAGGCGGCTCGTCAACGTCATCGAGCGCCGCTCGCGCGCGCCGGGCGCCTCGCTTTATCTGGTGACCACCCCGGTGGGAGAGCGCATTGCCGGCAATGTCGAGGCGTTGCCGCCGGGCACCCTCGATCGCCCCGGCGAGACCGAGATCGAATATGCCCGCTCCAGCGAATCGGTCGACCGGCCGAGCCGCGCCATCGTGCGCATCTTCATGCTGCCGAACGGCTTCCGCCTGCTGGTCGGCCGCGATCTCGAGGAGCGCGAGCGGCTCGGCATCGTCATCCGCCGCGCGGCGGGCTGGTCCCTGCTGCTGGTCTTCGTGCTCGGCTGTTTCGCGAGCTGGTTCGTGGCGCGGCGCGTGCTCAAGCGCATCGACGACATGACCGGCACCGCCCAGTCGATCATGGCCGGCGACCTGAAGGGCCGCCTCGCCATCTCCGGCACCGGAGACGAACTCGATCGGCTGGCGCTCAATCTCAACGCCATGCTGGAGCGGATCGGCGAGCTCATGGCCGGCATGCAGCAAGTGTCCGACAATGTCGCCCACGACCTCAAGACGCCGCTGACGCGGCTGCGCAATCGGGCCGAGGAAGCCCTGCGCACGGCGAAATCGCCCGATGAGCTGCGTGCCGCGCTCGATGGCTCGATCGACGAGGCCGACAACCTGATCCGCGTCTTCAACGCGCTGCTGATGATCGCCAGGCTCGAGACAGGCCGCATCCAGGACAGCATGGACACGCTCGACCTCTCCGAGATCGTCTCCGGCATGGCCGAACTCTATGAGCCGCTGGCGGAAGAGGCCGGGTTGTCGCTGGTCACGCAGGTCGAACCCGGCCTGCGGGTCGCGGGCAATCGCGAGCTGATCGGCCAGGCGCTGGCCAACCTGATCGACAACGCGCTGAAATATGGCCAGCCGGCGGAGGGCGGCCAGGCGGTCGTCCTCGTCTCGGCGCGGCAGGGCGATGGCGAGGTTCTGCTGAGCGTTGCCGACCATGGCCCCGGCATTCCCGAGGCGGATCGCGCCCGCGTGCTCGACCGTTTCGTCCGCCTCGATGCCAGCCGCAGCAAGCCGGGCTTCGGCCTGGGGCTCTCGCTCGCCGCAGGCGTCGTGCGGCTGCATGGCGGGCAATTGCGGCTGGAGGACAATGCGCCGGGCCTGCGCGTGGTCATCGCCCTGCCGGCGACCCAGACCGCGATCCTCGACGCATCGGCCCGCGTCACTGCCGCCAGATCGATGGACATGCCTGTGGACATGGCGGCGGCGCCGGCACGTCCGCGCTCGACAGCCGCGCAAAACCCTGTTGGCCTGCCCTCCCTCTAGGGGGAACAGACATGACGGGGCGACTCTGTGACAGGCTGGATGCGGCGCCGGTGCTTCCAGCCCGGGCCCGCGCCGGAAGCATCATCGCCAAAGACCTGATCGAACGCCTCCATGACGAGGCGGCCGCCCAGTCACTGGCCGCGCATTTTGCCGAGCATCCGCGCTCGCTCGCCCTTGTGGCCGGCATCGTCGCCCATGCGCCCTTCCTGACCCAGATCATGCGGCAGGACCCCGCCGCCCTGTTCGCCTGCCTGACGCAAGCCCCCGAGGACCATCGCGACGCCCTGCTCGCCGACATCGAGGAGCGGGGAGTGGCCGCCACCGAAACCGCCGAGCTGATGCGCCTGCTGCGCCGGTTCCGGCGGACCATGGCGCTCCTGATCGCGCTGGCCGATATCGGCGGCGTCTGGAGCGTCGAGACGGTGACGGCCGCTTTGACGGCGACCGCCGACATGGCGGTGAAACTCGCCAGCGAGCATGTCCTGCGCCAGGCGGCCGATCTCGGGCGCATCCGCCTGCCGAACCCGGCCGCACCGGGGGAGGGCTCGGGCCTCGTCGTGCTCGCGCTCGGCAAGCATGGCGCGGCCGAGCTGAACTACTCCTCCGACATCGACATCGTCGTCTTCTTCGATCCGGAGGTTGCGGAAGTGGCCGGTGTCGCCGAGCCGACGAGTTTCTACGTCAAGCTCACGCAGTCCATCGCACGCATCATCCAGGAGCGTACGCCCGACGGCTATGTCTTCCGCGTCGATCTGCGCCTGCGGCCGGACCCCGCCTCGACCCATGTCGCCGTGCCCTTGCCCTCGGCCTATGCCTATTACGAGACGGTGGGCCAGAACTGGGAACGCGCGGCGATGATCAAGGCGCGGCCCGTCGCGGGCGATCTCGCGCTTGGCCAGCGCTTTCTGAAGGATCTCGCCCCCTTCATCTGGCGCAAATATTTCGATTTCGCGGCGATTGCCGACATCCACGCGATGAAGCGGCAGATCCAGACCGTAAAGGGCCACGAGACCATCGCGCTCGCCGGCCACAATGTGAAGCTTGGGCGCGGCGGCATCCGCGAGATCGAATTCTTCGTGCAGACGCAGCAGCTGGTCTTCGGCGGCCGGCGCACGACGCTGCGCGGCCCGCGCACGATCGAGATGCTCGCCGAACTGACCAGTGAGGGCTGGATCACGCCGCAGGCGCGCGACGAACTGGCGGAATCCTATCGCTGGCTGCGCACCATCGAGCATCGCCTGCAGATGCGCCATGACGAGCAGACGCAAACGCTGCCCAAACCGGCCGCCGACCTGGAGGCCTTCGCCCGGTTTTGCGGCTATCCGTCCACCGCAGCGTTCGGAAGGGCGCTGACCGCGCATGCCCGGCGCGTCGAGGGGCATTACGCGCTGCTGTTCGAGGAGGGGCCGAGCCTTGCCAGCGAGGCCGGGACACTGAGCTTCACCGGTGTCGAGCTCGATCCCGACACGCTGGAGACGTTGCAGAAGCTCGGCTTTCGCGCGCCGAAGATCGCGGCAGAGACGGTCCGCGGTTGGCATTTCGGCCGCCGCGCCGCCGTGACCAGCACGCGCGCTCGCGAGGTCCTGACCGAGCTGACGCCGGCGCTGCTGGTTGCGCTGGGCCGCACCGCCGACCCTGACGGCGCGCTGGCTCATCTCGACAACGCCTTCGTGCGGATGCCGGCGGCGGTCGAACTCCTGACGCTGCTGCGCTCGCAGGCCTCGCTGCTGACGCTGTTTGCCGAAATCCTCGGCAGCGCCCCGCGCCTGGCCAAGGTCGCGGAAATCCATCCCCATGTTCTCGACGGCGTCATCGATCCCGCCTTCGGCCAGGCCGCGCTGGATTGCGACGCGCTCACCCGCCGCATCCGCAGCGTCGTCGGCTCCCCCCCCCCCC
>NZ_LJHQ01000055.1 GCF_001295925.1 Allobosea sp. AAP35 | reverse complement strand
GGCCAAGCGAAGCGCAGCGCCGGAATCCATCATAGGGCTCTACGGCCCATATCGAGGACCGCCGCAGCCCGGCAACCGACCTGCCCTATGATGGATTCCGGCGCTGCGCGGCTGTGCCGCTTGGCCGGAATGACGGCGAGGGTGGAACGGCGGGACAACATTCCTTGAAGCGCGCGGGACGGCCATCAATTGCCTGGACAACATCCTCCCCGTCATTCCGGCCAAGCAAAGCGCAGCGCCGGAATCCATCGTAAGGCTCGACGGCGCAGGTCAAAGATCACCGCAGCCCGGCAACCAATGTGCCCTGCGATGGATTCCGGCGCGGCGCGGCTGCGCCGCTTGGCCGGAATGACGAGGGCTGGTTGGAACGGTCTCAATCCAAGTGAATCGTGTCGTACAGGTCGCGCCAGGTCGGGTTACCGGCTTCGATCAACGCGACCTTGCGCTCGCGATGCCACTTCTTCATGCGCTTTTCCTGCGCGATCGCCTCGTCGGCGCGCTCGAAATGCTCGGCGTAGACGAGGTGGCTGACGCCGTACTGACGAGCAAACTGGGACCCGCGCCCCTCGCGATGTTCAGTGACGCGGCGGCTCAGGCTGTTGGTTACGCCAAGATACAGCGTCCCGTTCCAACCGCTGGCCATGATGTACACCCACATGGGCAACACCCTCCCCGTCATTCCGGCCAAGCGAAACGCAGCGCCGGAATCCATCGTAGAGCGCCGCCACATATCAAGGGACGTTGCAGTCTGGCGAACCGATATGCCCTACGATGGATTCCGGCGCTGCGGCTGCGCCGCTTGGCCGGAATGACAGGGAACCGGGTCCGCCCCTACTCGCTGGCCGCATCCGCGGCATCGTCAGCCGCCTGCTTGGCGGCGCGCTTGCGCTCGACATAGCGCACCGAGAACACCGACAGCTCGTAGAGCAGCAGCATCGGGATCGCAAGCATCAGCTGCGAGATCACGTCGGGCGGTGTCAGGACGGCCGCCACCACGAAGACGAAGACGATCGCGTAGCGGCGCTTTTCCTTCAGGAAGGTCGAATCGATGATGCCCGCCTGGCCGAGCAGGGTAAGGATGACCGGCAGCTGGAAGGAGATTCCGAAGGCAAAGATCAGCGTCATGATCAGCGAGAGATATTCGCTGACCTTGGGCAGGAGCGCGATGCCGGCCTGCCCGTCGGTCGCCGCCTGCTGCATGCCGATGGAGAACTTCATCAGCACCGGCATGGCAAAGAAGAACACCATCGCCGCGCCCGCGACGAAGAACACCGGTGTCGCCGCGAGATAAGGTGCAAAAGCGTTGCGCTCGTTCTTGTAGAGCCCCGGCGCGACGAATTTGTAGATCTGCGTCGCGATCACCGGAAAGGCGAAGAACCCGGCCCCGAAGGCGGAGATCTTGATCTGGGTGAACAGATATTCCAGCGGCGCGGTGTAGATCAGCTGGACATTGGCGCCCGGCCCCGCCGCCCAGACATAGGGCTGCACCAGGACATTGTAGATCTGCGTCGCGAAGGCAAAGCAGATGAAGAACATCACCAGGAAGGCGATCAGCGACTTGATCAGCCGCGAACGCAATTCGATCAGATGGTCGATCAGCGGCGCGCGCGAGGCCTCGATCTCGTCTTCGCCGGCACGGGTGTTGGCGACGCTCATGTCGCGCTCCCTTCGCCGGGTTCGGTCACGGCAGTTTTGCGCCGGCGCGGCGCCTTGGCGGGCTCTGGCACGTCAGCGACGGGTTCCTCAGCCGCGGCCACGGCCTTGCGGACGCGCTTCGGCCTAGGCTCGGGCGCCGGTTCGGCGGGGGGCGTCAAGTCGGTCTGCGCAATCTCGACCGGGGGCAGCGGCTCCGGCGCGGGAATGGCGGCGAGCTTGGCTTCCGCCTCCTTCAGCGCCGCATCGTCGAGCCCGGTCGAGGCGGGCATCTCGATCGGCTTGTAGTCGCTGGCCCAGGAATCCGTGCTCATCGCGTTCGACACGGAGCCGCCGACATCCTCGACCTGCTTTTTCAGGTCGTGGAGTTCGGCCTCGCGCATCGCGTCGTTGAACTGGCCCTGAAACTCGGAGGCCATGCGGCGCATCTTGCCGACCGCCTGGCCGACGGTCCGCATCGCCTTCGGCAAGTCCTTGGGACCGATCACGACGAGCGCGACTGCCCCGACCAGCATGAATTCGCTCCAGGCGATGTCGAACATCGACGGCTCGTCCTCTCAGCCTTCAAACAAGGCTAGCCCTCGCGAAACGCGAGCGGCGCGGCCTCAGGCCTTGGTCTCGGCCTTGGCCGGAGCGGGATGGGTGGCAGCCTGGTCATTGGCTTTGGCGTCGATGACCCGGGGATCGACCGGGGTCGCGGCTGTGGGCGGCGGCGGGGTCTCGTCCTCGGCCATGCCCTTCTTGAACGACTTGATGCCCTTGGCGACGTCGCCCATCAGCTCGGAAACCTTGCCGCGGCCGAACAGCAGCATCACGATGACGCCGACGACGATCCAATGCCAAATGCTGACGCCACCCATGGCGAACTCCCTCTATTCATGTGTTGCCGGGGGATTGCGACCCCGGATCAAGCCGTTGCGGCGGAACCTATGTGTCCCCCGCCGGGAACACAAGAACTTCGTCGGTGGGAATATCGAGACCGACATCGTCGCCCTCGGTCGTGGCTGCCGCCAGGGTCGCCCGCACCGACAACAGCCGCTCGAACCCGTCGACCGCGATCAGGAGATGATCGACCTCGCCGAGAAAGCGCCGGCTCACCACCCGCCCCGGCAGGCAGAAGCCCTTCGGCACGATCCGCACCGCATGCGGCCTGATGCAGGCGATGGCCTCTGCCCCCTCCGCCAGCCCCTTGGCCGGGAAGCGCCCGAACGGCGTATCCACCGCCCCGCGCACGACTCGACCCGCGACCTCGGTAAAGTCGCAGAAGAATCGGGCGGCAAAGAGACTGCCGGGCTGGCGGTAGAGCTGCTGGCCGGTGCCGATCTGAACGATCGCCCCATGGCGCATCAGCACGATCCGGTCGGCGATGCGCATCGCGTCCTCGGGGTCATGCGTCACGATGATCGAGGTCGCCCCCGTCTCGTGCAAGAGCGCCGCGGTCTCGTCGCGCACGACATCGCGCAGGCGCCGGTCGAGATTGGAGAAGGGCTCGTCCATCAAGAGCACGCCGGGCCGCGGCGCGACCGCGCGGGCCAGCGCCACGCGCTGCTGCTCGCCGCCCGAGAGCATGTGCGGATAGGATTCGGACAGGTCCGCCAACCCGACCCGGGCGATGGCGCGCAGCGCCGTGGCATCGGCCGCAGCGCCGCCGCCACGACCGACCAGGCCGAAACGAACGTTCTCTCGCACCGTCAGATGCGGGAATAGCGCATAGTCCTGGAAGACGAGGCCGACGCCGCGCCGCTCGGGCTCGACGAAGGACCCCGACGAGGACACGTCGCGGCCCTCCAGCAAAACGCGGCCCGCGCTCGGCCGCTCGACGCCGGCCGCCAGCCGCAAAAGTGTGGTCTTGCCGCAGCCCGACTGGCCCAGCAGCGCGACGATCTCGCCGGGCTCGATCGACAGCGAGACATCGTTCAGCGCCGTGACCTCGCCGAAACGCTGGGTCACACCCTCGAAGCCGAGCGCCATCGGGATGGCGGCCCCGGCGGTGCCGCGACGTCCCCAGCTCAACCAGCGCGATTTGGTCTCGTTGACGGCCAACAGATGCTCCACGCCTCGTCACACAGCAGATCGTCATTCCGGACAAGCCGCGAAGCGGCGCCGATCCGGAATCCATCGTAGAGCCATGCCCTGGAAAGGTTGGACTCTATGATGGATTCCGGGCCTCCGCTTCGCTGCGCCCGGAATGACGGCGCCGGGCGGGTGTCAACCCCTGCCAGCCCGCCCCATGCGGCGCTCAACCGTTCTCGTCAAGCGGCGTGAACAGGTCGCCGAGCGGATCCTCGTCGGCGCGCAGGTCGGGATCGTCGTCGGGAACCGGCACGGAAAGGTCGCGCGTCAGCCGTCCCTCGATGAAGCCCGAGCCCTTCAGTTCCTCCAGCCCCGGCAGGTCGTCGATGCGGCCAAGCCCGAAATGATCGAGAAAACCCGGCGTCGTGCCGAAGGTGACGGGGCGCCCCGGCGAGCGGCGCCGACCGCGCAGTCGCACCCAGCCGGCCTCGATCAGGATGTCGAGCGTCCCCTTGGCGGTGGCGACGCCGCGGATCTCCTCGATTTCGGCCCGCGTCACCGGCTGGTGATAGGCAATGATCGCCAGCACCTCGAGCGCGGCCCGCGACAATTTGCGCGGGGCCTCGGCCTCCGCCGCCAGCAGATAGCCGAGATCGGGCGCAGTGCGGAAGGCATAGCCGCCGGCGACCTGGCGCAGATTGACACCTCGGGGCTCGTAGAGCGCCGTGAGCCGCGCCAGAACCCCATCGACGTCGATGCCCGCAGGCACGCAGCGGGCGAGCTCGTCGGCCGGCAGCGGCTGGGCGGACGCAAACAGCAGCGCCTCGACCACGCGCATCGCATGAGCGAGGGCCTCAGCACCGGCGTCCTCCTCAGGATTGACCGTCTTGATGACCAGACTGCTCATGACGCGTCTCCGCGGCCCAGCGGCAGCGAGGGCGGACGGGCCGAACGGCGACGCAGATAAAGCGGCGAAAACGCGTCGTCCTGGCGCAGATCGAGAACGCCCTCCTTGACCATCTCCAGCATGGCCGACAGCGCCGAGGCCCTGACCGTCGCCGCCATCGCGCCGGCGGGCAGCCCGTGCGAGGCCATGTAGCGCGTCAGATACGGGTCGATCTGCGTCCAGTCGCCGGCCTCGCCCACCAGGCGCTGCAGCGCCTCGCGCGCCTCGACCAGCGACCAGACGACACGCTGGCCGACCGAAATATGGCCCTGCACCCGCTTCATCCGCTGCTGCGCATAAGCCGACAGCAGATCGTAGAGCTCCGCCTCCCAGACCGGCCGGGCCCCGGCGACAACCGCTTCCGGCGCCCCGCGCGCGAACACATCATGGCCGAGCCGTTCGCGTGAGGCGAGTTTGCCCGCCGCGGCCCGGATCGCCTCCAGCCGACGCAGGCGCAAGGCGAGCGCGGTGGCGAGATCGGCCGCGCTCGGCTCCTCGCCCTTGGGCGGCTCGGGCAGCAGCAGCCTGGATTTCAGATAGGCCAGCCAGGCCGCCATCACGAGATAGTCGGCCGCCAATTCGAGCCGCAGCGCCCGCGCCTGCTCGACGAAAACGAGATATTGCTCGGCCAGCGCCAGGATCGAGATGCGGTGCAGATCGACCTTCTGGCGCCGCGCGAGATCGAGCAGGAGATCGAGGGGGCCCTCATAGCCATCGACATCGACGAGCAGCGCCGGCTCGTCGTCCCGGCGGGCACCGTCATCCTCGAATGGCAGTTGCGCCGCCATGGCCGGCCGCCCCTTTATGCTCACACACGAAAGACGCGTGCCGATCGCAGGTTCGACGGTTCACGCGCTCGAGGCAAGCGCGCTCGCCACCTGCGCCCTCGCGCTGTCCACATCGAGCGGCTCCGGCTCGTGCCGGATGCGCGCCAGTGCCATGGCTGCGCGCCGGGCGCGATGCCCCTTCATCTCCGGCACGGCGCCGGCGATGGCGACCATCTCCTCCATGATGCCGTGGCAATGCAGCACGACATCGACGCCCGCCCGGATCGCGGCGCGGGACTTCTGCGCGAAGCTGCCCGACAGCGCCTTCATCGAGATGTCGTCGGTCATGATCAGCCCGTCATAGCCCAGCTCGCCCCGCATGATCTCCCGCACGACCTTGCGCGAGACCGTCGCCGGGTTCTTCGGGTCGAGCGCGGTGAAGACGACATGGGCCGTCATCGCCATCGGCATGTCGGCGAGATGCCGGAAGGGCCGGAAATCATGCGCCCGCAATTCGTCCAGCGACGCATCGACGATCGGCAGATCGTGATGGCTGTCGGCCCGCGCCCGGCCATGGCCGGGCATGTGCTTGATCACCGGCAGCACGCCGCCCGCCATCAGCCCCTCGGCCGCCGCCCGGCCGAGCTGGGCGACGCGGTCGGGCTCATGCGCATAGGCGCGGTCCCCGATGACGTCGTGGCTGCCGGCGACGGGAACGTCGAGCACCGGCAGGCAGTCGACGTCGATGCCCACCGCCTTCAGATCATGCGCCATCAGCCGCGCCGAGAGCCGTACGATTTCGCGCTGGGCCACGGGATCGTTGATCGCGAGAAAGGCTTGCGCGGCTGCGTATTTCGGCCAGTGCGGCGGGCCCATGCGTTGCACCCGCCCGCCCTCCTGGTCGATCAGGATCGGCGCCTGCCCGCCGACGGTTTCGCGCATGTCCGCCGTCAGTGCGGCGACCTGCTCGGGGCTTTGCGTGTTGCGCCGGAACAGAATGAAGCCCCAGGGGCGGGCGTCCCTGAAGAACGCGCGCTCGTCAGGGGTCAGGCTCGTGCCGAGGCAGCCGGCGATGAAGGCGCGTGAGGTCATGATCGAGGCGTAGGAAGAGGCCACCCGATGGTCAACCCTCCATCGTCATTCCGGACAAGCCGCGAAGCGG
>NZ_LJHQ01000054.1 GCF_001295925.1 Allobosea sp. AAP35 | reverse complement strand
CTGGAGCATCCTTCGAGACGCCGCTTCGCGGCTCCTCAGGATGAGGGCTGAGGGAATCAGCCGAAACAAAAGCCCGCGCGGATTTCTCCGCGCGGGCTGGTCGAGACATCCGGCCGCTGGTGCGGCCGAACGATCACTTCTTGTCGGTGGTCGTCGCCTTCTTGAGGGCGGCGCCGAGGATGTCACCCAGCGAAGCGCCGGAATCGGCGGAGCCGAACTGCGCCATCGCTTCCTTCTCTTCAGCCATTTCCAGAGCCTTGATCGAGACCTGGATCTTGCGGGCCTTCTTGTCGAACAGGATGACGCGAGCGTCGACCTTTTCGCCGGCCGCGAAGCGCTCGGGGCGCTGCTCGGACCGCTCACGCGCGATTTCGGCGCGCTTGATGAAGGTGGTCATGTCGGTGCCGACAATCTTGACGTCGAGACCGGCTTCCTTGACCTCGATCACCTCACAGGTGACGACCTGGCCCTTCTTGAACTCGCCGGCATCCACGAAGGGATCGCCGCCAAGCTGCTTGAGGCCGAGCGAGATGCGCTCCTTCTCGACGTCCACATCGAGAACGACAGCCTGGAGCATGTCGCCCTTCTTGTATTCCTCGATGACCTGCTCGCCCGGACGGTTCCAGTCGAGATCGGAGAGATGGATCATGCCGTCGATATCGCCTTCGAGACCCAGGAACAGGCCGAACTCGGTCTTGTTCTTGACTTCGCCCTCGACCGTCGAACCGGCCGGGTGCGTCTCCGCGAAGACTTCCCACGGGTTGCGCAGGGTCTGCTTGAGACCCAGCGAAATGCGGCGCTTGACCTGATCGACCTCGAGGATCGCGACGTCGACTTCCTGAGAGGTCGAGACGATCTTGCCGGGGTGGACGTTCTTCTTGGTCCAGGACATCTCGGAGACGTGGATGAGGCCCTCGATGCCCGGCTCCACTTCGACGAAGGCGCCGTAGTCCGTGATGTTGGTGACGCGACCCTTGAGGCGCGCGCCGACCGGGTAGCGCGCCGCAATGCCATCCCACGGATCGGCAAGCAGTTGCTTGATGCCGAGCGAGATGCGGTGCGTGTCCTGGTTGATCTTGATGATCTTGACCTTGACCGTCTGGCCGATGGTCACGACCTCGGACGGATGGTTGACGCGACGCCAAGCCATGTCGGTGACATGGAGCAGGCCGTCAATGCCGCCGAGATCCACGAACGCACCGTATTCGGTGATGTTCTTGACGACGCCGTCGATGACCTGGCCCTCTTCGAGCGAAGCCACGAGCTCGGAACGAGCCTCGGCGCGGGTCTCTTCTAGGACGGTGCGGCGCGACACGACGATGTTGCCGCGGCGGCGATCCATCTTCAGGATCTCGAAGGGCTGCGGCTGGCCCATCAGCGGGCCGACGTCGCGGATCGGACGGATGTCGACCTGCGAACGCGGCAGGAAGGCCACGGCGCCGTCGAGATCGACGGTGTAGCCGCCCTTGACGGTGTTGAAGATGACGCCGGAAACCTTCTCGCGAGCCTCGAAGGCCTTCTCGAGCTTGACCCAACTCTCCTCGCGGCGAGCCTTGTCGCGCGAGATGACAGCTTCGCCGAGCGCGTTCTCGATCCGGTCCAGATAGACCTCGACCTCGTCGCCGACCTTGATGTCCTGGTCACGGCCGGGGCCGTTGAATTCCTTGAGCGCGACGCGCCCTTCCGTCTTCAGGCCGACATCGATGATCGCCATGTCTTTTTCGATGGCGACGACGATGCCCTTGATGACGGAACCTTCGAGGGCTTCGTTCTGACCGAAGGATTCCTCGAGAAGGGCGGCGAAATCCTCGCGGCCCGAATAGCTTTCTACGGCTGACATGCATTCTCCTGACGCCGGCCGCGTATCCCGCGGATGTCCGGCAAGCGCCCGATTGGGTTGGTGCTGCAGGCCGGATGCTCCCGTCGGCGCCTCATCAGAGACTGGTCCACCGCCCCGCGCAATCGCTGCGCCGGGACAAGGGACGGCGCTAGGCCGCCGGTTTCACATCCGCATCCGCATGATCCAGTTCCAAACGCGAAACGGGAGCCAGCCCGAAAGCTGCCCCCGGCTCATGATCGATCACGGCCATCACGGACAGGCGCGATGTAGTGGAAACGGGGCCCAAGGGCAAGGGCGAAGGCCGGCGCCTCAGCTGTCCGCCAGCCAGTTCTCGACCTTGAGCCCCGGGACATCGCGGAAGTCACGCTCATTGTTGGTGACGAGCGTGGCGCCCAGGCTGATCGCGTGCCCAGCGATCATGCGATCAAAGTCGCGCGCCTTGACCCATTCTCTCAAGGCGAGAATGTCGCCATAAGCGACTGCGGCGGCGCCGTCGAACGAGACCACGGGCAGGCTTTCCAGCAGAAGCTCGAGACGTGCGCGACGTGACAGCATATCCCGTGTCGGCAGCCGAATACCGCGCTGCAATTCCGCAAGACTGAGAGCAGACAGCATGATCGATCCGCCATGCTCAGCCAGTTTTCCGAGAATGACGTCATGACCGTCACGAGCGTGAATCGCAATGTTCGTGTCGATCATGAACGACATCGTCAGTACCGATCGCGATCGGGAAATTCAGTGGGCTCGTAGACCTCGATAGTCGACGGCTTTGGCATCGCACGCAGCTTCGCAACGGTGTCTTTCATGCTCGCGCGAGCCGGGTAGATCATGATCACGTCGCCACTGCGCGTGATCGTCAGATCTTTGCTCATATCGTCATAGGCGAGTTCTGCCGGGATGCGCACAGCCTGGCTGTTGCCGGATTTGAAGACGCGGGTCGTGGCCATCGGCTTCCTCCTTCCAAGCGCTCATGCTTTGCTGGAATATGAACGGCAGGAAACACCCCGTCAACACTGGTATATACATGAGCCATGCATGACTGACGATCCCGCCACCCCCTCGGACACCAAGCTCACCCGCACCAAGCAGTCCTGGGCGCGGGCCGGCAAGTTCCTGACCGGGCGGATGTCCCGGTCAGACAATGAGCGGCTGCCGCCGGGGCAGCATCTGGTCAAGGACTGGCCGGTGCTCGATCTCGGCCTGCAGCCGAAGATTGCACTGGAAAGCTGGACGCTCGACGTGGACGGCGCCGTCGAGAACCGGCTGCACTGGCGCTGGGCGGATGTCATGGCGCAAGAGCAGACGCAGGACGTCTCCGACATCCACTGCGTCACGACGTGGTCGCGCTATGACAACCACTGGGAAGGCGTCTCGACACGAACCCTGCTCGATCTGGCGCACCCCAAGCCGGATGCCGGCTTTGTCGTGCTTCATTCCCATGACGGCTACACCACCAATCTGACGCTGGAGGATTTTGCCAGCGAGGACGCGATCCTTGCGCATTCCTGGGAGGGCCGGCCGATCCCGACCGAGCATGGCGGGCCGCTGCGGCTGGTGCTGCCGAAGCTCTATTTCTGGAAGAGTGCGAAATGGCTGAAGCGGATCGAGTTCACGGCCGTCAACCAGCCCGGTTTCTGGGAACAGCGCGGCTATCACGACCGCGGC
This sequence comes from Allobosea sp. AAP35, assembly GCF_001295925.1. Classification (GTDB taxonomy): domain Bacteria; phylum Pseudomonadota; class Alphaproteobacteria; order Rhizobiales; family Beijerinckiaceae; genus Allobosea. The sequence continues at coordinate 35,033 of NZ_LJHQ01000054.1, read as the reverse complement.
GATCCCTGGCGGGAAGAGCGCTACAGCGACGACTGATATGACGGGGCGGCGCCGCAGGCTTCAACCGGCGCCATCCCCGATCAAAACTCCGACCAGCCGCCGGTCGATCCGCCAGCTGCGCGACGCTCCTGGGGTGCCGGGCGGGCGAGTTTAGACGGGGACGGCGCCACAGGCTCGGGCATTGCGATCGTAACAGTGTTCGGCCGGCGCTCCGGCGCGCCGGAGATCCGGAAGTTCTCGACCATCTGCCGCAATTCGCCGGTTGCGCGCTGCAACTCGCGGGCGACGACGGCGCTCTGCTCGGCCATTGCGGAGTTGCGCTGGGTCATGTCGTCCATATGCGATACGGCCCGGGCAACCTCCTCGATTCCCGCCGATTGTTCGTTCGACGCGCTGGAGATGTCGGCAAGGGCCGCTGCGACGCTGGTCGAGGAGCCGACGATCTCGGACAGCGCGGTGCCGGCATCCTTGACGAGGCGGACGCCGGTTGCGACCTGCTGCGTCGAATTCGAGATCAGCGTCTTGATGTCATTGGCGGCCTCGCTGGAGCGCTGCGCCAGCGCCCGGACTTCCGAGGCCACGACGGCAAAGCCCTTGCCGGCATCGCCGGCGCGCGCCGCTTCCACCGCAGCATTCAGCGCCAGGAGGTTGGTCTGGAAGGCGATGTTGTCGATCACGGTGATGATTTCGGCGATATCGGTCGAGGCCTTCTCGATGCGTTCCATCGCAACGACGGCATCGCCGACGATCGTCCCGCCGCGATTGGCGATGCCGTTGGCGGTGTCGCCGAGGCTGGTTGCCTCGCGCGCCCGCTCGGCGCTGCGCTTCACCGAAGCCGCTAGCTCCTCGGTGGTGGCAGCGGTCTCCTCGAGACTGCTGGCCTGCTCCTCGGTGCGCAGCGCCAGATCGCTGCTGCCAGCGCCGATCCGGTCGGCCCCGGTGATGATCTGCTTCGATATCGTCGAAACAGTCGAAATGACCTCGGCGAAGGCATCGACCAAATCATTGACGCCGCTACACAGCTCGCCGATCTCGCCGATCTTGCCCTGCAGAGGGATTCGCTGGGTCAAATCGCCCGCCATGGCAGCGTCGACCACGCCGCGCGTATCGGCGACGGCAGCGCGCAGCGCATCCTGGGCCAGCTTGTTGGCGCTGATGTCGGTGGCGAATTTCACGATTCTGCAGGGTTTGCCGATGGCATCGAAGATTGGGTTGTAGGTCGCCTGCAGCCAGAGGCGCCTCCCTCCCTTACCAACGCGACCATATTGGCCCTCGTCGAATTCGCCGCGCCCGAGCTTCTCCCAGAACCGGCGATAGGCATCGCTGCCCTTCTCGGCCGGATCAACGAACATGCTATGATGCCTGCCCTTGATCTCGGCCAGATCGTAGCCGACAGCCCTCAGAAAATTGTCGTTGGCATCAAGGATATGGCCCGTCAGATCGAACTCGATCACGGCCTGCGACTTGCGGATCGCAGCGATCTGGCCTTCCAGATTGGCCATGGCCTCCCGACGGGCGGTGATGTCGGACGCGAACTTGATGATCTTCACCGGCTTGCCGGAGCGATTCAGGATTGGTGTGTAATTCGCCAACAGCCAGATCCGACGGCCGCCCTTGGCCATGCGCAAGCACGGGACCTCGATCGCCTCGCCCCGGTTCAGCCGCGCCCAGAATTCGATATAGTCTTTCGAAGCACGATCAGCTTCTTCGACGAAAAGACGATGGTGTTTTCCGACCACTTCGTCGCGAGAGTACCCTACGGCATTGAGGAAATTATCGTTCGCGTCGAGGATGATACCATCCAGATTGAATTCTATGATCGCCTGGGATCGCCGAATGGCAGCAGCTTCTCCAGCGTTGCCTGACGTTGAGCGGTAGAACGGTATCTTCACGAGCTTTCGACCTATTTCTTCGGCAGTAGATCTGCCGTTATGTCTCCTCAAACTGCCCTGAAATGGTTAAGGAAATGCGCCACGGCAGGCCCTGATGCCCGCCCGGGGCGTGGATGTCGCACGCCGGTCGGCCTGTCGCATGCGGCGCTCTCCCGCCATGGCTCCGCTTCCCCCCCGCGGCCCTTTCATGCGAGGCTACGCTCCGGATTTCGCCTGCGCTTGAGGAGCACGCCATGGGCTGGGTTGTCTTGGGGCTGATCGTTGCCGCCGCCGCCTATCTGATCATGACCTATAACGGCCTGGTCGCGATGCGGCAGAGGGTCAACCAGGCCTTCGCCGACATCGATGTCCAGCTCAAGCAGCGCCACGACCTCATCCCCAATCTGGTCGAGACGGTGAAGGGCTATGCCACGCATGAGAAGAGCACGCTCGACGCCGTCATTTCGGCGCGCAACGCCGCGCAGGGCGCCGGCAGCGTGCATGACAAGGCCGCGGCCGAGCAGCAGCTTTCAGGCGCTGTCGGCCGGCTCCTGGCACTGGGCGAGGCCTATCCCGACCTCAAGGCCAGCGCCAATTTCCAGCAACTCCAGGTCGATCTCGGCCAAGTCGAGGACAAGCTCGCCGCCGCCCGGCGCTTCTTCAACAATGCCGTCAGCGAGTTCAACGCATCGATCCAGGCCTTCCCGGCCGTGTTCTTCGCGCCGCAGATGGGCTTCAGCCAGCGTGAATTCTTCGATGTCGGCGAGACCACTCGCGCCCAGATCGAGGTCGCACCCAGCGTGAAGTTCTAACCGACACAGCGCGGCTGACAAGCGAGGGCGGCGATGCTGGGCCAGGCCTTCGGGCTCTACAGCCATATGCGCAACAACCGGATCAGGTCGGGCTTCCTGATCGCGGGGCTGTTCGTTCTCGTCTATGTCACGACCTGGGGCCTTTTGCTGGTGGGCTACGGCTATGGCGGCGTGCCGCGGGGGATGACCGCCTTCGCTCAGGCCGGCCGCACTTTCTGGAGCTGGCTGCCCTTCACCACGCTGGCTGCCGGCGCCTGGGTCTTCATCGGCTTCCGCATCAATGTCGGGCTGATCAGCGCCGTTTCCGGGGCGCAGGGGCTGTCGCGCGAGGACAATCCCAAGCTCTACCGCATGCTCGAGAATCTCTGCATCTCGCGCGGCCTCACCGTGCCCAAGCTTGCCATCGTCGAGAGCGAGGCGCTCAACGCCTTCGCCAGCGGCGTCAACGACAAGCAGTTCACGGTGACGGTGACGAGCGGGCTCCTGGCCCAACTCAACGACGCCGAGGTCGAGGCCGTGCTTGCCCATGAGCTGACGCATATCCGCAATGGCGATGTGCGGCTGATGATCATCGCGGTCGTCATCGCCGGCGTCATCTCGCTGGTTGGCGAGATCATCTTTCGCAATCTCGGCCGGGTGCGGGTGTCGTCGGACGACGCCAAGAAGGGCAGCTTCATCGCGATCCTGATCGGTTTCGCCGTGATCGCTCTGGCCTGGTTCCTGGCGGTCGTGATCCGGCTCTCGCTGTCGCGCTCGCGCGAGTACCTCGCCGATGCCGGCGCCGTGGAGCTGACCAAGAACCCCGATGCGATGATCTCGGCCCTGCTCAAGATCGCCGGGCGCGCCGATATCGAGGGCGTGCCGTCGGGCGTCATGGACATGTGCTTCGAGAACGACCCGGACGATTTCGCCGACCTGTTCTCGACGCACCCCTCCGTGACGAAGCGCGTGCAGGCACTCGTCCAGACGGCGGGTGGGCGAATGCCGGCGATGCCGCCGCACCCGCCCCGGCTGGCGGAGCGGCAGGATCTCCAAACCATGGTTGAGCAATCGGCCGCTCATCTCGATCCGGCAGCTCGCGGGCCTTGGGCACGGCCGCGAGGCGACGGCAGCGCGAACACCTGAGCCCGGGCCGAGTATCAGCGTCCGTGGCGGGACCAGTCCAATGCTTCCTCGAGCCGATCGTCACCCCAGAACAGCTCGCCATCCTCGGTGACGAAGGTCGGCCCGCCGAAGATGCCGATCGACTTAGCGTATTCGATCTCCGCCCTCAGCCGACCCTTGACCTCTTCGCTGCGCGACGCCGGGAAGGCGACACCAGGGTCGGCGCCAGCAGCCTTCAGCGCCGCGTTCAGCACGGCTTCCTCGGCGATGTTGCGGCCTTCGCCGAACGCTGCCTGAAACAGCGATTTCGAGAAAGCCGGCATCCACCCGGCCTCGCGCCCGGCCAGGGCCAGCCTGGCTGCGATCAGCGAATTCTGAGGAAATGTTTCGGGCTTGACGAGCGATAGCCCGTTTCGGCCGGCGCGGCGCTCGACATCGCGCCACATATAGCGACCCTTGTTCGGGTAGAGCGCGAAAGGCGAGGTCGACCAGCCCTGGGCTGCGAAAATCGGCCCGAGCAGAAAAGGGCGCCAGCGCAAGGTCACGCCGGCCGCCTCGGCCAGGGGTTCGATCCGCAACGCACTCAGGAACGAATAGGGCGATGCGAACTCATACCAGAAGTCCAGAACAGGACGATTCGGCATTCAGCCTCCGAGTCGGATGTCTAGGTTTCACCTCGCGCATCCAGAGCCTGAGTCACCGGACACACGACTACAAGATGGGGAGGGTGTCCAAAGGTCAATGAGCCGGCGTCATCAACACCAATCCATCACGCGACGACGCATGACCGATCAGAAGGTTCCGATTGCGTCGTCCACGGGGCTGGGATAGTGCGCCATTGCGTTCGAAAAGCGGCCCGCGTGGCCGGCATGCGCAGCAGCAGGAAGATGATCAAAAATGACCGATAAAACCGTGAACAAGGTCGTGCTCGCCTATTCCGGCGGCCTGGATACGTCGATCATTTTGAAGTGGCTGCAAATCACCTATGGCTGCGAGGTGATCACCTTCACCGCCGATCTCGGCCAGGGCGAGGAGCTTGGCCCGGCGCGCGACAAGGCGCTTCTGCTCGGCATCAAGCCCGAGAACATCTTCATCGAGGATCTGCGCGAGGAGTTCGTGCGCGACTACGTCTTCCCGATGTTCCGCGCGAACGCCGCCTATGAGGGCGTCTATCTGCTGGGCACCTCGATCGCACGGCCGCTCATCGCCAAGAAGCTAATCGAGATTGCCGAGAAGCTCGGCGCCGACGCCGTCTCGCATGGCGCCACCGGCAAGGGCAACGACCAGGTCCGCTTCGAACTCACCGCCTATGCACTGAAGCCCGACGTCGTCGTGATCGCACCCTGGCGCGAATGGGATCTGCGCTCGCGCGAGCAGCTCATCGCGTTCGCCGAACAGCACCAGATCCCGATCGCCAAGGACAAGCGCGGCGAGGCGCCGTTTTCGGTCGACGCCAATCTGCTGCACGCCTCCTCGGAGGGGAAGGTGCTGGAAGACCCGGCGCAGGAGGTGCCCGACTACGTCTATTCGCGCACGATCTCGCCCGAGGACGCTCCCGACAAGCCGACCTATATCACGGTTGATTTCGAGACCGGCGACGCGACCGCCATCGACGGCGTCAAGCTGTCCCCGGCGAGCCTGCTGGCGAAGCTCAACGATCTCGGCCGCGACAATGGCATCGGCCGGCTCGATCTCGTAGAGAACCGTTTCGTCGGCATGAAGTCGCGCGGCATGTACGAGACCCCCGGCGGCACGATCCTGGCCGTGGCACACCGCGCCATCGAATCGATCACGCTCGACCGCGACGCCGCCCATCTCAAGGACCAGATCATGCCGCAATATGCCGAGCTGATCTATAACGGCTTCTGGTTCTCGCCGGAGCGCGAGATGCTGCAGGCGCTGATCGACAAGAGCCAGGAGTTCGTTGCGGGCCAGGTCCGGCTCAAGCTCTACAAGGGCGGCGTGCATGTGGTGGGCCGCTCGAGCCCCTACTCGCTCTACGATCAGGATCTCGTCACCTTCGAGGAGGGCGCCGTGGCCTATGACCACCGCGACGCGGCCGGTTTCATCAAGCTCAACGCGCTGCGCCTGCGCACGCTCGGCCAGCGCAAGAAGAAGCTGGGCCTCTGAGAGCGCTTTCGCTCGGCATGGCGGCTTCTGTCGCCATGCGGGCCCGCGTTGAACCGGCGCTGATCTCGCGCGTTATGGCTGAACCCGCCATCCGAGTGCCCCTCATGACGCGCCTCCCAACCGCCCTGCTGATCGCAACGCTGTTCGCCGGCCCTGCCTTTGCTCAAACCGCCGGCCCGACCTCTGGCGCGCCCGCCGAAAAGACAGCCTCTCCGTCGGTCGCCGCCTGCAAGGCAACCGCGCTCAAGACGATCTCGGCCACCGATCCCGAGATCAAGGACATCTATATCGACGAGGACGGCGCGACCATCGCCACGGCGGAGACCAAGGTCGAGGACACGCCGATCACCCGGATCATCATGGGCGAGGCCTATCTGCGCACCGACCGCTCGGACAAGCCGCGGCGCTTCCTTTGCCTGATCGGCGAAGAGGGCAAGGTGCTGCTGACGTTCTTCACGGTCCGCTGAAGCGGACCTCCGCCCGCTCAGGACTGGTCGATGACCTTGGTCTGCGGTCGGTCCCGGCCATCGGCCAGTTCCTCATGCCACTGGCCATCCTTGTCCTGGTAGACGATACCGTCGGTCGTGCCGGCTACCGTCTGCCGAGCGGCAGCATCGTTGGCGGCTGACAGCGCGGCGTCGTGGGTGGCAAAGGTTTCCGAAATCGCGCCGCCGCCGGCAGCCTTGTAGGCCCAGCCGCCATCATGCTCGATGATTTCGTATCTGACCGTGACCATGCCGCGTCTCCTTGTTCAATGAAGAAGAACCCGCAGTCCCGTCGCGCGGTTCCCTATTCGCCGGCTTCGTCGGCGGCGCGCAGGCCATCGAGAACCGGCATCGAGGTGATGTGATAGCCGGCATCGACATGATGGATGTCGCCAGTGACGCCACCCGACAGATCCGAAAGATAATACAGCGCCGAGCCGCCGATCTCGTCGAGCGACACCGATTTGCGCAGGGGCGAGTTGTCGCGCTGCCAGGAGTACATCGCGCGCGCATCGGAGATGCCGGCGCCGGCCAATGTCCGCACCGGTCCCGGCGAGAGCGCGTTGACGCGGATGCCGCGCGGCCCGAAGTCGCCCGCGAGATAGCGCACGCTCGCCTCCAGCGCCGCCTTGGCGACGCCCATGACGTTGTAGTTCGGCATGATCCGGGTCGAGCCGCCATAGGTCAGCGTGATCATGCTGCCACCTTTGGGCATGCGCTGCGCCGCGCGCTTCGCGGCTTCCGTGAAGGAGAAACAGGAGATCACCATGGTGCGCGAGAAGTTCTCGCGGCTGGTGTCGGCATAGAGCCCCTTGAGCTCGTTCTTGTCGGAGAAGCCGATGGCATGGACGATGAAGTCGAGCGTGTTGCGCTCGGGATCGCCGCCCCAGGCCTCGTCGATTGCGGCGAATGTCGCATCGACGGTCGCGATGTCCTCGACGTCGCAGGGCAGGACGAGCTTTGAGCCGACGCTTTCGGCCAGCGGCTTCACGCGCTTGCCGAGCGCCTCGCCCTGATAGGTGAAGGCCATCTCCGCGCCATGGGCGTGCAGCGTGCGCGCAATGCCCCAGGCGATCGAGTTCTGGTTGGCGACGCCCATGACGAGGCCGCGCTTGTTGTGCATCAGGGGGAGCATGGGGACCGTTCGGTTCTTTGTTCAGGAGGCGGACAGGGCGGAAGGCAGGTCGGTCTGGCTGAAGTCGTTGCCTTTGAAGAGGATCGATGCGCCGGCGAGTTGCGCGGCCGCATAGGCGAAGCAATCACCCATGTTCAGCGCAGCCGGGTGCCGGCCTTTGCCGAAACGGTCGAATGCCGCCAGTGCGCCATCAGCGTGCGCAGCTTCATGAGGCACGACGCTGATCGCGCCCCGCGCCAGAAACTCCAGCACCGTCGCCTTGGCCAAATCGACCGCGACGCCGCGCACCCGCACCAGGGCAACCGTCGCCTCATAGATCGCCAGCGGCGAGGTGAAACGCCGATCAGGGCCTGTCAGCGGCTCACCAAACCGTTCAAAACCAGCCTCTTCGAGAAGCACAGCGACAATGACCGAGGCATCGACATACATTCTAAATGTCGCCCGATAGCTCGTCGTAGAACGCCTTGTCGGCCTTCAGCCCCGTTTTGGGATAAGCCGCAACGCGCTGCTGCAAATCCCGTATGCGCTCCAGAAACGGAACGGTCTGGTCCATTTGGAGAAGCTCGTTCTGAACGGCCTGCTTGACCGCATCGGTCAGGCTGACGCCTTTGCGCGCAGCCAGTTCTCGCACGGCACGATCAGCCTCCGGATCGCGAATATGAAATGCCATCAGAGCCCCTCCGTCTAGACAGCCCATATACCCGTCTAGACGCCGCGCGTCACGCTACAACTGCTCTTCGCTGCGGCTGCCGCATCTTTGACCAAGCAGCGATCCGGGCTCGAAGCGGGCGATCTCGCCTGAGGGAAGTCGCGGGCGCCCATCAGACGCGGCTGCCTGCTCAGGCTTCGAGCTTCTTCATCACGATCGTCGCGTTGGTGCCGCCGAAACCGAAGGAGTTCGAGAGGACACAGCCCAGCGCGGCCTTGTCGATGCGCTTGCGCACGATCGGCATGTCGGCGAAGGCGGGGTCGAGTTCGTCGATATGGGCGCTTTCGCAGATGAAGTCGTTGTTGAGCATCAAGAGCGAGTAAATCGCCTCCTGCACGCCGGTGGCGCCGAGCGAGTGGCCCGTCAGCGACTTGGTGGCGGAAATCGGCGGCGCCTTGTCGCCCGCGCCGAAGACCTCGCGGATCGCCTCGATCTCCTTGGCGTCGCCGACCGGGGTCGAGGTGCCATGCGGGTTGATGTAGTCGACCTTGGCGGTGACGCCCTGCAGCGCCATCTTCATGCAGCGCACGGCGCCTTCGCCGGACGGAGCAACCATGTCGTAGCCGTCCGAGGTCGCGCCGTAGCCGACGATCTCGCCATAGATCTTGGCGCCGCGCGCCTTGGCGTGCTCGAGTTCTTCCAGCACCACGACGCCGGCGCCGCCGGCGATGACGAAGCCGTCGCGGTTGGCGTCATAGGCACGCGAAGCCCGTGCGGGGGTGTCGTTGTAGTCGGTCGACATCGCGCCCATGGCGTCGAACAGGACGGACAGCGTCCAGTCCAGCTCCTCGCAACCGCCGGCGAAGATGACGTCCTGCTTGCCCCATTGGATCAGCTCATAGGCATTGCCGATGCAGTGGTTCGAAGTCGCGCAGGCCGAGGAAATCGAATAATTGACGCCCTTGATCTTGAACCAGGTGGCGAGCGTCGCCGAGGCGGTCGAGGACATGCCCTTGGGCACAGCAAACGGGCCGACCTTCTTGGACGAGCCGCTCTCGCGCGCCTTGTCATAGGCATCGATCAGCGCACGGGTGGAGGGACCGCCCGAACCCATGATGATGCCGGTGCGCTCATGGCTGATCTCAGCCGTCTCAAGCCCGGCATCGGCAATTGCCTGTTCCATCGCGACCTGGTTCCAGGCCGAGCCGCCGCCATGGAAACGCATGGCGCGGCGGTCGAGCACCGTCGAGGGATCAAGCGTCGGCACGCCGGCGACGCGGCTGCGAAAGCCGTGCTCGGCGAAATCGGGCATGAAGGAGATGCCGGATTTTGCCTCATGCAGGGAGGACAGGACCTCCTGCGTGTTGTTGCCGATGGATGAGACGATGCCCATCCCCGTGACCACAACGCGTCTCATGCTCGCTTCTCCGGCTTTGTCCCGCGCTGCCGTGCCTTCCTGGCCAGCGGCTTGCGCTCTTCAACACCCGCGCAGATGGACCGCGCGGGTCGTGGGCGCAAGGTCGCGCCCCGGTTTTCCTCAGGCCGCTTCAGGCTTGAACAAGCCGACGCGCATGTCGCTGACAGTGTAGATCCGCTTGCCATCGGCCTCCAGCCAGCCATCGGCGATGCCGAGCACGAGCTTGGACTTGAAGACCCGCTTGAACTCGACGCCATAGACGACCTGCTTCACGCTCGGCAGCACCTGGTCGGCGAACTTGACCTCGCCGACGCCGAGCGCACGGCCGCGACCGGGCAGGCCGAGCCAGCCGAGGAAGAAGCCGGTGAGCTGCCAGAGTGCGTCGAGGCCCAGGCAGCCCGGCATCACCGGATCGCCCTTGAAGTGGCAGTCGAAGAACCAGAGATCGGGCTTGATGTCGAATTCGGCGCGCACGAAGCCCTTGCCGTTGGGCCCGCCATCTTCGGCGATCTCGCTGATGCGGTCGAACATCAACATGGGCGGCAGCGGCAGTTGCGCATTGCCCGGCCCGAACAGCTCCCCGCGGCCACAGGCGAGGATCTCCTCGTAGCTGAAAGACGATTGCCGCTGCATAACCGATGTCGCTCCGATTCAGCCGCCGGTGGGCAGCGCTTCTTTCGCCGTGCCTAACACGCCGCAACCGCCGAACGAAAGGGTGGAAGGTGCGGCCGCCGGACCGAAGGTGAAGGCGGTGTCGGGCGCGGCGATGCTTGCGAGCATGGCTGCGAGGCCTTACATCCATTCCAAGGTAGCGGCGTGGCACGCCAATGCCCCGACCATGTCATATCACAAGAGGCTTTGCTGGCGGCGATGAACGATCTGATTTCCCAAGACGAGGGCTATGGATCGACCGCGCGCAAGGGCTGCCCGTTCCATGACATCCGCCAGCGGCTCAGACGCGTTGGCCTGCGCCCGACGCGGCAGCGCGTCTCGCTCGGCTGGGTTCTGTTTGCCCGCGGCGACCGGCATATCAGCGCCGAGATGCTGTTTGAAGAGGCGATGAAGGAGAAGATCCCGGTCTCGCTGGCGACCATCTACAACACGCTGCACCAGTTCACCCAGGCCGGGCTGCTCCGTGAGTTGGCAATCGACGGCGCAAAGACCTTCTTCGACACCGACAGCAGCGAGCATCATCATTTCGTCGTCGATGGCGAGAATACGGTGATCGATATCCCGGCCGACGCGGTTGACGTCGCCGCCCTGCCCGAGCCGCCTGCCGGCTATGAAATCGCTCGCGTCGATGTGGTCGTGCGCCTGCGCAAGATCGACGGCTGAGCCGCGATCGAGATCACGCGGTAGCAGCTCTAGTCGACCTTCTCGTTTGGATAGACGCCCCAGAGTCGGTCCTGGCGGAGAAAGCCCTGCATGTCGCCGACGCTGATCCTGCACCAGGCACCGGCGCAGGAGCCGACATTGGCGATGACGCCAGGCTCGAGCCGGGCGACGACAGCGGCGCCTTCGTCCGCCTCCTTGCGCAGCGAGAAGTTCTCCCCCTTCGCCTTAGACCAGGGCGCGACGAGCGCTGTGCGGCGGCCAGACAGCAGGCTGTGCAGCACCCAGCCCTCGGAGCCATCGGCATCCCGCACGCGCCGCCAGGTCTCGAACTCCGCGACGATCTCCACCGGCAGGCCGGCGCGCTGGTACACCCAGCGAGTCCGGTGTTCCTTGGACGGGCCCTCGCGTAGATTGACCCGGTCGGTCTTCAGGCTGACATAGCGCGGCACAGGCAGGCCGGTGACGGGGCCGGCCTGAAGGTCCTGCGCCGGCGCCGCCGAAGCGGCCATCAGTACCGCCAGCACCGCCAACCCAGCCGGAACGCCCCGTATCGACAAGCCTGCCATCCGCCCGATCTCCATTCCGCTATCGGACAGTCGTCCGCACCCCCGGCGAAGGGCCATGTTGTCATCCGAAGTCCCGCCACTTAGAGAAACGGGGCAAAGCCGAGCGATCATCGCCATCCTCATTCCTGACGCCCTGCGGTTAATGAGGGGTTGAGGCCAAAAGGCGGCGGCCGTGACGGCCCGCGGAGGAGGAGGCGCCTATGTCGAAGAAAAAGCCGCTCGTCGTCGTCACCCGTAAGCTGCCTGCCGTGGTCGAGACGCGCATGCGCGAACTGTTCGACGCCCAGCTCAATATCGACGACAAGCCGATGAGCCAGGCTGCGCTCATCGAAGCGGTCAAGACCGCCGATGTGTTGGTGCCGACGATCACCGACCGGATCGATGCCGCGGTCATCGCCCAGGCCGGCGACCAGCTCCGGCTGATCGCGAATTTCGGCAATGGCGTCGATAACATCGATGTGGCCAGCGCCGTGCAGCGCGGCATCACCGTCACCAATACGCCGGGCGTCCTGACCGAAGACACCGCCGACATGACGATCGCGCTGATCCTCGCCGTGGCGCGGCGCATCGCCGAGGGGGCCCGCGTCATCCCCGACGACGACTGGGCGGGATGGGCACCGACCTGGATGCTGGGCCGACGCATCAGTGGCAAGCGGCTCGGCATCGTCGGCATGGGCCGAATCGGCCAGGCCGTGGCCCGCCGCGCGGCGGCCTTCGGCCTCTCGATCCATTACCACAACCGCCGCCGGCTCGATGCCCGGATCGAGGAGAAGCTCGACGCGACCTATTGGGATTCGCTCGACCAGATGCTGGCGCGGATGGACATCGTCTCGGTCAACTGCCCGCATACGCCGGCGACCTACCACCTGCTCTCGGCGCGCCGGCTCAAGCTGATGAAGCCCGATGCGATTCTGGTGAACACGGCGCGCGGCGAGATCGTCGATGAATCGGCGCTCTCGCGCATGCTTGAGGCGGGCGAACTGGCCGGTGCCGGGCTCGACGTCTTCGAGAGCGAGCCCGCCGTCAATCCACGCCTGCTCAAGCTCGCGCGCAACCACCGCGTCGTGGTGCTGCCGCATATGGGTTCGGCCACGCATGAGGGCCGCGCCGACATGGGCGAGAAGGTGATCGTCAACATCAAGACGTTCATGGATGGCCACAAGCCGCCGGACCGGGTGCTGCCGAGCATGCTCTGACGCGGCCGCGCGCTTCGCCTCGCGTCAGGCCTTCAGCCCGGCGACCAGCCCCGGCCATTGGCCGAAATCGTCGATCACCGCCAGCGCGCCGGCCTCCGCGAGCCGGGCCGCGCTGCGCGGCTTGTCATGCGAGACGCCGGTGAAGCCGACGACGCGCATGCCCGCCGCCCGCGCGGCGCGAACGCCCGGCACGGAATCTTCGATCACCAGGCAATCCTGCGGCTGCGCGCCCATTTCCGAGGCCGCGTGCAGGAAGACATCGGGATGAGGCTTGCCACGCGCGACCTGCGAGGCTGAGAAGATATGCGGGTCGAAGAGATCGATCAGGCCGGTGATGGCGAGGTTGCGTCGCAGCGGGTCGAGGCTGGTCGAGGATGCGACGCAGCGCCGGCCGCCGATGGCACCGAGCGCCTCGCGCACGCCCGGCAAGGCCCGCAATTCGGTTTCCAGTCGCAGCGCGACCTCATCCTCGATCTTCTGCTCGAAATCGGCCGGCAGCGCCCGGCCATGGGCCGCTTCGATGATCTTGACGCCATCGGACCAGGGGATCCCGACGATGCTGTCGACATAATGGTCGATCGACCAATCCGTCAGGCCCAAAGCATGGCAGGCCGCCAGGCTGACCTCGCCATAGAGCGTTTCGGTGTCGATCAGCGTGCCGTCGCAATCGTAGATGATGAGATCAGGCATCACGGCCGCCATCGTCGACATGCGGCAGGTTCAACCGGCGCGCGCGGTGTCGAACTGGCCGGTCTTGCGAAACCGCCAGAGATAGGACGGCACGATGGCCTCCACCGAGGCCGGTTCGATCCCGAGCGCCTCGAAGCTGCGGCCCTGCGCGACCGCCTCGGCGGACACGACATTGTCGCTTTCGAGCAGCGTCACCTGATCGCGGGTCAGCTTCAGCACATCGGGCAGGAGCCCTAGGGACAACAGATCGACCGTCTCCAGCAGGCGCGCCTGGATGCGCGCCAGCGGGAACGGCAGCGGCACGAGCAGCGGCTTGCGGCCGGTGACCTCGCAGATATAGCTGACGAGTTCGCGGAAGGTCTTCACCTGCGGACCGCCCATCTCATAGATCAGGCCTTCGCCGACACGGCCCTCGACGGCGCGCGCGACGGCTTCGGCGACATCTCCCACGAAAACCGGCTGGAACTTCGTCTCGCCGCCGCCGACCAGCGGCAGGGCCGGAAGCATCCGGGCGAGAGCGGCAAAGCGGTTGAAGAAGCCGTCTTCCGGCCCGAAGACGATCGAGGGTCGCAGCACGATCGCGCTTGGCATGGCGGCCTGGACGGCCGCCTCCCCTTCCGCCTTGCTGCGGGCATAAAGCGACGCCGAATCGCTGGCGGCGCCGATCGCCGAGACTTGAACGAGACGGGTGATCCCTGCTGCGGCACAGGCCTGGGCCACGATCCGGGCCCCGCTCGCCTGAACGCCGGCGAAGCTCTGGCGGCCGCCTTCCTGCAGGATGCCGACGAGATTGACGACAGCGGACGCTCCCGTGACGGCCGCCGTCACCGAAGCGGGATAACGCAGATTGGCCTGGACTGCATGGATCTGCCCGACCGTCCCGAGCGGCTGCAGGAAGCCCGCGAGATCGGGCCGCCGCACCGCGACGCGCACACGGTAGCCGCGCTTGACCAGGGCCCGCACGACATGGCGCCCGACAAAGCCGGAGCCACCGAACACGGTGACGAGCTGCTGGCTCGGAAGGGGCAGATCATTCGCCATCGTGGCTGCCTCGCGCATACTGGTTGCGCACGGGTCCTAAAGCATTTCACCCCGTTCTGGAAAGCGCTTTACCGGTTCTGACTGCGACCCGTTGCCATCCCGCCCCTGATGGCCATCGTCAAAGCTTCGTTAAGCCGGATGCCTTATCCATCGTGTGGTTCGTTGGACAAGGACACCGGAGAGCAGCTGCACCCCGATCCGGGCCGGGCGGCTCGATCGGGCGAGCAACGTTGCTCTGCCACCAGCGAACCGGGAAACGGCCAGCAGAGCCCCGTGCCTCGAGCGCGGGAATGCCACCGCGTCTGCCGCCCGCTTCGTCCATCCGACCTCGATACCTTCCGAAAGTTCAAGGCCGCCCCATGCTCAAGCACGCCTCCATCGTGACCAAATTCACCGGCGTCGTCGCCTTGATGAGCGCGGTCGCGGTCATCATCGCGTTCGTCGGCTGGACCGGCCTGACGCAGCTCAAGCGCTCGATGCTCGATGTCGAGCAGATCGGCGGCGTCGCACGCGAGGCGATGGATTTGCGCATCGACATCATCGCGATTAGCCGGATGACCTACCAGCTTGCGCGCCAACCCGAAAAACACGCTGATTTCGCAACCGAATCCGAGCGCCGTATGGGCGAAATGCTGGCGCGCCTGCCGCTGCTCGAGAGCCATGCAGATGCCGAAGAGAAGCGCCTGATCGGCGAGGTCCGGGCCAAACTGAACGGCTATTTCCAGCAAATCCGGGCCATGGTGGCGGCCTCGCGCAGTTCCGCGGCGGACCGCTCCGCAGTCGAAGCGGCGCTGGCTGCCTGCCTCGACGGCCAAAAGGCCGTCACCGATGCCGTCAAGGCCTATACCACCTATTCCGGCAAGACGATCGAGGCGACCCGCGACACCGC
The DNA here is from genome assembly GCF_001295925.1 of Allobosea sp. AAP35. Lineage (GTDB taxonomy): Bacteria > Pseudomonadota > Alphaproteobacteria > Rhizobiales > Beijerinckiaceae > Allobosea. Next base: position 19,713 of record NZ_LJHQ01000054.1, on the reverse strand, counting down.
GTTTTCCGCCGTCGATCGCTTCCTGCTCGTGCAGATCGTCGTCGCGGTTCTCGGCATCCTCGGAGGCCTGATCCTGAGCCTGTTCGTCGCGCGCCGCGGCATCCTCCTGCCCTTGCGGGGATTGACCGGCACGATGAGCCGCATCGCGGGAGGCGATCTCGACAGCCCCGTCGATGGTGCCGACCGGCGCGACGAGATCGGACTGATGGCGGCCTCGCTGCAGATCTTCCGCGACGACCTCGGCAAGATCCGCGTGCTGGAGCAGCAGGAGCGCGGGGCTGCCGCGGCCCGCCTGACCCGGGCCCAGGCGATCGAATCTGTCGTCTCCGATGTCGGGGAAGTCGTGGCGGCCGCCGCTGCGGGCGATTTCTCGGCACGGCTGGAGATCGACCAGGCCGACGAGCAGATGCAGAAGCTCGTCGCCGGAATCAACGAGATCAATGCAGTGGTCGATTCGGCCACGACGGAATTCGCAACCGCACTTTCAGCCGTCGCCGGCGGCGACCTGACGGTTCGGGTGGCCTCGGCCTATCGCGGCAAATTCGCCGAGCTCAAAAGTGCCATCAACGAGACGGTGGACCGGCTGTCATCGACGGTCCGCACCATCCAGGTAACATCCGCCGATGTCGGCTTGGCGGCGCGTGAGATCAACATGGGCGCCGACGACCTGTCGAAGCGCACCGAGGAGCAGGCGTCGAGCCTGGAAGAAACCGCGGCGACCACCGAGGAGCTCGCCGCTTCCGTCAAGGCCACCGCGCAGGCCTCGCGCCAGGCTGCGGCGATTGCCACCGAAGCGATGGAGGCCGCCAAGGATGGCGGTGCCATCGCCGGACACGCGGTCGAAGCCATGGCCCGGATCGAAACCGCCTCGACCAAGATCTCCGACATCATCCGCGTGATCGACGACATCGCTTTCCAGACCAACCTGCTGGCCTTGAACGCGGCGGTGGAAGCGGCCCGGGCCGGCGATGCCGGCAAGGGCTTCGCGGTCGTGGCCTCCGAGGTGCGCACGCTCGCGCAGCGTTCCAGCGCCGCCGCCAAGGACATCACGGCACTGATTTCGTCGTCCAACAGCGAGGTCGGCGAGGGCGTCAAGCTCGTGCGCCAGGCCGGCGAATCGCTCTCTCAGATCCTCAGCGCCTCGCAGAAGGTCGCGGCCACGATCGCCGAGATTTCAGCGGCTTCCGGCGAACAGGCCAGCGGCATCGATGAGATGAGCCAGGCGGTCGCCCATCTCGACGAGATGACCCAGCAGAACGCGGCGCTGTCGGAACAGAGCGCGGCCTCGGCGGGCTCGCTTTCCTCCCGCATTGGCCAGCTCAACGACCTTGTCGCGGCCTTCAAGACCGGACCGGAGGCAGCAAGCGCCGTGCGCGCCAATCCGCAGCATGGCAGCACGCGCCGCGCCGCCTGACCAGAGGTCCCGCACGCCGCGGCCCCGATCGCCGCGGCGTGATCGCGACACTAAAACAAGCGATCTCGAACAAATCGTCCCGAAGGCGTTGACAGTACCACGCCGGCTCCGTAAACGAACCGCCGTTGCCCAGGTGGCGGAATTGGTAGACGCACCAGCTTCAGGTGCTGGCGCTCGCAAGGGCGTGGAGGTTCGAGTCCTCTCCTGGGCACCACTCTTTTTCCTCAGCAGGACAAAGAGATCAGCATTGACAATGGGTTGGATGGTATCCGCTTTGACACTGCGGTTTGACACCATGGCTCTTGCAATGCCTCGACCCTACGCTACCAAGCAGGGTTCCTACTACCTGAACGTGAAGGTGCCGCTGGCCCTTCGGGCGCTCGCCAGAGGCCAGCGTGTGATGCTGCCCGTGGCTGGCGAGAACCACACCGTGCTCGTCGGTACCAAGGTCGTGCTGTCGCTTCGGACCAAGGAGGCGAAGGTCGCCAAGGAGCGCTTTCCCCTGGCGCTTCAGGCGCTCAAGACCTTCTTCGAGACCCTTGGCCAACCGCCCCAGTCGCTGAGCCGGGTGGAGGCCCTGGCCCTGGCTGGCGAGATATACAAAGAGGCCGTCAGCGACATCGACACCGATGATGGCGTGGCCGACGAAGTCGAGGCCTATCGCGGCGAGCTTGCCGAGGCGATCGATCATCACCGCCGCCAGGGCGCAAGCGAGGAGATGGCCGAGCTCAAGGCCGCCATCGATATGCATGACGAACGCGCCATGCTCGCCTGGGGCTTGAAGCACGGCGACCCGATGATTTCGCGCGAGCGGCTGCTGGAGGGCTATTTCGGCCAGATGCTCGACGAGAAGCTGGCGACCTACCATCTGCGAATCGATGCAGACTCACGAAAAAAGCTCCTGAATGCCGCCGAGCGTCTCGGCCAGGAGTTCATCGCCACGGCGGAGCGCCGCCTCAAGGCCAACGACTATCGTGATCCTGTCAGCACCACGCTGCCGACTTACACTCCACCGCCGCGGCATGCGTTGCCGTCACCGCGCCACGTTGCAGGACGCTCGAGGACACTCACCGTCGAACGGCTTTTCGAGCTTTGGAAAAAGGTTCACGAAAAGAAGCGCGCGCCCTCGACCTTCAGGCGTTACGGACCGTCTCTTTCTTCCCTCCATGCATTTTGGGGAGAACGAGCCGTCGGCTTGATGATCGAAGACGACATCTGGGCATGGGCGCTTGCCCGTGAGAAGGAAGCCGGGATTAGCGCGGCGACGATCAACAAGAATGATCTGGTCGCGATCTCGTCCGTCCTTGGCTGGGCGGCGTCTTTTCCTGGCGGTCGCGTCCTGTCAGCCAATCCCGCCAAAAGCGTGCGCCTCGAAGAGGATCGCAAGACGGAAAAGCGGGAAAAGGTCTTTCGCGATGACGAGGTCGCCGCAATCCTCAAGGCGGCCCGAGCCGCTAGCAGCAACAAGCGCTTTCCACGTGCAGCCGCCTCGCGGCGGTGGACGGCCTGGATTTGCGCCTATACCGGCGCTCGTATCCAGGAGGTCTGCTGGCTCAAGCGCGAGGACATCAAGCGCCAGGACGGCATGTGGGTCATCCATTTCGCCACCACCAAGACCGATGTCGCCCGGACAATCCCATTGCACGCCGCATTGATCGAGGAGGGCCTTCTGGCCTTTCGTGAGAAGGCGCCAGAAGGCTTCCTGTTTGTGGGGGACAAGGTGCAGAAGGAGGGATCAACGCGCTCGCAGCAGGAGCAGCGGGCAAGCGAACTGGCTGAATGGATCCGTGAGCAGGTTACCCTCGATAAGGACCTCAGCCCCAACCACGGTTGGCGCCACACCTTCGTCACGCGCGCGGAAGAAGCCGGCATCAAAAAGCGCCTCGCCAACGCGATCACCGGGCACAACCACAAGAAGGACGTTTCGGACGGCTACTTCTCCGCCCGCCCGAAGGCCCTAAAAATCGCTATCGATGCATATCCGATTTACGAGCTTGATGGTGTCGCGGCCGACGCGCTGGTGCTGCCAATGGAGCACGGCACCAAACCGGTTACATAGATGGTGCGCAATGCGACGATTCTTCAGTTGGCCCATTGCGGACGTCTCGAAAGTCTGCTTCCCGGCAGCAGTCTGGGCTGGGGGTCAATCAGCAGAAGTTGGCCCAACGCGGACCCGGAAGTGTCTGCGTCCATGTACGTCGATTGCCTTAAGGTGATCGACAGAGCTTGGACCGCGACGGGATGCTAACGCGCTGATGCGCAAAGCGCATGGAGGCTGCCTCGATCGCGTGTAGTGTCCGGGTCAAATGCGTAAATCAGCGATCGGGGCCTGCCTTGCCGTTTAGCCATTGGACACCCGACAGCCTGCGCCGCGCCATCCAGGCAGCGGGCGTCGCGCTGTGGTCGTGGAACATCGAAGAGGACACGTTCGTCATGGACGAGCAGGGCTTCGAGATGTGGGCCGTCGAGCCAACCCAGGACCTCATGTTCGAGGACCTGTCGGCACGCATCCACCCCGCCGATCGCGACCGTGTCCGTGCCGCGTTCACTGCGACGCGTGGCAATTGAGGGCGCCTACGAAATCGACTTCCGCATCATGATCGGCGACGACATCCGTTGGATTTCCGCACGTGGGCTTGGCAACGATTCCGGCATGCACAAGGGTTACATGTATGGGATCTTCCTTGACGTAACCGGTCGCAAGCAGGCCGAGGAGGGCCATGAGCTCCTCGCCGGCGAAATGAGCCATCGCGTCAAGAACCTGTTGGCGATCGCGTCGGGCCTGACACAGATCGCTTCCCGGTCCTCGACCACGGCGGCCGAGATGGCAAAGGACCTCACCAACCGGCTGACGTCCCTGGGCAGGGCCCACGACCTGGTTCGGCCGCTGCCCGGTCACCAGGGCACAGCGGCGCTGCTCGGCGACCTGTTGTCCATTTTGCTATCTCCATATGAGGATATGGGCGCCTTCAGCGGCCGCATCCGTGTCGCCGTGCCGCGCATGGGCGTCGGCGAGGGCGCCGCGACGACGCTCGCCCTGGTCATCCACGAACTGGCGACCAACTCCGTGAAGTACGGAGCTTTGTCGTCCGACGAAGGGACGCTGGACGTTTCCGGCACGCTGGAAGGCGACGACATCAAAATCGTCTGGATGGAGCGGGGCGGCCCCAGCGTCGAGCCTGCGAAAGCTAGCGGCTATGGCAGCCGGCTCGTTGCCCGCGGCGTCACAGGACAGCTCAGCGGCGCGATCGACTACGCATGGGAACCGGCAGGGCTCATCGTAACGCTCACCGTCAAGGTCGCGAAACTGGCGAATTAGGCCGCCTTCCGAAGCGCCTTGGCGACGGTCGCCTCGCTGTAGGGTTTGCGGAGGAATATGGTTTCGGTCGGCATCTCGTCGGGACCGGGCGTAACGCGGCCTGACGCGATGATCAGGACGACCGGCGGCCAGCGATTGCGTATTGCATGCGCGAGCTTGAGGCCGTCCATGGAGCCGGGCATCTCGATATCCGTGAAGACGATCGAGATATCAGGACGCGTCTCAAGGAACAAAATGGCCTCGTCGGCATTCGTCGCCTCGATGACGTCGAAACCGGCGTCCTCGATGATGGAGACGGCGTTCATCCTAATGATGGGCTCGTCTTCGACGACAAGGACGACAGGCTTGGCCATGGAGCGCTTTCGGACGGTGTAACCATCAAGAACCTATCACGAATGGAATGGTTTCACGAAAAACGAAACAAATCCCCTACGCAGGTGCGAATAGGGCTAGGATCTTTTTTGATGAGCGGCTTCGAGCCGTGAAGTGCTACCGGAATACGCAGATGGATGGGCCTACCGGCGGGCCACGCGTCCTCATCCTCGAAGACGAGGCGATCATCGCCATGGACGTCGAGGGCATCCTGACAGACGCCGGTTTCGACGTCATGGCCACAGTGGCGTCTTGCGCAGCCGCGATGGATTGGCTGGTCGCCGACCGCGTCGACGTTGCCCTTCTGGACTTGGATCTGCTCGACGGCTCAAGCGATCTGGTGGCGCGGCGCCTCAACGACCTCGGCATCCCGTTCGTCGTGTTCTCAGGCAGCTCGCAAAAGAATGAGACGATCCATCCCGTATTCCTGACCGGCGGCTGGCTGGAGAAGCCTTCGCCCGCTGAGCGGATCGTCGCCGCGGTGCGGCAGGCCGTCTTGCCCGAGCCCGTCGCCTAGACGTGCACGTCAGCGTCGTTTTTCCAGCCGCCCATCAGCGCGACGGTGGCGCTGTAGATAACGACGCGGTGCTAGTTGCTGACGAAGCCGAAGGTGCGATGGTCGTCCTCGGCGATCTTGTCGCGAGCCATATCGGGAAGGGCGGCCAAGCCGAATATGCGGGCGGCCGCATCGTCCGGTAGATCGCGGCCGGCCAGAGGTCGATAATGGGTGCTACTCTGAAGCGCCATGGCGCCAATTCGGATTATAGCGCGGGCAGCACGGAGCTTCCTCCGAAGATCACCTGCTGGCGCAGCGCCGGCGTGAAGAGGCTGTAGAGCATCCTTGGCGAAGCCGATGCGCCAACGTGTTTTCAAAAGCATGGACCGAGGACGCGAGCGGACATGCTCCCATCAAGTTCGAGCGCGGGTCTGCCGCAACTTGCACGCTATCGTCTTCGGATCAGGCTTGCCCGTGCTTATCTGCGGCGTGTTTCGGCTGAACCGACCACGCGGGCGGATCGTCGTTTGTGTCGGCTTCCGCCGCTGCCACTGTCGTCTGCACCTTATCGGCCGCATGGTGAGAAGGTGCGTAAATCGCGTAGACTTGCATCGGTTCGGTCCCAATATTGGTGACGTTGTGCCATGTCCCGGCGGGGACAAGGATGCACCAACCATCAGAGACGTCGCTCTCAAAGTCGAGATTGTCCTCTGCAGACCCCATCTGCACACGGCCCTTCCCCGCGTCGATACGGAGGAACTGATCGGTCTCGGGATGCGCCTCAAGGCCTATATCGCCACCGGCTGGGATCGACATCAGCGTCACCTGCAGATAGCGACCGCTCCATGCGACTGAGCGATAGTTCCGGTTCTCTTTCGTTGCGCGTTCGATGTCGAATGTCTGGGGCTTCGGCCCAATATCCGTGATCCTCTCAACACCGGTGCTCATAGCGGGCCTCCTCGATTCGACTAGGACTGCTGGTCAAAAATTTTGAATCGAAGCGGAGCTGCCAGAAAACGCCTTCTGGCAGGAATTGGTGTCGCACGGTCCCGTGGAGGGAAAGCGCGGTGAGCTTCTGGATAATCTGAAGACCAAAGCTCTTGTGGGTCGGCTCGACGACCATCGGGCCGTTCGACTCCTGCCAGGACAGGACGACATCCTCCGTCTCGGCGAGTGTCTCCATCCGCCAGGCGATCGTTACGCGGCCTTCCGCTATCGAAAGGGACCCGTATTTGACAGCGTTCGTCGCCAGTTCGTGCAGCGCCATGCCAACGGCATGGGCGGCTGCTGGCTTGAGGTCCAGATCAGGCCCGGATGCAGAGATCTGATCGCAATCGAGCAGCCCGAACGGCGAAAGCTGCATCTCGATCAATTTCCTCATGCTCATGTTCGACCAGTCCCCAGCGACCAGCGCATCTAGCGAAGAGCAAAATGCCAAGAGACGGGCAGAGAAGATCTTGTCGAATGCGACCACGGACGTCGTGCTGCGGGCGGTCTGGTGGCAGATCGACTGGATGATAGCGGCGAAATTCTTGAGCCGATGGCTGACTTCGCGCATGTCGAACCGGACAAGCTCCTCCGAGGACAGCTCCGCCGATGCCACATCCACGCTTGGCAACACAATATCGCCGGTCTCCGGAGCGCCGATCGTACAGCGTCCGCAGATCGCGCTGTGGACGATCTCTGCGAACGAATAGGCCCCCAGCCGCCCCGCGATCGCCTTGCGAATATACGCGACGCTGCTCTGGCTGATCTTGAGTTCGGCCGAGATATGTTTACTCGGATAACCAGCCAACAACAGGTCGAGCACCTGATTTTGCAGCACGCTCAGCCGTTCGATGTTCTGCGCAGCGATCTTGCGGAACAGCCTCACGTCGGCGTTCTCAGATGAGCGAAGGCAGGTCGTGACCTCCAATCCCTCCGGATATGGATCAGGACACCGATCGGGGCCGGACTCCCTCCGCGTTGATCTCAGCAAGCGATCGTGGGATTGATCCTGCATGGTGAGGTCCCCTCCTTGAACTCCAACAAATCGTGGCGGACCAAGTCGGTCACGTCATTCGACCTAGAGCGCGATCCGAACCTGAGCGGTTCGGCGATTCAACGCCTCCTGATCGAGTTTCCGCCCGCGATGATCTGATCGAGAATGGCCGCGACCTCACCGTGCAGCGAACGCTCATCTTCAGTTGCGCCGCTGCCGCGATGGGCCTCGGCCGCATCCTTGACGACGCCGATGGCATCCTGCTCGCCCATGATCTTCAGATCACCCATTGCGAGGATCAAGGACTCGCAGATCGACAGAGCGGCCAAGCCGGCCGCTCCGCCGCGCGGATCGAGAATCTTGGACATGGTGTTGTTCTCTCGATGCGGCCGGGGCGAGGCCCGCCGCTTAAGAACCAACGCTAGGCCGGAATCTGAGAAGAGGGGCTAACTTGGATTAGCCACGCGAGATTCAATTTGGGCGATATCAGATCAAGCTGCGAAAACGCCCCCCGGCTTCACAGGCATTGGTCCAGTCCCTCACAGGTCGCAGAGTATTCCAGGAAACAACCCGGGCGATGAAAGCGGCATCCAGTCATTTGGCAAAGAAGCTGGCGGCCTTCATGCCGTTGAGCGAGCGCGAAAGCGCATGCCTGAATGATCTCTTGGCAGCACCGTTCGCGGTCGAACGCGGTGTCGAACTCGTCCGTCAGGGCGACGAGCGCCATTTCGGCTATGTCCTGCACTCCGGCTGGGGATGCAGCTTCAAAGTCCTCCATGATGGGGCACGGCAGATCATCACCTTTCCCCTCCCGGGCGATTGCATCGGGATGAGGAGCGTGCTGCTGCGGACCTCCGACCATGCCTTCAGCAGCTTGACGGACGCGGTCGTCAGTCGCATCGAGTCGAGCCGCATCATGCAGATGTTCAACGAGTTCCCGCGCTTGGGCGCCGCGATCCTATGGTCGGTGTCGCGCGACGAAGCGATCACTGTTGATCACCTTGCGAGCATCGGGCGCCGGACCGCCCTTGAAAGAACCGCGCATTTCTTCATTGAGCTGGGCGAGCGGCTTCGTCTTGTCGGGCTGGCGAGCGGAAACACATTCGAGTGCCCGTTGACACAGAACGATCTCGCCGATGCCCTTGGCCTCAGTGCAATCCATATCAATCGGGTGCTCAGACAGCTTCGCGAGCTAGATCTGATGACGTTCCATGACCACAGCGTGGTCCTTCTCGATCAGCGGAAAATGCGCGTTCTGGCGGGTTATGACGAAATCGCCTGAGATGGGCGTGCTGGTTTCCGTGAAAGGGAGTTTCTGGAAACGGCCAGGCCGCGCCTTTGAGTTAGACCGCATGCCCCACAAGGGCGCCGATCCCCCAGGTCGCGGCCATGGCGAAGGCTCCCCAGAACGTCACGCGGATCGTCGGCTTGACCATGTCGGCGCCGCCGATGCGAGCGCCAAGCGCGCCCAGCAAGGCAAGACAGATCAGCGAGCCGCCCGAAACAGCCCAGCTGATCGAAGTGGCCGGAGCCATGACGGCGATCGCTAGGGGAATGGCGGCGCCGACCGCGAAGGTGGCAGCCGATGTCAGCGCCGCCTGGACGGGCCGCGCGATGCTGTGACCGGCCAGGCCCAGCTCGTCGCGCGCATGCGCCGCAAAGGCGTCCTTCGCCGTCATCTGCTCGGCGACCTGCCTGGCCAAACCCGGCTCGACGCCGCGACCGACATAGATCTGCGTCAATTCCGCGAGTTCGGCCTCGGGCTGTTCGGTGAGTTCGCGACGCTCGCGGGCCATGTCGGCCTGCTCGGTGTCGGATTGCGAACTGACCGAGACATATTCGCCCGCCGCCATCGACATGGCACCTGCAACGAGTCCGGCCACGCCTGCAACCATGACCTCGTCGGCGATCTTGGCGGCGGCCGCAACGCCGACGACGAGGCTCGCTGTCGAGATGATACCGTCATTTGCGCCGAGCACGGCGGCCCGAAGCCAGCCGATCCGTTCGACCAGATGATTTTCGCGGTGGAGCGGGTGCATGGCCTCGGTCCTTCGGGTTTGTCGGAGGCGGGAGCCGTCCCGGCGGGCACCATGGGCCAAGACGACCTGTCTTGTCCGATGCGGCGCTCGTTCGATGAGAGCTGTCAGTGAGACGTCAGTCGTCGTCGCCGTCGCGCGTGACGCGTTCCAGCGTGGCAGGATCGAACTTCGCCTTGACGCGGCGCCCCTCGGCATCGACGGCGCGGACCTTGTAGCAGCCGTCGTCGGTCTTGATCCGACGGATAGTCCAGCCTTCGGCGCGCAGCTTATCGACCAGCATCTCGCGCGGTTTCCATTCCGCCATGGGCGCCGAACAGCGCTGGCTGGCGAGGGCGGGAGCGGCCAGGCCGACGAGGATCGTCAGCGCCGCAATGGACAGGATGGGCTTCATGGGATGTCTCCTCCCCGAAGGACGCGATAGCCCCTTCGATCACGCCAAGCTGACGCTCACCTGAATGGCCGGCGCGAATGCGTTCAGCCCCCTGTCAGCTTCGTGCCATAAGCGGGAGATCCGTTCCGGAGGCTGCCCCGACATGCGCGTGCTACTCGTCGAGGATGACCCGATCCTGGGCTCTGCCGTGCGCGACCAGATTGCCGCCGACGGGCATGGCGTCGATTGGGCGAAGCGGCTAGCGGACGCCGGCGAGTTTGTCCGGCTGGCGCATTACGACCTGATCCTGCTCGATCTGATGCTGCCCGATGGCCGCGGTCTCGATTTCCTGCGCGGCCGCCGACAGGCCGGCGACACCACCGCGGTGATCATCCTGACGGCGCGCGACCAGGTTTCCGACCGGATCGCCGGACTCAATGCCGGTGCCGACGACTATCTGGTCAAGCCGTTCGATCTGGCGGAACTGTCGGCGCGACTGAGCGCGGTTGCCCGCCGCTATGGCGGCAACCCCAACCCGCTGCTGCAGATCGGGAGGCTGACGCTGGATCTGGCGGCGCGCAGCATCGTCCGGGACGGCTGTTCCATCTCGCTGACTGCGCGCGAATGGGCCCTGTTCGACGCTTTCATCCAGCGCCCGACCATGCTGCTCTCCAAGTCGCAGCTCGAAGAGCGGCTTTACAACTTCGACTCCGAAGTCGAGAGCAACACGATCGAGGTCTATGTCGGGCGCCTGCGCAAGAAGCTCGGCGCTGAGGTGATCGAGACGGTACGTGGCATGGGGTACCGGCTGGGCACCACCGCCATGGCAGGAACGGGAAAGAGCCCGCCGTGACGCGCATCGGCTGGCCGCCCAAGGGCAGCCTGCAGCGTCGGCTCGCGCTGGCGTTGACGGGCGGGGTCATGGCGCTGTGGCTCTTGGCGACCGCGGCCGCAGGCCTGCTTCTTCGCCATGAGATCGACGAGGTCTTCGACAGCGCCTTGCAGGAGGTGGTGCAACGCATTCTTCCCTTGGCCTACACCGAGATCATCAGCCGCGAGGCGGACGCGGTGGCCGGTCCCCAGCAGGTCGCTTCTGTCGGTGCGCATCGCGAGTACATCACGTACATCGTGCGCGACGCTCAGGGTCGCAGCCTGCTCCAGTCCCATGATGCGAACCTCTCGCAGTTCCCAGCCAACCCGGCACATGGCTTCAGCGACGGACCGAATTCGCGGCTCTACACCGAGGTCGCGGTCAGCGGCACGATCGTCATTACAGCCGCCGAGCGCCCCGGCCACCGACAGAAGGCTGTCCGCGATGCCATTGCGGTGATGGCTTGGCCGCTGATCCTGCTTTTGCCGCTCGGGATCGCGGGACCCTGGTTTCTGGTTGCTGTCACCTTGCGCCCCGTCGCGGCCTTCAGGCACGAAATCGAGGCGCGTGGCAGCGGGCATCTGGAGCCGGTGTCCGGCGCACATCTCCCAACGGAGATCGCGCCGGTAGCGGAAGCTTTAAACGCTCTCATGGCACGGGTGCGCCGGGCACTCGACGCCGAGCGCAGCTTCACCGCCAATAGCGCCCATGAACTGCGAACGCCGGTGGCGGCCGCCCTGGCGCAGGCGCAGCGTCTCAGGGCAGAGCTGCCCGAAGGCCCAGCCCGCGCCCGAACCGTCGAGATCGAGAGCGCGCTCAAGCGGCTGGCGCGCCTGTCGGAAAAGCTGCTCCAGCTCGCCCGGGCCGAAGGCGCCAGCCTGATCGGGGAGTCGCCGCAAGACCTTGTGCCGGCGCTGCGCCTCGTCCTGCACGATCTATCGGCTGACGGCGCGGTCGAGGTCTCGCTACCTCTGGCGGGCAAATTTGTCTCGACTTTGGATATGGACGCCTTTGCGATCCTGGCGCGCAACCTGATTGAGAATGCGCTCAAGCATGGCGACGCCAGCCAGCCGGTGCGCGTTGTTCTGACCGGTGACGGATGCTTCAGCGTCATCAGTCCTGGACCGGTTCTGGCGCCAGAGCTTCTCGCGGCCATGACGCAGCGTTTTTTGCGGGGCGCGACCACAGCCGATGGGGCGGGGCTCGGCCTGTCGATCGTCCAGGCGATCTCGCACGGTGTCGGCGGCAATATCGCCTTCCTCTCGCCCGCCTCCGGACGGCTGGACGGTCTGGAGGTGGTGGTGCAACTCCCCGCCGCGACGCCGACACCCGGCTGAAGCCTTTATCGGTCGCCTTCAGGTCGCTGTCAGCTTCGCAGCGCATCTCTCCACGCATCGCTTCTGCAATCTGGAGAGTTGCCATGAGATCTCTCGCCCGCGCCCTGGCGCTCGCCCTCCCGCTCGGTCTCGCCGGCGTCCTCGCGCACAGCGCCGTCGCCGAGGCCCGGCCCGTCCGGATCACCACAACATTGAAGCCCTATGGCGGCGACGGCGCCTATCTGGCGATCTACATCACCGATCCGCAGGGCAAGCTCGCCAAGACGGTCAGGATTGCCGGCGGCAAGGCCAAGTATCACAAGCATCTCAGCGCCTGGAACAGGCTGTCGGGCGGCAAGATCGACGGCACGACCGGCGCCAGCGTCGGCAGCGGACAGTCGCTCACGGTCAGCATCGAGATTGCCGATGCGCTGATCGACGCTGGCTACCAGATCCGCGTCGACAGTGCTGTCGAGAACGAAAGCGACGTTCCGGGCGACGCGGTCGCGCCGCTGGCGACGGCTGGTGCGGGCAAGCCCGTCGCTGGGCGCGGCTATGTGAAGTCCCTGACCTTCGACATGTGATCGGGAGGGATTCTCGTCATGCTGCGCCAGATCCACTCCCTGCCCGGCCTCGTCGCCGCGCTGCTCGTCGCCGTGCTGGCGCTGACCGGTGCCGTCCTGTCGGTCCAGCCGGCGCTGGAGCGCTTCGCAGCGCCTTCGGTCGTCACGGGAACGATCAGCGTCGCGGCGCTAGCCGAGGCGGCCCGGGCGCAGCATGCCGAGATCGACAAGATCGTCAAAACCGCCTCCGGCTCGCTCGTAGTCAGCTATTTCGAGGGCGACAAGGCCGGCGCCGATCTGCTCGATCCCGCCACGGGCCGGGTCGTCGCCCCCCATACGCCATCACCCACCATCCGCTTCATCACCAACCTGCACCGCTCGCTGCTGCTGGGCACGGCTGGCCGCGTCGCGGCGGGTCTCGGCGCTCTGGCGATGGTGGTTCTCACCGTCACCGGCGCGATGATGCTTGCGGCGCGCCAGGGCGGCTGGTCGGCCTGGCTGCGGCCGATCCGCGGCAGCGCCCACCAGCGCTGGCATGCGCAGGCCGGACGCCTTGCCATCGTCGGATTGCTGCTGACCGCGATGACGGGGTGTTTCCTGTCGCTGACCAGTTTCGAGTTGATCCCCGACGGATCGGCCGATCCCGTGGCGACCGCGTCCGGCAGTGGCGGCGAGCGCGCCTCAGTCGGTAGCCTCGCGGCGCTGAAGGCGATCGATCTCGCCGACCTTCGCGAACTCGCTTTTCCTTACGCGGCCGACCCGACCGACACCTTTCGGCTGACGACCGCAGCCGGCGTCACGCAGATCGATGCGGCCACCGGCGAGGCGCTGTCCTTCCAGCGCCATTCGACCGCCCGGCAGCTCTACGAGATGATCTACATGCTCCACACGGGGCAGGGCCTGTGGCCGCTAGGCCTGCTGCTGGGGCTATCTGCTCTGGCGGCGCCGGTCTTTGCGGTCACTGGCGCGATGATCTGGTGGCAGCGTCGCCGGTCGCTGCCACGGATCGCCGACAAGAGCCCGGCCTCTGTGGCAGACACGATCATTCTCGTCGGCAGCGAGGGCAACAGCACCTGGAGCTTCGCCAGGACGCTGCATGCCGCGCTGACGCAGGCCGGACACAAGGTCCACGCGGCCCCGATGAACGCGCTGGCACCCGCCTATCCGAAAGCCGCGCGGATGTTGATCCTGACCGCGACCTATGGCGACGGCACTGCGCCCGCGAGCGCCAGCGGCTTCCTGGCGAGGCTCGACCGCAGCGCCTTAAAGCTGCCCGTCGCGGTGCTCGGCTTCGGCGACCGCAGCTTCCCGAGATTCTGCCGCTTCGCCGAGGATGTCGGCGCAGCCCTGGCCAAGAAGGGTTGGCCGGCTCTGATCGAGATCGACCGCATCGACCGCCAGTCGGCCCAGTCATTTGCCCTCTGGGGCGACAAGCTGGGGATGGTGCTCGGGCACACCCTCACGCTAGCCCATGTCGCGGCGCGGCCGAAGACCACGACGCTCGAACTGGTGAAGCGCGTGGATTACGGCGCCGAGGTCCAGGCGCCGACCGCCATCCTGACCTTCAGCCTGCCGGGAGCCGCGGCCGGGCTCTCGGTCTGGAGGCGCCTGTTCCCGGCCTCGCTGCCGCCCTTCGAGGCCGGCGACCTCGTCGGCATCCTCCCGCCCGGCAGCACCGTGCCGCGATATTATTCGCTCGCCTCCTCGGCGCGCGAGGGCATCCTCGAGATCTGCGTGCGCAAGCAGCCCGGCGGGCTCTGCTCGGGCTTCCTCAACGACCTGCCGCTCGGCGGCCGGATCGACGGCTTCATCAAGGCCAACCCGGCCTTCCGGCCCAATGCCAAGGCGACCCCGCTGATCCTGATCGGCGCTGGGGCCGGCATCGCACCGCTGATGGGTTTCCTGCGCGCCAACCGCTCGCATCGCGAGGCGCATCTCTATTGGGGCGGGCGTTCCCCGGCCTCCGACTTCCTCTACCGCGAGGACCTCGCCTCCTGCATGGCCGACGGGCGCCTGACCGCGCTGAACGCCGTTTTCTCGCGCGTCGCAGCGGGCGGCTATGTGCAGGACAGGCTGGCGAGCGATGCGCAGCATCTGGCTGCGCTGCTGCAGCGCGGCGCCCAGATCATGGTCTGTGGCGGGCGTGAGATGGCCGGCGGCGTCTCCCAGGCGCTCGACGCGATCCTGGCGCCGATGGGCCTGAGCACGATCGCCCTGAAGGCGAGCGGGCTCTACCTCGAAGATGTCTACTGAGATCCCAGCGGCGGAGCGCCGCAGCCTCAGTGGGCCGACGATGGGCACGCGCTATTCGGCGGTCTTCTTCGCCCCCGCAGGCCTCGACGAGACAAAGCTCGCCGCCGCCCTGCAGGCAACGCTGGACCGGGTCGATCGCCAGATGTCGACCTGGAAGCCCGAATCGGACCTCAATCGTCTCAATGACGCGGCGGTCCATGTCTGGGTGCCCGTTCCCGCGGAATTGATGGTCGTCCTGCAGGCCGCCCTGCGGATCGGCCGGCAGTCGCTGGGAGCCTTCGACATCGGCGTCGGCGACCTCGTCGGCGCCTGGGGCTTCGGGGCCAGACCGGCGCCCGGCGACAGCCCTCCGGGAGGCCCTGTCGTGCCGAAACCGGCGATCACGGCAGAGGCTCTCGAACTCGATCCGCACCTGCGGCGGGCGCGAAAGCACGCGCCGCTCGCACTCGACCTGTCGGGCATCGCCAAAGGATTTGGCGTCGACGAGATGGCGCGCGTGATGCGCCAGTTCTCAATCCCGGCCTGGCTGGTCGGCATCGACGGCGAAATGCGCGCCGGCGGAGCAAAACCCGACGGGGCGCCCTGGGTCGTCGCTCACGAGCGTCCGGCGCGGGACGTGCGCGAGGCGATGGGCGTCATCGAGCTCTTGGACCGCGCCGTCGCGACCTCGGGCAACTACCGGCAGTACCGCGACATCGGCGCACGAATGATATCGCACACGATGGACCCCAGGAGCGGCCTGCCCCTGGAGAACGAACTGGCGTCCGTAACGGTGCTGGCGGACACATGCATGGAGGCCGATGCCTGGGCCACGGCCTTCCTGGTGATGGGAGTGGAAAAAGCCCTCCCCTTCGCACGAGCGACGGGGAGGGATGTGATTTTCGTCCTCAGCGACGCAACAGTCGAAACGACCCTATAGCGTCAGACATCAAAGCTTCCTCGAAGCCCGCCAGCGGGGGACTTTGTCAGGCGCGAACGGCGCGGGCGCGATAGCCGATCACGACCAGCACCAATGCGATGGCTCCGAGAGCGGCCAGAGTCAGGTTTGGCACATAGAAGGTCGTGTAGACCTCCCAACCCATCTTGCGCAGCACCTGCGAGACATCCGTGTAGACCCCGATCAGATGTCCGCCGAGAGTGCCGGTGATCCCCAGTAGCACAGCGCCGATCACCGCCAGCCCCGCCGTGACGAAACGCATCGTGCCCTGCCAGATGGCCTGTCCGCGGCGCCAGCGCAGCACCAGAAGCAGAGCCCAATAGGCGGTCGTCCAGGTCGCGAGCAGCATATGATTGCGACCAAGCGGAGAGCCGCTAATTGCCTCGAACGGCCAGACGAACAGGCCGACGGCATAAGCCGAAACCCCGAAGACCAGAGCGATCGACAAGAGCGGCACCAGGGCTTTGTCGATGGCCTGGGCGACCGGGCCGTCAAACAAGGCGCGGTAGATGATGGCCAGAGCCGCGGTCATCCACAGAGCCGTCGGGAAGTGAACCAGAACGACGTGATAGCCGGCCATGATCAGGCCTCCCGTTTCGGAATGGATTTCAGCAGCGCAAATCCGAACGCCGCGATGAGGCCGAACCCCGCAAAGAGGGTCAGGAACCACTGGCGGCGGATCGGTTCAGCGAACTCGGCTTCGATGCCGTAATGGGCGAGCTGTTCCTCGCTATGACGTGCCTTGACCGGAATGCCCTTGCCGATGCTGTCTGCACCGCCATGTGTCCGGCTGTTCAGATGCGGCCAGCTGACCTGGCCCGGGTAGAACAAGGTGACCTGCTTGGCCGCCTGCTTCCACTCCGGCGCATCACCCGTGAAGGCCGCGGCCACCACATCGCCCGGCCGCCCGAACCCGACCGAGATCGGCAGCGAGACATAGTGCCAGCGCCCGCCGGTGGCCTGCCGATGGATGGCGAACGCCGCCTGATAGGCGCCGCCATCCCGGATGATCTTGTCCTCCAACGGCTTCTCTGTGTTCATCCTGCGCCTGAGAGTCACCTCCCAGAACCCGTCCGCCCAGAGGGCTTTGCCGGCCACGGCGATATCGGCGCGCGAGGCTTGCGGCGCCCTCAGCATGCGGCGCGGAATGGTATCGCCTTCCTGCCAGGCAGCATTGGCATCGAAGGGGGCCGACACCTCTTCGCTCAGCCCATGGACGGCGCCCTGGGCGATCTTGCCGGCGATGACATCGTCCCATTTGAGCGCTTTCATCCCACCGGATTTGGCGGGATCGAACATCACGCGGGGCTGCTTCTTGTCGCCGTCCCAATTGGTGGAATAGGCGCCCCGCCCGGAATCGCTCAGGCGCCCCGCCGTGATGAACTGGTCGTCGGCATAGCCGACGGGGTTGGACCGTGCCGCGCGCCAGTGCCAGAGATCCAGAAAATAGCCCGCCGATTGCAGTTTCGCCTGCTCGGCCTCCGGAACGGTGGAAGCCCAGTCGTTCTGGTTGCTGCGCGTTGCGGGCAGATATTTGGTCGGCTCGTCCAGCCCCAGTTTCTTGCCCAGATAGGGGTGATCCTTCAGCGCCTTGGCATCTGCCTCTTCGGTGAAGCCGGCAAGCTTGTCGCCGATCGCGATGTAGCCGCCATAGCGGCCGAATTCCGGAACCGCCCCGTCATCGAGCATCATCGAGACGCGATCTTCATGGAGTCCATCCCGCTGCGAGCCGGGCACGGCATTGCCGCGGACCTCCCATTTGCCACCGGTGAAGCGCAGCATGTCGTGGAAGATGCCGGCATTGGGCGCCGGCCAACGATAGCGGAAATAGACGTCTGTCCCGTTGTAGGCAGCCTGCACCTGCAGCGGGACGGTCAGCGTCGTTGGAACATTGATGTGTTTCTTCGCATCGTTGACCACGGTTCCTGTGCCATGGGTGAACCATGAAAGCGCCAGCGCGCCGCCAAACAGGATGGTGGACGCGTAGAGGCTTGATGTTGCCATAGCCGTCCCCTTTCAACGAAACCGAAACGGCCTCGTCTCAAGGAGATTGGCCTATCCCAACGGAAGGCGCCTTGATCTGGAGCAGTCGGGCTTGCTGATCGCTCGGCAAACGTGAAGCTCGGTTGAAGTCAATGCCATCGGCGAAACCTATCTCGGCGGTCGTGCGGTCTGGCTATAGACCAGGAGTTGCGCCTTCCAATACCCGATCACGAATGTCAGGTTCCGGGCATCTGCCCAACGTCAGGAAGTGGTGCATCTCGCCTGGGCGGGCGTCCCACGCTTCTGCCCATAGCCGATCTGAGTAAGGCCAGCTGCTGGGCGGGAGAAGAGGCTTACCTCCTGTCGTTCCGTTGAATTACCTTCAAATAAACAATGGGTTATGATTTAGTACCACTCGCCCTCGCCGTGATATCGCGGAGTGCGATGCCCCGTGCGCTGCGTAAAGTTCGGGCCATCTGTGCCGCGCCATCGAAGCCCGCGAGGGCGGCGGCGTCCCCCGGGCACTTGCCAGCAGTCAGTTCACGCAGCGCAACATCGCACCGAAGGTCCAGCAGTGAACGGTAAGGTGTTCGACCCGTGGCGGCGCGATAGCACCTGATGAAATGAAACTTGCTCATGCCGACTACGCCGGCCATTTCACTCAGTCCAATTTCGTTGGCGACGTTCTCGTGCAGGTACCGCTCGATGCGCTGCAGCTCTTTGGAGTCGAGCTTGCGATCAGGTCCATCGGACCTCGTCGGTCCAAACTGCAAAAGAGCCAATTCGGCGATTGCAAGCTGGCTCAGAGCGTCGACCAATAGCTCCTTGAACGGAAGCGATCCCTGAACGACCTCGCTCAGGCGACTTGCCGTTTGGAGCAAAGTTGGCGACTTAAAATGCACCTGCGGGTGCGACCATGATTTAAGGCAACGGACCGTCTCAGGGACAGACACTGGGTCGATATACAGCGCAGTAAAAGCTTGCGAACGGTCAATGGGTTTGCACCACCCGTCAACCGACGATCCCGCTGGCAAAAACGTCAATGTTTGTCTCAAGTCGCGGCATTGCACCCGCTTCTCACCGTTGACCCTCATACTACCGGCGCTCAAGACAAGGTCGTGCAGCGCGAGGTAGTGCGTATCGGGGCTGACGCTGAATTCATAATCGACAGGAGCACTCGTCGCGACGTGCTCGGCGGTAACCCCCGAGGTGATGACGACAGAGCGGGAAACCTGCGTCCGACGTTTGAGCGTCAGATCGATGAGGTTGCGATTTGGCACGTTGAGATGGTTCCAGGCCGCGATCCAAGCCGACATAAAATGCGCGGTTCATTCCGTCAAACCAATCATGATCTACGGTTCTCGGTTACGCAAAAATTGCGGACACCGATAGCTCTGGTCGGCAACCGACCGGCGGAATATAAGATTTGATAATTTTTTACATAAGGTAACATCCGATAAAATTGGGATAAATCTGCTAAAAAGGCAATAGACACTGATGGCATCACTCTTGAGACTTGAATAAAGCAGCAAATCATTTCGGACGCCCATCTGATTTACGTGGTCGATAAGAGGCAGTGTACTTTTAGTTTTACATATTTTTAAGCGTTCCAGATCAATTTTACTCTTCGTCAGCGCCGACGGTCCGGTTCGGTGATAAGCGCTTTCGACAACAGATATTGCGCCCCGCTAACTGGCTCTCGCCGGTCCGTTGGGGTGAGCCGCCAACCAAAAATCTTGCGCCCGAAACAGGCCATAGCGAGGACGCTCTTCATGAAGTCGATTGCGAACCGGATCGTG
>NZ_LJHQ01000053.1 GCF_001295925.1 Allobosea sp. AAP35 | reverse complement strand
GGATCCGCTCAGCCGGCGAGCGCGGGAAGACGAGAGGCAGACCAAACTCATCCGTGCGGCCTGGCGCGACAGCGGGAAGGTGTACGGCTACCGAAAGCTCCACGACGACCTCGCGGACATGGGCGAGAGCTGCTGTCCGAACCGCATCGCGCGCCTATCGCGGCTCGCCGGCATCCGGGCGCAGATCGGCTACAAGCGTCGTCCCGGCCAATATGGCGGCAAGCCGTCCCTTGCCGTCGACAACACGCTCGATCGCCGGTTCGATGCCGCGGCGCCAGACAAGGCCTGGGTGACCGACATCACCTACATCCGCACCCACGAGGGCTTCGCCTACCTGGCGGTCGTGCTCGACCTCTTCTCGCGCCGCGTCGTCGGATGGTCGATGCAGCCCCGGCAGACGACCAATGTCGTCCTGCAAGCTCTGCTCGCCGCCATCTGGCGGCGCAAACCGAAGGGCCGCGTGCTGGTGCATTCGGATCAGGGCAGCCAGTTTACAAGCCTGGAGTGGGCCTCGTTCCTGAAGCACCACGACATGGAGCCATCCATGCCGGCGGGGCAACTGCCACGACAACGCCGTGGCCGAGAGCTTCTTCAACCTGCTCAAGCGCGAGCGGATCAGGCGCAAGGTCTACCGAACGCGGGATGAGGCGCGGGCCGACGTGTTTGACTAAATCGAGATGTTCTACAATCCGACCCGCAAGCATGTACGAAACGGGATGCTGTCGCCCGTCGAGTTCGAACGCCAGCACAAAGCGCGACCCGAGGGCGTCTAGAAAACTAGGGGCGATTCATATATCAAACTCGTCGTCTTTCCACTTTTGACGCTTCGCGAGCTTCATTAGCCAATGCCCAATCCGTTGATTTTGATCCCCGCTCTCATGCAAGCAACGCGGCTGCCGGGCAAGCCGCTTGCCGACATTTTGGGGGAACCCATGATCGTGAATGTTTGGCGGCGCGCCATTGCAGCGCACATTGATGACGTGGTCGTTGCCACGGATGTTGAGAAAATTTTTGCGGTAATCAAGCAGCAGGTGGCCGGGCGGTCATGACCAGCTCCTCACATCAAACCGGCTCCGACCGGATCAAGGAAGCCGTAGACATCGTCGACCCGAAGAGCCGGCACGATATAATCGTCAATGTCCAGGGGGACTTCCCCACGCTGGCCCCGAGCGCGATCGCCGCCGCCGTAGAGCCGCTTGCGGATCCGTCCGTTGACATCGCAATCCTGGCCGGAGAGATCGCCGCCGAAGACGAAAAATCGTCTCCGAGCGTAGTTAAGTTGATCGGTAGCCACGTGTTGCCGCGGCGCATGAGAGCGCTATATTTTACCAGAGCGGCGGCGCCTTTTGGCGAAGATCCACTTTATCACCATATCGCGCTTCTCGCATACCGGCGCCTCGCTCTTGATCGCTTTGTCATGCTGCGGCAGTCGCCGCTTGAGCTGCGGGAGAAGCTTGAACAATTGCGCGCTCTTGAGCATGGCATGCGAATAGATGCGATGATCATTGACGAGGTCCCCCGCGGCGTGGATATCCCTCCTGATCTGGATAGAGCTCGGGCTGATTTGTTGTCCGAGTCAATTATGCAAAGGATTTAAACTAAGTTGTTGTTATAATTTTAGCCTTGGCCGCCTGCTTTTGATTTTCGGTTGGTGTGTTTTATTAGGGTGCGGACGTGAGCGCGCACGATAGTTCTATTTATTTTAGATAATAGTTTCCATTTTGAATATTCAATATATAATTAGATTTGATTATTGTTAATATCCTATTAAGATGGATGTTATCGACGATGTCAATCTTTGGTGAGATGACCAGCATGTCCGAATTCAAGTTTTCGATTGATAGTTTTGGGTTATGGCGGCGTATTCTTGTCAAGAATCGTGTCTATAAGGCGCTTATAGTCAGATTTGTAATTGGTCGGTATGGTCGTGACAATATTGGATTCATGTGGACAATCGTCGAGCCGATGATGCTCTGCGTCGGTGTTATGATTATTTGGAGCTTAACTAAGGGCGTCGGCTATCATGGCGGCAGTATTGTGGCATTTGTCTTCACAGGATACATGCCTTTAA
The DNA here is from genome assembly GCF_001295925.1 of Allobosea sp. AAP35. Lineage (GTDB taxonomy): Bacteria > Pseudomonadota > Alphaproteobacteria > Rhizobiales > Beijerinckiaceae > Allobosea. The sequence continues at coordinate 36,654 of NZ_LJHQ01000053.1, read as the reverse complement.
CGCTTTGGCGCCATCAAACTGGATACATGGTCAATATAGGAAAGTCGACAAAATTTCTTACCATATTCCACGACTTGAACGTCATGGATGCCATTCTGTCGCGATTATTTTTGGAATATTTTTCTGTTACTGCTGCATCTTTGGTTGTTTTTGCGTCGTTATATAGTTTTGACTTATTAGATTTTCCTTACAGCCTTAGTGAGGTTGTCAAAGGATGGTTGTTGATGGGAGTCATTTGCTCCTGTTCGGGAATTTTATTTGCTGCATTGAGCGAATTAAGTCATATTATGGAGAGAATCAATGCTCCTCTGCAGTATTTCATTCTTCCGTTTTCTGGATGTTTCTTTATGGTTGAGTGGCTTCCTGATTCAGTCAAAAAATATGCTCTATATATTCCTTTGGTGAACGCTTATGAAATTTTGCGGGGAGGTTTTTATGGCCCAGAATTTCCAACTTATGGTGATTCAGTTTACGTTATTATTTGTTCAATATTGACGGCTGGCTTGGGTTTCTTTATTTTTGAACGTGTCAAGAATAGAATTGATGCCTGATGTATAGATTTAATTTTTGAAACGATTATTATTATCTCGATATTCAATTTTTTACCCTTTTTACTTTCGCTTCAACACGTTAGGCTAGTGATAGATATGCGAGAAGATTTTGTTCCGTGCCACCCAATTCCTTTAAAATACGACCCGAATCTCATTCAGTTGATGGTCACTGCTCGCCGTAACCTCATAGCCGGGTGGACAGAAGCCAATTATAAGGCTGGGCTTGATAGCTTTCGTATCTTTCGTCGGCAGATCGTGATTGTGAACGATCCGGAGTACGTTCGCTATGTAGTGGCCACTCGGCACTCGAATTTCGAGCGCAAAAGCCCCCAAATGCGTCGAGCGCTCGAAGCGCTACTGGGCGATGGGCTTTTCATCAGCGACGGCGAAACCTGGAAGCGCCGCCGGCCGCTTGTGGCTGATATCGTCCACAAGCGCCGCCTGCCCGAGTTCGGTGAGACGATGGAACACGCCGCGCTAGCCGTCGCGGCGGAATGGGCCGAACTCCCGGACGACGCCGAAATCGAGCTGACGGAGGAGATGGGACGCTTGACTGCGGCCATCATTTCGCGAGCCGTATTTGGCAAGAGCATTGCGCGTGTGGCCGCCCAGCAGGTGATCGATGGCTTCAGCGCGTATCAGAAACATACCGATTCCTTCAATCTTGGCTATTTCCTCGGTGCCGATGAAGGCTGGCCCGCGTTTGGTGGCAGGAAGCGGCGCCGAGCCATTGCTATGGTTCATGAGGTGATCGACGGTGTCGTCAACGCACACCTGGCCGGCGAGGGGGATGCGGGTTCGATGGTCGACCTGCTGATCCGTCGAAACCAAAAGAGTGAGAGTGACCCGCTCGACGTGACCGCCTTGCGAAATGAGGCCGCCACCATTTTTATGGCGGGGCACGAAACAACCGCCACGACCCTGACTTGGGCCTGGTACCTCATTGCGAATGCAACCTGGATCGCCGATCGCGTCCATCAGGAGATCGACGCCGTTTGTGGAGCGCGTGCTCCTCGGTTGGCCGATTTCCCTGAGCTGAAGTGGTGCCGGGCGGTCATCCAAGAGACATTGCGCCTGTACCCCCCCGTACCGCTGCTACCCCGCCAAGCGAAAGACGCGGACCGGATCGGCCACATCGACGTCGAGAAGTCGGCACTCGTCATGATCGCGCCGTGGTTGCTGCATCGCTCGCCTGATCTCTGGGACAAGCCAAACCATTTCATGCCCGACCGCTTCCTGTCGGGAGCGCGGATCGACCCCTTCGCCTACATCCCCTTTGCTGTTGGGCCCCGAATCTGCCCCGGCATGAATTTCGGCCTCGACGAAGCGACTTTGTGCCTTGCGATCCTGGCGCAGCGGTTCCAGGTTATCCCGCGCGTAGGCTACAAGGTCGAGCCCGTATGTCGCTTGACGTTACGCCCCAAGGGCGGTTTGCCGGCCACGATCGTGAAGCGATCGCGTGGCGTCGCCGCTTGATGGCGCAGGACCTATGGCAGAGCTTCGAGCGACTGTTGCATCGTGGCCTCCGGCGGCTGCCGGTCGCAGTCGTCTCTGAGATCGGTGCGCGACTGGCATGGCTGAAAATTCGCGTCATCGATCCTGACGTCGCGCGCAAGGCCCGCGCAAACCTGCGGCGGCATCTTCCGCAAGCTTCTGATCGCGAGATCGAAAGACACGTCTGGCGCTTCGTCGCGAATGTCGGTCGCTTGATGGCTGAGTTTACGGTTCTCCACCGGTTCGATCCGGCACGACATATGGAGTTCGTCGGTGCCGATGAGGCGAGGGCCGATGTCGGGCAGGTGCCCACCATCGCGCTTTGCCTGCATTTGGGGAACTGGGAGGTCCTGGCTGCGGGACTGAAGTCGATCGGCATTCCGGTCGCGTCGGTTGCCGAGGTTCCTACCAAGGAGCTCCACCGGGAGGTCGCGACCGCAACCCGCAAAGATTTGGATGTGGAGATCCTGACGCCCGATCGCAGCGGCCTGCTGCGCGTTATGTCGATTCTCAAAGCCAAGGGCGTCGTAGCGCTCTTCGCCGACGAGAAGCGCAACGGCAACATGATGGCGCCTCTTTTTGGCCGGCGGACCCATGTCCAAGGGAACCTCGCCTTGGCAGCGAGACTGGCGCGGCATACCAACGCGCAGCTGATCATCGCGTACTGCGAGCGCATCGACAAAACGCGGTTCCGGTTGAACTTCCACCGACCGATCCGGCTCAATGCCGTTGTGGGAGACGCTCATGCCGATGTTGCGTACCTTAATGACCTCATCGAACCGATCGTCCGACGTCACCTCGATCAGTGGTATTATCTCGACGATGCGATCGAGCCGATCGCATGATCACGGTCAGCGCGGGGGCAAATGAGGCCGTCTGAGCCAACGAGCTGCAGCGTCAAGATCGCGGTCATCTCTGGCGGCTCCAGTGGTATCGGGCTGGCCTGCGCCCGCGTCCTGCTTAAGCGCGGCTACAGAGTTGTTCTACTGGCGCGCGACCTCGACCGTCTTCTGTCCGCCCAGCGCGAATTGGAGCGCCATCACGCCACGTTCGTCGAGATCCTGCCGCTCGACGTGACCGACGCCCGTGCAACGCAGACCGCGATCACTCACATTCAAGAGAGATGGCAACGCATCGACTGGCTCATTACCTCAGCCGGCATGGTCGAACCAGGCCTGTTCCGTGATCTCGACCTGCAAGCTCACCGCTTGCAAATGGAGACCAATTACTTCGGATCCTTGTATCTCATCCAGGCTGCCGTCCCGCTGATGGCCAGCACCGGCGGTGGGCGCATCACGCTGGTCGCCTCGGGTGCGGCCTTCATCGGGATCGCTGGCTACAGCGGCTATGCTCCGAGCAAGTTTGCAATCCGGGCACTGGGCGAGATCCTCCGTTTGGAGTTGGGCTGCGACCAGATCGCCGTCAGCGTCGCGTTCCCACCCGATACCGACACGCCGCAACTTGCGAACGAGCGACCCAAGCGCCCAGGTGTCACCCGCCTGATTGCCGGACAGGGAGGCACGATGACAGCGCAACGCGTAGCCGAATCGATGATCTCGCAGGCACGGCGAGGTGCCTTCATGCTGACGCCTTCAAAAGCGATGGCTCTTCTGGCTTGTTTTTCCAGTCTGTACAGGCCGGTCCTAGCGTGGCAGCAACGTCGCTACCTCAGGCGCAGTGTGAGCGACCTCGATCCGCATTGAGGTCGGACGGGGCGACGTCATCCCGAGTGCGGCAAACCGATTAGACACGGCAGGTCATGATCTACATCAGCTATGGGATGACGAAGTCGGCCAGTACATTCCTCTACCAGATGACGGAAGAGGTCTTCAAAGCCTCCGGAAGGCCTGTTTTGCGGCTTGGTGAGCCGTTTCGGCGCTTCGATTCGCTGGAGAACTACTTCAACGTGGTTGACCACGATCTCTTGCAGCGCATCATGCAACATGTGGGTCCCGCCGATATCGTGTTGAAGACGCACGGACCACCGGGTCATGACATCGTGAATCTCGTGGCCAATCAAGAGATCTTGGCAAGTGCTTCAATCCGCGATCCGCGTGAAGTCGCACTCTCGATGATCGATCATGGAGCCCGGGCACGCCGGTGGCGAAACGTGCCCTTTTCGGAATTCGTCACTGTCGCCGATACGTTCGACGCTCTTGACCTTCAGGTTGGATTTTTCGAGGCGTGGGCCACCATCGAACCAGTCAAGGTCTTCACCTATAACGAGATTTGCTACGATAGTGCTGGCGTGATCGAGGCCATTGCTCAACAAATTGGCGCGGCTGTCGATGTTGAGCGTGTCCTGAGCCGTTTTCGTAGCAAGGGCGCTATTGGCCAATTCAGCAAGGGTAAAGCACTGCGTTATTCTGAAATGAGTGCGACTGACCAGGGCCTCTTCTTGGAGCGATATGCGCCGCTATACGCGCGATTTGCCTTCGATACTGAAAAAGCGCGCCACGTTGCTGCGCTCCAGGTGGACAAGACGCTACGGCCATCAGGCGAGTTAGCTCAGCATATCATCAACTTTCGCCGCCGGTTTGGAATCTAACCGTCGGAGCGTGCGTCGACTTTGGGAGTCTCATCAGCCCAGGACGCGATCGTAGACCTCTTTGACGCGCTCGGCATGGCGAGCGGGTGAAAAGAATGTCGCCCGCCGTCGCCCCCGCTCAATCAAGTCCCGTCGCAGACCCTCATCGGCATCCAAGGCCCTGATGGCGTCACGGATGGTTTCGGCCCTATAGGGATCGACCAGGAGCGCGGCATCCTCGGCGACTTCAGGAAGCGAACTCGTATTTGAGGTGATCACGGGCGTGCCCAGCAGCATCGCTTCGAGGATCGGGAGGCCGAAGCCTTCGTACAGGGACGGCAGCAGGACGGCGCGCGCGCCCCGGATCAAGTTGAATAAGGCCGCCTGTGGCACATAAGGCAAGCGCTGGACACGACGTTCGGCCTTGATGAGCGATCCGTCGAAGCGCCAGCTGCGCAAGCGCTCATCCTCGATCGCCTCGACATCCCGCTCATACTGCCAGCCCAAGCCTCCGACCAGCACCAGCGGGTGTTTTGTTCCAGAGGAAGCGAACGCCTCAACAATGCGCGAGATGTTCTTCTTCGGCTCGACGGCGCCGAGAAACAGGAAATACTCCCTGAACCCGAGCCCGTAGCGGTTCTCGATGTCGCGCGCGACCTCATCGTCGGACGCCGATAAGGCTGCCTCGGGAACGGCGACGGACTGCCATGTGTTCGTAATACGATCATCGGAAATATCGAAGAAGGCCTGGACGTCGCGTTTGGTGAACTCCGACACGGTGACGATGTGATCGGCCTTTCGCGTCAGCGTCTTGATGATGTTGTAGAAGTACTTTTTGTTGTCGAGCGTGGCGTAAGGCAGCCGCAAGGGCACGATGTCGTGGATGGTGTAGACGTTGGCTGCGCCCTTCACATAAGCCGGCGTTGGTCTCGTGACGTGAAAAAGGTCCTGGCGTCCCTCGGGCCGGACGGCCATCCGGCTCCCGTACCGATTGAAGTGGAGAAAGGCGCGCTCCCAGAGCCTGACAGCGCCTTGAACGGGATGCCGCGGTCCACTGGCCGTCCCAGAAGACGGGTCGAGGACGATGCGCGGCGTTGGAAGGCGCTGTGCCTTCGCGCCCGCCGGCACACCGAAGGTCCAGTCAATCGCCCGGTTGACCATCAGGACGGGATCGATGGCATTGGGGTCCTTCACGTCGTTGAGCACGACTTCGGATAGCAGGGCGTCACGCCGGTTGAGAGGCCGATCGATCCCGATCAGAAGCTCGACCTGGTGGCCCATCGCGCCCGCCGTGCTGGCGAGATTGCGGGCATACGTCGCAATGCCCGTGCCCTGCTTGAGTGTGGTGGCGTGGGCTTCGATCAACAGCGTCTTCGGCACAGCGTTTGTCCTGATCTTTTTGTTCGCGCGGTTGATTGGCCTACCCCCCGCGGCTGGCGTCGTCCTCGTTTCGCGCCTGCTCAGGTTGCGAGAGGAGGGCAAGCTAACGGTGGAGCATCTGCTTCAGGGAAAGATCGCCCAGCGCCGTGACCTCGTCGGCGAGGATCGCGACGGCGGCGTCGATCTGCTCATCGGTATGGGTGGCATTGATGAAGAATCGCAAACGCGCCGACTTTTCGGGCACACCCGGCGGGACAATGGGGAAGGCATTGACGCCGCGCTTCAAAAGGCGTTCGGCCAGGGTAATCGTGGGAACCGTCTCACCCATGATGATCGGAACGACACCGAACCCCCAGCACTCGCCGGTATCGAGTCCGGCTTTGCGGGCGCCTTCGCGAAAGCGCTGCGATTGCCGCTGCAGCGAGGCCACCCGCTGCGGCTCACGAAGCATCAGGTCGAGCGCAACCGTCGCGGCCACCGCATTCGTTGCCGGCATGCCGACGCTGTAGACGAAGCCCGGTGCGTGGTGCTTCAGCAAATCAATGGCTGCCGCAGACCCCGCCACATAGCCACCGCAGCTGACGAGTGACTTCGACAACGTTCCCAGCCACAGATCGACGCCCTGTGGCGAGACAGATTGGTGTTCGAAGATGCCGCGTCCACTGGCTCCAAGCACGCCCAGTCCATGGGCGTCATCGATCATCAGCCAGCAGCCATAGGTGGCCTTGAGCGCGATCAGCTGGGCGAGATCCGGCCCGTCTCCATCCATGGAGAAGAGGCCCTCGCTGATAATCATGACACGGTCGAAGCGATGCCGCTCGGCCGCCAGAATCGCCTCGAGAGCCTCGAGATCATTGTGCGGGAAGGGACGACGCGCGCTTCCGGCCAGCTGAGCGCCGACGACGACGCAGTTGTGGATCAAGGTGTCGTGCAGGATGAGATCCTTGGGACCCATCAAGGTTGCGACGGTCGAGACGGCTCCCGCATGCCCCGATACATAGGCAATACAATCATCCGCCTCGTAGAGCCGGGCGAGCGCGCTTTCCAGCGCATGATGGACCGGGCGTTCGCCTGCGGTGATCCGGCTGGCCGAGACCGAACTGCCGTAAGCCTCTAGCGCTTGGCCGACCGCTGCAGCAATCTCAGGATGCCCATTGAGGCCGAGATAATCGTACGAAGCGAAATTGATGACCTCCTGCCCGTCGACCCTGGACATCGCGCCGGCCTTGGCATCGTGGAGGCGGTAATAGGGGTTCTGGAGCTTCGCGAACTCGGCGAAGCTGCGTTGGAAAACCATCTGCTGGTACAAAGGATGGTCTTCGAAAGCCGTGCTGACGCGGGGGCGCGCCGCGGTGGGTTTGAGCTTAGGCTTGGCAGCGGGCATCGCGCTCGGCGCCTCACTCATGCGCGAGAGCAGGTCCGCCAAGGCGTCGTCGGTCAAGGGGCGATGATCGGTGCTCATTCGGCAGCATCATGGCTGGGCCGGCGCACCATGGCTGCGATCTGGCTCGCCTGTTCGGTGGTGAGATCCATGGTCGTATGGGCGGTGGCCAACTGAATGATCGTCGCTTGAAGGGGTTCGGGGGTATCTTGACTGCTGCTTCCCTCTGCCTGCCCCATCTGGTCGACAATGGAACCCGCCAGATCGCGAAGATTGCGGTCGCCCGCGCCGACGACGGCCATCTGGACACCGAGCGATTGCTCCAGCGCCATGTGCAATTCGAGCGCCATCAGCGAATCGAGCCCGAGATCGGCCAGGGGACGCGTCAGATCGACCTGGGTTTCGGGCATCCGGAGAATGTCTCCGACTTCGCGCTTCAGGACACCGATCACGATCGCGATCGCCTCGTCGCGCGACTTGCCCTGGAGGAGGGCGCCGATGTCTTCAGCCTGGCCAGACCGTTGATCGCCGCCTTGATGCGCGAGATCCATGAAGGTCGGGCTCTTCAGCAGAGCGAGCTTGTCCGATCCGGCTCCGGGTGAGAGGCCCGCATAGAACTGGACCGGATCGACGGCAGGACCGAGAGCCAGGAGACGGCCAAGATGGGCGAGCGCCTCGAAGGATCGCAACGGAACGACACCTGTTGTCCGGCGCAGCCGCTGTCCAAGCTGCTTGTCGCGAGCGATCAGCCCGACATCGGCCAGGGCGCCCCAGCCGATGGCCAGGCCGGGTTGGCCCTTGCGGCGACGGGCTCGCATGAATCCTTCCAGGAAGCCGTTCGCGGCGACATAAGCGCCCTGGCCGGGGCTACCGATCAACGTGGTCGCCGAGGAGTAGGCGACAAAAATGTCGAGGGGCTGATCCTCGGTCGCGTCCGCCAGGTTGATCAGGCCGTCGACTTTCGTCCGCAACACGGCCTGTAAGCGATCGGATGTCAGATTGCTGATCAGGCCGTCGTCGAGATGAACGGCCGCATGGATGACGCCGCTGACAGGTCCATGCTTCGCGATCAAGGACCGCACGACAGCCTTCGCCGCGGCTCCATTGCCGACGTCGACGGCCTGGAGGATGATCTTCGTCCCGTTGGCACGCAGATGGTCGAGCGCCGGTTGAAGCTCAGGCTCGACGCCGCCGCGGCGCGACAGCAGGGCGATCTGGCTCGCCCCTTGGGCCGCCAGCCACTGCGCGGTAGCAAAGCCAAGACCGCTCGTGCCGCCGGCGATCAAATATAGCCCCGGCTTGGGCCGGTAGACCGCTGCTGCGAGATCGGTCCTGGCCTGGCGGGGCGGCCGGATCACGATCTTCCCGATGTGCTCCGACGCCTGCATCGTGCGGAAAGCCAGCCCGACCTCATGGTCGGCGTAGCTACGATAGGGGAGGGGGCGCAGCTGCTGCTTGGCGAACGCCTGGGCAAGCGCGTCCATCATCTCGCGCACCAGCGCGGGATCGGCGGCCAGAAGTTCGTCGAGGTCGACGCCGCTATAGGCGATGTTGCGCAGGAATGGACGCAGCGCCAGTTGCGTGTTGTCGAGGAAGTCGCGCTTGCCGAGTTCGAGGAACCGCCCAAACGGCTTCAACAGGCGAAAGCTCGCCAGCATGGCCGGACCCGCGAGCGAGTTCAAGACCAGATCGACCTGCCCGTACTGCTTGGAGATCTCGCCCGCGAACCGCTCATGACGGGATTCGAAGACCGCCTCGGCGCCGCCTGACAAGGCGATCGCACGACGGGCCGGTGTGCTCGCCGTTCCCAGAGCGCGCGCGCCTCGATGGGTCGCGATCTGAAGAGCTGCGAGGCCCACGCCGCCGGCCGCACCATGGATCAGAACGGTTTCTCCAGCGTGCAGTCGGCCGCGTTCGACCAGGGCATACCAGGCGGTCGAGAAGGCGACGGGAATGGTTGCGGCCGCCTCGAGATCGACCCCATCCGGGACAGGAAAGAAGTACCAGTCCGGGCAGACGACATGGGACGCGAATGCTCCCGCGGCGAAGCCCATGACACGGTCACCCACCCGCAAGCGGCTGACACCGGCGCCCACGCGGCTGACAATCCCCGAGCACTCGAATCCGAGTGCCGCCTGGGTCAAACCGGCGCCCAACAGGTCATCGTCAAGCAGCCCCAGGCCAACCATGATGTCGCGATAGTTCAGGCCGGAGGCTGCCACCTCGACCTCGACCTCACCGGCTTGGGGCTCGATCCGCGGCTTGGACAGCCATTCGAAGCCATCGAGCCCCCCGCCATCGGCAAACTGGAGAACAGCACGGTGCTCTGGCGACAGGGGAGCGTCGCGGGCAATCGAGCGATGGATCCGATTGATCGAGAGCCCCGCCTCGTCGGCTTGCCACACTCGTTCGCCGTGCTCGCCATCCAGCACAGGCGTAAGGTCAATGTCGCCGCCCGTAGCCGTCAGCATCACCAGACGAATGTCGAGATCTGGAAACTCATTGATCGCGACCCGCACGAACGCAGCCAGTCCCGCCTGGTCTCCCGCGGCGCGAACGTCGGCCTCCTCCGACGGCACCAGCACGACGATACGGCAGACGTAGTCTGCCGCCGCCAATCGGATCAGAAGTCGCGAGAGTGAACTCAGGCGCTCGGCGACCTGGCTCCCTGCATCGGCGTCGGCTGCTGCCGATGACAGCACGAGCCGCACGGGCTCCGGCGTCGGTCGGGATGCCAGCCAGTCGATGATGTCATCGGCACGGTCCCAGCTGAAGGTCTCGGCTGCAACCAGTCCACAGCGGCGTTGGATGGCCGTGGCGTCGTCGCCTGTAATGAAGGCGGTAGCTGTCTCGGAACGCGTCCGCATGGCTGGCCGCATCGCCGCACGCGCCTGGATGACCGTGAGGAGGCCACCAACGACGTCCTGCCGGTCGATGGCGCTGGCACCTGACACCTTGAGGCGCCGGATGATGGCGTCGTCGTCGCCTTGCTCGCGATCATCCCCCCCCGACAGGGGATGGCTCGCCGCTATCAGAAAGTGGAGGTGCGGGTCCGACTGCGGCTGAACGAAGAGGATCGGCGCGTGAGAGGCGAGCTGCCCTAACGCGCCTTCCAAGGCTGCTTCGTGAGAGGTGCGCTGCTGCGAATGGGGCATCGCGACACCGATCAGGGCATCGTATGGAAAAGCTGCGGGGTCGGTCGGCCCGGTCGAGACGACGCTGTCGAAGAGACTGCCCACGCCAGGAATGTGCTTGTGTTCATCGGCATGACCCGCATGTGCAAAAACAAGCGTCACCGCCGCCTGGCCAGCTCTAACAGCCTGCGTCAGGGTCTGCGCCAGACCGCTATTCCAGTCCCCGAAGACGAGAAGTCGCAAGGGGCGGTGCGCGGCCTCCTGCCATGCCGAAACGCGAGTCGACACCAGCATCGCCAGTTGGGACGACAGGTCCAGCAGGCTCCACGAATCGGCCGAAGGCGAGGCTATCGGCTTGGTGCCGGGGAGGCCGGTGCGCAGGAAGGGACCGGCTTGGGTGAGCGCCATCGCCGCCAGTCGCAACTCTCGGTTGGCGGCGGGGAAGCGTTGCTGCAGGGTGGCCAGCAGAGCGTGCGGGGAGGGGAGAGCAAAATCCCGAGACAGCCGGGTGCCGTCTGCAGAAGCGGCCAGGCCGCCGGCCACGTCGAGGATATCGCGCGCCCGCTCGAGAAGCGGCAACGCCGGGGCGGCCACGCGCCCTGCCGACATCGCGGTCTCGAACGAGACATCGTACCCCAGAACATCGGCCCATGCCTGATGAGCCGTCGAGAGCGCCAAGGCGCGCATGAGGAGGGGTAATGGCCCTGACGACGCGGCCTCTCGTTCCTCGGCGGCAAGGTTCGGGGCCCCGTCCGGGAGGCTGATGGGATGGACGGGCAGATACTTCGCGCGGAAGGTCCGCTCGAGCATGATCGGCTTGACCAGATGGACCGAGCGCAAGACGGCTGCATCAATGGCGGCGACCAGAGACCCGGTCTCGTCCAGGAGCGCGACAGACAATGACTTGAAGCGCTGGGTCTCCCGCTGCAGTTTCGTGACCGAGCGCGTGATCGCCCCGCCCGGCTGCCAGACGCGAATGCGGCGGAAGCGGATCGGCAAATGAGCCTTGCGTTCCCCGTCGCGCTGCGGTCGCGCCAGGAAAAGGCCGTGAAAGCTGCTGTCGAGCGAGACGGGGTGCAGCACGTGGGCGTCATCGTAGGCCCCGGTCCCGCCTTGCGGGACGATGAGGCTGCTTTCGCCGACCGTTTCATCGCGCCATGTCGCTTGCACGGCCTGGAAGTGGGGGCCGTAATCAAGGCCGCCCCGTCCTGCGGCCGCATAGATCTCCGCCGCTTCGTTGAAGATCGGATCGATCACCTGCGGGAGCGTCTCGCGCACGTCCCGGCCATCATCCGCGAGCGTAATGAGGACGCCCTTTGCATGCAGGATCCATTCATCACTGTCAGCAAAGCGACGGCGGCTCCAGACCTCGATGCCGTGCGTCGGCGCTGTATAGCGGGTCGAGACCTCCCGCGTCTCATCGTCGCCGAACGTCATCGCCTTGGTGATGTCGAACTCGACGATCTCAAGGGGCACCGAGCCGAACAGTTCCCGTCCGGCTGCCAAAGCGATCTCGATCAGCCCGGCCGCCGGCATGACGACGCCGCCATCGACGCGGTGGTCGCTCAGATATGGCACGAGAACGGTGTCGAGAAGGCTACGCCACTCGGGAGAACCGTCAGACAGCCGCGCCCCGAGCAAGGGATGAAGGGGTGTGCTGTCGATCAGTCGCCCATGGGACGTGAGCGCCTCATGGGTGCCCTCGAAGTGAAAGCTCGCCCGCTGGAAGGGATAGGGCGGCAAGGCGTGGACGGTCTCGAGCGGCTCGCCGAACAGAACAGATCGATCGTGGTCGACGTCATGAACGGCCAGTCTGGCGATCATCGCACCGATCGGATCGGACATCACGGTCGAGCCGGCAGGCAAGCTCTGCAAAACGGCATGAGCACGTCCCGAGGCCTTCAGACCGTCAGTAATCGGGCCGATCAGGATCGGACGTGGGGACACTTCGATGAAGGCCGGCTGATCATGGGCAGTGACAGCGGCTTCGAGGGCTTGCGCAAAGCGAACCGGCTGGCGGATGTTTTGCCACCAGTAATGCTGATCCATCTCGTCCCCGGCCAGAACGCTGCCCGTGACCGTGGAATAAAACGGGACACCCGGGAGATCGGCCTTCAGCTCTCCCAAATCGCCGAGCAGGGCTTCGCGAACCCGCTCAAGCGCACGCGAATGGAAGGGGTAATCGACCTGCAGGGGAACGCTCGCGATCCGCTGCTTGCGCGCAAGCCGTGCCAACGCCTCAAGCTGCTTGCCCGGACCCGAGACGGTCGTCGATGTGGCGCTGTTGTAGGCGGCGATATCCACCTCAGACAGCGCCGCGTGCTGCAGCCATTCCTCAACTTTAGCGGCATCGGCCGCAACGACCAGCATGCGGCCTTCGCCGCGCACCGCCTCCTGATGGAGGCTGCGCCTGTGCATTATGAAGAGGGCTGCCGAGCGGGTCAGCAGACCGCTTGCCTCGGCTGCGGCAATCTCGCCGACGCTGTGCCCCAGCACCCCGGCTGGCTGAACGCCATGATCCCTCAAGACGGCGGTCAACGCCGACTGGACGGCGAAAATCAAGGGCTGAGCGATGCTCGTGCGCGCAAGGTCTTCGCTCGGCGTTCCCTCACGCAGCCGCTCAGCGATCGACCATCCGGCAATGTCCTTGTAGCGCCTGTCGATGTCGTCCACTTCATGCCGAAACAAGGCGTTGCTGCGATAAGCGGCCACGCCCATTTGCTCAAACTGGGCGCCGTTGCCGCTGTAGACGAAGATCGTCGCGCGGGGCCTCTCGTGGACGACCGCTGTCGCGCCGTTCTCATTCACGTCACCGCTACGGGCAAAGCGACGCAAGGCCGTGACGACACCGCTCGCCGGCCCCACGTCTGACGACAGTGTAACGGCCAGCCTGTGAGCCATCCGGTCTTGCTGATGTGCTATGGCGGCAGCGACGGTCGCCGCAGGCTGGCCGGCTGCGATGACCTCGGCCATCTGCCCAGAACGGATCCTCAAAGCCGCTTCGGTGGCCGCCGAAAGCAGAAGGACGTTCGCGCGAGCGCTCTCTTGGGCCGTCATCGATTGGGCCGGCACCAATCGATGCGGCGCCGAACGGAGGATGGCGTGCCCATTGGTCCCGCCGAAGCCGTAATTGCAAATGCCGGCGAAACGGTCACCACTCCTGTCACTGAGCGTCAGTGCTTTCGTCACGGGGGCGAGATTGAGCTCCGTGAAGGGGATCGCGGAATTCGGCTCGTCGGTGAAGAGCGATCGCGGGACGATCCCGTGCTCCAGGGCCAGGCTTGCCTTCAGCAAACTCGCCAGGCCTGACGCGGCCTCGAGGTGACCGACATTGGATTTGACGGATCCGATCGGGAGCGGCATCGCCCGGCGCTGCCCTAGCGCTCGCCCGATCGCAGCGGCTTCGATAGGGTCTCCGATCTTCGTGCCCGTCCCGTGAGCCTCTACGAAGCTGAGTTTGTCCGGGTCGAGGCCAACGCTGCGGTGAACCGTCTCGATCAGTTGCTGCTGTGAGGCTTGGGACGGTAGGGAAATGCCATTCGTGCGCCCGTCCGAATTGGTCCCCGCCGCGACCACGACGCTGCGAATGCGGCGGCGATCAGCGATCGCCTCAGGCTCCCTCTGGAGGATCAAAACGACCGCTCCCTCGGACCGCACATAACCATCGGCGGCTTCTGCGAAGGGCCGGCAGAGTCCGGTCGGAGACAGCATCCGCGCCTGGGAAAAGCCGATGAAAGGTACCGGCGACAACAGCATGTTGACGCCGCCGACGATCGCCATCTCGACATCGCCGGCTTGCAGCGCTGCCACCGCCTGTGCGAGCGCAACGAAGGAGGAGGAGCAGGCCGCATCGGCCGTGAAGCTCGGCCCCTTGAGATCGAACACATAGGAGATGCGGTTGGCCAGGATCGACAGAGCGTTCCCAGTCATGAAGTGGCTGCCGATCACGGCGGGATCAAAAGCACCGACGCTTTGATAGTCCGCCAGGGATGCACCGACATAAACGCCGATGTTGCGGCCGGACAAAGCCGAGGGCGGCAGACCAGCATCCTCGCAGGCGCGCCACGTCGCCGTGAGCAACAGGCGCTGCTGCGGGTCCATCTGTTGGGCTTCGCGGGGCGAGATGTTGAAGGGCGCAGGATCGAATCCGAAGGCATCGTCGAGATATCCGCCGGCGAAACTGTAGGCAAAGCCGGGCGCGGGCTCGCCAGGGCGCAGGAAGCGTTCGACATTCCAGCGACCTCGGGGACGCGCAGAAATTGCGTTCCGTTCGCCCTGCATCAAGTCCCACAAGCCCGCAGGCGTGTCGGCTCCCGGCAGGAGGCACGATGCGCCAATAATGGCAGCATCTGTAGCGGACAATCGGGTGCTAACCGGCATAGACCTCAGAAACTCTGACCAACAGGACAACTACGGCCCCCATGCGCGGTGAAATTGTGCCGCGAATGTTCATGAAGCTGGTAGGGGTCGCTTGGGCGAAAAACAATCCATCATCGATTAATCATGTTACCGTTAGGTTGCAAATCTCTCATGAAGGCCGAAAGGGCGGAAAAGTAGGC
This sequence comes from Allobosea sp. AAP35, assembly GCF_001295925.1. Taxonomy (GTDB): domain Bacteria; phylum Pseudomonadota; class Alphaproteobacteria; order Rhizobiales; family Beijerinckiaceae; genus Allobosea. The sequence goes on along the minus strand of NZ_LJHQ01000053.1, from coordinate 21,628 downwards.
CGGCCATGTCAATTCTGCATACCCCACAGTCTCCGTCAGGCGGATGTGATCTGCGGAAAAATAATCGGTGATCGCGTTCTCCCAACCCGGCCCATCGATCGGATCGACAAAGCGAGTCTGCGGATGGCCGACTTCCCGATGGGCAGAGATGTCCGAGGCAATGACGGGCGTGCCGAGGCGCGCCGCTTCGACAATCGGTAGGCCGAAGCCTTCGATAAAGGACGGCATCAACAGAGCGCGAGCACCGCTGATGACGCGCTTCAGTCCAGGGGTCGACAGCCCGTGAACGACATGGATGTAGTCGCTGACGTCGCCGCAGCGCTTGAGACGGTCCATGATCAACTCGCCTTGCCACCCTTTTGAGCCAGTGATGACAAGGTGGGGTGTCGCGGGGCCGAACCGCCGATGAAGTCGCTTCCAGACCTCTAAAAGCATCAGGTGGTTTTTCCGCAGCTCGATCGCGCCACACACCACGAAATAAGGAACATGGGCCAGTGTCGGGTCGGGATCGGGCGCAGATCGAAAGATCGCTGGAATCGGCAAGGGTAGCGCGATCGTCGGTAATGGCCTCGCACTTCGTCGCGCCAATTCGCGATCGATGGCCGCCTTGGCTGTTTGCGTGGTGACAATCAAGCCGGCTGCGTACTTTGCCGTTTGATCGACCATTGTCGCATGCGCCTTGACCGAGCCAGGCGAGACATATTCCGGCATCTCAAGGGGAATAACATCATGGAGCATGAACAGAGGGCGTACGTCAGGTCTTCGCTGCAGCCAGCGGAGCAAGAACGGCACAGCCAAGCCGATCTGCCCGACATTGACGTAGATGCTGCCTTGCGGCAGCCCACTGACGGCATCGGTGCCAAATTCGAAGCCCGTCGCCTTGAGCAGGGAAAACAACCGAAGGCTGAGGCCAACAGCACCCGGCGAACGGACATACCACGAGGATTTGCCCGCCTGAATCGTCGGCGCCAAGGACATCCAAGCGCCATCCACGGCCGGCAGGCGGTTCTCTGACCAGAGCTCTTCCAGCTTGGTCAGCCCCCGCAGGACCCGCTCACGGGGGAAAAGGCGCGTCCCCCACGCTGTCGGCAAAAGCGCAAAGCAATCCTCTGGGGAATGCTCGAAGAAGTGGCGGGCGTAAGCGAGATCGACGCGATCGATGCCACGCGGCGTCAAGGACAGCGGGCCCAACATCAGTCGTGTCACGTCGTAGGCGATCGGCACGGGCGAATCCTGATAGGCGCGTCTAGAATGGCAGCGGAGCGCGATTAGCCTCCAAATCGTTGTTGGGTTGTTAAAGGCCGAATTGGCATTGTGAACGCACACATAAGATCACTATCCTTGAAACACTGAACGCTCTCGGCGATAGGTAACGCCACCTGCCACAGAAATTGTCAGAAACCTTGAACCGCATCCATAACAGCATCGTCGGCGCTGTCGAGCGCCGAGCGTTGACATGGCTCGTTAGGCGCCTGCCAGCGTCCGTGACGCCGGACGCTCTGACAGCCATCGGGATTTTCGGCGCCGGCCTGACATTAATCGGCTATCTGCTCACGGCCTGGTCGCCGGGCTTTCTCTGGCTGGCATGCCTCGGCTTGATCTGTCACTGGTTCGGCGACTCACTCGATGGAACGCTCGCGCGCTTTAGAGGAATCGAGCGCCCTCGCTATGGCTATTTCCTCGACCAAACCGTCGATGTCATCGGCAATCTGCTGATCTGCCTTGGCATGGGCTTGTCGGCTTATGTTCGACTGGACATCGCTTTACTCGCCCTCGCCGGCTATCACGCGCTGTCGATTTACTCGCTGGTCAAGGCCTGCGTGTCCCGCGAGTTCCACATCTCGATCGTCGGGTTTGGGCCAACCGAGATGCGCCTATTGATCATTCTCATGAACGTGAACATCTTGCTTTTCGGAGCGCCGGTGTTGACGATCGGGCCGCTGTTTATGACCTGGTGCGATATCACCCTGCTGCTGATGGCAGGGGGGTTCTTCTCCGTTTTCGTCTTTCTTGTCTTCGATTATGCCGGGCATCTCGCGCGGGACGAGAGCGCCCCTCCTCGGTCGGAGGTTTAATGAGGCGTATCTGGTGCGCCATCACCCGTAATAGGCGATGTAGCGACGGACGTAGTCTTCCCACCGGATCCACTCGCCCTTGACCAGGTATTTACGTTCGGCGTCGGCCCATCGGATGCCGAGGCGAGCGGCGATCGCAGGGTGGATCGGAATCTGCAATCGGCGCAGCGAATTCAACGAGCCAGGCCACCAGAACCGCAGCGACACGCCCAACTCCTTGGCCACCGTATGGACGAGTGACTTGAGGATCTGTCCATTGGGATGTGCCGTTGTATAAAAAACCTGCTTCGTCCTGTACCGATCGAGTATATACGCCCCGATCCCGCCTTCGAAGCGGCGGTCCATCTCCTCAAGCCGGGCCTGCTCGAACCGATGAAGGCGGGTGACGTCAATAACCCGTTCGATGTCGAGCGATCTGTAGGCTTGGAAGCGCTGCTCCTGGTCAGGGATTTCCCTTCGCAGGCGGCCCAAAAGGCCATCAAAATAGGTAAATTCGAGATTGGGGTAATCGCGGTTTCGAGCCATCCTGTCATCTGGGCCGTTGAATGCATCAAAGGGCCAGGGCGACGCGAACCGCACACACGGATATCGAAGGGTCGGTAGATCGGCAGGAACGTCGGCGCGAAGCGGATAGTGATCCCATTCGCGGATGTCCTGAATCAGCAGCATGTCGCTCTCGGCCAGGTCACGGCGACCCTGCTCATGCAGATTGGGCGGCAGCTCCATGTAGTGATGTTTGATCGTGAAATATCGCGCGAAACCGGAATGGTTGCGAAGGGCTTCCGCCAACAAGCTGCCTTGGCAATTGCCGAAAACTAAAAGGCGCTTCTTCCCGAGAATGACATGAGAGCTTGCGACCCTGATAGACCCGTCCGACGGCTCGTCCTCGGAAAGAGGTCTCACATGCCGAAGATTCAACGAACTCAAACGGAGATCGGCATTCGCGAAATGGCGGAGCTTGACGTCGATCGGACGGGGCACGCCGACATCCAAACTCACGTCACGCGGGACAGCGAAGGCGAAAGTTGCCTTGCCTGAGCTCAGCTGATGAGCCTGATAGCGTTCCTGGCCAATATGGAGCCCATCGCGCGTTTGAACGATAACCTCGAGCGCATCTCGCGATGGCACGCGCGCCTTGATCAGTTCGCAGGTGATTTCGCCTTGGTAATGCCCTGCCGGTATCCGCAATTCGGCGAAACTGCGCCACATCTTCAGGCCGGTCACCGTCACGGGCGACAGGCGAACGTCACCCGGAAGGGGAAGCGTCTTTAATCGGCCGAGCAGGCGCCAAGGCCCGAGGTTGGCGTTGTCCTCGTCAGGGACGATGCCGGCCTGATCGCAGTGGAGGGTGACGTCTGTCATCGTCAGCAAGGCGTTGCTGAAATGGGAAAAGCGGAACTCGAACGGAGCATCTGCGCCCCCCTCGATGGACAACGCGTACGGGACAGTAAACGTCAGCTCCTGGACGCCGCTGCTCAATTCTACGGCATTGTAGTCGCGCCAGGCTCGAAGAATGCGGTTCTGCGCAATGACTTCCAGCCCGAGCGAAGGATGGTGGCCCTGAAGCGCAAAACGGGGTTTGCATCGAAACGATATGCGGTACCGCCCTGCATTCAGCCGAAGGAAGGGGCCATAAAGAAAGTTCAGCGCCGGTATCAAAAGCAGAACGGATACACTGCCATCCTGCCAACGCCGGGCAGGCTCGCGAACCTCCATCATAGGCAGCAAAGGCCGCGAATGCCCTGGAAGGCTGGCGTCGACGCGCGACGCTGTGGCTGTGTCGATCAATTCGTCCATAAGCTATCCTACGAGCTCGTCAGGCGCATGATTGTCGCAGCGAGCGACCATCATAGGAGCGTGCAGCCAACGATCGGGCTCACTGAACGATGCGTGAGGTCTGACGCAGCCTCAGGGTTGCCGCTGAATCGCATTGATCGCACATGCACTCCATACCATAGAGGATTCTCCGCCTCTGAAAGGCCGGGCCTGGATCACGATGGTTCTGGTCCGCGTCAAGTGTTCTCATGGGCAGACGGCCAAGCATGACACGGTTTTCCTCTCTCGTTGACGTCCTACGCCACCAGGCGCTCGAGAAACCCGACGTCACCGCTCTCACGGTCTACTCCGACAAGCCGGGCGATCGTCCCCAGCTGAGCTTTGCGCAGCTCTGGGCTCAAGCGAGCAACCTCGCGCAGGATCTTGTGACACGCACAGACCCGGGTGATCGTGCCCTGCTCATTTTTCCATCGTCGCTCGAATTCGTCGTGTCCTATTTCGCCTGTCTCATCTCCGGCGTTATCGCAGTCCCGATGATGGTGCCTCGGCGCAACGCCGCCCAGGACGCGAGTGCGTCGATCATCGCCGATTGCCAGCCGCGGCTCGCGCTAGGCCCACCCGCCGAGCTGTCTGGACGCCAGACCTTTCAGGAGCACTTGGCTGAGCAAGGCGTAAGCTACCAGCCGGTGACGTTGGCGCACCTGCCGATGGCGTCCTGCGAGACGCGCTCCAATCCGCAAGGATTGGCCTTCCTGCAATACACCTCCGGGTCGACCTCCGCACCGAAGGGGGTCATGGTCAGCCACGACAATTTGCTGAGCAACCTGCAGATGATGAAGGAGCGGCTCGGCAATCATGGGGGATCAGCCCATGTCAGCTGGATCCCGCTGTATCATGACCTCGGCTTGATCATGAATTTGCTCCAGCCGATTTATCTCGGCGCGCCCTGCGTCCTCTTGACGCCATCGGGCTTCATGCACCGACCCCTCAACTGGCTCAAGGCGATCGCGGAACATCGCGCGGAGGTCGCAGCCGCTCCGAATTTTGCCTTCGATCTGTGTGTCGATCGCTTCCGACCCGACCTCATGGACGGTGTCGATTTGAGCCGGTGGAAGATCGCTCTAAATGGCGCCGAGCCGGTCCGCGCGGCGACCTTGGCACGGTTCAATGACACGTTTGCGCCCTACGGTTTCGATCCGGGATCGATGCGTCCTGCCTATGGTCTTGCCGAAGCGACCTTGCTGGTCAGTGCGGGCCATCGCGGCAATCCTGCGCGCACCAGACGGGTCAGCACCCAAGCCCTGGCTCGCGGACTCGTCCAAGTTCCGACCGACGACTGCGACGCCTGCGAGATCGTGAGTTGCGGGGCGCCCATGGACGGCTTGAACCTTCTGATCGTCGATCCGCAAACGCATCAACTGCTCCCCGATGGCGAGATCGGCGAGATTTGGATCCAAGGGGCCAGTGTTGCCCAAGGCTACTGGGAGCGCGCGGCACAGACCCAAGAGACCTTCCAGGCGTCGCCAAGCCACTTCGGGACCGATGAAATCTCCGGAGAGGAGGGATGGTTACGGACCGGCGATCTCGGCCATCTCGACGACCGGGGGGAGTTGTATGTCGTCGGCCGGATCAAAGATGTGATCATCGTCCGGGGCGTCAACCACTACCCGCAGGATATCGAGGCCTCCGCGGCCTTGAGCCATCCGGCGCTCCGGCGTGATCACACGGCGGCGTTTTCCATCATTGATCATGCCGGCACAGAGCGGATCGTCGTGGTTCAAGAGGTCGAACGCTCTCAGCGGCACGGCCTGATCGAGGCCGAGGTGGTCGCGGCCATCCAGGCGGCCGTGGTCAACAACCACGATGTTTCCCTCCATCAGATCGTCCTGATCCGACCGGGCGCCTTGCCCAAGACGACGAGCGGCAAGGTCCAGCGAAGCCTGACCCGGCAGCTTTGGTTGCAAGGCCAACTGGAGCCCTGGCATGCCGCGCGCCCGCGTCACGATGCGCAGGAGGATGCTTGACGCGGACGAACTGGCATCGCAACGACAGGCACAGCGCTGGACCCGGAATCGCGATGTCGACATCCACTATCGAAACCGCCTTGAGGGCGCAGCTCGCGACGTTTCTCGACCGCGACATCGAAACAATCGCCTCCGATGCAAGCTTTGCCAGCCTGGGTCTCGACTCGGCTGCGGCCGTGCATTTCATCCTCGAGGTCGAACAGGTCTATGATGTCGAACTCTATCCTGGCGTGACGTCGGATCATCCAGACATTCCCCGTTTGGCAGAATTCTTGCTGTCACTCAGGCCCATCTGACGCGTTTTTGTCCCGCCATCGTTCAGCTACGGACAGGCGCCGAGCTCGGGCAGGACGCAAAGCTCGACGAACCCACCCGCCAAGGCTACGACCATCTTTATCTACGCGCTGCAGGAACTCATCGGAGCGACGCCATGTCCCACGCCGCCAAGGCCTCTCAGCACATGGGCAATGCCGACGATATCATCCCCCGGGATATCCGTTTCGGCATACTCGACAATGCCCAGCGGCACTGGCTCGAGAACGACCTGATCAAAACCATCCTGATCGATGGCCTATCGATCTTCCTGCCGGAAGGGGAACGCTTTTTCATTCGCTCGCTGAAGCACTATGGGCCCAAGCTTCAGGACCGCGAGCTGGCCGCCGAGATCAACGGCTATTCCGTTCAGGAGGCTTACCACACCCGCGAGCACGAGGATTACAACCGCGCTTTGGTAAAACTCGGCTATGATGTGGAGAAAATGGAACAACCGATCCGGCAGGGTTTCGAGATTGTCAAAAACCCGCTGCACCGCCTGTCGATCACCTGCGCCATCGAGCATATGACCGCGACCCTGTCAAGCTTGACGCTGCGCCATCCCGAGCTTTTGGAGAAGGCCGCCCCCGCTTATCGTCGGCTCTGGATGTGGCACGCTCTGGAAGAGTTGGAGCACAAGGCCGTCGCTCTCGATGTCCTCAATGCCGCGACACCGGGCATGTCCGGTTGGACCCGCTACTGGGTCCGTGTGTTGGGCATGAATGCGACGCTATTCCCGTTCCTGGCGCTCTTCCTGCGCAACGTTCCGATCTATGCGAGTACCGACGGCGTCAAGACCGGATTCCGCTTCTGGGGTCGGTTCTTTTGGGTGACGATGGTCGCTCCCGGCTATTGGCGCCGGTGCCTGCCGAGTGTGCTGCGCTACTACGTCCCGGGCTTCGATCCCCGCAACAGCGATGATCAGGAGCTGATGCGGAAAGGTCGGGAGTGGCTGGCCAACAACCTTCCCCCGGCCCCGGCATCCTCGTCTGCTCGACCTTCAGCGTGAGTGAGAGACGTCATGGCCAGCCGCGCCTTTACCAGTCTGCTGCAGGCGATCGAGAAGGGGGCGTTTCCGAGAACGCGCAAATGGCTTTGGCGGGGCCTCTACAATGGCTTGTCACGGCATTGGCGGGACGACGATTGGCGCTTCATGAACTATGGATTCGTGGATCAGGCCGCAGCGTTTCCCCTCCACAGTGACGATGAGCCCGATCGCCCCTTCATCGGCCTCTATGCGCAGGCGGTCGCCGGGCTGCCGATCACAGATGCGCAGGTCGTCGAGATTGGGTCGGGACGAGGGGGCGGAGCTCGGTACATCGCCCGCTATCACAATCCGGCCTGGGTCGTTGGGATCGACTATTCGGCAACGACCGTGGGGCGGGCGCGCGGCCTGAACGACGATGCAGTCGGGCTTTCCTTCGAGATCGGCGATGCGGAGAGGCTGCCTCTTGAAACCGCGTCTTGCGACATCGTCGTCAATATCGAATCGTCTCATTGCTACAGCGATGTGCCGGCCTTCGCGCGGGAGGTTGCGCGCGTGCTGAAGCCCGGTGGATGGTTCACCTTTGCCGATATGCGCGGCAAAGCAGCGATCGCCGATCTGCGACGACAGCTGATGGTACCGGGTCTGCAGTTGCGGTCCGAACGTGACCTGTCCGCTGGCGTCGTGGCAGCCCTCGACGCGGCCGAACACCGGAAGCGGGCGCGTCTCGGTCAGGTGCGGTTCGGGCGCGCCTTCATCGCGGAGTTCTCCGGCAGCCAGGGCTCGACGCTCTATCGTGAGCTGACGGAGGGAGGGGTCATCTATCTCGCGCAACGATACCAGAAGGTGGCCGATCCCCTTCAGGAGCCGTCGTCAACCTGAAGGCCTACCCGATCATCGCCCCTCGGAGGCCTTAGTGGGGCGATCGGCACCTTCACCCCCAGGCTCGAAGCTCTTCAGAATGACATCGTAGCGCGGATGCAGCGTGCCCATCCAGCGATCCCACAACGAGAACGTGTGACCGTAGTTGAAGCGGAAGGCACCGTGATGCTGGTCATGAAACACGGTGCTGGCGAGGGGCCAAGGCGCGCGGCCGGCCGGAGAGGCGAAATGCTCGAATCCAGCATGGCCGAGCATGCCACTGACCTGATCATAGAGCTTTTGCAGAATGAGAACCTGCCACGGGATCGGCAGGATGAACACGATCAGCGCATAATAAGCCTGATTGAGGAGCGCTTCCATGAAACTCTCATGATGGTTGCTCCAGACGGTCGGGGCGACGCTTTTGTGATGAAGGGCATGAAAGCGGTAAAATGGCCTGCTGTGGAGGAGGCGGTGAACCCAGTAGAACCAGGCATCGTACAGAACGACCGAGACGAGCAGCATCAGAGGCCCTGACCACCAGGACAGCTCTAGAGGGACAAGGGCCCAACCCTGCTGTTGAGCAAACAGCCCAAACGCGAAACAGGCCGAAAGCGTCACGATGGAAACAGGCGCCTGCCTGAGTTCCTTCCATTTGCGGCGATTGATGCGGTCCTTCTGAATGCGACGTTCGGGATGGCGCGCATTGAGGATTTCCAAAAAGCCGCCGACGACCAGCATCACGACGACAACGCCCGCGACGACCAGGCCGAGCAAAGTTGAGAATTCGGTCAGGAGGGTCACGGGCCAGTCCTAGTTTGAACGCGGGGCCGTAGGTCCTAGATTGACCTCGGCGTTCCATCCTCGTCGAGATAAAGCAGCCGGTCTTCCTGATTGGTCGGATCGAGCAGCGTCTCGTCGGACACGGGTCCAACCTCGGCATCATACCCCAGGCACCTCAAGACCGGATAGGGTTCGCGCAGACGCGCCAGCAGCGCGCGAGGGTCGCGACAGCGTCCTGGATTGAATTCAAGGATGATCCGCGGCTTGCAGCGAGCGATGGTTTCGCTGAGCCCCGTCATGATATCCTCTTCCGCGCCTTCGGCATCGATCTTGAGAAAATCGACGCGTTCGAACGAATCGAGGAGCCGGTCGAGACTCCGGATCGGGACAGCAACCAGTCCTCGATCGTCCTGCGGGCCCGGTCGGCTCACCAGCATCGCATTCTTGGGCTCCCCCTCGGGCACAAGCAGGCTTCCCACTCCATCGATGGCTCCCGCTGCGGCTGCCACGACAGTGCTGCGGGCCGCAAAGCCGTTCAGCTCGAGCGTCTTGCACAGCATCTCGGCCACTGGCGGATTGGGCTCGACGGAGAGAAGGCGACCCTCGTTGCCGATCAGATCGCCCATTAGAAGCGAATAATACCCGAAGTTTGCGCCGACATCGACGACGTGCATGCCGGGCACGATCCGTCGGGCGATGAACTGCGTCAGCCACATCTCCCAATACCCATCGAGCATGAGATGGGCCGCAAACCCCCGATCGCGGGTGTCGAGATAGGCTTTGTAGCGACCCAGCACACGCGCCAGAACCGTCGCGTTCCCAAGATAGACCGTCTGTGTCGCAGCCCGGCTCATGCACTCGGCGCGATAACGGTCATGACTGCGCAGGTCGTCAAGGGCGAGGATAGAGCCGGCGACGAGGGGAGGAGGGAGCGTAGCTGGAGGGGCGGCAGTCGGGGACATTTTCTTCATCTTGAACAATCGGTCCACTGTACGTGACGTCCTTGCCGGCGGTGAGGAAGCGGCCAACCCGCCGATGCAGCCGTCAGGCCAACACCCCGCGTTGCGTGAGCCAGCTGACGATGACCTCGGTGAGGTCGTCTGCCGAGGCGCGGTCGGTGTCAAGCACGAGGTCGGGCGCCGTTGGAATCTCGTAGGCCGAATCGATCCCCGTGAAGTTGCGGATCTCACCGCGCCGCGCTTTGGCATACAGCCCTTTTGGATCGCGCTGTTCGCAGGTTTGGAGCGATGCATCGACGAACAGTTCGAAGAAGGGGCATCCCGACAGCCGCTCGCGCACCATGGCGCGGTCACGTGCAAAGGGGGAGATGAAGCTGCACAGGACGATCAATCCGGCATCGACCATGAGTTTGGCCACTTCAGCGACGCGCCTCAGATTCTCGACGCGGTCGCCTTCGGTGAAGCCAAGATCCCTGTTCAATCCCTGTCGAATGTTGTCGCCATCGAGCAGCAGGGTCAGCTTCCCTTTCGCGTGGAGCTTGCGTTCGAGCGCGTCTGCGATTGTGGATTTTCCCGATCCAGACAGGCCCGTAAACCAAAGGACCAAGCCCTTTTGGCCGAGAAGGCCTTCCCGTGCCTGGCGATCGACAGTCAGCCTCTGCGTGAAGAGGTTGCTGCCGCGATCGAGTGCATGACGGATCAGGCCGGCAGCGACGGTGTCACCGCTGGCCCTGTCGATGAGAATGAAACGGCCGGTGGGCGGACAATGGGCGTGCGGATCCACGGCAACCTTGGCGGGGGTCGCCAAATGACAGATCCCGATCTCGTCGCGGTCGATGTGGGTGGCTGAAACCTGTGATCCTCTCGCGACGTCCAGTTTGCCCCGGATCGCCGTCACCGTGACCGGACTCGTCGCGGTGGAAAGACGCATCTCGTAATCACGTCCGGCAAAGAGTGGTTGTCGGCCAAACCAGATGACGAAGGCAGAAAAAAGATCGGACAAGACTGGGCGGTCTGAGCCCGACGTGACCATGCCGCCGCGACCCAAATCTGTCTCCGGCGTCAAGGTGAAGGCCACCGGTTCGCCAGGCCCCGCCTCGTCGGTCGGTCCATGCCGATCAACCAGGCGGTTGACAATTACTTCGACACCTGAGCTCGCGATGTTGATCTTTTGGTTTGCGGCGATCGTTCCCGATACGACCGACCCGGTATAAAGCCGCTCGCCTTCCGGAGTTCGGGCGACGCCCTGAACGGGTAGACGCAAGCCTGTGGCGGTCGGGGCCGGCACGACCGCCAGCGACGACAAATGATGAAGAAGTGACGGGCCCTGATACCAAGGCGTCAGCGTGCTCACGACCATGACATTGACGCCGTCCCTGGCCGCGAGCGGGATCGGCGCAACGGTCAGTTGGAGAGGAGCGGCGATGGTCAGGAACGCGTCGACGATCTCGCGAAACACTGTCTCGTCATAGGCCACAGCGTCCATTTTATTGACGGTCAGGACCACATGACGGATGCCCAGCAGGCTGCAGATGGCGGCGTGCTTGAAGGTTTGGGTTCTGAGGCCGCGGACAGCGTCGACGAGGATGACTGCGACGTCACATTGCGAGGCGCCTGTCGCCATATTCGCCGTGTATTGCTCGTGGCCTGGCGTATCGACGATGACGAAATCGCGATCCGTCGTCGCCAGGTAACGATAGGCGACGTCGATCGTGATGTTTTGCTCGCGTTCCGCCTCGAGGCCGTCGGTCACAAGCGAATAATCAAGTTCTGCTCCGGTCGTGCCGAACAGGCGGGACGCCTCCGCCAAAGCCAGCCGTTGATCGTCCGTCATGCCGCCGGCCTCTGCAACCAGGCGACCGATCAGGGTCGATTTGCCGTCATCGACAGCGCCGCAGATCAGGACACGCAAGGCTGCCGGTCGATGCGACGCAGCGGCTTGTTCGGGCGTGCCGAAAGCCGCGGCGTAAGCGTCGGACAGAAAGGTCAAAAGTAACCCTCGCGCTTCTTAGCTTCCATCGAACCCGAACCGGCGCCATCGATCAGGCGGCCGCTTCGCTCCGACGACGTCACCCCGTCGAGTTCGGCTACGATATCGACGATCGTGGTGGCTTGCGACTCCATGGCAGCGCAGAGCGGATAGCAGCCGAGCGACCGAAACCGCACCATCCGTTGCCGAACCTCTTCATCCGGCTTCACCGGAAAGCGCTCGTCGTCGATGACGATCAGAGTTCCGTCTCGCTGGACGACGGGTCGGGGAGCGGCGAGATAAAGCGGGACCACTGGAATGCCTTCCGCCAGGGTGTAGCGCCAGATGTCGCGCTCACTCCAGTTGGAGAGAGGGAACACCCGCATCGTTTCGCCCGTGCCCAGATGGGGGTTTGCGATGCGCCAGAATTCGGGCCGCTGCGCCCGGGGATCCCAGCCATGCTGCGCCGTACGGCGCGAAAATACCCGCTCTTTGGCGCGACTTTTTTCCTCGTCACGGCGAGCGCCGCCGATGGCAACGTCGAACTGATGACGTTCGAGAGCTTGTTTCAGGGCATCGGTCTTCATGACCCGGGTGTAGGTCGACGAATCGACGCTGAAAGGCGTGATGCCGCGGTTTACGCCCTCCCGGTTGACCTCGACTTGCAGATCGAAGCCCAGCGCTCCCGCCAGACGATCACGGAACGCGATCATCTCCTTAAACTTCCAGGTGGTGTCGATGTGGAGAAGCGGGAAGGGAGGCTTCGCGGGCCAGAAGGCCTTGGCAGCCAGATGGGTGAGGACGGTAGAATCCTTCCCGATCGAATACAGCATGACCGGTCGCCGGAACAGCGCAGCCGTCTCTCGCAAGAGATAGATGGCCTCTTCTTCCAGCACGTTCAGTTGGCTCACGTGAACGGCTCCCCGCCTTAAGGCTCTTCGGAGTCGGCCCGAAGGTGTTTTCCGCCCGGAATGCCAACTAAGGGCTAAGCGCGCGCCTTACCTGAAACCGGATGCCAATCCGACGCCCTGCACCGCCGGCGAACTAAGGCTCTGGAATACCGAAAACGCCTTCTGCACATCGGTGAGCGGTGCATTCGAAACGTAGAGGATATCCCCCTGCTGCATTCGCAGTCCCTGCGCAACGAAGAGTCCGTTTGGATCGCGCATGTTGACGCGATAGATCACCGGTACCCTGCGACCATAGGCGAGATAAGGACTATCTGGCTTGATCCGCCGTAATGTCTCTGCTGCTTCGAAACGGTATAAGAAAACGCCTTCCGGATCCGCTCGGAAGTCGAGCAAGCCCCCGGCCTTGGCCAACGCCTGCGCTAGGTTCATCGTATCCGCTTCAAACGGGATCTCGGCATTGCGACCCGTGGCACCCGCAGCAATGAACGTTCGTGGATTACGAACGAGCGTCAACGTGTCACCGCCTTGCAGATAGATGTTTTCAGCAGGATTATTGACGATCGTCAGCATCGGGACCGCTACCGTACGCGACCCGCGTGTCAATCGAATCTCCGTCTCATTAACGGGCGCTCGAACCCCACCGGCTGTCGCGATCACCTCAAGGATGCGATCGCCTTTGGTCGACAGCGGGATGCGACCGCTGGCGCCTACCTCGCCCGTTACGGCAACGGTGCTGCTGATCTGGCGGCTGACAGTCACAAGGATCTGAGGCTGGATCGCTTTTCCCGCCAGCCGCTCCTCGATCGTCGCCTGGACCTCCGCAGCTGTCTTACCTGCAACCCTGACGCGCCCGGCATAAGGTACCGATATGGTCCCATCCCTAGCAACGGCCTGTTCCGGAATCGTAGCCGTCCGAGAGCCAGGCGTGAAGCGGTCCGTCGTCAAGGGAGCCGAAAAGAGCCCCCCCGCCCCAGCTTCCCAGATGGTGACAGCGACGAAATCGCCCACCCCGATCCGTGACTCAATCGCGCCGCGACGATCACCGAAGCTGCTGCTGAACCTGTCTGACGCACGGATGTTCAAAGCTGTGAGAGCTGCGGGAGCGAGATCGATCAGTTCGAAAAGGGTCTGACTATTCTCGGCCGGTTGGTTGACGATGTCGGCTGTCGACGGACCACTGGCAGGAAGGTTGGAGCAGCCAGCAGCCGCAATTCCACAGATAACCGCGATTAGGCCTACGCGCACCGATCAGTCTCCTATGCCACCCGGCACTATCATTGATCACTTGCGTTGGGAACGGCGCTGCCGAGCGGTTGATCAAATCCTCTGCAACTGTGGATTTGCTGCATCGCCAATCCGTTAGCGTTGAAGCACATTTCTCTCAGCGTCGTGAGCGAAAGGTAAATCACCGGCTGACGGGTGGCGCCGGGACGCTTCATTTGAGTTTGACGCTGTGCTCACGCACGCCGGCAAAGAGTAGCCAGCCAACGAAGAACAGCATCAGGCTGCCCGCGAACGTCAGCAGAATGCTCCGCATTCGACGTGGCTGCTCCGCATAATCAGGAGCGTGAGGCTCGACCACCCGTTCCAGATAGAGTTGCTGACGGCGGGCTTCGTTGCGAGCCACTTCCAGGCTGGTCACCGCCGACGACAAGGCCTTGACGGCGAACTCGCGCTGCAAGGTCAGCCGTTCGTAGCCGGCGATCTTTTCAGCCAGCCCATCCGAGGCGTTCGACACACGTTGACGTTCAAGAACAATCTGGGCCTCGAGAGCTGAAATTCGCCGCTGAAGGCCTGAAATCTGAGGGGAGTTGGGGGATGACGCCTCGACTTCACGCAGTTGCGACATGACAACGGCCAGCTCGGCAGCCAGGCGTCCGATCAACTCTGCGACGATCAGAGAGCTCTTCGACGGGTCGAGCATCAATTCGCGGTTACGAAACTCCGTGATGGCGATCTGGGTCTCGACGAGCCTCTCCTGGCCGCGGGCTACTTCTGCTTCGGCGTAGCGGATCGCATCGGCACGAATGCGCTCGTTCATGCGGTTGACGAGCGCCTCGCCCAATTCCAGCAATGTCCGATTGATGACAATCGCATCCTCGGCCCTGAAGGCTTCGACTTTCAGGGTCGTCAGACCCGTGGTGGCGCCGTGCACGACGCTGATGCGAGTTCTGTAGTATTGGGTGAGTTCTTCGGTGGTTTCGCCATAGAGAGGGTTGGGAAACCGAGCAACGAAATCAGCCCCTTCGCGATTGAAAATCTCACGGATCGGCAGTTTTTGCGAAAGGGCTGTGACGGCATCGCGCGACAACAGGTATTCCTGCACCGAATAACTGTCATCCTGCGACCGCGAAATGCCGACAATCTGCATCAACCCGCCCAGGCCGCCCGACAACGGCGACTTGGCCGACCGAACGACAAAAGTCGACTCTGAGACGTACCGGTCGGAGGCGATGAAGCCAAAGTACAAAGCCGCCAATGTGGTCGGTAGCAACACCACGAGGAAAAAGGCAGCCTTGCTCCAGCTCAGCCAGGGCGAGGGCTTGATGCGGTGGGTGACTTGCGCCGCTTCACCACCCTCTCCGCCTGCGGCTTCAGGGAAGGGCAGGGTAGTTCCCCTTGGCGACAGCGGGCGTGCCAAATGGGCAACGGGCCGAAGCCGACGGGAAATCTTTTCGAAACGCTGCCTCATCGCGACCTTCTGGAACTGCGGTGGCTCGATGCGGTGGACATCATGCCGTCACCGTGCACCTGGATACGCTTCACCGGTTGGCTTTCCTAATCGGAGTCCAGCCTGCTATCTAGCATTCTCACACTCAGTTAAGAAGACACCGATGTCACAAGACGTCACCCCCGGGCACCTATCAGGCTATGTCGAACTCGTTCCTTTGCGATCGGGGGCCGCGCAAGCCCCGATTTCGACCGCTGCCGACATCCCGCACTGGCTAAGGTGGCTGCGTCGCTACGCTTTGTTCATCGTCACAGTGCTGCTACCAAGCACGATCGCGGTGCTCTACTTTGGCGTGATCACGGCTGATCGATACTCTTCCGAGGCCCAATTCGTCGTGCGCAGCCCGAGCCGGGCCGGGTTCGATCAACTGAGCAGCGTCATTCCCTCAACGGGCACGGAGCGGGCCTCCGACGAGGCCAGTGCCGTCCATCAATTCGTGCGCTCTCGGGATGCCGTTGAGCTCTTGGTCCGAGAAGCCGACCTAAGGGCGATCCTCTCGCGGCCCGAAAGTGATCCATTCTGGCGATTTCCAGGATGGCTCACTCAGGATCTCCGCGAAAAGCTCTTCGAGCGCTATCAGGATTTTGTGGCAATCAAAAAGGATAGCGCGACGGGAATCACGACCCTTACCGTCCAGAGCTTTCGACCGGCCGATTCCGTCAAGATCGCCGAGGTGCTGCTGCAAGGCTCCGAATCTCTCATCAACAGACTGAATGAGCGCGCCCGCCGCGATACGATCGCGGCGGCCGAGAAGGAGGTCGAATCAGCCAAAGTGAGAGCGTTCGAGCGACGGGAGGAGTTGACGGCATTTCGGATGAAGGCGGGGACCGTGGATCCGGCCAAGTCATCCCAGAGCTTACTGGAGACGATCGGAAAGCTGTCGTTTGAGGCGGCTCAACTTAATGCTCAGCTCGCTGAAGCCCAGCGCAGCTCTCCGCTTGGCCCTCAGGTGGCGGGCTTGCGTAACCGGCTGCAGGCGACCGAGCAGCAGATCGTCGAGGAGAAACGCCGCATCGGGGGATCTGCCGAGGCCATTGCGCCTATCATAGCCGATTATGAGCGGCTCGTCCTTGAACGGGAGTTCGCCGATCGTGTCTTGGCATCGGCCCTCGGTTCGCTCGAGACGGCCCGTCTCGAGTCGCAGCGCCAACAGCTCTATCTCGAGCGCGTGGTTGAGCCTCACGCTACCGACTACCCGAGCCATCCCAAACGTGTGATGTGGATCGGCATCGTCATTTTGCTCAGCCTTTCCGTCTATGCGATCTGCCGCTCGCTGATCGACAACATGCGACCGCTCGAGCACTGAATGGTGTCCTGGTTTGCACGTCAGGAGCCCAGCGCTATCGCCACCGACCCGGTCCTGGATCGGACGGTCCGGGCTGAAAATGTCGTCAAGGAGTTTCACACGGAGCATGGGCGCAGGCGCGTGCTCGACGGCATCTCTTTCAGCGTCGGTGTCGGCGAACGGATGGCGATCCTCGGCCGAAACGGGGCCGGCAAGTCGACGCTGATCAGCATTCTCGCCGGGGTCGAGCGCCCCACCTTCGGCCACGTGCATCGTGGTTTGAACATGTCGTGGCCTCTCGCGCTCGGCGGCGGGTTCGAGGGGCAGATGACCGGCTACGATACCTGCCGGTTTATCACGACGCTCTATGGCGCTCCCCTCAAAGAGACCGTGGAGTATGTTGCGGACTTCACCGAACTGGGCGCGCAGCTTTTCACGCAGGTTCGCTTCTATTCCGATGGCATGCGCGCCCGCCTCGCATTCGCCCTGTCGCTTGCGATCGATTTCGAGTGCTATTTGATCGATGAAGTCATTCTCGTAGGAGATCGGCGATTTCAGCAACGGTGCCATGACGAACTCCTCGTCAAACGCAGCGATCGAGCCATGCTCATGGCAATTCATTCGATGGACTTCGCCAAAGAATTCTGCAGCTCCGCGCTCGTTTTGAAGCAGGGACGGGGGCGTGTTTTTTACGATCTGGATCTGGCCTGTTCGATTTATGCAAGTCTTTGATTTAAAAGCGTGGCCGGCCGCATCGCACCGAGCGGCCATCTCATGACCGTCGTAGTATTGGGGCTTCCCAGCGCCTTTGCAGCTTGGGGTTTCGAAGCGGTGCGTCGGATCGCTCAAGCGAAGCTTGCTGCTGCGCAGCCGCAGTGGGTTGATCGGTTCGATCGTTTTGGGTTCGACGAGGCGAGACCGACGGTCGTATGCGCTCAGTTCCCGCCCCGGTCCCTCCGAGATGCTTTGTCGAACCGGCCGATTCCGGTGATCGTTTTGACGACTTCAGCGACGGATGCGGTTTGTTTCCAGCGTCTGGTCCAGCCCACCCTGCTCGAAGCTGTTCGGACGATCGGCGCCAGCGTCGCTCTCATTGGTGATTGTCGTCCCAGCGGGCCCGTTTTGCGTTTGGATGGGTCATCGCCGCTGCCCGCGGCAGCGATCCTCCACGCGCTTGCCGGCCATATGGGCGTCCAACTGTCCGATGACGACGAGTCTATGTTGCTTGAGATGCTCCAGCCGGTGCCGTCCGCCTACCTGGAGGGGCTGGCAGAGGCCGATGAGGGGATCGTCACGCTGGTTCTCGAGAACAGCGTGGCCCATCTGCGTGATGAGACCGTCCCGCTGAGGTCGATCTGGCCCCATCGCGTGTTCTTTTCAGGCGACCGTCCGAATGAGGAAGCTCCCCTGGTTACAGACGCAACGGGCGGCTCAAGAATTCTGTATTACGGACCCTATTTTCACCTGGCCGAGGGCAGGTGGCGGGCCAAGCTCACGCTCGGCTTCACCAAGGAGGCCGTCGGCTTGCCACTGAAGATTTCGGCCTGGGGTCCGGGTCTCCTCGGCGAAGCGCGCTTTCGACCCCGCCAGGAGGGCATCTTTGCAGCCCCGTTCAGCTTCACGGTGGCGGAGCCAGAACATCCTGTCGAATTACACATCCGTACGGAGGAAGGGGCGATCGAAGGGCGAATCGCGCTCGGACAAGTCGAGCTGAACTATGTTGGCCGGGGTTGAACCGACGCCCAGTTCATCCGACGGGGGCGCCTTCACCCCCCGTGCCCGTATCGGCCGCTGGGCGCGACATTGGCCGGATGCATGAGCCGATGCCATACGTCGTCTATCGGTCTGATGATCTGCTGGTGAAGGCGGCGCACCGCGGGGGAGAGGTCTGCATCGTCTCATTCGACGCGTTCACAGACACCAAAAATCTCGACCGTCCCGCCTTCGCAGAACATTTTCTGCAGGATCAGCAGATATCGGCTGTTCATTTCGTCAATGGTCGAAATCGTTGGTATCATGAACCTGACTGGCAGGACGCAATCGACGCCGTCAGCCAATCATTGCGAGCCTATCCCCGCGTCGTCACCTATGGCTCAAGCATGGAGGGCTATGCGGCGCTCGCCTTCGCACGACACCTAGGAGCGCATTCGGTCCTGGCTCTTTCGCCCCAATACAGTCGAGATCCTCGAAAGGTGCCCTTCGAGACACGCTGGTGGCCCCATCGTCGCGAGCGCTGGCTGCCGGAACTCTCGGGACCTTTGCCGAGCGATGTTCCGGCGATCCTTGTCTATGATCCGATGGTTTCAGCAGACCGCAGGCATGCAAATTGCATCGCAGAAGAAATGCCGGTTTCCCGCCTGACCCTGCCCTTCGTCGGTCATGGCAGCGCTGCGTTTCTAGCCGAAGTCGGTCTCCTGGCGCCGCTCCTCTTGTCGTTTGCGGGAGGCACCGTCGACCTCTCCAGCATTGCACGTGCAGCGCGTGACAGCCGCCGAAGTTCGACCCAGTACCTCACCGCTTTGGCCGAAGCAGCCCATGGCAGAGGCTATTTCGACCTCGCGCTGACGCTGGCGCGTCGCGCATCGGTTGCTTCCCCATTGAAGGACGGACCTTGGCATGTGATGGGCCGCGTTTACGATCACACGGGTGACTTTGATCAAGCCTTTTCGGCTCATGTGCGGGCAGCAAGGCTCGCGCCACATGCCCCGGTAATTCAGTTTTGGCTCGCCCTTGCACAACGCCGCGCTGGCAATATCGATATTGCTCTGCAGATTCTTACTCAGCTTGCGCAGCAGCCTCTGCCGAAGCACTCCGCTCGCAAGGTTATCAACGAGATCTGGTACACGCGGATCCTGCTTTGCATAGCAGCAGGCGAACTCTTTCGACAGTTTCAGATCGGCCGTTCCAAAATGCGAGCACGGGCCCGATCTCGCCCGACTCCGTGTCGCGTGCGAGATGGTCTTGAGGCCGACCCGTGACAGGTCGGCTCGGCGGGAGCGAGGATCACAGTGATGGTTCAGACGACGCCGCTTCGAGATCAGATGCCATCATGATGATCAGGGCTCCCCTGCGACAGCCGCGTTGGTGGCGACGCATCAGGACGGTGATCATGGTCGTCGTCCTTATGGGCGGTCTGAGTGCGGCCTTCAGCGAATGGCTTGGCCAAGAGGTCGAGCGCAGCCACCCGCCGACGGGCGTCTTGGTTGCCGTCGAGAGCCACAAACTTCACTATCGAGAACAGATGCCTCCTGGCCGCCCTCTGGGAACGGTCGTGTTGGTTCATGGAGCCTGGACCGGTCACGCCGATCTCTTTTCGACGCTTGCGCCCCTTCTCTCGGGATACCGCGTCATCGCTGTCGACCGACCTGGCCAAGGTTGGAGCGAGCGGCCCGCAGGATCCAGCATGGCCAGTCCCGCGTTTCAAGCCCAAAGTTTGATGGCGATGCTAGATCTGCTGGCGCCGGAGAAGGTCTTGATCGTGGCTCATTCGCTGGCGGGTGCCTTGTCCGCCCACATTGCGCTGGAGCGACCAGAGCGATTGCAGGGGCTCGTGCTGGTCAATGCCCTGACACATCCCTTTTTGGATGATCCGCCATTCTTCCTATCCCTTTTCGCGTCGGATCTATTTGGGCCCATCGTCAATCGGGTCGTCGCGATTCCGATGGCACGGGTTCTGCTCCATCGAGGCCTTGAGATTGCGTTTTCTCCACAGCCGGTGCCGACCCACTACGTCGACGCCAGCGAGCTGCGCCTGCTTTTTCGCGAGGCCGCGTTCCGCAGCAATCTTCAAGACATCCTCGCCGCCGATGTATTCCTAAAACACCAGGCGACACGCTATCACGAGCTATCGATCCCCGTGATCGCCATCACCGGTGATCGGGATACTCTGGTTTCACCGGTGCGCAACGCGGTAAGGTTCAGCCGCGAGGCTCGCGGAGCGGACTTGTCTATCCTGCCGGGCGTCGGGCACATGCCCCATCATGCGTCACCTACCGCTATCGCAAAGGCAGCGACGAACCTGTTTCTCCGCCCGTGAGCGACCGGCGGGGTCGAGGTTCGTGGCCCCGCTTTCGGCGAAGGACCACGGAGATCGACGGATCAAGCAGCGGCATCGAGCTGCGAGGCCAATGGGCTCGAAGTTGCGGCAGGCGCGTCGTTTCAGCGCACGACCGGAACGGCTCCGCTGGCCCGATTCACGCTCTGCCGAGGAAGGCAGGCGCCTGCCGATTTCGATGACACACGACCACAAAAGCGACGGCGCGCGTTCGAACTGGCAGTCATCGGGTTTCCGACCGATCCTGGCCGCATGTGGGGACCGGTCGAACGGCGGCCGCAGATCCGCCTCCCCGAGCTCTTGGACTCTTGGTCTCGATACCCAAGGCTGCGCCTTTGTCGCCGTCTCGGTTTTCCAAGATCCGCACAAGACGCACGTCCTCGAGTGCGGGGGCCTCAGGACTTGCAGAAGCTCACTCATTCGGGTCGAGGCTCGTCCCGTTCAGGTCCCGCCGCCCACAGATCGCGCGGATCGGCGCGACCGGCTGCCTGATCGCGCTCCTCGTGCCGCATCTGGATCCGCGCCTCGATCAGCGCCGTGTTGAGGAAGTAGGCGAGCGTCCCGTAGCCGCGTCGCTCCGCGTCACCCATGAGTTGCTCGATCCGGTCCGCTAGATCATCGACACGCCGTAGCGGGATCAGGGGCACCACCGACATCACGCGTCCTCGCCATCCATACGGCGCCGGCCAGGCGCCGAGGTAGCTCGCAGCATGTCGGCCTTGCCCCCTTCGATCAAGGTTAGTCCGGTCATCGTCGGAGGCAGGTCGGCCGGGCGCCCGGACGCTTCATCGCCAACGGCGAGGCGGTGCTGCTCCTGGTTCCGCCGGGCGTGGGCAAGACCCATATGGCCGTCGCGCTCGGGCGCGAAGCCATCGTCACCGGCTACTCGGTCCTGTTCACGCC
>NZ_LJHQ01000052.1 GCF_001295925.1 Allobosea sp. AAP35 | reverse complement strand
GGCCCAAAGCCGATGCTGGATGCGCTCGCCCGGATCGAACCCTTCGAACCGGTGGAGAAAATTCCCTCGCTGGCGCTGCGGCTGACGCGAATCGCGGACGGATCGATCGATGCCGGGCTGATCTCAGCGGATGCCCGCGACTGGGACCTGGCGGCAGCCGATCTGATCCTGCGCGAAGCCGGTGGCCAGATGAGCGGCGGGGCCGGCGAAGCGGTGGTCTACAACCGCCCGACGCCGGTGCATGGCATGCTCGTCGCCAGCGGCGGCGGCCTGTCGGGGCCGTTGCTGGCGGTGATGCAGCGCCTGCGCGATGGACAGCCGCAACGAACCTGAGGCCCAGATCATATTTAAGGCGCGTATCGCGTGCAGCTTGCCGCCGCTGGGCACTCGCGCGTGGCGCGCGGATGGCGTAACTGGTGCCGCGCGGTCTTCGGACCGGGCTTATTCGTGCTGGAGGGATCGATGGTTGCCGAGCCGGAACAGAAACAGCTGCTTCACCTCGTCTTCGGCGGCGAGTTGAGTTCGCTCGAGGGCGTGACGTTCAAGGATCTCGCCAAGCTCGACGTGGTCGGCGTATTCCCGAATTATGCCAGCGCCCACACCGCGTGGAAGGCGAAGGCCCAGGCCACCGTCGACCAGGCCCAGACCCGCTATTTCATCGTGCATCTGCACCGCCTGCTCGATCCCGAGACAGCCTAGGCCTCGATTTTCGTTTTCATGGGCTTTTCGATCCTCAAGACTCGCATCGCGCAGGAAGCGCTCGGCCGGATGCTGGCGGGCTATCTGCGCCTGGTGCGGCGCACGAACCGCTTCGTCGTCGAGCCGGCCGATGTTTATGAGCGCGTCCGCCCCGAGCTGCCGCTGATCATCGCGATGTGGCACGGCCAGCACATCATGATTCCATTCTCGCGGCCGCATTGGATGCCGGCCTGCTCGCTGGTCTCGCGCCATGGCGATGGCGGCTTCAATGCGGTGGCGCTGCGCGAACTCGGCATCGGCGCGATCCGCGGCTCGGGCGCGCTCGGCAAGAAGATCCGCGAAAAGGGTGGCGCCAGCGCCTTCCTGGCCATGGTCCGGCGCCTCAAGGGCGGCGAGACCATGGTGCTGACCGCCGACATCCCCAAGCGCGCCCGCATCGCAGGCCCCGGCATTATCCAGCTCGCCCGCGCCTCGGGCCGGCCGGTCCATCCGATCGCGGTGGTGACGAGTCGGCGGCTTGATTTCAACAGCTGGGACCGGGCCTCGATCGGCCTGCCCTTCGGCCGCGGGGCAATCGTCGTCGGCGAGGCGATCCATGTCGCGCGCGAGGCCGACGAGGCGACCTGCGAGGCGGCGCGCCTGGCCCTGCAGGCCGGGCTCGACGCAGTGCATGCCCGCGCCTATGCGCTGGTCGGCGCGCAAGATCCGGGCGCCGGTCTGCGGGACCGTCAGCTCGCTCCGACGGCTGCGATCTCGTGATGGGCAAGGGCCCCATCCTCATCGGCTATCGTTCGCTGACGGCGCTTCTGGAACCTCTGGCGGCGGGGCTTCTGCTCTGGCGGCGGCGGCGCGGCAAGGAGGATCCGACGCGGCTGGCCGAGCGGCGCGGCTATCCTGGCGTCCGGCGGCCCAACCGCTCGCTGGTCTGGCTGCATGGCGCCAGCGTCGGCGAAACCGTGACGCTGCTGCCGCTGGTCGCGCGGCTGCAGAAGCGCGGGCTGGCGGTGCTGGTGACCTCCGGCACCGTGACCTCGGCGAGACTGCTGGCGGCGCGGCTGCCGGCCGGTGTGATCCATCAATATCTGCCGCTCGACGTGCCCCGCTACATGCGACGCTTTCTCGACTATTGGCGCCCCGAGCTGTGCCTGATCTGCGAATCGGAGATCTGGCCCAATTTGCTGATCGAGGCGCGCCGGCGCGAGGTGCCACTGGTGCTGGTCAATGCCCGCATGTCGGAGCGCTCCTTTGCGCGCTGGTACAAGGCGCCGCAGACCTCACGCTATCTGCTGACCTGCTTTGAATCCTGCCTTGCCCAATCGCAGGGCGATGCCGAGCGCCTGGCGCAGCTTGGCGCGCCGCGCGTCAGCGTCGCCGGCAACCTCAAATTCGACGTGCCCGCCCCACCCGCCGATGCCGACACGCTCGCTGTCCTCGACGGGTTGACCACCGGGCGCCCGGTCTGGGTGGCAGCCAGCACGCATCCCGGCGAGGAAGAGCTGGTCATCGGCGCCCATCTCGGGATCAAGCCCTATCTGCCCAAGCTGCTGACGATCATCGCCCCGCGCCATCCGCAGCGCGGCGACGAGATCGAGGCGCTCGCGCTGGCCAATGGCATCGCTGTGGCAAGGCGGGCCTCCGGGCAGATGCCGGAGCGCGATGTCGAGCTCTACATCGCCGACACCGTCAACGAGCTCGGCCTGTTCTACCGGCTGTCCCAGGTGGCCTATCTCGGCGGCTCACTCGTGCCGATGATCGGCGGGCATAACCCGATCGAGCCGGCCAAGCTCGGCTGCGCGCTGCTGCACGGCCCCTTCGTTCACAACAATGCCGAGATCTTCGCCGCCTTCGACAAGGATGGCGGGGCGCGCGAGGTCGCCGATGCGCAGGGGCTCGCAGGCGCCGTGCATCGCTGGCTCAGCGACCCAGCCAGCGCCCGGCAGGCCGCGCGCGCTGCGGCGCAAACCAGCACCGAGCTCGGCGGCGCATTGAACCGGACGCTGCAGGCGCTTGAGCCGCTGCTGATGCGGATCGCGCTCGGCCAGCGCGACGGCACCTCCTGATGCGCGCGCCACCGTTCTGGTGGCAGCCGGCGGGCGCGCTTGCCCGGCTGCTGGCGCCGCTGGGATGGATTTATGGAGCGATCACCCTGCGGCGAATGCGCCGCCCCGGGAGCAATCCCGGAATACCGGTCATCTGCGTCGGCAATTTCGTCGCGGGCGGCGCCGGCAAGACCCCGACCGCGATCGCGCTGGCGGATCTTTTGACCCGGCGCGGCGAGACGCCTTTCGTGCTGATGCGCGGCTATGGCGGCTCGCTGCGCGGGCCCGTCGAAGTGCACGCCTCCCATCACGCCGCGCATGCGGTCGGCGACGAGCCGCTGCTGATGTCTCGCCACGCCCGCACCGTGGTGGCGCGCGAGCGGGCTGCCGGGGCGGCGCTGGCCCGGGCGCTCGGCGCCAGCGTGATCGTGATGGATGACGGGCTGCAGAATCCGGCTCTCGCCAAGACCCTTCGGCTGGCCGTCGTCGATGGCGCATCGGGTGTCGGCAACGGACATTGCCTTCCGGCAGGGCCGTTGCGGGCGCCCCTCGACGCTCAGTTGATGGAGGTCCACGCCGTGCTCGTCATCGGCGAGGGCCGCCAGGGAGACGCTGTCGCAGCCGCCGCAACAGCGCAGGGCGTCGCGGTCCTGCGCGGAAGGCTGGAGCTGGCGCCGGAGACCGCCTCCCGTCTCGAGGGACAGGCGGTCATGGCGGTTTCCGGCATCGGACGGCCGGAGAAATTCGCCGCGACGCTGCGGGAGGCTGGAGCCCGGATCGTGGCGGAACGCGCCTTTGGCGACCACCACGCCTATTCGCCGGGCGATATCGCCGCTCTCGTCGAGGAAGCCGCGTTGTATGATTGCCTGATCGCCACGACGGAAAAAGACATGGTCAAGCTGCGACCGCTTTGGCCTCACGACGAACGGCACCGCTTGCTGCCGGTGCCGGTCACGCTGGCCTTCACCGACATCCGCCAGATCGAAACGATGATCTCCGCCGCCTTGTCGGCCCGCTCAAGCCCGGCCGGCGCGGCGCAGCCTTAGCTGCACGGCCTCAGGCGAAACATACGCCTCCTGCCAATCGACCGACCAGTAGCGCAGATCCTCGATCCGGATCGGCGCGCCGGTCACCGCGCAGCGCACGAAAGCCCCCGGGCGCACCACCCGGAATTCGCCATGGCCGTAATCGAGCGCGGCTTCGGGGCCGGGGATCGGGGGGCGTTCGCTGATATTCATGACGATACATCTAATACGTTGATCGAAGGTCGCATTATCGAGATAATCGAGCCTGACAGATAGTGCTCCCTCCGACGATGTCCAGCCTCGTGATGTCCAGCCCCGCACGCCTCGCGCTCGTCCTGATCGGACTCGCGCTGACGACACATGCCGTTTCGGCCGGCGGGTTCGAGCGCGTGCGCATGCCCAGCTATGATGGCGATCTCGACGCCGTGCTCTATCGTCCGCAGGGACCGGGGCCGTTTCCCGCCGTCGTCGCGCTGCATGGCTGCGGCGGCTTGTGGCGCGACAACGGCAAGCTTTCGCTGCGGCATTCCGATTGGGGCGAGCGCCTCGCGGCGGAGGGTTTTGCGGTGCTGATGCCCGACAGTTACGGCTCGCGGAAACTCGGCTCGCAATGCGGTGTCAAGGAACTGACCGTCCGTGCGAGCCGGGAGCGCGTCGCCGACGCCGCCGCGGCACGCACATGGCTGCAAGCGCGGACTGACATCAGGCCGGACCGGATCGCCCTGCTGGGCTGGTCGGGCGGCGGCTCGACCATCCTGGCCGCCATCCGGAAAGACCGCCGCCCGGCCGACAAGGGGCCCGATTTCGCCCGCGGCATCGCATTCTATCCGGGCTGTCGCACGCAATTGGAATCGAGCAGCTTCGAGGCGCGACTGCCCCTGATGATCCTGATGGGCGACCTGGACGACTGGACGCCGGCGGCGCCCTGCAGCTACCTCGCCAAGGCGGCGCAGGACCGTGGCGAGGCGATCGACCTCGTTGTCTATCCCGGTGCGCTGCACGATTTCGACCACCCGCGCCGGGAGGTGAAGGAGCGCAGCGACATCGCCTATTCCGCCACGGGCACCGGCAAGGCGACGGTGGGGACCAACCCCGCCGCCCGCGACGATGCCATCGCGCGGGTGAAGGCCTTTCTCAAGGGGCCCTGAAGCTGGCCGCTTTCTAGAACAGATCGCCCTGACCGGGCTTGGGGTTTTCCCGCCTTGCTGGTCGCACCGGCCTTGCCGGCACCTCGCCCGACCCGGCGACCACGACGCCGAAACGCCCGTCGCTGACCTGCACGCTCAGCCCCTGCCCCGCCCGCACCTGCCCGCTCTCGCGCACGAGCCCGCCGGCCTCGTCGCGGATGAGCGCATAACCGCGCGCGAGCACCGAATCGGGCCCGAGCGAGGCCAGGAGCGACGCCGACGACCGCAAACGCTCGCGACGATGCGCAACGAGCTGGGTGAAGGCGCGCGCCAGCCGGGCCTCGGTCGCGGGCAGGCGCTCAGCACGCTGGACGAGACTGCGCGCGAGCGCGCGTGCCGCGCGAAGATCGAGATCGGCGACGCGTTCCTGGGCACGCCCGACCCTCTCGCGCTGGGCCCGCAGAAGAGCGTCCCGCCCCGCCAGCAGGCGCTTCGACAGGCCCTCGAGACGGGCCGTAAAGCCCGCGAGCCGCGCCAGGGGCGACTGCCGGGCGAGACGCTGCGCCACCACTCCCAGCTGCTGCTCATGGACGCGGGCATTGCGCGCCAGCGCCGGCGCCAGCCGCGCAGCCGCGAGATCGAGCCGCTGGCGCGGGCCCGACAGCACCGCTTCCGGCCCCGGCAGGGCGCGGGCGAGCGCACGCAGATCGCTGCGGCGGCGATCGGACAGACGGCGCATTGCACCCGCCTGGCGGCGCGCGAGATCGGCCAGCGTGGCCATCAGCTCGGCCCGGACCGGCACGACCTTCTCGGCTGCGCCGGTCGGGGTGGGTGCGCGCAGATCGGCGGCATGGTCGATCAGGG
>NZ_LJHQ01000051.1 GCF_001295925.1 Allobosea sp. AAP35 | reverse complement strand
ATCGCGATGGAAGAGAAGCTGCGCTTCGCCATCCGCGAAGGCGGCCGCACGGTTGGAGCAGGTGTCGTTGCTTCGATCATAGCGTGATCGAAGCAATGACGACGTCAGCGGACACCGCAGACGTCTGCGGTGCCGGCGTCGTCGCCAGCATCATCGCTTGAACGAAGCGACGGCTGCAAAGCTTTGAAGGGGCGGCGGAAACGCCGCCCTTTTTCATGTCGACATATGATCGACCTCGATCAAGACAGGCGCTAAGCTCGTTGTCATGTTCACGGTCCTGCAAACGCCAGCATTTACCGCCTGGTTGGAGGGGTTGCGTGATGCCCGGGCGTCTTATCGCATCCTCAAGCGTATGGTGCGTTTGCGGACCGGCCATTTCGGAGACGCCAAATTCTTTGATGGAATTGGCGAATTGAGAATTGATTACGGGCCCGGCTATCGGCTCTACTTCGTGCGCAGAGGCAACGAGATTGTGGTTCTGTTATGCGGTGGCGACAAGCAAAGCCAGACGCGCGATATCGAGCGGGCCCAGATCATGGCACGGGAGGTCTGAAATGATCGAACTCCTACCCTTCGAGCCGGAAAGGCATTTCACGACGCCGGCGAGCCAGGCCGACCTTCTGATTGATGCTTTCGAAAGTGGCGACGCGGCTTATCTTGCAGACGCAATCGGCATCGTTGCGCGCGCCAGAGGGGTTGAACTCCCGCTGGATAATGAAGAGCGGAGCCTGCCGGCGCTGCTTGCGGTCGCAAAGTCTCTCGGTGTCAAGCTCGCCGTTGCCGCCTGAGGACCGGTTTTCAATTTCGACTTGAAAAGCCCGCGCGGTTGAGGCAAACCACCGCCGACTACAGGGGTGTAGCTCAGTTGGTAGAGTACCGGTCTCCAAAACCGGTTGTCGTAGGTTCGAGCCCTACCGCCCCTGCCAGTCCTTCTCGGTTACGCATTCAAGGGCGTGACAAGCCGGTCACAGCGGCGTGATCTGCGGTATCTCGATATCCGATTGTCGCAGGCCTGCTTTAATCTCTGTTTGCGAAAGGTCCGCTCGGTGCGGATCGAGCCGGAGAGCCCTGATGCAACCCATACCCGCTGCCATTGCCGTCGTTGCTTGCCTGTGGTCGTTGTCCGGCGCCCAGTCGGCCGAGATCAGGGTGCTGACGGCTGGTGCTTTCAAGCCAATCATCCTGGCGACCGCCGCCGAATTCGAGAAGCAGAGCGGCCACAAGCTCGTTGTCGACAACGACACGGCCGGGGCGCTGCTGCGCCGGATCGGGCAGGGCGAGGCTTTCGACGTCGCGATCCTCACCCCGGCCGCCGTGAAGCAACTCGTCGCGCAGGGCAAGATCGCCGGCGCGACGATGGCCAATCTGGCTCGGACGTCGGTTGGCGTCGCCGTCAAGGAGGGGGCGCAGCGTCCCGATATCGCCACGGTGGCGGCGTTCAAGGCGGCGCTGCTGGCGGCGCGCAAGGTGGCCTATATCGATCCGGCCGCAGGCGGCTCCAGCGGCATCTACTTCTCCAAGCTGCTCGAAACGATGGGCATCGCCGAGGCGGTCAGGGCCAAGGCCGTTCTCGTGCCCGGCGGGCTGGTGGCGCAGCGTCTCGTGACTGGTGAAGCCGATCTCGCGGTCCATCAGATCAGTGAAATTCTGGCGGTGAAGGGGGCGACGCTGGTGGGGCCGCTGCCCGCCGACATCCAGAGCTATACGACCTATACCGGCGGGCTTGCCGTCGCCACCGCTCAGACTGCGCCCGCGGGCGATTTCCTGGCCTTCCTGCGTGGCGACGCGGCCCGTCGCATCCTTGCCGAGAAGGGCATGGAGAGCGCCGCCGACTGACCGGCGACATGGCGATCAGCCTTGCGCCCGATCCGGTCCTTGCAAAAGAGGCTTGGCTAAGCAGTCGCGGGGATGTATGACGCTCAGCACGACGGCGCGCGGCTCCCTGAGCCCCGCGCCGCGAATGTTTCAGGACGGTCGATTCGGCGCCGGGCGCGTGCCCGCGGTCCGGTTCGGAACCCAAGGTGATCCATGGCCAAGAGCAGCCCCTTCAGCTTCCTGCAGGACGTGCGCAACGAAGCGTCCAAGGTGACGTGGCCGTCGCGGCGCGAGACGCTGATCACGACGGGCCTGGTGCTCGTCATGGTCGTCGTGTCCAGCCTGTTCTTCCTCTTCACCGACACGATCATCCGCTGGTCGCTCGGCCTGATCCTCGGCGCCCGTTGAACGGAATCATGAACGTGAGCACCCGCTGGTACATCGTCCACGCCTATTCGAATTTTGAAAACAAGGTCGCGCAGTCGATCCGCGATCAGGCGGCGCAGCGCAATCTGGCCGAGAAGTTCGACGAAGTCCTGGTTCCGACCGAGAAGGTCGTCGAGGTTCGTCGCGGCCGCAAGGTCGAGGCCGAGCGCAAATTTTTCCCCGGCTATGTGCTGGTGAAATGCGAGATGACCGACGAGGTCTATCACCTGATCAAGAACACGCCGAAGGTCACCGGCTTTTTGGGCGCCGACAAGGCCAAGCCCATGCCGATCCCCGAAAGCGAGGCGATGCGGATCAAGGGGCAGGTCGCCGAGGGCGTCGAGCGTCCCAAGCCGACGATCGTCTTCGAGATCGGCGAGCAGGTGAAGGTCGCCGACGGCCCCTTTGCTTCGTTCAACGGCGTCGTCGAGGATGTCGATCATGGCCGCGCCCGACTCAAGGTCGCCGTCTCGATTTTCGGCCGCGCCACGCCGGTCGAGCTGGAATACAGCCAGGTCGAGAAGCTCTGAGCAAAACCGGGAGCCCCGCGCTGTCGCGGGGCTGTTCACATCTGCGTAAGCTCATCGGATGTTAACCATCCCGTAAGCGTGATGACGCAGCGTTCAGGCCTGTCATCTGGCGTGAACGCATGTTTCCCAAAAGCTTCAAGGCAACCGCCGATCAACGCCTCGTGTTGTGGGGTCTTCTGCTCGGGCTGATCGCGGCTCTGATCTGCGTCTCGGAGATCGTCGGCGCGGTCCGGCTCGACGGGTTTGCGCGCGAGGTCGCGCGACAGGCCGAGGTGTCGAGCCAGATCGCGCAGGCCGAGGGCGCCTATCGCCGCTTGCTGGCGGGGCCCGCCGCGGCGGGCAACCGCCAAGACGATCTGCGTGACCTGCTTGCGGTGACGGACCGGCTGGCGGGTTCTCTGACAGGCGAGGCGCGGCACAAGGCGCTGGAGGCCGCCGCCGCGCTGCGGGCATCGCCAGGTGTTCCGGCGGCTGGGGATGCGTCTGCCGCCGCCGCGCTGGCGAAAGTCGCGACCGCGCATGAGGCCCTGCATCAGGCGCTGGCCGCCGATCTCACAGGCGTCAGCGGTCGTCTGGCCTATCACCTCGCCAATGCGCGTCAGAACGCCGTGCTGCTGTCGGCGCTGGGCCTGTTCGTCGTCGTTTTGATCGTCGGCTTCGAGTATCGCTGGCTGGTGCGGCCCATCATCGGCATGGCGCGCGTCCTGGGGCAGGGGGAGGAGCGGCGAGACTGGCTCGACCGGACGGCCCTGCGCCGCGACGAGATCGGCACGCTGGGCCGGGCCCTTCTGGCGCATCTGCGCCAGCAGCGGATGCAGCAGGAGGAAGCCGCGACGCGGCTCTCGACGCTGTCGGGACAGATCGCGCAGCAGGAGCGACTGCAGGCGCAAGGCGCGGTGTTCCAAACGCGAATCGCAGCCATCGCGTCGGCGCTCGAGGGGCATGCCGCGCGGATGTCGAGCGCGTCGGGCGAACTCGCCGGCCTGTCGCGGTTCGTGGACGAGCATGCCAGCGCGGCCGCGCACTCGACGGGGCGTGCCTCCTCACATGTCGATGTCGTCGCCCGCTCGGTCGCGGAGGTCTCGGCGCTGCTGGCCAACACCGCCGGCGAAGCGCAGACGACCTCGCGCGTGGCCGAAGCGGCGAAAGCGCTGGTCGCGGCCGCGTCGGACGACAGTGCCGCCCTGGCGGAAGCCGTGCTCGGCATCGACCAGGTGATGGACATCATCGCACTCGTCGCCGGGCAGACCAATCTTCTGGCGCTCAATGCCGCCATCGAGGCCGCCCATGCGGGGGAGGCGGGACGCGGATTTGGCGTGGTGGCAGGCGAGGTCAAGCAACTGGCCAGCCGCACCGCCAGCGCCACAGACGAAGTCCGGCGCGGGCTCGCCGCCGTGCGATCCGCCGCCGGCGGCATGTCGGCGCGGGTCGGCGCGCTGGTCGAGTCCGTGGCCGAGGTCGATCGCGCGGCGGCCGCCATCGCCAGCCTTGCACGGCGCCAGGATGCGAGTTCGCAGGATATCAGCCTCAGCACGGAAAAAACCGCCGAAGACGTGCGCTTCGCCGCCGATCAGGTTCGCCAGCTTGCCGGCATGGTCGAAAACTGGCGGCGCACCGGCGAGGTGGTGACGCTCGCCTCGGCGGATCTCGACAGGCAGGCCATCGAACTGCGGGAAGCGGTCGGCGGCTATCTGGCCCATACCCAGCAGGCGGTCTCATGACGATGACGACGGTTGATCTCCAGGCTCCGGTCATAACGGGTGCGGCGGGCGGCCCGCCCGCGACGCGCAACTTTCCACGACTCTCGGTGGCGCTGCACTGGCTGGTCGCCGCTTTGGTCCTGGCGATGTTCGTCAGCGGCGTCCTGATGAAGCAGATCGGGGAGGGGACGGTCGCCGACCAACTCTATACCTTCCACAAGACCTGCGGGGCGAGCATCCTCGGCCTGGTGATCGTCCGGCTGATCTATCGCGCCGCAGCGCATCTGACCGGTCGCTGGAAGCCCGGCGCGGGCAGCCATGGGGTCCATATGGTTTTGTATGTCGGGCTGATTCTGGTGCCGCTGCTGGGTTGGGCCGGCATTTCGGACTATGGCGCGAGGGCCGTCTATTTCGGGCTGTCGCTGCCTGCAATCTGGCCGGAAGGGGCGGGCTATGACTGGTGGCTGTTCAAGAGCCACGCCCTGCTGGCCTTCCTGCTCGTCGCCTGCGTCGCGATCCATATCGGCGTGGCGCTGGGCGACTATATCGAGCGCGGCGGCAACCGGGCGAGTTTCCCCGTCGAGCCGCGCGAGCCGGCGAAAAGTGCTTCCCCTGCTGCCCGGGATATGCCATAGCCCCGACCTCACATGCGTGGGAGGCCGGCCGGTCGCCAACCGGAATTCCCTGCCGCACCACGCTCTGCAACCACCCCGACCCGGACCGAAAGCGGTTCAGGGGAGGGTCGTCGTCGTTCCGATAGGCATCGGGGCGGACGGCAGGAGCAGCCATCATGGCAAAGAAGATCACGGGTTACGTGAAGCTTCAGGTTCCGGCGGGCGCGGCCAATCCGTCGCCGCCGATCGGTCCGGCGCTGGGTCAGCGCGGCCTCAACATCATGGAATTCTGCAAGGCCTTCAACGCGAAGACCGCGCAGATGGAAAAGGGCATGCCGATCCCGGTGATCATCACCGCGTATCAGGACCGCTCCTTCACCTTCGAGATGAAGCAGCCGCCGGTGTCCTACTGGCTGAAGAAGGCCGCCGGCCTGACCGCGGGTTCCAAGACCCCCGGTCGCGGCGGCAATGTCGGCAAGGTCACCATCGCCCAGATCACCGAGATCGCCGAAAAGAAGATGGCCGATCTCAACTGCGATTCGGTCGAATCCGCCTCGTCCATGATCAAGGGCTCCGCCCGGTCGATGGGCCTGGAAGTCGTGGGCTGAGGGGGCGAAAATGGCACATACCGCAAAGCGCGTCGTCAAGGGCCGTGAAGGCATTGACCGCACCAAGCTCTACCCGCTGACCGAGGCTGTCGGCCTGGTGAAGGAGCGGGCGACCGCCAAGTTCGACGAGACCGTCGAGGTCTCGATGAATCTGGGTGTCGATCCGCGCCATGCCGACCAGATGGTTCGTGGCGTCTGCAACCTGCCCAACGGTTCGGGCCGCATTCTGCGCGTCGCCGTGTTCGCACGCGGGGCCAAGGCCGAAGAGGCCAAGAAGGCCGGCGCCGACATCGTCGGCGCGGAGGATCTCGTCGAGATCGTCCAGAAGGGCACGATCGATTTCGATCGCTGCATCGCGACCCCCGACATGATGCCGCTGGTCGGTCGTCTCGGTAAGGTGCTCGGCCCGCGCGGCCTGATGCCGAACCCGAAGGTCGGCACGGTGACCATGGACCTGACCACGGCGGTCGCCGCCTCCAAGGGCGGTTCGGTCGAGTTCCGCGTCGAGAAGGCCGGCATCGTGCATGCCGCGGTTGGCAAGGTCTCGTTCACGGCCGAGAAGCTGGCCGAGAACATCAAGGCCTTCGCCGACTCCGTCGCCAAGGCGAAGCCGGCCGGCGCCAAGGGCACCTATATCCAGCGCGTCGCGATCTCCTCGACGATGGGTCCGGGCGTCAAGATCGAGCCGAACACCGTCCTCGGCGGCTGATCGCCCGACAGGCGTGCTTCGGCCGGCAAGCCGGCCGAAGTGGGCGCCGCGCTTCCATGCGCGACGCCAGGCGTACAGACTCCACTTGGCAGAGACCGGCTAAGGCGCTATATGCCAGTCAGTTTCCCTAAGTGATGTGGGCTCCAGCGTGCTTGGCACGAGGGGGTCCGTTTCGCGTTTTTTGGCGGTTTACCGCTGAAAGATGGGTGTTTGGGGCGGCCGGAGCGATCCGGAGGTCCGAATCATCCAGTCCTGTCTGAGACTGCAGGTGCTCCGAGGGTTCGCCCGAGGGCATAATTTCGCCAAGAGGCCTGCATAGACGGTGCAAGAGCTCAAGCGGGATCGCAAGATCCCGAAGACGGTTCGAACCATCTCGCCCGATCGCGGCTTTTCGGAGTCGGTGAGGGGACAGGGCACTGAGCGTCGCTTCCGACAAAGTGCCGGTGTCAAACCGGCGCCTTTGAAGGGGCGACACGTGCAACCGGCGGCGCGCCCTCAACAGGCTTGCCGCCTACCGGAGAGAGCCCAGTGGATAAAGCGGCAAAAACAGATGCCGTCGCGACGCTGAACGGGGTGTTTGCAAACACCTCGGTCGTCGTCGTGGCCCACTATGCGGGTTTGACGGTGGCACAGTTCCAGAAGCTTCGTCGCGAGATGAAAGCCAATGGCGCCACCGTGAAGGTCGCAAAGAACCGGCTGGCCAAGATCGCTCTTGAAGGCACCGACGTCGCGTCCATCAGCAACCTGCTGACGGGTCCCACCCTGATCGCTTATTCCAACGATCCGGTCGCGGCGCCGAAGGTCGCCACCGCTTTTGCCAAGGAGAACGACAAGCTCGTGATCCTCGGCGGGGCGATGGGTAAGACCGCCCTGAACCCCGATGGTGTCAAGGCCTTGGCCACGATGCCCTCGCTCGATGAACTGCGCGCCAAGCTGCTCGGCCTCCTGCAGGCCCCGGCAACGAAGATCGCCCAGCTCTCGACCGCACCGGCTGCCAAGCTGGCGCGTGTGTTCCAGGCATATGCCGACAAGGATGCGGCCTGATCCAGGCCAGTTACCCCTGCAAACCGTTCGAACCTCTTAAACCTAATAGGAGCCTATCATGGCTGATCTTGCCAAGCTCGTCGACGAGCTGTCGTCCCTCACGGTCCTTGAGGCCGCCGACCTCGCCAAGCTTCTCGAAGAGAAGTGGGGCGTTTCCGCCGCTGCCGCCGTCGCGGTTGCCGGCCCGGCTGCCGGCCCCGCCGCTGCTGCCGTCGAAGAGCAGACCGAGTTCAACGTCATTCTTGCCGCCATCGGCGACAAGAAGATCGAGGTCATCAAGGAAGTCCGCGCCATCACCGGCCTGGGCCTCAAGGAAGCCAAGGACCTGGTCGAAGCTGCTCCCAAGCCTGTCAAGGAAGCCGTGACCAAGGACGAGGCCGAGAAGCTCAAGAAGCAGCTCGAGGCCGTCGGCGCCAAGGTCGAGCTCAAGTGAGCAGGGCCGGCATGATGCCGGTCCGACCCTAGTCAAGACCTGGCAGTCCCGGGGTGGTTTCCACCTCCGGGGCTGTCGCGTCGTTTCCGCATGGTGGTGCGGAAAGGTTGCAAAGGCCCTGGATGCATCCGTGCGTTGCAGGGTCCGTTTAGATGATGTCGGCGCGATGATGCGTCGAGCGGCTTACCCGGCGACCTTGTCGCCCCCGGCGGATCGCCGGGTAAGCCGTCCGAGATTGCGAGGAACACAATGGTCGATTCCCTCCAGGGCCGCAGGCGCGTCCGCAAGTTCTTCGGAAAACTCAAGGAAGTGGCGCAGATGCCGAACCTCATCGAGGTTCAGAAGGCATCCTACGACCAGTTCCTGATGGTTGAAGAGCCCAAGGGCGGTCGCGGCGACGAAGGCCTGCAGTCGGTCTTCAAGTCCGTGTTCCCGATTGGCGATTTCTCGGGCGCCTCGCTGCTCGAATTCGTCAAGTACACCTTCGAGCCGCCGAAATACGACGTCGACGAGTGCCGCCAGCGCGGCATGACCTTCTCCGCGCCGCTCAAGGTGACGCTGCGCCTGATCGTGTTCGATATCGATCCCGACACCCAGGCGAAGTCGGTCAAGGACATCAAGGAGCAGGACGTCTACATGGGCGACATGCCGCTCATGACCGACAACGGCACCTTCATCGTCAACGGCACCGAGCGCGTCATCGTCTCGCAGATGCACCGTTCGCCGGGCGTGTTCTTCGACCACGACAAGGGCAAGACGCATTCGTCGGGCAAGCTGTTGTTTGCTGCCCGCATCATCCCCTATCGCGGCTCCTGGCTCGACATCGAGTTCGACGCCAAGGACATCGTCTACGCACGCATCGACCGGAAGCGGAAGATCCCCGTCACGTCGTTGCTGTTTGCGCTCGGCATGGATGGCGAGGAGATCCTCAGCCGCTTCTACAACCACATCACCTATGTCCGCGACGACAAGGGTTGGCGCGTTCCCTACGACGCCGAGCGGATGAAAGGCTTCAAGGCGACCGTCGATCTGGTCGACGCCGAGACCGGCGAAGTCGTGGTCGAGGCGGGCAAGAAGCTCGTCGCCCGCACCGCCCGCCAGCTCGCCGAGAAGGGCCTCAGATTCCTGCGCGCGACCGACGAGGATCTCGTCGGTCAGTACATCGCCGAGGACATCGTCGATCCCGAGACGGGCGAAGTCCATGCCGAGGCCGGCGAAGAGCTGACCATGGCCGCCGAGGCCAAGACCGGCGAGATGAAGGGCAACCTCGTCGACCTGATCGCCAAGGGCTACAACGAACTCACCGTGCTCGACATCGACCACATCACGGTCGGTCCCTATATCCGCAACACGCTCACCGTGGACAAGAACTCGCGTCGCGAAGAGGCGCTGTTCGACATCTATCGCGTCATGCGTCCCGGCGAGCCGCCGACGCTCGAGACCGCCGAGAACATGTTCCAGTCGCTGTTCTTCGACTCGGAGCGCTACGACCTGTCGGCCGTCGGCCGCGTCAAGATGAACATGCGTCTCGACCTCGACGCCGAGGACACCGTCCGGATTCTCCGCAAGGAGGACATCTTCGCGGTCGTCAAGGCGCTGGTCGACCTGCGCGACGGCAAGGGCGAGATCGACGACATCGACCATCTCGGCAACCGCCGCGTGCGCTCGGTCGGCGAGCTGATGGAGAACCAGTATCGCCTCGGCCTGCTGCGGATGGAGCGCGCCATCAAGGAGCGCATGTCCTCGGTCGATATCGACACGGTGATGCCGCAGGACCTGATCAACGCCAAGCCGGCGGCCGCCGCCGTGCGCGAGTTCTTCGGCTCGTCGCAGCTCTCGCAGTTCATGGACCAGACCAATCCGCTCTCGGAAGTCACGCATAAGCGTCGTCTTTCGGCGCTTGGACCCGGTGGTCTGACCCGCGAGCGCGCCGGCTTCGAGGTGCGCGACGTGCACCCGACGCATTACGGCCGCATCTGCCCGATCGAGACGCCGGAAGGCCCGAATATCGGCCTGATCAACTCGCTCGCCACCTTCGCGCGGGTGAACAAGTACGGCTTCATCGAGAGCCCCTATCGCCGCATCCGCGACGGCAAGCAGACCGACGAGATCATCTATCTCTCGGCTATGGAAGAGGCGAAGTACAACGTCGCCCAGGCCAATGCCGCCGTCGACAAGGAAGGCCGTCTCACCGACGACCTGATCGTCTGCCGCCGCGCCGGCGAGGTCATCGTCACGCCGGTCGACAAGGTCGATTTCCAGGACGTCTCGCCCAAGCAGCTGGTTTCGGTTGCCGCGGCGCTGATCCCGTTCCTCGAGAACGACGACGCCAACCGCGCGCTGATGGGCTCGAACATGCAGCGCCAGGCGGTGCCGCTGGTTCGCGCCGACGCGCCCTTCGTCGGCACCGGCATGGAAGCCGTCGTCGCCCGTGACTCCGGCGCCGCGATCGCGGCCCGCCGCTCCGGCGTCGTGGACCAGGTCGATGCGACGCGTATCGTCATCCGCGCGTCGGACGAGATGGATCCGACCAAGCCGGGCGTCGACATCTATCGCCTGCAGAAGTTCCAGCGCTCCAACCAGTCGACCTGCATCACGCAGCGTCCGCTGGTGCGCGTCGGCGACATGATCAAGAAGGGCGACATCGTCGCCGACGGCCCGTCGACCGAGTTCGGCGAGCTCGCGCTCGGCCGCAACGTGCTCGTCGCGTTCATGCCGTGGAACGGCTACAACTTCGAGGACTCGATCCTGCTCTCGGAGAAGATCGTCTCGGAAGACATCTTCACCTCGATCCATATCGAGGAGTTCGAGGTCATGGCCCGCGACACCAAGCTCGGGCCGGAGGAGATCACGCGCGACATTCCCAACGTCTCGGAAGAGGCTTTGAAGAATCTCGACGAAGCCGGCATCGTCTATATCGGCGCGGAAGTGGCCGCTGGCGATATCCTGGTCGGCAAGATCACGCCCAAGGGCGAAAGCCCGATGACGCCGGAAGAGAAGCTGCTGCGCGCCATCTTCGGCGAGAAGGCTTCCGACGTTCGCGACACCTCGCTGCGCGTGCCGCCTGGCGTTCAGGGCACGATCGTCGAAGTGCGCGTGTTCAACCGCCATGGCGTCGACAAGGACGAGCGCGCCCAGGCGATCGAGCGCGAGGAGATCGAGCGTCTCGCCAAGGACCGCGACGACGAGCAGGCGATCTTGGACCGCAACACCTTCGCGCGTCTCGGCGACATCCTGAACGGCAAGACCGGTCTTGCCGGTCCCAAGGGCTTCAAGAAGGACACGGTCATCACCCGCGAGGGCATGTCCGAGTTCCCGCGCTCGCAATGGTGGCTGTTCGCCACCGGCGACGACGCCCTGATGACCGAAATCGAAGCGATGCGGAAGCAGTACGACGAGTCGAAGAAGCGCCTCGAGCAGCGATTCCTCGACAAGGTCGAGAAGCTGCAGCGCGGCGACGAACTGCCGCCTGGCGTGATGAAGATGGTCAAGGTCTTCGTCGCGGTGAAGCGCAAGATCCAGCCGGGCGACAAGATGGCCGGCCGTCACGGCAACAAGGGCGTGGTTTCGCGCATCGTGGCTGCCGAGGACATGCCGTTCCTCGAGGACGGCACCCATGCCGACATCGTGCTCAACCCGCTGGGCGTGCCCTCGCGGATGAATGTCGGGCAGATCCTGGAGACCCATCTGGGCTGGGCCGCTGCTGGCCTCGGCAAGCAGATCGGCGCGGCGCTCGACGCCTACAAGAAGTCGAACGACTACAAGGCGCTGCGGGCCTCTTTTGAGGCCGTCTATGACGACAACGAGATCATCGCCTCGATGGACGAGGCCGAGCTCGTGGAGATGGGCCAGAACCTGCGCCGCGGCGTGCCGATGGCGACGCCGGTGTTCAACGGCGCCAAGGAAGCCGACATCGAGCGGCTGCTGGAGCAGGCGGGCCTGCACTCGTCAGGTCAGTCGACGCTCTATGACGGGCGCACCGGCGAGCCTTTCGACCGCAAGGTGACGATGGGCTACATCTACATGCTCAAGCTGCACCATCTGGTCGACGACAAGATCCATGCGCGTTCGATTGGCCCGTACTCGCTCGTCACCCAGCAGCCGCTGGGCGGCAAGGCGCAGTTCGGCGGACAGCGCTTCGGCGAGATGGAGGTGTGGGCGCTCGAAGCCTATGGCGCCGCCTACACGCTGCAGGAGATGCTGACCGTGAAGTCGGATGACGTCGCCGGCCGCACCAAGGTCTACGAGTCGATCGTGCGCGGCGAGGACAACTTCGAGGCGGGCATCCCCGAGAGCTTCAACGTTCTCGTCAAGGAAATGCGTTCGCTGGGCCTCAATGTCGAGCTGATCAGCAATAAGGTGAAGCCGGGCGAATTGCCCCCGGCCGAGGCCGCTGAATAAGGCGATCGGCGATCGGCCGCCGGTGCTCGCGATGACGAGCGCCGGCGGCCCCCTCCCGACTGCCATTTGAAGATTTTTCGCCGGGACGGGGCCTTGTCCCCACCGGCCAGAGGAGACAGGCGATGAAGCAAGAGGTCATGAACCTTTTCGGCCAGCAGCCGGTCCAGCAGGCCTTCGACGCGATCAAGATCTCGATCGCGAGCCCGGAGAAGATCCTGTCCTGGTCCTATGGCGAGATCAAAAAGCCGGAGACCATCAACTACCGGACCTTCAAGCCCGAGCGCGACGGCCTGTTCTGCGCCCGCATCTTCGGGCCGATCAAGGACTACGAGTGCCTGTGCGGCAAGTACAAGCGCATGAAGTTCAAGGGCGTCATCTGCGAGAAGTGCGGCGTGGAAGTGACGCTCGCGCGCGTTCGGCGCGAGCGCATGGGCCATATCGAGCTCGCCGCCCCGGTTGCGCATATCTGGTTCCTGAAGTCGCTGCCCTCGCGCATCGGCCTGTTGATGGACATGCCGCTCAAGGACCTCGAGCGGATTCTCTATTTCGAGTCGTATGTCGTCATCGAGCCGGGTCTGACCCCGCTCAAGGACCGTCAGCTGCTGTCTGAAGAAGAGTATGTCCGCTGCCAGGAAGAGTATGGCGCCGACACCTTCACCGCCATGATCGGCGCGGAAGCGATCCGCGAGATGCTGCGCGCGCTCGACCTCGACCAGATCAACGCCGATCTCAAGCATGAGATCGCGACGACGACGTCGGAGCTGAAGCCCAAGAAGCTGATGAAGCGCCTCAAGATCATCGAGGCGTTCCAGCTCTCGGGCAACAAGCCGGAATGGATGGTCATGACCATCATCCCGGTGATCCCGCCCGATCTGCGTCCGCTCGTTCCGCTCGATGGCGGCCGCTTCGCCACGTCGGATCTGAACGATCTGTATCGCCGCGTCATCAACCGCAACAACCGTCTGAAGCGGCTGATTGAGCTTCGCGCGCCCGACATCATCATCCGCAACGAGAAGCGGATGCTGCAGGAATCGGTCGATGCGCTGTTCGACAACGGCCGTCGCGGCCGCGTCATCACGGGTGCCAACAAGCGCCCGCTGAAGTCGCTCGCCGACATGCTGAAGGGCAAGCAGGGCCGCTTCCGCCAGAACCTGCTCGGCAAGCGCGTCGACTATTCCGGCCGTTCGGTCATCGTTGTCGGTCCGGAGCTGAAGCTGCACCAGTGCGGCCTGCCCAAGAAGATGGCGCTCGAGCTGTTCAAGCCGTTCATTTATGCGCGCCTCGACGCCAAGGGCTACTCGACCACGGTCAAGCAGGCCAAGAAGCTCGTCGAGAAGGAGAAGCCCGAGGTTTGGGATATCCTGGACGAGGTCATCCGCGAGCATCCGGTGATGCTGAACCGCGCGCCGACGCTGCACCGCCTGGGCATCCAGGCCTTCGAGCCGACGCTGATCGAAGGCAAGGCGATCCAGCTGCACCCGCTGGTCTGCGCCGCCTTCAACGCCGACTTCGACGGCGACCAGATGGCCGTTCACGTTCCGCTGTCGCTGGAAGCGCAGCTCGAAGCGCGCGTCCTGATGATGTCGACCAACAACATCCTGCACCCGGCGAACGGCCTGCCGATCATCGTGCCGTCGCAGGACATCGTGCTGGGTCTGTACTACCTCTCGATCGTCTCGGACGGCGAGCCGGGCCAGGGCAAGATCTTCGGTGATTTCGGCGAGCTCGAATATGCGCTGCACGAGAAGGTCGTGACGCTGCATTCGAAGATCAAATATCGCTGGACCGGCCTGGGCGCCGACGGCAAGGAATACACCAAGATCTACGACACCACGCCTGGCCGCGTGATTCTCTCGACCGCGCTGCCCAAGCACGCGAACATGACCTTCGACGTCAGCAACCGCCTGATGACCAAGAAGGAAATCTCGGGGATGATCGACGCCGTCTATCGCGGCTGCGGTCAGAAGGAATCGGTGATCTTCTGCGACCGGATCATGTCGCTGGGCTTCACCCACGCCTTCAAGGCCGGCATCTCCTTCGGCAAGGACGACATGGTCGTGCCGGAGAACAAGTGGGAGATCGTCGACACCACGCGCGCGCTCGCCAAGGATTACGAGCAGCAGTATCAGGACGGCCTGATTACCCAGGGTGAGAAGTACAACAAGGTCGTCGACGCTTGGGCGAAGTGCTCCGACAAGCTCGCGCAGGAGATGATGCTGCGCATCTCGACCGTGAAGAAGGACAAGGACGGTCGCGATCTGCCGATCAACTCGATCTACATGATGAGCCATTCGGGTGCGCGCGGTTCGCCGGCGCAGATGAAGCAGCTCGCGGCGATGCGCGGCCTGATGGCCAAGCCCTCGGGCGAGATCATCGAGTCGCCGATCATCTCGAACTTCAAGGAAGGCCTCGACGTTCTCGAGTACTTCAACTCAACCCACGGCGCCCGCAAGGGTCTGGCTGATACGGCGCTGAAGACGGCCAACTCCGGCTATCTGACCCGCCGTCTCGTCGACGTGGCGCAGGATGCCATTATCTCCGAGACCGATTGCGGTTCGGAGAGCGGCATCAAGATGCGCGCCATCATCGATGCCGGTCAGGTCGTCGCTTCGCTCGGCATCCGTATCCTGGGCCGTTCCGCAGCTGAGGATGTCGTCGACATCGACGGCAAGGTCCTGGTGCCGAAGGGCACGATGATCGAGGAGAGCCATATCGAGGCGATCAACGCTGCCGGCGTGCAGGAGGTGAAGATCCGTTCGGTCTTGACCTGCGCCACCAAGAACGGCGTCTGCGCGACCTGCTACGGCCGCGATCTGGCCCGTGGCACGCCTGTCAACATGGGCGAGGCCGTCGGCGTCATCGCGGCGCAGTCGATCGGCGAGCCGGGTACGCAGCTCACCATGCGCACCTTCCATATCGGCGGCGCGGCGACGATTGCCGACCAGTCCTTCACCGAGTCGAATTTCGAAGGCACGGTGAAGATCCGCAACAGCAACCTCGCCCGCAATTCGGACGGGGATCTGATCGCCATGGCGCGCAACATCGCCATCGTGATCGTCGGGCCTGACGGAGCAGAGCGCGCGGTTCACCGCGTCCAGTTCGGCTCGAAGCTGCGGGTCGACGAGGGCGACAAGGTCAAGCGCGGCCAGCGTCTGATCGAGTGGGATCCCTATTCCCGCCCGATCCTGGCGGAAGTCGATGGCACCGTCGGTTACGAGGACTTGGTCGACGGCATGTCGATCACCGAGACGACCGACGAGGCGACCGGCATCTCCAAGCGCGTCGTCATTGACTGGCGCGGCTCGGCCCGTACGTCGGATCTGCGTCCGGCGCTGACGGTCCATGGCCCCGACGGCAAGATCGCGAAGCTCGCCCGTGGCGGCGAAGCCCGCTACATCCTGCCGGTGGAGGGCATCATCTCGATGGAGCCCGGCGCCTCGATCAAGGCCGGCGACGTGCTGGCGCGTGTCTCGACCGACTCGGCCAAGACCCGCGACATCACCGGCGGTCTGCCGCGTGTGGCCGAGCTCTTCGAGGCCCGTCGTCCGAAGGACGCCGCGATCATCGCCGAGAAGGCCGGCGTGATCGGCTTCGGCAAGGACTACAAGAACAAGCGTCGCGTCACGCTGACGCCGCATGACGGTTCCGAGGGGCTCGAATACCTGATCCCCAAGGGCAAGCACATCCATCTCCAGGACGGCGACGTCGTCGAGATGGGCGACTACATCCTCGACGGCAACCCGGCCCCGCACGACATCCTGGCGATCAAGGGCGTCGAGGAGCTGGCGGCTTATCTGGTGAACGAGATCCAGGAGGTCTATCGCCTCCAGGGCGTGGGCATCAACGACAAGCACATCGAGGTGATCGTCCGGCAGATGCTGCAGAAGGTCGAGATCACGGAGTCGGGCGACACCGACATCCTGACCGGTGACCAGGTCGATCGCATCGAGCTGCAGGAGATCAACGCGAAGATGAAGGAAGAGGGCAAGAAGCCCGCCTCCGGCGTCCCCGTGTTGCTCGGCATCACCAAGGCGAGCTTGCAGACCCGCTCCTTCATCTCGGCGGCGTCGTTCCAGGAGACCACCCGCGTCCTCACGGAAGCGGCGGTCAACGGCAAGTACGACACGCTGGAAGGCCTCAAGGAGAACGTCATCGTCGGTTCGCTGATCCCGGCCGGCACCGGCGCGCAGGTCGCCCGCATCAAGCAGGTGGCAACCCGTCGCGACGATCTCATCGTCGGCCAGAAGGCGGATGCGGCGGCGAAGGCCGCGGCCGCTGCGGCCAAGGCGGCCAAGGCCGTCGAAGCAGCGCTGCCCGCCGCCGAATAAGCTCCGGGCCTGCGGGCCCGAGCGACGACATCACGAGACATGGCCGCTCCCGCGAGGGGGCGGCCATGTCTCTTTTCGGGCGCGAAACCTGTGGGGTAGGGCGTTTCGCCGGCCAATCCCGAGAATGGGGGTTGACGCGAATCTATCCCCGAGTCATAAGCGCGCCACTATCGGTGGTTGTCGGACACGTATGTCGCCTTAGCCTTTGTTGCTGGCGAATTTCGCGGCCGAAACTCCACCGGAATTCCAGCGTCGATCGACGACATGGCAAGATGCATGAACGCGGAGCAATCCGTGTTCCTCTGCTAGCGAACGCGCCTGAGGCACCCTGCGGGGAGCCGATGGCGCGGCTTCGTTTGTGTCATGGCAACGACCGGCCTGGGCCGAGATTTTAGCGATTTCCAAACGCTCAGTGGGAGCGAGAGGCCAGAATGCCGACAATCAGCCAGCTCATTCGCAAGCCGCGTTCGCCCGTCAAGGCGCGCAACACCGCTCCGGCGCTCGAGTCCTGCCCGCAGAAGCGCGGCGTCTGCACGCGCGTCTACACGACGACGCCGAAGAAGCCGAACTCGGCGCTGCGTAAGGTCGCCAAGGTGCGCCTCACGAACGGCTTCGAGGTGATCGGCTACATTCCGGGTGAGGGGCACAACCTCCAGGAACACTCCGTGGTCATGATCCGCGGCGGCCGCGTCAAGGATCTTCCCGGCGTGCGCTACCACATCCTGCGCGGCGTGCTCGACACCCAGGGCGTCAAGAACCGCAAGCAGCGCCGCTCGAAGTACGGCGCCAAGCGTCCGAAGTAATTTCTGCCTGACCGGCAGGGGCATCGAGGCCCAGGCCGGTTCGCAGCGTTGAAGATTTGACCGGAGACTAGACGATGTCCCGCCGCCATAGCGCCGAAAAGCGCGAGATCATTCCCGATCCGAAGTTTCACGATATCATCGTGACGAAGTTCATGAATTCGGTGATGTACGAAGGCAAGAAGTCGACCGCCGAGCGGATCGTCTAC
Source organism: Allobosea sp. AAP35 (assembly GCF_001295925.1). Classification (GTDB taxonomy): domain Bacteria; phylum Pseudomonadota; class Alphaproteobacteria; order Rhizobiales; family Beijerinckiaceae; genus Allobosea. The sequence continues at coordinate 2,555 of NZ_LJHQ01000051.1, read as the reverse complement.
GGTGCCTTCGACATCATCGAGAGCAAGATGAAGAGCGATCCGCTCGCCGTCTTCAAGAGCGCGTTGGAAAACGTCGCTCCGGCGATCGAGGTGCGTTCGCGTCGCGTCGGCGGCGCCACCTATCAGGTTCCGGTCGAGGTTCGCACCGAGCGCCGTCAGGCGCTGGCGATCCGCTGGCTGATCACGGCCGCTCGCGGCCGCAACGACAAGACGATGGTCGAGCGTCTCTCTTCGGAGCTGATGGATGCGGCCAGCAACCGTGGCAACGCTGTCAAAAAGCGTGAAGACACGCACCGGATGGCGGAAGCCAACCGCGCCTTCTCGCACTACCGCTGGTAATCGTCCGCGACCTTCCGGAAAGACGAAAGCATTCTCATGGCTCGTTCCCATCCCATCGACCGTTATCGCAACTTCGGCATCATGGCTCACATTGATGCCGGGAAGACGACGACGACCGAGCGCATCCTGTTCTACACGGGCAAGTCGCACAAGATCGGCGAAGTCCATGATGGCGCCGCCACCATGGACTGGATGACGCAGGAGCAGGAGCGTGGCATCACGATCACGTCTGCCGCGACGACCTGCCTGTGGCGCGAGCATCGTCTGAACATCATCGACACCCCTGGCCACGTCGACTTCACCATCGAAGTCGAGCGTTCGCTGCGCGTGCTCGACGGTGCCGTCTGCGTGCTCGACGGCAACCAGGGCGTCGAGCCCCAGACCGAGACCGTCTGGCGCCAGGCCGACAAGTATGACGTGCCGCGCGTCGTGTTCGTCAACAAGATGGACAAGACCGGCGCTGATTTCTATCGCTGCGTCCAGGACATCATCGACCGCGTCGCCGGCAAGCCGGTCTGCCTGCAGATTCCGATCGGTTCGGAGTCGGACTTCGCCGGCGTGATCGACCTGATCAAGATGAAGGCGATCGTCTGGAACGGCGAGGCGCTGGGCGCTTCCTTCGAAGAGAAGGAAATCCCCGCTGATCTGCTCGACAAGGCCACTGAATATCGTGGCAAGCTGATCGAAGCCGCCGTCGACATGGACGATGCAGCGATGGAAGCCTATCTCGACGGCGTCGAGCCTGATGCCGAGACGCTGCGTCGTCTCGTCCGCACGGCCGTGCAGCGTCGCGCCTTCCATCCTGTGCTTTGCGGTTCGGCCTTCAAGAACAAGGGCGTGCAGCCGCTTCTTGACGCCGTCGTTGATTTCCTGCCGTCCCCGGTGGATCGCGGCGAGATCAAGGGCATCGACTTCAAGACCGAGGAAGAGACCGTTCGTCATCCGACGGATGAGGATCCCTTCTCCATGCTCGCCTTCAAGATCATGGACGATCCCTTCGTCGGCACGATCACCTTCTGCCGCGTCTATTCCGGCAAGGTCGAGACCGGCCAGGGAGTGATCAACTCGACCCGTGACAAGAAAGAGCGCGTCGGCCGCATGCTGCTGATGCACGCGAACAACCGGGAAGACATCAAGGAGGCTTTCGCCGGCGACATCGTCGCCCTGGCCGGTCTCAAGGATGTCCGCACCGGCGACACGCTGTGCGATCCGCTGAAGGCCGTCATCCTGGAGCGCATGGAATTCCCCGAGCCGGTCATCACGATCGCGATCGAGCCGAAGTCCAAGGCCGACCAGGAGAAGCTCGGCCTCGCTCTGGCGAAGCTCGCCAACGAGGATCCGTCCTTCCGCGTATCGACCGACCAGGAGAGTGGCCAGACCATTCTCAAGGGCATGGGCGAGCTGCATCTCGACATCAAGGTCGACATCCTGCGCCGGACCTACAAGGTGGACGCCAATATCGGCGCTCCCCAGGTGGCCTATCGCGAGACGCTGACCAAGAAGGTCGAGATCGACTACACCCACAAGAAGCAGACCGGCGGTACGGGCCAGTTCGCCCGCGTCAAGCTGGTGGTCGAGCCCAACGAGACGGGCAAGGGCTTCGAGTTCGAGTCGAAGGTCGTCGGCGGTACGGTTCCGAAGGAATACATCCCGGGCGTCGAGAAGGGCCTCAACTCGGTCATCGGTTCGGGCGTCATCGCCGGCTTCCCGGTGGTCGACGTGAAGGTGACGCTGATCGACGGCGCCTTCCACGAGGTCGACTCGTCGGCTCTCGCCTTCGAAATCGCGTCGCGTGCCGCGCTGCGTGAAGGTCTGCAGAAGGGCGGCTCCGTGCTGCTCGAGCCGATCATGAAGGTCGAGGTCGTGACCCCGGAGGACTATACCGGTTCGGTCATCGGCGATCTGAACTCGCGTCGCGGCCAGATCCAGGGCCAGGACATGCGCGGCAACGCGGTCGTCGTGAATGCGATGGTCCCGCTCGCCAACATGTTCGGCTACGTCAACCAGCTTCGGTCCTTCAGCCAGGGCCGCGCGAACTACACCATGCAATTCGATCACTATGAGCAGGTTCCGTCGGCGGTGGCCGCCGAGGTCCAGGCCAAATACGCCTGATCACCAGCCCGACCTGCTTTAAACGCAACAACGATTTGACTGACGGAGGCTACGATGGCCAAAGAGAAATTCGCTCGCACGAAGCCGCATTGCAACATTGGTAC
>NZ_LJHQ01000050.1 GCF_001295925.1 Allobosea sp. AAP35 | reverse complement strand
CAATCCGGCTGCGCCCGCCACGATGACGCCGGCGCCGCTGCCGCCCGCGCGTCCCAACGACCTGTCCCAGCAGGCCCGCGAGGCCAGCCGCGAGGCGGTGGTCCGTGAGACTCCCGCCCGCCCGCCGGCCGCCGTGACCAATGTCACGCGCACCGTCGCCGCGCCGGCGCCCGCGGCCCGCGCGCCGTCGCCGCGAGATCCGATTGCCGATCTGATCAATGGCGCCGATATCCGCCCGCCGGCTGATGTGCGCGGCGTCGCCCAGGCAAAATCGACCGCGCCGCGCCGCAGCGCGGAAAACTGACAAAACGGAAGATCTTTGCTGATGGCTCGTCTGACCAGCGATTTCTGGGTGTCGGCCTATCTGCGCCAGGCGGCCCATGACGGCCTCGTCGCCGTGCTGAGGCGTCGGGGCTCTGCCGAGGCCGGCGCCATCTTCGTCAAGCTCGACCGGCTCGATCGCACCGCAGCCCTTTATGGTCCCGCGCCGCAATCCCTGGCGCAGGATGATGGCGTGCGCCGCTTCCAGCTGATCCTCGATAGCGATCCCGGCAGCGTCGAGGAGCGTGTCGCGCGCGAGTTGCGCTTCGATTCCGATCTCTGGCTGGTCGAGATCGAGAACCGCCTGGGCGATCCCCGGCTCGATCTCGCCAGCGACTGAAGCCCGATCGCGGACGACCCGTCAGCGCTGATCGCGCCGGGAGCCGATCTTGCGAAGGATGTCGCTCGCGCTTGCGGGGTTCTCGATCCGCGCCGGCCCGATCCGCGCAGGCGTGCCGCTGGGGTCCATCGCCGGCTGATGCTGGCCCCGGCGTGCGGGCGCGGGCATCGGCGTGCCGCTGACCTGCATCACCAACCGAAACGCCACCGAAGGACGCACGCTGCGCATCAGCGCGACGACTGCGAAGATCCGTTCGACCGAATGGGCGGCGTCGTCGCCGAGCCGGATCAGGAAGCGCGTCGCGTCCTCGACGCTGAGGCCTGCCGCCGTGAGGGCCAGCGCGGCGAGATCGCGCGAGCGATCGGTCGCGATCGCCAGGGCCAGGCCTTCTCCCCCGCCGAGATGGCTCGCCACCGCTCGAAACGCGCTGATCGGATCATCCGCCGCCATGGCGAGCCAGCCCATGAAAAGGTCATGGGAAACCGCGAGCCGGCGCTCGGCTTGACCAAGCGAATCGAGCGCGGCCAAAGAATCGAGCATGGCCAGCCGCCGCTGCGGTCCGGCGAACAGGAACAGCGGCACCAGTTCGGCGCTGGACAGATCGTGCCGCGCCAATAGTGGCTGCACATAGCCGGCATCCTCGCGTGCGCGTGACAAAAGCAGATCGAGCGCGGCGCGTGGCAGATCGATGGCCGCATTCGCCATCAGGACAAAATCGATCGCGCGGTCGGCGCGCTCGACCAGGATCAGGGTTGCGGCGGCGTTGAGATCAGGCCGCTCCGCCAGCGCAGCCGCCAGCAGGGGGTCTTGAGCGGCCGCGAACTGTTCCGCCTCGGCCGGGGTCAGCGGCATGCCGTGCCGGATCAGGGCCGCAAGCACAGGCCCGCCGCGCGCCCCGAGCGCCAGAAGCACCGCTTCGGGCACATGCCGCCAGCCGGCAAGCTTGCGGGCCAGGATCACGGCTGTGGCCTCATCGACGCCGGGCATCAGCGCCACCGCCATCTCGGCGAAGACAGCGAGATCGTCGGGCGCCGGTTGCGGCGTCGACATCAGGAGATCCGCCTTCACCCGCAGCGAAACCTGGCTGAGATCGAGGCCGCCATCGCGCGCGAGGCGGGCGAGATGGGCGAGTTCGGCGGAAATTCGCGACGGCATGGGACACTCGACAGGTGATTCTGGACGTTGGGGAAGCGTAATCCCCGAGGCTTTAAGGGAGCGTTAACCATGTCGGGGCCTGATGCGGAACGGAAAGCCCACTTGACCCTGCGACCCGCCACCCAGGTGCCAAAGACCACTCAGGTGCCAAGACCACCCAAGTGCCGAGACCACCAAAGTGGCAAGACATGGAGGCGCATCATGGCCGACGTCATCCCCCTTGCGCTCCATCGTCGGGCGCAGCTGTCCGACGCACCGGCCGAATCGGCGCCGGCTCCGGCGACGATCCTGTTCTTCACCGGTGTTCGCTATGAAAGGCAGGCGGAGCCCGTCGCAGCCGAACCGACGGTTCGGCGCCGGTCCCGCAGCATGACCAGCACGCCGGCCGGCGCTGCGAAACGGCCCCGCAAAGCGACCAGCGCCCGGCAGCCGGCGTGACGCGGATCAGTGCCGATCTCCGCCGGCTCGCCTGTCGGCGCGGCTGGCACCGTGTCGCGCTGCTGCTCGCCGCCTTGACCGGAGCCTGCGCCGGGCCGGGCGATCTTGGCCGTCCGCGCCCGGATGTCTTCAGCCAGCTCGTCGCGCCCCAGGTCGGGTTCTGGTCGGCGACGTTCCGGGGCGAGGCCGCCTCGCATTTCCGCTTCACCGACGACGAGGAACAGCTGCGCGACCGTGCCTGGCGCTTCATCATGCCGGGCCATGAGCGCAGCGTCTTCCAGGCCCGCATCTCGGACCTCGCCCATGCCCGGATCCTTCCGGTTCAAATGCAGTCGAGCGCGGTGTCGGATTATTTCAACGCCTTGACCGGGGGCAGCTTTTCCTCGCAGGCCTCGCGCTATGCACGGCTGGCCGAGGACGCCAATGCCGACCGTCTGCTGATCGGCCCGTTCCGGGCCAATGCGATGCGCGTGGTCGCCGCCGACCGGGTCCGGATGCGGGCAGCGGAGGCCTCGCCCCATGTCGCGCCGACGCAGATCGACCCGGCCCATGCGCGCGTCGTCGAGAACGAAGGCCTGATCCTGTGGGTCTGCGAGCGTGTCGGGTTCCGCATCGAAAGCTACCGTTACGCCCTGGCCAATCTCGTCGTCGAGATGCCCTCGCGGGAGGCCATCCGCGCCGAACGCGCCATCATGGCGCTCGAAGCCGAGGCCGCACCCTTGTGCAAGCTGCCGCTGATCGGCGTCTTCGGCGGGGCCGGGCAGGAGCCCAAAGGCGATGGCGATGGCGGCGGCAAGGCTCCCGTCGTCTACAAGGGCTGAAGCTCAGTCGGCCAGGCCGCAGGCAATGCCCGTCGCCAGCGCCTCGGCATCGGCGCGGTCGGAAGGATGGCGCACCAGCACGCGCGCCACGATCAGCCCCTGATCGGTGTCGGAGACCACCCGCAATTCGCGCGCGGCTTCGCCCTCATCGTCGCGCGCCATCCGTTCGTCGCGCTGCTCTTCCGTCATCACCAGGAACTCGACGACGCCCCGGATCGCCGCGCGGTCGGTGATCGCATAGATCACGCCGCCGCCACGGCGGTGCAGCGTCAGGCCCAGCGGCAGCGTGCCTGCCCGCGCCACCACGCGCATGGGCCCGGCCGTGAGATCATAGCTGCAGACGGCCGTGACCGAAGCCGCATCCGCCTCGCGCGGCTGCGGCAGGGCGCGTGCGTCGCCTGTCGAGACGAGATCGGCGCGGCCACCGGCCCCCAGCGCACGATAGGCATGATTGGCATCGCTGGTCGACAGCACCGGGATCAGCAGGACCGTCACGATATGAACGATTCCCGCCAGCACGAGCCCGGCGAGCGTCGTGAGCAGCAGCATCCGGCCCCAGGCCGAGACCCGCATCGCGAGCGGCAAGGGGACGGGCCGACCCGGAGGCCTGGCGGGATTTGAATGGGTGATTTCCCGCTCCGATGCGCCCTCGCTCTTTGCGGCGTCCCCGGTCTCGGTCACCTCTCGATCGGCGGTGGTCATGGGCAGTCGATCCGCGTGATGCGGGGCAGGCTCTCGGGCCGCGTCTCGCCGGCCTGAGTGGCGATCGCGGTATCGTAGAGCCTCAGGCGGAACTGGAGGCGCCCGCTGGCCGGCAGGGGCAGCCAGTTGCCGGCCTGCGGCACTGAGGCGGCAGCGATCCGCATGGCGCCGCTCTCGTCTCGGATGATCTCGGCATCGGTGAAGCCGCTGCGGTCGAGCGGCAGCCGGAACGCGCTGCCATCGGCATCGGTCACGCTCAGTGTCCAGCCGCGCGTCGTCGGCGTCGTGCCCGTCAATGCATAGCGGCACTGGCCGTCCAGGGTGCGGCCCTCGTCGTCGCGCTCGGCGATCAGTTCCAATCCTTCGCCCGCGCCGAGCGGCAGATGCACGCCCCGGGCGAGATAGGCGCGCAGATAGGGGTCGATGTCGCGCCCGCCGCTGCGCGGCCAGGTCTTCCACGCGCCGATCTCGACCATCCCGAGCAAGGGCCGGCCGACCACGGCAAAATGCGCCGAAGCCAGTCCCAATCCGGCGCCGAGCGCGATCAGATAGGCGAGGGGAAGGACGCGCAAGGCCTTGCTTTCAAAACCGGGTTTCGCAGGCGACCGGCGATGCGAGTTGAACCAGCCGGTGGCGGCGCGTCAACCGCACGACAGGCCGAGCGCCTACCGGATGCGGACTTCACCGTTCCCGGAGACCTCGCGAATGCCGATCTGCAGTGGCCGGCCGGCCGGGCGTGGTGGCTCGATCGTCTTGAACATCGCGCCAACCGCCGAGAGCACCTCGAAGGATTGGCGCGGCATATGGCCGGCGCCTGGCCCCGGCACGGCGGCGACGCTGGTGGCTGGCGTGGTGTTGGCCTTGGCCACGGTCGCGGCCTTCGGATCGGGCGGCAGGACGCCAGGGATCGGCTTCAGCTCCAGGCCCTGATGGGCAAACTGCATGATCTCCTTGAATGTCATCGCCGGCAGCGAGCCGCCGGTCATGTTCGCGGTTTCAGACGAATCGTCGTTGCCGTACCAGACCGCGCCGACGAGATTGCCGGAATAGCCGACATACCAGGCGTCCTTGTAGCCATTGGTCGTGCCGGTCTTGCCCGCCGTCACCACGCCCTCGAGCGCGGCGCGCCGCCCGGTGCCCTCGGTGGGCACTTTTGAGAGCATGAAGTTCATGTCCTGCGCGACCTGCGTGCTCAGCACCTGCCGGGGTGCGGGCTCGTCGCGGTCATGGCGGTAGATCAGCTCGCCCTGCGAATTCTGGATCTCGATCGCGGCATAGGGTTGCGCCCGCTTGCCGCCATTGGCGAACACGGCATAGCCGGCGGCCATGTCGATAACGGTCACCTCGGCCGCGCCGATCGGCAGCGAGACCGTGTCGGTCAGCGGCGAATTCAGGCCCATCGCGCGGCTGGTCTCGATGATCTTCAGCCGGCCGATGCGGGCGGCGCGCGCGACATGGGTTTCGCCGGTCGCCTGACCGAGCGCGATCGACATCTGAACGGGGATCGTGTTGATCGACTTGGCCAGAGCGACCGTCAGCGGCATCGAACCGGCGAAGGAGCGTCCGTAATTGTTGGGGCACCAATTGCCGATGCACACCGGCCGGTCGGTGACGACGGTGGCGGGTTTGTACAGCCCCGCCTGCAGCGCGGCGGCATAGACGAAGGGCTTGAAGGACGAGCCCGGCTGCCGCAGGCTCGATGTCGCGCGATTGAACTGGCTTGCGCCATAGTCACGCCCGCCGACCAGCGCGCGGACTGCGCCGTCAGTCTCCAGGATGGCGGTCGCCGCCTGCTTGGCGCGGTAGCCCGGCCCGTGCTGGCGCAGGATCGACTCGATGGCCGTATCGGCACGCTCCTGGATCGCGGAGTCATGCGGCGTCTTGACCGTCAGCACCCGTTCGGGGCCGATCTTGCCGTCATCGGCCAGGCGCCGGACCTCGTCGAAGGCCCAGTCGAGATAATAATCGGGACTGGAATCGCGCCGCCGGTCGATCGGCGTCGCCGGGTTGCGCTTGGCGCTGTCGACCTGCCCGGCCGTCATGAAGCCGGCATCGACCATGGCGTTGAGCACGTCGTTGGCGCGCGCGCGGGCCGCCGGCAGATTGACATGGGGGGCGTATTTCGTCGGCGCCTTGAACAGCCCCGCCAGCATCGCCGCTTCGGCCAGCGAGACGTCGCGCACCGATTTGCCGAAATAATAGTCGGCCGCCGCCGCGACCCCGAAGGTGCCGCCGCCCATATAGGCACGATCGAGATAGAGCTTCAGAATCTCGTTCTTGGTCAGCCGCTGCTCTAGCCAGATCGCCAGGAAGGCTTCCTTGATCTTGCGGTCGAGCGAGCGCTCATTGGTCAGGAACAGGTTCTTGGCCAACTGCTGCGTCAGCGACGAGCCGCCCTGCACCACGCCAGACGCCCGCGCATTGACGGTGACGGCGCGCAACGTGCCGAAGATGTCGATGCCGAAATGGTCGTAGAAGCGCCGGTCCTCGGTGGCGAGAACAGCTTTCAGCAGATGGTCGGGCATCTCCTCGAGCTTCAGCGAATCGTCATGGCGCGCGCCGCGATGGCCGAGTTCGGCGCCGTAGCGATCGAGGAAGGTCACGGCGAAGACCTGGTTCTTCAGAGCCTCCTCGCGCCCCTCCTGGAAGGACGGGATGGCCAGGGCCAGCAAAAGGAAGGAGCCGGCGATCCCAACATTCAGTCCCTCGCTGGCAAATTCGGCCGCGAGCCTCTGGCCGCCCGTTACCGTGAGCCGGTCGGTGAAGCTGCGAATGCGCTCATAGGTATCGCCGGCGCGCCGTGCCGCGCCCCACAGCCCGGCATCGACCCATGAATCGACGGCAAGCGCGAAGCGCTTCAGTCGGGTCGTCCAGCCTGTTTTCTTGAACTCCATCGCCGTTCTGGCATCCCGATGAAAGCCACCGCCTCGATTGAGACAGCGACATTGTTTGGCCCCCATCCGGTCGCGTGAGCATCATAATCCGGCCGGACCCGAATTACATATCCACTCTTTGTCCCAGCGTAAGTAGCGCCGACGCGATCTGACGGGGACAGCAGATTCCTTGCCACGGCGCCTGTCCCGTTTCGGCACGCCAGAACGATACAGGCCTGCGAGACGAGCGGATGCAAAGCTCACATCGCTTCCATCGCGGGACATCGGGGCGCATAAGGCGGCATGACCGATGAACGAAACCCAAACGATTTCTGGCGCAGGATTTCGCTCGAGGCGATGAGCCGCGAGCAATGGGAATCGCTCTGCGACGGCTGCGGCCGCTGCTGCCTCGTCAAGCTGCAGGACGAGGATACCGATGCGATCCTGGCGACCGATATCGGCTGCCGCCTGTTCGATGCCGGCACCTGCCGCTGCAAGGACTACGAGAACCGCTCGACCATCGTGCCCGACTGCGTGACGCTGACGCCCCACGACGTCCGCACGCTGCCCTGGCTGCCGCCGACCTGCGGCTATCGGCTGGTGGCCGAGGGGCGCGACCTGCCCTGGTGGCATCCGCTGGTCTCGGGCGATCCCGAAACGGTGGTCGAAGCCGGCGTCGCGGTCCGCAACCGCGTCTTCGCCAGCGAGGACGACGTGCATGACGACGACGTGCCCGACCGCATCGTCACCTGGCCGCTGCGCTGGCCGAAGAAGGCGAGGGCGCGCTAGGCGGCAATCGGCTTGATCCGCGCGATGTCGTCGGACAGCGAGAGACGCGCTGCTTCGAGGTCGTAATCGTCCTGAAGGCCGAGCCAGAATTCGGCCGATGTGCCAAAGAGCTTGCCGAGACGCAGCGCACTGTCTGCCGTGATGCCGGTCTGTTCGCGCGCGATGCGTTCGATCCGGGTTCGTGGCGTACCGCAGGCCTTTGCAACCGCATAGGCGCTGAGGCCAAGCGGGGTCATGAATTCCTCACGCAGGACTTCGCCGGGGTGAAGCGGTGGCAGACGGTCGGCTTTGTTTTCCATCGCAGGCTCTCTCCCATCGGCTGCAATCATCAATGGTAATCCGTGATTTCGACGTCATGGGCATCGCCATCTTTCCAGATGAAGCAAATCCTGAATTGGTCGTTGATCGATATTGCGTGCTGACCTGCGCGGTCACGTTGCAGGGCATGAAGTCGATTGCCCGGCGGGGCCTTGAGGTCGTCGAGGCGGATGGCGCGATGAAGCATTCGGAGCTTGCGGCGTGCTACGGACACCAGGTCGGCGAGAAAGCGCTTGGGTTGTCGTCCATCGAAGATCGATTCGGTGGTTTTGTCTCGGAAACTGCGGATCAAGGGCGCGATCCTTGAAAGAGATCAGGATAGTATCATCGAATGATACAGACGCAAGAGCGCGATCGCATCCCGCCCTATAGGCTCATTGATTGTTCGCACGCTTTTGGGCATGACCACGCGGTCTCCGGCCCCCCCTGCCGTGGCGCGATCGGGGGTCGCTGCGCCGAACATTTCGAACGCCTGGGCGTTGTTGGCCTGGGCTCAAGCAAGAGGCGGATCTGATGGCTGGCGGGAAATGGGTTTACACCTTCGGCGACGGCAAGGCCGAGGGTGAGGCAGGCATGAAGAACCTGCTCGGCGGCAAGGGCGCCAACCTCGCCGAGATGAGCAATCTGGGCCTACCCGTGCCGCCCGGCTTCACCATCACCACCGAGGTCTGCACCGCGTATTACGATAACGGCAAGCAGTTCCCGCCGGAGCTCGAGGCGCAGGCCCAGGCCGCGCTCGCCGAGATGGGGCGGCTGACAGGCAAGACCTTCGGCGACCCCGCCAACCCGCTGCTGGTTTCCGTGCGCTCGGGCGCCCGCGCCTCGATGCCTGGCATGATGGACACCGTGCTCAATCTCGGCCTGAACGACGTCACCGTCGAGGCCGTGGCCAAGGCCTCGGGCGACGCCCGTTTCGCCTGGGACAGCTATCGCCGCTTCATCACGATGTATTCCAACGTCGTGCTCGACGTCGATCACGGCCATTTCGAGGAGGCGCTCGAGGACTACAAGGAGCGCAAGGGCTACCATCTCGACACCGACCTGCGGGCCGAGGACTGGCAGGTGCTCGTCGGCAAATACAAGGACATCGTCAAGAAGGCGCTTGGCAGCGAGTTCCCGCAGGAGCCGCAGGCGCAGCTCTGGGGCGCGGTCGGGGCCGTGTTTTCCTCCTGGATGAACGCGCGCGCGATCAAGTATCGCGAGCTCAACAGCATCCCGGCCGCCTGGGGCACCGCCGTCAATGTCCAGTCAATGGTGTTCGGCAATATGGGCGACACCTCGGCCACCGGCGTCGCCTTCACCCGTAACCCCTCGACCGGCGAGAACGCGCTCTATGGCGAGTTCCTGGTCAATGCCCAGGGCGAGGACGTCGTCGCCGGCATCCGCACGCCGCAGGACATCACCGAGATCGCCCGCAAGGAGGCCGGCTCCGACAAGCCCTCGATGGAGCGGGTGATGCCGGAGGCTTATGCCGAGCTCGTCCGCATCTACGGCATCCTCGAAAAGCACTACCGCGACATGCAGGACATGGAGTTCACCATCCAGGAGGGCAAACTCTGGATGCTGCAGACCCGGTCGGGCAAGCGCACGGCCAAGGCCGCGCTGCGGATCGCGGTCGAACTGGCCCAAGAAGGCCTGATCTCACAGGAGGAGGCGGTCGGCCGCGTCGAACCGGGTGCGCTCGATCAGCTCCTGCATCCGATGATCGACCCGAAGGCCGAGCGCCGCATCCTGACCACCGGCCTGCCGGCCTCGCCCGGCGCTGCCGCCGGCGAGATCGTCTTCAACTCGAACGATGCGGAAGCGGCGAAGAAGGCTGGCCGCAAGGTCATCCTCGTGCGCGTCGAGACATCGCCCGAGGACATTCACGGCATGCATGCGGCCGAAGGCATCCTGACCACGCGCGGCGGCATGACTTCGCATGCGGCCGTCGTGGCGCGCGGCATGGGCAAGCCCTGCGTCTCGGGCGCCGGCCAGATCCGCGTCGATTACGCCAAGGGTACGATGACGGTGGGCGCGACCGTGCTCAAGGCGGGCGATGTTCTGACCATCGATGGCGGCACCGGCCAGGTCCTGCTCGGCGAGGTCAAGATGCAGAAGCCGGAGCTCTCCGGCGAGTTCGCGACGCTGATGGGCTGGGCCGACGCCGTCCGCCGCCTCAAGGTCCGCGCCAATGCCGAGACCCCCGAGGACGCGCGCACAGCGCGCGAATTCGGCGCCGAGGGCATCGGGCTCTGCCGCACCGAGCATATGTTCTTCGAGGCGGATCGCATCCAGTCGGTGCGCGAGATGATCCTCGCCGCCGACGACAAGGGCCGCCGCGCCGCGCTCGCCAAGCTCCTGCCGATGCAGCGGCAGGATTTCGTCCAGCTCTTCACCATCATGAGCGGACTGCCTGTCACCATCCGCCTGCTCGATCCGCCGCTGCATGAATTCCTGCCGCATGGCGACGCCGAGATCGCGGCGGTCGCGCAGGCGCTCGGCGTCACGCCCGAGGCGCTGAAGCATCGCGCCGCCGAACTGCATGAGTTCAACCCGATGCTCGGCTTCCGTGGCGTGCGGTTGGCCATCGCCTATCCCGAGATCGCCGAGATGCAGGCTCGCGCCATCTTCGAGGCGGCGGTCATCGCCGCGAAGGAGACCGGCAAGGCCGTGATCCCCGAGGTGATGGTGCCGCTCGTCATGGGCGTGGCCGAACTCGACCTCGTCAAGGCGCGCATCGACGCCATGGCGAAGGAGGTCATCGCCGAGAGCAAGGTCGAGCTGACCTATCAGGTCGGCACGATGATCGAATTGCCGCGCGCGGCGCTGCGGGCCGAGGAGATCGCCAAGAGCGCCGAGTTCTTCTCTTTCGGCACCAACGACCTGACCCAGACCACGCTCGGCATCAGCAGGGACGATGCCGCCTCCTTCCTCGGCGCCTATACGAGCAAGGGAATTCTGGCGGCGGACCCGTTCGTCACCATCGACCAGGAGGGCGTCGGCGAACTGGTGAAGATTGCCGCCGAGCGCGGCCGCAAGGCCCGTCCCGACATCAAGCTCGGCATCTGCGGCGAGCATGGCGGCGATCCGGCCTCGATCGGCTTCTGCGAGAGCATCGGGCTGGACTACGTCTCCTGCTCGCCCTTCCGCGTCCCGATCGCAAGGCTGGCGGCGGCGCAGGCGGCGCTCGGCGCAGTGCGGGCGAAGGAAGGCTGACCGACCGGGGTCGACCTCCGTCTCATCCGCCCATGGTTGGGTTTCAGCGAGCGCTTCATTGCCCGTCGCTGGACCCGCGTTGCGTTTTGTGCTAGCTCCACCCATGTAAGACGAGATGCGGCCGGGTTCTGGCCATCCTCCGCGCGGGTTCTCCCGGTCGGCGGGCACGATTCAGATCCACCACACATCGACTACAAGACCACGGCAGGCGTCCGCGCGCCGCGCCGTGTCTTCCCCACATACGCGGATCTGAAACGTAAGGACTACCTTCCATGGATAAGGGCACCGTCAAGTGGTTCAACGCCACCAAGGGCTACGGCTTCATCACCCCTGAGAACGGCGGACAGGACATCTTCGTCCACATCTCTGCCGTCGAGCGGGCCGGCCTGCGCGAACTGGTCGAAGGCCAGGTCGTGTCCTACGAGCTGATCGCCGATCGCAAGACCGGCAAGTCCTCGGCCGGCAACCTCGCCATCGCCTGAGACGACCACGACCGGGCAGGCGCCTCGCGCGCCCGCCCGGCATTCGACCAGACCATCATCAAGACACCTCCCGGCGCTGTGGCTTAGCGGTTCGCCGGCAGGACAGATCCAATATTCAAGGCCGGACGCAATCCGGCGGCACAGCCGATACCCACATGTGCCCCTTGCGTCACGGCGTCCGGAAAGACCTGTTTTGACTCAATTCACCGACCTCGGCCTGGCCGAGCAGCTTCTCAAGGCGCTCGCCTCCGAAGGTTACACCACGCCCACGCCGATCCAGGCCCAGGCGATCCCGCACATCCTCCAGGGCCGCGACCTGCTCGGCGCAGCTCAGACCGGCACCGGCAAGACCGCCGCCTTCTCCCTGCCGCTGATCCACCGGCTGCTCAGCCAGCCGCGCCGCATGGAGACGCGCCAGGTGCGCGCGCTGATCCTCTCGCCGACGCGTGAGCTTGCCGCCCAGATCGAGACCTCGATCCGCGCCTATGCCCAGTTCACCACGGTGAAGTCGGCCGTCGTCTTCGGCGGCGTGCCCGTCGGCAAGCAGATCCGCGCGCTCGGCCAGCATGTCGACATCCTCGTCGCCACGCCCGGCCGCCTGCTCGATCTCGTCGACCAGCGCGCCGTGTCGCTGCGCGAGATCGAATATCTCGTCCTCGACGAGGCCGACCAGATGCTCGATCTCGGCTTCGTCCATGCGCTGCGCCGGATCGCCACGCTGATCCCCAAGAAGCGCCAGACGCTGCTGTTCTCGGCGACGATGCCCAAGCCGATCCGCGAGATCGCCGGCGCCTACCTGACCGATCCCGTCGAGGTTTCGGTCGCGCCTGTCGCAACCACCGCCGAGAAGATCGACCAGCGCGTGATCTTCACGCAGCCCGGCGAGAAGCCGGCGCTGCTGGCCAAGACCCTGAGCACGCCCGACATGGAGCGCGCCATCGTCTTCACCCGCACCAAGCATGGCGCCGACAAGGTCGTCCGCCAGCTTGAGATCTCCGGCATCAAATCGGCCGCGATCCATGGCAACAAGAGCCAGGGCCAGCGCGAGCGGGCGCTGGGCGCCTTCCGTGACGGTGAACTTCGCATTCTCGTCGCCACCGATATCGCCGCCCGCGGCATCGATGTCGACGGCATCAGCCATGTCGTGCAGTTCGACCTGCCCAACGTCGCCGAGACTTACGTCCACCGCATCGGCCGCACCGCGCGCGCCGGCGCTTCGGGCATGGCGATCGCGTTTTGCACGCCGGAAGAGCGTGGCGATCTCGCCGCCATCGAGAAGCTGACCCGCGTCGCGATCACCCCCATGGGCGATGTGCCGTATTGGGATGGCCGCACGCCGAAGAAGCCGCCCCAGAACCAGGGTCGCGGCGGACGCGGCCAGCAGGGCGGCGGCGGTCGCGACCAGGGCCGCCCGCAGGGCGAGCGGTCCGGCCGGGCTCCGGCCGCGGCCAAGCCTGCCGGCGGCGGCAGCCCGCGTGCGGAATCCTCCCGCAACGATCGGCCGCAGCGCAGCGAAGCGCCGACCCCGCGAAAAGACGCCGCTCCCGCCAAGGAAGGGCTTGGCGGCGTCGCCTTCTTGCAGCAAAGAACACAGCAACCACGCACCAACGGCGCCCGGCGGCGCGCGAACTGACGCGCGAGCGAGCTGACAACGGGCAGGGTCGATCCTTGAGGATCGGCCCGTCCCCAGCGCCAACGGGCACACGAAGGACGACAGAATGGCTAAAGAAGAACTGCTCGAATTTGACGGCACGGTGGTCGAAGTGCTGCCGGACGGCAATTATCGGGTGAAGCTCGACAACGACCACATCATCCTGGCCTATGCGGCCGGCAAGATGAAGAAGAACCGTATCCGTACCATCGCCGGCGACCGAGTCGTCGTCGAGATGTCGCCTTACGATCTCGATCGCGGCCGCATCAACTTCCGCCAGAAGACCGCCGGCCCCGCCCCGGGCGGCCCGCCGCGCAACCAGAACTTCCGTCGGCGCTGACGCCGCCATGCGGTTGTCCCGCGTCGAACTGGTTTTCGTCGCGTTTGGCGCCGCGCTCGGCGCGATCGTCGCCGGGGTTTTCAAGGCCGGCTGGATCGCGCCCTCGGCAACGTTCCCGCCGTTCATCCTCGTGCTGCTCGCACTTGGCCTCTCCGAGATCGCGGCCGGCTTCGCGCTCGGTTGCCCGCCCGGCAGCCTGGTCCGCATGCCGGCCCGGATGCTCGCCTTCCTCATCGGCGTCGGCGTTCTGGCGCTGCTGATGGGCGGGCTGGCCTAGGCCGCGTCGCTTCCTTTGCGGCTTCGAGATCAGCCACCCTTCTTCGAAGACCAACACCGTCATCCTGGACAAGCCGCGCAGCGGCGCAGCTCCGGGATCCATCATAGGGCGCAGTCGTGCCTTACGATGGATCCCGGGACTTCGCTCCGCGAAGCCCAGGATGACGGTGTTTGTTCCCGGTCAGGACAGCATAACGCTTTGGAAAACCGCATAAAAAAACCCCGGCGCGAGCCGGGGTTTGAGTGGTCTTTTCCGTAGTTCGTAGGGTCTCAAGTCAAAACTTAGTAGCCGGCCCTCTGCCAGTGCTGCGAGCCATGGCTCACCAGCACCTTGCGATGGCGGGTTTCATAGACCGCCGGAATGGTGTCGCGCAGAACCTGCGTCGGCTGGACCATCACCTTGCGCTGCCGCTGCGTATGGACGGCGGGGATCGTCTGGTATTCGGTGCGGGCGGGCGACACCTCGACGGTGCGCTGGCGATAGCCGTATTGCGGCTTGTCATAGACCCAGCAGCCGGTGGTGCGGCCATGGGCGTCGATCGAAACCTCCCAGCGCTTGCCGCCGGGCGAGATCAGAACCTTCTCCGAAACGCTGGTATACTGCGCCGGGATGTGATGCGGGATCTGCCGTGCCGGCTGGATCACCACGTCTTCCGTCACGTACTCATACCGTGCCGGCACGATGCGGTGCTGCGTCCGCGCCGGCCGCACCAGCTGCGTCTCGGCGATGGTGTCATAGACCGGCGGGGTCTGGACCAGATTATAGCAGGCCGAGCCCTTGCAGGGCGCCGGGCGGCAGGACGAACCGAGGCAGCCGCCGGCCTGCGCCGCGCCTGAACCCAACAACAGCGCCGCCGAGAAGGCCGACGCCGTGAAAGCCGAAACCGTGAGAACCTTCTGCGTCATGAAAGACACCGCGTCCCGTCTATCCCGCGTGCCGCAACGGCGCCGCTCGTTGATCGGAGAAAGCCGCGAAACTGTGATGAACGCAAGGTAAACGCCAAAACAAGGTAAAATTAACCACGCCCGTTCGGCGGTCTGCGTTCATGCAGTTTGACGCCGCGTAAAGCGCTAGGCTCGCATTTGAGCGGGTTTTCGCCGGCAATCGGGTGGCGGAGGGCGCGCAGGCCCCGCCGGCCTCAAGGCCGCGCGAAGGCGATGATCAGGTAAAGCGCGGTCCAGACCGTGGCATAGGCCCCCAGCCACAGCCCGCGCTCGCTGCGCGTTCCACCCAGGCGACCCGTGCCCTCGACCCGCAGGAACATGGTCGCGAGATAGAGCCCCAGCAGCGGCCAGAAGCCAAACAGCAGCATCACCGCATTGATCGAGAAGGACAGAACCGTATGCTCGCCGCCCCAGAGCGAAAACAGCGGCATCGCCGAGAGAAACGGCCAGACCACCAGTACGGGCAGGAACAGCGCCCAGGCCAGAATGCGTGTGATGTCGGTCTTGAGCGTGGAAGTCGCGTCAGGCATCGTCTGTCCCATCCATTGCGTCAGCCCAAGCTTAGGCGGGCGCGAAACCAAAGACCATCAGCCGCACCGCGACATAATGGCTGTTGGCTGGTGGTCGTTGCTGAGAGGCTTTGGCCCTGTGGCGTGGAGATGGGAAAAGCGGTCACATGTGTTGGCTCCGTCCACGAGGCCCCTTCGTCATTCCGGGCGAGCGCAGCGAAGACCCGGAATCCATCATCGGGCACGACAGCGCCCTATGATGGATCCCGGGGCAAGCCCGGGATGACGGGGTGGTTCCGGGCGTTCTTTACTTTGCGGGGGAGGCCGCTTCATCCTCTCGCTGAACGACGTGCCCGAGATGCGCGAGCTGTTCGCCTGGGCTTCGATCGACACGGCCGAGTTGAGCGATCATGCTGGCGGCGCGGGCCGCATCAAGCGGGTGCGGGAAGTCATCGTCGGATAGAGGCAACAATGTTGAACTTCTCGGCGATCCCGCTGAACGAACTCACCTGGGCCGACGTGCTTGCGCTGGTAGGGCAACCGGAAGCCGTCGACCTTGAATTTAAGAGCGACCTCCGCGTCAAAGGAGGCGGGCCGCATCCCTGGCACCAAGGCGGTGACCTCGATCGGACAGCGCGTGACGCCTTGGCCGCAGAGGTCGTAGCGTTCGCGAATGCTTGGGGCGGTACTCTTGTCCTTGGGGCGGACGAAGATCGGTCGACGCCCCGGCTCTGCAACGACGTTCGCACTTTCCCTCGCGTGAAAATGCTGACGGAGAAGATCGAATCCTCGCTGCGATCAATAATTGATCCTCCTCTTGCCAACCTTTCCTGCAAGGCAGTTCTTGCTCCCGACGAAAGCGATGTGGGCATTGTAGTAATCCGGGTCACGCGATCGGTGCTGGCACCGCACGGATACGGAGAGCCGGCAGCCGGCTTCGTTCGGCGAGGAACGACAACCGCGCCGATGACGATGGGCGACCTGCAGAACGCCTTTTGGGACGCCCGCACTCGCTCTGAGCGCATTGCGAAGCGCAGAGAGGCCGCCGAGGAGTTCCTCCAAGAGCGGGTAATCAAGTATGCGATGTTCCGTTCGATTCCCCGGGAAGGGGGGATTTTCGCCAGGTACGCCGCATATCCTCACGAGCCCTTGGCGCTAGCCGATCTCGACGCGTTAGAGCTCTGGACGAAGCTGTTGCGCCCCGAGGAGAACCGTCTCTTCAGTAAGCAATGTTCAGCTCCCTTTGGGGGCGGGCTCGTAGACTGGAGGCCCGAGCCGATTGCGCACGGCATCCGCAATTTCCAGGAGAACAGCAGGAGCGGCTCGCTTTGGAAGATTGGCGAAGATGGCTCCATCGAGGTCTGGGGCTATTGCCGGGCCCAGACGCTGGCAGCGCATGCAAGTCCGCTCATGCATCCTTCGTGGATGGTCACAGCTATGGGTCAGATCGTTGCGATGGTCGAATACCTACGCCGTCGAGCGGGAAAGCCAGGGATTCCATTCGAGCTCGATTGCTCTTTCGTCGGAGAGCACTGTGTTTCCCATGCTCGCTCCAGCATGTTTGAGACCGCCGGCCGATCACTAGAACCCGGCGATAAGATCGAGGTGGGCCCGTTCATACTTTCGCGAGCGGATTCCGCTGGGGCTGTCTTCAATGCTCTAGAGCGCGAAATCTGGCGGGGAATGGGGATCGCTCGAGTTGAGTCGCTCGGCTTTCAGCCAGAAGCGGCGCTGAGCGTCCTGGAAGGCGTCATGTCGAGAAGCAACGCTTAACGCGATCTGCTGCCATTTGGAAGTTCGCGCTACAGTTCGCGCTAAACTCACGTCTGCCCAGGCCGCAGTTTGTAAAAGACGTGCTGGCCGATCGTGTCCATCTTCTTGAGCTTCTTGGCCCAGTAAGGCCGCACATATTGCGCGTGGTAATGCGTCGAGGCGCCGACATCGGGGAGATAGGTTGTGCCTTCATAGACCTCGCGGGCGATGCGCACCGCGTCGCGCCAGGGGGCGGGTTCGGTGATGCGCAGGGATTTGCCCTCGCAGGTGAAGGTGAACTGGCAGGCGAGGTGGCGGTGGCTGTTCTGGTAGACCACGCCGCAGACGCTGTCGGGATAAAGCGTGCTCTTGACCCGGTTGAGCACGACCTGCGCCACCGCGGCGCGGCCGAGATCGGGTTCCGAGCGCGCCTCGAAATACACAGCCTCTGCCAGGCAGCGCTGCTGGCGCGCCATGTCGGCTGAGGCGATCAGCCCGGTATAGATCTCGCGGGCGCCGCTGTCGGCATTGGGGCCGCGTCGGGTCACTGAGGGCGCGCGCACGCTGAGGCCCGGCGCGTCGGGCGCGATGGGTGCGATCAGCGCCGGCACCAGCGTCGTGACGCTGTAGGAGACCCGGGGCGTCGAGGAGGTCTGCGCATGGGCGGAAGCGACGCCGGGCGTTGCGCCGTCGATCGTGCGCGGCACATTGCCGAAGGGGTTGGCGAGGTTGCCGCCCGGCGTCAGCGCGTCGGGGGAGGCGTCCGAAAGTGCCGGGTCGGTCAGGCCCTGCTCGTCGGAATGCGGCTCGAAGCCGACCGGCGGCCCGATGATGCCCTCCGCCTCGCGCATCGCCTCGAGCGAGAACCCGCCCGAGATCAGCCCCGGCTGGGTGTCGCCGAAGACGACCTGTTCAAGCTCGCGCGGGGCCTTCGCCGAGAGGCTCGGGCGCAGCCGCGGCAGCGCGTCGCCCTTGGCGCTGCGGTCGACCTGCGGGAAGCCGCTGATGCCGCGCTTCATCTCCTCGCGCGGCTGGCGCGGATCGATCGCGACACGTCGCTCGGGGTCCTCATGGGACAGATGCGCCTGGCGGATCGCCGATGACAGCGACAGGCCGGGCAAACGGAAGGCGCTGGCCGCGATCAGCAGCGAGGGGCCTTCCTCGAGATCGGAATCGGGGGCGGGCGGTGCGCGAAACAGCGAGGTCGTCGGCAGGCCGTCGCGGCTGAAATCCTGCCCGGCCGAGGCGGTGAAGGACACCAGCATGCCCGCCGAGAGCGCCCAGGGCGCAACCGTCGTCAGGGCCCATTTCAGCCCGGCCGACCCGATGCGTCTCGTACGCTTGCGCAAACGCAAATGACTCAAAACGCTCACCCGTCTCGACACGAGGATTGGCGACCGCGCGCAACCGCTCGCCTTCGCCTCGTTTCGTTATCACCCCGGTAGGGTTGAGCGCGGGTTAACGCGGGAGCGCCTGGTGGTGTTTCCACCTCAGCCCTCATCCTGAGGAGGCCCGCAGGGCCGTCTCGAAGGATGCTTCAGGAGGTTCCGGGAGACTACTGGACCATCCTTCGAGACGCGCCCGCGGCGCTCCTCAGGATGAGGGCTGGCGTGTTCGTCCTGTTCCTCGTCCCGCCCCTCCCATGCAAGCGCGTGATGCGCGAGGCCACGAATTCGCGTTGTCGGGCCAGCGACATCGGCAGTAACGTGCAGCCACACAGCCGCTGCCGATCCCCGGAGATTTCGTCCATGAGTGTCGCCTCGAAGGCCGCCCCGGGGCGCAGCCATGCGCCGGAGATCATCGTCGCGGCCGGCTGCCTGATCGCGCTGATCACCTTCGGTCCGCGCGCCAGCGCCGGCCTGTTCCAGATCCCGATGACCGTGGAGTTCGGCTGGGGGCGCGACACCTTCGGCCTGGCGCTGGCGATCCAGAACCTGCTCTGGGGGCTGGGCGCACCCTTTGCGGGCGCGATCGCCGACCGGTTCGGCATCGTCAAGGTGTTCTGCGTCGGCGCGCTGCTCTATGCGGCGGGGCTCGTCGTGATGGCGCTCGCCACGACGCCGCTGCAACTGCATTTCGGCGCCGGCGTGCTGATCGGCTTTGGCCTCTCGGCCTGTTCCTTCAACCTCGTGCTCGCCGCCTTCGGCAAGCTCCTGCCGGAATCCTGGCGGCCGATGGCCTTTGGCGCGGGCACGGCGGCGGGTTCCTTCGGACAGTTTCTCTATCCCCCGATCGGCAACATCCTGATCGAGCAGATCGGCTGGAACCAGGCGCTGATGGTGTTTGCGCTGACGCTTCTGCCGATCCTGCCGATCTCGATCTTCCTGTCGACACGCAAGCTCGGCGGCGCGGTCCAGGCCTCGGCCGCCAACCTGCCCAATCAGTCGATCGCGCAGGCGCTGGCGGAGGCCTTCCGGCACAGGAGCTATGTCCTCTTGGTGCTGGGCTTCTTCACCTGCGGCTTCCAGCTCGCCTTCATCACCGTGCACATGCCGGCCTATCTCAAGGATATGGGCCTAGCCGCCTGGGTCGGCGGTTGGACGCTCGCCGTGATCGGGCTGGCCAACGCAGTCGGCTCGCTCTCCTCCGGCTGGCTCTCGACGCGCATGCCCAAGCGCCATCTGCTGGCCTGGATCTATCTTGGCCGCTCGGTGGCCATTGCCGTCTTCATCCTGCTGCCGCCGAGTCCGGCGACCGCGATCGCGTTTGGCGTCGTCATCGGGCTGTTCTGGCTCTCGACCGTGCCGCCGACCTCCTCGCTGGTCATGCTGATGTTCGGCACGAAATACATGGCGATGCTCTATGGCTTCGCCTTCTTCTCGCATCAGGTCGGCGGGTTCCTCGGGGTCTGGCTCGGCGGCCTGCTTTACGAGGCCTTCGGCTCCTACATCGTCGTCTGGTGGCTCTCGGTCGCGCTCGGCATTGCGTCGGCGCTGATCAACCTGCCGATCGTCGAAAAGCCGGTCGAGCGTATGGTGCCGCAGCCGGCGTGACGAAAGGCGGACGCCGCGCGGGCTTGCCGCGTGGCGTGCGCTGCGTATCTGCTGCCGGAACGGCACACCGGAGGATAAGCCCATGTCCAGCTTCAAGGCCCTCGTCGCGACCAAGGGCGAGACTGGCCCCGACCTCGCCTTCACCGACTTCGCCGAGAGCGAGCTGATGGCGGGCGACGTCACGGTGCGCGTCACGCATTCGACCGTGAACTATAAGGACGGGCTGGCCCTGACCGGCCGGGCGCCCGTCATCCGGCGCTGGCCGATGATCCCCGGCATCGATTTCGCCGGCCGCGTCGAGATATCCGAACACGCGGATTTCAAGCCGGGCGACCTCGTCATCCTCAATGGCTGGGGCACGGGCGAGACGCATCTGGGCGCCTATGCCCAGATGAGCCGGGTGAAGGGCGACTGGCTGGTGCCGCTGCCTGAAGGCCTCAACCCCGACGAGGCGATGGCGATCGGCACCGCCGGCTACACCGCGATGCTCTGCGTGCTGGCGCTGGAGAATCACGGGCTGAAACCGGCCGACGGCCCGCTCATTGTCACCGGGGCTGCCGGCGGCGTCGGCTCGGTGGCGGTCGCGCTGCTGGCCAAGGCCGGCTGGCACGTCATCGCCTCGACCGGCCGCCCCGAGGAGGGGGAGTATCTCAAGGGCCTCGGCGCGGCCGAGATCATCGACCGTGCGGAATTGTCGGCGCCGGGCCGCCCGCTGGGCAAGGAGCGCTGGATCGCCGGCGTCGACGCGGTGGGCTCGCACACCCTCGCCAATCTGCTCTCGATGACGAAATATGGCGGCGCCGTCGCCGCCTGCGGTCTCGCCCAGGGCATGGACCTGCCGGCCTCGGTCGCGCCTTTCATCCTGCGCGGCGTTTCCCTGCTCGGCATCGATTCGGTGATGTGCCCCAAGCCGCGCCGCCTCGAGGCCTGGGCCAGGCTCGCCAGCGACCTCGACCGCGAGCGCCTTGCACTGATGACGACCACGATCCCGCTGACGGATGTCATCGAGACGGGCCGGGCGATCGTGGATGGGAAGGTGCGCGGGCGGGTCGTGGTGGAGATCGGCTAGCGCTTATTCGACCGCCCCCTCGATCAGCCCCCGCCTCTTCGCCAGCTCCCCGCCGACGAAATCCATGAAGGCGCGCACGCGGGGCGCGTTGCGGATGTCGGGATGGGTCAGGATCCACAGCCCCGTCGAAAAATCCGGATCGGGCGGCAGAAGCCGGACGAGGCCCGGCCGCTGGTCGGCGATGAAGCAGGGCAGGGGGCCGATGCCGAGCCCCTGCTCGACCGCCTCGGCGAGGCCCAGCACGGCGGAGCTTTTCAGGGCGATGCGCTCGGGCGCGACCTTGTCGCGGACGAAGCGCGCAGCCTTGACATGGCCGAGCTGGTCGCCGAGCGCCACCCAGTCGCGCGCGAACAGGCTGGCGGGGTCGCCGGCAGCCGTCAGCGCCGCAGCCTCGCCGGCATTGCCGTAGATCGCCCAGTTCAGCGTCGCCAGCCGCCGGCCGACCAGCGTCTCGCCCGGCGCATCGCTGGCGCGGATGGCGATGTCGGCATCGCGCTTCGACAGGTTCAGCGCCTGGTTGCCGATGACAATGTCGAGTCGGATCGCCGGCTGCAGGGCCCGGAATTCCGCGAAGATCGGCAGCAGCAGATTGAGATAGAGCGTGTCGGTGGTGGTGATGCGCAATTCGCCGGAGGGGGCAACATCGCGCCCGACGAGCCGGCGGCTGAAGGCGGCGACATCCTCCTCGACGCGGCCGGCCAGCACGGCCATCTCGACGCCGGCGGCGGTCGCGACATAGCCGGTCTTGCGGCGCTCGAAGAGCTGCAACCCGACCTGCTCCTCGATCTGGCCGAGGCGCCGGAAGACGGTCGAATGGTTGACGCCGAGCGCGGTGGCCGCGCCCGTCAGCCCGTCATGGTCGGCAATGGCCTTGACCAGCCGAAAATCGTCCCAGGCGAGATTGAGGTTCATGGTGCTACCCGCATGCAGTTCTGCACAGGCAAGCGGAAATCTTGCGGGAGTGCAAGGACGCGTAGAGAAAGCTGCGGGCATCCTGGCGCTCTTCACAGCCCTCATCCTGAGGAGCGCTCCGCAGGAGCGCGTCTCGAAGGATGCTCCAGGTGGCGAGATCCAGCACTGGAGCATCCTTCGAGACGCCGCTGCGCGGCTCCTCAGGATGAGGGCTGATCATGTAGCCGGTGTCTCGCTCACCGCGGCGCGGCCGCCCGCCGCAGCCGGTCGTTGATCGCCTCGCCGAGCCCATGCGTGGGGATCGGCGCGATCGCGATCACCGCTGGGCGCAGCGTATCGAGCGCACGCAGATGGCCGAAGAGGTTGGCGGCCGCCACCGTGAGATCGCCTCCGGGGCTGAGGTTGAGATGGGGCCCCGTGGGCGGTCCGTCCGAGCCGTCGGGCCCGAAACCGAGCCAGGCCTCGCCGGGCCGCGGCTCCTGCGCCTCCAGCCGGATCCGCGCCGCGGGCGCATAATGCGAGGCGAGCAGCCCCGGCGAAATCGGCGCCATGCCGGCCTCGCCCGCCAGCACGAGCGGTCGTCCGATTACGCCCTCGATCGCTGCGCGCGGCACGCCGCCCGGCCGCAGCAGCCTTGGCGCGCCATCGAGACAGGCGATGATTGTCGATTCGACGCCGACTTCCGTCGGCCCGCCATCGAGCACCGCGTCGATCCGCCCGTCGAGATCTTCAAGCACATGCGCGGCGCTGGTGGCGCTGACGCGGCCGGAGCGATTGGCGGAGGGCGCCGCGATCGGCCGCCCCGCCGCTTGCAGGACCGCATGGGCGATTGGGTGCGAGGGGACCCGCAGCGCAACCGAGGCCAGACCGGCGCGCGCCAACTCGCTGACCTCGCACGCCGAAGAGACCGGCACGACCAGCGTCAGCGGCCCCGGCCAGAAGGCCTTGGCGAGCGCGAGGGCATTGGCGTCGAACAGCCCTTGCCTCCGCGCGGCGGCAAGATCCGGTAAGTGCGCGATCAGCGGGTTGAAGCTCGGCCGCTCCTTCGCGCCATAGATGCCGGCCACAGCCGCGCCCGAGGTAGCGTCGGCGGCAAGGCCATAGACCGTCTCGGTCGGCAGCGCAACGAGCTTGCCCTGGCGCAGCAGTTCGGCGGCCCGCGCGATGCCCTGCGCATCCGGGGCGAGCCGTTCGGTGATGTGGCGGTCTGCCCAGGGCTGCGTCACTGTGAGATCCATCGCCCGTATCCAGCCGATTGACCGAAAACGGTTTACATCTAAACTATTCTCGCGCCCCCACCACCGAGCGATGCGGGCGCATGGCATCGGGGATAGTTCCTCGCTACCATCGCGGCAACGTAAAAGCGGAAAAGCGCCTCGCATCGCAGGCGCGACAAGCGGCATGGCCGATTGCGCCCGGAACGGCCGGCATCGAGGGAGACGACACAAATGAGCTATCGCGCCCCCGTTGAGGACATCCTCGCCACCATGCGCCATGTCGCGGGCCTCGACCGGCTGATCGCGGATGGGCTTGCGCCGGAACTCGATGGCGACATGGCGCAGGCCGTGCTCGACGAGGCCGCCAAATTCGCAGGCGACGTGCTGGCCCCACTCAACCGCATCGGCGATGTTCATGGCTCGACGCTGAAGGACGGCGTGGTCACCACGCCGCCGGGCTGGAAGGAGGCCTATGCCGCCTGGGCCAGTGCGGGCTGGAACGCGCTGCCGGCGCCCGAGGAATATGGTGGGCAGGGCCTGCCGGCGCTGCTGCAATCGGCCTGCATCGAGATGTGGAACTCGGCCTCCTTCGCCTTTGCGCTCGGCCCGCTGCTGACGGTCGGCGCCATTGAGGCGCTGCACGCCCATGGTTCCGACCACCTCAAGGAGACCTACCTCCCGAAACTCGTCTCGGGCGAGTGGATGGGCACGATGAATCTGACAGAGCCGCAGGCCGGCTCCGATCTCAACGCGCTTCGGTCAAAGGCCGAGCCGGTGGGTGACGGCACCTACCGCATCACCGGCCAGAAGATCTACATCACCTATGGCGAGCACGACATGACCGAGAACATCGTGCATCTGGTGCTGGCGCGCCTGCCCGATGCGCCGGCCGGCACGCGCGGCATCTCGCTGTTCCTGGTGCCGAAATATCTGGTGAACGCCGACGGCTCGCTCGGTGCCCGCAACGATCTGCGCTGCTCCGGCATCGAGCACAAGCTCGGCATCCACGCCTCGCCGACCTGCTCGATGGCCTATGGCGACCAAGGCGGCGCGATCGGCTGGCTGATCGGCGAGGAGAATCGCGGCCTCGCCTGCATGTTCACGATGATGAACAACGCCCGCCTCAACGTCGCCCTCCAGGGCGTCGCCATTGCCGAGCGGGCCTATCAGCAGGCGCTCGGCTTCGCGAGGGAGCGCAAGCAGGGCGCGGCGTTCGATGCGCCCAAGGGGGCGCCGATGAGCCCGATCCTCGTCCATCCCGACATTCGCCGCATGCTGATGGAGATGCGCGCCAAGACGCAAGCCGCACGCGCCATCGCCTATCAGGTCGCCGAGGCGCTCGACCGCTCCCGTCGCGAGCTGGACGAGGGCAAGCGCAAGGTCGCAGCCGAGCGCACCGCGATCCTCACCCCTATCGCCAAGGCCTATGCCACGGATATCGGCGTCGAAGTCGCCTCGACCGGCATCCAGGTCCATGGCGGCATGGGCTATGTCGAGGAGACCGGCGCGGCCCAGCACCTGCGCGACGCGCGCATCGCCACGATCTATGAGGGCACCAACGGCATCCAGGCGATCGACCTCGTGCTGCGCAAGCTGCCGCTCTCGGGTGGAAAGGCGGTGGCCGACCTGATTGGCGAAATGCGCGGCATCGTGCGCGAGGTCGAGCAGGCCAACACGCCGGGCTTCGGCCACAGCGCTGCGCGGCTCAAGGTAGCCGTTGATGCGCTGGAGCGCGCCACGCAGTGGATGCTGGCGACGATAGGCGGCGATCAGGGCGCCGTGCTGGCCGGGGCCACGCCCTATCTCAAGCTCTTCGCGCTCGCCCAAGGCGGGACCGGGCTGGCCCGCAAGGCGCTGGCGACCCGCGCGGCGGACAACGCAACCGACGATCTCGCCACTGCACGCTTCTTCGCCGAGATCCTGGCGACCGAAGCGCCGGCGCTGGAACTGGCGGTGACCGAAGGGGCCGGCGCGATCGCGGATGCGGCGGCGGTCTTTGCGGCGTGAGCGAGCCCGATCGCGCGCTCGCCGGCCGCATCTGCCTTGTCGCGGGCGCCTCGCGCGGGCTCGGACGCGGCATCGCCCGGGCGCTGGGAGAGGCCGGCGCGACCGTCATCGTCACCGGCCGCTCCAGCGAGGCAGGCCCACGCACCGACCAGCGGCCCGAAACCTTCGAGGACACGGCACGTGAGGTCGAGGCCGCCGGCGGCAAGGGGCATCCCTATCGCTGCGACCACACCCAGGAGCGGGAGGTCGACCAGCTCGTCTCCTGGTGCCTGCGCCGCTTCGGACGTCTGGATGCCGTCGTTGATGCCGTCTGGGGCGGCAATGAGGGCTATGACGGCGAGCGCTATCCTGATGGCTCGGCCTTCGGCGCGCCGTTCTGGCGCAGGCCCGTGGCGCGGCTGGGCCAAAGCTTCGAGACGAGCGTCTACGCGCAGCTTCTGCTGGCGCGGGCGGTCGCGCCCGCCATGGTCCAGGCGCGCCAGGGCCTGATCGTCACGGTGAGCTTCGATACGGCCGGAGGCTATCTCGGCGACGTCGTCTACGATCTCGCGCAAGGCTCAATGAACCGGCTGACGTTGGCGATGGGTCATGAGCTGAAACCCTTCGGCGTCACCGCGCTCGGCCTGTCGCCGGGCCGGGTCGCGACCGAGCGTGTCCGCGATGCCGGGCTGGCGACCGAGGCGTTCGAGACGCCCGCCTATGCCGGCCGCGCGGTGGCGGCGCTACTCGCCGACCCGGACGTCGCGCGCCATGCCGGGCAGGTCCTGCATGTCGCCGATCTGGCACAGAGCTATGGCTTTACCGACAGGGACGGCCGGCGCCCGGAGCGGTTCGTGCCGCAGGGCTGACCGCCGGAATCCGGGTTTGACAGGGGCTGTCGGTTGCGCTTCCTGCGCCGCACGCCGCCCCCCAACCCGGATCGCCCGCCATGCTGATGATCAACACCATCTGCCCCCAGCATGGCGACCGGCTCGTGCGTCGTGTCCTGCCCGATGAGGAGGCTATTCCCAAGGGCGCGATCTGGGTCGATCTGCTCAATCCGACGCCTGCGGAAGACAAGAAGATCGAGACCTATCTCGGCATCTCGATCCCGACGCGGGAGGAAATGCACGATCTCGAACCCTCCGAGATCATCTACACCGAGAATGGCGCGCATTACATGACCGCGCGCATCATCTGCCAGTCCGACACCGAGGTCCCCAAACTCGCCGACGTCACCTTCATCCTCACCGAATCGGCGCTGATCACGGTGCGCTATGACGAACCGGGCGCCTTCACCATCTTCCTCAACCGCGCCAACAAGCCCGGTGGCTGCGGGCTCGAGCCTGCGGCTGTGATCGAGGGGCTGTTTGAATCGATCGTCGATCGCGCCGCCGAGGTGCTGCGCGGCGTCGGCGACCGCATCGATCTGCGCTCGCGCCGCATCTTCGAGGCGCGCGGTTCCAAGGTCGAGCAGGGAGGCGCCTATCAGGCGGTGATCCAGAAGATCGGGCAATACGAGCACATCATCTCGAATGTCCGCGAAAGCATGGTCTCGGTCGAGCGCGTGCTGCTGTTTCTCTCGGCGAACTTCAAGCGTTCGAAGAAATCCGCCAGCGCGGTGGCGCCGGAATGGCGCAGCGCCATCCGCGACGTCCAGGCGATCGAGGAGCACGCGACCTTCCTGACCAGCAAGCTCCAGTTCATGCTCGACGCGACTTTGGGCCTCGTCGGGCTCGAGCAGAACAAGATCATCAAGCTGTTTTCGGTCGTCTCGGTGGTGATGATGCCGCCGACCCTGATCGCCTCGATCTATGGAATGAACTTCAAGGCGATGCCTGAGTTGGAGTGGGCCCACGGCTATCCGATGG
The DNA here is from genome assembly GCF_001295925.1 of Allobosea sp. AAP35. Classification (GTDB taxonomy): domain Bacteria; phylum Pseudomonadota; class Alphaproteobacteria; order Rhizobiales; family Beijerinckiaceae; genus Allobosea. The sequence continues at coordinate 93,536 of NZ_LJHQ01000050.1, read as the reverse complement.
CGCTCGCGATGATGGTGGTCTTCGCCGTGCTGCCATACCTGTTCTTCAGGTGGAAGAAGTGGCTCTGACCACGCGAGCCTGAACTCTCGCCCAAACGCGGACCGCCACGATGACCACCCCCCAGCTCCTCTCCGTCTCGCTCGTGGCGGTGATGATGGCCGCCTTTTTGTGGGGCCGGCTGCGCTACGACATCGTCGCGCTGCTGGCGCTGCTGATCGGCGTCGCGGTCGGCATCGTGCCGACTGGCGAAGCCTTCAAGGGCTTCTCCGACGACATCGTCATCATCGTCGGCAGTGCGCTCGTGCTCAGCGCGGCGGTGGCGCGGTCGCGGGTGATCGAGCGCGTGCTGGCGCCGGTGACCCCGATGCTGCGCTCGACGCAATTGCAGATCGTGCTGCTCGTCGTGGTCGTCGGCGTGATGTCGGCCATCATCAAGAATATCGGCGCGCTCGCGATGATGCTGCCGATCGCCTATCAGCTCGCCCGCAAGAACGGGAAATCGCCCTCGATCTTCCTGATGCCGATGGCCTTCGCCTCGCTGCTGGGCGGCATCGTCACACTGGTCGGGACCTCGCCCAACGTCATCGTCTCGCGTGTCCGCGCCGAGCTCGGCGGCCAGCCCTTCTCGATGTTCGATTTCACGCCGGTCGGCATCGTGGTGGCGCTCGCGGGCTGCGCCTTCCTGATGGTCGGTTACCGCCTGCTGCCGCAGGACCGGCGCGGCGCGGTCTCGCTCGACCAGGCGATCGACATCAAGGATTACGTCACAGAAGCCCGGATCGGCGATAAGTCGGCGCTCGCGGGAAAGACCGTGGCCGATCTCAAGGCCATCGGCGACGGCGAATTGCAGCTCGTGGCGATCCTGCGCAACGAGCGTCGCACGCAGGCGCCCCTGCCAGATGCCAGCCTCAAGGCCGGCGACACGCTGCTGCTGCGGGGCGACGCGGCCGTGCTCGAACGCGTCGTCGCCGAGGGCGGCCTCGAACTCGACGGCCAGCACCGCCCTCTGGAGAAAGAAGACGCGCTCGATCCCGACCAGGTCAGCGAGGCGATCATCGGCCCCGATTCGGTGCTGATCGGCCAATCGGCCGGCGACATCGGGCTTCACGCCCGCTTCGGCGTCAACATGATCGCGATCAGCCGGGCTGGCCAACGCTCGACGGAGCGCCTGCGCGACATCCGCCTGCGCGCGGGAGACGTCGTGGTCATCCAGGGCGACGAGAAGCACCTGCCCGAAAAGCTGATGGAACTTGGCCTGCTGCCGCTCGCCGAGCGCGTCGTCTCGCTGGGCTCGACCCGCAAGGCGGTGCTGACGGTCTCGATCGTGCTGGCCGCCGTGGTGACGCTCGCCTTTGGGCTTGCCCCCGTGCCGCTGACCTTCTTCGCCGCCGCCGTGATGCTGATCGCGCTGCGCTGCCTGCCATTGCGGGACGCTTATTCCAGCATCGACGCGCCGATCCTGCTGATGCTGGCGGCGCTGATCCCGGTCAGCGACACGCTGCGCTCGACCGGCGCGACCGACGTCTTCGCCGGCTGGCTGGCGCAGGTCGGCTCGGGGATGCCGGGCTGGGCCTCGGTCGCGCTGATCCTGGCGGCTGCGATGGCGGTGACGCCCTTCCTCAACAACGCCGCGACCGTGCTGGTGATGGCGCCGATCGGCGCGGGCTTTGCCGCAAAGCTCGGCTACAACCCCGATGCCTTCCTGATGGCGGTGGCGATCGGCGCGGCCTGCGACTTCCTCACGCCCATCGGACACCAGTGCAACACGCTGGTGATGGGGCCGGGCGGCTACAAATTCAGCGACTACCCGAAGCTGGGGGCGCCGCTCTCGCTGATCGTGCTGCTCGTGGCGGTGCCGATGATCCTGATCGTTTGGCCCTTGAGTTAGGAGAAGCCGACCGCTGACACTGGTCGCTCTCGCGTCTTGTGCATTGCAGCAAATCGCCCTATTTGGGGCCTGCCACCGCAACCCTCCCAACCCACGAAAGGAGCGACGATGCTGGACCGGCATGACGCACATTGCGTACTCGAAGACGAGAGCGAGAAACTCGAAAAACCCGAGACTATCGAGCAGGAAGACGCCGACAAGGTCTCGGACCGCGACTACCAGGCCGGCTTCTGGAGCCCGCCGAACTGACCAAGGAAAGCGATGGCGGAGGGCTGCGTTCCTGCCCTCCGCGCCCGGCGCCCGTTAGGTTGCACCGGCGACAAGCAAGGTCTCCCGCGCCACCTGATCTCCGATCCGGATCATCCCACTTGCGACCACCCGAGCCGTGATCCCGCCATGGCCGCGCACGGCGTTGTATCCGCCTTCGCCGAGGATCTCCTCCATGCGCGAGCAGGGATGGCATTCGCCGGTCGCCTCCAGCAGCGCATCGCCGAGCGTGAAGCGCCGGCCCTTCAATGCCGCGAGGTTGATGCCTGAAACCACGATGTTGCGCCGAAGCTGCTCTGGCGCGATGGCGTCCAGCCCGAGATGGGCTGCGATGGCGGAGAGATGCTCGGCCTGGATCAGTGTCACATGCCGGGCTCCGCCGGTGCGGCTGCTATAGTGATCGCCGATCAGGCCTTGCTCCGTATCGAGCGTCGCGGCATCGACGTCGACCATGATCATGCGTCGGCTCGGCCTGAGGCCGATCCAGACGATTCGGCCGGGCCTCATCGGCGCGTCGATCAGCCGGGCGAGAGGGGAGGAACTGTTGAGCATGGCCCAACCATGGCAGCGGCGAGCGAGAAAGTCAGTTGGCCCGTCCCGAAAAACGGCAGGGTCAGCGATCATGACCGCCTTGAGGTGCGCGATCCTGCCGGCTCTGGCGGTCTTCCTGCTCGCGGCCTCTTTTCGCGCCGAGGCCAAGCCTGTCGCGGAGGCCAAATCTGTCGCGAAGGCCATGCCTGTCGCGGCGGATTCACCTGAGGGCGCTCCCCTTGTCGAACGGCTGCGCCGCGGGGGACTGGTCTTGTATTTCCGGCATGCCGATACGTCCGGCATGCCCTGTGATCGGTCTTTTCGCATCGGAGACCGGGCCGGTCAGCGCAATATTTCGGAGGCCGGGCGACGGCAATCGCGTGAGATCGGCGCGGCGCTCCTGCGGCTGGGGATCCCTGTCGAAAAGCCCGTGAGGGCCGGGCCTGTCTACCGCGCCCGGGACACAGCCGAACTGGCATTCGGCGAGGAGGCGGTGGCAATCGACGAGGCCTTGACTGCGGATGACTATGCCGGCGCGAGGCTCGCAGCCGTCCTGGACGGACACCGCGCACTCTTCAGTGCGCCGGTGCGGGCGGGCGTCAATCGGGTCCTCGTCGGACATCGCACGCCGGCGATCATGGTTCTGGGTCGTATCGTGGGCGGCCCCGCATTCCCGGAGGGCAGCGCCATCGTCATCGAGCCTGCCATGTCCGGCCCCGCCATCCGCGGCATCCTGACCTTCGCCGACACCATCGGCACCGGCTTCCACGCCTGCTGAACGAATCTTAGCCCATCACACGTGCCATCACCTCTCTCAGCGCCGGATTGTCCCGCTCCAGCCAGCCCGGCACGGGCAGCCCCTTCGAGCGCAGGAACTCCGGGTTGAACAGCTTGGATTGGTAACGCGTGCCGTAGTCGCACAGGATGGTCACGATGGTGTGGCCGGGCCCCAGATGCCGCGCCAGCCGCATCGCGCCGGCGACATTGACGCCCGACGAGCCACCCAGGCACAGGCCTTCATGTTCCAGCAGATCGAAGACGATCGGAATCGCCTCCGCGTCGGGGATCTGGAACGAGATGTCGATCGGCGCATCGACCAGATTGGCGGTGATCCGGCCCTGCCCGATGCCCTCGGTGATCGAGGAACCTTCGGATTTGAGTGCGCCTGTCGTGTAGAAGGCGTGCAGCGCCGCGCCCATCGGGTCGGCCAGCCCGATCGTGATCTTGGGGTTGAACTGCTTCAGCGCGATGCCGGTGCCCGCCAGCGTGCCGCCGGTGCCGACCGCGCAGATGAAGCCATCGACCTTGCCGTCGGTCTGCGCCCAGATTTCGGGTCCGGTCGTCTCGACATGGCCCTGCCGGTTGGCGGTGTTGTCGAACTGGTTGGCCCAGATCGCGCCGTTGGCTTCCGTCTTCGCCAGCTGGGCGGCAAGCCGGCCCGAGACCTTCACGTAATTATTGGGGTTGGCGTAGCCGACGGCGGGCACCTCGACCAGCGTCGCGCCGGCCAGCCGCAGCATGTCCTTCTTCTCCTGGCTCTGCGTCTCCGGGATCACGATCACGCTGCGATAGCCCAGCGCATTGCCGACCAGCGCGATGCCGATGCCGGTATTGCCGGCCGTGCCCTCGACGATGACGCCGCCGGGCCGCAACTGTCCGCGCTTCTCGGCGTCGCGGATGATCGCCAGCGCGGCGCGGTCCTTGACCGACTGGCCGGGGTTCATGAATTCGGCCTTGCCGAGGATGCTGCAGCCCGTCGCCTCCGAGGCGCGCTTCAGCTTGATCAGCGGAGTGTTGCCGATGGCCTCGATGACGCCGTCGCGGATGGTCATGGCAAAATTTCCCTGTTTGCTCCCGACCTGATAGGCGAAAGCGCGGAACAGGTCATCCGCTTCGCGCCCTTTGGCGCCGCTTCGGAAGAAAGCGGCCGGCGTTTGGCCCCGCAGGAGACAATTCGACCCCGATGACGCTCGCCATGAACGAAATTCTCTCGGTGGCCCGGCTGGGCCAGCGCGGCGACGGCATCGCACCGACGCCAGGCGGCGACGTCTTCGTGCCCTATGCCCTGCCGGGCGAGACCGTGCGAGCCGTGCGCGATGGCGACCGCGCCCAGATCGTCGAGATCATCACGCCGGCCGATTCGCGCATCGCCCCGATCTGTCCGCTGTTCACGATCTGCGGCGGCTGTGTCGCCCAGCAGATGGAGCCCGCGCTCTACGACGGCTGGAAGCGGCAGCAGGTCGTCACGGCATTGTCGCGGGCCGGGATCGCGGCGCCGGTCGCCGGGATCGTCGATGGCCATGGCGCGGGGCGCCGCCGCGTCACCTTTCATGCGCGGCGCGAGGGCGACGATCGCCAGGGGCTTGGCATGCTGGTCGGTTTCATGGTGGCGCGCAGCCATGATCTGATCGCGGTGCCGGCCTGCCCGGTGCTGTCACCCGCCTTGGCGCGCGCGCCGGCTGTGGCCCAGCTTGTCGCCAACCGGCTCGGCGGCTCCAACAAGCCGCTCGATATCCAGATCACGGCCTCGGATGCCGGGCTCGATGTCGATATCCGCGGCCATGGCCCGGCCGGCGAAAAGCTCCGGCTGTCGCTGACCGAAGCCGCCGAGCGGCTCGATCTGGCGCGGCTGTCGATGCATGGCGAGATCGTCGTCGAGCGCCGCCCGCCGCAGCAGCGCATGGGCAAGGCGATGGTCGCGCCCGCCCCCGGCGGTTTCCTCCAGGCGACGGTCGCCGGCGAGGAGGCGATCTCCGCGCTGGTGCTGGCGGCTGTGCCGGCCAAGGCGAAACGCGTCGCGGACCTCTTCGCCGGCTGCGGCCCGTTCAGCCTGCGCCTGGCCGAGCGCGCGCAGGTCCATGCCGTCGAGAGCGACAAGGCCGCGCTGCTGGCGCTGTCGCGGGCGGCCGGAGTGACCCAAGGCCTGAAGCCGATCGCGACCGAAATCCGCGACCTGTTCCGCCGGCCGCTGCTGGAGCATGAGCTCGACGCCTTTGACGCCGTCGTGCTCGACCCGCCGCGTGCGGGCGCGGAAGCGCAGGTGCGGCGTCTCGCCGCCGCCAAGACGCGTACGGTCGTGTATGTATCCTGCGATGTCGGCAGCTTTGCTCGCGATGCCGCGATCCTGATCGCGGGCGGTTATGCGCTGGAGGGTGTCACGCCCGTCGACCAGTTCCGCTATTCCGCCCATATCGAGCTCGTCGGCGTCTTCCGGCGCGCCAAGAACTGACAACCCGGAGGCAAGCTTGAGCGCATCCATCCTGGACGACATGGCGGCGATCATCGGCGCGAAGAACGTCGTCACCGATGCCGACGCGATGGTGCCCTATCTCAAGGAGTGGCGCGACCTGTTCCGGGGCAAGGCGCAGGCGGTGGTTCGGCCGGGGTCTACCCAGGAGGTCGCCGAACTGGTCAAGCTCGCGGCGAAGACGGGAACGCGCATCGTGCCGCAGGGCGGCAATACCGGGCTGGTCGGCGGGCAGATCCCGATTGCCGAGGGCCGCGAGATCGTCCTCTCGCTCCAGCGCATGGACAAAATCCGCAGCATCGATGCGCAGAGCGACACCATGACGGTCGAGGCCGGGCTGACGCTGCAGAAGGCGCAAGTGGCGGCTGAAGGCGCGGGGCGTCTCTTCCCGCTCTCGCTCGCCTCCGAAGGCTCCTGCACCATCGGTGGCAATCTCTCGACCAATGCCGGTGGCACCGCGGTGCTGGCCTATGGAAATGCCCGCGAGCTCTGCATGGGGCTCGAGGTCGTGCTCGCCGATGGGCGGATCTGGAACGGCCTGCGTCAACTGCGCAAGGACAACACCGGCTACGATCTGAAGAACCTCTTCATTGGCGCCGAGGGCACGCTCGGCATCATCACCGCCGCCGTGCTGAAGCTCTTCCCGCTGCCCGCCGCGCGCGCCACGGCCTTCCTCGCGGTGCCCGATCCGGAAGCGGCGCTGATGCTGCTCAACGCCGCCAAGGCCGGTGCCGGCGGCACGCTCACCACCTTCGAGCTGATGTCGCGGCTCGGGGTCGAATTCGTCCTGAAACATGCCTCGGGCACACGCGATCCGCTCTCGGAGCCGTCGCCCTGGTATGTGCTCATGGAGGTCTCGGCGCAGTCTGCGAGCGGACTCGACGAGGCGGTCGAAGCCTTTCTCGGCGAGGCGCTGGAGCAGGGCCTCGTCACCGACGCTGCACTCGCCGGCTCGCTCACCCAGCGCGCCGATTTCTGGAAATTGCGCGAGATGCTCTCCGAGGTGCAGACCTATGAGGGCGGCTCGATCAAGCACGACGTCTCGGTGCCGCTGCATGCGGTGCCGGCCTTCATTGCCAGGGCGTCCGAGGCCGTCATCGCGATGGTGCCGGGCTGCCGGCCGCTGCCTTTCGGCCATCTTGGCGACGGCAACATCCACTTCAACGTCAGCCAGCCGGTCGGCGGCGACAAGGCCGTCTTTATCGCCGGCTGGAGCGCGATGAACCAGGCGGTCCACGCCATCGTCAGCGAGATGCACGGCTCAATCTCGGCCGAGCACGGCATCGGCCGCCTCAAGCGCGACCTGTTGCCGGGCGTCAAGGACCCGGTCGAACTGGCCCTCATGAAGACGCTGAAGGCGACGCTCGATCCGCAGGGCATCCTGAATCCCGGCGCGGTTCTGACGATGTGAGTTCCAACAGTTCGACCAAAACCGGGTCGAACTGTTGGAACCGGATACGGCTCAGAACAGATTGCCCTGAGCATCGTCCTTGGCCGCTTTGTTGGGCCGGGCAGGGGGCTTGGTCCCTGCCTTGGCCGCCTCCACCACTGCATGATCGAACGGCGCCTGCACCTCCGGCCCGTCATTGGCGACCTTGTTCACCGCGTTGCCGATCCGCACCATCTCCAGCCACTCATCCGGTGGCGGCCGCAGCAGGGGACCGATCGCGCCTGCTTCGGCCACGGGGTCGAGCCAGGCGTCGAAATCTTGCGGCGCGATGATCACCGGGCAACGGTCGTGAATCGCCGCCATCAGCCCGTTGGCCGGCCCGTTGACCAGTGCGACGGTGTCGATCTCGGAGCCGTCCGGCGAATGCCAGGTCTCCCACAGGGCCGCGAAGGCGAACAGATCGCGGTCCGGCCGCCGGAACAGATAGGCCCGGCTTTCGGCGTGGCGGCCCTGACCGAGGCGATGCCATTCGTAGAAGCCGTCCGCCGGCATCAGGCAGCGCCGCCGCGTCAGCGCCGCCCTGAACGAGGGCTTCGTCGCGGCGGTTTCGCTGCGGATGTTGATGACGAGCGGAAAATCCTTGGGATCCTTGACCCAGCCAGGAATGAAGCCCCAGCGCATCAGCATGAACTGCCTGTTGCCCTCGTGCTGGCGGACCACCGGCACCGGTTGCGTTGGCGCGATGTTGTAGCGCGGCGGAAAATTCGGCTGCTCGGGGTAGCCGAACAGCGTCCGCATCGACGCCGGGGGCAGGGTGATCGCATAGCGGCCGCACATGATCGGCAGATGTGGCCATGGTGCTGCTTTGGATCAATACTTTGTTTGGGTTTGCCCGAGCATAGTCGCGGCGGTTTGGGGAGCATGATGAGCGTTTCGGCGATCAAGGCGCTGGCTGGTTCGACGGACGCCAGGGAGCACATGTCCCCGGCGCCGCGGCTTTCCACCGATTTTCTCAACCGATACAGCGAAGCGCTGATGCTGATCGAACTGGCTGTGGATGATCACGGCCTGGTCGAGGATTTGAAGGCCTGGCGCAGCGCCAGCTATCGCGAGCATTTCGAGACATCGCTGCTGCGCTGCGCGCCGTCGGCGCTCGCGGCCTATGACCGCGTCGCACCCGCCAACCGGGCCGCCTTCGAGGAGCTGTGCCGGGCGATGGCGCGCCTGGTCGCGACCGCGACCGCGCTCCTGGCCGACAAGCATGACGGCCTCGACCCCGCAACCATCGTCGAAGTGGCCGGCGACGCATTGCGCCGGCAGATCGCCCGGGCCACGCAGTTCATCAACGCCAATGGCGCGGTCGATATCGGCCGGGTGGAAAGCCATGCTCTGCAGGCCGAGGTCGATGCCCTGCTGACGCGCTGATCAGCCGGCCCGCCGTCCGCCGATCAGGAATTCGCGGTTGCCGTCGCCGCCTTCGATCGGGGAGGGGACGGGCCCGTCCACCGCAAAGCCCAGAACCGACATCGCCTCGACGATCTGCGCGCAGACGCTGTGATGCACGGCCTCATCCCGGACGATGCCCTTCTTAAGCGCGGCGCGGCCGGCCTCGAATTGCGGCTTGATCAGCGCGGCGATCTGCGCGCCCGGTGTCAGCAGGGCGGCGACCGCCGGCAGCACCAGCCGCAGCGAGATGAAGCTGACATCGATCGCCGCGAGCGAAGGGGCCTGGGGCAGATCGGCCGGCGTCAGCGTCCGGATGTCCCTTGCCTCCAGGCTGGTGACGCGCGGATCGCCACGCAGGGATGCGTGCAACTGGTCGCGCCCGACATCCACCGCGATGACATGGGCCGCGCCGCGCTGGAGCAGCAGATCGGTGAATCCGCCCGTCGAGGCCCCGACATCCAGGCAGATCCGGCCGGTCGGATCGAAACGGAAGGCATCCAGCGCGCCGGCCAGCTTCAACCCGCCGCGCGAGACATAAGGATGCGGCGCCTGCGCAGTCAGCACGGCGGTTTGCGCCAGCATCTGGGAGGCTTTGCGGACAAGCTCGCCATCGGCGGTGACGAGACCGGCCGCGATCGCCGCCTGCGCCCGCGCCCGGCTCTCGCACAGCCCGCGTTCGACGAGCAACTGGTCTGCTCGGGTCTTCATCGCAGGGATTCCGGTGTGTTTCAGGCCCGCCTAATCGCAGCCGGCACGCCGAGCGCGCCTTCGACGGTGCGCACGATGCCGGCGGCGTCGAGCCCGGCCCGGGCATACATCGCGTCGGGCTTGTCGTGTTCCTGGTAGACGTCCGGCAGGGTCAGCGTCCGAACCTTCAGCCCACCATCGAGCAGGCCGCTGCGGGCGAGCAGATGCAGAACATGGCTGCCGAAGCCGCCGACCGAGCCCTCCTCGACCGTGACAAGAATCTCGTGCTCGCGCGCAAGCCGCAGGATCAACGCCTCGTCAAGCGGCTTGGCGAAGCGGGCGTCGGCGACAGTCGTCGAAAGCCCGCGCTGGCCGAGCTGTTCGGCGGCGAGCAGGCATTCCGCCAGCCGTGTTCCCAGCGAGAGCAGCGCGACGCGCGCGCCCTCGCGCACGATGCGCCCGCGGCCGATCTCGAGCGGCACGCCGATATCGGGAATCTCGACGCCGACACCCTCTCCGCGCGGGTAACGGAACGCGATCGGCCCTTCGTCGAAGGCAGCCGCCGTGGCGACCATATGGGTCAGCTCGGCCTCGTCGGCTGCCGCCATCACCACCATCTCGGGCAGGCAGGCGAGATAGGCGATGTCGAAGGCACCCGCATGCGTCGCGCCATCGGCGCCGACGAGCCCGGCCCGGTCCAGCGCGAAGCGCACGGGGAGCTTCTGGATCGCGACGTCGTGGACGACCTGGTCGTAGGCCCGCTGCATGAAGGTCGAATAGATCGCGCAGAACGGCTTGTAGCCTTCGGTCGCAAGGCCGGCAGCGAAGGTCACGGCATGCTGCTCGGCGATGCCGACATCGAAGGTCCGGGCCGGAAATTCCTTACCGAAGGCGTCGATCCCGGTGCCGGACGGCATGGCGGCCGTGACAGCGACGATCTTCTCGTCCTCGCGGGCGGCCTTGATCAGGGCATTGCCGAAGACGGCGGTGTAGCTTGGCGCGTTCGCCGGAGCCTTGACCTGCAGGCCGGTGACGGGGTCGAAGCGGACGACGGCGTGGTATTTGTCGGCCGTGGCTTCAGCGGGGGCATAGCCCTTGCCCTTCTGCGTCACGACATGGACGAGGATCGGGCCGGTGCCGGCGTCGCGGACATTGCGCAGAACGGGGAGGAGATGGTCGAGATTGTGCCCGTCGATCGGGCCGACATAATAGAAGCCGAGCTCCTCGAACAGCGTTCCGCCGGTCCAGAACGCGCGGGCATATTCTTCCGTCCGCTTGGCCTTGTCCTGGAAGAAGCGCGGCAGCCGCTCGGCCAGATGCTTGGCGATTTCGCGGATCGAGCGGTAGGTCCGCCCCGAGACCAGTCGCGCAAGATAAGCCGACATCGCGCCGACCGGCGGGGCGATCGACATGTCGTTGTCGTTGAGGATGACGACGAGGCGCGAGCCGAGCGCACCGGCATTGTTCATCGCCTCATAGGCCATGCCGGCCGACATCGCCCCGTCGCCGATCACCGCGATGACGTTGTTGCTGCCGCCGGCGAGATCGCGCGCCACCGCCATGCCGAGCCCCGCCGAAATCGAGGTCGAGGAATGGGCCGCGCCGAAAGGGTCATATTCGCTCTCGGAGCGGCGGGTGAAGCCAGACAGGCCGCCGGGCTGGCGCAGCGTGCGGATGCGTTCGCGCCGGCCGGTCAGGATCTTGTGCGGATAGGCCTGGTGGCCGACATCCCAGATCAGCCGGTCGCGCGGCGTGTCGAAGACATGGTGCAGCGCCACCGTGAGCTCGACGACGCCGAGCCCCGCGCCGAGATGGCCGCCCGTGACCGAGACCGCATCGATCGTCTCGAGTCGCAATTCGTCGGCAACCTGACGCAGGTCGCTGTCGGGCAGTTTGCGGAGATCCTCGGGCGTGTGGACGCGGTCGAGGATCGGCGTGGGCGGGCGCTTCGTCACGGGCCCGGTCTATCGCATCCAGACCGGGCGGCACAAGGGCGACTAGCGCCGCACGAAAGGGGCGCCGCTGCCGACAAGCGGTCATGCGCCTGCGCTAAAGCGATCTCGCAGGTTGGCCCGCAATTTGCTGCGAATCGGTCTCAGCCCTGCAACAGTCGCGTCGAGGGGGAAGTTGTCATGGTCCATCATCCACATCGCTGTCGTTCCGGCTTCGGCCGTCTGCGTTCTGTCGCCGGCGCTCTCGCTGTGGCGGGTTTGGCTTTGGCTGGCATGGGCGATCCGGTCCGCGCGCAGGGCACTTTGCGTGTGGCGATGACGGCCTCCGACATTCCCACGACAACGGGCATGCCCAATAACGGCTTCGAGGGCATGCGCTTCCTCGGCTACCCGGTCTTCGAGAGCCTGGTGCTGTGGGATCTGACGACGACCGATCGGCTGGCGCCGCTGCGACCGGGGCTCGCGGAACGCTGGGAGCAGGTGCCTGAAGATCCCAAAACCTGGCGCTTTCATTTGCGGCGCGGCGTCACCTTCCATGATGGCACGGCGTTCGATGCCGACGCCGTGATCTGGAATCTCGAACGTTACTTCAACAAGGACTCTGCCCAGTTCGAGCCGCCCGCCGCGGGCATCGTGCGCGCCCGCGCGCCGATCATGACCGGCTATCGCAAGATCGACGAGATGACGGTCGCGATCACCACCGCGAGCCCCGCCTCCTATTTTCCGTACATGACCGCGTTGATCCTGCTCTCCTCGCCCGCATCCTTCGAGAAGGCGGGACGCGACTGGGCCAGGGTCGGAACTCAGGGGTCGGCCGGCACCGGGCCGTTCCGGATCGCCAGCGTCGCCCCGCGCGAACGCGTCGAACTCGTCCGCCATGACGGATATTGGGATGCGACCAAGAAGGCCAAGCTCGACAAGGTGGTTCTCCAGCCGATCCCTGAGGCGAATGCCCGGCTCGCGGCGCTGCGCTCCGGCCAGGTCGACTGGATCGAGGTCCCGCCGGCCGACGGCATCCCGTCGCTGAAACAGGCCGGATTCACGATCACCAGCGGGTCGTATCCTCATGTCTGGCCGTGGTTTTTCAACATCGGCGCGACCAACAGCCCCTTCAAGGATGTCAGGGTCCGGCAGGCGCTGAACTATTGCGTGGATCGCGACTCCATCGTTTCCCTGCTCAACGGCACGGCAGAACCCGCCTCGGGCTGGCTGAAGGCGAGCGACCCGGATTTCGGCAAGCCCGTAAACCGCTACCGGTTCGACCCCGCCAGGGGCAAGGCGCTGCTGGCGCAGGCCGGCTTCACCGCCCAGAAGCCGCTGTCGTTCAAGGTGATGATCTCCACCTCCGGCTCAGGCCAGATGTCGCCCTTGCCGATGAACGAGTTCATGCAGGCCAATCTCAAGGAGGCCTGCGGCGTCACGGTCGATTTCGTCGTCACGGAATGGCAGATCCTGCTGAACAGCATGCGCGCTCTGCCCGATGCGCCGGCGCTGAACGGAGCGATGTCGCTGAACATCAGCTCGCCCTCATCCGATCCCAGCGTCATGGCCCGCTATTTCGCCGCTGCCGGAGCGCCGCCCAACGGCTTCAATTTCGCGCAGTGGAAGGACGACGCGTTCGAGACCGCTTTGGTCAAGCTTGCAGAGGCAAACGATCCCAAGGCCGTGGCGGAGGCGACCGCCGCCGCCCATGAGCGGCTGGTCGACAACCCACCCTGGCTCTACATCGTCCATGATCTCAACCCGCGCGCCATGTCGAAGAAGGTCCAGGGTTTCATCTCGCCCCAGTCCTGGTTCGTCGATCTGACGCTCGTCAGCATGCAGTGACCGCGATGAATGACGTCCCCGTTCAAATTACCGATCCCGCGCTGCTGCCGGCCCATGTCCTGGCGCGCGAGATCGCGGCCAGACGGCTTTCGCCGGTCGATGTCGTCGATGCGCTGCTGGCGCGCATCGAGCGATTCGATCCGAAGCTGCAATCCTTCGTGTCTGTCTACGGCGCGGATGCACGGCTCGCGGCGGAAGGGGCGGACAAGGCGATCCGATCCGGCCATGCCGTCGGCCCGCTCCACGGTGTGCCGGTCGCGCTGAAGGATCTGGTCGAGTTGGAGGGCCGCGTCACCACCGGCGGCTCCGCCAACTGGCGCGAGCGCCGTTCCACCCTGACGGCGACGATCGCGCAGCGGATGATCGCGCAGGGCATGATCGTGCTCGGCAAGACCCACACCGTCGAGTTCGCCTTCGGCGGCTGGGGCACGAACCAGCATATGGGGACCCCATGGAACCCCTGGGATCCGGTTCATGCGCGCACGCCCGGCGGCTCCAGCAACGGCTCGGGCGTTGCGGTGGCGGCCCGGCTCGCGCCCTGGGCGATCGGCACGGATACCGGCGGCTCGGTGCGCCTGCCGGCCTCGTTCTGCGGCTTGACCGGGCTCAAGGTCACGATCGGCCGCGTCTCCGTGCATGGCGTCCTGCCGCTCTCGACATCGCTCGACACGCCCGGCCCGATGGCGCGCGACGTGATGGACGTCGCCCTGCTCTATAACGTTCTGCAGGGACCCGATCCGCTCGATCCCAACACGCGCGGCATCCTGCCGGTCGATCCGATGCCGACACTGAAGCGCGGCGTGCGCGGCTTACGGCTGGCGCGCATGCCGGCCTCCGAACGCGCAGGTGTCGATGCCGATATCCTCGCCGCCTATGATCGTTCGCTGGCGACATTGGCCGGGCTCGGAGCCGACATCGTCGACGTGACGCTGCCCTTCGCCTTCGCCGATTTCCTCTCGGCCCAGGCGATCCTTGAGGCAGAAGCCTATTTTAACGACGGTGCCTTGGCCGAGGATGCCGGCGCGCTCCTGGATGATGCCGTCCGTGCGCGCGTGCTCGGCGGCCGAGGCGTCTCCGCTCAGGCTTATCTCGCCACCAAGCGCCGGCAGGTCGAATGCAAGCGCCAGATGGCGGCGGGCATGGCCGGCATCGACGCCCTGCTGACGCCGAGCACGGCAATGCCGGCGATCCGGCTCGACGAAGTCGATCAGGCGGTGATGCCCTCGCGCTTCACCCGCTTCGGCAACTTCCTCGATATGTGCGCGCTCTCGCTGCCCAACGGCTTCACCGCCGCGGGGCTGCCGCTCTCCCTGCAGATCTGCTGCCAGGGCTATGAGGAGGCAATGGCGCTGCGCATCGGTTACGCCCTGCAACAGGCGACCGATCATCACCTTAGGGTTCCGCCGATGGTGGCGTGAGCGCGCTCGCGCGCCGGACCGGCATCGGCTCGTCGTCACGAGCCAGGAATCGGGTGGGTTCGGCGCTGGCGGGATGAGACCTCTGGAATCATCCTGAAGGTCGGAACCCGCCCATGCCATCCCCGCTCCCGGTCGCCCTGCTTGTCACGGGCGTTCTCGCGCAATTTGCCGACAAGCTGGCGCTCGACACGATTTCGCTTGCAGCCACCCAGGGCGGCGCAAGCCCGCGCCTTGTTGGACTGCTGGTCGCGGCGCAGTCGGCCGCCTGGCTCCTGATCTCGCTGCCGGCCGGGGTCTTCGCCGACCGTGTCGCGCCACGTGCGCTGATCCGGCTTGGCGGTGGGCTGATGCTGGCGGGCTCGCTCGCCGGTTCGGCACTGCTCGGCTTCGGCCTCGTGGGCGCGGGGCTTGCCGCCTCGGCCTTTGTCGCGGCGGCTGGGCCGGTCACCATCGCTTTGGCGATATTCGTGCTGCTGCCGCGAATGGTCGCGGTCGGCGATCTGCCGCGCGCCAACGGGCGCCTCGAACTCGGCCGCGCGGTGCTGAGCTTCGCGTCGCCGCTGATCGCCGGCGGGGCGGTGGCGCATGGCGTCGGGCCGCTCGGTCTGCTGCTCTGCGCGGTTGTGGGCGCCGTCATTCTGGTTGCTGCAGGGCGGCTCCCGGGCGCAGCGCCTGCGCCGCAGCCGAGACTGCCGCTGCATCGCGCCATCGCCGAGGGCGGCGCCTTCGTCGCGCGCCATCCCTATCTCAGGCCGATCGCGCTTTGCGCCATCGCCTGGAACCTCGCTTTCTTCGCCTTTCTGGCGCTGTTCGTTCCCTATGCGGCGCGCGTGCTGCTGCTGGAGCCGGCCGCTATCGGGCTGGCCTCCTCGATCGCCGGCATCGGCTCCATCGCAGCGGCCCTCATGGGGCCGACGCTGATTGCTCGGCTGCCGACCGGGGCCCTGCTGATCTTCGGCCCCGCCGTCTCGCTTGTCGGGGTCGCGGCCCTGACCCTGGCGCCACCCGCGCTCGGCGTCGTCGCGCTCGGGCTCGCCTTCCTGCTCCTGGGTTTCGGCCCGATCCTCTGGTTCATCACCCAGACCAGCCTGCGCCAGGCGGTGACGCCGCCGGCCCTGCTCGGCCGCGTCAGCGCGACGCTGACCACCGCGATGTACGGCATGCGCCCGCTCGGCGCGCTGGCCGGCGGCTTCGCCGGCGAATGGTTCGGGTTGCAGGCGGCGATGGCGCTGCCGATCGGCTTCTTCGCCCTCTCGACGTTGGCGATCCTGGCCTCGAGCATGCCCAGGCTGAGGGCGATGCCGGAGGGGGGGGAACCTGCGGCGCGGGGCCGATCAGGCGTTCCGGCTACGCCGGGCTGAT
Source organism: Allobosea sp. AAP35 (assembly GCF_001295925.1). Classification (GTDB taxonomy): domain Bacteria; phylum Pseudomonadota; class Alphaproteobacteria; order Rhizobiales; family Beijerinckiaceae; genus Allobosea. The sequence goes on along the minus strand of NZ_LJHQ01000050.1, from coordinate 77,521 downwards.
GCGCTCGACGCCGCTGAGCTTGAAGCCCATGGCCTTGAGGACGACGAGCAATGTGCTCAATGTCGGATTTCCGTTGGCACTCAGGGCGCGGTAAAGCGACTCGCGCGACATCCCCGCCTCTTTCGCAAGCGTGGTCATGCCCTGCGCGCGCGCGACGATCCCGATTGCCTCGGCGATTTCCTGCGGATCGCCGCCCGCGATGATCTCGTCGAGAAAGCCTTGCGCGACCTCGGGATCGGCAACCAATTCCGCGATGTCGTAGGGTCGTGAGACGTGGTCAAGGTTGATGGTCATGGTCCCATCCCTTCAGTGTCGAGGAAGCCCGCCTGATGTCGTCATGCTGCGTGGACTTGTCGCCCCCGCCCAGCAACAGGATCAGCAGATCGCCGCGCCGGGCATAGTAGATGCGGTATCCCGGCCCGAAATCGATCCGCAACTCGCTGATGCCGCCCGTCAGATTGCGATGGTCTCCGGGATTGCCGTTGGCCAACCGAAACAGCCGTACTGCAATCTTGGCCCGTAAACGTTTGTCGCGAAGTCCCGCAACCCACGCTTCATATGGTGCGAGCACTTCGAGCTGCATGGTGTTCTCGTAGCTTAAAAGCTACGCCTGGGCAAGTTTCTCAGACGTTGGAACGCTGTTACCCCTCAGGCAGCGGAATGAACTCGGCCTCGTCGCCGGGCACCGTGTCGAAGCGCCCGGCCTTCCATTCCGCCTTGGCCTGGTCGATGCGCTCCTTCGAGGACGAGACGAAGTTCCACCAGATATGGCGCGGCCCGTCCATCGGCTCGCCGCCGACGATCATCAACCGGCTCTGGTCGATGCCGAGGATCGAGATCCGGTCGCCCGGCTTGAAGATGAGCAACTGCCCGGCGCCGAATTCGTCGCCGGCGATGTCGATCTTGCCGGAGACGATGTAGACCGCGCGCTCGTCATAATCGGCGTCGAGCGGCAGGATCGCGCCCGGCGACAGCACGGCTTCGGCATAGAGCGCGTCCCATGGGAACTGGACCGGCGAGGTCTGGCCATAGGCCGACCCCATGATCAGGCTGATGCGCTTGCCGCCTTCGACGATCCTGGGCAGTTCGGGCGCCGCATGATGGATGAATTCCGGCGCGGTTTCCTCATGCGACTTCGGCAGGGCGAGCCAGGCCTGGATGCCGAAGAGCTTCGGCGGCTTCTGGCGCTCTTCCAGCCCGGTCCGCTCGGAATGAACGATACCGCGCCCCGCCGTCATCAGATTGACCGCGCCGGGTCGGATCGCGAGTTCGGTGCCCAGCGAGTCGCGATGCATGATCTCGCCGTCGAACAGATAGGTCACCGTCGAGAGCCCGATATGCGGGTGCGGCCGGACATCGATGCCTTGCCCCAGCAGGAACTCGGCCGGCCCCATCTGGTCGAAGAAGATGAAGGGGCCGACCATCTTGCGCCCGATCGAGGGCAGGGCGCGGCGCACCGAAAAACCGCCGAGATCATGCGCGCGCGGCACGATCACCTGCTCGATCGCCTCGCAGGAGCGGGGATCGCCCAGGACAGGGTCTTCGGCGGGCAGTTGCGACATGGCGGTGGTCCTCGGTGCCTTTGACCGCAGCCTGCCGGCAGTGCGGGCCTCAAGCAAGACCTCTCCAGCGCATCTGCTGAAGACTGCAACCTAAGATTGTAAAAACTATTGAACAATCTTCTATCGCGTGGTGAGATGCCTTGCCGATCGGCGCTGAAGGCATCGGCCATGGGCCGGTTGAGGACGGGGGGACGCCATGCATCAAACAGTCAAAGGGGCTTTGGGAATCCTGATCTTCTTTTTGGCGCTGCTGTTGGCGGCGCTTGCGTTGCAGGCCTCGATCGGCGGCAAGCGCCAGCTTTATCTCGCGATCTGGGCGATGGTGTTCCTCGCGTTGATCACGCCGATCACGTTGATCGCGATCCGCCACCAGATCAGGTTGAACCGCATCAAGCTGATCGAGCTGTTCGCACGCAGCTTCCAGTTCGTGGGCGTGACGCCGGAGACGCGTGGCGCCGCCTATACGGACGCCAATGTCTCGTTCGAATTCGTCAAGGGCAAGTATTTCGCCGATCTCGATATGAAGGACGGCAACGAACCCGCCTTGAGCGACGTTCCGCGCTTTCCGATGATGCTGCATGCCGACTGGATGCTGCTGATCTGCGCCTTGCCCTATATGGTCCTGGCTGGCTTTGGCGTCTTCCTGCTGCTCGCGCCTCTGGTCGAGGTGATCAATCTCGATTCACGCCATGCCGTGGGATCATGGCTGTGGCCGAGCATTCTGGGGCTCGGTGGCAGCGATCTGCGCATCATCACCAACAGCGACGCGTTTCGCGTCCTGCACGTCAATGTCGTGACGGTGGCAGCCGTCGCCTTCTCCGGCGCCTTCGTCTACACGCTGCGGCTGCTTCTGCGCGCCGTGGCGGTTTTCGATCTGTCGCCGATCACCTTCCTGCGCGCCTTCGCACATATTCTGCTGTCGATGCTGCTGGCGGTCGTGATCTATCGCGTGTTTCCGACCGGCGAGGAGATCATTGGATTTGCGGCAGGCGCCGCGGATGCCGTCAGACAGGTGTCGGGCGCACCTTCGATCCCAGCAACATCGCCGCCGCCTCTCGGCACGGACCCGACACTGGGGGTCAGGTCGATCTGGCTGATCGTCGCCTTTGCTCTCGGCTTCGTTCCGGATGCCGCGCTGCAATACGTGCTGCAGAAGAGCGGTTTCACCTTCAAGGAGCGTTACAACGAACTGGAATCGCATACCAAGCAGGTGCCGCTGACGATCATCGACGGCATCGACAGCTTCATCGCCTTCCGGCTCGAGGAGGCCAATATCTTCGACGTGCAAAATCTCGCAGCCGCCAACCCGATTATGCTGCACATCGAAAGCCCGTACGGCATCTATCAGACGATCGATTGGGTCGCTCAGGCCCAGCTCTGCACTGTGACAGGGCCCGACCGGTTCCTGCTGCTCAAGACCATGAACATCCGCACGATCTTCGATCTCGAGCGGGCGGTGATGCCGCATGTGCCCGATCCGCCGGTTCCGCCGGGGAGCTCGCCGCCCCCAACCGCTGCCGATGACGTCATTCTCGCCATCGGGGAGGTGCTGGTGCAGGACAGCAACCGCGACAAGACCATGCGTGACAGGATGCTTCTGGGACAGGCCATCAGCGCGGGCCGGAATGGCGCGCGCGCCAAGCCCTCCGTTGTCGAAACTCAGCACATGGTCGCGACGATGATCGATGATCTGCACGTGCATCGTCTGCGGCAGATCTGGAAACATATCGCCGAGAAGCTGGGCGTGAAGAACGCGAGGCTGTGACGCTCCGTCGCGCCGCCGTGGCCGGTTCGCAGGGTGCTCGCCTGCCGCGGCTTCCCGCCACGGGCTGACTGACTGAGCCTATTTGTCGACGTCCAGCGCCGTCGTCCCCGTCGGCTTGCCGTCAGCCGACAGCGTGATCTTCTCGATGCGGGCTTCGGCCTGTTTCAAAAGCGCGTCGCAGCGGGCCTTCAGCGCCTCGCCACGGGTGTAGATCGCGATCGATTCCTCGAGCGGCACATCGCCGCGTTCAAGGCGGGCGACGATGTCCTCAAGCTGCTTCAGCGCCGCCTCGAAGGGCAGGGCGGCGACGTCGTCATTGGCGATGGCTTCGCTCACAGCGTGATTCCCGTTGTCGCGACGCTTATCCGCCGGAGCGGGCCGCCCTGCAACCCCGTCTTGCCGATGCGATCGCCGCCCCTGACATCGCTCAGACCGGCAGCGCCGAACTCTTCTTGATGCTGCGCAGCGTCAGCGTCGATTGCACGCGGGTGACGCCGGGCAACTGCGTGATGATATCGGTGTGGATGCGCTCGAAATCGGCGCTGTCGCGATAGATCACCCGCATCAGATAGTCATGCGCCCCGGCCAGCAGATGGCATTCGAGGATCTCGGGCAGGTTCAGCACCGCCTGCTCGAACCCTTCCAGCGAGGCGCGGCCCTGCTGGTCGAGCGTGACGAAGACGAAGGCCGTGCCCGGAAAGCCCGCGATCTTGTCGTCGAGGATCATGGCATAGCCGCGGATCAGCCCGCTCTCCTCCAACTGCCTGACGCGGCGCAGGCATGCCGACGGCGACAGATGCACCTTCTCGGCCAGATCCGAATTGGTGATCCGGCCATCCGCCTGCAGGATGCGCAGAATGGAGCGGTCGCGTGAATCGAGTTCGATGGTCATGATGCTCGTCCCTTGCGCGATACATCATGGCAAATTCGGCGTGACGCAAGCAATCTTCTGCATCGTTTTTGATGTGCCCCGCTTAAATCGGCGGCAAGCTCGCGGCGGCCCGCACGAAGCTGCCGAAGGCTTTGACGCGTCGAAACCGTCAGTCGAGGCCCAGGGTGAACGGCGTCCCCTCGAAGGCGTCGGCACCGCGCCCGATCCGCGCGATGGCTGAGCTCATGCGCCCGTCGCGTCCCAGCATGGCATCGGCGATGGCGACAAGCTTCGCATTGGGCGTGGCGGAGGGGGCGGCGCGGCGCAGTGCGCGCGCGATCTCCTCCTCGTCGCGGCCCGGACCCAGCGCGCAGGCGGCGATATAGGCTGCGGCCGTCGAGCGGCTGATGCCGGCCCAGCAATGGATCACCAGCGGCGCCTCTCGGTCCCAGCGCCGCGTGAAGGCGAGAAAGCGTTCGACATGCAACTGGGCCGGTACGACATGGCCCTCCATCGGGGCGCTGATATCGGACATGCCGAGGAAGAGATGGTTCGCTTCAGTGATGCTGGGGGGACGCTCGACCACAGTGTCGACATTGATCAGCGTCACGAGATGGCTGGCGCGCACGGCGGCGACCGTGTCGTGGAGCTTCGACAGGGGGGAGACGTGGAGGGTCGGCATCGGGCTTTTCCCTTGGGCTGAAGATCATCGCGAGCGCGACCTGCTGTTAAGCCAGCCGCGCCATGCCGTCATCCCGTGCGACGCCGATGTATCGTCCCGCTGGTCCTCCTCGACTCAATAGTTCATACATGAACTATTGAGGTTTTCGAAGCCGCGCTTGGGGCCGGCTGGCCGTCCAGGGTCGCATCGGGGTCTTCCATGAATCTCTGGTTCCGCCTGATCTGGCTGCTGCTGACGAGCCGCTGGCGCCCGCGCCTCGAGCCGCTGGGCGATCCCTCGACGCTGCCTTTCCGCGTCTGGCCGCATGATCTCGACACCTCGCTGCACATGAACAATGGCCGCTACTGGTCGCTGATGGATCTCGGCCGCACCGATCTGATGCTGCGGACCGGGCTGTGGCGGGCGGTGCTGCGCCATCGCTGGGTGCCGGTGGTCAATACGGGGATGATCCGCTTCCGCCGCGAGCTTCGCCCCTTCCAGCCCTTCCGCATCGAGACCGCGATCCTGTGCTGGAGCCAATCCTGGCTGGTGATCGAGCATCGCATTCTGACCCGCGGCAAGGATGGCGGAGACATCGTCGCCGCGCATGCGCTGGTGCGCGCGGCTCTCTACGACCGCGCGGGGCGCGCTTATGTCCCCGTAGACCGCCTGATGGCGGAGATCGGGAGGCGGCGGGACAGCCCCGAGCCAGGCCCGGAGATCACGGCCTTTCTCGCAGCCGATGCGGCCCTGCGGGACAGCGTCGCGATGCGTCTGTGAACGCTACTCGGCCGCGACCCGCGTCGCGCGCCATTGGGCGAGCAGCGCCCTCAGTGCGCCGGGCTTCAGCGGCTTGTTGAGCAGATGGACGTCGAGTGCCGCCGCCGCCTCCCGGACATGGGGCGAGCGGTCGGCGGTCAGCAGGATCGCCGGCACGCGACCGCGCGAGCGTTCTCGCAAGGTGCTGATCGCGGTCAGCCCGTTGCCATGGTCGAGATGGTAGTCGGCGATGACGACGTCGGGCAGGCTGCGCGTCTGCGCGGCCAGTGCCTCGTCGAGACCGGCCGCCGTCACCACTGTACAGCCCCAGCCCTCCAACAGCCGCTTCATCCCGTCGAGGATGGCAGGCTCGTTGTCGATGACAAGCAACCTCAGCCCCGCCAACTGCCCGGCGGGACTGGGGCGCGGCGCGGTGCTCGTGCTCATCTCAGGCAGAGACGAGGCGCGCGGGACCAGCACCGCGAAGCGGCTGCCGCGGCCGGGTACCGAATCCAGCGTCAGCTTGTGGTCGAGCGTGCGCGCGATGCGCTGGACGATCGACAGGCCCAGACCCAACCCGCGCGCCACGCGGGCGCCCTGGTCGAGACGCTGGAACTCGCGAAACACCGTCTTCTGCTTGCCCTGGGGAATGCCTAAGCCCGTATCGAGCACCTCGACCGAGACCTGCGCGCCGCGCCGTCTGAAGCCGATCAGAACCTTGCCGCTCGGCGTGTATTTGATCGCGTTGGAGACGAGGTTCTGCAGCAGCCGGCGCAGCAGCCGCCGGTCGGAGCGCAGCGCGAGGCTTGTCGGCATGAAGATGAGCTTGAGGCCCTTCTCCTGCGCGCTCGGCTCGAATTCGCGCTGGAGCTGCCGCACCAGTTCGTCGAGCCGGAAAGCGGTGATCTCGGGCTTCAGCGCACCACCGTCGAGGCGCGAGATTTCGAGCAGCGCCGTCAGAATCTCCTCGACCGCGTCGAGCGAGGCATCGATGTTCTCGGCCAGGTCGGGGCTGCCGGCGGCCCGGTCGCGCTCGACCAGCGAGGTCGCGTAGAGCCGCGCCGCATTCAGCGGCTGCAGGATGTCGTGGCTGGCGGCGGCGAGGAAGCGCGTCTTCGAGGCGTTGGCCTCCTCGGCCTCGGCCTTGGCGCGCTGAAGCTCCGCATTGACGCGCAGGATCTCCTCGGTGCGCTCGACGACGCGCCGCTCCAGGCTCTCATTGGTGCGCTCGAGCTCTTCCTGCGCCTCCACCGCTTCGGTGATGTCGGTATAGGTCGTGACGAAGCCGCCATCGGGCAGCGGGTTGGTGCGGATCTCGATGACTTTCTTGGACGGGTACAGCTTGAGGCGCACCGGTTCGCGATCGCGCACGAAGCTCTGCAGCCGCGCCGCCATCAACTCGTCCTGCTGGCCGTCGCCATAGGCGCCACGCGCGGCGTTATAGCGCACGATCTCGTCGAGGCCGGTGCCGAAGCGCACCATCGACGGCGGCAGGTCGTAGAGCTGGATGAAGGCCTGGTTCCAGGCGAGCAGCCTCAGATCCCGGTCGAGCACGGTGATGCCCTGGCCGGCATGGTCGAGCCCGTGCTGGAGGATGTCGCGGTTGTATTGCAGCGCGGCGGAAGCGTCGTCGAGCAGCTTGAACGCCGCTTCGGTGGTGAGGTTTCGCCGCCGCAGCAGCAGCGACAGCACCAGCCGCGACGACGCCGCGCCGATCGCCGAGGACAGCAGATGCTCGCCGAAGCGCAGCAGATGGATGTCGGCGTCGCGGGCGGGGTTGGATTCCTCGCCGCGACTGCTGGCGAAGCCCTCGAACGCGCGCTGCGTCCGCTCCTGGCCGAGATAGCGCCCGATCGTCGATTGCAGCTCGGCCTCGGTGACGCTCGATCGCCACAGCGAGAAGGACTGCGCCATCGTCGCCCGGCCCGATTCGACGAAAGCGTTGGCCTGGAGCCGCTCCATCGCGGTCGCCGGGCGCAGCAGCGAAAAGCCGATATAGACGAGGATGTTGAGACCGAGGCTCCAGAACACGCCATGGGGCAGGGGGGGGAGATCGAGCCCCAACAGCATTTCGGGCCGCAAGGCAGCATTCCCGAAGGGGCCGAGCGCGATGATCTCGCTCCAATATCCGCCCGGTTGAGCCAGGCTGGGCATCAGCAGCGTATAGGCCCAGGTCGCGATGCCGACGATGAGACCGGCGGCGGCGCCCAGCGCCGTGCCGCGCCGCCAGACCAGGCCGCCGAAAAAGGCCGGCGCGATCTGCGCCGTCGCGGCAAAGGACAGCAGACCGATCGCCACCAGCGCCTGTTCGCCCGCGACACGATAATAGGCATAGCCGAGCAGGATGACGCAGAGGATGGCGACCCGCCGGATAATCACCACCTGCGAGCCGAGATCGCCGCCCAGCGTGCCATAGCCGGCGCCCTGCGCCTCGAGTTGGGCCTTCGAGCCGGCAGGGTCGCTCAGGCCGCGGCGGCCGCGCAGCAGGACCGGCATGACCAGGTGGTTGGATATCATGATCGCCAGCGCTACCGACGCGACGATCACCATCGCGGTCGCAGCTGATAGCCCGCCGACGAACACCAGCAGCGCCAGCAATCCCGCCTGCTGCTGCAGCGGCAGCAGCAGCACGGTCATGTCGCGGTCGACGCCGGCACCCGGCATCAGCAACTCGCCGGCCATGGCGAGCGGCAGCACAAAGAGGTTGATCAGGATGAGATAGACCGGAAACATCCAGGCTGCGCGGCGGACATCGCGCGCATCGCGGTTCTCGACGACCGTCATGTGGAACTGGCGCGCCAGCAGCAGCGCGGCGCAGGAAGACAGAAGGGTCAGGGTCAGGAAGGTCGGCCAGTCCGAGGTCCGTTCCCAGACCGGTGCCATGCCGCCCGGCAACTGCGCCGCCTGCGAAAACAGATCCCCCGCGCCGTCATAGAGCCCGTAGACGACGAAGACGCCGAGCACGAGGAACGCCACGAGCTTGACCAGCGATTCCACCGCGATAGCCAAAACGAGGCCGTCCTGGTGCTCGGTGGCGTCGATATGACGGGTGCCGAAGGCGCAGGCGAAGCCGGCCAGCACGAGTGCGACCAGAAAAGCGAGGTCGGTCAGCACCGGGACATCCGCCGAGGCCGGCTGCCCGCCCGTGGCGCTCAGCAGCACGGAAAGCGAACTCGCCACCGCCTTCAGCTGCAGGGCGATATAGGGCAGCGCGCCGATCACCGCGACGAGGCAGACCAGCGCCGCGACGCGTTCGCTCTTGCCGTAGCGGGCCCCGACGAAATCGGCGATCGAAGTGATGTTTTGCGATTTCGCGATCGTGACGATGCGGCCGACGAAGCGATGCCCGAAGCCGATCACCAGGATCGGGCCGAGATAGATGCCCAGGAAATCCAGCCCCGCGCGACTGGCGAACCCGACCGATCCGTAGAACGTCCAGGAGGTGCAGTAGACCCCCAGCGCCAGCGCATAGATCGTCGCCCGCGCCTTGCCGCTGACGAGCCGCCGGCCCGAAATATCGGCCGCATGGGCGATCGCAAACAAAGCGCAGAGATAGGCCAGCGCCACCAGGACGACGGACCATGCGGGGATCATTCTGCCTCCATCGCCGGGCGCGGCGCCGGCGCGACCTTAAAGGAGGACATCGGCGCGTGGGAACTGGTTTCCACAGCTCCACTCGTGCTCGCCTCCCTTAGGCACAGCCTCCCTTGCGTCAGCCGGCCAGTGCCGCTAGGGCCGATGCCGCCAGCCATGCAGGGAAGGACAATCAGCATGCTCGATGAGTTCAGAAAATTCGCACTGAAGGGTAATGTCGTCGATCTTGCGATCGGCGTGATCATCGGTGCGGCGTTCAGCAAGATCGTCGATTCGCTGGTCTCCGACATCATCATGCCGTTCTTCGGGGCGCTCGGCGGCCTCGATTTCTCGAATTACTACATCGGCCTGAACAGCGCGGTGACCGCCCCAGTCCTGGACGAGGCCAAGAAGCAGGGCGCGGTCCTCGCCTATGGCTCCTTCATGACCGTCGCGCTGAACTTCCTGATCATCGCCTTCGTCCTGTTTTTGGTGGTGAAGGGCATCAACCGCATGCGCCGCAACGAGGAGGCGAAGCCAGCAGTGCCGGCCCCACCGCCGGCAGACGTCGTCCTGCTCACCGAAATTCGCGATCTGCTGCGGCAGAAGGCGGTTTGATGCAGGCGTGATCGGCCACGCTGATCCATCACGACGACCGATCGCGCTGATCTACCGATTTCATGCACCAATGCGCCGTCATCGGCTAAACCTGCGTCATCACTGTCGCGAGGTTTAGTCGATGTCCACAGCCCTTCCCGCAGGCTCCAGCCTGTTGTCCGATCTTCGCCCCGAGGCCCGCAACGCGCCCGAAAGCGGCATCGTCGAGGTCGTCAATCACGGGCGGCTCAAGGAAGGGCTGATCCCGCTCTGGGTCGGCGAAGGCGATCTGCCGACGCCCGATTTCATCGCGCGCGCCGCCAATGCATCGCTGGCTGCCGGCGAGACCTTCTACACCTGGCAACGCGGCATTCCCGATCTGCGCGAGGCCCTGGCGCGCTATCACACGGCGCTCTATGGCCAGCCCTTCACGATGGACCGCTTCTTCATCACCGGTTCGGGGATGCAGGCGGTGCAGATCGTCGTGCGCATGGTGACGGGCCCAGGCGACGAGGTCGTGATCCCCACTCCCGCCTGGCCGAACTTCGCGGCTGCGCTCGGCGTGGCCGGCGCCGTGCCGGTCAGCGTCCCGATGGACTATGTCCAGGGTCGCTTCTCGCTCGATCTCGACAGGCTCGCCGCCGCGATCACGCCCCGGACCCGGGCCATCGTGATCAACTCGCCCGCCAATCCGACAGGCTGGACGGCGACGAAGGATGAGCTGGCGGCGATCCTCGCACTTGCGCGCCGGCACAGCCTCTGGATCATCGCCGACGAAATCTATGGTCGCTTCGTCTATGACGGCGCGGCGCGAGCCGCCTCCTTCCATGACGTGATGGAAGATGAGGACCGCATCCTCTTCGTCCAGACCTTCTCCAAGAACTGGGCCATGACCGGCTGGCGCGTCGGCTGGATCGAGGCGCCGTCGGCGCTCGGCCAGATCATCGAGAACCTGATCCAGTATTCGACCTCGGGCGTCCCGGTCTTCGTCCAGCGTGCGGCCATCGCCGCGCTCGACGAGGGCGAGCCCTTCGTCGCGCAGCAGATCGCGCGCGCCGCGCAGGGCCGGAAGATTATCGCCGAGGGGCTGAAGGCGACGAACCGGGTGACGCTGGCCCCGCCCGACGGCGCCTTCTACCAGTTCTTCTCGGTCGATGGCCGGGCGGATTCGCGCGCGCTTGCCATCGATCTGGTCGACAAGGCCAATGTCGGCCTGGCACCCGGCACCGCCTTCGGGCCCGGCGGCGAGACCGGTCTGCGCCTCTGCTTTGCCCGCAACGCGGACGATCTCGAAGAGGTCGTGAGGCGGCTTCAGCGCACGCTCGGCAGCGATTGATGGTCGCCGGCGGGCCGGCTCCGTCGTCCCGCCGGATGCCTCCCGCCGACACGGCTCATGCCGTGGCAGCATCCGTCGGCCAGACCGCGCCGTTGGTGTTCGTCATCACGGCATAAAGCGAACTCGTGCCGCAGATGAACAGCCGGTTGAGCTTCGGCCCGCCCCAGCCGACATTGGCGACAACCTCGGGGATCGCGATCTTGCCGATCAGCGTGCCGTCGGGGTGGTAGATGTGAACGCCATCCGCCGCGCTGGCCCAGAGCCGGCCCTCGACATCGAGCCGGAACCCGTCGAAGACGCCGGCGCTGCAGGTGGCGAAGACGGTGGATGCGCCCAGGCTCGCGCCGTGGTCGGCAACTGAACAGGCCCGGATATGGCGCCGCCCGTCCTGAGGGCCGGGCCCCGACGCGCTGTCGGCGATATAGAGGATCTGCTCGTCTGGCGAGAAGGCGAGCCCGTTGGGCTTGAGGAAGTCGTCGGCGACGATACTCAGCGCGCCGCTTTGACCATCGATGCGATAGACATGGCAGGCCCCGATCTCGCTTGGAGCCTTGTTGCCCTCATAGTCGCTCATGATCCCATAATCAGGATCGGTGAACCAGATCGACCCGTCCGATTTCACCACCACATCGTTGGGCGAGTTCAGCCGCTTGCCCTGCCAGTGGCTGGCGAGCACGGTGACCCTGCCGTCATGTTCGGTGCGCGTGACCTGCCGCCCACCATGCTCGCAGGTGACGAGTCTTCCCTGAGGATCGACCGTGTTGCCGTTGCTGTTGCGCGCCGGCTGGCGAAAGACGCTGGTCTGGCCGCTCATCGCATCGAACCGCAGCATCCGGTCATTGGGAATGTCCGAGAAGACGAGCGTGTTGTGGGCGGCAAACCAGGCCGGCCCCTCCGCCCAGCGCGCGCCCGTCCACAGCCGCTCGACGCGGGCCGAGCCGGGAATCACGCGGTGGAAGCGGGGATCGAGCACCGTCGAGCCCGTGCCTTCGAGAATGCCGAACATGGAATTTGTCTCCGCCTGCGTGCTGCAAAACAGCCCGCCTCGCGTTCACAGTGTCAACCCGGCATCCCAATACGGTGTCTGCCCATACAACTCGCCGAGATAATCGACGAAGGCGCGCACCTTCTGCTCCATGTGACGGCGGCTGGGATAGACGGCGTGGATCGCGACCCGCTGGCCGACGGAGTAGCCCGGCAGCACGCGCAGCAAGGCACCCGATTTCAGCTCAGGGCCGACATCCCAGGTCGAGCGCAGCGCGATGCCCAGCCCCGCCAGCAGCGCCTCGCGAACGACCTCGCTTGAATTGGTCCGCAAGGGGCCCGCGACCCTCACCGTCACTGGACCCTCGGGCCCGTCAAGCCGCCAATGGTCGGTGTTGTGGGCGATCAGCGTGTGGCGTGAGAGGTCCTCGATCGACACCGGAAGTCCGGCCGCCGCCAGATAGGCCGGTGTTGCGCAGAGCACGCGATGGTTTGGCGCCAGGCGCTTTGCCACCAGGCTTGAATCGCGGAGATCTGCGATCCGGATGGCAAGGTCGAACCCCTCGCCGACGACGTCGATGAACGCGTCGCCGAGCACGAGTTCGACGCTGACCAGCGGGTGCGCGTCGAGGAAGGGTTTGAGATGCGGCGCGATATGCAGCCGCCCAAACGAGGTCGGCGCCGATACTCGCAGCGTGCCGCGCGCTTGTCCCGCCCCGCAGGCAACCCAGGCCTCCGCATCCTCGATCGAGGAGAGGATCGAGACCACGCGCTCGTAGAAGCCCTGTCCGGCCTCGGTCAGGGACAGCTGCCGGGTCGTGCGCTGCAGCAGCCGCACGCCGAGCCGCTCCTCCAGCCGGCGGATGCGCTTGGAGATGACGGCCGGCGAGACGTTGAGCTGCCGGCCCGCCGCCGACATGCCCTTGGCTGTCACCACATGGGCGAAGACATCGAGGTCCCCGAAGCGGTCCATGGGAAGGGTTGTCCTCTCGCTATCTTTTTCGAAACTGGAAATAGTCATGCACGTTGGTCGCACTGCAAGTCGTTTCGATTTGGTCTAGGCTGTGCTGTCGCCGTCATGGCGGGCGCAGCGAAGCCATCCAGAAGCCCAAACGCTCGGCGCCCATGGATTGCTTCGCTGCGCTCGCAATGACGGACAGGGCGCCGCCAGTCAGGTCGAGGTCAATCATGTCCGCCATCGCCTTCCCCATTCCTGACCAGAGCATCCTGGCCCGCCGCGAGGAGATCGTCGCCGGCCTCGGCAGGCTGGTCGCCCCCGATGCGCTGATCACCGCCGAGGACGAGCGGCGTCCCTACGAGACCGACGCGCTGACCGCCTATCGCCGCCTGCCCATGGCGGTCGTGCTGCCCTCGACGACTGAAGAAGTCGCGGCGGTGCTGAAATTCTGCGGCGAGCAGGGCGTGCCGGTGGTGCCGCGCGGGGCGGGCACTTCGCTGGCCGGCGGCGCGATCCCGCAGGAGGATGCCGTCGTCATTGGCGTCTCCAAGATGAGCCGCATTCTGCAGATCGACTACGCCAACCGCACGGCCAAGGTGCAGGCCGGCGTTACCAACCTCGCCGTCACCGGGGAGGTCTCCGTCGAGGGCTTCTTCTACGCGCCCGATCCTTCGTCCCAGCTCGCCTGCTCGATCGGCGGCAATATCGGCATGAACTCGGGTGGCGCGCATTGCCTGAAATACGGCGTCACCACCAATAATGTGCTCGGCGTCACCATGGTCATGCTGGATGGCAGCATCGTCGAGATCGGCGGCGCGCATCTCGATTCCGCCGGCTATGACGTGCTCGGCCTGATCAACGGCTCGGAAGGCCAGCTCGGCATCATCACCGAGGCGACCGTGCGCATCCTGCGCGCCGCGGAGGGCGCGCGGCCGGTGCTGTTTGGCTTCCCGACCAGCGAGCAGGCCGGCGCGGCCGTCGCCGCGATCATCGGCGCGGGCATCATCCCCGTGGCGATGGAGTTCATGGACAAGCCGGCGATCGAGATCTGCGAGGCCTTCGCCCATGCCGGCTACCCGATGGATGTCGAGGCGCTGCTGATCATCGAGGTCGAGGGCTCCGACATCGAGATGGACGCCCAGCTCGCCCGCATCGTCACGATCGCCCGCGAGCATGGCGTCAAGACGGTGAAGGAGAGCAAATCCGCGATGGAGGCTGCGGCGATCTGGAAGGGCCGCAAATCCGCTTTTGGGGCGACCGGCCGCATCGCCGACTATATCTGCATGGACGGCACGATTCCCACCGGGCAATTGCCTTACGTCCTGCGCCGCATGGACGAGATCGTGAAGGGCTATGGGCTTCGCGTCGCCAATGTCTTCCACGCCGGCGACGGCAATCTCCACCCGCTGATCCTCTACAACTGCAACGACCCGGTGGAGGCGCAGAAGGCGGAGGATGCCGGCATGGACATCCTCAAGCTCTGCGTCGAGGTCGGCGGCTGCCTGACCGGCGAGCATGGCGTCGGCATCGAGAAGCGCGACCTGATGAGCTTCCAGTTCAACCCGGAGGACCTGCACCAGCAGATGCGGGTGAGGGCGGTGTTCGACCAGAGCTGGCTGCTCAACCCGGCGAAAGTGTTCCCGCTCGAAGGACGGGTGGCGGCGTAATGATGGGCTTGGATTGATGACCCTCCACATCCCCACCACCGAGGCGCAGGCCTGCGCCATCGTGAAATCCGTCATCGACAGCACCACGCCGCTCTCCATCACTGGCGGCAACACGCGTGCCGGTCTCGGTCGGCCGACGCAGACGCAGAGCACGCTCTCCAGCGCCGGCCTCACCGGCATCACGCTTTATGAGCCCGCCGAAATGGTGATCGGCGCGCGCGCCGGCACGCCGCTCGCCGAGGTCCAGAAGACCCTGGCCGATCGCGGCCAGATGCTGCCCTTCGAGCCGATGGACCATCGCGCATTGCTGGGCACGCAAGGCGAGCCGACGATCGGTGCCGTCGCGGCCGGCAACATCTCCGGCCCGCGTCGGATCAATGCCGGCGCGGCGCGCGATTCCCTCATCGGCATCCGGCTGGTGAATGGCCGCGGCGAGGCGATCAAATCCGGCGGGCGGGTGATGAAGAACGTCACCGGGCTCGATCTGGTGAAGCTCGTCGCCGGCAGCCATGGCACACTCGGCTTCCTCACCGAGGTGATCTTCCGCGTCCTTCCGGCGCCCGAGCGCATCGTGACGCTTGTGTGGCGCGGCCTGTCGGACGAGGCGGCTGTGGCGCTGCTCTGCACCGCGCTGGGCTCGCCCTATGAGCCCTTCGCCGCCGCGCATCTGCCGGCCGGCATCGGCGCCGAGCAGCCCCGCACCCTGCTGCGGCTGGAGAACTTCTCCGACTCGATCGACTACCGCAGCCGCGAACTGATCGCGCTGCTGGCGGCCCATGGCGTGCCGGACATGATCGAAGGCGAGGCCTCAGCCGGGCTCTGGCTGGATGTCCGCGACGCCCGCTTCTTCGCCGGCACGGAGGAGGCCGTCTGGCGGCTTTCGGTCGCGCCGACCGACGGACCCAAGGCGACTGCGGCCATCGCGGCGCGGGTTCCCGGCGCGCGCTGGTTCTACGACTGGGGTGGCGGACTGGTCTGGCTCGCGGTCCCCGCCGGTGAGGACGCCGCGGCGAGCGCGGTCCGCACCGCGATCAGGCCGCTCGGCGGCCATGCGACGCTGGTGCGCGCGCCCGTCGCGATCCGCGCCGCCGTGCCTGTGTTCGAGCCGCTGCCGGAGCCGCTGATGCGGGTGACGGCGGGAATCAAGACGAGCTTCGACCCGGCAGGGATTTTCGAGCCCGGCCGGATGTATGCGGGGGTGTGACGTGCGCCGTCATTCTCGGGCGGAGCCCTCGGGTCCGACCTTTGGTCGGCCCAAGGATAAACTCCACGCAGACCCGAGAATCTCTCGGGAGGAGATGCTCGGGGCAAGCCCGAGCATGACGGGCAGGCGAAACGGATAGACCATGCAAACCAATTTCAGCCCCGCCCATCTCGCCTCGGACCCCAGGCTTCCGGCCTCGGAGAAGATTCTGCGGACCTGCGTGCATTGCGGCTTCTGCACCGCGACCTGCCCGACCTACCTCCTGCTCGGCGACGAACTCGATAGCCCGCGCGGGCGCATCTACCTGATCAAGGACATGCTGGAAAACGGCAAGCCGGCGACCGAAGAGGTCGTGAAGCATGTCGACCGCTGCCTCTCCTGCCTCTCCTGCATGTCGACCTGCCCCTCGGGCGTGCATTACATGCACCTCGTCGACCATGCCCGCGCCCATATCGAGGAGACCTATGAGCGCTCCTGGCACGACAATCTGCTGCGGCGCGTGCTCGGCGCGATCCTGCCCTATCCAGGCCGCTTCCGGGTCGCCATGCTCGGCGCGATGCTGGCGAAGCCCTTGGGGCCGGCGCTCGGCTCCCTGCCGCTGGTCGGCGCGCGGCTGAAGGCGATGCTGGCGCTGGCGCCCTCGAAGCTGCCATCGCGCTCGCCAATGGAGGGGCCGCAGAGCTTCGCTCCGACGGCCGCCCCTGCCGGCAAGCGCGTCGCGATCCTCTCGGGCTGCGCCCAGCCGGTGCTCGACCCCGGCATCAACGAGGCAACGATCCGGCTTCTGACGCGCCATGGCGTCGAGGTCGTGCTGCCGAAGGGGGAGGGCTGCTGCGGCGCGCTCGTCCATCATATGGGCCGCGAGCATGACGCGCACGCCTTCGCGCGGGCCAATATCGACGCCTGGACGGCCGAGATCGAGGGCAAGGGGTTGGACGCCATCCTGATCACGACCTCGGGCTGCGGCACGACGATCAAGGATTACGGCTTCATGTTCCGCAACGAGCCGGCCTATGCGGCAAAGGCGGAGCGGGTGTCGGCGCTGGCCAAGGACGTCACGGAGTTCGTGGCGACGCTCGATCTCGTGCCGGTGCGCGACGTCGCCATGCCGATCGCCTATCACTCGGCCTGCTCGATGCAGCATGGCCAGCAGCTCAAGGACGGGCCGAAGCGCCTGCTGGCGGCGGCGGGCTTCACGGTGAGAGAGGCGCCGGAGGGCCATATCTGCTGCGGCTCGGCCGGCGTCTACAACATCCTGCAGCCGGAGATCGCGGGCCAACTGCGCGAGCGCAAGGTCGGCAACATCCAGAAGACCAAGCCCATGCTGGTCGCGACCGGCAATATCGGCTGCATGACCCAGATCGCGAAGGGCTTCGCCGATCGCGGCGCCACCACCCCGGTGGTCCACACCGCCGAACTGCTCGACTGGGCGACGGGCGGGCCGCTGCCAGAGAAACTGGCGCAGGCGGGGATCGCCGATCGCCCGCTGCGGGAGGTGGCACGGGTGGCGGCGGAGTGAGCAAGGCACGTCATGCTCGGGCTTGACCCGAGCATCTCAGGCCGAGGGAGGCTCCCGGGCTCGTCCGTCCGGAGATTCTCGGGTCTGCGCGGAGTTTATCCTTGGGCCGACCAAAGGTCGGACCCGAGGGCTCCGCCCGAGAATGACGGGCAGCGGCTTGCCCCATCCGCCTGCGCAAGCTACCGAACGGCCAAACCCGACACCGAAAAACACGAAACGAACGCCCATGTCCGTGGACAAGCCCGCCCCCGCCAAGCTCAAGGCCCGCCAGCCGCGCGGCTTCATTGATCGTGGCCCGGCCGATGTCGCCGCCACCGAGCGCATGCTGGCGGTGATCCGCGAGAGCTTCTCGCGCTATGGCTTCGATCCCGTGGAGACGCCCTTCGTCGAATACACCGACGCGCTCGGCAAGTTCCTGCCTGACCAGGACCGCCCGAATGAGGGTGTCTTCTCCTTCCAGGACGATGACGAGCAGTGGCTTTCGCTGCGCTACGACCTGACCGCGCCGCTCGCCCGCTATGTCGCGGAGAATTACGACGCGCTGCCAAAACCCTATCGCAGCTACCGCGCCGGCTATGTCTTCCGCAACGAGAAGCCGGGCCCGGGCCGATTCCGCCAGTTCATGCAGTTCGACGCCGACATCGTCGGCGCGGGTTCCGTTGCGGCCGATGCCGAGATCTGCATGCTCGCCGCCGACACGATGGAGGCGCTCGGCATCAAGCGCGGCGACTATGTCGTCAAGGTCAACAACCGCAAGGTGCTCGACGGCGTGATGGAGGCGATCGGGCTGGGCGGCGAGGAGAATGCCGGGCGCCGGCTGACCGTGCTGAGGGCGATCGACAAAGCTGATAAATTTGCACTCTCTGAGATTCGAAAGCTGCTTGGCTCAGGTCGTCTTGATGAAAGTGGGGACTTTACCAAGGGAGCGGGACTGCCCGAAGCTTCCATTGATCTGATCTTGTCAGTATTCGTCCACGGGACCGTACTTGCTGCGCCGATATCGGCCGCTGAGGCGACTGCGCGACCACGAGACGCGATGACCTTTGGCGGCGCCGATGATTGGCAGGCGATGGTCACTTTCGACAGCGTTTTTGAGACGCTTGCGCTTGTTAGACGTAGGCTGGCCGATGGGCTGCTCGTCTTCGACGAGGGAGTGTCGGAACTCAAAGCGATCGCAGACCTCGTAACCAGCGCAGGCTTCAACGACGGCCGCATCCGCATCGACCCCTCCGTCGTACGAGGCCTGGAATATTACACCGGCCCGGTCTACGAGGTCGAACTGACCTTCCCGGTCACCAATGAGGACGGCCAGGTCGTGCGCTTCGGCTCGGTCGCAGGCGGCGGGCGCTATGACGGGCTGGTCGGTCGCTTCAGGCCCGAACCCGTGCCGGCGACCGGCTTTTCGATCGGCGTGTCCCGGCTCTACACCGCGCTGAAGGCGGTGAAGTCGCCCATCGTCGATGCCAGGAACGAGCTGCCCCTCGTCGTCGTCACCGCGATGGACAACAAGTCGCCGGAGTTTATGCTGGGCTATCAGGCGATGGTCTCCGCGCTGCGCCAGGCCAAGGGCGCGGACGACAAGCCGCTCTGCCGCGCCGATCTCTATCTGGGTTCATCCGGCTTCAACGCCCAGATGAAGTACGCCGACCGGCGTGGCGCGATCTGCGCGATCATCCAGGGCTCCTCCGAGCGCGAGGCCGGCACGGTGATCATCAAGGACCTGATCCTCGGCGCCGAACTCGCCGCCGCCGGCCGAGAGGTCAAGGACTCCGCCGAGCACAAGGCCAAGCAGGCGGAAGCGCAGAAGACGGTATCTGCCGACAAGCTTGTCGATACGGTCCGAGAAGTACTCGCGCGGCACGGGTGAAGCGCTGGAAGAACCCCTCTCCTTTAAGGAGAGGGGCAGGGGAGAGGTGATGGGCCGTTGCCCAGCAAGGCACCGATGCCCCGGTGCGGCGGTGAGGGTCGCGCTCAATGCGGGGAACGTCCTTCCCCTCACCCCTGCCCCTCTCCCTCCGGGAGAGGGGTTCCCTGCGCATCCCGCGCCCACCGAATCCCGTTCACCCATTTCCCTCAAATGCCTCGAAAATCGCGCCTGCCGCTGCTAGGACAGCGCCCGTAACAGGATGAACCCAGCCGTGCCCGCGACGCCAGCCAGCATCGAGACCGTGATCGCGCTGTTTGCGCGCGAGGGCTATGCCCGCGCCGAGCCCGCGATCCTGCAGCCAGCGGACGTCTTCCTCGATCTGTCCGGCGAGGATATCCGCCGCCGCATCTTCATGACGCAGGACGCCGAGGGCCGCGACTGGTGCCTGCGGCCGGAATACACCATCCCCGTCGCGCTCGATCACATCGCTTCAGGCTCGAGCGAGCCGGCGGCTTACGCCTATGCCGGCCCGGTCTTCCGCATGCGCTCGGGCGAACCCGGTGAATTCGCGCAGGCCGGAATCGAATCCTTCGGCCGTGACGACTTTGCCGCGACCGATGCCGAGATCATGGCGCTGACGGTCGAGGCCACCGCCGCACTCGGCCTCAGCCAGCCCAAGATCCTGATGGGCGACGTCGCGCTGCTCGGCGCGCTGCTGGACGGGTTGTCCGTGCCCGCCGGCGCCCGCCGCCGCCTGATGCGCGCCGTCGTGCAGGGCAGAGGCGTGGACGCGGTCGATGCGCTCGACCCGCCAACGCCTGAGGGCGAGACCGCCCATGCCGGCCTGCTCAAGGCGCTCGAAGGGCAGGACCCCAAGGCGGCGAAAGCCTTCGTCGAGGACGTGCTCTCGATCGCCGGCATCTCGACCGTCGGCGGCCGCAGCGCGGGCGACATCGCCGAGCGCTTCCTGGCGCGCGCCGCCGAGCGTGAGAACCCCGTCAATGGCGATGTGAAGGCGCTGCTGGCGCAGGTGCTGGCGATCACAGGCGATCCGGACACGGCCTCAGCCGCCCTGCGAGCGCTCGCCGACCAGGCCTCGCTGGACCTTACCCGCGAGCTCGACGCCTTCGACGAGCGCACCGGATTCCTCGCCGTGCGCGGCGTCGATATCGGGGCGATCGGCTTCCAGGCCGCCTTCGCCCGCAATCTCGACTACTATACCGGCTTCATCTTCGAGCTTCACGACGAGACGCGTGGCGACGGCAAGCCGGTCGCCGGTGGTGGGCGCTACGATCAGGTGCTCGGGCGCCTCGGTGCGGCAGCGCCGATCCCCGCAGTCGGCGCCTCGATCTGGCTCGAACGCCTGGCGGGAGACGCCGCATGACCGACATCGCTCCCGCCAACGACGCCCCGCTGGTCCTGGCCGTGCCCTCCAAGGGCCGGCTGCAGGAGAACGCCACCGCCTTCTTCGGCCGCGCCGGGCTGAAATTCGTCAAGTCGCGCGGTGAGCGCGATTATCGCGGCACGATCGCCGGCGTCGAGGGCGCCGAGGTCGCCTTCCTCTCGGCCTCAGAGATCGTGGCGCAACTCGCCTCGGGCGCCGCCCATCTCGGCATCACTGGCGAGGATCTGGTGCGCGAGCAGGTCGCGGATGCCGATGCCGCCGTCGAGATGCTGACCCCGCTCGGCTTCGGCCACGCCAATGTCGTCGTCGCCGTGCCGCAGGCCTGGATCGATGTGCGGACCATGGCCGATCTCGACGACGTCGCCTCCACCATGCGCAGCCGTCACGGCCGCAAGCTCCGCGTCGCTACGAAATACGTCAACCTGACCCGCCGCTTCTTCGCCCGCCATGGGCTCGCCGATTACCGCATCGTCGAGAGCCTGGGCGCGACCGAGGGCGCGCCCGCCGCCGGCACGGCCGAGATCGTCGTCGACATCACCACGACCGGCGCGACGCTGTCGGCCAACGCGCTGAAGATGCTCGATGACGGCGTCATGCTGGCCTCCGAGGCCAATCTCGTGGCCTCCGTCCGCGCGCCTTGGGGCGAGCGGGCGAGGGCGGCCGCCAACGCCATCCTGTCGCGCATCGCGGCCGAGGAAGAGGCGCGCTCTGTCAGGGAAATTCGCGCGAAGCTCGATGCGGCATCCGACACGCTGGGCGACCTCGGCGCGGTCTTCGGCGCGAGGCTGCCCTTCGGCGCGAGCGCAGCAGGTGGGATCGTGACGATCCACTGCCCTGACAAGGCGGTGTTTGCGCTGGTCGACCATCTGGCGAAGGCGGGTGCCGACGACATCACCGTCAGCGCGCCGGCCTATGTCTTCCGCAAGGCCAACCCGCTGATCGAGCGCCTGCAGTCCCGCATCTGAAAATGCCTGTCGACCAGGCGAGGCCGCTGCGGGGGGGGCAGGCGGCCTCGCCGGTCATGGACGACCCCGGGGGGCTGGGGCCGCCTCCTGACCTCGCGGTTGCGACAGACGATGTGGTTACGCTCGCAACGGGAGGCTGGATGCAGGCGGGGATGAACGCCCCGGCGCCCGGCTCGATCCTGCCCTTGAATCGCTCGCAGAACAGCTTCCCGGTTGATCGCGCGGCGATTGCCGGTTACGCGGTTTCACAGGAGCGACCCGATGCGCTAGGCTCGTTCCGAGATTTCCAGCTTCGACGACCGGGTAACACCACCATGATTCGACGCCTTGGCTACGCCGTCATTCTTGCCGCCATGGCCGCGCCCATGCTGATGCCGAGCGATGCTCTGGCGCAGCGCCGCCAGCAGATGCCCTCGCGAGAAGAACTCGGCACGTCGCAATCGGCGCCGATCCAGCAGCAGGAAAAGAACTTCCCGCTCGGCGCCTCATGGACGGCGGTCTCGCTGAACGGCAAGCCGATCGCGGACCGGCGCGCGACCCTGCAGGTCGACGGCAATCTGCGCGGCACGGGCTTTGGCGGCTGCAACACCTTCTCGGCCGCCGCCTACCCGCTGCGCGCGCAGGGGTTTGCGGTCGGGCCGCTCGCGCTGACCAAGCGCACCTGCGACAAGGGCCTGTCGGAGTTCGAGCGCAGCTTCCTGACGGCTCTGCGCGCCACGCAGAAATGGGATCTCGTCGAAGGCAAGCTGGTGCTCAGGGGCGGCGCCGGCGAACTGCGCTTCGACCGCGCGCTTTAACAGCGCCCGATTTTTTCCCTCGGACGGCCCCCAGCGCATCGCGTCATCCCGGGCTTGACCCGGCATCCATCATCGGGCGCGACGCATCGCTGTGACGGATCCCGGCGCTGCGCGGCTGCGCTGCTTGTCCGGAATGACGGTGTCGTCTGGAGGGGGCAGGGCGAATGCCGCCTCTCACGTCTCCGCCGGAACCGGGGCCGGATGGCGCGGCGTGAAGGTGCCGTCCGGGTTGGGCTCCATCGTCACCACGGCATCATGCATCTCGCGCAATGTGCTGCGGTGACCGATCGAGACGATCCGCGTCTCCGGCAGGCCCTGGTCGATCGCGGCGTAGAGCTCGCCCTCGAGTTTCTCGTCGAGCGAAGCCGTCGCTTCGTCGAGAAACAGCCAGTCGGGCTTCGCCAGAAGCGCGCGCGCCACCGCCAGCCGCTGCTGTTCGCCGCCCGAGAGGCGCTGGCCCCAGAGATCGACCTCGTCGAGCCGCTCCTTCATATGGCCAAGCTTGACCTTGTCCATGGCGTCCCGAATGGCGGCATCGTCATAAGCGTTCGCCTCGGCGGGATAGGCGAGCGCGGCGCGCAACGAGCCCTGCGGCAGATAGGGCCGCTGCGGCAGCAGCATGATCTCGGCCTGGGCCGGAATGCCGACGCGGCCTTCGCCAAAAGGCCAGATGCCGGCGATCGCCCGAAACAGTGTCGATTTGCCCGAGCCCGAGGGGCCGACCAAAAGCGTGCGCCGGGCGGCGCCGAGTTCGAGGTCGTCGACTCGGACGATCGGCGCACCATTGGGCAGCGTCAACACGGCGCCGCCGATATGCAGGTTGCGATCGGGCGCGTGGTCGCGATGGACGGTGTTGTCGCCGACGCCGGCCGCCTGCGCCTGGGCGATGGCGGTCTCGAAGGTGGTCAGGCGGTTGATCGAGGCAAGGTAGGACGCGATCGACTGATAGCTGTTGATGATGAAGGACAGGGCCGACTCGACGCGGCCGAAGGCCGATGAGGTCTGTGTCAGGGTGCCGAGCTGGAATTCCTTGGCGAAGTAGCCCGGCGCCAGCAGCAGGAACGGGATGACCACATTGGCCTGGTTGTAGGACAACGTGAAGGTCGTGATCTTCAGCTTGCGCCACATCAGATCGTAGAAATTGGCGACGATGGCGCGGAAGCGCTGGCCGAGATGCTGCAATTCCGCCTTCTCGCCGCGCATCGAGGCGATCTGCTCGGAATATTCGCGCAGGCGGGCCATCGAGAAGCGGAAATCCGCTTCCCGCCGCTCCTGCTCGAATTCGAGCGGAATGAGGTAGCGGCCGATCAGATGGGTGATCCAGGTCGCCAGCGCCGCATACAGGAACGTCGCCCAGAAGATGAAGCCGGGGATGACGATGTCGGTGCCCGGCACCTTGATGATCACCGGCAGCGACCAGAGGATAATCGAGAACGAGACCAGCGTCGAAACCTGTGTCAGCAGGGTCAGAGAGAAGGCATAGGTCTGGTTGAGGAAGGCGCGGGTGTCCTCCGCGATGCGCTGGTCGGGGTTGTCGGCGGTGCCGGCCAGCGACATCCGGTAATGGGCGCCGCTGGACAGCCAGCGCTTGTTGTAGTCGGCTGCCATGTATTCGCGCCAGCGGATCAGGAGCACGGACTGGCCGACGATCTCCACGAGGTTGGTCACCACCGAAATCGTGGCCCAGACGCCGAAGACCCAGATCAGCTGATACCAGAACGCCTGGATGTCGTAGTTCTGCAGCGCGTTGTAGAAATCGCGGTAGAAGAAATTCAGGCGCAGAGAGACGCCGACCTGCGCCTGGTTGAGCACGACCAAGAACACGATCAGCGCCACGGCAAGATGGCCGAGCTTCACCCGGTAGCGGCCGAGCAGCCAGAGATTGGCCTCGGTTGACTCGTCCGAGAGGAAATACGGCGACGAAATCCGCGCGATGCGCTGCACCACGGGTGCAAAGGAAATGACGTAGATCAGGATGCCGAAGACCGCGACCGTGGTCGCAAGGCTCGCTGGCGGAGCTGCCGCCATCCAGTCCTGCGGCCAGAGCCCCCCTTGCGCCAGAAGGGCACCCGCGCCGAAGACGACGTATTCCGTGCCGAAGATGCCAGAAAAAATCTTCAGGAAGAAGTCCATCTCCGTCGAGCGGTACAGGGCCAGCGCCAGCACCACGCCCACGACGCCCATGCCGATCGTGCCGGCGGCCCCACTCTGCTGGCCGACGATCAGCGCCACGACGGCAAGCGCGGCGACGGCGAAACTCAACGGGCGCATCGGCTGTTCCTGGCTGGCTGTCCGGCTGATGACGCCGTGATTCGGACCATGGTCCAGTGCAGCGCAACAGACAAGAATGCCAGACCGAAGGCGAGGCTTCGGCGGTTCAGCTTATCGTGAACATGGGTTAGCGCCTGCAGGCTGGAGCTTTTGTCGGGCCGCCTCAGCTTGCGAGCTTGCGGGTCTCCATGAACTGCCCGGTCTTGTCGTCGATGAGCGTGAGGAGACGCAGCGGCGCTCCGTCGCCTCCGGATATGGGAACATGCAGAATTCCCGCGACTCGATCGCCGTTGCCCGGCGTCGCGATCGTGTGAACCGTCTCTGTCAGGCTGGCCCCGGCCGTCGGGGCACGCCGGGTGCCGGCGTCGATCTTGCTGGCGGTTTCTTCTGTGAAGATGTCCTGCGCGGTCTGCCCGATGATCGCTTCGCGGGAGATGCCGAACAGGGCCTCGGCGGCGCGGTTGACGAAGAGATACCGGTTCGTGCTGACATCCTGAGCCATAACGGCCTGGTCCATGTTCTCGACAATAGCCCCGAAAAGCCGTTCGCTTCGGTCCAGCGCCCGCTCGAGCTGGCGTTGCTTCGTGAAATCCTCATGCGTCGCGACCCAGCCGCCATGCGGGGTCGGTCTCTCGCTGACCCGAATCCATCGGCCATCCTTCAGGCTGATCAGACTGACCGTTGGCTTGCCGAGCGCGATACGCGCCAGGACCGTCTGCACATAGACCGAGGCATCGCCTGAGAAGAGACCCGCCTGGGCGCGATAGGCGAGGATATCGCGCAAACTGCATCGCGCAGCCCCCGCAGCATCGGGAATCTTGTACATAGCCCGATAAGCGTCATTCATGAGGATGACGTTGGCGTGCGTATCAAGCATCACCAGACCCTGCGACATGTTGTTGAGCGCCGCGATCTGATGTTTCTCACTGATCATGAGCATTTCGCGCTCTCGCACCAGAGAGAACTTGTTCTGCAGGAGTTCGTCGTTGTTCCGGATCAGGAGCTGGAAACGCCGGACGACATCGGCCAGCATTCCGACTTCGTCTGTTCGCTGGATATGCGGGATCGTCATCATGAACTTGCCCGACGCGATGCGCTCGGCTGTCGTCGCGATGTCGATCAGCGGCGTGACCAACCACGATTTCAGCTGGCAAGCCGTCAGGCAACTCAGCGCGACCGCGCCGACGCTCAAGATCACCAGCAGGATGTTTGTCAGATGGATCTGCCGGCCCATCTGCGTGGCAGCGTATTTGCGCTTGAAGGCGACGGTTTTCAGCGCCGCCAGATCGTCGTCGAGGGCTGTTCGTGCCAGGCGATAGTCCTCGTCGGCGTCATCCTCACGATCAGCGTTCTGGC
Organism: Allobosea sp. AAP35; assembly: GCF_001295925.1. Lineage (GTDB taxonomy): Bacteria > Pseudomonadota > Alphaproteobacteria > Rhizobiales > Beijerinckiaceae > Allobosea. The sequence continues at coordinate 51,404 of NZ_LJHQ01000050.1, read as the reverse complement.
CGGGAGGCGTGGGGCGGCGTGCGATGTCCGTAAGGAGTCGGACGAAATTGGTCACACGGGACTTGAAAGCGATGAACAATGCGAGGTCATCGGTGCTGACGAGGCGCTGCCACTGCTCCAATACTTCCGCCAGTTCACCATTTCGCTGCATCAGCGCGGAACGGTGACGCTGCACGGTCGAGGCATCGCTCGACAAATGGGCGCCCTGCGACTCGAGGCCAATCGCGAAGATCAGCCCGCTAATCTTCTCAATGTTGACCGGTATCTGCGAAATGCTATCAAGTTGTTCTTGATAAGTAATTTGACGTGCCGTAGAGTAAATCAGCACCGCGGTTATGGTTGAAAACAGGCATAGCAGGCCGGCAAATGCAGAATAAAAATTGATACGGATGCTGATCCGCGGAGATCGACCTTCATAACTCGGATGTTGGATTTGCATCGCTCGCTTTCGCCCACCCCACAATTGAGGTTAGGGCGAGGATATTGACGATTTATTGCGATTTTTGATATCTTTGACGCTTGACCGATGCAAAGACGAGGCCACGCTGCCGATCGTTCGGCGACGACGAGGGATCGGGTCGGGCATGGGCTCGCTCGTCGGTTGGCTGCTATCGGCTCGTCGACCCTGCGCAAGTTAGCCCGTCCCGCGTCGAGCCCGAGGAACGATGTCGCTGGCGTGACGCGACGGCCCCTCCGTCGGCCATGAACCCGCCGCCCCCGACAAAAAGAGAAGGCCCGGCTTGCGCCGGGCCTTCCCAAGTCTTTGCAGAGAAGGTGCCTGGATCAGAAATCCATGCCGCCCATGCCGCCGCCGCCGCCCATCGGCATCGGGGAGTCCTTCTTGGGAAGCTCCGCGATCATCGCCTCGGTGGTGATCAGCAGGCCGGCGATCGAAGCCGCGTCCTGGATGGCGGTACGCACGACCTTGGTCGGGTCGATGATGCCGGCCTTGACCAGATCGCCGTACTCGCCGGTCTGGGCGTTGTAGCCGAAGTTGTAGTCCTTCGACTCCAGCAGCTTGCCGACCACGACAGCGCCGTCATCGCCGGCATTGTCGACGATCTGGCGAGCAGGAGCCATGATCGCCTTGCGGACGATCTCGACGCCGGTCTTCTGGTCGTCGTTCTGGGTCTTGATCGACTTGACGGTCTGCAGAGCGCGCAGGAGGGCGACGCCGCCACCCGGCAGGACGCCTTCTTCCACGGCCGCGCGGGTCGCGTTCAGGGCGTCGTCGACGCGGTCCTTCTTCTCCTTGACCTCGACTTCGGTCGCGCCGCCGACGCGGATGACCGCGACGCCGCCGGCGAGCTTGGCCAGACGCTCCTGGAGCTTCTCACGGTCGTAGTCCGAGGAGGTCTCCTCGATCTGCGCCTTGATCTGCGTGACGCGGCCTTCGATGTCCTTCTTCTTGCCGGCGCCGTCGATGATCGTGGTATTCTCCTTCTCGATGCGCACCTTCTTGGCGCGTCCGAGCATGGCGAGGGTCACGGTCTCGAGCTTGATGCCGAGGTCTTCCGAGATCATCTGGCCGGCGGTCAGGATCGAGATGTCCTCGAGCATGGCCTTGCGGCGATCGCCGAAGCCCGGAGCCTTGACGGCCGCGACCTTCAGGCCGCCACGGAGCTTGTTGACGACGAGGGTGGCGAGAGCCTCACCTTCCACGTCCTCGGCGATGATGAGCAGCGGCTTGCCGGTCTGCACCACAGCCTCGAGAATCGGCAACATCGCCTGGAGCGAGGACAGCTTCTTCTCGAAGATCAGGATGTAGGGGTCTTCCAGCTCGGCGACCATCTTCTCCGAATTGGTGATGAAGTAGGGCGAGAGGTAGCCACGGTCGAACTGCATGCCCTCGACGACGTCGAGTTCGGTCTCGGCGGTCTTGGCTTCCTCGACGGTGATGACACCCTCGTTGCCGACCTTCTGCATCGCGGTCGCGATCATCTTGCCGACCGTCTCGTCGCCATTGGCGGAGATGGTGCCGACCTGCGCGACTTCCGAGTTGGAGGTCACCTTCTTGGAGTTCTTCTTCAGGTCCGCAACGATCGCCTCGACCGCAAGGTCGATGCCGCGCTTCAGATCCATCGGGTTCATGCCGGCCGCAACCGACTTCAGGCCTTCGCGCATGATGGCGGCGGCGAGAACGGTCGCGGTCGTGGTGCCGTCGCCGGCATGGTCGTTCTGCTTCGAGGCCACTTCGCGCACCATCTGGGCGCCCATGTTCTCGAACTTGTCGGCGAGCTCGATCTCCTTGGCGACGGTGACGCCGTCCTTGGTGATGCGGGGAGCGCCGAACGACTTGTCGATGACGACGTTGCGGCCCTTGGGACCGAGCGTCACCTTGACGGCGTTGGCGAGGATTTCGACGCCGCGCAGCATCCGGTCGCGCGCATCGGTGGAGAACTTGACGTCTTTGGCTGCCATGAGAGCAACTCCTTATGTAGTGACGGGAAGGGCGGTCTCAGGCGTTCAGCCGATGACGCCCATGATGTCGGATTCCTTCATGATCAGGAGATCCTGGCCGTCGATCTTGACTTCGGTGCCGGACCACTTGCCGAAGAGGACGCGGTCGCCCTTCTTGACGTCGAGCGCGACGAGCTTGCCGGCGTCGTCACGGGCGCCGGGGCCCACGGAGACGACTTCACCCTCTTGGGGCTTTTCCTTGGCGGTGTCGGGGATGATGATGCCACCCTTGGTCTTCTCTTCGCCATCAAGGCGACGGACCACAACGCGGTCATGCAACGGACGGAACTTCATGGTTCTGTCTTCCTCTCGTAGAAATTCGATGCGGGCTTGAAAACCACCCGCGCGGGCATCTGTTAGCAGTCTCGATCCGTGAGTGCCAACCGATGGCGCGGAGATAGGCCCATCCCTCTCGCGAGTCAAGAATTGACGCTGCAGAAAGGTGAATGCGGCAGGCGGGACGCCAGTTCGAACCGGCCGTAGATCATGCGAGCAAGGCGACATGACGACAGCCGGCGAAGCCCGTGCCCGATCGCCTGCGACTCTGCAATTCTCACCGACGCCGGCTGATCGCAACCGCGCCCGCGACAATCAGCACCGCGCCGGCATAGGTCGTGATCAGCGGCACCTCGCCGAAGACGAAATAGCCGAGCAGGCTCGCCCAGATCAGCGCGGTGTATTCCAGCGGTGCCAGGCGGGAGGCTTCGGCGCGGGCAAAGGCGGATGTCAGCGTGAGGTGCCCGGCAACGCCGAGCGCGCCCGCCGCCAGATAGATCAGGAGGTCGCGCGCCGTCAGCGGCACGAAACTCAGCGCGGCGGGAACGGCCAGAACCAGCGCCGGCCCGCAATTCTGGAACGCCACGATGATAGCCGGATGCTCCTTCTGCGCGATGCGCCGCAGCAGGATCAGGTTGAAGGCGTAGGTTACGGCCGAGAACAACGCGGCCGCGACGCCCAGCCCGGCCCCGCTGACTTGGCCCTGCAGCCTCGGCCAGACCATCACCAGCATGCCCGCCAGGCCGAAGCCGAGCGCCTGCAGGATGCGGGCATCCATGCGCTCCTTGAGCATCAGGGCGCCCAACAGCGCCACGAAGACCGGCGCGAGAAAGGCCAGGGTCAACGCCTCCGCCAGGGGCAGCACGGAGAGCGAATAGAAGAAGCTGCCGGCGGTCAAAACCACCACCGGCACGCGGATGCTGTTGCCGATCAGGCTCTCGCGCGTCGGGAAGGCGGGACGCACGAAGGCGAGAACCGCCAGCGCGCAGACGCCGCCCATGGCGAAGCGCATGAACAGCGTCAGTATGAAGGGGTGCGCCTGCATCTGCGCCTTCACCACCGCATCCATGGCGGTGAGCAGGGCGATGCCCAGCAACGCGCGCAGGACGGGCCCGAAGCTCATGGGCCCGCACGCAGCCGCAGGCGGAAATGATATTCCCAGGTCGCGGAGACATCGGCGAGGTAGCGTTCGCCCGGCCACCGCCTAAAGCCGAGCTTCTCATAGAAGCGGTGGCCCCGCGCAAACCGCGAATCCGACCAGAGCATCATCTCGTCGAATCCGCCGGCCTGCGCGAAGCGCATCGCCTCGGCAAAAAGCACTTGCGCCAGCCCCGTGCCGCGAAACGCTGGTGCCGCATAGACCTTGGTGATCTCGATCGCGTTCTGCTCGGCAACCGGCGTCGCGCCAAGCGATGCGGCGATCCCGCCATCCGGCCCCTCGGCGACCCAGAGCCTGCCGCCCTTGCCGGCGAAATGGCTGGCGGGAGCCTGTAACTCCGGGAACTCGTCCCAAACGAAGACGCAGTTGGGATATTCCGCAAAACTCGCCGCGATCAGGCGTGCGAGCGCCTGCGAATCGGCGTCGCGGGCCGGGCGGATCGCGGGGAGGGTAGTTGTCATGGCGTCCGCATAGCCGGGCGGCTGCCCGCCGGAAAGCGGCGCGGCGGCGCCGGCCCATTCGGGCAACGCATGCATGGCCGCGGGCGCTACGGTGACCGGGCATCCCCGAGGCTCAGCGCCTGGGCAAGCGACACCGCCGTCTCGTAATCGATGCGCGACCGGTCGATCTTGCCCAAGATGCCGTGGGCAGCGAAAATCGGGTCCTGCGCCGGTGTCCGGCGATAGCCGCCCATCTTCCATTCGCGGAAACTGCGCGTCTCGATGGGCTGCGTCGCCAGCACCGCCACGTCGCGATGGCGCTCGTCGCGCGCGATCCGGTCCATCGTCGCTTGAAGCGCATCATGGGGGCCTTCGAGCACCTGAATGAAGCTTTCGCCGTCGAATATCAGATAGCCGGTGACGTCGGCAGCCTCGTTGTTCTTGCGGGACACCGACAGGATCGCGCGAAGCGCGGTGAGTTCGCCGTCGACCCTCCCGGACCGATAGGTCGACACATAGGCGAGCCGGTGAAGGGAAGGCGATTCCATGAGGCGTCCTCGCGCGAAACGGTTTGCGCGTCAACGCGGCGCGTGCCGTCCGGTTCGACGTCCGGCCATGGCGGGCTCGCATCTGGGTCTCTGACGCCTCGCCCGCACTTGGAAAACCACCGCAGCCCCGCTACGCCGGAGCAGCAGCAGGCTCGGGCGCGGCGAGTCGCGCGAAGGGCCAGCCAAGGACATCATCGGACGATGACGGAGATTCGATGACGGTCCTCCTGCCCTTCGTCCTCAATGCCGGGCTGAACTTCGTCCTCGGCTTGCTGATCGCCTACTTTCTCGGTCCGGAAGAATTCGGTCGCTACGCCATCGGCGCGGCCATCATTGTGCTGGTCAACACCGCGCTGCTCGACTGGATCAGGCTGTCGGCGGTGCGGTTCTATTCGCTGCAGGCCCGCGAGACGCAGCCGGAGATCCGCGCCACGCTGGATCTGCTCATCGCGGGCGTCAGCCTGTCGCTCTGCGCGCTGCTGGCGGCGGCCATCGCCGCCGGCATCGACACCCGCATGCCGGCGATGATGCTGGCGGCCGCAGTTCTGGCGGGCATCGGAGCAGGGCTCTTCGACTATCATGGCGCGATCGCCCGGGCGCGCTTTCTCGATGCGGCTTACGCCCGGCTGATCATCGTCAAGAACCTGCTCGCACTCGTCCTGATGGTGGGCGGCGCCTGGCTGACGCGCGATCCGACGGTGGTTTTGCTCGGCGGGCTGCTCAGCGCGGCGTTCGCGGTGATCTCGGTGCGCCGCCAACTCGCCGATGCGCCCTTGGCGCTGTCGGCGGCACGGCGGGATCTGGCCTGGACCTTCGCGAAATATGCCCTGCCGATCGTCGCCGGCAATGCGATCTATTCGCTGATCCCCCTGCTCAACCGCTCGCTGATGGCGGGGGCGCATGGCTTCGCCGAGGCGGGCTATTTTTCGCTCGCCTCCGATATGGGCCTGCGCCTGTTTGGGACGCTCGGCGCCACGCTCGAGATCGTCCTGCTGCGGCAGGTCATCCGCCTCGACGAGACGCGCGGCCGGCGCGCGGCGCAAAAGCGGATCGCGTCCAATCTGGTCATCGTGCTGGCCGTGGCGCTGCCCGCAGCCATGGGCTTCTGGCTGGCCCTGCCGGCCTTCGACCGCCTGCTGGTGCCGCCGAGCTTTCAGGGCCGCTTCTCGGCCTATATGGCGCCGCTCCTGCCGGGATTCCTGGCGATCACCCTGTTCCTGGCCGGGCTTTATCCCGCCTTCCTGATCGAGAAGCGCACGCTCGTCGCGACGCTGGCCGCTGTGGTCGCACTGGTTGTGAATATGGCCATCGTGATGCTCTTTGCCGCGTCGCCGGTAGTTTATGCGCTCGCCCAGACGGCAGCCTTTCTCGTCGTGCTCGCCGTCACGGCGGTTGCGGCGCTGCGCCTTCTCCCGGTCATGCCCTCGCTGCGCGATTGCGGCGCGATCCTGCTCGCGGTCATCCTGATGTCCCTCGCCATCTGGCCCTTGCAAGGCCGTCTGGCTGCGCTGCCCGAACTGGCCCTGCAGGTCGCGCTGGGTGCGCTCGTCTATGGCGCCGTCATTCTCGCCTGCGACGTCGCGCGCTGGCGCACGCTGCTGCTGCTCTGGTGGGCCGCGCGGAAAGGCCGGTCGCGCTGACCGCCAGATGCATGAGCAGCCGAAAGGGCGCAGCGGTCTGCCGACGTGGCAACCCTTCCTTTACCCTGTCCGTTTCCACACCACTAAGGTTAACTGGAAGAATTGGCGGGTTCGGCACGGAGTTTCCACAGCAACAGGCCGCGATTCACCATTCCTTTTAAGGCCAGCCGTCACGCTCCCGACAACCGATATCGAGAGAGTTGCGTCATGCGTCCAGTCCTGTTCTTGCTATGGCTCGTGCTGTCGGCGGCTGCTTTCCCCCTTGCTGCGATGGCGCAAAACCGCGCCTACGACCCTGCGCCCGAACCCATGGTGAGCGGACAGACAGGGCGTGGCCAATATGGCGGCGGTTTCATCGAGTTGCTGATGACCGGCCGCGATCCCGGGCCGCAGGGCCGGGGAGGAGCGGTCTACAACCGGCCGGGGGCCTCGTCGGCCTATGGCCGCAATCTCCGGCCGCAAGCAGGCTATGAGGCCGATCCCTTCGAGCAGGCGCGGGGCCAATACCGGTCGCCGGGCCGCGTCGCGTCGCTGGGCCAGCCGATCGAGATGGAGCGCCCGATCGAGCGCGTCATCGATCCCCGCTTCCACAAGCAGGAGGTTGCCTATGACGGGCCGCACAAGGCCGGCACGATCATCATCGACACGCCCCGGCGCTTCCTTTTCCTGGTGCAGCCTGGTGGTCGCGCCCTGCGTTATGGCATCGGCGTCGGACGCCCGGGCTTTTCCTGGGCCGGCATGAAATCCGTCAGCCGCAAGGCGGAGTGGCCGACCTGGACGCCGCCGCCCGAGATGCTCAAGCGCCGGCCGGACCTGCCCCGCTTCATGCCTGGTGGCCCGGAGAACCCGATGGGCGCGCGCGCGCTGTATCTCGGTTCGTCGCTCTACCGCATCCACGGCACAAACGAGCCCCACACCATCGGGCAGGCCGTCTCCTCGGGCTGCATCCGCATGACCAACGACGATGTCACCGACCTCTACGAGCGCGTTCGCGTCGGCGCCCGGGTGCTGGTGATCTGACTCATCTGTCGGTGCTCGTTCCAATGAGAAACCCGCCCGGAGCGTGCCGGGCGGGTCATTATTCACGGGAACGGGCGTTGACGATCAGGCCCAGTCTTCGTCTCCGCCATCGAACCCGCTCGAGCCGTCATCATAGCCGGCATCGTGGGGCTCTTCATGCGCGGCCTGCTGGTAGTTGGCTGATTCGGAGGAGCCGTCATTGTAACCGGCCTGTTCCGTATTCGCCGCCGCGTCCGGCTCGGGCGTGGTGGCCGCGGCCTGCGCCGGGGTCGCCTCGCCGGCCTTGGCCGCACCGCCGCCGAAGGCATTGGTCAGCACGTTGCCGAGCATCATGCCGCCGGCGACGCCAGCTGCCGTCGTCAGGGCCGTGGCCATGAAGCCGCCGCCACGTCCGGGCGCCTGCTGGCCCTGGTTCGACCAGGGTCCGGGCTGCTGACCCTGCGGGCCGCCTGGAGCGGCCGCCATCGCGCCCGGCTGCTGGCCGGCCTGGTTGGACCAGGCGGATGAGGGGGCGTCCTGACCGCGGGGCGGGAAGGATGGCACCGAGCGCGGCCGCGGCGCCGGCTGCGCGCCGCCACCGAAGATGCCCGATAGGAAGCCGCCCGCCTGGGCAGGGGCCTCGGCAGGTCGGCTCTGCAACTCGCGAAGTTGCGTCTGCAGATCCTCGACCTGCGCCTGGAGATTGGTCAGTGCGGTTTCCTGCACATAGACCGCCTGGGCCATGGCGTAGGGGGCGTAGGGCTGGTCGCGGAGCCGTTCCGCGATGAACTGCTCAGCCTCGGGGTCGCGGGGCTGGTTGGCCGCCTGTTTCAGGCGATCGAAAATCCCGGCGATCACGTCGCGTTCTTGCGGCGTCATCGTCATCTCCTCTCATGTCGGGCGGCGCGGATGCGCCGCCGCATCAAGAGGTGGTGCGTGCGTGTGACGGTATCAAGGCGCAGCCCATCGCCCCGCCCTGGGGCGTGGCGCGAGGTCAGGCATTGCCGACATTGCTGTAGGAAAAACCGCGGCGGCGCATGTCCTCGGAGCGATAGATGTTGCGCAGATCCACCACGACAGGCGCGCGAAGACCGAGTTTGACGCGGTCGAGATCGAGCGCGCGGAAGGCATCCCATTCCGTGATGATCACCAGCGCATCCGCGCCTTCGATGCAGGAATAGGGGTCGGCCGCGAAGGTGACGTCGTTCAGCAGCGCCCTGGCCGGCGCCATGCTTTCGGGATCGAAGGCCACCACGTGAGCGCCGCCGTCCTGCAGCGCCGCGATGATCGCCAGGGAGGGCGCCTCGCGCATGTCGTCGGTGTTGGGCTTGAAGGCGAGCCCCAGCACCGCGATGCGCTTGCCGCGCACGCTGCCGCCACAGGCCGTGATGACCTTGCGTGCCATGGCGCGCTTGCGCTGGTCGTTGACGGCGACGACGGTCTCGACGATGCGCAAGGGGCTGCCGAGATCTTGCGCCGTCTTCATCAGGGCCAGCGTGTCCTTGGGAAAGCAGGACCCGCCAAAGCCTGGCCCCGCATGCAGGAACTTGCTGCCGATCCGGTTGTCGAGGCCGATGCCGCGCGCGACCTCCTGGACATTGGCGCCGACAGCCTCGCACAGATCGGCCATCTCGTTGATGAAGGTGATCTTGGTCGCGAGATAGGCATTGGCGGCATATTTGATCACCTCCGACGTCCGGCGCTGGGTGAACAAAAGCGGCGCGGCGTTGAGGTAGAGCGGGCGGTAGATCTCTTCCATGACGGCGCGGGCGCGCTCGTCCTCGGTGCCGATGACGATGCGGTCAGGGCGCTTGAAATCGCCGATCGCGGCGCCCTCGCGCAGGAATTCGGGGTTCGAGACCACGGCGAAATCGGCATCGGGCCGAGTTTCGCGCATTATGCGTTCGACCTCGTCGCCGGTCCCGACCGGCACGGTCGATTTGGTGACGATCACCGTGAAGCCGTCGATCTCGGCGACAACGTCGCGCGCCGCCTGATAGACATAGGATAGATCTGCATGGCCGTCGCCTCGCCGTGTCGGCGTGCCGACGGCGATGAAGACCGCATCGGCACCGCGCACGGGTCCAGCCAGTTCCGTGGTGAAGCTTAATCGGCCCTCACGGACGTTCTTCGCGACGAGATCCCCGAGGCCGGGCTCGAAGATCGGGATTTCTCCGCGGTTCAACGCCTCGATCTTCGAGGCGTCGGTGTCAACGCAGGTCACGACATGGCCGAAATCGGCGAAGCAGGCACCAGACACCAGGCCAACATAGCCTGAACCGATCATCGTGACGCGCATCGATCGCCCTCTCCCCGCCAGCCGGACGCGACTCCATCACGCGCTGCAACTGTGGCGGAGGCGGCCGGGCTTAACCCGCCTACACCAGATTGCTGCACCTGCACAACAAATGTCGCGTTGCCGTGAGGCGTGGTGACGAGCTTGGGTGTCAGGCGAATGACGCTGGCGGCGTCAGGTCTTCAGATGCTGTCGGCAGCGGCAAATTCGTCGAAGGTTTCGCCGGGCTGCGGGGTCAGCAACTGCCCACGATTCAAGACCACAACGGTCGAGCCGGTGGGGACGCGGCTGTGCAGGTCGATGATGTCCTGGTTGAACAGGCGAATGCAGCCGCTGGACACTGACTGGCCGATCGACCAGGGCTCGGTCGTGCCATGGATACGGTAAAGCGTGTCGCGGTCGCCCTGATAGAGGTAAAGCGCACGCGCGCCGAGCGGATTGTCGAGCCCGGCGGCCATGCCGCCTGCCCAGGGGCCGTTCTTCTCGGGATCGCGCGCGATCATCGCCGCTGTCGGCGTCCACCGCGGCCACGCCGCCTTGCGCGCCACCGTGGCGCGGCCGCGCCAGGACATGCCCTGCTTGCCGACGCCGATGCCGTAGCGGATGGCGCGCCCGTTCTCTCTAACCAGATAGAGGAACTTGTTGTCGGTATCGACGATGATCGTGCCCGGCTGTTCGCGGGTCGGATACGAGACCTCGCGGCGCAGATAGCGCGGATCGACTTCGGAGATATCGGTCGCCGGCAACGGGAACTGCTCGTCGGGGCGCTCGGCATACATGGCGAGATATTCGGCGCTGACGGCGAAGCCCGGCGCGCGAGCCACCTCATAGGGCTGCTGCGGCGCAGACACACAGCCGGCCAGGGCCAGCGGCATCATGAGCAGAGTCAATCGACGGGTGGGCCGGTCGAGGAGCGGCGAGAGCGTGTTGGCGGCGGACGGAACGACGGGCATGAAGTTGGACTCTGCTTTATTGATCTTGCGGACGCGGCTGATGAACGGCGGAAAGGCGCAGGCGTTCCATGAGTTTCGCTGGAGATGACCTTCAATCGCTATGGCATGTCCGCGGGGTGAACACGATGCGGCGAAAATGTGTCGCGCCAGCACTGTGCTGAATTCGCCACAGGCGGTTGGCGCCGGTTGTTCGCGGGCAGCGCGAGGACGAAAAGTGCAGGGAAAACAGCTGCCCCGGCCAGTTCAGCCATGAATATCGCACTAAACAGCAGCAACTTAAGCGATTATTTACCGAAACACTCAACTGTGACAGCAACGTTGTTCATGGTCGCTGCGGTAGTCGAGTGCAGCTGTGTCAAGGGTGGCGGGCATATGTTTGAATTCGATCTTGAAACGATCGACGCGCGTTTTGCGCGCGAAGTATTAACCGGCGCCGTTTGATCGCGGTCGAACTCTCTGTCCCGCAGAGTTGGACCGATGCAGACGCCGACCCCAACCCGGGCTGTCTCCGTGAAAAAGCTGTTGTCGATTCGCCTGCCATTTGCCACCCGCCTCGCGATCATCGGCGTTGTCTTCGTCAGCCTGGCCGTGGCCGCGTCGGTCATGGTCTCGCTGCGGGCGACAGAGAAGGCGATGCGCGAGCGTGCCCAGGCGAGTCTCACCGTCAACATCAACCTTCTGCGCGATCTGGTGACGGCAAAGGGCGAACCGCGGCTGGAAGGCGACAAGCTTTACTTCGGCAACGAGGCAGTGAACGGCAATTTCGCCGCGGTCGACAAGGTCAAGGCGCTCGCCGGCAGCGTCGCCACGGTCTTCATGGGCGATGTCCGTGTCGCGACCAATGTGGAAAAGGCCGACGGTACGCGCGCCATCGGGACCAAGCTGGCGCCCGGTGCCGCCTATGACACGGTGCTCAAGCAGCGTGCGACCTATTCTGGCGTGGCAGATATCTTGGGGCTGCCCTATTTCACGATCTACGAACCGATCATCCAGAAATCCACCAACAGCGTCGTCGGCATTCTCTTCGTCGGCATCAAGCAACAGGATTTCGTCAGCGTCATCAGCGACATGATCTTCGTCAGCGTGATGGCGGGCCTGCTCATCGCGGCGGCTGCCGGCCTGGCCCTGTTCCTTCTGGTGCGGCGGATGATGAAGCCGCTCGGCAGCCTCAAGGCAGCGATGGAGCGTCTGGCCGCAGGGGATCTCGTCTCCGCGGTGCCAACCTTCCGCGACCGCGAATTCGCGGAGATGGCCGGCGCGGTCGGCGTGCTGCGCGGCGCGGCGATCGAAAAGGAGCGTCTCGAGGCCGACGCGCAATCCCAGGCGAGCCTGATGGACGAGAATCGGCGCTCGACCGAAATGGAGCGTCAGCAGGCCTCCGAGCAGCGGCTGCAGCAGGCGAAGGAACTCGAGCAGGTCGTTGGCGCGATTGCGGCCGGGCTCTCGGCTCTTTCGGACGGCGATCTCACGCATCGCATCGAGGCGCAGATGCCGGCCGACTACGCCAAGCTGCGGGCCGATTTCAACGCCACGGTGGACCGGCTGTCAGCGACGGTGAAGACGATCCAGGTGACCTCCGCCGACGTCGGGCTGGCGGCACACGAGATCAACATGGGCGCCAACGATCTGTCCAAGCGCACCGAAGAGCAGGCCTCGTCTCTGGAAGAGACCGCCGCCACGACCGAGGAGCTTGCAGCCTCCGTCAAGGCTTCGGCCCAGGCTTCGCGCGCCGCCGCCACCATCGCCGACGAGGCGATGCGCGCGGCGCAGTCGGGCGGCGAGATCGCCGAGCAGGCCGTCGACGCGATGGCGCGAATCGAAACCGCTTCGACCAAGATTTCCGACATCATCCGCGTCATCGACGACATCGCGTTCCAGACCAATCTGCTGGCTTTGAACGCGGCCGTCGAAGCCGCGCGCGCGGGCGATGCCGGCAAGGGCTTTGCGGTGGTGGCTTCCGAGGTCCGCACCCTGGCCCAGCGTTCGAGCGAAGCGGCCAAGGATATCTCGGCGTTGATCTCCTCCACGAATATGGAGGTCGGCGAGGGCGTCAAGCTGGTGCGCCGTGCCGGAGAAGCGCTGAGCCAGATCCTCGGCGCCTCGCAAAAGGTCGCCGCCACCATTGCCGATATCTCGGCTGCATCCGGCGAACAGGCCAACGGCATCGACGAGATGAGCCAGGCGGTCGCTCATCTCGACGAGATGACCCAGCAGAACGCGGCGCTTGCCGAGCAGAGCGCCGCTTCGGCGGGCTCGCTCACGGGCAAGATCGGGCAGCTCAACGACCTCGTCGCCGCCTTCAGGACGGGCCAGGACGGCTCCAGCGCTGGATCGACCTATCGTCCTGCGACCGCGCCGACCTCCGAGCCCTCCCGCCTGCGCGATCTGGCACAGGCCGCGTTCGTTCAGAGCAAGACGCGCGCACCTGCCGCTGCAGCGTCCCGGCCGGCTTCTGTCGCGCCCGCCAGGAAAGTCGCAAACAGCCGCAGCGGTGACACCGGCTGGTCGGAGTTCTGACCAGCCCCGGGCTGCGGCGCTCAGGCTTCGAGGTCGGCGGTCATCATGGTGCTGGCGATCTCGGCGTAGAGCGTGGTCCAGACGCGTTCCATCTGCGGTCCAAAGCCCTCGCCGAGCGATGTCCGCAGCGTCCAGAGCAGGGCCTCGCCGACCTGGTCGTAATGCCGGTCGGCGACGCCATAGCCGCGGTGACTGCGGCCGAGCTTGCGCAGCAGGATTTTCAGCCCGCGGGGATCGCGCAGCGTGGCCATCACGACGGCCAGAAACTCCATCAGCGCGGCGCGCTGGATCGCGAGATCATCCTTGAACAGCGCGCGTGTTTCCGGCGCGATCTCGAACAGGCGTCCGTAGAACAGCACTGCGGTTTCGGTCCGCCGGCGGTTAAGCTGCGCGAAACTTTCTCTGACGAGGGCGATGTCGTCCTCGGTCATGATAGTGCCTCTCGAAGGTGGGGTGAAACCAGTCGCTCAGCGGATCGCGGATCATCATCGCGGCTTTGGGGCGATTCGCTCCATCATAAATCCGTTACATTCAGATAGCCGCACACCGCATCGGTGCCTCGGGGGGCATCGACAGCCCTGCGGATGCCCGATTATGCAGGAGATCCGTGACCGACGGGGCCGGCAGCCGACGACGCTCGGGAATGGCCCGCGATGGCGGCTCGGGCAGTCGAACGAGGAGATGATGATGATGAGCAGCAATCTGAGGATCGATGGCCCCCGGCTGCTGTCGCGGCTTGCCGCGCTCTCGGCCATCGGCGCCACACCGGAAGGCGGCTGCCGCCGACTGGCGCTCAGCGACGAGGACAGGCAGGGCCGCGACTGGCTGGTGGCAGAACTCGAGGCGCTCGGCCTGTCGGTCAGGATCGACGCGATCGGCAACATCATCGGCATTCTCAAGGGGCGCGAAGACGGCCCGGCCGTGATCATGGGCTCGCATATCGACACCGTCGGCACAGGTGGGCGCTTCGATGGCGCGCTCGGCGTCGTCGCGGGTGTCGAGGTCCTGGCGACGTTGCGCGACGCCGGGTTGACGCCCAGACGCGACATGGCCGTGATCGCCTTCACCAACGAGGAGGGCGCCCGGTTCCACCCCGACATGCTCGGCTCCTATGTCTGGGCCGGCGGCATGAGCGTGGCGGACGCCCATGCCGAGCTTGACGCCGACGGCGCGGTCCTGGGCACCGAACTGAAGCGGATTGGCTATGAGGGCCTCGAGGAACCGGGCTTCCTGCCCGCCCATGCCTATCTCGAAATGCACATCGAACAGGGCCCGGTCCTGGAAAGCGAGGGCGGAGGGCTGGGGGCGGTCACCGGTATCCAGGCGATCTGCTGGCTCGAATTGACGCTGACGGGCAAGCCGAGCCATGCCGGCACGACGCCGATGGCCTATCGCAAGGATCCGGGCCTGGCTGCGGCGCGGATCAACCTGTTCGCCAACGAGCTGACCAGGACCACGCAGGACCAGCTCGCCAATTGCGGCGTCATCCGCGTCCAGCCGTCCAACGTCAATGTCGTGCCCGAAACCGTGATCATGACGCTCGATCTGCGCAATCCCAGCGACGATCTGCTCGCGGAAACGGAAGCCGCAGTGCGAAATTTCTGCGCCGAGCTCTCGGCACGCGACGGCATCACGATCTCATTTCGCGATCTCGCCCGCTTTCCCGCGACGCCCTTCACCGAAGAGCTGATCGCCACGATCGAAACCAGCGCCACGGAGCTCGGGCAGCCGATTCGACGGATGATCTCGGGCGCCGGTCATGACGCGCAGATGATGTCCCGCATCTGCCCCACGGCGATGGTCTTCATTCCCTCGATCGGCGGGCTTTCGCATAATCCGGCCGAGTTCAGCACGAACCAGGACATCGCGGCCGGCGCCAACGTGCTGCTCAACGCGGCCTGGCGCGTCGCAAACGCCTGACCGGTTCGTTGCGAGCGCGGGGAAGCCACAAGGGGGTCTCGCGGGACGGCCTCTGGATTGCTTCGCGTTGCTCGCAATCACGGCCCAACGCCCCGAACGACACCAACAGGATAAGCCCATGACGACCATCGCCTCGCTTTCCGCCGCCGAACTCGGCCCGCTTTACGCCAGCCGCGAACTCTCGCCGGTCGAGGTCGCCAGGGACGCGCTCGACCGGATCGAGCGCTTCGAGCCGTCGATCAACGCCTTTGTGCTGCGCGACGAGGCCACCACGCTGGCAATGGCCGAGGCCTCGCAGGCGCGGTGGCTGAAGGGCGAGCCGCTCGGGCCGCTGGATGGCGTGCCGGTGACCATCAAGGACAATATCGCCGTCGCCGGTTGGCCGCTGCGGCGCGGCTCGGCGGTGGCCTCGGACGCGCCTTTCCCCGATGATGCGCCCGCCGCCGCGAGGCTGCGCGAGGCCGGCACGGTCTTCCTCGGCAAGACGACGATGCCCGAATATGGCTGGAAGGGTGTCGGCGATTCCCCCCTGTCGGGCATCACCCGCAACCCCTGGGACATCGCCACCGGCCCCGGCGGCTCGTCGGCCGGCGCCGCCTCCTGCGCGGCGCTCAATCTCGGCTGCATCCATATCGGCACGGATGGCGCCGGCTCGGTGCGCATTCCCGCGGCCTTCACCGGCGTGGTGGGCCTCAAGCCGACCTATGGCCGCGTCCCGGCCTGGCCGGTCTCGACCATGGGCTTCCTGGCGCATTTGGGCCCGCTCACCCGCACCGTCGCCGATTGCGCGCTGGCCATGAATGCCATCGGGCGCCCCGATAACCGCGACATGACCGCGATGATCGACCGTGCGCCTGACTATGTCGACGGGCTGAAGGGGGGCGTGAAGGGCCTGCGCCTGGCCTGGTCGCCGAAGCTCGGCGGCGATGTCGCGGTCGATCCCGAGATCGCCGCTCTGACGCAAGCTGCGGCGATGGCCTTCCGCGATCTCGGCGCCAGCGTCGAGGAGGTTGATCCCGGCTTCGACGACCCGATCGAGACGCTGATGACGATCTGGTCGGCCGGCGCGGCGCTGGCCTTGCGGGCGATCGGACCAGCCGAGCGCGCGCGAATGGACCCCGGCCTCGTCGCCGTCGCCGAGCAGGGCGAGCGCGTCACGGGCGCGGCCTATGTCGACGCGCTGCTGAACCAGCGCAATGCGCTTGCGCACAAGATGGCGCAATTTCATGCACGCTTCGATCTCTTGCTGACGCCGAGCCTGCCGCTGCCGGCCTTTGCGGTGGGTACCAACACGCCAGCGGACGGCGCCTATGGCGATGACTGGACGCGCTGGACGCCCTTCTCCTACCCCTTCAACATCACCCAGGCGCCGGCGATCTCGCTGCCCTGCGGCCTGACCAGCGCGGGTCTCCCGGCAGGGCTCCAGATTGTCGGCGCCTTTGGGCGCGATGCGCTGGTGCTGCGCGCGGCGGCGGCGTTCGAGGCGGCGCGGCCTTTTGCGCGGATCGATGCGCCGGTCGGGGCGCACTGAACCGCGCGGGTCAACGCTGCGGTTCGATGAGCCGGGTCAGATTGCCCTGCGCGACACGGTCTCTCGTCGGGGGGCTCAACTGGCGCAGCAGGTTCTGGACGCTCTCGAATTTCATTGCTTCGCTGGCCGGCGAGCGGTGGCTGGCATCGGTGCCGACGATGAAGCGATCGGGTTTGGCCTCGATCAGCGCCAGCCATTCGGGCCAGACCCGTTTGCCGTCGCGAAGGATCGTATAGTCCGGCGCGCGAGGATGGATCGGCCAGGTCCGGGCGCTGAGCTCGTAGGTCAGATTGGGGTGCCGCTCGAGCATGCGGCGGGCGAGAAAGAGCGGCGTGTAGCCCCCATGCGCCCAGATGACCTGAACGTTGGGAAAAGCGTCGAGCAGGACCGATAGCTCGCGCATCCGCGTCGTCTCGATATGAACGAGAACCGGCAGACGATGCTTGCGCGCAAGCTCCAGGATGCCGCGCATCATCGGGCCGAGAGGATCGTAGTCGGTCTCGTTCAGGCCCGGCGAGGGGAAGTGCACCGCCGAGATCTCGCCAATGCCCTTGTACACCCCCGTGGCCAGCAATGCATCGAGGCGCGCCAGAAGGGCAGGGTCATCGCTGTTCCAGGCGGCGCGGAACAGCGATCGCTCGGGTGAGATCGAGGCAAACGGGATGAACAAGCCGGGATGGCGCCGGGCTGCCTCGGCGATGGTCTGATTGTCGCTGGCGCGGCCCCAGAAGATCACCGCGCGCGTCGCGCCGAAGCGTTGCATCAGATCGAGCTGCATGGCCTCGTCGTTGAGATGGACATGGCTGTCGATGAACGGGACATTCGGCGCCCCCGGGTCCGGCTGCACGGCTGGCGCCGTGCTCGCGCGTCTTGGCTGGCGTGGCTCCTGCGTGTCGGGGGCCTGAGCCTGTGCCGCAAAACCGGCGAGCATCGCCGCCACCGCCCACATGCCGCGCATCCGTTGCCTCCCTGCCATCGTCAACGTTGTCGGAACGAGGACGCGGCCTAGTTTGGACTGAATGTCCGGATCTTGGCGAAGCTTAGGCAGGCGGTGAAATCTTCCTGCCCGCACAAGAGCCGGTGCCGCCGCCTTTGAGTCCGCGCGGCCCTTGGCGCGGATCGGCGCGCCCTTCGGTTCGCCCCGACCGAGGCGCAAACCGCCTGCCAATGAGGCAGGCGACGACGGCGCCGTTTCCGCTCCGGCTCTGTAAAACCTCGAAATAAATAATCGGCGCCCCGAAACGGCCTCCCGCGCCCGAATGTCGTCGAAATGCCAACCAGTCCCGTTTGGCACGAAGCGTGCAGGCTGTCTGCCGCCTGCGGTGGGCCGGTCAGACGAGTTGTCACGGCGGATTTTTCTGCCCAAACTCGCGCCAAGGTCGCCCGCTTAGAGGTTGCCGTTTCAGGGGAGAGATCGATGGACCGCAGAACATTTCTGAAGACCGCGGCAGGAACCGGGGCTCTGGCCGCAGCCGGTGGCCTGGCCATGCCCGCCCTCGCGCAAGGCGCGGCTGGGGCGAAAACGCTGCGCTTCGTGCCGCAGGCGAACCTGGCCAATTTCGACCCGATCTGGGGCACGCAATATGTCGTGCGCAACGCCGCGCTCCTGGTCTGGGACACGCTGTACGGCATCGACTCGAAGTTCCAGCCGCAGCGCCAGATGGTCGAAACCGAGACCGTCTCCGCCGACGGCCTGACCTGGACCTTCAAGCTGCGCGACGGCCTCAAATTCCATGACGGCGCGCCGGTGACGGCCAAGGACGTTGTCCAGAGCCTCAAGCGCTGGCAGGCCCGCGACCCGATGGGCCTGATGATCAAGGCGATCGAGGTCGAACTCGCGCCGGTCGACGAGATGAGCTGGAAATGGGTGCTCAACAAGCCCTATCCGAAGATGCTGCTCGCGCTCGGCAAGAACAATTCGCCCTGCACCTTCATCATGCCGGAGCGCATCGCCAAGACGGACCCGTTCACGCAGATCACCGAATATATCGGCTCGGGCCCGATGAAGTTCGTGCGCAGCGAGTGGGTTCCCGGCGCCAAGGCGGTGTTCGAGAAGTTCGCGGACTACAAGCCCCGCTCCGAAAAGCCGGACTGGCTCTCGGGCGGCAAGGTCATGATGTTCGACCGGATCGAATGGGTGATCATGCCCGATCCGGCCACCGCCGCCGCGGCGCTCCAGAATGGCGAGGTCGACTGGTGGGAAACCCCGCTGGCGGATCTCGTGCCGGTCCTCAAGAAGAATGCCAATGTCAGCGTCGATATCGGCGATCCGCTCGGCAATATCGGCGCCTTCCGCATGAACCACCTGCACCCGCCCTTCAACAACGTGAAGGTGCGCCAGGCGGTGATGACGGCGTTGAACCAAGAAGAATACATGCGCTCGATCATCGGCGACGATGACAAGCTCTGGAAGTCAATGGCCGGCTTCTTCACGCCCGGCACGCCCCTCTACACCGAGGAGGGCGGCGAGATGATGAAGAAGAAGAGCGTCGCCGAGGCCAAGAAGCTGCTGGCGGAGTCCGGCTACAAGGGCGAGCCCGTGATCTGCGTCGTCGCGCAGGACATGGCGGCCACCAAGTCGATGGGCGACGTCACCGCCGAACTGCTCAAGAGCATCGGCATGAAGGTCGATTTCGTCGCCACCGACTGGGGCACCGTCGGTGCCCGCCGCGCCCAGAAGACGCCGCCGGCGCAGGGCGGCTGGAGCATGTTCCACACCTGGCATGCCGGCGCCGACTGCGTGAACCCGGCCTCCTACACCGCCGTGCGCGCCAATGGCGACAAGGCCTGGTTCGGCTGGCCCGACGTGCCGGCCGTCGAGACCGAGGTCACCAACTGGTTCGCCGCGAAGGACCTGGCCGAGGAGAAGATGGTGATGGGCCGGCTCAACAAGGCCGCTGTCGAAAACGTCGTCTACTGCCCGACAGGCTTCTATCTCGGCTACCAGGCCTGGCGGAAGAACGTCTCGGGCGTCACCAGCGGGCCGTTCCCGGTCCTGTGGGGCGTCTCCAAGGCCTGACACCCTCGGGCGGGGCGGGCTGTTCGCCCATGACAGGCGAACTTCCGCCCCGCATCGATCGGGCCGCGCGCCAGCGCGCGGCCTCGCGATCCTCGCCGCGCCCTCCCCAAATGGGGCGGCGCCGTCAGATTCCCGTGTCGACTGGCCAGGGGCGTATCAGCCGCAATGTTGTCCTTCATTATCAGACGGATCTTCACGACCATCCCGGTGATGGCCTTCGTGGCGCTGTTTGTCTTCTCCCTGCTTTATATCGCGCCGGGCGATCCCGCCGCCGTCATCGCCGGGGACCAGGCCTCGCCGGCCGATGTCGAGAAAATCCGCGCCAGCCTGGGTCTGGACCGGCCCTATCTGGTGCGCTTTGCCGAATGGTCGTTTCGGGTGCTTCAGGGTGATCTGGGAACCTCGATCTTCACGGCCTTGCCGGTGACGCAACTCATCGCGCAGCGCATCGAGCCGACGCTGTCCTTGATGGTGGTGACGCTGATCTTCGCGGTGACCATCGCCGTTCCGATGGGGGTGATCGCCGCCTGGAAGGCGGGCACCTGGATCGATCGCGGCGCCATGGCCTTCGCTGTCTTCGGCTTCTCCGTGCCGGTCTTCGTCGTTGGCTATCTCCTCGCCTATGTCTTCGCGCTTCAGCTCGATTGGCTGCCGGTGCAAGGCTACACGCCGCTGTCGCAAGGGCTGTGGCCCTGGCTTCGAAACCTGATCCTGCCCTCGGTCACGCTTGGGCTGGTCTATATTGCGCTGATCGCGCGCATCACCCGGGCGACCATGCTCGAGGTGCTGCAGCAGGACTATGTCCGCACCGCCCAGGCCAAGGGCGTCGGGCAGCGCGAGGTGCTCTTCCTCCATGCGTTGAAGAACGCCGCTGTGCCAATCGTCACCATCATCGGCATCGGCATCGCGCTCCTGATCGGCGGCGCGGTGGTCACCGAAAGCGTCTTTGCCATTCCCGGTCTCGGCCGGCTCACTGTCGATGCGATTTTGAGGCGCGACTATCCTGTGATCCAGGGCGTCGTCTTGATGTTCAGCCTGGTCTACGTGCTGGTGAACCTGCTCATCGACCTGACCTACACGATCGTCGATCCGAGGATACGCTATTGACGATGCAAAGCTCCCTCCCGGCGCCGGCGGTGCTGGCAGCGTCGTCCGAGCCGGGCATCGCGCCGCTGCCTGGACGCTTCACCCGCTTCCAGCGCTATCTGCGCCGTCATCCGGCCGTCTCGATCGGCGGCTTCCTGCTGGTGCTGATGGCTTTGATCGGCCTCTTCGCCCCGCTGCTCTGGACGGTCGACCCCACTGCGATCGCCACCTCGCGGCGCACCCGCGTGCCCTCCGAGCTGTACTGGTTCGGCACCGACATGCTGGGCCGCGACATCTACTCCCGCGTCGTCTACGGCGCGCGGGTCTCGCTGGTCGTCGGCTTCAGCGTGGCGATCCTGTCCTCGGTGATCGGCCTGGCGATCGGCCTCTTCGCCGGATTCGTGCGCTGGGCCGACGGCATCGTCATGCGCATCATCGACGGCATGATGTCGATCCCTCCGATCCTGCTCGCCATCGCGCTGATGGCGCTGACCCGCGGCTCGGTCCAGAACGTCATCATCGCGATCACCATCGCCGAGATCCCGCGCGTCGCGCGCCTCGTGCGCGGCGTGGTCCTGTCTCTGCGCGAGCAGCCCTATGTCGAGGCGGCGATCGCCAACGGTGCCCGCACGCCGCGCATCATCTTCCGCCATATCCTGCCCAATACGTTCGCGCCGATGAGCGTGCAGGCGACCTATATCTGCGCCAGCGCCATGATCATCGAGGCGATCCTGTCCTTCATCGGCGCCGGCATCCCGCCGGCGACGCCGTCATGGGGCAACATCATGGCCGAGGGGCGCGCTCTCTGGCAGGTCAAGCCGCACATCATCCTGTTCCCGGCGATCTTCCTGTCGATCACCGTGCTCGCGGTGAACCTGCTCGGCGACGGCCTGCGCGACTCGCTCGATCCAAGGCTGGCCAAGGCGCTCTGACGCCTGTGGTGGAGATATGCCGGTGAGCCGAATTCTGACCATCGCCGCAGCGCAGCTCGGCCCGATCCAGCGCGACGAGAGCCGGGCCTCGGCCGTCGCCCGCATGATCGACCTGATGCGCCAGGCCAAGGCGCATGGCGCCGATCTCATCGTCTATCCGGAAGCGGCGCTGACCGCCTTCTTCCCGCATTGGTGGATCGACGACGAGGACGAAATCGACAGCCATTTCGAAAGCGCGATGCCGTCAAACGAGACCGCGCCGCTGTTCGAGGAGGCCAGGCGCCTCGGCGTGGGCTTCCATCTCGGCTATTGCGAACTGGCACAGGAAGAGGGCCGCAAGCGCCGCTTCAACACCGCGATCCTCGTCGACAAATCAGGCGCGATCGTCGGCAAATACCGCAAGATTCATCTGCCGGGGCACTCCGAACACCGCCCCGAAGCACCGTTCCAGAACCTCGAGAAGCGCTATTTCGAGACCGGCAATCTCGGCTGGCCCGTCTGGCGGACGATGGATGCTCATATCGGCATGATGATCTGCAACGATCGGCGCTGGCCGGAAAGCTACCGTGCGATGGGTCTGCAGGACGTCGAGCTGATCGTGCTCGGCTACAACACGCCCAAGCACAACCCGCCCGCGCCTGACCATGACCGGCTCGGCAATTTCCACAACCAGCTCGTGATGCAGGCCGGTGCCTACCAGAACGCGACCTGGGTCGTCGGCGTCGCCAAGGCAGGTCTGGAGGCCGGTGTCGATCAGATTGGCGGCACCTGCATCATCGCCCCGACCGGCGAGGTCGTCGCGCAGGCGGTAACGGAGGGCGACGAACTGGTGATCGCGCGATGCGACATGGATCTGGGCAAAAGCTCCAAGGCTTCGACCTTCAACTTCGCCAAGCACCGCGAGCCGCAGGCTTATGGGCTCATCGTCGAGCGCAAGGGCGCGGTGGGGCCGGCATGAGGGCATCAGGCTTGCCGGTTCTTGGGTGGAAGTGTAGTATATCCGCCTTGGATATACGGAGGTGACGATGCTGGCGAAAACCCGAGCAACCACCAAACTCTTCGTGACGAACCGGACTCAGGCGGTGCGCCTGCCGAAGGAACTCGCCTTCCCGCCGGAGGTGACGGAGGTCGAGATCATCAAGCAGGGTTCAGGGGTATTGGTCGTGCCCAAAGGCAAGAGTTGGGATGACTTCTTCGACAACGGCCCCTTTGCGAGTGAAGATTTTATGGTGACACGGGACCAGCCTTTGGCGGCCGAGGAACGCGAAGAATTCTGATGCTGGCTTACATGCTAGACACGGATATCTGCATCTACCTGATCAAGGACAAGCTGCCCGCTCTGCGACAGCATTTCAAAGACGCAAACGGCCGGATCTGCATGTCCACCGTCACGCTCGGAGAGCTGAAATACGGAGCCGAAAAGTCCGATCGACGAGCGCAGAATTTTGAAGCGCTGGAACGCTTCGCCGACAGGATGCCCGTCCTGCCGTTCGATGAGCAGGCCGCCGCTCACTATGGAGAATTGCGAGCGGCTCTGGCGCGCGCCGGCACGCCGTGTGGCCCCCTCGACACCCAGATCGGCGCCCATGCCCGCAGCCGGGGCCTGATCATCGTAACCAACAACCGTCGCGAGTTTGACCGCATGCCCGGTCTGCGTGTCGAGAACTGGGTTTGAGCCCCGTTCTCGGCCACATCTGTTTTGTCATGCCTGCCAAGGGGGAACTGCCGAAATGACCCACGATCTCATCCTCAAGGGCGGGCGCGTCATCGACCCCTCGCAGAAGCATGACGGTGTCCTCGACGTCGCCTTTACCGACGGAAAAGTCTCGGGCTTCGGCAAGGATTTGAAGGGCGCCAAGGAAATCCGCGATGTCTCCGGCTACATCGTCACGCCGGGCCTGATCGACCTGCACACCCATGTCTATTGGGGTGGCACTTCGCTGGGCATCGATGCCGACGAGTTCTGCAGGGCGTCCGGCGTCACGACCTCGGTCGATACCGGCTCGGCCGGACCCGGCAACTGGCCGGGCTTCCGCAAGCACGTGATCGAGCGCAGCCAGGCGCGCATCCTCGCCTATCTCCATGTCAGCCATGCCGGCATTTACGGCTTCGACCATCGCGTCATGGTCGGCGAGAGCCGCGACATGGCGATGATGAATCCGATCGACTGCGCCGAGGTCGCCGACAAGAACCGCGACCTGATCGTCGGCATCAAGGTCCGCGTTGGCCTGCATGCCTCGGGCGACCAGGGCACGGCCCCGCTCAACATCGCGCTGCAGGTCGCCAACGAGGTCGGCATGCCGCTGATGTGCCATATCGACCATCCGCCGCCATCCTATGAGGAGGTGGTCAACATGCTGCGCCCCGGCGACGTGCTCACCCACGCCTTCCGCCCCTTCCCGAACGCGCCCTGCACGGCGCAGGGCACGGTCAAGCCCGAGGTGCTGGCCGCCCGGAAGCGGGGCGTCATCTTCGACATCGGCCATGGCAAGGGCTCGTTCTCCTTCAAGACGACGCGGGCCATGCTCGCCAACGGCTTCGAGCCGGATGTGATCTCGTCAGACGTGCACAAGCTTTGCATCGACGGGCCGGCCTTTGACCAGGTCACCACGATGTCGAAGTTCCTGCTGATGGGCATGAGCCTGAACGACGTCGTCGCGGCCTCGACCGTGAATGCGGCGATGGCGTTGAAGCGCCCAGAATACGGCTCGCTCAAGGTCGGTTCGCTCGGCGACGCGACAATCCTGACGGTGAAGGAAGGCAGGTTCGACTATGCCGACGTCACCGGCGAGCACATGACCGGCGACCGCAAGATCGTCTCCGAGGGCGTGGTGCTCAAGGGCGCCTGGTGGCATCCCAAGCGGACGAACAAGTTCAAGAAGGTCGCGGCCTGAGCGAAGGCGCGGCTCGCATCCACGAGTCATTGCGAGCGCAGCTAAGCAATCCAGTGCTTGCTCGACGCTTTCCTGGATTGCTTCGCTGCGCTCGCAATGACGGATTGGCCCAAAATGCCAGTTGCTCAACCCACTTGCCGTCCCATGACCGCAACCGACCTGCCGGCCGTCATGGCGGTCGCGGCCGTGGTGCATCCGGACTACCCGGAAGACGAGGCGGTCTTTGCCGAGCGGCTGCGCCTGTGTCCGCAAGGTTGCCTCGTGCTGGAAGGCGCAGGCGGCCCGATCGGCTATGTCGTCGCCCACCCTTGGCACTGCGCCGCGCCGCCGGCCCTGAACAGCCTGCTGGGCGCGCTGCCGATGCAGGCCGGCTGCTTCTACATCCACGATCTCGCGCTGCTCCCAGCGGCGCGCGGCAGCGGGGCAGGGGGCATGGTCGTCGCGAGGCTGGCGGAGATCGCCACCGACGCCGGCCTGTCCTGCCTCGCGCTCGTTGCCATCGACGGCTCGCTCGGCTTCTGGCGGCGCCAGGGCTTTCACGCCGTGCATGACCCCGCCCTTGCGAAGAAGCTCGCCAGCTACGACGATGCCGCCTGTTATCTGGAGCGCGCTCTCCCATCCGGTGCGCCGGCAGGGCCGGCGGCGAACCCCACTCCATCGACACCAAACCTGATCTGAAAAGGACCACCCATGAGCGCCGAACAGAAGCTGAAGGATCTGGGGCTGAGCTTGCCGGAAGTGGCCGCGCCCATGGCAAACTATGTCCGCTTCAAGAAGGCCGGAGACCTCGTCTTCCTGTCGGGGCAAGGGCCGCGCAATCCCGATGGCTCGATTCCCGCCGGCAAGGTCGGCAAGGAGTTCACCACCGAGCAGGCCTATGAATTCGCCAAGAACACCGGGCTCGGCCTGCTCGCGGCGATGAAGGAAGTGGCCGGCTCGCTCGACAAGGTCGAAATCATCAAGCTGCTCGGCATGGTCAATGCCGTGCCGGAGTTCGGCGACCAGCCCAAGGTCATCAATGGCTGCTCGGACCTCTTCGTTGCGGTGCTCGGCGAGAACGGGCGCCATGCCCGCTCGGCCGTCGGCATGGGCTCGCTGCCGGGCAACATGCCGGTCGAGATCGAAGTCATCATCAAGGTGTTGCCGTGACGGCTCCCGACCATGAAGCCTTGAAGGCCGAGATCGCGAGGGTCCACGGCACGCCCGCCGTCGTCATCGATCTCGACAAGGTCGAGGCCAACATCGCCCGCCTACAGGCGGTCTGCGATACGGCCGGCGTCGCCAACCGTCCGCATATCAAGACTCACAAATCGCCCGAACTCGCCCGCCTTCAGATCGAGGCCGGCGCGCGCGGCATCACCTGCCAGAAGCTCGGCGAGGCCGAGGTGATGGCCGATGGCGGCATCGACGATATCCTGATCAGCTACAACATCCTCGGCGAGCAGAAGCTCGGCCGGCTCGGCCATCTCCAGCGCCGTGTCCGCATGATCGTCGCCGCCGACAACCCCGTCACGATTGCCGGCCTGCCCCAGGCGGCCGAGATCGCCGGGCGCGACCTTGAGGTCGTCGTCGAATGCGATACCGGCCGGCAACGCGCCGGCGTCGAGACGGCGGGCGAGGCGGTCGAACTGGCCAAGCTGATCGCAAGCTCGAAGGGCCTGCGCTTCGCTGGCTTCCTGATGTACCCACCCGAAGATGGCTGGGAGCGCACGCAAGCGTTCCTCGACACGGCCAATGCCGGCTTGCGTGAGGCCGGGCTCGAAGCCGGCATGATCTCGACGGGCGGCTCGCCGAACATCCCCAATATCGGCAAGCTCAAGGGCGCGACCGAGCACCGTGCCGGAACCTCGATCTTCAACGATCGCATGCAGGTCGCGGCCGGCGTGGCGACGCTGGAGGACTGTGCGCTCACCGTCTACGCGACAGTCGTCAGCCGGGCAGGGCCGGAGCGCGGCATCCTCGATTCCGGCTCGAAGACGCTGACGAGCGATTCCGGCGGCCTCGACGGCCACGGCCATATCCTCGAATATCCGGCGGCGAGGATTGCTCGATTCGCAGAGGAGCACGGCTTCCTCGATCTCGCCGCCAGCAATGACCGGCCGAAGGTCGGCGAGGTCGTGCGCGTGGTTCCCAACCATGTCTGCGTCGTCGTCAACATGGTCGATCGGCTGGTGACGGTGCGCGGCGACAGGCTGGTGGGCGAACTGCCGGTGGCGGCGCGCGGCAAGCTCGTCTGACGGGTCCGAGACCGTTCCACCCTCCGCGCCGCGCAAGGTCGACGCGCATTCGAAGGAATGGCTGTGGCCTCAGACCAGGACATCGAGGGCAAGGAACCGGTTGGTCCCGAGGCTGCCAGGCCCGGCGGATCGATCGCGACGCTGGGCGCCATCGTCGCCGGCGCTTTGGTGCTTCAGATTGCCGGCACGCTCATCAACACGCTGGTGCCGCTGAGCCTCGCGCTGGCAAAGCAAAGCCCGCTGCTGATCGGCGTCGTCGGGTCCGCCTATTCGGTCGGCTTTCTCTGGGGCTGCTTCAAGCTGCCGCCCCTGATCCGCCGGATCGGCCATATCCGCGCTTTCGCCGTCTTCGCGTCGCTGCAGACCATGGCAACGATCTCGGTCGCGCTGCTGCCGGCCGAGACCTGGGTCCTGCCGAGTTGGTGATGGGCCTTGCCGCCGCGGGACATGGCGTCTGCATCGAAAGCTGGATCAGCGGGCAGGCTCACCCAAGCCAGCGCGGCCGGATATTCGGCCTTTACCAGATCCTCAACCGCATCGCGCTGATCGCGTCGCAGCTTGCCGTTGGCTATGCCGCCATCGCGATGGAGAGCATGCTGCTGCTGGCGGCGATGGCGTTCTCGTCGGCCCTGATACCCGTCTGCCTGACACGTGCGCGTGGCCCGGAATCCTCCGACACGGGGACGCTCAAGCTGGGTCTGCTCTGGGCCCAGGCGCCGGCCGCGGTGATCGGCTGCCTCTATGTCGGCCTGATGGGTGGCCCTCTGGTCAATGTCGCGCCGGCCTATGGCATCCTGATCGGGCTCGATCAGAGGGCTGCGATCCTGCTCACAGCATCCGTTCAGATCGGCGCCCTGCTGCTGCAATGGCCGATCGGCCATGTGGCCGACCGTTACGACAGCCGCATCATCATGCTGGTGTCGGCCGCAACTGTGATCGCGGCTCTGGGCGGCCTCGGCTTCGGTCTGCTAGCCGGGCCCATGCCTGCGCTCTGGTTGCTCGGACTTTTCGCGATCGTCGGCGCCGGCAGCATTCCGCTTTATACCGTCGCAGTGACGCACGCCTTCGCGCGCCTCAAGGACGAACAGCCGGTGGGGCTGTCCGCCAGCTTGTTGTTCTTGTGGGGGATCGGCTCGACGATCGGCCCGCTGGCCGCCTCCGCGACGATGCAGATGATCGGGCCGCAGGGCCTGCCGCTCTATTTTGCAGCGCTGTCGATCGGGCTTTGCGTGTTTCTCGTGATCCGGCTGGTCCGGAAGCCGGCGCCGGGAGCCTTGGAGACCCGTCATGAGGCGACGCCGATGTCAGTGCCGGGAATGGGGTCGAGGCTGACGCCGCTCAAATGAGCGAAGCGCCGGCCGGGCCGTCGTGCCACAGGAGCAAATTCGCCCCTAGTTCTGCCTGATCTTCGAGCCTTTGATTACCACGTCGGCGGACGCCTTCACGTTGATCTTGCTGCTCGCCTTCAGGCTGACGTCGCGCCCTTCCAGATCGACGGTGCCATCCTTCTTCATCTCCAGCGAGGCGCCGCCCGTCTTGATGGCAACGGCGTCGGCGGCCTCGATCACCAGCGTCTTCCCGGTCTTGATCGCCATGTCTTTCATGGCTTCGAGCGCGAAGGACTGTCGGCTGTGGAGGCTGAGGGCGACCGTCGCTGAAAGGTTGCACCGGCGGCTGTCGAGCGCGATCTCCTGCCCGCCTGTCAGCTTGATCGTCGTCCCGGCCGTGACCGAGACGTTGCTGCCTGCGGTGGCGTTGAGTTGGCTGCCTGCGACCAGAGCCAGCGTCCCTCCGGCGGTTATGTTGATACCGCCCGGCGCGACGATTGAAAGCATGCCGGACGGCGTGGCGGAGATCAGCGCCGTCAGCGCGGCGAGCTGGCTCTCCAGCTTGGCGATACGGCGTTCGAGCGCGTCGCTATCGGCTGCCATGGTGCCACCTCCTGCTGCCCGAACCATCGAACGTAACGGCAAGTGTAGCGCCGTTCGGCAAAGATCAGGAGTCCCCCGCGCAAAAGCTCATTCCGGGTGGCGCGTGTTCCACGCCTGCGCATAGGCGGTGCAGAGCCGGTCGAGTTCGTCGCGGTCGGTGACGCCGGCCGGCCGGCCGCGCGATGGCGAGGCTTGCTGGAACGGGACATAGCGCTGATGGGCCAGGCGCCAGAGCCGGCGCAGTTCGGCCAGCGGATCGGCATGGTCGTCGACGCGAATGTCGAAGCTCGGCACGGGCTCGCCCGACCAGATCCGGATCGCGGCGGATTGCCGGCCGCGCTTGTCGCCGCCCGCCTTCTCGCCCGCTTCGAGCGCGACCAGCAGCCGCTCGTCGAAATCGAGTGCCGACGCCGCGATATAGGCCTTCAGCGTTTGCTGGATCACCTCCGGGCCGCTGAGCATGTTGCCGGCGACGGACACCTGCGGTCCGTCCACCGCTCCGCACCAGTCGATGCAGGCGGCGCCCGTGAAGGCGGCGATCTTGCCTTCGCGGTCGATCACATGAAGCTGGCGATGCGCCCGGCCTTCATCGGCAGCGGTCAGCGTCGCGATGATCTCCACCGCCGAGCGGCCCTCCTGGAGCAGGCGCATACCATCGACGCCGTAGAGCGGATTGACGAAGGCCTGCGTCGCGATCGCCCCGATGCGGCCGCCGCCATAGGGCACGCGCGAGCCCACGGCAAAAGCGCAGGTCGAGACGGCGACGCCATAGGCGCCGGTGGCGGCGTCGCGGGCGACGATGGACCAGGTCATGCGTTGATTCCTCAGCGGCCGGCGGCGTAGGCCTGCATCAGACGCGGCGTGGCGGCTGCGCGCAAGAGGCCGTCGGGGCTCTTCTCGGCCGCCGTCAGGCGCCCGATCGTCCAGGCTGGGGCGCGTTCCAGTTTGTGGCCGCGCGCGACGAGATCGGCCAGCACCCGTTCGCCGACGCTCTCCTCGACTGCCAGATGCCCCGGATTCGCCTCGCGGGGATAGAAGGTCGAGGGGAAGTGCTGGGTGTGGAACAGCGGCAGGTCGATCGCCTCCTGCAGATTGAGGCCATGATGCACCCGGCGCAGGAACATGCCGAGCTGCCACTGCTCCTGCTGGTCTCCGCCCGGCGTGCCGAAGACCAGACGCGGCTCGCCATTCTCGAACGCGAGCGAGGGCGTCAGCGTCGTGCGCGGGCGCTTGAACGGTGCAAGCGAGGAGGGCAACCCCTCTTCGAGGAAGAAGGCCTGCGCGCGGGCGTTGAGCGGGAAGCCGAGCGACGGGATCACCGGCGAGGACTGGAACCAGCCGCCCGACGGGGTTGCGGCGATCATGTTGCCCCATTTGTCGATGACGTCGATATGCACGGTGTCGCCGCGCCGGCCGGCAGCGACCATCGAGGCCGTGGTCGGTTCGCCAACCGTCGCATCGCTCTTGCCGGCCTGGCCGACATAGCGGACGCTGGCCATCGCGCGCGCGACCTGGTCCTCAAAACCGGGAATCAGGCCTGGGCGCAATTCCTGCGAGGCGGTGTCGGTGATGAGGTTGCGGCGTCCGCGCGCATAGTCCTCGGACAGCAGCGTCGCCAGCGGCACCTTCACGAAATCGGGGTCGCCGTAATAGGCCTCGCGATCGGCGAAGGCGAGCTTCATCGCCTCCGCGACATGGTGGATGAAGGCGGCGCTGTCGGGCCCCATCCCGGCGATGTCGATGCCTTCGAGGATCTTCAGTGTCTGCAGGAAGACGGGCCCCTGGCCCCAGGGACCGATCTTGAACACCTCCCAGCCATGATAGGTCGCGCTCGCCGGCGTCTCATAGGTCGGCTGCCAGCGTGCCATGTCGTCGGCGGTCAGCAGGCCCTTGTGGCGCCGGCCCGACGAATCGATCGCCTCGGTTGTGCGGCAGAAGGCGTCCATGGCCTCGGCGACAAAGCCCTTGTACCAGGCGTCGTAAGCCGCCTGGATCTGCTTTTCGCGGCTGCCGCCGGCCGCCTCCGATTCGCTGAGAATGCGCTTGTAGGTGTCGGCGGCCGCCTGGTTCCGAAACAGCACCTTGGCCTTGGGCACCTGCCCGCCCGGCAGGTAAACGTCGCCCGAGGTTGGCCATTCATTCGTGAAGAGGTCGGTCAGGCCCGCGATGGTGTCGCTGACGCGCGGCAGCATCGGGTGGCCGTTCTCGAAATAGCCGATGGCGGGCTCGAGAACCTCGCGCAGCGGCAGCAGGCCATGGTCACGCAACAGCGTCATCCAGGCTCCGAAGGCCCCGGGCACGACGGCCGCGAGCAGCCCTGATCCCGGCACGAGATCGAGGCCGAGTTCCTTGAAAGCCTCGATGGTCGCGGCCTGGGGCGCGTTGCCCTGCCCGCAGATCACCTCGACCTTCTTCGACTGCGCCGAATAGAACACGGCCGGCATTTCGCCCGCCGGCCCGACCAGATGCGGCTCGACGACCTGCAGCACGAAGGCTGCCGCGGCGCAGGCATCGAAGGCGTTGCCGCCCTTCTCCAGCATGGCCATGCCCGTCGCGGTTGCGAGCCAATGCGTCGAGGTGCAGACACCGAAGGTGCCGAGGATTTCCGGGCGGGTGGTGAACATGGGTGGTCCTTAGGCTCAGTTTTCTTTTGGATCGAGGACATCGCGCAGGCCGTCGCCGAGCAGGTTGAAGCCCAGCACGGCGAGGAAGATGCAGATGCCGGGCGCGATCGACATCCACGGGGCCTGCTCCATGAAATTCTTGGCGACGTTGAGCATCTGGCCCCAGGACGGGGCGGGCGGCTGCTGGCCCAGCCCAAGGAAGGACAGGGCCGCCTCCAGAATGATCGCCTGCGCCATGAACAGCGTCGATTGCACGACAATGGGCGACAGGATGTTGGGCAGGATGTGGCGGACCACGATGCGCAGATCCCGAGCACCCACCGCCCGCGCGCCCTCGACGAAATCCTCCGCCTTGACGCTCATCACCTGCGCGCGCACCAGCCGGATGAACACCGGCACCGCCGAAAGCCCGATCGCGATCATCGCATTGGTCAGGGACGGGCCGAGCACGGCCGCGAATGCGATGGCCAGGATCAGGAACGGGCAAGCCAGCATCGCCTCGGTGACGCGCGAAATGCCTGCGTCGATCCAGCCGCCATACCAGCCGGCGAGCAGCCCGAAGGGTACGCCGATGGCGAGCGCGATCAGCACCGAGATGATGCCGGCCAGCAGCGAGGCCTGCGCGCCGAAGAACAGCCGCGAGACCAGGTCGCGCCCGAGTTCGTCCGTCCCGAACCAATACAGCTCGGAGGGTGGCTTGCGGATCGCGAGGAAGTTCGACTTCAGCGGGTCGGCCAGCGGCAACAGCGGTGCCAGCACCGCCATCAGCACGAAGGCGAGCACGACGGCGCCGCCGATCAGCGCCGAGCGGTTGCGGGCCAGCCGCGCCAGCACGCTGGGGCGCGGCCGGAAGGAGGGTTCGGCCGGTCCGGTCAGGGCCGCTGTTTCGGTTACCGCCATCACTGTTGCCTCAGCCGAGGATTGACCAGGATGTAGAGCACGTCGGCCAGCAGGTTCATCACGATGAAGCCGATCGCCGTGCACAAAACCACGCCCTGCACGACGCCGTAGTCGCGGTTGAAAACGGCATCGACGATGAGCTTGCCGAAGCCCGGAATCGTGAAGACCTGCTCGGTGAGGATGGCGCCGCCGAGCAACTCGCCGAACAGGATCGTCGTCAGCGTGATGATCGGCACCAGCGCGTTGCGCAGCGCATGACGGTTCACCACCGCATCCTCGTCCAGCCCCTTGGCGCGTGCAGTCCGGACATAGTCCGAGCGCAGCACTTCGAGCATGGCGGAGCGGGTGTGGCGCATCAGGAAAGCGGCAAGCCCCGAGCCGAGCACGAAAGCCGGCATGATCAGCCGCTCGATCGCGCCGATCGGATCGCTGAAGAACGGCTCGTAGCCCGAAGCGGGCAGCCATTTCAGTTCGACCGAGACGACGAGGATCAGCATGATCCCGAGCCAGAAATTCGGAATCGACAGGCCGCCCAATGCGAGTGCGCTGGTCGAATAGTCGACGACCGTATTCTTGCGCCGTGCCGCGATGATACCGGCGGGAATGCCGATGCCGATGGCGACGATGATCGAGGCGATGGCGAGCTGCAGCGTGACCGGCAGCTTCTGCAGGATCAGCCCGAGAACCGGCTCTCCAGTGCGCAGCGAGCGGCCGAAATCGCCCTGCACCACCTGGCCCAGCCAAGCGAAGAACTGGACGACGATGGGGTCGTCTAGGCGGTAGAGCGCGCGCAGCCGGGCGATCACCTCCGGGTCACGCTCTTCACCGGCGATGACGAGGAATGGATCGCCCGGCAGCGCGCGCTGCAGGGCGAACACGAACAGCGACACCAGGAACAGCGTCGGCAGCGCGATGAGGATGCGGCGGCCGATTAGCGCGAGCATGGACTTCTCCCTCCCCCCGCTTGCGGTGGGGAGGGCTGGGGTGGGGGGCAGTGCCGCTCGGCGAGACCATGAAGGACAGCGCTCAGGCTTTGCGCCCCCCCATCCCTAACCCTTCCCCACCGCAAGCGGGGGGAAGGGAACAGGTCTGCGTTCCCGAAAGACCAGAGCCTCAAGACCGCTTCATCCCCGCCAGCCGGATCATGCCATCGGGGCTGATGACGAAGCCGCTGATGTTGGAGCGCATCGCGAAGAACACCGTCTGGTTGTAGAGGTAGACGATCGGCAGCTCGTCCTGCAGGAATTTCTGAGCGGCGTCGTAGCGCTTCTTGCGCTCGGCGACGTCGTAGATCGTACGCGCTTCGTCGAGCAGCTTGTCGACCTCGGCATTCGAGTAGCGACCGTCGTTCTGGTTGCCCTTCGACGTCACGAACTGGTGCAGGTTGCCGTCCGGGTCGATGCGGCCCGACCAGCCGATGCGGCTCATCTGGAACTTGCCCTGCTGCTGGTCGCGCAGCTGGCTGGCGAACTCGGTCGAGCGGATCTGGATGTCGATGCCGGCTTCCGCCGCCATCGCCTGGATGACCTGGCCGAGCTGGGCGTCGACCGGGTTGTTGGTGACGAACAGCTCGACCGAGACCTTGGTCAGCCCGGCCTCCTTGAGCAGCGCCTTGGCCTTGGCGACATCGCGCGCCGGCACCGGGAACTGGGCGCTGACATAAGGATTGCCGGGGTTGAAGGGCTGGATGATCGGCGCGTAGAGGCCCTCGAACACGACCTGGCTCAGGACCTTCCGGTCGATAGACAGTGAAAGCGCCTGCCGCACGCGCTTGTCCTGGCCCATCGGCTGCTTGGCGGCGTCGCCATGGGCGGTGTTGATGGTGATGCCCTGGTAGCCGAGATTGGCGACGCTCGCGACCGTCAGGCCCTTGTCGGATTGCGCCGACTTCACATCGGTCGGAGCCAGCCGCTCCAGCATGTCGAGTTCGCCCGAGCGCAGATTGGCGAGGCGGACCGTGGTGTCGGGGATCGCGCGGTAGAGGACGCGGTCGAAATGGTAGTTCTGCGCCTCCCAGTGCTCCTTGAAGCGCTCCAGCACGATGCGGTCGTTCTGAACGCGCTCCACGAACTTGTAAGGGCCCGAGCAGACCGGCTTGGCGCCGACATCGCCCGTCAGGCTCTTGGGCGCCAGCATCATGCCGGCCCGGTCGGTGAGTTGCGCCAGCAGCGTCGCATCGGGGCGCTTGAGCTTGAGCGAGATCGTGGTCGGATCGACGACCGTGATGCTGTCGACCGAGGCGAGCTCGGATTTGCGCAGCGAGTCGGGCAGGGTGCGGGCACGCTCGAGATTGGCCTTTGCGGCCTCGGCATTGAAGGCCTCGCCATCATGGAACTTGGCATCGCTGCGCAGCTTCATCGTCAGCGTCAGCCCGTCGGCCGAAAACGACCATTCGGTCGCCAGGCGCGGCACGATCTTGAGATCGGGCGTGATGTCGAGCAGCTTGTCGCAGAGCCCCTTGAAGACGATGCGGCCGACGAAGGTGCGGGCCTTGTGCGGATCGAGGACGTCGGGGTCTTCCTGCAGGCCGATGCGCAAGGTGGAGGGCGCCTGCGCCAGCGCGGGCAGGGTGCCCAGCGTCAGAGCGGTGGCGCAGGCCAGGACGGTGAGCAGCTTCATCGAATGTCCCCTTTTGTGATTGCGGTCATGATCGCGCGAGATCGTCCCGGTTGGTACCAGCCTGATGCAAAATCGCGGCGGCGTCGATGGCGATCATGTCGCGCAAGGCTCGCCGCTGCATGCTTTTGCAGAGCGCCACTGCATGCAAGTTGACGGCCAGCCGCACCGGCACACGAGGCGTATGCAGATGCGCCGGCCCCGCTCGCCTTGACGACACCGGTTCTCTACGAGACGACGCTGCCAAGCGCCCGCATGAGGCGCAGGATGGGAGAGCGCAGATGCTGCTGGGTGTGATCGCCGACGACATGACGGGCGCGACCGATGTCGCCCTGATGCTGAACCGCAGCGGGATGCGCACGGTGCAGGTGATTGGCGCGCCACGCCCGGGCCAGATGCTGCCGGAAGCCGACGCCATCGTGGTCGCGCTGAAATCGCGCACCAATCCGGTTGCCGAAGCGGTGGCCGATTCGCTCTCCGCCTGCGCGGCGCTGCTGGCGGCTGGTGCAAGGCAGATCCTGTTCAAATACTGCTCGACCTTCGATTCGACGGCCGAGGGCAATATCGGCCCGGTCGCGGATGCTCTGGCACGGCGGCTGGGCGCGGAGATCGCCATCGTCTGCCCGGCCTTTCCGGCCAATGGCCGCTCGATCTATCAGGGCTATCTCTTCGTCGGCGCGGTGCCGCTGCATGAAAGCTCGATGAAGGACCACCCGCTCACCCCGATGCTGGATTCCAATCTGATGCGGCTGATGGGCGCGCAGACGAAGGCGCCCGTTGGGCTTGTCGATTACCAGACGGTCCTGGCCGGCACCGAGGCGGTCAAGGCCCGCTTCGCCAGCCTGACCGGGGAGGGCGTTCGCTACGTCGTCACCGACGCACTGACCAATGCCGATCTGATGGTGCTGGGCGAGGCGGTCTCCGGCCATGTGCTTTTGACGGGCGGCTCGGGCATCGCGATGGGCCTGGCCCAGAATTTCCGCAAGGCGGGGCTCCTGCCGCAGCGCGAAATTGCTGCCAGCCTCAGTGCGCCTGAAGGCCGCGCCGGCATCATCTCCGGCAGTTGTTCGACGGCGACGCGCGGCCAGATCGAGGCCGCGATCGAGGCGGGCTATCCCGCGCTCAAGGTCGATCCGATGGAACTGGTCTCAGGCCAGCAGGATGCCCAAAAGCTCGCCGACTGGGCGCTGGCGCAATCGCCTGACAAGCCCTTCCTGCTCTATTCCAGCGACGATCCCAGGGAGGTCGCCGCCATTCAGGACAAGCTTGGCCGCGAGAACGCGGGCGAGACGGTAGAACATGCCTTCGCGCAGACGGCGGCTTTGCTGGCGAAAGGCGGCGTCTCGCGGATGCTTGTCGCGGGCGGCGAGACCTCGGGCGCGGTGGTTCAGGGGCTCGGCATCGGCATGCTGGAGATTGGGCCGGAGATTGACCCGGGCGTGCCCTGGACACGGGCGGCGGACGGCCAAGACATGGTCATCGCGCTCAAATCGGGCAATTTCGGCGCGCCCGATTTCTTCCTGAAGGCCTGGAGCCTGTTGCGCTGAGGCCAATTGCAACCAAGGCCGGGCTTGCGCAGGACGACGCGCAGGGCATGATGCGATTTCAGGAGGGCCGGATGGATATGGCGTTTCTCGGCGATCTGTTGACCAACGTGGCCGGTCGGGGCCGGGCCCTGATCGGGTTCGAGCGCTTCGCCGGTCAGCGTAACCGACCGATCGACCGCCTCTGCGAAGACCTGCTCACGGGGCGGGGCGAGGCGTCGGGCATGGCTCTGGCGCAGGGTGTTCTCGATGCGTGGGAACGGCTTGACCGGCCCGGCCGCCAGGCCTTCTTCACAATGCTCCAGGAGCGTTTCGGGCCCGATCACGATCGGCTCGCCAAGGCGATCGACGCCTATCGCGAGGAGCCGAGCGCCGCTGCCATCGCAGCCCTGCATCTTGCCTCCGAGCCGCGCCGGCAGGAGTTGCTGCGCCGCCTCAATCTCGCACCCGGAGGGACGCATGTGCTGGTTCGGATGCGCGAGGCGCTGTTCGAGGCGATGGAGAGCGATCGCGACCTGGTCGCGGTCGATTCCGATTTCCGTCACCTCTTCGGCTCCTGGTTCAACCGCGGCTTCCTCGTGCTGCGCCGCATCGACTGGCGCAGTCCGGCCAATGTGCTGGAAAAGATCATCCGCTACGAGGCGGTTCACGAAATCCAGGGCTGGGACGATCTGCGTCGGCGGCTGGAACCGGCCGACAGGCGCTGCTTCGCCTTCTTCCACCCGCAACTCATCGACGAGCCGCTGATCTTCGTCGAGGTCGCGCTGACCGGTGCGATTCCCCGCAGCATCGGCGAGGTTCTCAGCGGCGAGCGGCAGGTGCTCCCGGCCCAGTCCGCGACGACGGCGGTGTTCTATTCGATCTCGAACTGCCAGGAGGGCCTGCGCGGTATCTCCTTCGGCAACTTCCTGATCAAGCAGGTCGCCGAGGACCTGAAGCGCGAACTGCCGGGGCTCGACACTTTCGTCACGCTCTCGCCGGTGCCGGGCTTTGCGCGATGGCTCGATGGCATCGTCTCCGACCCCGGCGAGTTTGCGCTGACGAATGAGGAGCGGTCTGAAATCGCCCGCCCGGCGGTCGAGGCGATCTCGCTCGACGAGGCGGCCAGAGCGCGTCGCGACAAGCTGCTCGGCCAGATGGCGGCGCAGTATCTGCTGCGCGCCCGCACCAACTCCGGCCGCGTCATCGACCCCGTGGCCCGCTTCCATCTCGGCAATGGTGCGCGGCTGGAGCGCATCAATGTCGGCGGCAACCTTTCGGCGCGGGGCCTGCGCGAGTCCCATGGCGTGATGGTCAATTACCGTTACGACCTCGACGACATCGAGACCAACCACGAGGCCTTTGCCACGCGCAACACGGTGGTCGCTTCGTCGGGTGTCAAAAAGCTGCTGCGGCCGGCGGCCGTCTGAGAAGGGCGAATGGCGAATGGCGAGTGGCATCAGGATGTGCCATCGCCCATTCACCAGACATGCCGCCACCCGCCATTCGCCACCTGCCAATCGCCTCCCCAGAAGGACCCGAAATCATGGGCAACCACCTCTTCGACCTCGTCCGTGCGCGCATTCCCGCGCCCGACGCCCCCTTCGCGCTGCTCGATGACGGCCGGCGCTACGCCTATGTCGACATGGTCGATGTCTCCGGCCGCTTCGCCAACGCACTGGTGTCGCTCGGCGTGAAGCCGGGCGACCGCGTCGCGGTACAGGTCGAGAAGTCGAT
Organism: Allobosea sp. AAP35; assembly: GCF_001295925.1. GTDB lineage: Bacteria > Pseudomonadota > Alphaproteobacteria > Rhizobiales > Beijerinckiaceae > Allobosea. The sequence continues at coordinate 13,166 of NZ_LJHQ01000050.1, read as the reverse complement.
CGAGGCGCTGATGCTCTATCTCGCAGCGGTGCGCGCGGGCGCGATCTTCCTGCCGCTGAACACGGCCTATACCCCCGCCGAGATCGAATATTTCCTCGGCGATGCCGAACCCTCCGTCTTCGTCTGCGATCCCGCAAAGGCCGAAGCTTTGAGGCCCTATGCCGACAAGGTCGGCGCCAAGCTCGAGACGCTGGGCGTCTGGCGCTCGCCGGACGTCTCGGCCGGCACGCTCTCCGACAAGGCCCTCGCGGCTGAGACCGCCTTCGCCGACGTCGCGCGCGGGCCCGACGACCTGGCCGCCATCCTCTACACCTCCGGCACGACGGGCCGCTCCAAGGGCGCGATGCTGTCCCACGACAACCTCGCCTCGAACGCGCTGGCGCTGGTCGATTACTGGCGTTTCATAAAGGACGACGTGCTGCTCCACGCGCTGCCGATCTTCCACACCCATGGCCTTTTCGTCGCGACCAACTGCGTGCTGTTTTCCGGCGCCTCGATGATCCTGCTGCCGAAATTCGATCCCGATCAGGTGTTCAAGTACCTACCGCAGGCGACCTGCATGATGGGCGTGCCGACCTTCTATGTCCGGCTGCTGCAGGATACCCGCCTGACGAAGGACGCGACGAAGCACATGCGCCTCTTCGTCTCCGGATCTGCGCCGCTGCTGGCCGAGACGCATCGCGAATGGCGGCAGCGGACAGGCCACGCCATCCTCGAGCGCTACGGCATGACCGAGACCAACATGAACACCTCCAACCCCTATGAGGGCGAGCGCGTGGCCGGCACGGTCGGCTTCCCGCTGCCGGGTGTCGAGGCGCGCGTGGCCGATCCGGAAACGGGAAAGCTGCTCAGCCCCGACGAGATCGGCATGATCGAGGTGAAGGGACCCAACGTCTTCAAGGGCTATTGGCGCAACCCCGAGAAGACCGCCGCCGAGTTCAAGCCGGACGGCTTCTTCATCACCGGCGATCTCGGCAAGATCGACGCCGCCGGTTATGTCCACATCGTCGGACGCGGCAAGGACCTGATCATCACGGGCGGCTACAACGTCTATCCCAAGGAGGTCGAGACTGAGATCGACGAGATGCAAGGCGTGATCGAGAGCGCCGTGATCGGCTGCCCGCATCCGGATTTCGGCGAAGGGGTCACGGCGGTCGTGGTGGTCAAGCCCGGCGCGACGATCACAGCGGCTTCGATCGCGGCGACACTGGAGCAGCGCCTCGCCAAGTTCAAGCTTCCCAAGCAGGTCTTCATTGTCGATGACCTGCCGCGCAACACGATGGGCAAGGTCCAGAAGAACCTGCTGCGCGATCAGTACAAGGACATCTATGCGCGGCAGATGAAGGCGGGGGAGTAAGGGCTCCAGAGAGTGCCCTCGTCGTATCATTTTCGCTTGAAGACATACGGCAATGCCGTATGATTCTTCTCATGCAGACCGTTCTGTTGACCTCGGTTTTCGAACGGCAGGCGAAAGCGGCGGGGCTTGGTGACGAAGAGATTCAAGACATCGCAGTGGCGATCGAGAGCGACCCGCTCGGCGGCGCCGTAATGGTCGGGACCGGCGGCGCGCGCAAGATGCGACATGCCGGCCGCGGCGAAGGCAAGAGCGGCGGCTATCGCACGATCCACTACTTCGGCGGGAACGACGTTCCCGTGTTTCTCCTCGCTCTGATCGACAAGGACAAGAGAGCCAATCTGACCAAGGCCGAGCGCAACGACCTGGCCAGGATCCTTCCGAAGATTGCCGAAGCCTACAGACGGACGACGAAGACAGGAGAGCGATGAGATGGCGACGCTCGGACAGGACCTGATCGAAAGCGCCAATGAAGCGCTGGCGATTGCTCGTGGCGAGAAGGTGCCCGCCAAGTCCATCGCGGTTGAGGCTGTTGATGTCGTGGCCATTCGCAAAAGGCTGGGGCTGTCGCAGCAGGCATTTGCGCGCAAATTCGGATTGAGCACAGCGACCTTGCGTGATTGGGAGCAGGGCCGCCGCAGCATGGATCGCACTGCGCAGGCTTTGCTCAAGGTCATCGATCACGCCCCTGATGCCGTCGAAAGGGCATTGAAGCTGGCTTAAGCCCGTCGCCGCTTGCGAGCCTCAGACGAAATCAGGTCGATTTCAGTCGGCCGCCCCGCGCAGCCGTTCCAGGGGGAACCGCGCCACGTCGGCCAGCAACTCGACGAACCCCTTCGCTTGCAGGGCTGCGGTCGCCTTGCCCTTCTCGGCGCTGGCAAGCGAAGCATCGCCCGCCGCGCCCGAGGGGTGCACGTCCTGCGCCATCCAGGCCATCGCATGCAGCCCCGTAGGCCGCAGCCAGGTGTAGTCCTCCGCCGCCATCTCGACCGTCAGCGGGTTAAACGCTGCAGCCTGTCTCATATCGACGAGGTCGGGCCGGAAATGCAGCATCAACGAGGTTTCGATGTCGCCGGCATGGATGCCGTGGTTGGCGTCAAGATCGGCGAAGAGACCGGGCGGCAGGCCGAAGGCGCGCCAGGCCGTCGTCACCGCCAGCATGCCGTGGCGCACGCGCAGCTCCCGCGCCACGACCTTCATCGGGTCGATATTGCCGCCATGCGAGGTCAGGATCACCAGCTTTTGAATGCCCGCGCGCCGGACGCTCTCGCCGATCTCGATCCAGCTCTGTGTCGCGCTTTTCCAGGAGAGCGTCAGGGTTCCGGGTGAATGGAGGTGCTCGTTCGATTTGCAAACCGCCTGTGTCGGCAGAACCAGCACGTCGAGATCTTCCGGCACCAGCGGCATGGCCTCCGCCAGCATGGCGTTCATGATGGTGGTATCGACGGAGACCGGCAGATGCGGCCCGTGCTGCTCGATCGCCGCGAGCGGCAGCACGGCCACCGTGTGCTCCGCAGACAGGCCGACAAAATCGGTGGTCTTCAGATCGCCCCAGAAGCGCGCGCTCATCGTCAATTGGTCCCCGGATCGTGAAAATCGCCAGCCTGGATCATCGGCTGGTAAAGTGGATGATGGCCCCACCGGTGGGCAAGACCGTTCCGCCGCGCGATGGCAAGCGGAGGCGGTTCCGCGTTACCACCGCCCATGGCATATAAGTTGCTCGCGCGCAGCAAAGGCATTTGCCGAGGGTTATCAGGGGAGGTCGAAACCATGACGATGACGAAATATCGCCTGACGCGCCGTGGTGCGCTTGGCCTGCTCGGCGGCTCGGCGCTGGTGGCGGTGCCCGGCGCCCGAGTCAGCGCCCAGACGCTCGACAAGGTGTCCTACCAGACGAATTGGCGCGCCCAGGCCGAGCATGGCGGCTTCTATCTTGCCGCCGCCAACGGCATCTACAAGAAATACGGCATCGACGCCGAAATCCGACCCGGCGGCCCGCAGCAGAACCCTTCGCAGCTTCTGCTCGGCGGCCGCGTCGACATGATCATGTCGAACTCCTTCGAGGCGATCCGCTATGCGCAGGAGAACATCCCCTTCCTCTGCATCGGCTCGATCTTCCAGAAGGACCCGCAGGTCATCATCTCGCATCCGGGCGTCGGGCATGATTCGCTGGCCGCGCTGAAGGGCAAGCCGATCCTGGTCGGCGCTGCCGGGCGCAACAGCTACTGGCCCTTCCTGAAGGCGAAGTTCGGCTACACCGACGAGCAGATCCGGCCCTATACCTTCAACATGGCGCCGTTCCTGGCCGACAAGACGATCTCGCAGCAGGGCTTCCTGTCGTCGGAGCCCTTCGCCATCCAGAAGCAGGGAGGCGTGACTCCGGTGGTTCACCTGATCGCCGATGCCGGCTTCGAGAACTATAACACCACGATCAACATCTCGCAGAAGATGGTCGCCGAGAAGAAGGACCTCGTGCAGCGCTTCGTCACCGCCTCGCTGGAAGGCTGGGCCGAATACATGAAGGGCGGCCCGGCTGTGGCCGCCGCCAATGCCCAGATCCTGAAGGACAACCCCGACATGGATCAGGAGAAGATCGACTACGCGGTCAAGGTGATGAACGAGAAGGGCATCGTGCTCTCGGGCGACGCGCTGACGCTCGGCATCGGCGCCATGACGGACGCGCGCTGGGGGTCGTTCTACAAGACGATGACGGAAGCCGGCGTCTTCCCCGCCGGCATCGATTTGAAGAAGGCCTATAGCCTGGAGTTCATCAACAAGGGTGTCGGCAAGGCATAAAACAGCCTTTCAGGTCCGCAAGGAACCACACCGTCATCCCGGACAAGCCGCGAAGCGGCGCAGATCCGGGATCCATCATAGCGTGCAGTCGGCGCCCTATGATGGATCCCGGGGCAAGCCCGGGATGACGGCACAGGTGTTTTTGGCTGTCACAGACAACGGATCATCAGGCATTGGACACAGCCTTTCTGAGCAGCCCTGCCGCCTCCCGCCCCGAGGGTCGCAAGCCCTTGGTCAGCGTGCGGCATGTCTCCAAGCAGTTCGCCAACGGCACGCTGGCCGTTCGCGATGTCGATCTGAACCTGGGGGAGGGCGAGTTCGTCAGCCTGCTTGGGCCGTCCGGCTGCGGAAAATCGACGCTGCTACGGATGATCGCGGGCCTCGGCGCGCCCTCCAGCGGGACGATCGAGTGGCCGACCACGAGCCATGACGCGTCGGGCGAGCCGCAGCGAGATCTCGGCTTCGTCTTTCAGGACCCGACGCTGATGCCCTGGGCCAGCGCGCTGGACAACGTCATGCTGCCATTGACCCTGAAGGGGGTGCGCAAGGCCGAGGCCCGCGAACGGGCCGCCGCGATGCTGGCCCTAGTCGGGCTGGCCGGTTTCGAAAGATCCTACCCGCGCGAGTTGTCCGGCGGCATGAAGATGCGCGTCTCGATCGCGCGCGGGCTGGTGCTGCGGCCCAAGATCCTGCTGATGGACGAACCCTTCGCCGCGCTCGACGAGATCACCCGCCACCGTCTCAACGACGATCTGCTGGAACTCTGGTGGAAGGAGAGGTTCACCGCGGTCTTCGTCACCCATTCGGTGTTCGAATCCGTCTATCTCTCGAAGCGGATCGTGGTCATGGCGGCGCGGCCCGGCCGCGTCATGGCCGATCTCGACGTGGACGCGCCCTATCCGCGCGACGACCTCTTCCGCACCTCGCCGGAATACGCCCATCTCTGCCGGGTGGTCTCGGGCAAGCTCAAGGAGGCGATCGGCTCATGAGCATGCCATCGATCGAGGCCTCTGTCGCCGCCCATGACGGCACAGACGCCGAGGCCCGCCCGGTCTTCGTCACGGAGCCGCGCCTGCTTGGCCTGCCAGCCAGCGCCTGGCCGCGCATCCTCGCGCCGATCGTGATCGGCGTTGTCACGCTCGCGGCTTGGGAGTTCGCCGTCCGCTGGAACGCCATCCCGGCCTACATCCTGCCCGGGCCCCTGCTGATCGGCCAGACCCTGGTGTCCGACTGGGGCACGCTGTCAGGTTCGCTCTGGATCACGCTGCGCATCACCTTCATGGCGCTGGCTGCGGCGGTCATCGTCGGCGTCACGCTTGCTGTGCTCTTCACCCAGTCGAAATGGCTGGAGATGTCGCTCCTGCCCTATGCCGTGATCCTGCAGGTGACGCCGATCGTGGCGATCGCGCCGCTGATCATCATCTGGGCCGGCGACGTCAATCTCGCTTTGCTGATCTGCGCCTGGATCGTCGCCTTTTTTCCAATCCTGTCGAACACCATCCTCGGACTGAACTCCGCCGACCATAACCTCGTCAACCTGTTCCAGCTTTATGGCGCGACGCGCTGGCAGACGATGCGCCATCTCAAGCTGCCGGCGGCGCTGCCTTACTTCCTGGCCGGGCTGAAGATCTCGGGCGGGCTGGCGCTGATCGGCGCGGTCGTCGCGGAATTCGTCGCCGGCACCGGCGGCAGCGCCTCTGGCCTCGCCTACCGCATCCTCGAGGCCGGCTATCAGCTCAAGATCCCGCGCGTCTTTGCCGCCTTGCTGATGATCTCGCTATCGGGCATCGCGATCTTCCTCGCGACGAGCTGGATCTCGCATATGCTGCTGAGACGCTGGCACGAGAGCGCCCTGAAGCGGGAGAACTGAGATGAGCGCCTTGCCCGAACGCCAGCAGAAGCCAGAGCGGAACTCGCGCTACGATATCGCCGCGCTGAAGGGCGATCTCGATGGCATCCCGCTGATCGACGAGACGCAGGTCGTCCGCAAGCGGTCGCGAGATTTCTTCTGGTACTCCCCGATCCTGAATCAGCAACTGGCCGACAAATCCGCCGACATCATCGCCATGCCTCGCGACGAGGCGGAGGTGGTCCGCATCGCGGCCGCCTGCGCGAAGCGCCGCATCCCGCTGACGGTGCGGGCGGCGGGAACCGGCAACTACGGCCAAGCCGTCCCGCTCGAGGGCGGCGTGCTGCTCGACATCACCGGCTTGACCGGCATCGAATGGCAAAAGCCCGGTATCGTGCGCACCGCCGCCGGCTCGCGGATGCTCGATGTCGATCTCGCCTTGCGTGTGACCGGCCATGAGCAGCGCATGCATCCCTCGACCAAGCGCAGCGCCACCGTTGGCGGCTTCGTCGCAGGCGGGTCGGGCGGTGTCGGCTCGGTCACCTATGGTGGGCTGCGCGAGCCCGGCAACATCCTGGCCGCACGCATCGTCACGGTGGAGGAGGAACCGCGCATCATCGAGTTGCGCGACGACGCCGCCCAGAAGGTCAACCGCGCCTATGGCACGACCGGCATCATCACGGCGCTCGAAATGCCGCTGGCGCCGGCCTGGCCATGGATCGACGTCATCGTCGCCTTCGACAGCTACATGGACGCCTTCGAGACGGGCTATGAGGTCGCGCTTGCAGACGGCATCGTCAAGAAGCTCGTCACGCCGATCTCATCGCAGATCACGCCCTATTTCGGCGCGCTCAAATCTCATTGCCCGGAGGGCAAGAGCATCCTGATCTGCATGATCGCGGAGGGCTCGCTCGGCCCGTTCAAGGCGATCGTCGGCAAGCGCGGCGCGGTGACCTACGAGGCGCCTTCGGAGGAGGGGCCGGGCACGGTGCCGCTTTACGAGTACACCTGGAACCACACCACGCTGCAATGGCTCAAGAGCGACCGGTCGATCACCTATCTGCAATGCCTGTTCCCGCATGACCGACTGGTCGAAAGCGCCCGCGAGACGATCGAAGCCTTCGGCGACGAATTGTTGCCGCATCACGAGTTCATCCGCTTCGGCGGGAAGGTGACGGCGAGCGCCCTGCCGATCCTGCGCTATTCGACGCCGGAGCGCCTCAACGCGGTGATCGCTCAGCACGAGGCGGCGGGCGTCTTCATCGCCAATCCCCATGTCGTCTCGCTGGAGGAGGGCAGCCGTCACAAGCGCGCGGATGCCGACCAACTCGGCTTCAAGCGCGAGGTCGATCCGCGCGGGCTGCTCAATCCGGGCAAGATGGCAAGCTTCGTGCCCGGCGATCAGGCGAAATAGGCAAGCTTGCGGTCAACCGGCAGCGCATCGATGTCGCGAAGGCCTGCCTCGGAAAAGCCACCGACTGCACGCGTTGCCGAGCTGGGCGGCCCGACAGGACGCGTCTCGGCCGCCGCCAGCGGCAAGGGCGTGTCGACCGGGCCCGTCATCATGCCATCGATCGGTTCGCTGAAAACGATATCGGTGTCGCGTTGCAGCATCGAGCCGATCTGTGGCTCGCCCCCGAGCAGCCCCGCTGCCGCGAAGCTGGCGGCGGGACGAGTCAGAGCGCCGTCTTCAACGTCCACCATCTCGAGATCGTCGAAGCCGGCGGCGGCAGCGAGGTCGCGCAGGCCTGCTCCGTGGCCCGGCTGCGTCGGCGCGCTGAAGGGATCGATCTCCGGCGCAACCGGCTTCAGGCCAATGACGGCGCGCAGACTGCTGTCCAGCATGGCGATCGTGTCGGCGATCTTGTCGATCTGCTGCACCGTGCCGTCGATCAGCGCCGCGGCAGTCGAGATTTCGGCCGCGCGCTGGTCCAGCAGATCGCACAATCCTTCGTTGGCCCCGGCTTCCCGCAGACCCCACGCGGCTTCCTGCACAGACTCCGTTGCCTGAACGATGGTCCCGGCGGCACGCTCGATGCGTGCGGCCAGCCCGGATGCGCGCTCTTCGCCCTTGCCGCTGATCCGCTCGAGATCGATCCGCAAATCCGCGATCAAAGCCGCCGCTTCGCCGAAATCCGGCTCTGCCACAGGGGGCAACAGGCCCTGACCGACCACGCGCTCGATCCGCCCGATGGCGCCCAGAAGCTGCAGCGTGTCGGCCTGGCGGTTGCGCTTGGCGAACTCGGCCATGAACCAGCGCCCGCGCGCCGTCTCCATGACGGCGGACTCGATCGCCTCATAGTCGGTTTCGCTCAGCGGGGTCACTGAACGCGCTTCGCTCATGACTGACCTGTTCTTCGAGGACCGATGCCACGAAACACCGGGCGCGATGCGCCATGGCGGACCATGCTGCCATAATGCTTAACAATGTATTTGCGCGGGGTGGCGGGCGGCGGCGCTTTCGGAAAAAGCAGCCTGTGCTGCGCTCAGGCCACCGGGCCGCATCGCGATGCAAAGTGTGGCTTACCTACCCTTGCCAAGCTGCATGGGCCCGGCGATACAGGCAAAAGGGGTAGGCAGGCGCCTCAACAGGCGTCGCGGAGCGATTCAAGGCCGTCGCGTTGCGGACGAAGGACATCACGCAGACCATGGCGACCCCTGACACCGCCGAACCTCAAGCCGTATTCCGAGACGACGCCGGCACACTGGCCGTTGTTCTCGCCGGATCCTGGAGCGCCGATCGCGCCCGGCGAATCGAGGCTCTGGCTGCGGAGATCACCGACCGGCTCGCCAAGGCTCCGCGTGCCAGGCTCGATCTGTCGGCCGTAGATCGGCTCGACACGCTTGGCGCCTATGTTTTGAACCGCGTGAGACACCAGCGCGAGACCGGCGGTGGCACGATCGAGGTCGCCAGCAAGCGGCCCGAGCACCGCGTCCTCATGGACGAGGTCGGGGTGCACGACCATCACCAGCCCGCGCCCGAGACTCCGTTCCGTCTGGTCGAGGTGCTGGTCAGGATCGGGGCCGCGATCGTGCGTTTCGGCCGCGACATGGCGGGCGGCGCGACGTTCCTGGGCGAAATCGTCGTCGGCTCGGCCGCCGTCGTCGTCGGTCCGCGCAAGTTTCGCGGTCCATCCCTGGTCAATCAGATCGAGCTCATCGCCTTCAACGGCGCGCCGATCATCATGCTGATCTCGTTCCTGGTCGGCTGCATCGTCGCCCAGCAGGGCATCTTCCAGCTGCAGCAGTTCGGCGCGACCGTCTTCGTGGTGAACCTGACCGGCATCCTGATCCTGCGCGAACTCGCGGTGCTTTTGACCTCGATCATGATCGCCGGACGCTCGGGCTCTGCCATCACCGCCGAAATCGGCTCGATGAAGATGCGCGAGGAGATCGACGCCCTGCGCGTGATGGGTCTGGACCCGATCGAGGTTTTGATCGTCCCGCGCATTCTGGCGCTGGTGATCTCGCTGCCGATCCTGACCTTCATCTCGTCGATGTCGGGCCTGACGGGGGCGGCACTGGTCTCCTGGCTCTATGGTGGGATCGGCATGGACACCTTCCTGGCGCGGCTGCAATCGGTCATCACCTGGAAGCATTTCGCCGTCGGCCTCATAAAAGCGCCATTCATGGCCTTCGTGATCGGGCTGATCGCCTCGCTGGAAGGTCTGGCCGTGAAGGGCTCGTCGGAGTCGCTCGGCCGCCAGGTCACGGCCTCCGTGGTGAAGGCGATCTTCATGGTCATCGTCGTCGACGCGCTTTTTGCCATGTTCTTTTCGTCGATCGCGTTTTGAGGACCATGCCCCGCACATGAGCGAACAGGGGATTCAGGAAGCCGATCCGGCCACCCAGCAGGATGAAGTGCCGCGCGAAGCCGAGCGCGAGGTCGTCATCCGCGTGCGCGACCTGAAAGTGGCGTTCGGCGAGAAGGTCATCATGGATGGCCTGGATCTCGATGTGATGCGCGGCGAGATCCTGGGCTTCGTCGGCGGTTCGGGGCAGGGCAAATCGGTGCTGACCCGCACGATCCTCGGGCTGGTGCAGAAGGCCCATGGCACGATCGAGGTCCTTGGCGAGGATGTCGATACACTGAATCTGGTGCAGCGCCGCGCCCTGGAGCGCCGCTTCGGCGTGATGTTCCAGCAGGGCGCCCTGTTCTCGGCACTGACCGTCAAGCAGAACATCCAGCTGCCGATGCGGGAATATCTCGACATGTCGCCGGGCCTTCTCGACGAGATGGCGATGGTGAAGCTCGATCTTGTCGGCCTGCCAGCCGACGCCGCCGAGAAATCCCCGTCGGAACTCTCGGGCGGCATGATCAAGCGCGCCGCTCTCGCGCGCGCCCTGGCGCTCGACCCCGATATCGTCTTCCTCGACGAGCCGACATCGGGGCTGGACCCCATCGGCGCCGCCGAGTTCGATCAGCTCATCGTGACCCTGAAGGAGACTTTGGGCCTCACCGTGTTCATGGTAACCCACGATCTCGACAGCCTTTATTCCGCCTGCGATCGCATCGGCGCGCTGGCCGATAAGCGTGTCATCGCCGTCGGCCCGCTGGCGACGATGCTGGCATCCGATCATCCATGGCTCAAGGCCTATTTCGGCGGCGAGCGGGCAATGGCCCGCATGCCTGCCGATCACAGAAAAGAAGCAGTCTAGACCATGGAATCGCGGGCAAATTATGCGCTGGTCGGACTGTTCACCCTGGCGATCCTGGCGGCGCTGTTCGGTTTCGTCTTCTGGTTCAACAGTGGCGGCGCCGGCAAGCAGACACAGGTGCGGGTCATCTTCAGTGGAACGGTGACGGGTCTCGGCCGCGGCTCCAGCGTGCTCTTCAACGGCCTGCGCGTCGGCGAGGTGACGCAAATCGAGCTGCAGCCCGACGATCCCCGCCGCATCTACGCAGTTATCCAGATCGACGCCACGACTCCTCTGCGGGTCGATACCCGGGCCCGCATCGAATCCCAGGGCCTTGCTGGCGTGGTCGCCGTGCAGCTGCTCGGTGGCGATCCCGATGCGGCCATCCTCGTCGCCGATGCCGGCCAGTCGATGCCGACGATCGTCGCGGAGCGCTCGGAATTCCAGGACATCCTCGAAACCGTCCGCACCATCGCCAGGCGGGCCGACGAGGTGCTCGGCAGCGTCGAGGGACTGGTCAAGGACAATGCCGGCTCGATCAGCAACACCGTCAAGAACGTCGAGCGGTTCTCGGCGGCGCTCGGCAACAATTCAGAGGGCATCGACAAGCTGATGCAGAGCTTCGGCACGATCGCCGACACCATTGCGCCGCTCTCGCAGAAGCTCGGTGTCCTGAGCGAGGAGCTGACGCAGATCGTCCGCTCGGTCGATCAGAAGAAGGTCACCGAGATCATCGGCAATGTCGATCGCTTCACCGCTGCACTTGGCGGTTCGAGCGACGATGTCGGCAAGGCGGTCAAGGACGTGGCCGCGATCACCGGCAAGCTCAACACGGCAGCCGACCAGGTCGAGGGTGTGATGAAGAGCGCGCAGGCCTTCCTGAACACGGCCGCCGGCAAGGACGGCCGCAGCGCCTTCACCGAGGTCAGCGACGCCGCCAAGTCGATCCGTGTTCTCGCCGACAATCTCGACAGGCGCACCGCAGAGATCACCTCCGGCATCAGCCGCTTCACAGGGCCGGGCCTGCGCGACATCGAGGCGCTGGCAAGCGACGGACGCCGCACGCTGACGGACCTAAACCGCACCTTGCGGAGTTTGGAACGTAACCCGCAGCAGTTCATCTTCGGCGGCAAGCCCCCGCTCCCTCAATATGGTGGATCCCGCTAAGTCATGACGACCCAGGCCCAGCCCTCGCCGCGCTCCCGATTCCGCAAACCGACCGTTCCTGTGCTGCTGCTGGCGGCAGGCGTTTTTCTGGCCGGATGCAGCGGAAGCAGCGCACCGACCACCTTCGACCTGTCGGCGCCGCGCGATTTCGGCCGTCTCGGCGGCTCGCGCGCGACCTTGATGGTGCAGGAGCCGACGACGGTACAGGCGCTCGATTCCGACCGCGTCATCATCCGCGACTCCAGCGGCGCGCTCTCCTTCCTGGGTGGCGCGCAATGGGCCGACCGCGTGCCCAAGCTCGTCCAGGTGCGCCTGATCCAGACCTTCGAGAATGGCAGCCGGCTCGGCTCGGTCGCTCGTCCCGGCGACCGCATCACGCCTGAGGTTCAGCTGCTCACCGATATCCGCAGCTTCAACATTGATGCCGCCAGCGGCGCGGCTGTGGTGGAGATCACGGCCAAGCTCGTCGGGGACCGCACCGGCGACATCCGCCGCGCGCGGCTGTTCTCGGCCCGCGTCCCGGCTGGCGCCGTGGATGGCGCGGGCGCCGCCCAGGCCCTCGACCGGGCGCTGTCGCAGGTGCTGGTCGACATCGTGCGCTGGGCGCGCTGAGGTGGCGGCTCCAACACAGCGGTAAGGACGAGCTCGCCCGCCGAGTCAGGCCAGTTCCCAAGCGATCTTTGAAACAAGAAGACCGCCCCGAAGGGCGGTCTTCTTTATGTCTGGCCCTTGAGCCGGCAGGCGCTATTCGAAGCGCCCGCTCGCATGGGCGAGCATCGTGTAGACCTTGCCGGTCTCGGACGTCAGGTAGGTCTTGGCGACCATCGAATCCCTGTCGTCCTTGGCGGCTTCGGCCAGCAGGCGCTCGAATTCGTCGATATAGCGATCGACCGTCTCCTTAAACTCGACGTCGCGGCGGTATTTGCGGCGGATCTCGTCGAAGGTCTGCTGGCCCTGCAGCGTATAGAGGCGGCGCGTGAAGACGTTGCGCTCGCCGCGCTTGTAGCGGTCCCACAGCTCGACCGCGGCGTCATGGTCGATCATCCGGGCGATATCGACCGAGAGCGAATCGAGCCGCTCGATCGAATGCGCCGTCGGCCGAGGAGCTTCGGGCGCCTTTTCCTCGCGCGAGGCGCGGTTGAGCAGGTCCGAGAGCCAGCCGGTCTTCGCGACCGGCTGGAGATCCGGTGCGGGCTGGCGGCGCGCGACCTCCTGAACCGGGGCCGGAGCAGGGGCGGCAACGGGGGCGGGCGCGGGCCGGGCGGCAGCCACCGGCGCCGCCGGCCGCATCTCGACGCGCGGCTCAGGGAGAACAGCGGCCGCTGTCGCGTCAAGCGAGGGGCGCAGCAGCGGCTCGGCCAC